>JAJFKX010000020.1 GCA_021772985.1 Gammaproteobacteria bacterium
TATCGATACACTCACAGTCTAAGCTGAGTGCAGTGGCTCGACAATTAAATGAGCGGCCTCGTAAAACGTTAGAATACGAGACGCCAGCTGGACGATTTAACGCATGTGTTGCGTCGATCGGTTGAACTCACAACTCGAAGCCGTCATTCGATGGGGGCTTGAACCAAAACTGAGTGGTGATTTACTTATATTAAAAGTACCCCCGATATAATGCCAGGTAATAAAACTGCTACATTTCAAGAGGAGCTACGACCAATGGTTAAGAAAACGCAGCACATTGTTAAAAATCCTGAAGGAGGCTGGGCAGTAAAGAAAGGCGGCTCCTCAAAAGCAACTAAAATCCACAGAACTCAAAAAGAAGCTATTACTCATGGTAGAGCGATAGCGAAAAGCCAAAAGGCAGAATTTTATGTTCACAAGCGTGATGGTAAAATTCGTGAAAAAGATAGCTATGGCCGAGATCCACATCCTCCAAAAGATAAAAAGTAGGCAGATTAAATGCCTGGTAATTTTGATAAGAATATTTTCGTTAATTGCCCTTTTGACGCCGATTACCGCCAACTGCTAGTAGGCATTATATTTACTATCATTTATTTTGGTTACAAGCCTAGACTTTCCCTCGAAAGAGCAGACTCGGCTGAGTCTAGAATTGATAAAATATTAGGACTTATTAAAGAATCTAAATTTGGAATTCATGATCTTTCTCGGCTTGTTTCCGTTGAAGAAGGTGAGGTTTATAGAATGAATATGCCCTTTGAATTAGGTATTGATTACGGGTGTAAAAAATTGAAAGGCGGAAAATGGGCGCAAAAAAAAATATTGATACTTGAAAAAGATAGATATAGATTTCAAAAAGCTCTATCTGATTTGTCCGGCTCTGATATTAAAAATCACGATGATAAAGTTGATAAAATCATTTCCTCTGTTCGTGATTGGTTTGTTACAGAAGAGTTAAAGCGCGGTGACAGTGGTAATAAAGTTTGGGATAGCTTTAATGACTTTCAGGCTTATTTATATGATGAGGTCGTAGAGAAAGATGGTCATGCATCAATTGATGATGTTCAGATACCTGAAATTATCCATCATATGGAGGTATGGTTTACGAAGTAAATGTAACAACGCCAGGGCGCTGATCAAATCTCCGCTTCTCTCCATGTTTCGCGGTGTGGCGGATGTTAGTGAATCTTTCAAATGGCCGAATTGGGCAAACTTCAGTCTTATTTGAATTATGCAAAAGGCTGTGAAATACTCATAACAGACATTTGGTAAAGATTATTAGGAAGCAATCTTCATCAAAAGTAATTTTCAAATAGTAGGGGGTTAAATCTATGACTGACACGATCTTTGGAATTGAAATTCCAGAGCTTTTGTTAAGAGTAGTGCTTTTTGTCGCTCCACCGCTCCTTATCATACTTGGCATGTACCTTGAACGATATCGTCAGCGAAAGCGGTTCTCTAGGCTGCAGAATAAGTCTTTAAGTCTTCTGGTTGAATCACTAAATGAACCTAGAGAACACATAGTTCTACTTCATGCATTAAGACAATACTATGAAACAAGTGAATTTATAGAAGACTTCATAGCTTTAGATTCAAAGAAGATTAAATCTTCTGGTCTTACTCTTACAGATTTTCTACAAGATGGCAATATCCCCCTTCTAATTCAACATTTGGACTCAATCGAGGAAAATGAAATGGTAATAGAAACAATGATAGCTGGAGTTAGTGCGGTATCGGCAACTATCCAAGCATGGGTAGCATTTAGAGATAGAAAAAGAGCAAGTGAAGCTTTTGAAGCTGAGTTTGAGCGAGTTATTCACTCAGATACAGTATCGGTAGAAGCAGAAGTACTCAAAAATATAGTTCCTGAAGATGTGTTGGACATAATTGAAGAGCGTGTACGTAGATGTTGGGCTGGTTATAAAGATGTAATAACAGGTGATGGTGAATTTCTTCCGGGAGAGATAGATGATGCAACCGCCGCTGTCAAAAAGTGCATATGCCGAGAACTAAGCCGTTTATACGATCTAAATGCTGGTCAAATTCCGCCTGGAGATCTTGGTGATTGGTGGAATGAATACTGTGTGGCTCGCTAAATTGTATATAAACTAGAGCAAGTAACATCCGGTGAACTGTGAGGGTTATTAAATGCGAAGAAAAACGTTTTTTTAATGACTGCTTAGGGCAGAGGCTGTGTAAAAACTCTATTTTGAAAATTACCTAGAGTATGAACCAAAACACTGCTTCAAGATAAGCAGCCTTTGATCGAGCTGATTAAAGCGACTGCGGTGACGAGTGTGTCGAGTGGTTTTTATTTGTGCTTAGAGCTCGAATAAAAAGGCCACTTTTGAGTTTTTACACAGTCTGGGCAATTTTCTGCCTTTTCGCATGCAGTTATTTGATTAAATAAAAAGGCTGCAGAATACTCAAAGCGCATTCACACTACGAGTAACTGTTCGTAAGAAGCAATATTTATACAGGGTTTCTTACTTTAAAAACGATTGTTAAGCCGAACCACAAGAAAATCGAGAAAGGCTCGAACTTTCGGAGTCGCACCGCGATGACTAGGGAAAACAGCATGAAATTCCACAGGTGGGACTGCCCAACCGTCTAAGACTCGAACGAGCCGTTCAGAGTAATCAGAGGTCTGCATGTAAGCAGGAAGAATTGTAATTCCTGCTCCATCGGCAACCATACTTCTTAACGTACCGAAGTCGTTAATAGATGCGCGCGGAGATAGCGTTATTTTTTTGCTGATATCACCTTTTAAAAGCGTCCATTGGTCGTTGTCGTCTCTACCATTCATCACCAAACAATTGTGATCCTCGAGATCCTCTGGCTTCTTGGGTGTGCCGCGTTTATTTAGGTACTCCTTGCTGGCGTAAAGAAATAAACCACAGTGTCCCAAGCTGCGCGCTACCAAGCTTGAATCCTCAAGTGTGCCAATCCTAATCACCATATCAAAGCCTTCGTCTATGACATCGACGTGGCGATTTGCCAAGACTAATTCTAATTGCACCTCAGGGTGTTGGGCGAGAAATTCGGTGGCGATTGGCGCTAACAGTTGTTGGCCTGTCGTAACCGTGGCACTGACTCTCAGAGTGCCGCGAGGGATCTCCATAACCTGTTCGACGCAGAGATCTGCATGATTCGCCTCGTCGAGCATGCGACGACAATGCCGATAGTAGATATCACCTATTTCTGTGACGTGGACCTTTCGAGTGGTCCGTTCCAATAAACGCACCCCGAGCCGTTTTTCGAGGCTGGCAATTCGACGGCTGATATTCGACTTTGGCAACTGAGTTCTGTTTGCTGCTGCGGTAAACCCACCGGACTCTACTACGTAGGTAAAGATAGCGAGTTCATTCAAGTCTCTAATTACATTGTCTCTCATATGCAACAGTCCGTTCTATTTGTGATTATTTATTGTATCTATAAGACAAAGTATCATAGCCTCTGAAACAGAGACAAGCACCATTCGGAGGTGAATTGTGGAAATACTACATAGAGATGATTTGAAACGCGGCGGCTTCGCAGGCCTACGCGAAACAAGGTTAGTAATGGATCGGCAAGTTTTTGGCGAGCGTGCGGAAGGGGGGGGCTGGGATGGTATTGGAAATTTTGTATACCTAGCGGATGCCCGGTTCTTACCTAAAGGCGAGACACGACTTCATAGCCACAAAGAAATCGACGTTATTTCAGTGATGATCGAAGGTCGAATTGCACATGAGGGTTCGTTAGAACACGGTCAAGAAATGGGTAGCCAACATGTTCAGGCGCAACGAGCTGGAGGCGAGGGGTTTTCTCACAACGAAATAAACCCAGACGATACGGAAAACAGAATGATCCAACTCTGGGTCCAGCCTGAGCGATCAGGTGAGCCAGCGGGCTACAAACTGTATAGCCCGATAGAAGGAGAAATGACCCGAGTGTATGGCGGCTCGACCGATCAAGACGAAACACTTGATGGGCATACTTTCATCGATGTTGGTCTTCTTGCCGCTGGCAACAACGTGAAAATTGACGGCCCTTTTATCGCGTATGTAACACGCGGGTCTGGTCGCATCAACGATAAAACTGTCGGCGATGGAGATCTCATTCGTGGAGAAAACCTTGAGTTCGATGCGGTAGAACCTGCGCAACTCATCGTCGTATATACCAATCAATTTAACTAAGGAGAATTACCATGGCATACGAACGATTTAATGCTGATAACGCAGCAATGCTGCTGATAGACCATCAGGTCGGAACTATTGAATGGATGCATTCCGCACCAAAGAAAGACGTAATTCGTAACACGTTGGCGCTCGCTAAAACTGCGAAAGAACTCGGCATGCCGGTCATATTGACAAGCAGCCAGGAAGATCAAACACAAGGTCTATTATTGTCCGAGCTGAAAAAAATCTTGCCCGAAGCGTATGAAAACCGAGTTAAGCGTGGAGGCATCGTTGACGCATTCGACGATCCTAATTTCACCAAGGCTGTGGAAGCAACGGGGCGAAAGAAATTGATCATGGCCGGACTATTGACCGAAGTCTGCTTAATCTATCCAGCACTGAATGCTCAGGATGAAGGCTATGAAGTACAAGCTGTTGCAGATGCATCAGGCTCTGGAACGAAAATGGGCGACGAGATTGCGCTTGGTCGAATGCAACAAGCCGGCATTGGTGTCACTAGCACTATCCAAGTAATGTCCGAACTGGTCTTCGATTGGTCTAAGGGAGCAGGGCCAAAAATCCTGCCAATACTGGGTGAAATCTATGCAGACCTCGACGGATAGTGCGATGAAGCTAGGTGCTAAAAGTGCAGAACGCATATCAATATTGTTTATCGCAGCAGGGATGAGTCTTCTCATGTCGGCTGCGATGCTTTTGCTCAACGTTGGCGTGATCCCGGACTTTTTATTGGCATGGTTGAAGAGTTGGGCGGTCTCGACTGTTGTGGCATACCCAGCTGCGCTCTTGATTGTGCCACTAGGGCGTAAGTTGTCTGGCTGGTTAATTCGTTGATATCAGAAAAGTAGTTAAATTGTTGTTGCTCAAATGGCTCTTAAGGGCAAATATGCGACTACCCAGATGATATACTGATGACAGATTGCTATGAACCAATAGGCAACGGCTAAATATCCGCTTTCTGGGTATCGATTCGGCCAATCGAATGACTTTTTAAATCTTAAACTACCGGGCATGACCTAGATCACGATTCGTAGGAGGGATATAGATGATGAAGTGTATGAGTGCTGCAGCTGCAGCGATTATTCTTGTTTTTGCGACTGCCACAGCGCTGGCACAGGATATTGATGGCATCATCGAGCACCCTATGATCAAGCGTTATCCGGGGCAGGTGATCGCCTGGCAGCACATTGAAAATTATCAACCCTACAAGGTGGCGGTTGGGCCGATCACAGGTTACCGAGCAATCGCAGATTGGATCGAGACCGAAGGCCGGGTAACTCGCACATTCTACAAGTATGAAGGTGAAGACCGATCCTATTCCGAGGTCTACAAGAATTATCTTGATGCCCTGAAAGCAGAGGGTTTCGACATTCTGGGTGAAGGCATTTCAGCGGATCGAAAAGGCTCAGCAGTTGGCTCAAGACAATGGATGGAAGTTACATTTCGTGCTAACCCAGCAACCAAGCCTGGTGCTGTAGGTACAATGTTTTCTGGTACATCCTCATCTGGTGGCGCAGGTGCAATCGTTGCCACCAAAGAACGCGCTGCTGGCACAGCTTATGTTGTTATCTATGTTGAGCAGCATTCGAGAAAATATATCGGTACGTTGATAGATATCGTTGAGGTCGAGGCCGCTGAAACAGGCCTGGTTGTTATCGATGCTGAAGCCATGGGCTCAGATATTGAAGAGTATGGTCGCGTTGTGCTGGATGGTATTGTGTTTGATTTTGATAAGGCCACACTGAAACCTGAGTCGAAGGCTGCGCTTGATGCGATTGCCGAATACCTGAAAGCGAACCCGGATAAGCGTTTTTATGTCGTTGGTCATACCGACTCGAAGGGTACCTTTGAGTACAATCGCAAGTTGTCCTCCGACCGAGCACAAACGGTCGCAGATGCATTAAAGGTGAACTATGACATAGCATCGGCTCGGCTGGAGCCCCACGGCGTCGGACCACTTGTTCCAGTGTTCTCTAATCAGAGTGATGCTGGCCGGGATAAAAACCGGCGCGTTGAGCTAGTCGAAAGGTAATTGCAGCGGGGCATCGCTTGCTACTGGCCGCGAATTGCCCTCTGCTCTGTTTGGCCGAATGGCAGTATAGGGCAAACATCAGCCTTATTTGAATTATGCAAAAGGCTTGAAATATTTATAGCAGATACTCCATAGAATAAAAGAGTGTTAGCTTGCTAGATGGAGTTTACATGAAACAACGGATTACAGGATTTGATATTGCCAGAGCCTTTGCAATATTTGGCATGGTGATCGTTAATTTCAAAATTGCGATGAACGCAGAAACGGGTAGTGAGCTTTTGCTCGGATTCACAAGTCTCTTTGAAGGGCGAGCTTCCGCTCTTTTCGTGGTATTAGCAGGTGTTGGAGTCACGTTTCTGACAAAGAAATTCAGAGAATCTCAAGATCGTGTGTCGATTATCAATGGTAGAAATATTTTGGCAAAACGAGGTCTGTTGTTGATTGTCATTGGGCTGGCATACACGCCTATCTGGGAGGCAGATATTCTACACTTCTATGGCTTTTATTTTTTAATTGCAGCAGTAGTATTCTCTATAAAAGATCGAAGTTTGTTAGTGGCTTCAGCCTTGATTGTAGTGTTGTTTCCAATCTTGATGATTTTCTTTGACTATGAGAAAGGATGGGACTGGGGCACATTAACCTATCATGGTTTCTGGACCATCGATGGCATGATCAGACATATTATATTTAATGGCTTTCACCCTGTAATACCTTGGTGTGCATTTTTAATATTCGGTATGTGGTTAGGCCGCCAGGACTTGTCAGAAACAACTGTTAGAAAAAAATTGCTTGCATGGTGTTTGGGCATTTGGGCCATTACTGAATTAGCATTTTTCGCATTAAGGGCGATACTAAGTAAGGGGAAAGAATTCGGCTTATCCGCAGAAGAAATAGAATTTTTGTTTTCAACCTCCATCATTCCTCCTATGCCACAATATGTTATTGCGGCAGGGAGCCTAGCAGTTGTGATTATAATTTTTTGTTTATACCTCTCTGAGCGATTTGCCGAAAGCAAATTAACAACATGGTTGTATAAGACAGGTCAATTGTCACTTACCTTATATGTTGCTCATGTAATTGTTGGCATGGGCATTCTTGAGTCTGTTGGTCGATTGGATAATCAGACAATAAATTTCTCATTGTTTAGCTCATTTGTTTTTTGCGTCTTTGGAATCACGTTTAGTGTCATATGGCTGAAATACTTTAAAGTGGGACCACTTGAATGGATTTTTAGAAAAGTCGCAAGCTAACAAGTGGCGTATGAGCCAAGCATTAATGTTCGCTATTGGTCGAGAACTGTCCTCTAGTCCGATTGCACGAATGCCCGCTTAGGGCAATCTTCAGCCTTATTTGAATTATACAAAAGGCTGTAAAATACTCATTTTTTCGCAACGCTCGGGCCCAGCCTGAACGAAAAATCCCTATTTTTGAAATAGCTTCTAGGAAAAACGCATGAAAAGCTAGTAAGATAGTGACCTATAACAGGGCGTGGGCTTTGTTAACTGGAGGGTGTTTTGAATAGGGTTCCTATATTAATCAACAAGATAGTTTTCATGTAACTGCGAATGAGAATTATTACTGAAATATAGAGACAAATCTCTGTTAACAAAATTAACAGTGCTTTGTCGTTGTTAACGGATGTTATGGATAGAATTTTCCAATATAAAATCAATAAGTTAGAGATAGTTTTATTGTTAAAAAATGCAGATTCCGGTGTTAACATTACTTTTTTGTATATTTCTAGTTATGAGTATTTGGAGAAGGCATGAGCGACGATGACTGGCACTTGCAAGAGACTTATAAGTCACTAATGCTTTACGGCAACAATGCCGTCAAATTTGTGCTGCTCGTAAATGGGGGAGCTGTTATAGCTCTTTTAACGTTTCTGGGAAACTTCCTGAAAAACAATCAAGCAAATATTGATATGGCATGGCCCATGGGGTGTTATCTCTTTGGCATAATCTTAGGTGGGATAGCTAATATGACGGCTTATCAAACTCAATTGACCCTATACAACGAGGGGTTAGGGAACAATCCAAAGCTGGATCACACCAAATGGCTTTATTCCACATTCATACTAGTAACTATTGGAATTGTTTTGTTCGGGGCGGGATCGATATTGGCTCTTTTAGAACTACAAACATACTCATAACAAGCGCATGCAGATGGACCGCCAAAAGGCGCAGCCTTTTGGCGGCCACTGATGCGAGGCGTTAGTCAATGACCGTAAAGGGCAAAGCAGAGTCAAACTGAAACCAACTAGGGCTGTTGCATACTCAGGCTGTGTGAAAACGCCTCAAAAAGTATAATTACTTTAGTGTGGTGGCCCAAGCTCGCGGCCCGGGAAAACCATCATTCTCAGGTGATGGATATGCCATATATCGTAGGAAACTCAAGAAAAATAGAGTGCTAATCGTATTGCAACTTGTGTCTTGCGATTAGCCTACATGTTACCAGGTAAGGTCATCGGGAACATGGTAGTCTGCATATGGATCGTTTTCATCGATCTCATTACTATCGTTTACATTTAAATTGACCACAAGCTGTTCATCTCGATGAGCAATTTTTTCTGCTGTTAATTTTGGCACTACTTCATAAATTTCACCAGATAGCACAATATTTAAATGCCCCGAGGCAATCTGGCTTTGCATTGCTTGGGTTACAGTGATTTTCTTAATTTTTCCTGCATGAGTGAAGTTGTAGTCGATTTCCCCTTTGGCTCGGTCGAGCTTGTTGGCTTCAATGAGTTGGCGAACTTGAGCCGCTATCGCTTTGCGTGTTTTCTTGGCTTGCGCTTGTGCGTTCAGCTCACGGTCTCGTTGAGCTTTTTCTGCATTAGCGTGTTTTATTGCTAGCGCAGCTTCATCGGTATCTTTTTGTTTGGACTGATGTTGAGTTTTGTGTTTTTTGCGCCGCTCATTATTGGCTTTTCTTACTTGTTTATCGCTGACCAACCCGGCTTTGAGTAACTGGTCTTTTAATGAATTCATCATTCTGGCTCACTATTGAATACAGGATACTTTAAGGGATTCCAGGGTTGCAGAAAAGGCTAGCTTTGAGGTTCCAAGAGGACATGAAGTCAAGTCTTGTATTTTACATACTTAAGCAATGACCGCTTAGGGCAAAATAACGACTTTGTCGGAAGCTGTAATGACCCGATACAACTAGCCGTTATTAGGTCTAATGCTAGTAACATTACGGCCTGACTTGTAGGTGAAACCCCGTAAAGATTCTGATAGCATGACTAACTAATTTTAATTCGGGTTAAATGTGATTTATTAGATGTTGAGAGCGATTTCCAAGTCCATTTATTCCGAGTTTTATTGAAAAATATTAAATAACCACTTGTTGACTACAAAAAAGGATATTCAAATGCGATTTATTATTATGGGCGCTGCTGTCTTGCTTCTAACCGCGTGCGGATCGGATAAATCAGATGCTTCCAGTGCTGTCAATGCTGACTCAAACGATAGCCAGTCATCGTCTAGTTCAATTTCTAAATCCGAGAAATCCGTGTTGACGAATACCCCTATCTCTCTCGCTGACGCCACTGGCGAAACGTCAGAAATGATTGAGGTCGGGCTATGCCCATTTGTGTCTGATGAGACGATAAAAGCCAGTATTCAGACGAATTTTGAAATCATCCGCAGGGAAGTTTCTAATACGGAATGCCGATGGTCATATAATGCTGGGTTTTCTATACAGGTTACTATTGAGGATCTCTTGGCCGCGAAACCCGTGTCAGAACGCCGTTATAATATTGATGTGAATGCAGTAAGTGAGCCGCAGGATGGCCCGGGAACAAATTCTCTCGTTTTAAATGACACAGCTTGGGATAGACCCATTCCCTTTGCATACAGTTTTGAAAAAGACGGAAAGCTTGTGTTTTTACATTACATAGGTTTCAAGACTAATGCCGAGATCATGCGCCCCGCTGCCAATGAAATTGCGACACGTATGAGCAATGCTCCGGTCATTGAAACTCAGCGCCGACATGCAACGCAGCCATTTAAAGCGTGTGAGGTCTGGACGGATCAGGATATCAAGACCGTTTTTGGCGCAGGCGATACGGCTACGATAGCGCCGGGTGCAAAGGGTATATCAACATGCGCTTGGACACTTTATGAAGATGGCGTATCCAGTAAGAGAACAGTATCCTATAAGGTTCTAAAGCCAGAACCCGGAAAGAAAGCGGAATACGAATACGATAGTTACAAGCCTTATTCAGCCAACGGTGAAACTCACTATCTTAGAAAGGCTGACTCGAATTTCGGCATGTATGTTCATGTCATCACGCCCCGCCCCGAAGGTCTTGTCTGGGTTACTGTCTCGGACTCCGAGAATGACCCCACCACAGTTGCCAAGATATTACATAAAAACCTTCTTGATCGGATGATTCTGTAAAGATCTGGGTGTCTGAAAAGTGCTCAAATAAAATACATTACTAGTTAGAAAATACTGGGTCTGTGCTGGCTAGTAACATAACTTATAGTTCGGTTTGAAAAGTAAAAGGGGGCAAATCTATTTAGGTATGACGGTGATAGACCACGGTTAAACCAATGTCAGCTTTGGGCATTAGCTGCCAGACATGCTTAACAATATCAAACGACATTGTCGTTCTGCTGCTGGAAAATCGTAGCTTCAGCAATCTGGTGGGTTGGGTTTGTACCGATCAACTGAACCCTAAGCAAACAGTAGTTAATCAGCAACATTGGATGCTTTAGAAAGTATTCATTATGTTTCTTAGGTTTATACAAGAAAAATGGATATAAATAGATTACCGTATAGGGTAGGAAATCATTCGTATACGGAAATTCAGTTATGAAACAGCGCATGTCATTATTGGGGCTAATGCTTGTAGCCATTGCTATCCACGCACAAGTTGAAGTAACCACACTTGCTGAAGTTCGGGCTACCGCTGGAGTCACTGTACATCCTGATACAGGTGATATTTATATCAGCCATCGAGGCTCTTCGGCACTGTTTTTTAACTCTGCAACAACTGTTGTCAGAGTCACCCCGGATGGTGATGCATCACTATTTGCCAGTGGGGTGCAAGTTAACCCTAATGGGAATGACTTCGATTCCCAAGGAAACTTGTGGCAATTTACCCCAACTACATTTATATGGGAAATTGACCCATCAGGTTCACCCAGATTAAACACAAGTATCAGAGTTTCGCATGATGTAACAAGGGGTGTAGGCCTAGTGATAGATGCTGATGACAATATTTTCATGACAGTAGATGGGAATATGAAAGGCGTTTATACTTTGCCGGCTGGTTCAATAACCACTCAATTATTTGCCCAGGATCCAGGATTTGACCGCCTCCAGGGAATAACCATGGATGAGCAAGGCAACCTTTACACAGTCAATCTCAGAGATGCCAATGTATACCGTATCACCCCGGATGGCTCGGTGCAGTTCATTGCACAAGCGGCAGGGCCAAATCTGCAAACCAGTGCACCGCCAAATTCACTAGGCATCCAGAACGCGACACATATTGTCTATGCCCGTAACAAGTTATATGTTGCCGGGGGCAATCAGAATCAAATCTTAGAAGTCACATTGAATGGTGATGTAAAAGTGCTGGCAGGCACTGGCGAACGAGGTAACCAGGATGGCCCCGCCGACCAGGCGACTTTTACTTCACCTTATGGAATTGCTGTATCCAATGATAAGCGGTTTCTTTATGTTAACGGACGAAGTTTCGTGGACCCGCCTGATGACACAACACAACTACGCGTCATCGACCTTGGCCCAGAGGAACCAGCAGACACTTTTGACTTTGCTCTAGCAGAAGGTGCATGGCTGAACAGGAATACCGATGGTGAAGGCATTTTATTTGACTTCGGCCCTAGTCTGAATCTGCTATTTGCGGCTTGGTTTACATCAACACTGGAGGAGTTTTTACCGCCGGTGCCGGCTGAAATGGAAATCGGTGGTATTGGCCAGCGATGGATGACATCACTGATGACCCTGGATGGAAATATAAGCAGCGGCACATTACGGGCACGCCAGGGCGGCGCTTTTGATATGCCACCGACCGAGATTGAAGCCAGCGCTGAGGTCGGTCAAATTTCAGTACAATTTCTGGCCTGTGATCTGGCGCAGGTAAATTACGCCATTGATAACCCTGATTTCAGTGGCAGTTTTGAGATTGAGCCGCTTGAAAAAGTGGTAAACCCAAATGGGTTTAGCTGCGAATCTACAGGAATGCCAGCTGCCAACTGAATGCAGTAAAGAACTTCTGGTATGACTGTAGATCATTGGGGAAAATTAATCCTGAATGGACAACATTGCTACATGCAAGCAGAAAAAGGTTCAGGCAAGAATGTTATAGTCTTTATTCAGTGCTATAAATAGTAATAACTTGGGGGTAATTATGTTGAATAATATCAAACATATCGTGGTTTTAATGTTAGAAAATCGCGGTTTTGACAATATGGCGGGCTGGATATATGCGAACCAGCTGAACCGATTGAATCCTGGGCAAATTATTCCGGCTGACAGCAGGCCAATATTTGATGGGCTACTGAATCAAAACAATCAAGGTCATGACGATACCAAATGGTGCCCGTCCAGCAGTGGCTCAGGTTCACAAAAACTGTATGCACAATATGGTACCAAGGCTGGTGCTACCTATAATGAATTTAAGCTGCCGCCCAGTGATCCACACGAAGAATTCAACCACATGACTGCCCAGCTGTTTGGGCCTGGATACCTTAATCGACAACCTGCAATTAATACCGTCCCAGCGATGCAAGGGTTTGCAATTGATTATGAATCAGTAGCGCTGGAGAAACATCATGGCCAGGAAATCATGGAGTGTTATTCACCTGCCCAGGCTAATGTAACCGCCCAGCTGGCCAAAGCCTATGCAATATCCGATGCTTATTTTGCTTCCTGCCCCACCCAAACCTACCCAAACCGGGCATTTATGGCTGCCGGAACTTCCGAAGGTTTGGTGAATAACGATACTTACAACAAAAATATTCCACAAGCACCAACCATTTTTAATGCACTGTACAATGCGGAAAGAGTCAGTAATGGAAATGAGGACTACAGCTGGGGCGTTTATTATTCTGATTATTCAATTACTGAATTGAAGATGGGTGCGATTCAGCAGATACCTGAAGCAGAAAGAAAACAGCGGTTCCAGAAAATTGATGCTTTTTATAGCGCTTGTAATAACGGCCAATTGCCTGCCTACAGCTTTTTGGAGCCACACTATTTGCCATTTACCTGCAACTCCAACCACCCACCATTTCATATTAACTATGGTGAACAGTTGTTGTATCAGGTTTATAACAGTCTGATTGAATCTCCTTGCTGGCAGAATACTTTATTTATTGTTAACTATGATGAGCATGGCGGTTGCTATGATCATGCTCATCCGCCATGGGGTGCAATGTCACCGGACAAAGCAAGTAATCCAAGTCAATATCCAGATGCTCAGGGTTTCAGTTTTAACCGGTTTGGCGTGCGGGTGCCAATGTTGATGATGTCACCCTGGGTGAACTCAGGCATTGTATTTCGGGGACAAAACAGTGGGCCTGCACTGGATCATACTTCGATATTGGCTACGATTTTGGATTGGAAATCGATTAATAGAGATGCATTAAGCAGTAACCGGGTTCAGGCTGCACAAAATTTGGGTTATGTATTAAACAGTAATGGCAGTACGCCGGCGGTTAAGATTAACCCTGCTGCAAGTACCAGTGATGTATTGCAGTTGCCGGGTGACTTGCCGTTAACCAGTTTGCAGCGAGGCATTGTCTATAGCCTGGCGGAACAGGCTAACGGTAGCACCTATGCAGAGCAAAGCTTTACCAATGTAAAAACACTGGATCAATTGCAGAGCTTCCTGGCTGGATTGGGTAAATGCTGAATGGTGCAGTTTTATTTACAACTGCAGCTTGAATTTGGCTTCGCCTTGCTCGGTTAGACCGACATGTTTCCAGCCTTGGCGTAAGTAAAACTCAAAAGCCCTGGTACCAGGGTCGGTGGAGAGGTTTATTTGCTTCTGGCCTGCTGAAGACAGCCAGTCGATAGCAGCCTGCAACAAAGCTGAGCCAAGACCGGACCCTTCATATTCGGGCCGCACAAACAAGGCAAAAATGTTGCTTTGCTGCTGATCAGCCATCGAAAAACCGGCCAGCCGGCCATCCACCTCAACACACCAGCAGCCATGTTGAGAAGATTCGATCATGCCTGCAAGTGATTGTTCTGTAATGCCGCGTTCAGCCAGTTGTTGATGGTTTAACTGGTTTTCTTTTACGGATGTTCGGACAGCTAAAATAGCAGTAATATCTGCTCGTGTTGCTGTGCGAATATTTGAATCATTTAAAAGCTGCATGATATTACTTTTTACGAGCTTCAGGCCGATAAAAAATAACCGAGTCACAAAACATCAGTGCGCATGTAAAGCTTATGTTCAAGGTCGGCATCCGGCAATTATCAGTCTGGAAACTTGATAGAGTCAAGCATCTTTCTGAGCAATTCTTTGTATTGCGTATAAGGCTGTAATCCCATGTCACACTGGGCATAAACAAATAAACCATTATGCAATAGCCGCCTGCCTTCAGCGAATGTCTCTTGTCTTAAACTTACCCCGGTGGTTGATGACATGACAATTTGCATCAGAAAATTAATGCTGGCGGTGTTATCGATTACCTGTGCATCGAAACGCAGGTTCTCCACTTCAACGGCTACCGTGATTGGCAGATTGGTAAATTGTTCAGCTAACTGTTCCTGCAAGCCGTCAGCAATTGTGTCGGCATCAAGCTCTGCTATAAATTCATCCGGGTTGGTCGGCTCACCTGAAAAATCTATGGAATACAGAATGCATTGCAGACTACCGGTAGCAGGGCGAACCAATATGCCGGTTAAATCGTCCAAAGTCTGTTGTTCCCAGTCACCCGGTACAAGCATACTGATACCTGCTGAGGTCATTACCGGTCGCAGTTCTGATGCGGTTGGGGCGGGTGGTGGTTTATTCAGGCGGTCAAGGTAATCAGGGGTAATATGTTCTTTCAGATGTTCGGGAACAAACTGCTCGACCGTGCCTTTGTTTGAATTATCACGGGAATTAAAGGCAATGCTAAGCACGATAAAGACTGCAGCAATCAAAAAATATGAGACGGTTGTGGGTTTGCGCCAGGCTGGTTTGACTGTGATACGGTCTATTGAAGCGTTGTCGGTGGTCGATGGTTTTTCAGCGCTTTTTGTTGATTGTCCGGTTGGCGTCGCAATAAGGTTTTCGTGATTATCGATTAGCGTTAAATCAGACTCAACAGGGTTAATTCGTCTCAGCTCCAATGCTTTAATAGCCTTTGCTATGGAATCTTTAAGAAACAGATTGATGTGATGTGAATCTGTAACATGACCCTGATTATCGACAGTATAGATTTGACCTTCGGCGCGATATGGCGGTAGTTCAATGCCTATTTCTTTGAGCCTTTGCGTGGTGTTTGACCAATACTGCTGCATATCAGTATCAGCCTGGTCAGGTTGCGGAGGCATCAAAAAGTAGCATTTTCCAAGTTGTCCAGCCTTAAGTAACCATTGCAGTTCCCATTTGGATCCGGCATTGGTCGATGGCAGTATCAATATCCGCCTGGCGGCCATTGCCATTGTCTTGATACTCTGTTGCCAATCTTCTTCAGTTGATAACAACCGGCCGGCGCCAATGTGCTCACCTGGCTCTCCCAGGGCTATCAAAGGCATTGAACCCATTAGTTCTTCGGCAACCATGGTTTCCAGATCAAGCGTTTGTTGCTCCGAGTAGTATGCCGGCGTCATCATCGGCGCCATATGGGGGTTGCTGAAAATCAACCGGTTAGTCAATTCAAATGGGCGCAGATAAAGTGTGACCGGTAATGGTTCACCGCGTTTGGCTGCCGCCAAAGCATTTTCCAGTGTCCAGCTTGCCAGTTTGTCCAAGTCCTGCATGGCCTTTTGACGGTCGCTGCTTGCCAACCAGACACCTACAGCTATAAATGGGATAGCAATCAAAATACCAATAAGGTAATCAGTGCGCCAGGCAGAGAAAATGATATAAGCGCCAAGATAAAAAAAGATTTGGGAAAAGCACCCAGGTTTAAAGGAATGCTTAGCCATGGTTAATGTACCCCACGAAGCTAATGTACTCATTAGAGCAATTGATCAGCAACATGTCTCATCAGCTGAAGCAGATGCAGCTCAGATGTTGCCTCTGTTATCTATAATACAATTTAACCGAGTGCTCAAACAAAGCATTGTAGATTCGGGTGTTGGAATTTAGTCTATTTTTAAGCCGAAGCTGGATTTGAAATCTGGTGAGAGCCATTTGAGTGAGACAAAAGGCCTGGACGTCGGGGTATTTAGAAAGAGAAGCTATTTACGTCAGATGTTAGCAATGAGTAATTAGCGGTAGATAGCATATGACAATGCATTTATTGTTACCCCTCACCACCCTCGGGCCCATAAAAAATCACCCAGGTAGCAAAATCATCGGTAAATTCTTCAAACCTGTGTTCAACACCGGCAGGCACAAATAAAACCTCGCCGGGTTCAAACAGTTCACGTGAAGCCCCGTTTACAAAATAACCTGACCCGGAAATAACCACATACACTTCATCACGGGTATGTGGCTGTTGCTGATCTATCTTCTCAGGTTGATAAATTTCTACAATTAACGAACCATGCTCAAACAATTGTTTGAAACGTTGCTGATGCCCTTGCAGAGCCTGCAGGGCATTGTTGGTGGTTAATCTGTGCATCTTTGAATGCGGCTATGGCATTTGTAACCCGCCACCCGGCATGCCAGTTGGTCCGCCTTGTCCCGGCACAACAATCGAAGACTGCTGCTGGCGACGCATTTCCTGCAATTCCTGCATGGTCTTTTCCAGGGCTTGTTCAGCGGCAGCGGCAAATCCATCAGCAGCTTCGCTCAGGCTGGTGGCTTCCAGTTCAAAACTGATCGGCAAAGGCCCGGCCGGGGTCAGAACCTGGGTTTGACCAAAAAATTGTGTTTGGCGGGATGTGTCCTGGTTGCCATCAGCATCAACAGGTGTCAGCCGGCGGATGCTGCCGATTTTCTGATCAGTAAAGGTTTCCTCGCGGTATAACTCCGCGCCACTCATGTTGAGTTGTTCGGTTGTGTCATTCATGAACTTATCCAGATGTTGTTTGAATCAATAAAACAGATATTGGGACAGCAGCGTGGGTTTTCTAACTTTTCTAACGGCGTTTTTTGTTTACTGCCAGGGTGCCGGTTTTACTGCTGGATGGTTTGGCTGATTTTTTTGTTGTGCGCTTGCCGTGAGTGTTTGCGGCGCTGGTTTTGCCAGGCTTGTTGCCGGTATGCCGGGTAGCTGTCGGCTTGGAATGTGCACGTCGGCCACTTGGTTTTTCGGATTGCAGGGTCAGTACGCTTGTTTGTCCGCGGAGTTTTACATCTTCACGCAACACCTTGTGATTACGTTCACTCAGCCAATGCCAGTGACCGCGTAGTAAACCCTTGGGTAAAAATGCTGCACCATAGCGAACCCGCTGCAAGCGGCTGACTTCCACGCCCTGGGTGGCCCACAGCCGGCGTACTTCCCGGTTGCGGCCTTCCATTATGGTCACCTGATACCACTGGTTGGACTCACCACCACCTGCGACTGCGATATCATTGAATTTGGCAGGGCCATCTTCCAGTTCTACGCCATCGCGTAACGCCTGTAATTGTTTTGGGCTGACCTGGCCGTGAACCCGGCAGGCATATTCACGATCTACCTGGGAGCTGGGGTGCATCATCGCATTGGCCAGTTCACCGTCAGTGGTCAATATCAACAGGCCACTGGTATTGATATCCAATCGCCCAATCGCCACCCAGCGGCCATGGTCAGGTTTGGGTAACCGGTCGAAAACAGTTTTACGGCCTTCAGGATCGTGTTGGGTGGTGATTTCACCCACTGGCTTGTTATACAGCAAAGTTTGTTGTGGCCGGGAGCTGGTAACAACCCGGTAACAACGGTTTTTGTATTCAACCCGGTCATCTTCAGCCAGACTGCTGCCCAATTCGCATGGCTTACCATTGATGCGGATTTCGCCCGCTTTGATGGCAATTTCCAGGCCGCGCCGGGAGCCGAGCCCGGCGCGTGCCAGAATTTTCTGGATGCGTTCAGGCGCCGCCGATCTGGTCGGCCGCAGAGCAGGGCGAGAGGGTCGTCTATCACCGGCCATGGTTATTCTGCTTCATTGTCTGCTGTATCGATGGCATCAGGCGGATGATCTTCATCATCGGTTGCTGCTGATTCGTTGGCGGCTATGAGTGGATCATCGCCGGTTTTCGGATGATCCAGCGCCAGTTCAGGTTCGAAGGTTTCCAGATCTTGAATTTCTGCCAAAGTCGGCAATTGATCCAAGCTCTTTAGGTTAAAGTAATCCAGAAAGACTTTGGTGGTGCCAAACAATACCGGGCGACCTGGCACATCGCGGTGTCCAACTTCCCGAATCCAGTCACGTTCCAGCAAGGTGCGGATAATGCTGGTGCTGACACTAACACCACGTACATCTTCAATTTCGGCGCGGGTAACCGGTTGTCGATAAGCCACCAATGCCAGTGTTTCCAATAAAGCACGGGAATAGCGCTTGGGCCGTTCATTCCACAAACGACTGATCCACGGCTGCAATTCTTCACGAACCTGGAGCCGGTAGCCCGAAGCCACTTGTTTTAATTCAATACCGCGTTTACTGCAGTTTTCATCCAATAATGCCAGCGATTCCTTGATCAGACTGTTTGCAGGACGTTCCTGCTCGGTGAATAGATTGGCCAGTTGCTGGATGGTTAGTGGTTGACCGGCAGCCAACATCGCGGCTTCGATAATTTGTAATAACTTTTCCGGAACCGGCACGGCGGCCTGGGTGTTATTTTCGCTCACACCGTGTTGTTCAGTTTCTGCCGAAGATGCTTGATTCATGATGTATTAAAGATCTGATGAATAATGAATTGGGAATGTTTTATTGAGTTACTGCGTTTCAGTAACGCCGGCGGCGGCACAAAGGTATATCTGGGCTCCGGGTTTTTTCTGAATGACGTCAATCAAATGTTCTTTCAATAATTCCAGCATGGCAATAAATGTAACCACTACGCCGCGCCGACCTTCTGCCCGACTGAACATTTGCTCAAACTCCATCGATTGACCGCTGCCCAGACGTTGCAATACGATAGACATCCGTTCCCGTACAGACAGCGGTTCTCCTGCTATCGTATGCTGCGAAAACAGGTCGGCCCGGTGCAGTACTTCTTTAAGCGCCAGGATCATTTCGCGCAAATCAATTTCCGGTTCAGCCCGTACCGGTTGCAAATCACTGGCTTCGGCACTGGTGCTGAATATATCCCGTTCAAGCTGGGTCAGGTGATCAATATCTTCAGCTGCTTGTTTGAAGCGTTCGTACTCCTGCAAGCGGCGTATCAATTCGGCCCGAGGATCAACATCGTCTTCCTCATCATTAACCGGTTTGGGCAGCAACATGCGGGATTTTATTTCGGCCAATATGGCGGCCATCACCAGATATTCCGCCGCCAATTCAAGCCGCATATCCTGCATCATTTCTATGTAATTGACGTATTGGTGGGTAATTTCAGCAATAGGAATATCCAGAATATCCAGGTTTTGACGCCGGATAAGGTACAGCAACAGGTCCAGGGGGCCGGTAAATGCTTCCAGGATAACTTCAAGCGCATCCGGTGGGATATATAAATCCTGGGGCAGGTGGGTAATGGCCTCGCCTTTAACCGTTGCAAATGGAATATCCGGCTGTTGGACAGCCTGTGTGATGACAACTTCGCTCATTGCTATAGTTTAGCCGATGTAGGCTTATGGATGATGTTTTTATGGCAGGATTATTTGCTTTTATTGGCAATCTGTTCAGTCAGGTCGCCAATCGATACCTGCAAAGACAATCACTGCAAATACCAGTGGCTGAGTGCCAACCACGGAAAATGCATGACAACTGTCGGGCTTGCTCAACAATAAATCACCCGGCAAGATCGACTGATCATCGTCGGTAAGCGCTTCCCCCTGAATTACCATCATCCATTCATTGCCCAGATGACGATGCCTGGGAGCGCTGGTACCGGGCTGCATATAAATAAACCCGCAATCAGCGGTTTGCAATCCGGGTCCACCGTCAAAATGTTTCAACCAGACACCTTCTAACTTTGCAGCCTCCCAATAGGGTGGTTTAAGTGACGTCAATTCCGACAGGTGCTGCTGAATGGTTTTTAAATCCAGCTTAAAAAACTGGCATAGGCGTTCAGCAAAACCCAGTGCGGTTTTTTTTTCGGCAGCAGCTGCGAGCAACCTGTCACGCAGCTCGGGACTGGGTGCCATAGGTTCCACATTGGTTTCTATGCCAGCCAGCAAGGCGTCCTGTTGCCCTGCGTCAGACAGCAGATCAGCATCCTCCAACGCGGTAATATCTTTTAATAAATGATCAAGCTGGTCAGGATCAAATTTTGGCATCATGCAGTTCTCCGGGTCCCAGTTCATTGCGCAGCTTTCGCAACGCAGCTGACAGCCGGGATTTGACTGTGCCAATTGGTGTTGCACACCGCTCGGCGATTTCGGCAAGACTCAACCCCCTATAATATTTGAGTTCAATAACCTGGCGTTGGGGTAACGGCAGATTGTTGATGGCAAGTACCGCACGTTGATGATCCGCATCGGTTTCGCCACTACTTTTTGGTTGCGCAGCCAGGTTGTTTTCATGCATGGTTAACAGTGCATATTTGCGGGCAGTTTGCAGTTTGCGCAAACGGTCAAGGGCACGGCTGCGGGTGCGCAACAATAACCAGCTTTGTACGCTACCGCGTTGCGAGTCATAGCTGGTTGCTTTGTTCCACACTTCGCAAAATACGTCGTGAATCAAATCTTCAGCATCGCGCCGATTACCCAGAACTCGATAGGCAAGACCAAGCATTTTGCCGGCGTACAGGTCATACAGTCTACCCAGAGCACCAGTGTTGCTCTGACCAATGGCTGTAATCAATTGTTGATCGGTTGTTTGCTGATTCACCGGTATAGTGCACCAAACGGATTGTTGTTGGCGTTGCTCAGTATCCTTGATTGGCTGCTGAAATACAAAATCTGCAGCATGGAAGAGACCGGAGGAATCGGTAAGTGTTGCTGTTGCAAAATTTGTTGTTGGTATAGCAGGCAATGCGATCAGCCCTCAAAACCGTCAGCAAAAAAACGTTCATCATCATCCAATAAAGTTATGGTCAGAGAAGTGATGCTGCCCAATTCAGCACCACCTGCAGGATTGGACAAATTCAAAGCCAGTGTTTCATCTGGTTCGCCATCATTGTCGGCAATCGGCACGATAGTGATCTGGCGGTCACTATTATCGCCATCCGGCCAGTTCAGCATGCCATTATCGGCAACATAATCGGTTCCAGCCACAGCGGTGATATCAGCGGTTGTATATGCAACGCTGACAGCATTATTGGAACCACCCAAGCGTTGCACGAGAACAGTAATATCGCCGCTATCTTCATTCACCGCAAGCGTGCCATTAATAAATTGCAGCTTGCCGGATGGTTGTATCACGTCAATTTGGCGTTGCAGCAGGTTGCCATTTCCGTCATAACTGTATTGGATGTTGACACCGTTGTCGTAAGCGGTTGAGGCAAGTCGTCCGCCTTCATCATAGCTATAAACCACCTGCTGACCGAATGCCTGCATGGATATCAGGATGAATATCATCAGCAAGCAAAGCGGTATCCCGTAGGTGGTGTTTGCTGCTGGATTTATCCGCTTTAACATACTGCCGCTCCTGCATACGATTATTGATTGTTTAAATAAATACGTGTCAGTTCGGCATTTGGTTCGAATGGGAGCAGGTTTATTTACCAGCGGTTTTTATGATCAGCCGAACCCTATGCCTGTGTTGTGCGTATTACTTCCATAAAACAATGCAATTAATCAATGGAGATCGGGTATGGGCGTTGTATCAAAACAACCATTACATGGCATGCAACATCTAGGTTTTGACTCATCAGGTCAATTTGATGGTGCTATGTTAGATACTTTGATTGGTTGTTGTATAAAGCATCAGACTCCGAGCATATGGTTTGCCAATCAAACCCAATCGATACGGGTGGTCATGCTGGCACTTTTGCTATCCAGCACTTTGCTGTTTGGTCATATCGCCCAGGCACAACCTGGATCGGTGATCAGTGATTGTGCTACTGCAACAACGGTAGAAGAATTTATCACCTTGTTTGGCCGGGGGCTGTGCTTGAACGGCTTCAGCAGTTCACGCGGATGGGTGCTGACCGACCCGGCTGACAGCGTTTCTGCTGTTCCGGATCCATTGGGGGGATTCCCGTTGCCGGTGGTGAGTTTCAGTGGTGATCTGGAATTTCGAGCTGAAGCAGAAACCATTAACAGTGATGAACCGGATAAGTTTTACATTGTTTCCCAGGATATTGCTGACCTGCCACCGTTTCAGCGGCCGACACTGCCGCATCCACAAGTGATGGGGCCGTTTTTCTATGGCACGATCAGTAATCCAACGCTGATTACGCTGGATCAAAATGCCTTAACCCAGATTCTTGATTATCAGCAAAACAACAGTGCCGATAACCGGATCGTCATCCTTCAGCATATGCCTGGATTTGATTTTAATAGCCCAGGTGTTGAGCGCTTTACCGGGGTGCGGTTTGAACAATCACTGACACCGATTGTGAAAATTAATGAGCTATGTCCAGAAGAAGATATCAATCGCAATGTCAGAGGCGGGCAAACCCAATCAATCACGTTGGAAATCATCAGTAATATGCCGAATATAGATTTAACAGGTTATCGACTTGAGATCATCGATAATGGCGGCGATCTGGTACAGCCCTTTGTGTTTACCGTGGGCTCGATGACCAACTCAGCTGGCATTGCGACGGTTGATTTTGATCTTCCGACCGGCCTGTCGCTGGTGTTTGGGATCAAACTGCGCAATCCAGGCTTCGATGCAATCGATTCAGCCACCTTTGCAGAATCGGGTAACACAGCAAGTGACGAGCTATCCGCGATACTAGATGACCCTGATGAATTGGCGGCGAATATTCAACTAGGACATGCTACGGCTTGGATTAACGCTGAGAAAACACCGTTTTCCAACCTGGGCTCTCACAATACCGAGGCATCCTGTGGTGAAACCAATCGCTCATATTTTATCAATGAAATTGAGGTAACCACGGAATTCGACGGGCCAGGAGGCATTCCACCATTTTATAATTTTGACCAGCAGTTTGTCGAAATTTATACCAATCAGCAAAACCTCAATGGGCTGATGCTTGTCACCTTCGATGGAACGGATCAACAGGTGTTTAGAAGTATTGATCTGGAACCTATCGCTGTCAATTCAGAAGGCTATGCATCGGTTGGGCCGAGGCAGCAATTCTTAGTCGCGTCCGACGCATTGTTTGCACCAGATACTGACCATCTTGTGGAAATCCGGAACAGAACGAATCCGCTCCCACCTCCTGGGACGCCCCAAGAGGACCTCCCAGGCCCAGTGATCTCTTCAGTACAATATTTGACTGTAGGTATTGCAGGTACCGCTAGTAATGTCAGTGGAAGAGGAGATGAGAATAAGAGGGGACATTTAAAGCGTGACAGCATGCAGTCTTGCCCGGATACCAGCATAAGACCTCGGCCTAATGCAAGCCCTTTTGGTGGGAACTTGAGAGCACGAAGGCCCACGTTGAACTCGATCAATCAGTGTGGCTTCAATATCCCAATAACACCGCGTACCGATGCCGATAGTTCTGGTTCGGTTGCAGCAGGTGATCCGATTAACGCTGCCACCGGTGAGTTCTATACTATCCCGACCACCGATATTGATCTGGGCGGCCCGCTGCCGCTGCGGTTTATTCGCCGCTATGCCGCCTTTTTAAGTGACAATGGTCGAGTCAATAGCTCACTTGGACCCAATTGGCTGCATGACTTTGAGATTCAGCTGACTATGTCTGATAGTGAAACCATTGAAATCGTGTATTTTGGTGGGCAACTGTTGACCTTCAACCTGGATACGGTCAGTAACCAATGGATGCTTATTGAGCCACTGCAGGTGCCGTTTCAACTGAAGCTGGCCGGTGATGAATACCGCTTGCTGGACCCTCGACGGAATCAGGTTTATACGTTCGATGGCAATTCCTTGCCGGAAGTGTTTGGGCGCTTGTTGTCGATAGAAGACAGAAACGGCAACCGGCTCGATTTGAACTACCAGCCGCTGTTATCACGAACCCTTGCGACTGTCTTAGATGGTCTCGGTAGAGCTTTGGACTTCAGCTACAGCAACGGTTTGTTAACCGGTGTTTCTGATGGCACCCGCAATCTGGGCTTTGCCTATACCAATGGCATCCTAACCAGCTATGTCGATGCACTGAGTAATCAGACCAGCTATCAATACGACACCAGTACCACGCATGGTCCTTTACTCACAACTATTGTCAGGCCCGAAGGCAACACTCCATTTACCCAGAGCTACGACAGCAATGGTGCTGTGATCCAACAACTTGATGCCTTCAGCAGCCCTATGGATATCGCATTGGATACGCCTGAACCCGGTTTAACCACGGTGACCGACCTTGATGGCAGCCAGGTAGTCAATCATGAAGCGGTGCAAAATGCTGCGATCGATATTCTGGGTAAGGATGGTCAGCAGCTTAGGCTAAACTACGATGCTGCCAGCCGCCTGCAATTAATTGTTGATCGCGAATCTGAGGCCAGCCTGGGTATCACGATCCGAGGCTACCATCTGCCATCAGGCAAACTGGCCAGTTTCACCGATGCTGAGGATAACACCACCCGTTTCGACTACCAGCAGCAAACACAGATCTTTGGCAACGGCACCGAAACTGTCAGTTTTGATTTTTATAACCTGCAACAGATTAACTATGCCGATAGCAGTAACACACAATTCAGCCATGATGCTTCAGGCAATGTGCTGTCGATCACCAACCCGCTGGGTTTTGCCACGTTGATCAGCTACAACAATCAGGGCTTGCCGGTATCAATTACCGGTCCAAACGGCGGCATCCTGGGCCGTAGCTACAATGCAGACGGCACCTTGGACAGCGTTGCTGATGCGGCTACTGACGATACACTGTATCTATATGACAGTCTCAAGCGCCTGATCAGCATCCAACCACCGCAGACCAACGAACCACTGGCGCCCAGAATTGACATCAACTATGACGCCAGTGACCGGATCACCTCAATCACGGATGCCAATGGCAATCTGGTTCAGTTCAGCTATGACCGTAACGACAATCTGATATCGGTTGAAGACCCGAACAACCTGTTAGCGAATTTCAGCTTTGACCTGACCGATCAGCTCGATATGCTGACCAACCGACTGAACCAGACCTTGCTGCGCAGCTATGATGCGCTGCGGCGTCTGGCCAGTATTACCGACGCTGATGGCATCAGCACCGGCTATGGCTACAATGTCTTGAATGATTTGACGTCGATCACCATTGGGCCGTCTACGCTCAGTATTGTTTATGACAACGAGGGTATTCCGACATCCATCAACTCACCATTGGGGCTGACCACTGCACTGGAGTCGGATCGACTTGGCCGCTTCACAGCGGTTCAGAATCCACTTGGCCAGCGCACCGAGTTTGACTATGATAACCGTGGCAACGTTGCCGAAATCCGCAGCGCCGACAACAGCCATAGAAACTTTGTTTTTGATCCCAACTCAGCATTGATGGGGGCCAACAAGTTTGACCCAGCCGATAACCCTGTCGGATCGGCCACTTATGCTTACACTCAAAGTGGACTATTGTCTGAAATTACCGATTTAAATGGCTCGCAATGGATGTTTGGGTATACGCCTGAAGGGCGGGTCAGCAACCAGACCGACCCACTATCGCAAAGCATTGCTTTTAGCCACGATATTCGTGGGCGTATCAATCAGATCGATTTCCCTGATGGTGGTAGCCGCAACCTGGATTTTGATGCCAATGACAATATCACCCAAAGCAACCATAGTGGCGGTCCGAACCTGAGCTTCAGCTTTGATAATCAAAATCGCTTAACCAGTACCAACGATCTAGACTTGGCCTATGATGCCGAAGGCGCGGTTACCGAGACGGTCAGCAACGGGGTCGGTTTCACCGCGGCTTACACACCTGGACGCCGGCTGGCATCGGTTGGCTACAACAATGGTCAATTTAGTGTCAACTATCAGTACAACAGCATCACCGGCCTGCTGGAATCGATCAGCGACGATTTAACCGGTACACAGGTGAGTTTCATCTATGATCTGGATCGACGGCTGATTCGTATCGAGCGCAATAACGATACACAAACAACCTATAGCTACGATCAAGCCAATCGCCTGACCGGTATCACCGGCGTGAATACGCAAACTGCAACCACTTATCTGGATTTGCAGTACAGCATAAACAGCATTGGCGATGTGATCAGCCAACAGCTGCAAACACCGCTGAATCTTGACAGCAGTTTGTTTACCCAAGGTAGCCAAAACTACACGGTTGATGCTGCCTCACAAGTGGACAGCGCCGGTTTTAGTTATGACCAAAGAGGTCGGCGTATAAGCACGCCACAGGACACCATCAACTGGGATGACGCCAATCGGCTGGTACAACTTAATGGTCATATACTGGGTTACAACGGCCTGGGTGATCTGATTACCCAGGCCAATACGAAACTTATTCATTTTCATCACCATGCTGCACTTGCAGGGCGACCTATGCTGGCAGAGCAAAATGTGGTCAGTGCTACATTTGAACGTTTTTATGTATTTACACCAGACGGTTTGTTGCTGTATATGATCGATGTAATTAACGGCAACGCGGTGCATCATTTCGACTTTGACCGGGTGGGTTCAACCCAACTGCTGACTGATAGTGCCGGCAATGTCAGCAATGCCTACGCCTATTTGCCGTTTGGCCAAAAACTGGGCCAAACAGGTAACAGCCCGCAACCGTTCACGTTTAATGGTCAGCTTGGCATACGCCAGTTGGATGACAGCGGCCGGTATTACCACATGCGCGCACGTGTATATGATTCGCATACTGCCAGCTTTGTGAGCCGTGAGCCGTTATGGCCATTAATCAGCAACCCTGATCTGCTCAACCCTTATCAATTTGCTTTCCAGAACCCCATGCGCTTTGTGGATGCCAATGGTTTGACTCCACAGGGGTTTCAGGCACTGACTGACGAACAATTGAAGGAGCAGTTGAGCCGACTGTCTGAACGATTGAGGCGCTTGCGCCAGGGCGGTGGTGATCTCAGTGTCAGTGATCTCAATGATCTGAGGGAGGAAGGGTTTATCAGATTTGAACGACGACTCAAATTTGAAAAAGAAGATGTGTTAAATGAACTAAATAGGCGATTTGGTTCTGTCACATCAATATACTCCAATATATCGCTCCAAATGCTGCCCAACAGTAGTATCGGTGGAGTTTTATTTTCTGATATACAACGATTGACGACTAATCAAGCAATAACAGGTAACTTGTTTACCCAAACTGCTGGTGTATCTCAGCTTGTTAGTAGTGACCAGATTGGCAACGCTAGCCTGAATATAAATGCTCAAGCTTTGGCGCAGCCAGTTGTCAGTCAGCCTATGCAGGAAATTGATCAGAACCAACGAGTATCCGTTGAGAAACCTAAAGAACAACAACGACTAATAAAACAATGCTCGCGCAATGACGGGGAGCAAGGTAGTGGTTTTGGGGGGAATTCAGGGTTGTTCGACGAAAATGATCCGGAAGAGCTGAGAGATGGAGAATGCACTTTGTAACTGGCTGAGCTGTGATCAGTTTGTGTGGCCGTTTGCCCGATCCATTGCTTTAAGCCTGGACATGCCTATTGATGATTTCGATAAATATTTCCGGTTCGGGACGGACACGGTAGTTATCGGTTAGATCGGCAAAGATAATGGTGCCGCTGGCGTCTGTGATTAAAACTGTTGGCATCACAGTATCGTTATCATAACCCAGTACATTCATACCTGCCGGTGTACCGCCCAGGCTGAGAATATCCAGCTGCTTGGCTGCCTGATTGCCTTTATCCACCAGAAATAAAAACGGCACGTCAAACTTATCTGCTAACTTTTGCGAATAATCGTGTGGCTGGGGGCTGATCAATGCGATTTGTACGCCACGTTCCGCCAGCGATTTATATTGCTCTGCAACTTCTTTAATCTGTGCCATGCATAGCGGGCACCAATTCCCGCGATAAAATATCATTAGTGCCGGCTGGCCGAGGAGTTGTTGCGAATTGAATGTTTGACCTTGGGTATCCTGCAACTCAAATTCAGGCAGGCTTGCGCCTACTGTCAATAACTGGTTGGTTCTATCGGCGAAGCGTGAATACCAGTGGATGTAAAGCAAAAAACCTAGCAGGCCAACAACAAAACTTTGAACCCACGCCAAACTTATGGCCGGTTGTTGTGTTATCCCCCAGGCTGTCATGGCACAACCTGCAGTAATGATTATCAAGATGCTATTTAACGAGCCGCTGGTTCTGGCGACATCTGCAACAAACAAGCGGATAAAAAACAGTGCCATCGGCAGGGTGGCCAATAGTGCTCCAAACCATTGCCAGTTGAAGCCAATTGAGATTAACTGTTGACCGGCATAAGCTGAAAATATGACCAATAAAGTGACATAACTGGATATATAAAAGGCTTTAATACGGTTCATATGGACTATTTCCAAACTGCAATCAATGGTTGAATTAACCCTTGCCGCGGGTCCGGGTACTGCCTTTTTGGCTGACCACATTTTTTTCCAGAAATTGAATAATCATTCCAGCAATGTCTTTGCCACTGGCTTGCTCTATGCCTTCCAGGCCGGGAGATGAATTGACTTCCATGACCAGCGGGCCATGATTGGAACGCAATAAATCAACGCCAGCTACATTCAAGCCCATGATTTTTGCTGCGCGTACTGCGGTGCTGCGCTCTTCCGGCGTGATTTTGATAACTTCTGCACTGCCGCCACGATGTAGATTGGAACGAAACTCGCCGGGTTGTGCTTGCCGGCGCATCGCTGCAACCACCTTGCCGCCAACCACAAAACAGCGAATATCAGCGCCACCTGCTTCCTTGATGTACTCCTGCACCATAATATTGGCTTTCAGTCCCATAAAGGCTTCAATCACGCTTTCAGCCGCCTTGCGGGTTTCTGCCAGAACCACGCCGATGCCTTGGGTGCCTTCCAGCAGTTTGATCACCAATGGCGCACCTCCCACCATCTTGATCAAGTCGTCAATATCATCCGGTGAATGACAAAAACCGGTAACCGGCAGGCCAATGCCGCGACGTGACAATAATTGCAGAGAGCGTAATTTGTCGCGTGAACGGCTGATTGCAACTGATTCATTCAAGGGGTAGGTGCCGGTTACCTCAAACTGCCTTAATACTGCAGTGCCGTAGAAAGTTATCGACGCACCAATTCTGGGAATCACTGCGTCTTGTTGTTCCAGTTTTTCGCCACCGAAATGAATACTGGGACGATGCGATGCGATATTCATCGAACAACGCAGTGTATCCACGACACGGACCTCATGGCCACGACTTTGTGCAGCTTCCAACAGTCGCGCAGTTGAATAAATACGCCTACTGCGCGATAAAATGGCAATTTTCATGTTATGTTCAACTTTGTGTGGGGTTTTAGCGTAGAGCCGACCGGTCAGCCGCGGGGCATACCTTGCAGATACCGCCGGCCAGGATCGACCAATGCATGGTGACTCATTGCGGTTCGCCCTAGCAGCATACGGTAGCGCATTTTCTTGCGGCTTGTCAGGCTGATTTCAGCATCCCATCGGGTAGCACCGATAAGCAGTTGAGTGGTGATGATATAGCGCTCTTCCAGTTCGCCGCTGGTATTACGAATATTACGCTTATCGATAATGCGTGATTCACAATTAACATAACGATTAGGACGGGGACTGCCTATAGCTACCCGATAACGTATCCAATCCTGGGCGCGTTTCCGAAATACCTCAATATCACTGACGTGTAACGCTGAAGTTTTAGCACCGGTATCCACCTTCGCGCGTAATCGGCTGATGCTCAATTGTGGCAATCCGATCCATTCATTGGCGCCGATAATAACAGTGGGATATTTTGCTTTTGCCATGGTGGGATAAGTTGCCTGAATCTTTACAAAAACACAATGCCTGGAAAAGTGAAATAATACTGTGGCTGACATATTGGTGAGGTAAAACTGTGCTGGTAATGTTCAACGGTTGATTGCAGGAATAAGGATAAATTCATGCGGATTGGAGTATTTGGGTGTGGCTATGTAGGCTTGGTTACCGGCGCTTGCCTGGCGGAAGTCGGTAATGATGTCATAGGTGTAGATCGCAGTCAGGAGCGTATCAGAATGCTTGGTCAGGGGGAGATGCCGATTTATGAGCCGGGTTTGAAGTCTCTGATTAATAATAACCTTGCTGCCGGGCGTCTTGCATTCAGTTTATCTGCTGAGCAATGTGTAATGCACTGCAATGTGCTGGTGATAGCTGTCGGTACGCCAACCAGCTCTGACGGCAGTGCTGATCTGGATGCCGTGCAGGCGGTTGCCAGGGCGATTGGTGAAGCGATGACTGAATACAAGTTGATTGTGGTGAAATCCACAGTGCCGCCAGGAACCACACAAGCTGTACGGCAGATTATTGAACAGGCGCAAAACGGTCGGGCTGTTGAGTTTGATGTGGCTTTCAACCCGGAGTTTTTAAAAGAAGGTGCGGCTTTACAGGACTTTCAACGCCCGGATCGCATTGTGATCGGGATTGATAGTTCGCGTGCGGAAAAAACCCTGCGTTCTTTGTATGCACCATATAACCGCAACCATGAAAAGCTGATTGTGATGGACATTGCTTCAGCAGAGTTAACCAAATACGCTGCCAATGCAATGCTGGCAACCCGTATCAGTTTTATGAATGAGTTGGCCGGGATAGCTGATGAGGTAGGAGCCGACATAGAACAGGTAAGGTTAGGCATAGGGTCAGACCCCAGAATCGGTTACGCGTTTTTGTATGCGGGTGCTGGTTTTGGAGGTTCCTGTTTCCCCAAAGATCTCCGGGCGTTGACTCACACTGCTTCCAGCGTTGGCTCAGGTTCGCAAATTCTGGAAGCTGTTCAAGCGGTAAATATTTACCAAAAAGATAAATTATATCAATTTGTTAAAAGCCATTTTTCAAGTGATTTAGATGATAAAATCATTGCAATCTGGGGCCTGGCTTTCAAACCGGAAACCGATGATATGCGTGAAGCACCCAGTTGTGTGCTGATGGAACGACTATGGGCAGCTGGTGCAAAAGTCCGAGCTTTTGACCCCCAGGCTATGCAATCGACTTCGGATTTATATCCTGAGCAGATTGAAAGCGGAAAATTACAGCTGTGTGAACAGGCTTATGCGGTATTGGATGGTGCTGATGCGCTGGTGGTTGTGACCGAGTGGAAGAGTTTTTGGAGTCCTGATTTTGAGCGGATTTGCAATACGCTTAATTACCCTGTGTTGGTAGACGGCCGCAATATTTATGATCCCGAACTGGTTGCCCAGGCCGGTTTGAAGCATTATGCGATCGGCCGAAGCTTGTAACCGGCTGGTTCGATTTATACTGTTAATTCGCCCCAAAAATACCGGTGCATTACCGCATTGATGTGTGATCATGTCAGGCTGCATATTCAGCGCTGGTAAACCACAGGTTAATCGTAAATCAGCCGAAAAAAATCATACCGGACTTTGTTTCCGAAAATATCCAGGTTCTCAAATATTGTGAAGCGGGTGTCACTGATAGATCCTGCATTGATACTAAACGGGTTAACACCAGCCTGCGAGAATGCAATCACACAGTTTGGTTGGGTTTTTTCAGGATCCACGTCTGAATGAATAAAAGTGCATTGAATAGATGAGTTTTCCGGAAACAAAGACGGACCATTGCGACCGCTGCTGAGGATTGGGAAATTGACAATGTGCATCGGCATGGGCGTTATCGGAGTGATATTGTTGATCGTAAACACCGAGGGCGCGCCAATTTTCATAATGTCTGAGCCAGTGCCTGCAACGGGTACCTCAGCACTCAAGTCGGTACTGGCAAAAACCCAGGTTCCTGTCAGTTCGGGGAGTCGAGTAAAAGGTTGCGCTGTAGGCAGGGGTATTGCCGGACTTCCAAAATATAAGGGTTGAATGGCGGTAGGGGTTTGTGAATCAATTGAGAAAGTCGCAGCATTTCTACCACTAAATTCCATGACCATTTCAGCTATCGGATCGGCTTGCGGATTGATATTGGTGGTGCCTGCGGTGCAGTTGATAATACAACCGCCGTCTCGACTTTTGGTCAATGAGGTTTCAATCCGCCAACCGGTAATAATTTCACAATCCAAATTGCCAAAGTTGCTGCAAACCGGTGTCAGTTCACCATTAAACAATAGCCAGACATTCTCGCCATTGGCATCGAAACCAAAATAGCTGCCGGCCAACAAGCCATTTTGAATCTCGATAAAAAAACCGGTCCGGGAACCATCGTCAGCATACCAAGCGCCTGTTTCTGGATACGGGGTGCTGAACGCATTGGAATCTGTTGGTAGTTGACCCATCGCCAGTCCAGATACAGTCAACAGTAAGCACAAGCTTGCGAGTAAAAAATTTGATTGCTGCATGATAATCCATTAGCTAGTCAGCGGGTGACAGCAGTTTAGCGCAATTGCGTTAATCAGATGTCAAATACTGTTGTCAGATAGGTCATTGTGAGGCTGGGGTTAGTTGGCGAATTTTATCCAGTTGCCAGTCTGTAACCAAGCCTTGGCCATGGACATTGTATATGGCGTCAATCTGCAAACCAGAGTTATCCAGCCAATTTACAAAATAGCTTGAAAGGGGGATTGACTCTTTGGGCGGAAATACACTCTCAGGCAATGGGTAGATAAATCCAGTGGTGTACAAAATCTTTTGCCTGGGCAAATATACCATCAGATAATTGTCTGCCTTGGGGTTGCCGTTGGGTAACTCCAGTAATTGTAGTTGCATGGATTGGTCTTCAATGGTGTGCAGGCCGGTAACCGTTTCCGATGACATTGAACGGCTTAGGTTAGTCTGCATAACGTCTGGGGTTCCCCTTTGAGACATCACTGCAAGTTGTGCCATATGTATAGCAGCTTTACCGGCAATAACAGTTGCACCGGTATTTACGAACGGCAGTAAGCCGCCAATGTGATCGCTGTGATGATGGGTCAACACCAGGTAGCGGACAGGTTTATCCGGAATGGTTTGCCGAATAGCACGCAAATATTTTTCACCGAGAGCACTAAGATCATCACCTCTGGACCAATTCATGGGTGGTATTTGTTGCATTTCATACCAGCCGGTAGGCGCATCAACAGCAACTACAAATTCTTGAAACTCCACAAACAGCAGCCGAAAACCCGGTCGTAGATTGACCACCATGTAAACTTGCGGAGCCAGTAGTTCTACTTCTGGCTCTCGTTGTCCATATGGGACAAAATCCGTTGCAGGGATTAATTGTTCAGGTGGGCTGGGAATGCTGATTCCATCTGGTGCTTTAAATAATTGATCATTAATGCCTGGGATTACCTTCATTTGACTTTTTTTCAGCAATTTGCCTCCCAGAAAAACCTCAAAACCTGAGGGGAAAAGCTGATCGCCATCAGTATTGGAGTATGTTTTCCAATGCCAACTGATTTCAGTATTCCCCAGTAACGGCATATCAATTATGCTGGAGGCTGATTGCAGTAGCAGGCTCTGCTGATCAATAAAGAGTTTGATCTGGTCACCGGCAGTGGTTTTATAGCTAACCTGGTGGATAGCACCTGTTTGATTGCCAAAGAAATGAAGGGTGCTATGTTGTTGTAGAGCATCTGCGAGCAATAGCTGCGGTAATACACGGCTAAGCCGCTGTCTTGGGTCAGCTACAGTCTCAAAAGGCAACCAGCCGCCGTTCCGGTTAAGCCGGTCGATAAACAACTGCCGGTTTTTCTGGTCATATATTTCACGTAATTGCTGGTTGGAGCCATGATAGTTGAACCAGTCCAGGTCGTAGGCCAGTCTGGCCTTATTAGTATCGATGCTGATGTGTTCGTAAATGGGTGTGCGTTCTGGTCGAAAAGGCGAGCGACCCTGGAGCCTGGCAGATAAATCAAACTCGCCTTGCAAGATGATCTGTATGCCACCTGCTTGCTCAATAGCAGCTATCCCACCGTGGGCGGCGAGTGTACGCTCAACAATCAATTGAGCCTGATGGTTATTGCTTTTGTCACCGGCGCCAAGCGCCGGTGTAGTTGATAAGATCAGCCAGCCTGAGATGCTGATCAATAACCATCGCATATCAGATTACCTGTTGCTGGCTGCTGCAACAGGTTTAGACAGGGCTGTTTGCAAATCCTCCGGCGTGCCAGGTTTGGGGCTATGCGCAGAGACAAAAGTGGATACCCGCAAGTTAAGTCGGGCAACTGCTTCGGCAAAAGACCTGGTGGAAGACACTGCCGGTGGTACCGGGCCCGCCGCCGGCATGGCGAAGTGGTCGGCTTCAAATAAAATACCTTCCTCGGGCAAATAAGTCACCAGCAGATGTTCACTGTGAGCGGTAGGGCCAATGTCAATGATTTCCACCCTTCGGCTACCATCTTCCAGAACTTTACGTTGTTCTACTGTTTCCAGTTTTAATTCATTGCCGTCACCTGCGTTGTTGCGCACAACCTCAGCATGGGCACTGGAGGCAATCACAGTAGCACCTTCGCCGGCGTATACCGGTACGCCTAAAATGTGATCATTGTGATGGTGGGTCAACACGCCATAGCGGATGGGTTTATCCGGAAGTACATTTCTCAGTTCGCTAATCCGGTCGGGAATGCCAGCGGTACCACCCACGGCGATGACATAGTCGTCCATTTCAATAAACATTGCGTATGTACCGGTGCCACCGACCAGATAAACACCGTCTGCCAATTCCTGCAGGCTGAGTGGATCAGGTTCAATCGCGGCAACCTGGTTTAAATTTGAAGGCAGTTCTGTCAGGCTGGAAATATCCACATTAACCTGGGTGCCGGTGGTTTTTCTTTCCAGGTTGCTGTCACCATTAACAAACAGATCAAATCGGCCGTTAAAAGGAATGCCTTCGATTGTGGTGTAGTCATAAAATCGATATTCAATCAATCCGAAGCCGGGGAATACGCGTTCACTTTTATTCAGCATATGCGTTTGCTTATCAAAATACAGGCTGATGGCCGGTCCTACCTCCATGGAAAATGCAACCACTTCATGGCTGTTGCCATCAACATCGGCGTCACCCAGGTAGTGAGCGGTCTGTGCACGAGCCTGTAGCTGTTTGACCAGCAGTGCCGGGGTAACACGGATAAATGGGCCAGAACTGGTATTAAAGTCTGGCTGGGCTATCGGTGCTGCGCTGCCGGCCCGGAAATTCAGCTGATAACTTTGCTCGCCATTGATAATGGTAGCGTTATCAAATTCAAATCCGCCGCCGTTGCCACGTGCCTGATTGACGAAAATACTGTTTTCGAAATCAATGGCATCAAGACCGGCATTGGTATTGCGGTCAAAGGGTGGGCCGGGGTTACGGCTTTGTCCGGATGCAATGGCAGTTGTTTCATTCCTGATGATCAGCGAGTTCATGGCATTCAGGCGCTCTGCGCCACCATAGGCTTCGACTGCATTGCTGATAATTGTTTGCGCACGTTCAACGTTTTGCTGGGTCAGGTTTTGTGCTGTCAGACCGCCGGCCAGTGACAGCCCGACCATCAGGCATGTAGCTTGATGCATTCTCATTAATATTCTCCAGTTACGATAAAAACCCTGATATCAAGATATCACCGGGACAGGTATAAAACTGTGCGGTGCTGTGCAGATCAAGACAGAGTGCAGGGATTTTGGGACGAAGAATATCGTAGGTAACTGTTCGGTTATATAAAAAGGCCCCGAAGTCCGGGGCCTGTCTGCAAATTTAAGTTGAGTATTACAAACGAATACTCAAACGGCCATACAGAAACCTGCCTGGTATCCGGTAAGTGGATGGGTCATAGCCGTTGAGTGAACAGCTCAGACAGATCGGTGGATCATTATCGAACAGGTTTTCTGCACCAACGGTAATACTGGTATCTGCGCCAAACAACTTGGTGCTGTAGGTAATATGCAAATCGTTATAGAAAGTTGAGCCCAGGGTGTTGGTGGGTACCGTACCAAAGCCATCCAGTTCGGTTGGTGTTGGGTCAGAGCATAAGCCCAAATTGACCAGGCTGTTTGGTGTGCCATCAAGAAAATCAGAGCAGGATTCAGTTAATGAGCCTGTGTACTGGATAGTCCAGACCGCACTCCAGTTTTGATATTTCCATAAGAAGTTAGCATTGGATTGCCATTCAGGTATGGCTGAATCATTAAATTCCACACCTTCACGACTGAGGGTCTGGAAACCACCACCTGCCGCCGGCACGATTTCATTAAATTTAATGATGTGGGTGGTATTCCAGTCAAGACCAAAGCGGCCGATTGAGGTTAGCGGACTGGAATAGCTGAAATTCAGATCAATACCCTTGGTTTCCAGACCACCGATGTTGGACAGGCGGTTATCGAAACCGGCAATATTGCCGTTGGCATTGCGATTGATATTACCGCACAAACTTGGATCAAAGGTGCGTACGCACTCGTCCAAAATAAATTGGGCATCGACCGCCCGAATGGCATTATCCAGTTCGTGGCTATACCAGTTGAATTCAAAATCAAGGTTATCTACACCGGCAAGGTTCGAAGCCCATTCCGGACTGTACAAAAATCCTGCAGAGTAACTATCGGCACTTTCAGCACCGAGAGAATCGTTGCCACCGGTAATCACGGAAATCTGCGGATTGGCCTGTATCACACCACCAGCAGGGACACCCAGGCTAATGCAGTTTTGCTGCTGGTCAGCAGGCAGAGTAGGGAAATTGGCAGTATTGCATGGATCTGCCAAAGTGGCATCGAAGCGCGCTTCACTGCCGAAAAGCTCACCAATACTTGGCGCGCGGAAGCCTTCCGCGAATGTGCCTCTAATCAGCAAATCAGGAATCGGCTTCCAGCGTAACTCTGCTTTGGCATTGGTGGTTGAGCCGAAGGTGCTGAAATCCGCATTGCGGATCGAACCGGATAATTCCAGTAACTCAGCACCGGGTACGCCGGCTAACACCGGTAATACCAGTTCACCATAGATCGAATCAACATCAAAACCACCGGAGGTGGGTTGTGCCGGGATACCGTTGCTATCCCCAGCCACCACTATCGGGTCCGGCAGGAAAAACCCATCCTGATCGCGGTGTTCATAACCGATCGCAAAACCTGCTGGACCACCAGGTAAATTGAACAGTTCGCCACTGATATTGGCATTAAAGTCAAACAGGTCCTGTTCACTGTTATCCACCTGGATAAAGTTGATGAAATCCAGCTGTTCCTGGGTGATGCTGCCACCGCCACCGGTGGTACGGGTAATATTGTCACCTTGCTGGCCACCGAATAAATTCAACGGCACACAACCGTTCATCGCACCTGCACAATCCGCTACAGGGCCCAGTGCCTGTGCCAGACGGTCTAAGCGAAAACCACCTTGTTTTTGTTGTTTGGCGGAGTTCTCAGAAAATACCACGTTGATATCCCAGTCAAGCAGACGATTGCCAATGGCAAAGCTGCCTTCCAGGCCACCGTTAAAATATAAAGTATCCACTTGCTGCTCAAAAATACGTGGACCGGCTTCCAGCGGGCGGCGCCCCAGTAAGGCGAAATTGCTGGCCGGATCCAGATTGATGGCAAACGGATTAAACGGGTTAGTGGCATCAATTCCGGTAACATCGGCCTGATTACCGGCACCGGCACCAGGTCCCAGGAAGATCGGCTCCGGTGCTGCGCGGTTAACTGATTCACGGCGGTTGTATAAGAACCTTGAATACACTGTGGCATTAAATCCGGAGCCTTGCACCAGATCATAGCGACCTTCAACCCAGACAGAAGTGCGTTTGCTGGGTGTTTGCACCAGATTAAAAGGCGCAAAATTGAACCGCTCATCATTGCTGAATGGAATAAAATCACCAGGGAATTGGGGTATGCCATTGCCAAACACGGAACCCTGTGGCGTGGTCAAGTCACATGCTGAAGCATCATTGACGCCATCACCATCGGTGTCGGTAGGGGCACATAAGCCACCGAAGCTATCGGTGGTGCCAGGCACATTAAAAATGAATCGCCCTTGCGGTGTGCCTGAACTACCTCGGGTTACCCCGGTGCCTGGTACTGGAAAACTGGCTTGTTCGCGATCACTGGCTTCAACAGTTTTTTGATCGGTATAACTGACATTGAAAAATATTGACGACCTGGAGCCTGTCTGTCCCAGAGAAAGATCATACTGTTGTTGAGCACCATCACCTTCATCAGTGAAATTACCGGCATATGCGTTGGCCTCAAGACCATTAAAATCCGAGCGGGTAATGATATTGACGACACCGGCAATGGCATCTGCGCCATACACCGTGGAAGCACCGTCTTTCAATATTTCAACACGGTCGATAGCAGTGATTGGAATGGTGTTCAGATCCACTGAGCTGGGTACACCACTGGCGGATGCGCCCGGCACCCAGCGCTGGTTGTTGACCAGTACCAGGGTACGGTTAGAACCCAAGCCACGCAGGTTGAAGCGAGTAGACCCCGCGCCGATACCTCCACCATCAGGTGGGAAGCCGAAGTTGCCACTGCTGTTAAAGCCGGTGTTGATGGCAGAACCGGCAATCGACAGTTCCTGCAACACCTGGCCGATGGAGGTTAAGCCGGTGCGTTCCAGATCTTCACGGTCAAGTGTCAGCACCGGCTTGGCGCCTTCTATCTGAGCACGCCGAATCCGCGAACCAGTAACTGCTACGCGATCAAGTTCAGCGGCGGCTTCTTCATCATCATTATTTGCTTGAGCCTGAACCGGCTCGTTAATTATTGTGGATAAACACAATACCAATATCCCGGCCATAACCGGGACTAACCGATAGTTACTTGCTTTCATTTTTAGCCTTCCGTGGCGTTTTACGCCCTTTTGTAAAAATTCCGTTAATTGAAGTTAGCAGAAAGCTTTGTCAACCTCAAGTACTTGAGCATACGGACATATAGTGGAAAAACTGTGAATTGGTTGGTCGCATCCGGCCGTAAATACCAAGGCAGCCAAGTCTAATATCGCTTGTTGATTGACATTGCGGACCCGGTTGAGCAGGATACTCGATGGAACCATTTTTATTCGGGGATGACAACAGCTATGCACACCTCAAAACACGCCATTATCAGGTTGGTATTAATTGGACTGCTGATTGCTTTTAACAGCGCATCTGCATTTGCTACCGATGTTCAACAACAAAAAGTAGCACCTTGGGTAATGCAGCGGTTGAATCCCGATCATCAGGTTGAAGCAATCTTGCGGATGCAGGTACAAGCTGATTTAACCGGTTTGTCGCAGACTTCATCGCGTGAAAACAAAATAGGCTCTGTGGTTGATCGGCTGCGCAGTACCGCCGCACAGTCGCAACAGGACGTGATTCGATACCTGCAAAGCCAGGCAGTGGAATACAAAAGTTTCTGGATCAACAACACCATTTGGGTTCGGGCTTCGCAGGATGTGATTGCAGCATTAAGCCAGCGATCGGATATTGCCTTTATTCATGCCAATCCGGTGGTTTCCGCAGACATCGCACGCTTTGCTGAACCAACCGAGCAGTTTTTAGGCAGTATTGAAGCCAGCATTCAATTGGTTGGTGCACCGAATGTATGGGATCAGGGCGTGACCGGCCAGCAGATCGTAATCGGCGGGCAGGATACCGGCTACCAATGGGATCATCCTGCATTAATGAACAGTTACCGTGGTTGGGACGGTGCCCAGGCTGAGCATAATTATAACTGGCATGATTCAATTCACAGCGGCGGCGGCAGCTGTGGGGCAGATTCTGCATTTCCGTGTGATGACCATAATCATGGCACCCACACCATGGGTACCATGGTTGGTGACGACGGTGGCACCAACCAAATTGGAATGGCTCCGGGTGCCCGTTGGATTGGCTGCCGTAACATGGATCAGGGTAACGGCACGCCAGCTAGTTATACCGAATGTTTTCAATGGTTTATTTCACCTACGGATTTGAACGATGAAAACCCGAATCCGGCAATGGCCCCGCATGTGATTAATAACTCCTGGGGTTGTCCGGCATCAGAAGGCTGTACCGATCCAACCGTGATGCAGACGGTGGTTGAAAATGTACGTGCAGCAGGCATTATGGTTGTTGTTTCGGCTGGTAATTCCGGCAGTGGCTGCAGCAGTGTCAGCACCCCTGCGGCTATTTACGATGCATCCTTCACGGTTGCCAACACCACTATTGGTGACATCATTGCCGGCTCCAGCAGCCGTGGACCAGTTACCGCAGATGGCTCGAATCGGCTAAAGCCTGATATCTCCGCACCCGGCACCAGTATTCGTTCTTCGATCCGCAACAATAACTATGCCGTATTCAGCGGTACCAGCATGTCAGGCCCGCATGTGGCAGGTCATATGGCGTTATTGATGGCTGCAGAACCCAGCCTGATAGGTAATGTTGACGAGTTGGAACGCATAACGCGTGATACCGCATTGCAACTGACCAGCACCCAGGATTGCGGCGGCACAGCTAACATAACACCGAATAACGTGTTTGGTTTCGGCCGGATTCAGACCGATGTGGCGTTTAACAGCCTTTTGAGTGAAGAATTTATGGTTGATGGGTTTGAGAATTCGCCCTTGTAGTTTGAGAGTCTGCAAATTACCGAGCTGCTCTGCAGCTCGTAGCGCACTATTTAATCACATTCTATAAGTTTTCAGCCAGTTTATTGTTCAGCCTATCCAAGTCAGTATTGTGAATAATTATTGATAGGTTTTTCCAGCGTGTTTAAGCCACCCATCAGGATGCCGTCCCGCTGGGTCACGGTGTGTCCAATGAATGACACCACCTCGTTCATTCCACTCATATTCACCAAAAAATAATACTTGATCGCCTTCGCTGAGGTTTTCGATTCTGGACGCTAGATCAATATTATGTGCGATCAGCAGACTTTGGCCGGATGCCAAGCGTAAGGTGAACCGTTGGTGACGACTGCCCTGCAAGTCATCACTGAGTATACGCTCAACTTCACCTTCACCAGCTATCTGCAGATTACTGCGTTGATTACGAAAAGCCTCCGCCAATAATTGTTCGTTTTGTTGTTGTTGGAATCCACTGCCGGTTGAGTTGACATCAGCAATAGGCTGGTTGGTTTGCGTATAGCCATAATAGCCGGCGATCAACAGTGATAAGAGGGTGAGAATTTTTTTCATATCTGGCAAAAAAGTTAACTAAAAGGATATGTTAAAGGTTTCATTATAAATAAGCTTATAGAGCACCTTCAGAAATCAACAGTTCATGGATGTACTCGGCCAGCTTTCTATATCCGGCTTCATTAAAATGTATTGAGTCGGATTTATATCGACTATCTCTCAGCAGTTCTGCTATGACGTTATCAGCGAATACCAGTTGATATTGGTCAGCCAGCGACTGGTACAGAGGAGCGGTATTCGAAAACAGTTTTTTCTCTGGGACGCCAATCAATATCACAGCAACTTGCCGTTGTTGGGCCAGTTCGATCATGCCGGCCAGGTGTTGCTTGGTAGTATTTAAATCCAGACCACGCAAAATATCATTGCCACCTTCCAATAACAGCAGTAGGTCTGGAGAGTGGGCATCCAGCACGGCGGGCAGACGAGCCAGTCCTTCAGCAGTTGTTTCACCAGCAATGCCGGCATTGATTACCTGGCGCCTGCTCAGCTCCGCCAGCACACTTGGATAGCTGTCACTATCACCCACCCCGTAACCGCTGGTCAGGCTGTCACCGTAAGCTAAGATGCTGCCGTGTTCAGGTACTGCCGGTAGTTTGTCGCCACCACAACCGACCAATAGCATTAAGCACAGCAGGCAGGCCGCAAAAGCCGCCGCTAAACTAAAATAATATTTTATAATTGGCAATGGCCGGTAACCGCTTACACAAGGTATTAATAGCTTTGCACAATAAACGGGCGAAGTGAAGATATTCCGCAGAGAAAAACCCCAACAAATCTGAGGTGCAGGGCACAGGCCCACTGTAGGAAGGTTTCCGATTATCTGTAGGTTTAAGTGCTGGCTGGTTATAAGGTAAAAGACGGTGAGATCGTGGCTTTGGTTGATTTAAGTGAGCATCCACAGGGAATGGTCGTTAATCAAACCATGCAAATGGAAAGCATTTGTTTTTTGGTAACAGACATTAATGGTGAATGGCGCCTGGCGAACCTGTCCGGTGATCATGTTCCGGAACTGGGCTGGCCACCCGATGGGAAAACCGGGTGAACATACTGAAATTGGTAGTTTGTTATCGCGTTTCAGAATCAATCATAACCGAGCTTGAACGCTTCAACCCGTCTGGTCCTGAATGGTTCATCCTGGTCAGTGGAAAACACTATGAATCTGGAATCTGTCATCATTTCTGGAGGAACCCGTACAGCAAAAAAGTTACCAGCAGGAAGTGTTTCGGGAATGCCTTGTGTTACCCCGCAAGTGACCGTCTTAAATGTTGGCGGTGCAGTAACTGGTGGTGCCGGGCTTTCACTGTAAACACAGGTGATTCCTGAATTATCAGCATACAGCTGAGCTGTATCGCGAGTAATGGGTGCGTGAGTTATCATGGTCACGTCGATTGGCAGTGGGTTATCTGGTGTCGCCACTACCAGTTCTTGCTCGCCGATTTCGATAATGCCGGCGGATTCAGCAATTTCGAAATCACCCGGGATGGCAGTCCGGTTGCCTTGGAAAGCCACCCATTCCCCTTGCAGATCAGGTTGGGCGAATAAACCTTGTGGGGAGTGGTTAACGCTGGTGATGGCCGAACTGCCGAAGTACAATGGAATGATGGAAACCAGCTGGCCGCTGTCGATCCTGAAGCGTGCATTGTTACGACCGGTAAACTCAATGAAAATCTCTGCTACTTGTGTGGAGCTATGGGTCATATTAGTGACTTGCCCGCAATCAAGGATGCATCCGCCGTTAGCGCCTTGGGTTAGAGGCGCCTGTACTATCCAGCTGAGTTGATTACCGGGCAGAATATTAACTACTGCATCCAGTTCACCATTAAACAATAGCCAGATAGTATTTCCATCATTGTCAAAGCCGAAATAAGCACCGGCTAATGTGCCATTTTGAATATCCAGAAATAGCCCCGTATTGGATCCGTCCATGGCAAACCAGGCGCCGGAATGAGGGTAAGACTCAAAAAATACGTGTGTTTGAGAATATGCGGAAAAAGCTGCCAAGAAAACTATCATTGCAGTTGCTTTCCGTAAGAACGCTAGAAACATGTTGTTAATTCCCCAGTTTAAAGATTTAGCTAATTATTGATTTCAGATAGGATAAGGTTTTGTTATTTATGCTTAAGTGTTCAAACAGTATATCGGCGAATTGCAATGCAGGCTTGTAAAAACTTATTGAAACCTGTCATGGAAGCTAGTGATGCCAGCTAAAATAATACCCATTATGTTCTCAGGTTATTGTCAGTATTTTGTCAAGATTATCATGGCTGGCATGTTATGCATGCTGCATGCAGCGGCTGTTGGCGCCGGTGTCATCAACCAATTTTATGTAGCTACAGATGGTGATGACACATTGGGTGACGGCAGTATCACACTACCATGGCGAACCATTACCTTTGCCCTGGATAGCGTTCCGGACAACAGTGTCATATTGGTCAGGCCGGGCCTTTATCAGGGCCGTATTCGCATTCGCGGGGTATTCAGCCAGGGCGTTTCCGTGCAATCTGAACAGCCATATCAGGCCAGGCTGAGGCACAATGATACTGTGATAACGGTGTTTGATAATGCGCAAAACATCAGCATCCAGGGGTTTGATATTGCCCATGATGGACCAGGTGCGGGAGGCTTGGTTGTGCAAATCCAGGATTTGGGTGGGGTGGGTAATATTGTCATGCAAAACAATATTATGCATGACAGCTTCAACAACGATATTTTAAAAATAAATAATGGTGTGAGTAATGTGATTGTCCGGGGTAATTTGTTTTATAACCAGCAAGGCTCAGATGAACATATTGATATTAACAGTGTTTCCGATGTGCTGGTTGAAGACAATATATTCTTTAATGATTTTGCTGCATCCGGGCGGACCAACAACAACGATACCTCCAGTTATATTGTCATCAAAGATTCAAATGCCGATGATGATGTGTTCATTGGCAGCAGGAACGTTTCTGTTCGGCGAAATATATTCCTGAACTGGCAGGGCAATAACGGTGCAAATTTTGTACTGTGTGGGGAAGATGGCCAGCCATTTCACGAAGCTTTCGATATTCTGGTTGAAAATAATTTAATCCTGGGTAACAGCAATAATTCAATCCGAGCACCATTTGGTGTGAAAGGTTGCCGTGATGTGACTTTCAGGGCCAATACCATAATTGGCGATATGCCGGGTAATGCATTTGCCATGCGCTTGAACCGTGAGGGCGCCAACCTGCCGTTAGAGAATATTTCTTTTTACAACAATATATGGTCCGATCCATCCGGCAGCATGCAGGACTTCAGTGATTCGCCAGTTGCCGATACGCTGAGTTTCACACTGGAAAATAACCAATACTGGAACGGTGGTCAGGCATTGCCGGATAGTGGCAATGATCTGATTAATCCATCTGATGATATTGCAGCGATAATTGGATTACCTGGTTTGCCGGCACAAGCCAGTGTGGCGACACCCTTCTGGGTGGCAGGGCAAAATGAGTTTAATGGCGGTTATGCTTCTATTCGGGAGGCATTTATTGCCTTATCGCGAAATTATGGATTCCCTTCAGTGGATAGCATGGGTATAGATCAGGCTTTGGCCGCGCAGATGCCGGCTGATGACCTGCTTGGCCAGAGTCGTGATGACTCCCCTGATCTTGGTGCATTGGAGCAGTTGGTAGAAAGCTTTTTCAGTGACGGATTCGAGAAGTAGCAGTATTTGGTCAATAACCGGGTAAGCATAGCCAACCCGGTGCCGGTGTATCTGAGTATCAACCGATCAACGGCTGTTTATAACCAGTTCAACCCGCCGGTTTTGAGCCCGGCCTGCTTCGGTGTTATTGCTTGCAATAGGTTTGTCCTGGCCGTGTGCGCTCATGGTTATGCGACCTTTGCCGATACCGTGTTGGATGAGATAACCTCTGAGCTCCTCGGCACGTTCCAGCGATAACTGTTGATTAATCCGTGGCGAACCGCTGTTATCAGAATGTCCTTTGATATCAATACTTAAGCGTGGCTGCTTGATCAATATGCGGATTAGCTGTTGCAAGTCTGACTGGCTTTTGCGATCAATCAGAGGTTGGTCAGAATCATAGCCAATGGTTACCTTTCCACTGCGGTTGATTTCGTCATCAATTGAAATGCCGGCCTCGCCGATTGTAATAAAGCCACGGCCTCGTACAACCGCGCCGAATCCAAGTATTTCCCACACCAGTACAGGCTCAGGATTGAGTGTGCCTGGTGCCGGTGCGTTGGGGCCGGGTGGCAGCAGTCCATCGGTATTATTTTCAGCGGTATTGATTCTGACCTGGGTAATTCTACCGATCAGAGTGGCTGTGGCTGTACTTTCTTCATGGACATGGAAATTATTACCCAATTCTTCGAAATCCGGGAAGCTGCCGGGTACTGCGGTTAAATCGGAAACCGGCGGTATGGAAACATAATCAGCACTTTCACGGGCCTGTTCAGAGGTGCAATCACCTGGTGTTCTGGCATTGCAGGTATTGGCTGTGTTGACCATCGAAACCAGACGGTTATCTAAAATGCTTAAACCGTTTATATCCATGCCGATAACATCAACAACAGTTTCAATCGTCAGTTCGGCGGAATTAATACCAGTGCCGCTCTGGATAGTGCTATTGGTGTAAGTAACGGTACCCAACTGGAAGGGTTCACCAATTAAAGGCCGTAATTCCTGAGTATGCCGGTCGATGACTAGAGTGCTGGGAGATTTACCACCAGCAGGTACTCCCCAGCTGATTGCATGGGTACCAAAGCCGCCGGCTACGACGTCGCCGGTGATTGCAGGCGATGGATTGTCAAAGCGGATATCAGATGGTGGTGCAACCAGGGCGCGAATACCCAGGTTGGTATTTAACCATCCCCACTTGATGCCATCATAGATAGTGACTTGTTTGTTATCGGTTTGCTCAACCAGGTACAGTTCAGCGGCCCATACGTGATCGTTTTCATGGTCGGCAGTGCGTTGCGGTCGATCAACGAAAAACGTTTCATCAGCCAGGAAGGCGCAATCATAGTAAGGGATTTCATCACAGGGTTCGACAGTGACGCCATCACTGTCATTAAGGTTGTCAACCTTATCGGCATTCACGCCATGTTGCGCAATGGCGTCATGATTTGAGTATATTCGTTGAATCCAGTGAAGCTCATTATCTGCCGGGGTGGGGTCGCCGGGTCCCGGTTGGTAACTGATATCGATAAATGCCCCTACCGCGATTTTTCCTTCAGTGCGTTCAACGCCACAGTCTGGTGTGGCCAATCCGCAGGCATAGTAATTTTCAATTACAAAAATTCCTGTCAAGCTTTTCTCAGCAGGGGTAAATGCCCATTGGGGGAACTCGCGTTCCAGGGTGGTGATAAAGGTATTCGTACCACCGCGTAGTAATAACTGCACGCCGTGCGGATTTAACGCCACGGCACGCTGTTCGCCACCAGGTAATGTGTAAATGTCAGTAAACCGGTAACTGCTAACTGCAGATGGTTGAAATGCGGGTGGTGGTGAGATGTTTACCGCTACTGCTGCGAAACTGACCAGTATTAGCATCGAGCTGATCAATAGTTGGTTTTTATACGAGTTATTCATGCCATGCTCTTTTATTGTTGTTGAACAGGTTTGGGATATAAGCAATAGCCAAACTGATAAGACAGATGATCACTATCCAGCCTTGAGTTTCGCTGGAGGAGCAGGCTATTTCGGTAATTTATAACTCAATTTAATATTTAAGACTGTAGGAAAAAAACGCAGCTGCTTGTAGGCATCTATCTATCGATGAAAATGGTCTGGATGAAGCAAAACCATGTTAAATGATTGGGTTATTATTTCAGGCTCGCAAAATTGCCCACCAGCGGCCGATATTCAATAAGCTGACAAGCGAAGCGGCCACATAAGTCATGGCAGCGGCCAGCAATATCTTGCGTGCGTGACGGATATCATTGCTGTGCAGATAATTCCCGGCCTGCAGGATGGGTAATGCACGTTTGAAGCTGGCATCCCACTCCATAGGCAATGTAATAAAATGCACAGCTGTTGCAAAACCCAGGGTCAACAGCCCTCCAAGCACCATCAGCAAGCCTACCGGCAAAGCCTTGGTCAGCAACACCAGCACAGGTGCCGCAAACATAATACCGGCCCCCAGTTTTTGTGCGGGAATAGCCAGCTTGACCAGACGGGTGCGTAAATGCAAAGGCGTATAGCCGGTGTGATCCTGAATGGCGTGGCCGACCTCGTGCGCGGCCACGGTTACTGCGGTGAGTGAGTGGCCATGATATTTATCCGGTGTCAGGCGTACGCATTTATCGATAGGGTCGTAGTGATCACCGGATTTGGTTTCCTCGATGGTGACGTGTGGCATGTTGTTGCTGTCCAGTAATACCCGGGCCAGTTCAGCACCGCTACCGGAGTAACGATCAGTGGGTTTACTGTATTTGGCTAAAATCCGTGTTACCCAGACTGACGGGCCGAATATTAGAGCAACAAACAAGCTGACAAGAATGACAATATGCACAGAGTATTAAGGATGGCCGGTGGTTAATTAGGGTACCAGCATAGCGTAAAGTTCTTCCAGTACTATCGATTGATGACTGCGCAGCAACCACAAAGTGAAATGACGGCATGTCCCGGGCTTAATTCAAATGCGCTGGCCACTGGTCTGGAAAGCTTTAATCATAACCAACTCGAAATCCTTCAATACGAACAAGCGGCGGTAGCACACCGTCAACCGGATCTGCGCTGTCTCTGATAAAAGCCACAAAACGTGAATCGCTCATCAGGTGTATCGGTATTTCACGGGTAATGGTGGTTGTCGGTGGTGTGGTAATCAAACTGCCGAATATGATGCATTCAATCAGTGGCGTTACCGGAGGCTCCGTGGATGGTTCAAAATACACGCATGAGAGTGAAGAGCCATCGGGAAAAACGGGGTGCGCACGTAGTAAACGGTTGTTGGTGACCATGGTAACGCCTTGGGCCAGGGGGGGAGTGCCGGGTTCGCCTGTTCTCACTTCTTGTTCGTCAAATTGGATAATACCTGCTTCATCGGCAGCTTCGAATTCGAGGATATTACCTTCGGTATCAGTGACCATGGTGCTGATAGCCACTGCCCAGGTACCTGCAACATCTGGTTGTGCAAACAATCCGGTAGGAAGCTCGCTGATTATTGCCGATGTACCAAAATACAGCGGGATAATAGGGGTGAATTGACTGCCATCGACACTGAATACGCCAGTGCTGCGCCCGGTGAAGTTGATCCGAATCTGGCCAACAGCTGTGGAATTGTGTGGCGGGTTTTGATCATCATTACAATTTAAGATACAGCCGCCGTTAGCGCCTTGTCTTAATGGTGCATCTAAAGTCCAATCGAATGTGCCGGTAGTATCCAGTTGTTCCAATTGACCGCTGAACAATAACCAAACATTATCGCCATCATCATCAAATCCAAAGTATGCGCCACCAACTGCGCCATTTTGAATATCCAGAAAAAAGCCGGTGTTGGAATCATCCATCGCAAACCAGGCGCCGGTCTCCGGGTAGGAGCCAGAGAATATGCCTTGCTGATTGTTATCAACGTCCTGGGCATTAATGGTCAAAGACAAAAGCAGTGCCATTAATATACCGGGATACCGAAAAATATCGTATTGCATAAAAGTCCCTTTGTGATGCTGTATGTTGGGTATTAACTGAGTATCTAAGGCTGAGACAGCTAAGTTTATTACTGGAATGATAACGCTGAAGTGTTAAATTTCTGTAGCCATACAATGCCTGGCCTCGGCATTATCAATACCGGGTTGGTGTTAATAATGGCCCATCCAGCTGATCGGCATCGTTGCTGATCTTGCAGACGAAGTGTTGTGCTTCGGCGTTGATGTTGAATCTGATATTGGCTCAGGATTCAGTGCCCAGGTGGATTTATATCGCAGCGAATATCAAGCGTGTTTAATCCCGTGGTTCAGGTGATTATCACCATGATCAGTAAGATCGCTGCTCATTTTGAACTGCAGTCCAATAATCTTCCCGGATTCACGTAAGCCGCAATGAAGATTCGGAATGTCTATCTATCGGCTGCAATCAATCGCTGATTACTTTCAATCGTACAAGGTGCTAAGATTTTTTCGCTAAACTGGCTATAATGCGCGCTCGTCTATAGAGCTTCCCTGGTATGTAGAGAACACATCCGGGAAGGCATGATATTGGCCTGCATCACACAATACTGCGCCGGCATTACGTTTTTTGCACAAAAGCCTGCGCAGTTTTCCCGGTGAGGATCATTACCCGGGCTGTGACTGCAATACTCCGGATACCAAGATGGCAGAAAATACGCTGAAAATTATCTATACAATTACTGATGAAGCCCCGGCATTGGCGACTCAATCGTTGTTGCCGATTGTGCAGGCATTTGCTCAGGCTGCGGAAATTACCGTTGAAACACGCGATATTTCACTGGCTGGAAGAATTATTGCCAATTTCCCAGAAAATTTAACTGCCACTCAGCAGCAGTCCGATCACCTGGCAGAGTTGGGAGAGTTGGCCAAGACGCCGCAAGCCAATATCATCAAGCTGCCCAATATCAGCGCCTCTATCCCTCAGCTAAAAGCGGCGATTCAGGAGCTTCAGTCACAGGATTATGACTTGCCTGATTATCCTGAGGAACCGGAAAATGATAGCGAGCAGTCCATTCAAAAACGCTACGCGAAAGTGCTTGGCAGTGCGGTTAATCCGGTCTTGCGGGAAGGTAACTCTGACCGGCGAGTAGCGGGACCGGTTAAAGCTTATGCGAAAAAACATCCGCATTCGATGGGCCAATGGAATGCGAATTCCAAATCGCATGTTGCACATATGAGTACTGGCGATTTTTACTCATGTGAGCAATCCGCCGTTATCGCACAGGCCGGGAACGTGCGTATCGAGCACATTGCAGAAGATGGGAGTGTCAGCGTATTAAAAGCCGATACACCAGTATTGCAAGGTGAGGTTATTGATGCTTCGTGCATGAGCGTTGCTGCTTTGAGACGTTTTTATGCAGAACAGATTGATCTGGCAAAAGAGCAGGGGGTGCTGCTTTCGCTGCACCTGAAGGCGACCATGATGAAGGTATCAGATCCAATCATGTTCGGGCATGCGGTGGAAGTGTATTATCGGGATGTGTTTGAAAAACATGCAGCTGTTTTTGATCAGCTGGGTGTAGAGGCCAATAATGGCATTGGTGATGTCTACAATAAAATTGCAGAATTATCTGATCAACAGCGAGCAACCATCGAAGCTGATATCCAGGCTGTTTATACCGCTCGACCAGCATTGGCGATGGTCGATTCAGATAAGGGTATCACCAATTTACACGTGCCCAGCGACATCATTATCGATGCTTCAATGCCGGCCTCGATACGTGCCTCAGGAACTATGTGGGGACCGGATGGTAAACAGCATGACACCAAGGCATTGATCCCGGATCGCTGCTATGCCGGTATCTATCAGGCGGTCATTGAAGATTGTCAGAAACATGGTGCTTTTGATGTGACCCACATGGGTAACGTTTCGAATGTGGGTTTGATGGCTCAAAAGGCTGAAGAATATGGATCACATGACAAAACCTTTGAATTGAGTCAGGCAGGCACGGTTCGGGTTGTTGATGATCAAGGTGAAACTTTGCTTGAACATGTTGTGGCTGAGGGTGATATCTGGCGTATGTGCCAGAGTAAAGACCTGCCTATTAAGGACTGGGTAAAATTGGGTGTGAATCGAGCTCGGGCGACGGGTGCCACCACCATTTTCTGGCTTGATGAGAGCCGTGCGCATGATGCCAATTTGATCGCCAAAGTTAAACAATATCTTCCAGAGCATGATACAGAAGGCCTGGATATCCGAATTTTACCGCCCGTGCAAGCCATGCTCGCCACCCTGGAGCGGGTTCGTTCCGGGCAGGATACCATTTCAGTAACCGGTAATGTGTTGCGTGACTACCTGACGGATTTGTTTCCTATTCTGGAATTGGGTACCAGTGCGAAAATGTTGTCCATCGTACCCTTGCTGGCTGGTGGCGGCTTATTTGAAACCGGGGCAGGTGGGTCCGCACCCAAGCATGTGCAGCAGTTTGTTAAAGAAAATCACTTGCGTTGGGATTCATTGGGTGAATTTCTGGCACTGGCTGTTTCTTTGGATGATCTGGCGGATAAATCAGGTAATCAAAAGGCCAAAGTTCTGGCTGAAACCCTGGATACAGCCAATGGGCAATTTTTGGATAACAACAAATCACCTTCGCGTAAGGTAGGCGAGCTTGATAACCGTGGCAGTCATTTTTACCTGGCGCTGTATTGGGCTCAGGCACTGGCTGCGCAAAATCATGATGCTGATCTAAAAGAACGTTTTGCGCCGTTGGCTAAAAGTCTGGCTAAGCAAGAGCAGGTAATAGTTGATGAACTGAACCATGTCCAAGGCCCGGCTGTTGATATGGGCGGTTACTATCGGCCTGATCAGGACAGGGTTTCGCAGTTTATGAGGCCCAGCAATATTTTCAACCAGTGTTTAGCAAGTATCCGATAATCACGGTTAATCATGCTTCGGCGCGTTGACGCGTCATACTGATGGTTTTCGAATAATGAAAATGACTGGCTGGTTAAGCCAGGTATTGGTTGTGCATTCAGGGTGTGGCGAAACTTGCCGCCACACCATTGTTACGGGTCAATGCTTATCAGGAGCCCATATCTATTTCACCGGAAACATTGTCAATGTCCACGCCGCCGCTACCGTCATCCGCTAGTACAAAGCTGGCTGCACCATCCACATCGATACTGCCGGAACCATCTGCGACTGTGACCACGCCAGCCACATTGCGAACCTTGATGCCACCGGAGCCATCATCGATTTCAATATCGCCGCCCAGATCACGGGCATAGATTGAACCGGAGCCGTCATCGATAAAGACATCACCAGCAATTTGTTGGATTTCGATTTTGCCGGAGCCATCATCAATCTCCAGCTTGCCGTTGATATCCATCACTTTAATTTCACCCGAGCCATCATCTATATCCAGGTTCAGTGAGGCTGGAACGCGTATAGTCAGGTCTATCCAGCTGTCGTTGTTCCAATTGCTCCAGCCGGAGCCGGTATTAGCATCTGCAATCAAAACTGCTCTGGAGGAAGATTTCTTTTCCAGACTCAGCTCATAGTTATCATTTGCCCGGTTTTGATAAATTTCAGCTTCAACGATAATCTCATCCAGCTGGCTGTCACCAATGACATGCAGTTTTCCAGCACCCACATCGATTCTGAACTGGCTTAAGTCATCAAGTGATAAGCGCAAAGTCTGGGTGTCCTGTAACTTGCTGCCCCAAGCGAACGCGGTACTGGTTATTAAAGTGGCAGCTGTAATCAAAGTGAAGGTTTTAATACTTGGCGACATGCTTGGATACCTCTATTTGTAAATGATCAATTATGATGACAGTCCAGTCAAATACCGTTTTGCTATCTGATTAGTTGCCATAATCGGGTTAAAGGTTTAAATCACTAATTATCAAGTTGTTTCTGCAGGTGTTGCAGCCGAACGCCAGCGGCGTGGCAGCAACCGTGCTAACTGCCGACCAAACCAGTTAAATAACCGTTTGGGAACGTGTCGCAGGTAGTCAAGCCAGTTATATATGCTGGGCAAAAACACCAGGCTGACCAGGGTGGAAAACAATAAACCGCCCACAATTGCTCTGGCCATGGGGAAATAAGGCGGGCCGTTGCCACCGACTTGTGCGGAACCAAAGCACAGTGGCAACAACCCTAAAACTGTGGTGCCAACCGTCATCAGGATTGGCCTTAAGCGATCCCGGCCTGCTTGCACGACTGCCTCGTTGCGTGGAATGCCTTCGGCACGCAAGTGATTGATATGATCAATCAACACAATGCCGTTGTTCACCACCACGCCGATCAGGATCAAAATTCCGATCATCGCCATAAAGGAAAAAATGGTACCGGTCACCAGGAAGAACCAAAACACACCCACAATGGAAAACAATATCGATACAATCATGGTGGCGGGGTAGAGCAGCGATTCAAACAAAGCGGCCAGCACGATATAGATAATGCACATGGCCAGGATGATATTCAGCAGCATTTTCTGCCCGGTGGTGTCTTCCTGCGAAAATCCACGACCTAAACGCCAGTTATAGCCGTTAGGCAGGGTTAGTAATTCCATTTTTTCGGTGATCAATTCACGCGCACGCTCCATGGTGATGTCATCCAGGTTGGCTTGCACGGTAATTGATGTTTCACGGTTCAGCCGTTCAATTTCAATCGCACCAGCCTGTTCGATCACATTCACCATCGCTGCCAGCGGTACCTGTTCCCCGCGCTGATTACGCAGTTTCAGATCACTGAGTACCGATGGGTCACGTTTGTCTGCATCACGAAATTGCAATTTAACCGGTACTTCACCGAATTCACCTTTGTATTCGCGTAAATTGTTACCCCGTAAAGCGATGGCAACTGCATTGGCTACATCCTGGGTGCTGAAGCCCAGCTGCCGGGCGCGTTCGCGATCCACACGTATCTGAACCTCGCGTTCACCAGGGCTGCTCGGCATCCGCACACTCTCCAATCCTTCGATGGTAGACATCAGCCGTACAGCATCCTGTGCCAGAACTCTCAGGTTGGCGCTCGAATCTCCCAAAATGGAAACGGACACACCTTCGGATGAGCCAGAGCGGTTTTGATCAAAAGTTGGCTTGCCGATGGCTATTTTGGGTAAGCCCTCCAGGATTTCGTCAGCGATATCGGTGCTGGCACGTTTGGCATCCGCATCTTCGGTTAATAAAATGGATGATTGGGCAATGCCGTTTTCATCGTAGTAAGAGTAAACCGCGCGGATTTCAAAATGTTCCTGATTGGCATACAGGTAATCTTCGATACGATCCACCGAGCCTTTTATTTTTGTCAGCGGATAATGCGCATCCAGGTTGTACTGCAAAAACAGATTGCGGGTCTGGCTGGCCGGGAACATATCGGTTTCCACCATGCTCGCCGGCAGTATCACGGACAGGAATGTCAGCAGAATCAACAACCCCGTTTTCCAGCGATGTATCAGGGTCCATTCCAATATTCGCACATACCAGCGACGGATGGCGTCCAGCACACGAGAGGTTTTTTGTTTTCTGGGTTTTAATCGGCTGGCAAGCAGCGGAATAACGGTTTGTGCCATCACCAGCGAAACCGCCAGTGAGACTACGATAGCGACCGCCACATGCGACATGAATATCGATATCTGGTTTTGTTCACCAAAAATATTGGGCAAAAATACAGCGGCGCTGGTCAGGGTTCCCGCAGCTACAGCCAGTGCAACAGCGCGCACACCTCTGATGGTTGCAGGTAGCGTTTCACCTGGTGTTTTCTCACGTTCTGTGGAAATGCTTTCGCTGACTACCACCGCATTATCCACCAGCATTCCAACCGCCAGCATTAAACCCATCATGGAAAGGATGTTCAGCGAAATGCCAATGAAATACATTGCACCCAGAGTGATGGTAATGGATACAGGAACCGCCAAAGCAACCATAAAAGTCATTGGCAGATTGCGTAGAAAGAAGTACAAAACAAACAGTGCCAGCATTGCGCCCAGCAAACCTGCATTGCGTAGTTCCTTCAGCGAACTGACCACCCCGGACCCTTGGTCTTCCAGGAAGAACAAGGTGATACCCCGCATCTCCGGTGTTTCCCCAATGCTGTTGACTTCCTCAAGCACCCGCCGACCGACTTCCACCAGATTAGCGCCACTTTCTTTGAAAATGCTGACGCCGATGGCATAGCTGCGATCCAAATGCCGCGCATAGTCACGTCGCGCTGAGGTGTAGGTGATATCAGCTATATCCGACAGTTGCAGGCCGTTATCGGCAATCACCATATCCTCGAATTGTTCGATACTGGTGAATTCACCATATGGCGTCACCCGATAACGTATATTGCCTTCACTGATTAAACCTGCAGACGCTGAGAAATTGACGTTCTGCAATTGATTTTGTAATTGAATCAGGTCTATGCCATGGGCAGTAACCCGGTCGGCAATCAAATCAATCCGGATTTCTTTCGGCTCTAACCCTTGCAGTTCGACTCTGGCCACACCAGGCAACCGTTCCAATGGGCGGATCAGATTGCGCTGGATCATGTCATAAGCGTTGGACAGGTCGCGATCGCTGGAGATTCGCAGGGTTAATACTGCCTGATCAGCGGTATTGAACTTGAATACATTGATCCGCCGAATATCAGCAGGTAATTGAGCACGGATTGCTTCTACTCTCTCCCTGGCCTCCATGGCTTTGATGGCGACGTCACTGCCCCAATCCATTTCCATGAAAAAACTGGCTTGATTGGCATTGGATGTTGTATTCAGCTGTTTAATGCCACTGATGGTAGACAGGACCTCTTCTACCGGACGGGTAATTTCACGCTCCACCTCGTCTGGAGTAGAACCCTGGTAAGGGATTTGTACCATCACAAAAGGTACGTCCAGTTCCGGAAAATATTCCAGTGGCAGCAATCGGGCGGAAATCAGACCCACCGCCACCAGCGAAACAAAAATCATAATGGTGGTAATTGGACGTTTAATGGCAAATTCAGCTGGTGAGCTCATGATGGATTACCTGTAGTCGTCTATCTGTCAGCTTTTAACGGTTTCAAAGGCATTGCGCTCGCTACTGTTCCCTCAAGCTTGCTGTCACTGCGCCGATCCAACAGTGAATACACCACTGGAATGATGATTAAGGTCAGTAGCGTGGAAACCAGCAGGCCACTGATAACCGTCAAGGCCATCGGAGCACGGATCTCGGCACCTTCGCCAAGCCCCATCGCCATCGGGCTAAGTCCCAGGACGGTAGTCATAGTGGTCATCAGAATAGGCCGCAGTCGTAATTTTCCGGCTTCAATGATCGCATCAATGCGAGCCATGCCATCGCTGCGCAGATGATTGATCAAATCAATCAGCACAATGGCATTATTAACCACAATTCCAGCCAGCATAATCAGCCCAATCAATACCATTACACTGAGCGGCATGCCGGTGACTGCAACGGCCAACGCTACACCAACTGCAGACAGTGGTACCGAAAACAAAATCACAAACGGGTGCAGCAGTGATTCAAATTGAGAAGCCATGACCAGGTAAACTAAAAATATAGCCAGTCCCAGAGCAAACATTAACGAGCGGGTGGAAGCCTGTAATTCTTCATTTTGCCCTACCACCCTTACTGCCATAGCTGGCGGTACGGGCAAGCCTTGCAGTAATGTCTGGGCATCATTCAGTGCAGCGCCTAATGCGCCATAGGCTATATTGGCGGAAATCACTGCAACCCGTTCCTGGTCAGCGCGGCGAATTTCAGCTGGTCCTTCGGTCACGATTATTTCTGCAACCGAAGATAAGGTAACCGGCCGTGTGCTTTTCGGATTAATGACCAGATTCCGGATGTCATCTACTGAAGATCGATCACGCTCTGCTGCCCGGACCAACACGTCGATTTTGCGGTCTCGCCAGCTGTAGCGGGTTGCTACCACGCCCCGAACGGTGTTAACCAACTGATCGGAAATGTCTTTTACGGTTAAGCCCAGCGCAGCAGCGCGTGCCTGGTCAAAATAAACCTGAACTTCAGGGTGTCCCTGATCCATGCTGGATTCAATATCTACAAACCGATCTGATTGCCGCAGGCGTTGAGCAACCTGATCGCCGATGCGTTTTAGATCATCCAGGTTATAACCGACTACTTCGATCTCTAAAGGTTTATCAAAGCTGAGCAATTCAGGCCTGGAAAAGTTGGCTATTACACCAGGCTGTTGACTGACTATGCCACGCAGCGCCTGCATTGAGTTACGTTCACTGTTTTGGTCGCCATTGTTTAATGCTATTAATATCCGGCCGATGTTTTCACCTGACTCAGTCGGGTTGGCATCAATCCGATTGCCGCTGCCGGAAACGCCGTAGGCATAATCAATTTCGGCTATAGCCGTACTCGCTGATTGAACGGCTTCGACTATCCGGTCGGTTTGTGCCAAAGGAGTACCCGGCGGCAACTCCAGGGCAACTTCATAGCGTCCCTGAGCCAATTGAGGGATCAGTTCCAGATCCTGGCGGGTTAGCGACCACAGCGACACGCTGAGCAGTGCGGCGGCGACGCCCAGGACCAATGTGCGATGACCGAGCGCAGCTTGCAACAGGTGGACATAACGCGTTCGCAAAGTTTGCATCAGTCTGCCACCCTGGCCAGCTGTTGCTGCAGTTTCTTTTTGCGACCGCTTATTGTTACGCGACAGCCGTGCCGACAGCATTGGAATCAGAGTGATTGCGACCAATAGAGAAATGGCCAATGCGAAGGTCACGGTCAGTGCTTGATCGCTGAATAGCTGACCAGCCACACCTTCGACAAATGCCAATGGAAAAAATACAGCAATAGTGGTCAAGGTGGAGGCTGTAACAGCCGCGCCCACTTCACGGGTACCAACCACTGCAGCTTTGGTCCTGGACATTCCTGTGGCGCGATGACGGGCAATGTTTTCCAGCACCACGATCGCATTGTCAACCAACAGGCCGGTAGCCAGTGCGATGCCCCCCAATGACATGATGTTCAAGGATATGTTTGCCTGCCCCATCAAAAAGAAAGTGGCGACTATCGATATTGGAATGGACAAGGCAATAATGCCGGTAGAGGCAAAATCCCGCAGGAACAGGAAAATGACCAGCATCGCAAGCACGCCGCCCAGCAATGCTGCGCTGACAACCTGTTTGATGGCATTATTAATAAATACAGATTGATCATCAACAGTTATTATCTGCATGCCCGGCGGCAGCTGTTCGCGCAGTCTGGATAACGCCTGGTGAACAGCCTGGGCAACCCCGACAGTGTTGGCATCACCTTCTTTATAAACCGCGATCTCAACTGCTTCCTGACCATTCATGCGAATAATGGCCTGGCGTTCCTTGTGGTCCTGAGAAACACTGGCGATATCTTTCAGATACACCGGGCGACCACTGCCGGTAGAGATGATGACATCAGCAATTTCGGGTACCGAATCAAACTGGTTGATGGTGCGCACCAGGTATCGTTGGGTGCCGTCTTCCAGCCGCCCGGCAGATACATTGACGTTTTCTGCAGACAGACGCTGGTTCAGTTCGGCGACCGAAATGTCCAGTTGCGCCAGCTTTTCCATATCAATATCGATATGTACTTCATCTTCCAATCCACCGCTGATTTTAACTGCGGCAACACCAGCCACAGGCTCCAGGCGTTTCTTGATTTCCTCATCAGCAAAGCGCCGCAATACTTTCAAGTCATTTTCACTGGTTGCAAGACTGGAGGTTTCCATGCTCAACCCAAGCCGAAGTACCGGATCGGTAGCGGGGTTGAAGCGCAGTATCAGTGGCCGGCTGGCTTCCAAAGGCAGTTGCAGTATTTCCAGTTTTTCACGGACATCCAAACCGGCCATATCCATATCCGCGCCCCAGTTGAATTCCAGGATGACATCAGATTGCCCCGTCCGTGACACGGATTTGACCGTACGTACGTGTTTAACCACACCCACGCTTTCTTCCAATGGCTTGGTGATCAAAGTCTCTATTTCAGCCGGTGCAGCGCCTTGGAATTCAGTGCGCACAGTCAGGGTAGGGTAGGCCAGTTCGGGCAGCAGGTTAACTTTCAGGCCGGTTAATGAGATCACGCCGAACAACAGTAGAGTAACGGCGCCCATGGCTACCGTAACCGGTCTGTTTACCGCGACTTCAATTAATTTCATGATTCAATCACATCTACAATCGCGCCGTCACGCAAGCTGGCTTTACCGGCGGTTACCACGGTATCACCGGACTCCAGTCCTGACAGCACTTCCAGCAAGCCATGTTCTTCATAGCCAACCTGAATGGCGCGCCGTGTTACAGATTGATCAGTGGCGACAACATAGGCGGTATGCGTCCCATCTTCACTTACGATGGCGTCTTTGGCGACCAATGGTACGTTGTCACGGGTATCAAATATCACCCGGACCCGTCCGAACAAACCTGGTTTCAGGCGCGCACTGGCATCGTTCACCTGGGCGGTCACTTTGAAGGTACCGGTTTCCGGGTCTATAACCGGACTGATACGCAATACAAACCCATCGAACGTCTCGCCAGGAAAAGCATCAACTGAGATACTGACCCTGTGATTTTGACGCAATGTATTCAACTCATGCTCAGGGACATGCAGGATAGCCAGTAAAGGGTCAAAATCATCGATTCGAAAGACTGCCTGGTGCTGGGTAACCAAATTACCGACTTTAATCATTCGTTCCGAGATCACACCATCAATCGGTGCCCGGATTTCAGTGTGGTATAGATCAAGTGCCGCTAGTTTATGAATTGCGCGTTGTGATTCAGCGTCAAAACGGCTGCCTTCGTACTCATCATTGCTCATTAACTTGCGTGTATACAGTTCTTCAGCCCGGTTTAAGGCATTTTCCATGCGTTTCAGAGTGGCTTTGGTGCGTTCAGCTTCCAGTTCAAAACGATCGGCTTCCAGCCGAGCCATTACCTGGCCCTGTTTGACGGTGTCACCTTCTTCGACCAGTACTTCAAGAATGACACCAATGTTCTTACTGACTACGACCGCTGTTTCTTCAGCTTCCAGTGTCGCGGTGCCTTCATAAGCTGCAGACACTGAGCCCAGCATGACTTCACTGGTTTCCACCGGAATGGCGATTTGAGTTTCTGCTTCATTTTCCTGTGCATTGGTATCTGCGCCTGCGCCACAACCGGCCAGCAGCATAACCAATGAGCCTGCTATCAGGGGTATGAGAATACGCTGCAACGGATATTTGTTAGCACTGAACATATTGGTCTCTCCAGGATCTGCTTATCTAGTCAGTTGGTGTTCTATTGATATATAACACTATAACGCTTAACCTTTTTGTTTGTCTATATGCCAAAGGTTTGGTTCTTTATATGCAATAAACGTACCGAATGTTACAAACGGTATAAATAAATATTTATCAGAGGTTTAGCAATGTAATTTCTCATTGCAAAAAGGCGAATTGAATAATTAACCAAAAAATGGTTTATTTAGCCGCTAAACTAATGGTGATCTGGTATTAAATGCACAGGGATGTATATGGCCCCGGCAAATAGCGAGCTAATGATGGTTAGTCGCCAATTCAACGAGTTTGGTTTAAACCAGGCTGCTAATTGATAGCCTGCTTTTTGATAGGCATTTTCACAGCGCGCTGTATAACCTGCTTGTTTTTGCCCAAAGACAGTACCCGATCGGCAAGTTGCAGCTGTTTAAAAGAATTGAAAGCTTGTCAGTGAAAAGCTGCCTGCATCTATCCACAGTGATGGAAAATGCCTGTCAGGAGTGCAGTTCCTTATAAAGCTGCAAGAATTGATTACCGGAGTGCGGTCGATTCAAATAACCGGTTCAGCGGCTACCGGTAATATTTTCACCATGGCCTGTGGGTGCCACAGTTTCATGATGATTTTATGTGACCGCTCAAGATTTCCACTGGACCAGAATTGCTCATGCTTTGCACTTTGCTGCAGCTGACTGGCCAGTAACTGATGCTTTTGCAATTGCCGTTCAAGTTCTACAGCAACTGCTGCATTACCATCAACTACATTAATGTGATTACCTGCTATGGATTCAATCAGCCTGGTTACCAGTGGATAATGTGTACAACCAAGTACCAGTGTATCAACACCCTGTGCCAATAATGGGGTGATGTACTCTAGCAGCAGCGTTTCAATGGGTTCGCCGTGCAGTTCGCCTTGTTCGATTTGTTCAACCAGGCCGGGACAAGGCTGTGAAATAAAGCGACACTTATGCTCGAATCTGTTAACCAGTTTCGAATATTTTTCGCTGCTAATCGTAGCTGCAGTGGCCAGGATTCCAACCACACCGGTTTTGCTCAGTCCGGTGGCAGGTTTTATGGCAGGTTCCATAGCCACAATTGGCCGGTTGAACAGGCAGCGCAGTTTACTTACTGCAGATGCTGTGGCTGTATTGCAGGCGACGACGATAGCCTTGGCGCCGTTGTTAATCAGAAATTGAGTGATATCGATAGATCGCTGTTCTAAGAAAGCATCAGACTTATCACCATATGGCGCATGGGCAGAATCTGCAACATAGATAAAACTTTCGTTGGGTAATTGCTCACGGATACTCTTAAGCACGGAAATGCCGCCAACACCTGAGTCAAAAATGCCAATGGGATTATTGTTCATGGCTGGTTGGTTTTGGCTGCATGTTGATTAAGCAGTAATAAAAAAATAGACAGTATAGGGCTGTGCATGGTTGATTTGGAATGTCGGCAGCGCCTTCAAAAGTGACTAAGGAAGTAATTAAAAACGCTGTTGCCGTGATTGCCGGATGGCATTCCCTGGGTTAAATGTTTAACATCAAATCCTTGTTTTTCAAGCAATTGGCGATCATGTAGAAAATACTCGTTGCCGCTATCTCGATCGAATTCCGGATGAAACTGCATACCTATCAGACCGTGTTTGTGGTTGATATATGCTTGTATGTGGGTATGTTCCGCGGTTGCGATTAGTTCCGAACCAGGTGGTAATTCAATGGCCTCATCAAAATGGTGCTGCCAAACGGTTTGAGTACCCGATAACCCTGGAATGGCGCTAGCACTGTCCCGAAACTCAACCTCGCGCCAACCCGCTTCAAGACCATTGGGGGAGGCTTGCACAGCATGCTCGCCAACCAAAGCACGACAGATCAGCTGATGTCCGAAGCAAACACCCATTTGCTTGATGCCCTGTTGCGTTAAGGTTCGAATATATTCCAGTGCCGATTCCATAAAAGGCGCTGGTTGATTGATGGAAAGCGCAGAACCGGAGTGCACCACATGGGTAACGCCGGTTTGCTCCAATACCGGGATAAACGACTCTTTGCTGCTGATGTAATGTTCGCTTATCTCCAAATTGTCGGGTAAATAGTTTTTAAACAAAGGTGCGGCAATTTGGGTGGTGGAGTAATCGAGGATTTGGATTTTCATCGAGCCAATTTACAGTAATTGATTGATCGGTCAAGGCAACTGCCGGCGTTATTGCGATTGCTGTGGACATTTTGCGCAAAATATTGAACCTTGTGGTAACCGGTATTGAGGCTAAAAATAATTTGATGCTCTTGCAAGTGAGCCTAAAAGCTATTAGAAACTGCAAGGCCAGGATTAATTATTCATGTTTACCCCAATCCAGTAATTGCTCAAGTTGCTGATTGAGTACAGCTACCTGATGGCGTAATTTGCTCAGGTCATCCAATAACTCCAGGGATAGCGCCAGTCCCGGCAGGTTAATCTTAAGATCATGCTGCAGACGCTGGGCCCGACGCAGTCGACTCAAGGCATGGCTGTCGAACACCCAGTGTGGGCCAGGGTTGTCCTTAATCGGAGTGATGATCCCATGTTCTACCAGGTCCGCGACAAACTCCGTGCGTACGCCACCACGTTCACATACCTCATGCAGACTGAAGGTCATATTTTGATCCAGTATTTCGACCTTGTCGAAAATGGTTTTACCGTTCATGACGATACCTTTGAGCTTGTTTTAGCCGCTAATTTTGCTCTGGGCTTAAAGCCGTGTTCCAATTCAGCCAATTCTGAGTAAAGTTTTTCGGCACCCAGGCTGTGTTCGGTTGGCAGCACAATCTGCAGAATAACCAATTGATCACCCGGCGATTTGCCTGCCAGCCCTTTGCCTTTGAGGCGTAACTTCTGGCCACTGCTGGCGCCTTTGGGTATTTTGATATTGATCTCACCACCCAACGTGGGTGCGGTGACACTGGCGCCGAGTGCCGCTTCCCAGGGCGTGACCGGTAATGTCAGGTAAATATCCTTGCCGTTGACGCTGTACAACGGGTGCGGAGCAAGCTCGACTTCAATGAATAAATCACCGTTCTGGCCATTGCCAATACCGCTGCCACCCTGGCCCTGCAGGCGGATATGCTGCCCCTGACTGATACCCGCAGGGATTTTGACCTTGAGTGTTTTATTGCGCTGTCGGGGCAGGCCGTGTTGATCTGCTTCAGCCACCCGAAAACTCAACTGCTTCTCGCATCCGGCTGCGGCTTCCTCCAGTAACAGTGCCAGCTTGGCATGCACATCTTCACCACGCCTGTGAACCGATTGCCTGGTTCCACTGGCATGACTATGTTGCGTGGACCTTGCATGCCCAAAGATCGATTCGAAAAAGTCACTGAAATCGGCTGAATTCACACCTTCAGCGCTATGCGATTGGGTATGCGGTTGCCAACCCGGTGGTGGCCGGAAACTGCCGTCACCCTGCTGTGCACCCATTGTGCGTAATTGATCGTATTGGGCACGTTTTTCAGGATCCTTTAATACTTCGTAGGCTTCCCCCAACTCCTTGAAACGATCTTCAGCATCAGTTTCCTTACTGACATCCGGGTGATATTTACGCGCCAACTTTCGGTAGGCGCTTTTAATGTCTTTGCTGGATGCTGATTCCGCCACATCCATGGTTTGGTAATAATCTTTGAATTCCATTTGGTATCAATAAATTGTATTGGTCGGCAAAAGAACTAACCTAAACTTAAATATATAGGCTGATACACATTATGCAAATAGGTGGAAACAAGCTCTCGGACAGGGCTTCAAATTGCAAGCAGATTAAACCAAAGTCACAGGCAAAGTTGATCGATCAGGTAAGTTGTTCCCTGCCAGTTGCTGTTTGAAGTAATTGCGTAATTTATATTTTATTAATTAAATTAATACCACTTACACTCTGATAACCCCGGGGCAGCTTACGTCCGCGTTGTGCACGTTCACCCCGGTAATGCTCCAGGTCATTGGTTTTTAAACGTAAGTAATGTTTACCTGACCAGACCTGTACTTCACCATTGCCTGGCAACACCACAGCACCGAATAGGTATTCATCTCCGGACTTGAGTTTTGCTGGTGGTATCTGGATCAGTTTATTGCCTTTGCCACGCCCCAATTCCGGAATTTCCGACAGTGGATAACACAACAGATAGCCGCTGTTGGTAACCATGACCAATAAATCAGTTTCCGGATCAGTGACAATCGACGGTGCAAGCACATCTGCACCTTTGGGTACGCTAACCAGCTGCTTGCCGGCTTTCTGGCGGCTGACCAGATTGGCAAAGTCGGTGTAAAAGCCATATCCAGCAGTTGATGCCAGCAACACTTTTTGGCCCTCATCAGCCAGCACAGCACCACGGAACTGGCTGCCGGCCGGCGGCGATAGTTTCCCTGTCAAGGGCTCACCATGACCACGGGCAGAGGGTAATTGGTGGGCAGGAAGGGTGTATGCACGGCCGGTACTATCAAGGAATACGGCGTTTTGGTTGCTGCGCCCGGGTACGGTAAAGGCCAGGCTGTCGCCGGTCCGGTAATTCATGCTGCTGGCGTCGATATCATGGCCTTTGGCAGCGCGTACCCAGCCTTGTTTGGAAACAACCACTGTGGTTGGCTCGCTGGGAGTCAGGTCAGCTTCTTTCAGTGCTTGTGCAGCCTGACGTTCAACCAGAGGAGAGCGGCGCTGGTCGCCATATTTTTCGGCATCGTCCAACAGTTCATCACGGATCAGCCGTTGCAGTTTTTGGGGCGAATCCAATATGCCTTCCAGATATTGTCTTTCTTGATCGAGTTCAGATTGCTCACTGCGGATGCGCATTTCTTCAAGTCTGGCCAGATGCCGCAGTTTTAACTCTAAAATGGCCTCGGCCTGGGTGCCGGTAAGCCTGAAGTGTTGCATTAATACCGGTTTGGGTTGATCTTCAGTCCGAATGATGTGGATCACCTCATCAATATTCAGGAAAGCAATTAACAAGCCATCCAGGATATGCAAACGATCGATCACCTGATCCAGCCTGAATTCAAGTCTCCGGATTACTGTGCTGCGGCGAAATTCAATCCATTGCTGCAAAATCTCTTTTAAATTTAGCGATGCCGGCTTGCCGGCTAGCGTAATGACATTGAAATTGACCCGGTAACTGCGTTCAAGGTCTGTAGTAGCAAACAGGTGTTGCATCAACTGTTCACAATCCACCCGGTTGGAACGTGGAACCAGCACCAGCCTGGTAGGGTTGTCCTGATCGGATTCGTCTCGGATATCATCCAGCATCGGCAGTTTCTTAGCCTGCATCTGGGTGCCGATCTGTTGCATAACCTTGGCAGGGGAAACCTGATAGGGCAAAGCGGTTACGATGATGTCGCTGGTTTCCTTTTCCCACACTGCACGGGCACGAATACTGCCATTGCCGGTGCTGTAAATTTTCAGCAGTTCCTCCGCAGGCGTGATGATTTCGGCGGCGCTGGGGAAATCCGGAGCCAGGATATGCTCGCACAGTTGCTCGAGTTGGGTGCGAGGATGCTCCAGCAATCGAATCGTAGCGCTGACTACTTCGCGCAGATTATGTGGTGGTATATCGGTGGCCATGCCAACCGCAATTCCGGAAGCGCCATTCAACAATACATTGGGTAACCGCGCCGGCAGGCGCTCGGGCTCTTTGAGTGTTCCATCAAAATTGGGCACCCAATCGACGGTGCCCATAGGTAATTCCTGCAACAGGCTTTTAGCGTAAGCGTGCAGACGCGATTCGGTATAGCGCATTGCCGCGAACGATTTAGGGTCATCCGGCGATCCAAAATTACCCTGGCCATTGACCAATGGATAGCGGTAAGAAAACGGTTGTGCCATCAACACCATAGCCTCATAGCTGGAGGCATCTCCATGCGGATGAAACTTGCCGATCACATCGCCTATGGTGCGTGCAGATTTTTTTGGTTTTGAATTGGCTGACAGACCCAGCTCTGACATTGCATATATGATCCGCCGCTGAACCGGTTTCAGGCCATCACCCACATGCGGCAAGGCGCGATCCAGCACCACGTACATTGCATAGTTCAGATAGGCACGCTCGGCATAATCATGCAGAGGTTCTTGTTCGAAATTACTAAAACTGGCAGGAGTATCGGTCATTATTTGTATTTGCTTAAGCTGTTGATGTGATTATTCTAGTGATTGTTCAGGGCATTGATGATTATAAAGTGATAAGGCTGTCGCCATCCGGCCGGCCATCGGCAGCATACCGTTGCTCATGAAAATCAATCTGGCCGTCAGCGCTTAATAATACAGTGGTTGATGAGCGGGTGCCGTAATCGGGCATGACAATTTTTCGTGCCGATAACAACCGTTCAACTTCAATACTTACCCCGGTGGATGGCAGCAGTTCATCATCAGCAATTTGCTGATTGCTTAACAGGTTTTGCAATTGTTGATGATCAGGTGGGCCATCAAGAATTTGCCGCAATTGGGATTTACCAGTTTTTACTTTCGGCCAGGGGGTATTCAGGGTGGCGTTGCTCAGCCCGTGAACACCGGGTTTAATCGCTGTCACCGAGTCACTGCGATTACTGACATGCAATAACTGATGAATGTCTCCGACCAACAGGTTGAAACCAGCATATCGTTCGCCATCGGCGTGAATACGCTGCGCATATTGCCTTGCTGATTGCCGGCCGGTTAGAAAATCGGTTATTAACTGCCCTCGGCTAAGCTCAGATCGTACAGCTGGATTTTCTCGGTAGTTGGTGACGGCTGCGAACCGGGCATTTCGTGTGATGCCCATCCAACTGCCTCCAGCTTGTAGATCCTTGCCGGCGAGCAACAGTGGATCGGTATCAGGCCAAATATGAGCCGCGGCAGTTGGTCGGGCATGTAGCTCATCGCGGTTGGCGGCGACAATCAAGGGGAAATCAATATGAGCTTGCCAAGCCAGCAGTATCAGACACATTAAACGATTGCCAGATCGCCCTTGGTTTCCAGCCATATACGCCGGTCAGCGGCGCGCTTTTTGGCCAGCAGCATATCCAGAACTTTACTGGTGGCTTTGGGGTCATCAATGGTTAGTTGCACTAATCGCCGAGTGTCCGGGTTGATAGTGGATTCACGCAGTTGTGACGGATTCATTTCACCCAGGCCTTTAAAACGGGTCTCGGTTACCTTGCCTTTGAGTTTTTCAGCGGTAATACGATCCATGATGCCTTTACGTTCTTCACCATCCAGAGCATAAAATACCTGCTTGCCGACATCAATCCGGAACAGCGGCGGCATAGCCACAAATACGTGACCAGCAGCAACCAGTGCGCGGAAATGTTGCATAAACAATGCAGCGATCAAGGTGGCTATATGCAGACCATCGGAATCAGCATCGGCCAGGATGATGACTTTGCCATAACGCAACCCATTCAGATTGTCGTTGCCTGGATCAATACCGATAGCCACTGCCAGATCGTGGACTTCCTGTGAAGCAAGCACAGCACCGGATTCGACTTCCCAGGTATTTAAGATTTTTCCACGCAACGGCAAAATGGCCTGAAATTCACGGCTGCGTGCCTGCTTGGCGGAACCGCCTGCTGAATCACCTTCAACCAGAAAGAGTTCTGTTTGATTCAAATCCTGACTGGTGCAGTCTGCAAGCTTGCCCGGTAGAGCAGGGCCGGAAGTGATTTTTTTGCGGGTAACCTGTTTGCTGGCTTTCAATCGCTTTTGCGCGTTACTAATGGCCAATTCGGCAATCTCGGTACCAGCTTCGACATGTTGGTTTAACCACAAGCTGAAGGTGTCTTTGACTACGCCGGCAACAAAAGTGGCAATTGAGCGTGAAGTTAAACGTTCCTTGGTTTGACCGCTGAATTGTGGGTCGCTCATTTTGACCGAGAGCACAAATGCCAGGCGTTCCCAGATATCATCAGGCGCCAGGCGGACTCCGCGTGGCAACAGGTTATGGATATCGCAAAACTCACGCATGGCTTCAATCAGGCCGGTACGCAGCCCATTGACATGGGTCCCATGCTGGGCAGTGGGTATCAGGTTGACGTAGCTTTCCTGCGTCAGTTCGCCTTCCGGCAACCAAACCAATGCCCAATCAGCCTGTTCATCATCACCTTTTAAGGAGTTGACAAAAGGCTCTTCCGGCAGATATTCGGCGTCAACGAGGCCGGACTTCAGATAATCGGTTAATCCGTCTTCAAAATACCAGCTGACCGGGTCATTGCCTGGGGAATTCAGGGTGACGGTCAACCCCGGGCACAACACCGCTTTTGCTTTGAGGTTATGCTGTAATTGTTTAATGGAAATCTTTGCGACGTCAAAATATTTGTTGTTAGGCCAAAAGTGGATTCGGGTACCGGTATTGCGTTGGCCAACGGTGCCAACCACCTGTAATTCGGTGGTTTTTTCACCATCAGCAAAAGTCATCTGGTGTTCCTTGCCGTCCCGTTTGATCAGCACTTCCAGCTTTTGCGACAAGGCATTGACCACTGAAACGCCCACGCCGTGCAACCCGCCCGCGAATTGATAATTCTTATTGGAAAATTTGCCTCCAGCATGTAAACGCCCCAAAATCAGCTCCACACCCGGCAGTTTGTGTTCTGGGTGTTTATCTACCGGCATGCCGCGGCCATCATCGATTACTTCCACCGAACCATCAGCGTGCAGGGTGACTTCGATGGTTTTGGCATAGCCTGCCAGCGCTTCATCAACACTGTTATCCACCACTTCCTGTACCAGATGGTTTGGGCGGGTTGTATCGGTGTACATACCGGGGCGGCGGCGGACAGGCTCCAGGCCGGTTAATACTTCAATGTCGGCGGATTGATAGGATTTGCTCACGAAAAAAATGGCTGTTTCAAAAGCGCTAGTGTAGCGAGTCTAGGGTGCTAATGAGAAGTCTATTTTTGATTTATACCCGGCTGGGCAGCTGGGCAGGGGTATATAACGGTTATAAACCATGTTCAGCTGGATTGTCGAATGCCTTTGGCCTGGAACAATGCAAACACCAGAACAATGACAGCCACATCGGCTATCAGGATGATGCCAAGGGTGCTGAACTGATGACTTTGTGTGGCCAGCAATAACATTGATGATAAAACCCAAACAAAATCACCGATAACGATGGCCCATGCTTCCAGAGTTTTGATGCTGCGGCGCAGGCTAATAAATATCAACCAGCCGGCGAATAACAGCAAACCAAACCCCAGGCTTTGGATATCTGCAACACGGGCGCCATCCAGCCAGTTGACGACGGTACCAGGCGCCAGGCTCATAACACCTCCACAAATGCTGCTGAATATGGCATTTGCCAACAGTGCATTAAACAACAATGACGTTTGTGACTTGGTGATGGTTGTCATGTGAAACTCCATTCAGTCCATATTTACTTTAAAAATATATAGTAAATTAATTTAGTTTAAAATCATATAGTACTTATGGCATATACAGGAACCCAAGATGTCACAAAAAAGGAGTTATCAGCAAAACTGTGCCCTGGCGATCGCACTGGATTTGATCGGTGAGCGTTGGACATTATTGATTGTGCGGGAGTTATTGATTGCCCCTCGCCAATTTACCCAGCTGTTGCGCAATTTACCCGGTCTGGGTACCAATCTGCTGACAGACCGCCTGGCACAGCTGGCAACATCTGGGATTGTTATACGTGAAACAGGTAAAGGGCATCCTGTATACCGACTGGCTGAGAAAGGCCGGCAATTGGAAGGCGTGATTTTCAACCTGATCCATTGGGGGATGTCATATACAGAACGCCGTAACGCTGAACAGTATCACGCTGATGAATGGGATTTGCTGCCGCTGCGCAGTGTCTTTAACCCGGTATTTGGCCGCCGCTGGCCTGGCTGTTATCGATTTTGCATGAGCGATTCAAAATTGCACCTGGAATGTGTTGATGATCAATTGGTGCTGGCCCAGCAGCAATCGCCGGTTGTAGCAGAAATCCATTTATCATCGACAACGGCAATAGCTATGTTCAATGGTGAACTGAGCTGGCGTGATGCGTTGTTAAGCGGCAGCATTGACTGGGTGGGAGAGCAAGCCGATGTGGAATTATTTCTGTCAACCTTCGACCCACAGGCACAGTGATCTGTATTAAATTAACACCTCACTTGTAAAATAACTGGCTGATTAATCAATCAGCTCATCAAGTCTGGATAAGAATGTGCTGCGCGGCATTTCAAATGCACCCATTGATTGCAAATGCGGAGTCAGCATCTGGGAATCGATCAGTTCAAAGCCTTGTTGCTCAACATACTCGTTTAGCGCCAACAGGGCAATTTTGCTCCCATCGGTATGTGCTGAAAACATTGATTCAGCAAAAAATACCCGATCTAATGCCACGCCATAAATGCCTCCAGCCAATTCTTGATCGCTTGTCCATGCCTCAAAACTGTGTGCATGCCCAAGTTGATGCAGATGGATATAGGCCATTTGCATGGGGCCATGTAGCCAGGTGTCTGGTTCACTTTTACGCGGGGCTGCACAGCCTTTAATAACTTCTTCAAACACTTGATTCATGCTGATGCTGTAATCACAGTTGCGCAGTTTGCGTTTAAGCCGCCTGGAGATGTGCAGTTGACCTGGAATAAATACTGCCCTGGGGTCTGGTGACCACCACAAAATCGGGTCATCAATGCCAAACCATGGAAAAATACCACGCCGATAAGCATTCAATAAGCGCTCCGGGCTCAAATCGCCACCCACGGCCAGCAGACCATTTGGCTCTTCCAGGGCTTGTTCAGCTGCTGGGAAATAATCAGGTGGGGTGTTGTCAAGGTTCTCAATCATGCTGCAGAATTGTATCGGAAGGTGGTGGTGTATGTGCAGATATAATTGCTGATATCCAATTGATTGGTTGACAAAACTTGTGCATGATTTACAAACTTCCGTACCCATGATTGCTGATTAATGAAGATTTTTCACCGTCAAATAATCGCTGCCTGCCTGTTGTTCTTTAACTGTCTATACGTGCATGCAGCAGACTGGCTGGAGCTCACCAATTTTAACTTGATTGATGGAACCGGAGCAGTTGAACGTACAGTAAGCACAATGCTGGTTAAGAATGGCACTATTTACAGCATTGACGATAGCTCCGAATTCACAGGTACAAATGAACACCCAACCCGGATAGATCTGAATGGTGGTTGGATGATGCCTGGGTTAATTGATACACATGTGCATGTTGCACGTTTTCCGGATACGGCAAATCAGGCCAGGTTGATCCTGGAGCAGGCAATCCGAGGCGGGATAACCGGGCTGCGTGATTTAGGCGGTGATGCCCGTGCGCTGGGGGAAGTGACCCGTGCTTTGCAAAATAAGGAGTGGCTGGGTCCAACCATGGTTTATGCCGGTATCTATGGTGGGTCGTCACTGTTTATGGATCAGCGTATTGCAGGCCTTGCGGTGGGCTTTGCTCCAGGGGCTGCGCCTTGGACTCAAGCTGTTGATCTGGAAACTGACCTGGCGTTGACAGTTGCAGCTACCAGAGGCACTGGTGTTTCAGGTATCAAACTCTATGGAAATATAGAGCCTGCGCTCAGTTTCCGTGTCATTCAGGAAGCTCGGCGCCAAGGCCTGAAGAGCTGGGCACATGCAACCGTTTTTCCGACAGGCCCGGGTGATCTGGTTGATGCTGGTGTGGATTCACTGTCGCATGCTGCCTACCTGGTGTGGGAAGCGACGCCTGTCATTCCTGACGATTATGCAGCGCGGACCAACGGCCCATGGAACGAGACACCACCTGATCACCCTAAATTGCGGGTCTTATTTAAAAAGATGGCAGAAAAAGAGGTGTATCTGGATGCGACTTTATACGTCTACCAGGCCATGCATAAGATGATTCCCCCGGAGCAGGCCGCCTGGGCTGCGGAAGCATCTGCCTGGGGTGCAAAGGTGACGGCAGTTGCCCATAAGATGGGTGTATTAATAACCACCGGCACCGACTGGTTCGAGCCGGCAGAAGGTGAATTACCGCATACCCATCAGGAATTGGTTTTGCTGGTAGAGCAAGCCGGGTTGACGCCGATGGATGCGATTGTTGCCGGTACCCGCAATGGTGCCGGTGCCCTGGGTGTGTTGGACCAGCGGGGTACTATTGAAATTGGTAAAGCTGCAGACTTGTTAATACTGAACAAAAGCCCGTTGCTGGATATTCGTAATACCCGCAATATTCGTATGGTTGTTAAAGACGGTGTGGTGTTAAAGCCTGAATAAGGCAACATTCAGTGCCCTATAACGATCAGAAAAAATCAAAGCGTATTAATGGGTACTTTTATATAGCTGATACCGTTAGCTTCCGCCGCCGGTATTGCACCGGCACGCATATTTACTTGTACTGACGGCACTAATAATTTCGGCAAAGCCAGACTGGCATCACGTGTTGTTCGCATTTTGACGAACGCATCTTCAGTGATGCCATCGTGCACGTGAATATTTGACCGTTTTTGTTCCCTCACAGTGGTTTCCCACTGATATTGGTTTCTCCCCGGCGCTTTATAATCATGGCAAAGAAACATCCGGGTATCTTCCGGAAGTAAAAAGATTTTTTGTATTGATCGGTAAAGCCGATGAGCATCACCATCCGGAAAATCGCAACGGGCAGTACCATAATCCGGCATGAATAAGGTATCACCAACAAAAGCGGCATCACCGATTAGGTGAACCATGCACACCGGTGTGTGTCCAGGGGTATGAATCGCCGTGGCTGGCAGATTTCCAACCTGATAGGTTTCACCATCTTTGAACAGATGATCGAACTGGCTGCCATCGATAGGAAACTGACAGCCTTCGTTAAACAGCTCTTTAAAGGTTTTTTGGACACTGGTAATGTGTTCTCCAATTCCAATCCGACCACCCAGTTTCTGCTTTAGGTAATACGACGCGGTTAAGTGATCAGCATGTACATGCGTGTCGATGATCCACCCGACTTGCAGTTCATTTTGTTGGACAAAATCCACCACCTGATCTGCACAGCTGGTGCTGGTGCGACCAGCAGCCGGGTCATAATCGAGCAGTGAATCTATAATCGCGCAAATATTGGTTTCTGGATCCACAGCTATGTGGCTGACGTTGTTGGTGGCTTCGTCAAAAAATGAAGTAACGAGGGGTAAATTCATGGCTAACGAATTTTTGAAGGTAGATGCCTGGCTAACAGCTTATCCAGGTGATTTGCAAAAGATTTTCGATCACTTTGGCTGAGCGCCGCTGGCCCGCCGGTATCTATTCCGCTGGCGCGAAGGGTGTCCATAAAGTCACGTATATTCAGTCGTGCTCGAATATTTTCTTTTGAGTATAGTTCACCCCTCGGATTGAGTGCGTGGCCATCTTTATTAATTACCTCTGCAGCCAAAGGGATATCGGCTGTGATCACCAGATCACCACTAGCGAGCCGATTGACTATCTCATTGTCAGCTGCATCGAAACCTGATTGTACTTGAAGCATGCTTATATTTTTCAGCTGCGGGATACGTATCGGTTGATTGGCAACCAGTGTTAATTGCACCCCGGTACGTTGAGCAGCTCTAAACAATATCTCTTTAATAACCACCGGACATGCATCTGCATCGACCCAGATTTTCATGCCGGGGCACTTGTTTTTGTTTGATAAACGGTAAAATTCATTTTGAGGTTTGCTGAGTTTAGGTTGCACCTTTGTTAACGCTGGCCGGTATTATATGCTGCGCAGGGAGGGCATTGTTTAATATTAGTGATGATCTGCGGGCGCGCCTAGGTCACACTTGTTACATTCCAGGTTTTGCCCCAGCATTGAATTTCGCCCTGATGCGGAAATGACCCATGTCCGGATAATCCAGGGCGGCTTATGTCGAACGTGTTGAAAATGGCCGCAGCCAAGTTCAGCCACCCAGTCATTGTCTTCATCTGTGTGATAACCGGTGATGGGCTGTTGCATTTATTTCATTATCTATTGGTTTTAAGCTGATATATCACATCCGGGCTCAGGATGTGATAGGGAAGCAAATCTTCACCGAGAACTACAAGCTTATGGCGTGGTCGATTGATGGATTATTAATACCATCGGGAGTCTGCCAATGCCTGCTTATCTGCGTCGAATTATTTGGTTTGCCGGCATCTTGATGATGCCCTGTTTCAGTTTTGCTCAAGCGCCACAATGTCCGGCATTGCTGCTGGCTATTGAAGTCGATGGCACTGTGTCAGCCGGATCAAAGGACGAGCTGCGGAAAATGGTTAACCAAGGCAGGTCCTTACGCGTTGGCTGGCGTGTCGATGATCGGGAAGGCAATCCTGTCGTTACTCATTGGGCAGACGCCGCATTCCTGACCTTATTTGAAGGGGATGTATTTGCCCAGATGCAGTCCATCCACCGGCAAGTGCCTCGCCGTGGTCAGGCCCGAATCGAACTAAGCGATGAAGTCCAGCATTGGACCGGGCTGATCGGTACCAATGGTCTACTCATCAGTCGTATGAATACAAATGATCAAGCCCAGGAGCGAAAGGTGAAAAGCTGGTGGTGTTTGGTCACCGATCAAACTGTATCGAAAGCGGATAGACTGGAATGCCAATTACCCGGTTGGCGGTTGCTTTATCAGCACGATAAAGATGGAAGCCGGCTGCTTGGGTCGAAGCAATGGTTGCTGGATACCATCCGCGGCGGTCAGCCAATCAGGATTGCCTGGGGGCTAGCCCATCCGAGTGATCCCGGCAGATCGGTTGAGCATGCAGCTGAACCGGTATTTATTACCATTACCAATCAAGTTGAAGTAGTTGCACAACTGCCTGAGCATGTTGCCCAGGCATCTTACTGGAATGTAGAACAGGCAGAGTTCGCGGATCCGGCGGTGATGTGGCGGGCAATGCTGACAACCACTGGGAGTTTTGATGCAATCTGGGTGAACCGGGCAACCGGAGAAGTGCTCAGAAGAGCGCCACAGCGTCATCAGCTTGCCTGGTACGGTCAGACAGTACCGCTGCATTGCCCTAAACAAACATTACAGTTGGTGGCGCCAGCACCATCAGATCAATAAAGTCACTTCAGAAGCAGATTTAAACACCACAATTTTCACCGGTAAAACCTGGATTACCCGGATGCTGTTGCATTTTTATTTACGGGCATAATGAATCGCTTGTCTGGTACTTCAATGTCGAGTTCAATGTTGTTGTAAGTGATGGTTTGAGCGCCGCCTTTGAGCACCACCGAAAGGCTGTGAGCAAACACTATACCGTCAACTTCTTTGTAATCTCCGATATTAATTATGGTCTCAACTTCTGTGCCGTTCATGTTGATTTTTGAAAGTTTTCGAAACGGCAGATAATGGTCTTTATCCAGATATAAATACTCCGTGTCTCCGTTGGCCAAAGTTATTTTCAGCTTATAGGCGTCAGTGCCCTCAATGTTTTCGGTGCCTTGTAACTCCACCCTGTGGCCCTTTTCCTGGTAATTGACCAGCACACCGAGAAAATCAGACTGATTGCGGGTTTGTTTGAGCTGCACCGCTCCCATTTCCTGAGCATTGGACATGCCGGTAAACGGTTGGATGGTCCAGCCTTTTTCACCATCATAGGCATTCACGGTGGTGTTACCTTGCATTTCGTATTCAATCCGTACCCGTTGTTGTGGCAATTGATATTCCATTCTCATGGGCATTTCAACGTTGCCACCACCATGACCGCCATGGCCACCTTGCATCAACACCACACCGGTAACACGTACTGTATTGATGGCATTCAGTTTATCCAGGCCACCTCGGGCAATGAGATAATTGGCAACAATTTCGTCGCTACTTGGATCAGCAAAAATAAGTCCTGGAAAGGTGCTATAAATGATCAGCAAAATGTGGATTAATAATTTCAGCATGGCGATCTCCTGTAGATGCAATTTTGGTATTGGAGTTGGGTCAATATTGTTATCAGCATTTGCGAATCTTCAATCCGTGGATGAAAACGCCACTTCGGTCAGTTGTTGTAGCTGCAGCTTTGCTTGTGGGAATGCATTGATACCTTTGGTATTTTGCTGCATGGACAAAGCGAGTAATCGACCGCCAGTGGCATCAAACTTCCAATCTCTGGTCTGCTGAAGATCGCCGTCAAAACTGTATTCAGGCATGTCATCCATGGATTCTAATTTTGCGTTGGAATGGGTCGTTACACTGATAATGGTATGAGCGTTGAGTTGTTGAATGGCGGTAACTTTGTGCTGGCTGGTAACTGAGCCTGTCGCCCAGGCCCAACCTTCCAATGAACGAACAGTTCTTTGATCAGTCCAGCTGCTTCCAACATTGACCGGTTCTGTGGGAAGTGCCGGAAACAGGTCATACAATGTCTGGTTAATTGGAAACCCACCTTCAACTGCCCGACCAAGATCGATGGCGAAATGCTCTTGGGTCTTGATTTGCTGCAAGCTCAGGTGATCGTTCATCAAAAAATTAAAGCTGTGGCCTTCTAAATGATTGGTGGACAGTCGTTGCGTCATTTCATGTGCTGTAGAACTGCCCTGAATTTTTCCGATAGTGATCGTTACAGTTTTTAAATCAGGATCGGTGTTGAATTCGAAGGCCATAAGAAAACGTCGTCCAGCGTGAATGTTGGCTTCATCGCCGGCTGTGATTTCATGGGTAATGGATAAACTGGCCTGGCCCTTAATATCCAGGTAACGCAGCTGGACCGGCTCATCCGCTGCTGATGGCAGAGCCACCAACAGGGTTGTTGTGAATAGTAGTGATAGATGTTTCATGAGGGAAATTCTAGAGTGCGAATATCTTCCAATTTTGTCGTCACTATCACGAACTGTAACGAACGCTTCTGCTCAGGCCATTCAAACTGCTGCATCTGCAGAGCCGTCAATGATTGTGTTAAGCGGGCTGCATGGCGATTAATTTTGTTGAAAATTGTGGTTTATCTGTTTTAGCTGTTACAGCTTCAACTACGCTGTGACATAACGTGACAAACCAGACATCACCAGCCAACAACCCGTAGGTAGATTTGTTCACCAGCACAAGCAGTGAAGCTTGATTTCACTACAGTGATGTTGAGGTGTCGTTGATGGTTAAAAATCGCAGATGGCTGCATGTCGCCGTTCTGGCATTGTTATCGGCAGTGGGCTTTTATGCCTGGCCCGGCAAACAGCAGGCACCGGATGTTGAGCCTGAGCAGACAGTCAGTGTTACTTTAAGAAAGTTACAGGAAACTGTCACGGCTACCGGGGTAATCCGTCCGGTGGTTGGTGCCGAGGTCAATGTCGGTTCAAGAATTTCCGGGACAGTCATTAGTTTGCCGGTGGTGGTTGGAGATCGGGTGCAAGCCGGCCAGCTTTTGGCTGAGCTGGATAGTACGGTGTTGCAAGCCACAGTTGACCAGATGCAGGCTGACGTTGCCTTGGTCCGTCCACGCATTGCTCTGGCTGAAAGCATACTCGAGCGTCGTCGGCGTCTGGCGCAAAACGATTTGGCATCGGATGAAGATCTGGATACGGCTATTCGAGACCTGGCAGTCGAACGTGCGCAATTGGATGCAAGTCTGGCTCGACTGAATGCTGCCGAAATATCCCTGGATTATGCACGAATCACTGCACCGATTAATGGCGTTATCGGCCAAGTCACTACACGCAAAGGTGAAACCGTTGCTGCCGATTTTTCTGCGCCAACTTTCGTTACCATTGTTGATCTTGAACGACTTGAAGTTCTGACTTACGTCGATGAAACCGATATCGGCAGGGTAGCGGTTGGTCAATCAGCCATGTTTACTGTTGATACTTACCCCGACCAGGAATTCTATGCAACTGTCAAAGCAATTCAGCCCAAGGCTGAGCTGCGAGATAGTGTTGTTAACTACATCGTCCGGCTTGAATTCGAGTTACCCGAAGATTACATCCTGCGTCCGGAAATGACCGCCCATGTACGACTGGTTGTGGCGGAACGAGATGGCGTGCTTACCGCGCCACGGATGGCATTGAAACGTGCCGATGGAAGACAGTATGTGATGGTGGAACGAGCAGGAGAGTGGGTGGAGCAAGATGTCAGCACCGGTTGGCGATCTGAAAATTCGATCGAGATTCTGAATGGTTTGAGAGCCGGTGATGTTGTCGGCTATTAATGCATTTAAAGCATTAACGGTGTACGCCGCAAGCTTGCCGGGTAGCCCAAAAGAGGTGATTACAGTGCCAGATGGTTGCGTTGTCAGCAACATCTTAATTCCAACCTCAGTTGTTTTTGTAAGTGTGCCTTATTGATGGCTTGAAGCATCAAATATGCATGACATGGGACCAGGAGAAATGTACCAATGATTCAGTTACGCAAAATCTCTAAAACTTTCGAGCGCCCTGGAGAGCGCGCCTTGCATGTTCTGAAAGGCGTTGATTTTAATGTTGAACAAGGTGAATTTGTTGCCATAGTTGGTCCTTCGGGTTCCGGAAAAACCACCCTGATGAATATTCTGGGGCTGCTTGATCGGCCTGATTCCGGAGACTATCAACTGCTCGGCAGCCAGGTATCGGCAATGTCTGCAACCGAGCTTGCCAAGACCCGTAACGCAACCATAGGCTTTGTGTTTCAACAGTTCCACCTGCTTCCCAGAGTGACTGCAACCGAAAATGTAGAGTTGCCGCTGGTCTATTCTGATGCCCGAGATACCGTTAAGAAGGCTGTCAACGCCCTGTGCAGGGTTGGTCTCGAAGAGCGGTTGTCTCATTTTCCGAGTGAGCTCTCTGGTGGGCAACAACAGCGAGTCGCGATTGCCCGGGCTTTGGTTAATGATCCTGAGGTCATTCTTGCTGATGAGCCTACCGGAAACCTCGACCAGGAATCAGGCCAACAGGTGATGGATTTGTTTTTGGAGTTAAATCGAGCTGGATCGACGATACTTTTTATTACCCATGACCAGAAGATTGCTGATCAGGCATCACGGGTGGTGCGAATCGATAACGGATGTCTGACGGCCTCATTAAACTGATTGGAGATCATAATGAACTGGAAACTTCTTTTAGCCGGCAGTTTTAAACTGATGTCCCGTTACAAGCTCAGGACTTTTTTTATGGGTTTTGCAGTGGTCGTCGGTGTGGCCACGCTGATTGCCGGGCGCGCACTCAGCACGGGTTCCGAGCAACAGATTATGCAAAGGGTGAATCAAATGTTTGGGCCGGGAACAATTCTTATTTTTTCCAGCACCTTGAACAATGCTGATCTCGAAGCGATCGATCAACAGCTGGAGCAGGTGATCAGTTGGTCACCCCGGTTCACTCTGGGGGAATTGGACATCAGTTATCAAGGAGCAGATCGCCAGGCTGCCGTCTATGGTCATTCAGAACGGGCGGATTTTGTTTGGAATCGCGATGTGATTGATGGACGCTTCTTTACCAATGATGATCTTGTCAGATCAGCCCGCATCGCACTGATTGGCACCCGGCTTGCGGAAACATTATTTGGCAGTACAAGCCCAATTGGCGAAGAGATCCTGATCGACGCGATACCATTTAGCATTGTGGGCATACTTGAACCGGTCGGTATTGATCCGCACGGAGAGGATCGCGACGAGGATATTTATGTGCCGATAACAACAGCCATGCGGCGATTGAGTAATACCGATTACGTAGGTTCTGCAAAAATAGTGGTGAGCAACCACCAAATGGTCGATCAGGATGCCGAGCAAATAGCTGAAATTATGCGTGAGCGCCATTTGATTGTGGCAGGTGAAGCGGATGATTTTGCCATTTACACATCCAAGTTTGCCGGGCGTTCAGTGGCCAGGGCAAACCAGGTGCTGGATGTTTATCTAATGGTTGCTGCCGGTGTCGTGTTGTTGCTGGCGGCAGTGGTGATTTCAAGCATTATGCTGGTGATCATGCGCGAGCGAATCGCCGAAATTGGTTTACGCAAGGCAATCGGTGCTACCCAACTGCAAATCAGCCAACAGTTTTTGATTGAAGTGGCAAGTGTAACCCTGGCCGCTGGTGTGGCTGGCATTGGGCTGGGTATTGCAGTGGCAAGCCTGATCTCGAAAAACATTGATGTACCGATGGTTATATCAGCTCAGTCGATTATCTTAGGACTTGCCTCTGCAGTGGTTGTCGGTGTTGTTTCAGGAATTGCTCCGGCCCGGAAGGCCGCTGCTCTAGACCCTGTTGAAGCTCTGCGGTGAACTGGACAAGAAATCTAAGGCTGTCTATCAGCGTGCTGGCTCGCGCCCGTTTGAGTACGCTGTTGTCTGCCAGCAGTATGACTATCGGAATTGCTGCTGTGATATTACTGTTGAGCGTGGCAGCTGGTGCGGAGCGGGCCTTCCAGGAAGCATTGGAACAGATGGGAAAGAACCTTCTTGCAGTGGGTGCCGAGCGTAGGCAAAGCGATGCTTTGCGCGGTGGCGCCAGGCGCTATCAGACCTTGACACTCGCAGACTGGCGCGCAATTAGCAGCCAGCTTGATTTGGTAACACGCGCAGCACCAATTGCAATGAATAATTTTGAGCTGAGTTACGCCGGCAAAGCCACCAGCACAACAGTCATTGGAACAACACCGGAATTTCAATTGACCAATAATCAAATCCTGGTGGCTGGCAGGTTTCTGGATGAATTCGATATATTGGACAACAGCCGGGTGGCGGTGATTGGAGCACAAGTCGCCAGCGAGCTGTTCATCAACAGCCGGGCTGTAGGTGAGTGGTTGCAGGTTGCTGGTGCGCCGTTTTTGGTGATTGGGGTGCTGCAGGAAAAGGGTGTAGATCAAACGGGATCAACTCAGGATGATCGAATATTGGTACCGGTCACAACTGCGCAGCGTCGCTTGTTGGGTACTGATTTTGTTGACCGGATTTTTGTCCAGGCGACATCAAAGGAAATGTTAACTGCTGCATTGGAACAGATACGCAGCTTATTGCGGGATCGTCATGGGCTGAATGAAAAATCGCAGGCTGATGATTTCACCATCAGAGACCAGGCTGGAATGCTTCAGACACTCGATCAGACTGATCGCTCATTGAGCCGTTTCCTGGCAGGCATTGCCAGCCTATCTTTGGGGCTTGCCAGTATTGGCTTATTGGCAGTCACGTTATTGTCGGTCAAGCAGCGTCAAGCTGAAATCGGCTTGCGACTGGCAGTCGGGGCATTGCCATCGCAATTGCTCATTCAGTTTCTGAGCGAGGCTGTAATCATCGCGATGCTGGGGGCTGTGATGGGATTGCTGGTTGGTATACTCGGTATTTTAGTTGGAAAATGGTTAATCGGTTGGCAGTTGATGTTGACCGGAGTGAATGTGTTTTACGCTTTGCTGTTATCGTTTGGGCTTGCCATTGTATTTGCTGTGTATCCAGCTATGCGTGCAGCTCAGCTTGACCCCATCTTAGCCCTTAGGAGTGCCTGATCCAATGAACCTAGTTAAGCCGGGGGCGCATCGAGTATTAATGATCGATGATGACATTGATCTGAACGCGCTGCTGACAGAATATCTGCAGGGCTTTGGACATAAGCTGGTTACTGCACCGAATGCAGCCAAAGGCTGGCTGGAATTACGGCGTGAACAACCGGACCTGATCATCCTCGACATCATGTTGCCGGATATAGATGGCTTAACGCTGTGTCGTGAAATCCGCTCTGAATTCGATCTGCCGATTATTATGCTGACGGCCCGGGGTGAAGTCGCAGACCGGGTTTTAGGTTTGGAACTGGGAGCAGATGATTACATGTCCAAGCCGTTTGAGCCACGTGAGTTGGTGGCCCGGATTGAATCGGTGATACGGCGTTCGCTAAATCGCAGTTCTTCTGAAACCTTAATCTGTGAAGGTTTAAGCCTTGAGCGGGGAACCCGGCGAGTGATGCTCAACGGGGCTGATATTGATTTAACCACCATGGAATTCGAGCTTTTGCGGATACTGATGGAAAGCCATGGCCGGGTGATGTCACGCAACCGTTTAATTGAGCTGCTTCGGGGTATAGATGCTGACGTTTATGATCGTTCGATTGATATGCTGGTCAGCCGTTTGCGCGACAAGCTTGCTGATGACGCCCAAACTCCGCGATATATCAAAACCATACGGCTGACCGGCTACCAATTCATCGGAACCACAATCCAGTGACCATCAATTCTGCAAAAATCATCACTGAATCTGAACAACAACCAGCGAAAGTTAAACGCAGGTTCAGTGTGGTATCAAGGTTAGCCGGTTCAACAGCTTTGCTGGCGACCGCTGTAGTACTACTGGCTATCATCTTTTCTCAGGCATTCCAGGGAAATTTCTTTAAAGGTGCATTTGAGACTCCGCTGGAGGAGTGGAGCACCATGATGGCCAGCCGGATAGGTTCGGATCATGAAATGGCTCAAGCAGTGGCGATGCGTCACCAGCTATGGTTGGTTGTATCCACTGAGGAAGGTTTTTTTGCCTATGGACCAAGTGGTGAGCCAGCCAATCATGAGCAACTGCAACAACAGGCTTCCCAGTATCGGAGAATCAATGTGGCGGGGCCGCATGGTGAACAGATTTCTATTTTCATGGATGGAAAAAGATTTGCCCGCAGTCAGGTTCCCTTACTGGTTGGTTTAATTGCGTTATTGCTGGTAACAATCGCTGTGATTTATGCGTTTCAGCTTTCCCAGTTAAGACCTTTACGCTGGTTACGCGATGGGGTTGATGCGGTTTCGCGTGGTGATTTTTCGACCCGTGTGCCGATCGTGAGGCAAGATGAAATCGGCCTGGTGGGCCAGGCATTTAACCACATGACCGGCCGTGTTGAAAAGATGATCAGCAATCACGAATATCTGATGGCAGATGTCAGTCATGAGCTGCGTTCTCCTTTGGCGCGAATTAAGGTGGCGTTGGAATTTCTGCCTGAAGGAGACAAACGAGATTCGATTTCACGGGATGTGCTGCAGATGGAAGCGCTGATCTCGATGTTGCTGGAGCGGGAACAAGTAAGGCACAGGGCTGAGCAGCCAGAAAAAGTGACAGTGGATCTGGTGGTCATGATCCGGGAGATTACCCATGGTTTCGAACAGCAAAGTCCGGGCATAAATTTAACCGGGATGCCCGCAGGGCTTGATATTCAGGCTGACCCGGCATTGCTAAGAGTGCTAGTCCAAAACCTGATCGATAATGCGGTCAAATTCTCATTGCCGGACAGTCGCCCTATTGCAATAAGTTTGAACCGCGATGATGACCGGGTTCAACTGGTTATTGATGACGATGGCCCAGGTATACCCGAAAACGAAATTGAAAGGGTATTTGAACCCTTTGTGAAACTCGACCCGGCCCGTGGGCACCGCAGCGGGTACGGTTTGGGGCTGAATATATGCCAACGAATCGTACAGGCTCACAATGGCAGCATTCGATTCGTTTCACCGGCAAAGCGTGGAGCTCAAGTGGTGGTGTCACTGCCCGCATAGCGATGACGCTGTTTCAGGTTATTCAACCGGATAAATACCCGGTTGTTCTTATTAAGCCAACTTGCAAACCAATATTTGAGCTAATTATTGTTTGCTGTAGTATCCGTCAAACGCGGTTGACCATGTTTCTCCACCATCAGTGGTGGTTTCCCAATGCTGTCTTACCCGTTGATCAGTTTGCACCGACCAGGTTACCCGGTTGGTTTCATCGGCTAGAATCATCGCATCATTTTCCAAATTACCTTCAAGGTAAATCGGTGCACCTCGATTATCGATCCAGGTCTGATGCCACTTTTGTTTTTGCGGGTCATAAAAATTGATGCTTTTTCCGGCATAACCTCCCTGGCTTTGGTAATTTTCATGTACCGAACAGTCATCATTGGAAGTGGTAATTGAACTCTGCGCCGTCCAGCCTTGCCGAGTTGGTGAAGTGACTGTCCATTCGCCCAGCCAAAAATCAAAAGCACGGTGTTCGGGACTATTGCATGGCTTGAGGTTATTAAGTGCAGTCAGGAATGTCGGCTCATTCGAAAAGCTGTAAAACTCAGTGCTGTTTTTGACCGCTTGAAATGGTCGCGCACCGGTGGCCTGTATTGCACTTATGCTATCAATGGCTTCATCTTTATCACCATTGGCTGCCTGGGAACGAGCAAGAAATAAAAGTGAATTCGGCAAAGGTGCGTTTTGATCCTGCAAAGCAATGGCTTGTTGCAGGGCCGCGATCGCATCTGGGTACTGCTGAAGTTGGTATAGACTACGTCCCAGTCGAAACCAATATTGACCAGTGGCGTTTTCCAGCTTGGTTAAGTCCTGATATGACTGTGCAGCCTGGGGCCACTGCTGGGCCTGAAAATAGCTATCTGCCAGCTCAGCATCGGTAGAGGCCAGCAGGTTCGAATTGAACTGTGCAACAGCAAAGATAATACAGAGCCTGCAAACAAATTTAGGTGCCATAGGGAATTCCTGTGTTTAATCAGTTAGTTTATAAATCGTTCTGCCTCAATGCGGTAAACCTCAACCCATGCTTCAGCAGTATTTTGTTGCTCCAGTTTCCATGAAAAGTGGTTGTCGGAAATTTCGAAAAAGGTAATTTTTGAATCTGTTCCATTGAACAGGCCCCGCATAACCATGTTCTGATCTTCAAGTGATGCTGTGAAAGTATCAATTTTGGCACCGGTATTTGACGCCCAGGCCATTTCCCATTGTTTAAGTTGTGGGTTGTAGATACGGATATTGGTGCCATACTGGCGGCCATTTTCTGGTGCTGGTTTGTCCATTCCCGGTGCAATCCAGTCATCCTGGATAGCGTTGCCAGCCAATATCCAGTAAAAATTCCAATCAGCGCCATTGCCTTGCTGCCATTCACCCTCTGCATTCAGGCCATAATCCTGAATTTTCCAGCGTCCAACCAGACGACCAAACTGCGATGTTTCCGCAGCTGCTTTAACCGATTGTTGTTGGGTGTTGATTTGTTCTGAGGCATTGGAGATTGCTATTGAGGCCAGCATTGGTATAGATGTCGTCAGTATCAATCGTGAAAGTTTTTGGATGATTTTGCGTTGCATGAATGCTATTCCACTGGTGTTTGCAAAGGTATTTATTTCAACGGAAAACCTGCTTGAATTTGAACCTTCTGATCAAACCATCATATGATGATTCAATTGTGCTCAGCCAGAGGCAATTGGCCCGATTTCCAATGGTTTTCCGGCACTTTGATAACCACAACGAGGCTTTAGCTGACAAAATGTCAAAATCATCTTTAAACGGCCTTGATTGGCAGTTATTGGAGCTACTTCAGGAAAATGGTCGAATGACGATTTCCGAACTGGCCAAACGGTTATCACGTTCTCGCAGCAGTATTGCTGAACACCTGGATAAGTTACGGGAAATCGGGGTGGTTAGTGGAATATCAGCCAGGATTGAGGAAGAGAAACTTGGTTTTGGGATTAGTGCCCTGGTGCGATTACAGGCAGATTCCTCGCGGCATAGAGAGATAATCAATACCATCACCAATATTCCAGAAGTAGCGGAATGCCATGTTTTAACTGGGGCCGAATTGCTTATTATCCGTATGGTGGCCCGGAATATGCCACATTTGCGTGAGTTGGTTGACGGTCTGACAAGATTTGGCGCGACCCAAACCGACGTCATTTTTTCTACCGTGAAAAATCAATTGAAAGTGGATGCCAAATTGCGCAAAACGTTGCTCGGCTGAATTAAAAATCAATAATTTCAGGCTGCTGTTTTTCTTATGCTGCGGTTATTGGCAATCGCATTTGTTCGCGGGCAGTTTATAACACAAACCACAACCGCTAATTCTGATTGAATGGACTGTGCCTGCCGATCTTAATTTGATTGTCATCATCAAATCTGCTCTCTTGCAGTGCAATCTGGCTCAATAGCAATTTCAGCCTTTGGTCTTGAATCCAGTGTGCAGTATGTATGGTTTGCGGCAAAAAGCCCCGATTCAGTTTATGCCCACCACCGGCTCCAGGCTCAAACACTTGAATGCCTTGTTGAATGCAGTACTCGATGCCCTGATAAAAACAGGTTTCAAAATGTAGGCAATCTATGTCAGCCATGCTGCCCCAATAACGTCCATACAAATGAGTTTTAGATTGCAGGAAAATGGCACTGGCCAGCTTTTCGCCATCGTGACTGGCGATGCAAAACTGCACCTGGTGACCTAAGCGCTTACAGATATGCTGTAAAAATGCTTCACTCAAAGCAGGGTAGTTACCGTATTCGCAAAAGGTTTTTTGATAGCAGCTGTGCACAAAGTGAATATCGTCTTCACCGGCATTGTTTCCAGAGATCCAATGATGGGTGATATTTGCCGTAGCAGCCTTACGACGTTCACGGCGAATTTCCTTGCGGCGCTTGCTGGTTAAAGCCAGCAGGAAATCATTGAAATTTTGATATTGATTATTGTGCCAGTGCAATTGTGTATCTGAGCGAATGATAAAGCCCGCTTTTTTTAACTGGTTTGCTTCCTGTGGTTGGCAATAGTTGACTTGTACGCAAGCCAGTTGTTGCTGTTCTGCCAGTTGAATGACAGCTTGTATCAAGGTTTTTCTAAAACCTTTTGAATGGTTCTCTGCCTGCAGTCGGCTGCCGGCAATTGGCGAGTAGGGCACTTCAATAACCCATTTGGGGTACCAATCGACATCATGTGTGGCGGCAATCTTCGCCCATTGCCAGTCATAGACAAAATCACCAAAGCTGTGACTGGTTAAATAGCCCGCACAGGCTGCAATCAATTCATTACCCTGGTATAAGCCCAGATGCAATGGCAACCAGCCTAAGTCACGATCCAAGGCACCGTGTTGTTCCAGTCCGTGCAGGAATTGATAGTCCATAAATGGGTTATCAGTCGCTGTTAAGCGTTGCCAGCACTCAGCAGAACACAGCTCGGCGATACTATGTGCTGTTTTAGCGGTGATGTTGGCGGGTGTGTCGATGAGTGTATCCGCGGCTAGACCAGTACTGGGATTTTAACCCGGATCGTGTGCAACCGGATGCATTTGGGGCGGTTTGTAGCATGGTTATAACCACGCTACAGACCGGCTCGACGATATCGGTGGTGTTGTCGGTATTGAATCAGGATTAAGGTGCTTCATCCAGATAGCGTTCGGCATCCAAAGCCGCCATGCAACCGAAACCGGCGGAAGTAACGGCCTGACGGTATACATGGTCGGCAACATCGCCGGCAGCGAATACCCCGGGAGTACTGGTTTGGGTGGCAAAACCGGCGGTGCCGCTTTTGATGTGCAGGTAACCATCCGTCATTGCCAGTTGGTCTACAAAAATTTCGGTGTTGGGGTTGTGCCCGATGGCTATAAACACACCATGGGTTGAGAGTTCACTGACTTCATTGGTCTGAACATTTTTGATCTTTACTCCAGTAACCCCGGCATCGTCACCCAGCACTTCTTCTAATACATGATTCCAAAGCAGTTCAACATTGCCATTTTTAGCGCGGTCCATTAATCGGTCCTGCATGATTTTTTCTGCCCTCAGTTCATCGCGACGATGAATCAATGTGACTTTACTGGCAATATTCGATAGATAGAGTGCTTCTTCAACAGCAGTGTTTCCGCCACCCACAACCACCACTTCCTGATCACGGTAAAAAAAGCCATCGCAGGTGGCACAGGCAGAGACACCGCGCCCCATATATGCCTGTTCAGATTCCAACCCCAGATATTTTGCACTGGCGCCGGTTGCAATGATTACAGCATCGGCTGTGTAAGTGCCATTATCACCTTTCATGGTATAGGGTTTGCTGGAGAAATCGACTTCGTTGATATGATCATAAATCATCTCGGAATCAAATCGCTGTGAGTGCTCAAGCATCCTCTGCATCAGATCCGGTCCCTGTAAACCCTCTACATCACCCGGCCAATTGTCGACATCAGTGGTTGTGGTCAACTGGCCGCCCTGTTGAATTCCGGTAATTACTGCGGGTTTCAAATTAGCACGGGCGGCATAGATAGAGGCGGTATAACCTGCCGGGCCCGAACCAAGAATAAGTAGCCGAAAATGGCGAGTGTCTGTCATGTATACTGCTCCGTTATCCTGCTGTGCGGCAATAACTGTTGGTGAATTGCAGCCGCACATTATGACGATCAATTTTGGGCCTGTCAGGGGTGATTTCAAAAGCGCTGGTATAACCGCTGAGCATAAAACTATAATTTTAGTAAAATAATAGTAAAATCTTGCAGATAGAGAACATTTTTGAAGTAAAATCCGGGTATGAGTAAACGCCAGACACCGACCATAAACCCTTTGATACAGCGCTTACGGGAAAGTTTGTTTGTGCTGTGCAGCCTGTTGGCCATCTATTTGCTGATCTGCTTGTTCAGCTTTAGTCAAAATGATCCTGGCTGGACACATAGTCGTGATGTGGCCGGTTTGTACAACCTGGGCGGTAGCACCGGTGCCTGGTTGTCGGATGTTTTGCTGTCTGTATTTGGGCTGTTAGCGTATACCTTTCCAGCGCTGATGCTGTATGTCGGAATTCTGCAGATTCGCCAACAGCGTGTGGAGCATGACAGTTATTGGATGTTGTTGATTTACTTTGGCGGTTTCCTGTTGGCGCTTTCAGCAGCATGTGGCCTGGCACACCTGAATATGCAGTCGGTGGGTGCGTGGTTGCCGGCAGGTATTGGTGGCGGCGGTATTTTCGGGCAAATGGTGGTCACACCGCTGGCATCAGGCCTTGGTTTGCTGGGTGCCACATTGCTGTTATTGGCATTTTGCTTGACTGGATTGACGTTTTTTACTGGAATTTCGTGGCTAACCGTGATGGATCGAACCGGTTATTGGGTATTGCGCAGCGGGGATATCCTGCTTACCACTGCCGCTCGAGTCAATGATTGGTGGGCAGGTCGGCAAGCCAAGGCTGAGCGTGTTGTGGTGCGCAAAGAGGATACCGTTAAACGGGCTCAGCGGAAGGTTAAAAAACCCAGAATTGAACCCCGACTGCAATCTGAGCAACCAAAATCCAAGCCGGTAAAACAGCAGGCGTTGTTCAAGCAAATGAACATCGGTGAACTACCCAGTTTGGATTTGCTGGATTTAGCATCAACACAAAAAGCAGGCTATAGCGAAACTGAATTACAGGCCATGTCGCGGCAGGTGGAGTTGAAACTTGCAGACTTTGGCGTTGAAGTGGAAGTGGTTGAAGTGCATCCTGGTCCGGTTATCACCCGCTTTGAAATGTTGCCTGCGCCTGGTGTTAAGGGTGCCCAGATCAGTAATTTGGCCAAAGACCTGGCACGTGGGTTGAGCGTGATATCAGTGCGGGTGGTGGATGTGATTCCGGGTAAATCAGTGATTGGCCTGGAAATACCCAATCAACAGCGTGAAACTGTTTACCTTCGAGATGTGCTGGATTCAACCGAGTATCAAAAAGCGGGTTCACCTGTAACCCTGGGGCTGGGTAAAAGTATCTCTGGTCGACCGGTTGTGGCGGATATCTCGAAAATGCCGCATCTGTTGGTAGCGGGCACTACCGGTTCAGGTAAATCAGTGGCAATCAATGCGATGATCTTGAGCCTGGTGTATAAGGCAACACCGGATCAGGTGCGGTTGATTATGGTCGATCCAAAAATGCTGGAATTATCGGTCTATGAGGGTATTCCTCATTTGCTTGCACCGGTGGTAACCGATATGAAACAGGCAGCCAATGCGTTGCGCTGGTGCGTGGTGGAAATGGAACGTCGTTACCGGCTGATGGCAGCAGCCGGCGTGCGCAACCTGGCTGGAATGAACAAAAAGATCAATGATGCCCGCAAGCAGGGTAAGCCGATGACAGACCCATTATTTCAGCCAACAGATCCGGAAGATACACCGCCAGAGCTGGAAAATCTGCCGTTTATTGTGGTCATCGTTGATGAGTTCGCTGACATGATGATGGTGGTTGGTAAGAAAGTCGAAGAGTTGATTGCCCGACTTGCGCAAAAGGCGCGTGCTTCAGGTATTCATTTGATCCTGGCCACTCAACGGCCTTCGGTCGATGTTATTACCGGCTTAATCAAAGCCAATATACCCACTCGGATTGCATTCCAGGTATCTTCCAAGATCGATTCTCGGACCATATTGGATCAGGCAGGGGCTGAGCAGTTGCTGGGGCATGGGGATATGTTGTATCTGCCTCCCGGAACAAGCTTGCCTGAGCGAGTACATGGTGCGTTTGTGGATGACCATGAAGTCCATGCCGTTTCAGAAGCATTACGAAGTCAAGCGGAACCAGATTACCTGGATGAGGTTCTTAGTGACACGCAGTTTATTGGCGATGGTCAAATAGTTGGTGAAACCGGATTGCCGGAATCAGCTGGTGGCGAGCAGGATGAACTGTACGACCGGGCGGTACAAATAGTGACCGAAAGCCGGCGGGCTTCGATTTCAAGTGTGCAGCGGCAATTACGAATTGGTTACAACCGCGCCGCACGCATTATCGAGGAAATGGAATCCGCCGGTATTGTTTCTCCGCCTGAACACAATGGACTACGGGAAGTGCTGGCGCCACCGCCGCCCAAGGATTAAATCGACCGATGAACAAGTTATTGCTGCTGCTGATTGGCTTGATGTGGATGTCTGTTCAGGCTCAAACTGAAAATAATACTGTGCTGGATACTGCGCCTGAGGAAGCAGCGGAAATTGCCGAAGCAGCACCTCCACTTGGCAACGGTTTAACCCAGTTGGAGACTTTTACAGATGGTTTGACCAGCTTCAACGCTGATTTTACCCAATCGGTTTACGATACACAGGGCAGATTGGAGGAAACCAGTACCGGTGTGCTGTATCTGAGTAAGCCCAATTTACTGCATTGGAAATATACTGAACCTTTTCCACAACTGATTGTGGCAGATGGCTCTAAAGTCTGGTCTCATGATATTGATCTTGAACAGATTACCGTGCGTGAACAATCAGCGGCTGAAACACAATCTCCGCTGACATTACTGACTGATACAGACAGACTTTATCAAAGTTTTACTTTGCGAAATCTTGGCTTTGCAGATGAAATGTCCTGGCTGGAAATGCTGCCACGTAATGATTCCAGTGAAGCAACTGCCATCAGCAGTAATGATTTTGCCCGGATACTGGTTGGCCTGCGCGACGGGCAATTGCTGGTGATGGCACTTGAAGATTCTTTAGGCCAAAGCACCGAAATCCGGTTCGATAATGGTTCCCGCAATGGTGAAGTTGATCAATCCTTGTTTGTGTTCATGCCACCTGCCGGAGTGGATGTGCTGGAAGGGTAAATCAGCTCTGAATATAACTCGCCCTGTGGGTGTTCAGGCAAAAACCGGACAATTTGTGGCACCGGTTTAATCCAAATAAGTTACCGGTTAATCTACTTATCTACTCAGTACGCTGGTTATAGAAACAGCCTGACCAGGCAATAAAATGGCCACAGGGCTAGGGCAAAGCCTGCTAAACGATTACAATGCGCAATTCGCGAAAACGATCAAACCATCATGCTGGACCCTGGATTATTACGTAAAGACTTGCCCACTATCGTGGAGGCCCTGAAAGCGCGTGGCTATCAATTGAATACCGTTGATTGGCAATCGCTGGAAGAGCAGCGCAAGCAACTCCAGAAAATGACCGAGGAGTTGCAGAATCAACGTAACACCAGTGCCAAATCGATTGGTCAGGCCAAGGCCAGGGGTGAAGATATTCAGCCGTTATTGGATCAGGTAGCCAACCTCGGCGACGAGTTAAAGCAGGCACAGGAACAGCTGGCAGATGTGCAACTCAAGTTACGTGAGTTGCAGTTGGATATACCGAATACCGCAGATCAAAGTGTTCCGTTTGGGGTGGACGAAAATGACAATGTTGAAGTTTACCGGTGGGGTGAGCCGCGGGAGTTCGATTTTGAACCCAAAGACCATGTTGCAATAGCCGAAGCCAATGGCTGGCTGGACAATGATGCCGCTGCGCAGTTGTCAGGTGCGCGTTTCGCGGTATTAAAAGGCCCGTTAGCCAGATTGCATCGCAAGCTGGCTCAATTGATGCTGGAAACGCATACCGAAGAGCATGGTTATACCGAGGTATATACACCGTACCTGGTTAAATCTGAGGCAATGCTGGGTACCGGGCAGCTCCCTAAGTTTGCCGATGATGCATTCGCCACACAGGACGATCCGCCGCGTTATTTAATTCCAACCGCGGAAGTCTCATTGACCAACCTGGTTGCCGACCAGATTCTGGATGTGGTCGACTTGCCGCTTAAGCTGGTTGCACACACGCCATGTTTTCGGCGTGAGGCGGGCGCTTATGGCAAAGATACGCGTGGGTTAATCCGTCAGCATCAGTTCGATAAGGTTGAACTGGTACAGATAACCACACCACACCACGCTGATCAGGCACATGAGGATTTGACCGGCCACGCTGAAGCAATATTGCGTAAGCTGAAGCTGCCATACAGAAAAGTAGTGTTATGCACGGGTGATATGGGGTTTGCGGCATGCAAGACCTATGATCTGGAAGTGTGGTTGCCGGGCCAGAATGCCTACCGTGAAATCAGTTCATGTTCGCAATGTGGTGATTTTCAGTCACGCAGAATGCAGGCACGATACCGTAATCCGGAATCGAATAAACCGGAGCTGGTGCATACCTTAAATGGCTCAGGTTTGGCTGTTGGGCGGACGTTAATTGCGGTACTGGAAAATTACCAACAGGCCGATGGTTCGTTTTTAATGCCTGAATGCCTGCAGGGTTAATCGCTGGAGTATTAGCTCATAAGGGGCTGAATTATTCACAAGCTGTGGCCGGGTAATACCAGATATTCATTATTTTATCTTGAGCGAATTGATACACCGAAACGCTGCATTGTGATCGCGGGGTATGCTGGTGTTGCCAGCTTGCTTTTTCAATGGCTGTGGCAAAATTGCCGCTGACATTGAGCGCAATAAGTTCTGATTGACTGGAAGGGAAATCATCAAAATATTGTTCCATTGCTTTTTGTAATGCGTTATGTCCTGTGGTTTCAATATGAATCGAATCACCGTCGATATACATCCAGGCGATGCCCGGGTCAGTATTATCCAGCATTGCATCAACGTCTTTGACATTAAAAGCATGTAGAAAAGCCTGAATCGTAGTGTGGTAGCTATCGGCAAGTGCCGAATGATTAAAAAACAAAAGCCAAATCAGTAAAATTTTTATCCTACACATTAACAGCAGTTCCGTGATTTTGATCAGGTGGCACATGCCAGGCTGTTTGAGTCTAGTTCAAAGCATGATTGGAATAAACTGCAGTAGAGATAGTGTTTATTCATCTGCAGCAGGTATTTACCGTACAGGCCAATGACTAACGTGAAATAATAGGGATATACAGTTATTGGTTTATAAAATGCGTTCAATCGGTTTTTTGGCTTTTTTTCTATTGTTATCACTGGGGGTTGGTTGGTTAAGCGGCAGTCTATTTCCGCCCGGTGATTGGTATGCTGCAATGATCAAGCCTGCCTGGAATCCGCCCAATTGGTTGTTTGCCCCGGTATGGACAACGTTGTATATCATGATGGCAGTTGCAGCCTGGTTGGTATGGCGTGAGCCAGTCAGTGGGTATCGGGATATCGGTCTACGCTGGTGGTATCTGCAACTGATGCTAAATGCAGGTTGGAGTGCTTTGTTTTTCGGCTTACATCGTCCGGGTTGGGCGATGGCTGAACTAGCACTGTTGTGGCTGGCGATAGTGGTCACTTTACTGTATTTTTGGCGCGCCAGGCGAATAGCCAGTGTTTTGCTGATGCCCTATCTTGCCTGGGTCAGTTTTGCCTGGATATTGAACTTTACACTGTGGCGATTGAACGGTGGCTGGTTTTAAGGGTTTTCAATGATCGGATAAAAAGCGACCAAGCCACGGCAGTCAATCAGCTCTTTATCAGATTCAGAGGGTGTCAGTTCTTGACAGCTAGTGACCCAATCCAATAATCGCTGACGTAAATCGATCAATTGCGCTCGGCTGGCTTTAGCGGCGACTTTCAGAATTAGCGGTTCCAGTTCATCCATGACTACCGGTTCAGCTTGTTCTGCAGCGGTTAACGCATCAATAAACTCTTCTTCGGTTTTACGCAGAAAGCTGCGCAGGGTACTGTGTGCTTCAGCAATATTGTCATTATCCGGTGCGAATAATCGGTGATCTATCTCGAAGCGGGCAGCTACAGCTTGCAGATAACGCTCTATAGTGCCTCGTTTGGGCTGTTCCCGGATAGTGGTCAGCAGGCCATGTGCTAACAGGCCATCCACATGCCGGTACAGTCTTGGTGCTTTTTCCCCCATTAAATCCGCTACTTGTTTGGTGGTTCTGGGGCGATCAGCAAAATGCTGAAGAATCTTGAGCTTGAAGGGATCCGCTAATAACTTGGCTGCTGCGAGATTATCAATAATCATCGTGCCGCAAGTCGGTGATGGTCGAGGACTGGTTTTTTTATTCATGTTTTGTTGACTATTCATAGAATAGTGAATAATATTTATTCACGCTAATGTGAATAATAGCAATAGAGAAATCTTATGCCAATAGTGATAGACCATATTTTCGTTTTATTGTTTGCAGTTGGCTTTCCGCTGCACGGCTGGTATGCCTACCGGCAGCTTATGCAAGAAGTAGCAGCAGGCCAACCGATTAACCGCGTCGAGAATTATCAAAAGAGTATTGTAGCTCAGTGGTTAGTTGCTTTTGCCGGTATAACTATCTGGTTAAGTCAATCTCGGCCATGGTCAACCCTGGGCTTTGACGTGCCACATTTAACCGGGCAGTTTTGGATAGCTGCGGCAGCTGTTATCGGCATGATGGGTTACTTCAGTTATACCGCATGGACTGCTGGTGATATTTCCAGTGAGCAGCAAGCCAGATTGCAGCAGCAGCTGGATAGACATCAATTACAGGCATTGTTACCGGCTAACAAACAACAATTACAGTGGTTTTATGGACTCAGTGTAACTGCAGGAATCGTTGAGGAAACCCTTTGGCGAGGGTATTTATTCTGGTATTTGAGTCACCAGGGGCCGACCTGGGTGGCAGCATTAATAGCAATCATTGTGTTTGGGTTAGGACACATTTATCAGGGCTGGCGTGGAGTAGTGCACACGGCGCTGATGGGCGCGGTACTGCTGGGCCTGTATTGGTTGACCGGTTCGCTGTGGTTATCGATGATATTGCATGCGGCGGTCGATATATTACAGGGTCGAATGATCTATACCGTGCTGAACAAACTTAAGCCTGATCAGGCGAAAATAGCCTAGAAATACCCAGGTTAATCAGAGACGCCCAGGTATTGCATAGCTCGAAACTACTTGCCCAACATGCCTTTGGCGGCATTAACCACTGCTTTGGGTTCTGCGCGTGGCGGAATTTCGAGTCCTTTTTGTACTGCCGGGCGTTGGCCAACACGCTGCATCCAGCTATGCAGGTGTTGCAAGCCGTCGATGCTTACGCCACTCCAGGCATGGATTTTGACCCATGGGTAAGTGGCAATGTCTGCAATGCTGTATTCACCCGCCAGATAAGCTGCCTGTTGTAAGCGTTTGTCCAATACCTCGTAGAGTCGCCGGGTTTCGTTCTGGTAACGTTTTATTGCGGCTGGAATGTGCTCAGGAAAATATCGTGTAAACACGTTGGACTGGCCCTGCATCGGGCCAACACCGGACATTTGAAACATCAGCCACTGCATGACCAGGGTGCGGCCTTTGAGATCGCTGGGCATCAAGCGCCCGGTCTTTTCAGCCAGATAAACCAAAATCGCGCCAGACTCAAACACAGCAAGATCATTGTTGTCATGGTCAATAATTGCTGGAATGCGACCATTCGGATTTAAGGCCATAAAATCAGGTTTTTTCTGATCCAGTTCACCCAGGTTCAAATGAGTCACAGAGTAAGGCAGCTGCAACTCTTCCAAAGCAATGGAAATTTTGTGCCCATTCGGAGTGGCTGCGGTGTACAGTTCAATCATGTATGTTCAATCCTTATGCGTATGCTTACTGCCGGTAGATTTGGCCGCCTTTCATGACAAAATCAAGCTCGCGCATCAATTCAATGTTGTCCAGAGGGTTGCCGGGTACCGCAACAATATCAGCATGAAAGCCAGCAGCAATCTGTCCCAGCTTTTGTTCCTGATCCAGCACATCAGCGGCCAGTACTGTAGCGGCACGTAAAGCCTCGACCGGTGTCATGCCGCCTTCAACCATGTAGACAAATTCCTGGGCATTTTCGCCGTGTGCGGATACGCCGGTATCGGTACCGAAAGCGATGTTCACGCCGGCCTGGTGCGCTTTGGTAAAAGTTTGCATGATCTGTGGGCCGATGGTGGCAGCCTTGCCACGCACTACTTCCGGAAAATAACCGTCAATTTTTGCTTTTTCAGCAACAAATTGGCCAGCTGAAATCGTAGGAATATACCAGGTATCGTGGTTGCGCATGGCCGCCATAATTTCAGCGTTCATGTAGGTGCCGTGTTCGATGGTTTTAACACCGGCCTTAATTGCCCTCAGCATGCCTTCTACGCCGTGAGCATGGGCTGCAACATGCATGCCATAATCATTCGCCGTGCCGATAATAGCGGCCAGTTCGGCGTCGGTAAATTGCGCATTTTGACCATTGCTGGCCAGACTCAGAACGCCACCTGTAGCAGTAATCTTGATGACATTGGAGCCATCCTTGTAACGCTGGCGAACAGCTTTACGAGCGTCTTCCGGGCTGTTCACAACGCCTTGTTTGGGACCTGGGTCACCAGCCGTATTTGATGGATAGCCGTTGGTGGGGTCGCCGTGTCCACCAGTACTGGCGATATTTTTGCCGGCAGCAAAAATTCTGGGCCCGGAAAGCTTTCCCTGAGCTATGGCATTTCGTAATGCGATGGTAACCAGATAACTATCACCAAGATCACGTACCGTGGTGAAACCCGCCAACAGGTTTTTACGGGCATTGGCGGCGGTGTTAAAGGCAAAGTCTGCTTCACTCCAGGTAAAGCGGTGCAAATAAGATGTTGGACTTAATTCATCTGAGAGATGAACGTGCAGATCAATCAAGCCTGGCAAGCAAGTATGCTGAGACAGCTCAATGGTGTTATCCGAGTTGGGGTTAGCTTCTAAAACACTGTCAATGGTGCCGTCAGTCACCGTCACGTAACGGTTTTCCAGCAGCCGGCCTCGCTGTGCATCAAATAGCTGACCACAAAGCAGGGTGGTCGTTTCAGCGTTGGCTGACACACAGATAATGCCTAACAGCGCGATAGTGATTTTGTGAATATGAAATAAGTGCATGGGTGTTCCTGAATACCAAACAGCGAACCCGAAACATGTTCTGATTTCGCTGGTAAATGAAAATTTATCTGATAACAATTCTTTCCGCAGAATTGACAATGATTAACCGCTGGTAAGCGAATGTTTTGCCCAGCTCATTGGCCAATGATACGGCGCAAATAGACCTTGAGCATATGGCTTAACCCATACCAATTAACTGACACAAGCGACCAGTCAAAATGGCCAGATAATTGCCGATGGCGTAACCAATCAGCGCCATCAGTATCGAAGCGGGTACCAGCGATTCGCGGTGATGTGCAGCCACTACGGGCGCGGAAGCCGCTCCGCCTATATTAGCGGCTGAGGCGATTGCCAGCGTATGTACATCGACCCGGAAAATTCTGGCTCCGGCCAAAATGAACACACCGTGGATAAAAATCCATATATAAGCTGCAAATACAAACCAGCCAAGTTCGCTTAAATTGCTTTCGCTGAGGTTGGCATGTGCGCCTACGCTGGCTACAAATACATAAATGATCGCCATTGCAATCGGTTGACTGCCTGGCAAATTCCGGGCACGGGTGGCTGATAACAGCAATGAAATACTGGTCACCAGTAAGATAACCCAGGTGCTTTCTGTAATGACCGGTTGGCCCCCCAGCGTGACTGCCGGCAGGATGGCTCCCAGCGCTACACTTACCCAGGTGACGGTCAGTGACAAGATCGCCAGATACAACAGTTGCCGCATACTCGGCGCTGTATCTTCTTTGTTATGAGCGATGGCAGCTTTTTCCATCTGCTCAATACGATCAGGTGAAACCTTGGCCCAACGGTTGAAACGGTCGGCGAATTCACGTGAGCCAAGCAGGATGGGTAGCCAGATGATATAGACCAGATTATCGGCAACAGCAGCCATGGTCATATGCGTGGTCTCGCCTTCCAAAGCCACCCAGGCTGCATTCATATTACCGGTGCCACCAATCCAGCTACCGCTCAAAGTACCGAATGCCGGCCAGGTGGAAGGGTCCAGCTTGCCGAGTTTGGTAACAATGAGATATGCAACGACAGCACCAACAACCACACCGGCGCTGCCTATCAGCATCACGAAGACACCTTTACCCATGATACGTATGGCGCCGATGACATCGACTTTAAGCAGCATCAGGGCTATAAACAAGGGCAAGCCATAAGCACGCAAGCCATCATAGGCGCCACTGGAAAAAGGGATGATCCCGGTATTGCTCAGCAGGATAGGGGTTGCGTAAATCCATAACAACGGTGGCAGATAGTTAAAGATTTTCCATTCGGTAACTTGTTCCAGCCAAAAGTAAAATGCTGCAATCGCTACCAATACCGTCATTACACCCAGCGGGCTGGTGATATTCAGCTGCCAGCCACTGGTTGAGTTAAGTATGACCAAGCTGATGCCAATCAGGAGCAAAGCCCCGATGGCGATGATTCCAGTACTGGAGTTGCCCGCTAAACGCATGTTATTGGTATTCATAAGTCTCCCAAACTGTTCAGCGGATTAGCTGCAGGCTTGTTACATGATGCTATGCCAGCCAGCCAGCCAGCAGCATAACTGCTAATAAAGTCAGCCACACCGCCAGTACCCGCCAAAGTAAATCCATGGCTAATTGCACAGGTCCCATGCGGCCGGTAAGTTGGTCAGCAAAACCATCCCGGGCGGCGTATCCACCCATGACGGCCACTACCGCAGCAGTCAACATGAAACCGTGGTCGCCGGAGAGAATACCATGACCTTGGGTTTTATGATGTTTTCGCCAACTTGCAAATACTGTATCGAAATCAGCTGCGACTGCCAAAGCCAAAGTCATTAACTGGGCGACAGGCCACTCTAACAATTGCTGCAACCGTCTCAACCATTCACGTTGCTGTTCATTAATGGGCTGTTTGGTGCGCGCCAGCCAGGCGCATAGACGGTAACCTGCAGCACCGAAAACACCCAATACAGCGAACCAGAAAATCACTGCAAACCAGCGAGTCAAACCTTCTCTGAAAACTGCTCGAATCAGCTGTTCACAACGGGCATCGGATGCTTCCAGCAGGGGTTCGCGCAACAATGGACGAACAGCATCCTGTAATTCATCATCATTACCTGCTGCTACCACCTGCTTTATGTCGGTATCCAGATCACGAGGTCCAATGCAATAAATCATTACGATCACGCTGAACAGGAAGTAGAAGAAAAAACCCATTGTGCTCATGACCAGATATGCCAGCAGTGCCAGAATCAGCATTGGCAACAACAGCAATACAGCTGCACCGATTGCAGCATACCCGCCTTCCAGTTTTTTCAGTAGCGGTGCCAGCAAGTGCAACAATGGAGGCAGCCATTCAGAACGACGGATAATACCCACGCCTTTAACAAAATGATTGACTGCCAGTGCGATCAGGATGGCAATAATGGTCATAAATTACCTCGTGGTTGTGACGGGTGTTGCATGCGTTGGTTTGTTTGAGAACATCGTAGCATTTGCAGACGACCCTGAAATCGGCCGGAGGTCATGTTTATCTGTGCGCATGGGATACCTTCAAGCTGTTTAATGCTTCACCTGTTTGCTGGTGATACCAGTCAGCCAACAGCTGCCAGGATATGGATAATTGATAAGGCAGGCGCAATCGGTCATCGCTGACAGCTGCCTGAATTTCATCAGCACTCCACCAGCAGGCATGCTCAAGCTCCTCACCTATGGTGATCGCAGGGTTGCTTGCTGAAGCAGTAAAACCGAGCATGATCGAGGCTGGAAAAGGCCAAGGCTGGGAAGAGTGATAGTGCACCAGATCCAAACTGACGCCAGCTTCCTCCATCACTTCTCGATGGACAGCATCTTCCAGGCTTTCTGCGGGCTCGACAAAACCGGCAAGGCAGGAATAACGTTTTTCAGGCCAGTTGGCCTGACGTCCCAGCAGGCACTTGTCCTGATGGGTTACCAATACGATCATGGCTGGATCGAGACGCGGGAAAGTCTGGTGGCTGCAATCTGAAGCACTGCACCGTAATCGATGGCCGGCAGCCATGGTTAGGTTTGGTTGGCCACAGACACCACAGAAGCGATGGTTTGCCTGCCACTGATGTACCGCCAGTGCATAAGCACACAGGCCGGCCAGCTCAGTATCAAATAGACTGGCTGCCTGACGAAGGTTGATTAGTTTACCGGCATCATTTAAAAGCTGGTGTTGAGCAGGTAATTCGATTGAAAAATAACTTTGGCTATTTGAGGTGCCCAAAAAAACCGGTGATTGATCTGCATCCGGGTTACCTTCCAACAGCAATGGCTGATGCGGATTACTTGGACTCAGCAGGCAGCAACCGCGGTGTACTGCCAAAAATTTTGTTTGTTTTGAACTCAGCTGCCGCTTCAGCCATTCCGTATTTTCACGAAATTCGGCTGCGCGATCCAACAGTAGAGCTGCGAAAGTATTGCGGGCCGAGCGTTGGTAATGATCCATCAGTTTTTATAGCAGCACGCGTTGAAAGTGCTGCTATCAGATTGAAAATGATGAGCCGCAACCACAGGTTGTGCTGGCGTTGGGGTTATCGATCACAAACTGTGCTCCTTGCAGGCTTTCAGTGTAATCCACGGTTGCGCCGGTCAGATACATGACACTCAGTGGGTCGACCAGCAAAGTCATACCGTCACGTTCAACCTTGATGTCGTCGTTGTTAACCGATTCGTCAAAACTGAAACCATATTGAAAACCGGAGCAACCCCCGCCGGAAATATACACCCGCAGATGCAATGCCGGATTGCCTTCATCCAGAATTAATTCCTGCGCCTTGCGAGCAGCCGCAGCTGTAAAGTTAAGCGCGTCGTTCATTGTTTCAGGTGTTGTATTCATTTCCAGTGATGTTGGTATTGGATGGAAATACTATGCTGGCGATTATAACCGGTTACAAGGTTTATAGTTGCAGGATATTGTGAATAACTGGGTTGTTGAAGCTGAGTAACCCCCGATTTAATCAGGCAGGGCATATTTCGGGTAACAATCCGGCCGTATCAGGTTCAATCCGAGCTTCCCTGAATTAAGGGTTTATCGTAAGTAATAAAGGTGAATTGTTGGTGGGAGGGCAACTAAATAAAACTGCGGGTCACAAAAAAAAGCGGCCGAAGCCGCTTAGCAATGTAGACATGCGTTCTTCTTCTTATTGCTTCAACTCTGTTTAGTCAATCCCCGAATGTCGGCACGATTTTACCTGAAAACAGTGGTTATTGGCAAATTGAAATTGCCGCCGGGTTCGTTAATAGGCAACAGATAAGCTCGCGGCAACACCTCCAGGCATTAGCCTGAGTTTCGTACGAAAAGCCGCCGCTATAGCCCCGCCCGGCAGTCAGTGCTGCCAGGTGTTTTGGGCTTGGTTAATTACGCTGCGGACGTTCTTCGCGTGGTCGTGCTTCGTTAACTTTCAGAGCACGTCCACCCATATCCTGCCCATCCAGGGCATCAATCGCAGCTTGCCCCGCTGCGCTATCCGACATTTCAACAAAGCCGAAGCCTTTGCTGCGACCGGACATTCTATCCATGATGATTTTGGCACTGCTGACTTCGCCGTGCGGGCTAAACATCTCTGCGAGTTCCTCATCACTGGTACTATAGGGCAGGTTGCCGATGTAAATGTTCATAATGACTCCGTGGAAATAATAAAAATGACAATCAAAGCTGTCTGCTCACATATGCAGATTAGGTGTTCGCAATCGAAAAGAGAGAGATGTACTGGTCGTGACATGCTGAGAAGATCAAGCCGGTTCAACGCGGAAAATAGCATTGTTCAGGGTTTGAATTGTGCTGTGGCTGATGCCTTACTACTGTTAACCCAAGGCTAGTATACTCCAGATATAAGCACTCGTGCAGATTTGAAGAAGAAAACATTGAAAAGACCTTTTTTACAAGAACCGGCTAACGGTTCATCACCTGAGCATTTGTCACAATCATGAACGAATACCCATTGCTGGTTAACTTTGATCCAGTGGCGATCCAACTTGGGCCGTTAAATATTCACTGGTATGGCCTGATGTACCTGTTGGCATTTGCAGCGTTTTGGACACTGGCCAGCCATCGTGCAGGGTTAGGTAAAGCACCATTGAACCGGGAGCAGGTTGGTGACTTCCTGTTTTACGGCATATTGGGGGTGATTCTGGGTGGTCGTTTCGGTTACATGCTGGTATACGGCACTGATGAGCTACTCAGTGACCCGTTAAGCCTGTTCAAAATATGGCAAGGCGGCATGTCATTTCATGGTGGCCTGGCAGGCGTGGCAGTGGCTGCTTTATTGTTTGCACGCCGAGTGGGTTGTCGGTTTTTTGATTTAACCGATTTCATCATTCCGATGGTGCCGCTGTGCCTGATGTTTGGCAGAATTGGCAATTTTATTGGTGGCGAGCTGTGGGGGCGAACCACAGATGTTGCCTGGGGCATGTTGTTTCCCCGCTCGCTGGCAGGTATTGATCCAGGCAGTACAGCGTTTATGCAAGCTTATATACAAGGTGCTTACAATGATCAGGCCCGGCATCCGTCGCAGTTGTATCAGGCGGGTTTGGAAGGTTTGTTGTTGTTTGTTTTATTGTTTTGGTATTCACGCAAACCACGGCCACGGATGGCTGTATCAGGCTGGTTTTTAATCGGTTATGCAATCTTTCGTTCATTTTCCGAGTTCTTTCGAGAGCCGGATGAGCAGCTGGGTTTTTTAGCATCTGAATGGTTGACGATGGGTATGTTGTTGTGCGTACCAATGTTTATATTTGGCATGGTATTGGTTATCCTGTCGCGCAATAACAAAGCCAATAATTCGGAAAAGGAAGACCATGCATAATTATTTAGAGCTTTTGCGCCATGTTCGTGAACATGGATGTCAACGTGGTGACCGGACAGGCACCGGCACCATCAGTGTTTTTGGCCGTCAACTACGGTTTAATTTAAGTGATGGTTTTCCTGCGGTTACTACCAAAAAACTGTATTTCAAATCAATAACTCATGAGCTTTTATGGTTCTTGAAAGGCGATAGCAATATTGGTTATCTAAACGATAACGGTGTGCACATATGGGATGAGTGGGCCACCACCAGTGGTGATCTTGGACCGGTATATGGGGTTCAATGGCGTTCCTGGCCAGCACCAGACGGTAATGGCATTGATCAATTTCAGGCGCTGATCAGCGGTTTGCGCGAGCGGCCATTTTCACGCCGGCATATTGTTTCCGCCTGGAACCCGGCGCAATTGCCGGACGAGTCCATCAGCCCACAGGCCAATGCTGAACAAGGCAGGATGGCGTTGGCCCCTTGCCATACCCTGTTTCAATTTTATGTGGCCGAGGGCAAACTCAGTTGTCAGCTTTATCAGCGCGGCGCTGATGCATTTCTTGGCCTACCTTTCAATATCGCTTCTTACTCGATATTGACGCATATGCTGGCGCAGGTTTTGGACCTTGCACCTGGAGATTTTGTACATACCATTGGTGATGTACATATTTATTTGAACCACCTGCAACAGGTTGATGAACTATTAAAGCGTGAGCCGATGCCGCTTCCAACGCTGCGCCTGAACCCTGAGATCAAGGATTTGGATAAATTCACCTATGAGGACATCCAAATAGTCAATTATCAAAGTCATCCACCGATCAAGGCTCCAATTTCGATTTAACCAGTCGCTAAACTGCATTGGTATAGTTTGTGGGTTATTTGCTGCGCCTGTAAATACCGCAGCTGTAATAGCTGATTTTGACTGTATTGGATTGTCCTGAGCGGCTCGAAAATCCAGCTTGTGATGGGGCATTCAGCTAGAGCATTACAGTCGACATCCCGGCTTTGAAGGTGTCGCAAGCTGTTGAGCCATATTTGCCGTACAATCCAAATCTTTCAGCCACTATGCGGGTTAATAGTTTGAGCAAGAATCAATCGCCATTATTGCCGGGACAGTCAATGACCCTGGTCGCTGCAATGGGTAAAGACCGGGAAATCGGTTATCAGGATCAGATGCCCTGGCACCTGCCGCGCGACTTGCAGCATTTCAAAGCAGTTACCCTGGGGCATTCGGTACTGATGGGGCGAAAAACATGGGAGGCTTTGCCATTTGCGCTGCCGGGTCGGCGCAACATTGTTATCAGTCGGCAAACAGATTACCCATTAGATGTGGCTGAGAATTCAAATGTGCAGCTGGCTAATTCATTGACAACAGCTTGCCGGCTGGGAGGTGATGGAGAGTTGATGGTTATCGGTGGGGCACAGTTATATGCGGCCTGTTTACCGTGGGCCGATGTGCTTGAATTAACCATGATCGAAGTCAATTGTAAAGCTGACACCTGGTTCCCGAAATGGGATCCAAACGAATGGCAGGAAATCACACGTGAGCGGCATACTGCTGATCACAAAAATGCATATGCCATGAGTTTCATAAGATTTCATCGTTTGCCTGTGTCGTAATCACCTGGAACCGGTTAATATGCTGCGTTCGACGACCTGAGCTATTGTGTGAGTATGCAACACAGCCAATTCGAACAACTCAAGACCCAGGGTTTTAACCGCATTCCTGTGTGGCGCTCGGTGCTGGCAGATCTGGACACGCCTTTGAGTGTCTATATGAAACTGGCCGATGGCAGCGACAGTTATCTGCTGGAATCGGTAGAAGGCGGTGAAATGTGGGGGCGTTATTCGATTATTGGCCTGCCATGCGAACGCCGATATGAATACCAGGCGGGCGAATGGCGCGAATTTGTGCATGGGCGTTGCGTGCAGTCTGTGAACACAGAACAGCCATTGGCCTGTGTCAAGCAGGTTTTGGCTGATGTAAAAGCTGCTGAAGTGCCTGAATTACCCCGGTTATGCGGCGGTCTGGTCGGTTATTTCGGCTACGAAACAGTGGCATTTATTGAACCTAAACTAAATGCCATAACCAGCAAACCCAATGAATTGGACGTGCCGGATATTCGCTTGCTGGTATCGGATGAGTTGGCTGTTTTTGACAACCTGCAGGGCCGTTTGTATCTGATCGTTAATGTTGATCCGCAAACAGGTGATGATGGTTGGTTGATCGCCCAGCGCCGCCTTGATCAACTGCAGCACCGGTTGCGTTGCGGTAGTCCCGGCTATGCACCACAGCAGCGGCGTTATCTGGCCGGTGATATCCGTCATGGATTTGCCGAAGACGATTTCAAGCAGGCGGTCCAGCGCTGCAAAGACTATATTGCAGCTGGCGACTGCATGCAGGTGGTATTGTCGCAACGGATGCAACTGGATGTGGCTATGCCGCCGCTGGATATTTATCGTGCATTACGCAGCTTGAATCCATCACCTTATATGTATTATTTCGATTTTGGTGACAGCCACGTGGTCGGCTCGTCGCCGGAAGTACTGGTGCGGGTGCACGATCAGCAGGCCATGCTGCGGCCAATTGCAGGCACTCGTCCCAGGGGGATGGATGCTGCTACAGATCAGGCGCTGGCAGAAGAGTTGCTGGCCGATCCCAAGGAGTGCGCAGAGCATTTGATGTTGATCGATTTGGGTCGTAACGACTTGGGCAGGGTAGCGGAAACCGGAACGGTTGAAGTCACTGACAAAATGGTGATTGAACGGTACTCTCACGTGATGCATATCGTTTCCGGCGTGACCGCAAAACTGGCGGATGATTTAACAGCAATTGATGCCATACAAGCAACATTTCCTGCCGGGACTTTATCCGGTGCGCCCAAGGTGCGGGCGATGGAAATTATTGCAGAACTGGAGCCGGTAAAACGCAATATTTATGCTGGCGCGGTCGGTTGGCTGAACTGGCACGGCGATACTGACTTAGCAATTGCCATTCGAACCGGTATCATTCAAAACGACTGCCTGCACTTGCAGGCCGGTGCCGGTATCGTGGCTGATTCCGATCCGGCGCTGGAATGGCAGGAAACACTGAATAAAGGCAATGCGCTGGTAAATGCCATCAGCCGTGCAGCCGAAGGTTTGTGAGATGTCAGCAAAATTATTAATGATCGATAATTATGATTCGTTTACCTACAACCTTGTTCAATACCTGGGAGAATTGGGTGCGAATGTGCAGACCGTGCGTAACGATCAAATCAGTACCGATGAAATAGACCAATTGCAGCCACAGGGCATAGTGCTGTCGCCAGGACCATGCACGCCCAATGAGGCTGGTGTGTCACTAGCTGTGGTAAAGACTTTTGCCGGCCGGATTCCGATTCTGGGCGTTTGCCTTGGGCATCAATCCATTGGTCAGGTTTACGGTGGTGAGGTTGTCCGCGCCGGTGAGCTGATGCATGGTAAAACCTCTCAGATTCATCACCACGGCATCGGTGTGTTTACCGGTCTGCCCAGTCCCTACAGAGCCACCCGATATCATTCACTGGTGGTTGCCAAAGACAGTATCCCAGATGTGCTTGAAGTTACGGCCTGGACACAGGATGCCACTGGGGAAGTTGAGGAAATCATGGGTTTTCGACATCGGGAGCTTGATGTCGAAGGTGTTCAGTTTCACCCGGAATCGATTTTGACCGAGCATGGTCATGCGATACTACAGAACTTCCTGGATAGATTGTTGTGAGTGTTGCTGCTGCTTTGCAGCAATTATCATCCGGGCATGATCTGGATTCAGCGATGATGGCCAATGCAATGCATGAAATCATGTCCGGTCAAGCGAATGCAGCCCAGGTTGGTGCGATGTTGATGGGGTTGGTGGTTAAAGGTGAAACCACTGAGGAACTTACTGCCGCTGCACAGGTAATGCGTGAATTTGCTGAGAGTGTACAGGTCAGCGGTAAATACGTTCTGGATACATGTGGTACCGGTGGTGACACCAAAGGCTTGTTTAATGTTTCCACTGCCTGTGCGTTTGTGTGTGCAGAAGCGGGTGTAAAAGTAGCCAAACACGGTAATCGTTCGGTATCCAGTACCACTGGCAGTGCAGATGTGCTGGAAGCTGCAGGTTTGAATCTGGATTTGACGCCGCAGCAGGTCGGGCAATGTATTGAAGAATTAAACATCGGCTTTTTATTTGCCCAAAAGCACCATCCGGCAATGCGTCATGTGACCGCTATCCGCAAATCACTTGGCATCAGAACTTTATTCAATTTGCTTGGACCTTTAACCAGCCCAGCCAATGCGCCCTGTCAGTTGCTGGGCGTATTTGATCAGCGTTGGCTGGTTCCGGTTGCTGAAACTTTACGGGCGCTGGGCAGCAGACACGTATTGGTAGTACATGCTGAAGATGGCCTGGATGAAATCAGCATAGCGGCCCCAACCAGGGTGGCGGAGTTATGCAACGGAGAAATCACCGAATATACAATTGATCCAGCGAATTATCTGGGAATGCGATTGTCACTGGAACCACTGGTGGTGAAGGAGGCAACTGCAAGTCTGCAATTAATCAGTGAGGCATTAAAAGGTAAAACCGGGTCTGCCGGGGCGATGTTGGCGATTAATTCAGGCGCTGCCCTGTATGCTGCCGATAGAGTTAAAGATATTCGCTCAGGGGTTGATTTGGCTCAATATATTCTGGCCAGTGGCAAAGCCTGGTCAAGATTGGAAGCATTGGTACAGCGCAGTCAGGAATTGGCTAATTCATGAACGAAGTCCCATCAATTCTCAAAGAAATACTCACCCGCAAACATCAGGAAGTTGCCCATCGTTGCGGCCGTCTGCCAATGCGTGAACTGGAACAGCAGCTAACTGGCCTGCAGGCAACGCGAAGTTTTGCCGATGCCTTGCATAACCGGGTAATGAGCGGTAGAAATGCAGTGATTGCGGAGATAAAAAAAGCCTCCCCCAGTGCCGGTTTGATCCGGGAGGATTTTGATCCTGTGGTGATTGCCAAACAATATCAGCAAGCCCGAGCCACTTGCTTATCGGTGTTGACCGACGGGCATTATTTCCAGGGCAGCGATGAATATTTGCAGCAGGCCCGAGCCGCCTGTGATATTCCGGTATTGAGAAAAGATTTTATTGTCGACCATTACCAGGTCACTGAAGCGCGGGTGATTGGAGCGGATGCGATACTGCTGATTGTGGCGGCTTTGGATGATGCCAGGCTGGCAGAGTTTGCTCAGCATGCCAATGACCTGGATCTGGACGTGTTGGTAGAGGTGCACAACGAAGCTGAATTGGAGCGTGCATTAAAATTGGATCAATCTCTGATCGGTATTAATAATCGCGACTTGCATCAGTTTAATACTGATTTGAGTACCTCCGAACGGCTGGTGAAATTAATGCCGGAAGACCGGTTGGCGATCAGTGAAAGCGGTATTCATTCGCATGCTGATATCCAGCGTATGAATGACTGTGGTATTAATTGTTTTCTGGTTGGTGAAGCGTTGATGCGGCAACCGGACCCAGGTGTTGCATTAACTGAATTATTGGCGGCCTGAACTTTTTTACGCTGGGCAGTGAACCGTAAAACTACCATAATTTATATTATTTCAGATCTTACCGAGTCACGATATTGAGCAAGTCACGGATAAAACTACACGGATTCAACAACCTGACCAAATCCCTTAGTTTTAATATTTATGATATCTGTTACACCGCCAGTGAAGCGCAGCGGGAAGAATATATCGCTTATATTGACGAGGTGTATAACGCTGAACGATTGACCAAAATTTTATCCGATGTTGCCGATATTATCGGTGCAAATATTTTAAACGTGGCACGGCAGGATTATGATCCGCAAGGCGCGAGTGTGACCATGTTAATTGCCGAGGGGCCGGTTGATGAGCGTTTTTCTGACACCGAAAATGCTGTGCCTGGACCACTGCCGGAAACGGTTCTTGCGCATTTGGACAAAAGCCATATAACAGTTCATACCTATCCGGAAAGCCACCCACAAGGCGGTATTTCCACTTTCCGGGTTGATATTGATGTGTCTACCTGCGGAATCATTTCGCCATTGAAAACTTTGAATTACCTGGTGCATAGTTTTGACTCGGATATCGTCACCGTTGATTACCGGGTCAGGGGGTTTACCCGGGATGTGAATGGGCGCAAGTATTACATCGATCATAAGATTCGCTCGATTCAGGATTTTTTTGAGCGGGATACGATTAATCGATATCAGACAATTGATGTGAATGTTTACCAGGAAAACCTGTTTCATACCAAAATGCTGATCAAGGATTTTAATTTAGACAACTACCTGTTTGGAGTAAAGGGCTCCGATTTGACACCCAGGCAGCGGCAACGGGTGGTCAGGCGTTTGAAAAAAGAAATGCAGGAATTATTTTACGGCCGCAACCTCAGCCGCCCCGGTGGTTCTGATTAAACCTACGGTGATCAAATTTGTAAGAAAATTGCTCGATGGGTTGTAAGCAATCGTCGTGATGCGCTGATTTGGGCTTGTAATATTCCGGTAAATGCGGGTAAATACTACCCGACACCAATGAACCATGTGTTCAAATAACAACAAAGTCATGTTTAAGTAGAGTTGGAGTGCTTGCACGGATGTGCAGGCACTTTTTTAAGCAAAGCTGGCTGACGGTTGATCAAGGGATGTACGTATCGGGGCCTGGTAAATAAAGGTGGAAACGTACATGTTCTGTATTATTCGTTCGGTTGTTATTGCCGCAGCAGTGCTCTACTGTCATCTCAGTACTGCCCAATTCCTGCCTGAAGATCAGGTTCCACTAGCAGTACAAAATCAGATTGTTGCTGATGTAATGGCTGAGCATGGGCATTTGGATATGCGGGCGTTACAAGCATCCTTCCGGGACTGGCTGTTGGCACAACCGCTGCCTGATGCGGATGGGGCACTTCTAGACAGTGGTACCTGTAGCGATTGCACCCCCCCTACTGATGGCGAAAACCCGATATTTCCGAGTGTGCGTGATGTAGCCATCATCACCAATCAGGGCCGCATACGACCTAGCTTCAAAGTTAAATGGCGCAAGCCGGTTAGATTGCCACGCGAAATCCGGGATTTATACGAACTGGATAGTTACGAGGTGTATTTGACCCGTGATGACGGTGCTTATGAACATCATGTGATTACCAAAACACTGCTGACAGATGGTACGGAAAAGCTGAAGCGCCGAATACGTTTTCGACGGCGCGAACCCGGTTTTTATACTGTCAGTGTGCGACCGGTATACGTGGACGCACAATCAACCACAACAGCTTTGATACAAGGCAACGAAAGTAAATTTACTTTCACGACTTCAACAGCCAAAGCCGGTGATCCTGTGATCAGAACCAGCAGCGGTGGTGGTAAAGGCGGCTGGGGTGGCGGTGAAGGTGCAGAGCTTGGGCCAGACAGTTCCGTTGATGAGGTGTTTGATGCTGCCAACACCAATACCAATCAGAACCTGTATGACTGCATCATTGCCGATCCTGCCTATAACGGCACTACCGAAGTCGGTCAAATCGATATCCTGGACTGCGCTAATCACAGCCCAATGATCACCAGCATTTTAGAGCTCGAACATTTTAGCGGCTTAAGGGATTTAGACCTGGAAAATAACAATATCGATGATCTGACTGGCTTGTCAGGTTTGTCGAACATTGAATCGCTTAATTTGAGTAACAATGACAACATTCCTTTTACCGGCAGCGTGTTAATAACGGGATTGGAATTACTATCCACTGCAGATATGGACTCGCTCACACACCTGTATCTGGATGACATGGAGCTGGCCGGCATCCCTGCATTAAACAGCGATGCAGCTTACATCACGGTATCGCTGGAAAACAATGATCTGGGCAACAGCACCCTGGGTCTGCCGGCCTGCCCGGCAGCACCACCAAGCGGTGATGCCGACCGGGTGCAAATCAGCCATCTGCGCGTTTCCGGCAACAACATGCAGGATGAACACACCCGACACATTGCCCCCTTTATCGTTGGCAGCCTGAGCGCAGACAACAACCAGTTCAGCAATGTGCGCACCAGCAGTTGCGACACCCTGGCCCGGGTCGGCGGTTTGGGTATTTCCGAGAACAGCTTCCCGAGTAATGTGCTGGGTTCCAGCTTTGATCTTTCCGGTTATCAGTTCACCTGGTTCAGCATGCGTGATACAGACGTTACCGAATTAACCCATAAACTGCCCGAAGTATGTGCAACCATCGAATTGTCCAATAATCCGATGGCCGAATCAGTGCTAGGCAGCATTGCTGATTTACCCGCTGTGGCACCCTATCAACTGTATCTTAGTGGCAGCGATGGTTTACAGTGCAACAGCGTGGATGCGCTCAGTGATTGGTACTGGGCCAATGTCGGCAGTGCCTGCCAGCTTGGTCTGCCGTTTGAAATCAGTGTGCCTGCGTCCTGCGATCCCAGCGCCCCGGAAGGATTTGCAGTTTCGCTGGAAAGCCTGGATACAAACCAGGTCACCTACCGGGCAACCTGGCAGCCGGTGCCGACCAGTTGGGGGGTAACACACTATCGGATTGCCTATTTGGGATTCAATCCCGGTGAAATACTGATCGAAAACAGCGGTGAGCCGATCAGCTTTTTCAGTGCTGATTCACCCGGCAATACCTATCACACCTTCAGCATAAAAAGCTGCACCAGCAGCAATCCATTGGATTGTTCCCCGGCAAGTGCAATTGTTGAACCACAATACCCTTTATTGCAGCCATACAACCTGAACGTACAGTACTTCAGCAATTCGACATTTGTGGAATGGCAGTATCCATCGGTACCGCCCGGCAGCCAGTTACCGGCAGGTTCAGAGTTTCGGGTTTCGCCCTTGTTTTCAACGCCTGGTGCGCCTGCCACCGAAACGGTTCCCTATAACCCGATCAGCCAGACCCCGGGCATCTTATTGAGTAATATTGGGGCTTACCCCGGTGGGAAAATTAAAATCAGATTGTGCGATGGAAACGGTGCTGCGAGTGAATGCGGGCCACCCGCCAATTTATCGATACTGGCGCCACCTACAGCCAGCGTTAACATACCGGCACCCGCCAATGTCATGATCAACCAGTCAGGCAGCGCTTTTACCGGTGATGAATTCACCTTAAGCTGGAGCGCATCAACTGACCCTGAGGTGGATTATTACCAGATTACTGAATTGCCGGTTGATCAAATCACCTCCAATGGCACCAGGATATTCACTGAAGAAACTCAAATTCGGGTCAAACGGGATTTGCACCGAACCGGCAATTATTTTGCAGTCGAAGCCTGTTATAGAGACCGTGAAAATGGTGATGTCTGTTCTGATACATCCGGCATCAGTCCCCAGTTTGATGTACCTCAGGATGCATCGCTCGGCACTGTTGCAGGTTTATGCTGGGTTTATCAGGACCCCAACAATCCTAGCGATTCCAATCGGCCATTCCGGTTACGCTGGACTTACGATACTGCGCAACATGATGTCCCCAGGTTTTTTGACGCCACCTACTCGAACATTACGATCCCCGACCCTGCGCCACAAGGCTTCAACACGACACTGGAGTTTGCTGAATCGGATTACACCACCAACGGGGGTGGTACCTGGTTTTGGGAAACAGGAACGCTGTATAGCCAGGCCTTTGAAGACGGTGGGTTAGTCACTGAAAATAATTATTGGATTACCACCAGGACTCAAGGGGATGGTGAACCAGCCACAGGTCCGTCCAGTACACCGATCACGCCGGTTTTATATAACAACGGTAATCCAATCCTTAATCCAGCCAGCCAATGTTCTGGCGTGCTGGCACAACCGGCAAACCCACCAGCAATACCCGACATGTCGGGTGGCCCAGGTGATCTTGATCCCGGGCACTGGGGCGACGATCCCGATCACCTCGGCAGTGGCTGGCGTTTCTTCTGGGCCAGCGACTTGCGCGCTGATGATGTGCATGAAGCCTATGGCATAACCTACGACCTGATCGCTTTCTGGTACACCTACCGGCAGTTTGATAATGGAGAATGGTCGCCTGTCTGGTATTTCTCCCGAATGAAAATTACTGATAATGCAAATGATGAAGGAACCCATTTCCAGGGGGATTTAATTTATCCGCAAAAACTGGCTGAGGATGAACTGGCGGGAACGGTTGAGCTGTATTTTGAGCATCCAGAAACCGAAAATGCCAGCGGCGAACCCAACCAGAATGCTTACATTATTGTCAATCTGGATCATGACGACAGTAATACCGGAACACTGGCGCACGCCTTGCACGATATTTCCCTGGATCATCAGGTTATCAATAATTCCGACCCTAACCCGTTTGATCATTACAGTGGTGTTTGGACGCCCGGCCCATTATTCACCGATGGTGAAATTCTGGCCAACCATGACTTTTTCCTGGTCGACTGGATCGAAAAGGAACTGTATTCAATCGGCATTAATTTCTTCGACAGCAATGGTGATCCGATTTGGCTGTTAACCCAAAACTGCGACGGAACTGATTGCACACAACCTTTTGGTTCGGGGGCATATACCCGTTACGATGCATTGCACAATACCTATCCTGGTAACAACCCGCTCGGGATAGTGCCGCATGCCTGGGTAGCTCAGCGTCAGTTAGGTAATTTCCAAATTACCGCCAACGGTTCAGCGGGTCGGGTATATCGCAACTATCCAACACCTGTTGATAACAAGAATGACCGTTTTGACGGGTTGGCGTGTTTTGATATTGATATCAGTTCGGCACAAATACCGGGCCGAGCCGCAGCCTTGCATTTAGGTAATTCCGGCTGTACTAATGTCAATGCAGCCACCGAACAAATTCAGAAAGTCGCCAACCTGCATGATATTGAGTACCGCGTTGGTGCAGACCCCAACAGTACTGCTGAAAGCTGCCACCTGGACGCACAAAACCCAGTTTGTAATATTTACCTGACCTGGTTTACCGATGATTATTTTTCCGAGGTAGAGCCGTTTTACACCGTCGACGGCTTAAGTCAGAAGCATCACCTGTCTGAAATCTGCACTGCCGGCGGAAGCACCAACGTCAACGGAGGCGATCCGCGGTTTGTGGTGGCCGATTACTATTGCCCGATCGAGCAGGCCGGCGCTTATGTGTTTGAACTTGGCAGCCGCATAGCAACAACTTCCGGTATTCAAATTGCAACTACCGGTGATGTCGTTGCTGAATCCAGAATACTTACCGTCACCGGTCAAAGCCCAACCAGTGGGGCGGTTACGGCCGTGCCAGACGAGCCCAGGAACACTGCGACCACACATACGCTGGCAATGAGTAGTGTCGATCATGACCAGGAAATTGGCGTGCTTGCCGGCGAAGCGGCTGTCAGTGGTGGTGCAGCAACCTATAACATCCCGATCAACATACCGCCCGGCCGTCAGGGCATGCAGCCTGCGCTCAGCCTGAATTACAACAGCCGTGCCGGCAACGGAACAGCAGGCATCGGCTGGTCATTGTCAGCGGGCAGTTCCATCAGCCGCTGCCCGGCAACCCTTGCCCAGGATGGTTTCGGCAGTGGAGTGACTTATGACGACTCAGACCGTCTGTGCCTGGATGGCCAGCGTTTAATGGCGGTTTCCGGCAACTATTGGGCAGCCGGTTCGAAATACCGCTCTGAAGTCGATAACTTCCTGTTGGTAACACTTAATGGTGCGAATGGTGATACCAGTGGTTGTGCGGTCAGCTTTACAGTTCAAGGTAAAGACAACATAACACGTGAGTATGGAGGCGCCACTGCTGATCAGAATGCGCCTGAAAAAGTTCGCCCGGTGCCCGTCAGTGGCACTGAATGCGTGGTCAACAGCTGGTTGCTGGACACTGAAACTGACAGCTCCGGCAACACCATTGAATACAGCTATTCAACCACCGGCACCGGCAACGGCGAACATCTGCTGGATATGATTCAATATACCGGCGACAGCAGCGGACCAGGCAACCGCCGGGTGGAATTCAATTACCAGGCCAGAGACGCCGGTGATTTATCCGAGTCCTATCTGCATGGTTTCCATTCGCAGCAAACTTTGCGATTGTGGGATATCCAGACCTTTGAACACAACGACCTGGTGCGTACCTACACATTAACTTATACGCCCAGTAATGCCAGTGGCCGCGAATTACTTCGCACGGTCCAGGAATGTGCTGAGGATGGTGGTAACACCAGTTGCCTGGATGCCACCCATTTTGAATGGGGCGACAGCGCGCCGCAAAGTACTTACGGCCGAATGCAAACCGGTCAGACCCAGCCGGATGGCAGCATCGTTTTTGCCGATATAACCGGCGATCCGCTGCGTAATGATGTTCTCACTGGTGTCAGCGGCAGAGTATTGGTAACACCAATGGCTGATTTTGATGGTGACGGTACCCGTGAACTACATGTTCAGGATGGTTTTACCAGGAGTCTGGTTTCACTGACCGCTGAGGGTGTCGAAAGATGGCGGGTATCTTTTGATCTTTCCGAGCAGGTAGCCAACCGCAACAGTGACGGCAGTCTGCAACAGTTTGCCACTGCTTTTATTAACCCGGTGGAACTGGATTCAGCCATTTTGCAACGTACCGCTGAATTCCTGGAAGGCCAGCAATATACCCCGGCGGAAATAACCGCTATTGAAGAGCAGGTGACAGAAACCCTTACCATGGAGTTTCTGACCCAGGGAACCATTCCCGGCGGCTTCTTTAACGACTTTGATAACGACGGCCGCGCTGATCTGTTCGGTGCCATGCCGGATAACAACGGCGGTTATTATCTGGCCTTTACCCACTATCGTTTCGATAACACCAACCCATTTACTTTTGATGACGTGTTCGATTTTGTGGAAACCGACTTGCCGTTGACGGTAATTACCTCCAATGATGTGAGTTTTGTCAGTGAAACGCCGATGCTGGCAGATGTCAACAACGATGGGCTGCAGGATGCATTGGTGTATACCACCACCGATACCGGCGTGCAGTGCGGTTCCTCCGGCACCCATGCCACTGCGTTGAAGCTTTGGCTTAATCAGGGTCAAAACCAAACCACCGGTGTTTATGAATTTGATCTGGCCACCACCCCTGATAATGACGGCATCATTTATATCTGGCCTTGCCACACCATCGATGGCCAGCAGGTGCGTGAAATTGGCCGCCGGCCCTCGATAACCGATTTTAATGGCGACGGCCGGCTGGATATTGCCCTGGCCAGCCAGGTGCCGGATATTTTTATACCCGAATATGATTTTGGTGACATCACCATCTACAACGTGGTTATCGATCTTCCCTATCAGGAGGCCACTTCCCGGATTATGTATCTTGATGACGTTGTGGCCGGCACCAACGTCAGCTCCACAGTTCAGGATATGTGGTCCGACCAGGGTAACTCGATCGGGCTGTATTCCGACCCGCGTTTAACCTTCACCATGCCTTTGGACGTGAATGGCGATGGCCTGCAGGACTACCTGTTGATGCCCAATGCCGATGCAGATGCCGACGGCACTGACCCGAATGTGCCGGATAAGGGCAAATGGTATGTTCAGATCAATCAGGGTGGATCGCTGGCCGCACCGGTGGAAATTGTTTTCCCCGGCGGTGCACTGTCATGGATTAAAGACCGCGCCATGGCAGCTCACCCGGAACACGGCACGGCCACATCGGTCAGCCCGATAGTAGCGCCCCGTTATGGCTCGCTGATCAAGCCGATGGACTGGAACGCAGACGGTAGAACCGATTTGCTGATACCACGACAAATGCATCAGGCCATCTGCATTCGCCTGCATCTGGATACCATCGAAAACCAGAACCGTTTTGGCACGTATTGCCCCGGTAATATGGATGTGGCCCCGTTCGAGCCGGATGCCAATTCCGAACTGACCGCTCCAGGTGACAATAATGTTGATCACAGTATCGGTGGTATTTATTACGCCGGCCGTGGTCACAGAAACCCAACCACTTATTATATGTCGGTATTGCAATTGAACTATAACGCTGCATTGAATCGTTATGAGTTTGAAGTGAACAGCCCGCAGGACCTGATTGCCAGCAACAGCAGCAGAATTGCCGATTTTAACGGTGACGGCTCACCGGAAATTCTGACCACCTTTGGTTGTGTGGAAGTCAACAACGGCACGCCGGTCCCAGGCCATCCGGAAGTGTTCAATATCAGCACCCGCACCGTTTGCACCACCGATTTAAGTGAATTTATCGACCCACCCGGTGCAACCGGTTATGTGGCGGCAATGCAATCTTACATGTCAGAGGATTTCCATTGCTACTACACCAATACCCCCAGCAACGGTCACGCCTGCGATACCCAGGGAACAGGCGCCGGTAGCAGCGAGCGAGGTTATTATCTGACCAGCCTGCTGCAAAACAACGACCAGGTGGTGGATTTGTTGAAAGCGGTTGAAGATGGCTTTGCCAATCGCTCAGAATGGAACTACGCACCGTTATCATCAGACCCGATCCGGCTGGGCGCAGATCTGCAACCGATTGATTTGCAGCTGTACGTTATCCCAAACCGCGAGTTGGGTATTGATTATCTGCAATACAGTCCGGATGATCATTTTTACTTTGCATCCAGCATGTTTGTGGTGTCTGAATTTAATCAAAGCAATGGTCTCACCGATCCGGCGGTTTCCGGCTTGTTGCAGAACACCACTTACTATGGCTATGAAGAGGCGGTCTACAACAACCGGGGCCGTGGCTTCCAGGGTTTCCGTAAAGTGGTCAGCGAACAGGTGATGATGAACCCTGCTGCGCCCCTGGATATGGATGATCCCGCCAATAACCTGCGGACAGTCTCGGTATTCCACCAGATATTCCCACTGGCCGGTCGTTTGCAAGCCAGCTACAGCGAGCAGGCATCGAATGCTTACACCCCAACCCAGGATCGGAATTTAACCGATGGTTCATTTGATATGCCGGACAATGTTTTAAGTTCGACAAGCTATGACTGGGGTTGCCGTATGCATACCGGGACTGAGGTTGATATGTGTTACATCAGCAGCCAGATAACCGGCATGCAGGTGGTTGATGCTTATGCCGAAGTGGCAGGCGCCAGCGGCAACCATGGTATTTATCACCCGATACTGAAATTCAGCCGGTCTGAGCAGCACGAATTGGACGGCATGATTTTTGCCTTTACCGAAGCCACCCGGGTTTATGATGAATACGGCAATGTGACTTCGGAAACCACCGAATTGACCAATGACCTGGACGGCGGAACCAACGCAGATTTTTTCCAGCGGCAAACAGTTACCAACAGTTATACCAATGATCAAACCAACTGGTGGTTGGGCAGGCTGGATCGCAGCTATAACGATACTTTTGTAAATTACGGGGGGGCACTCAACGATGCGCCTTCGGAAGTGCCCAAACAGGTTACCCGGTTGTTTGATTACCACCTGACACACCGCAAACCCAGTTGTCAGGTGGTGGTTGAGAATGATCAACCGCTGCCTTCGAGTATGCCTTGCGATACCAGCGGTTACACGGCTGCAGGTTATGCCTGGCAGAGCACCAACAGCAGTTATGACAGTCATGGAAACCCTTTAAGTATCGATGTTGATGCCAGCCAACTGGATGCGATTCGCAGCACTTCAACGGTATACGACACTGAGCAATACTTCCCCTCCAGCGTTACCAACGCCAAGGGGCATATGGTACACACTGAGATAGACGCCCGCGAAGGCAACCCGGTGATGGTGACCGATGCCAACGGTCTGATCACTAAAATGGACTATGATGCATTTGGCCGAGAAACTGAAACCTGGTATCCGGTCAACAGCAGTATTGCTGAAACAGATATCGATAATCACTATGCGCCACGCTCGCGGGTTGTCTACAGCGATTCTGCAACCGCATCGTATTGCGGAACCCTGCCTGCATCTGCGGTCTATTGCACTATCGCGATTACCGATGGAGCGCCGGTGGTCAGGCAGTATTTTGATGCACTCAACCGGGTGATTGAGACCCGCAGTAATGCCTATGCCGGTAATGTATCAGGCATGCAGGTTTACACCGGCAGCATCTATAACGCCCGTGGCCAGGTATTTCGGGAAACCGTGCCCAACTATGATTCACTGGGTATGGATTGGGCCGAATACCGTTATGATGCGCTGGCCAGGGTGATAACCAAGAGCCAGCCCAGCAGTCTGTCAAGCAGTGCCATGCTGTATACGCATTATGCACATGACGGGATGCACACCACCATCCACCTGAACGACCAGACAACACCACATGGCGGAGTTTGTGCTGCCAGCTCTACCGCTACTTTAACGGGGCAATTGTGTGTCAGCCGTACCTATGCCACCAATGGCTGGTTACTGGCAACCACCGATGCACATGGCGAAACCACCCGTTACTGGTATGACGGGCAGGGCAATCCAACCCTGATTGAAGACCCGGACTTTAACCCGTCAACCGGCCGCGGCAACCTGACCCGGTCCGGTTATAACCAGCTGGGTCATCGCACCAGCATGCAGGACCCGAACATGGGCAATTCCACCTATTTGTACAATGGCCTGGGTGAAGTGGGTCTGCAAACCGATGCCAACGGCCAGCAGACCGCGTTTGTTTATGATGTGCTCGGCCGCTTGTTGTCACGCAGCAGCACCACCCTGGATACCGAGCTGGGCAGCATGGAAGACCAGTGGAGCTATGATGCCACCGGTCAGTTGGGTCTGGTGACACAAACCACCCGTACCCAGGGGCTGAGTGATGCCAACCAGAACCCGTTTACGCATACCACCTTCAGCAAAACCTACGACTACGATAGCTTCCTGCGTCCGGCCGGTTATACCGTGGTGCTTGATCCATACCGCTATAGTGCATCGAGCAATAACCAGCCGGTATTTGCCAGCTCGCCCAGCTATACTGTGAGCATGCAGTACGACAGCTACTTTGGGCGGGTTAAAGCAATTACCTATCCACAGGAACGCTTTCGTGAGTTCACCCGTTTTGATATCAACGGCTTTGTGCAAGAACAAGGTGATTCACAAGAGCAGAACAACCCACTGCGCAGCGTATTGGGTTACACCGAAGCCGGTCAGGTGATGGCCGAACAGTTTGCCAATGGTGTGATTCAGCATTATGGTCACGATGGCCGGACCTTCCAGATGCAAAACACCATCATCGACCCGCAAGTCGGTGATCAGCATACCTACAGTTATACGCATGATTTGTTTGACAATCTGGTCAGCCAGCGCAAGCAGGCGACTATTAACAGCACCAGCGTGGATATCACCGAAACCTTCAGCTTCGACCACCTGCACCGTCTGCGTAAAAGTACCAGGCCGGCACAGCAGATCGATTATGCCTACGATGAGCTGGGTAATATCACCAGTAAGAGTGACTATGCCAATAGCTATGCATATGACCAGGTGATGGGTTGCGGCACAGCAGCAGCCGGTCCTAATGCAGTGACTCAGGCAGACGGTTACAGCTACGGCTATGACGATAACGGCAACCTAACCTGTGGCCAAACCCACCAGGGCAGCCTGGAAATCCGATACGATCACACCAACAAACCCTTCAGAATAACCCGTGGCGTCAACACCCATGAGTTCTGGTATGACAGCGAAGACCAGCGTTACTACCAGGAAGACAACCAGGATGGCAACACGCTGTATGTTGGGAAAATGTTTGAGCAGAAAGGCAGCACCCAATTCAAGTTGTATATTGGTAACTACGCTTTGTTCAATGTCGACATCACCGACCCGAATAACACCGGCATCACCTATCTGCACAAAGACCGGTTAGGCAGTGTGGTTAGTATTACTGATGAGGCTGGGCTGGAAGTATCAGGCAGCGGCAGAGGCTTTGACCCGTTTGGCAAACCCAGGGAAGAAAACTGGGATGATAGCACCAACCCGGATGGTGACCTGAATGGCTTTGACGAAACCACCCGGGGTTATACTGGCCACGAGCATTTGAATGGGGCGGATATTATTCATATGAATGGGCGGGCTTATGATTACAACCTGGGGAGGTTCCTGTCAGTTGATCCGTTTATTCAAGCACCTCAAAACAGCCAAAGCTTAAACCCTTATTCATATATTATGAATAATCCGATGGCGGGTACTGATCCATCTGGATATATATCAGAGTTTAGTTCTGATAGTTGCTACATTGATACCCGTTGTGGCGGTGGTAGATCAAGACTTAGAGAAGGCAACCCTGATGAGCGTGCCAATAGACGCAATGGTGCCCAAGGAACCGAAGGCAAGACAAATAAGGGTACTAATATTGCTGATTTAGGCGGGCAAGTAGAACGCAGTGATGCAAACAATTTGAACGCCAAAGATCAGATGAATGGAGCCGGATTAGATCAAACCTTTGCGTGTATTCAATGCATTAGACAAAGGAATGCGCCTGACCCGGTAGATATTGCTGGAGGTGATGGCGGCACAGAAGTAGAGAAGGAGCCGGGCTTCTTTGGGCAAATAGCTGATGGGCTCGAGCAAGCTGAAAGGCATATAAGTAATACTGGGGATGATGATTTTTCATTATTTGTGCTGACCAATTTTATTATCGTTCCAGCTAAAGAGCTTTCACAGGCCATAGATGATGGGAATGCTGGGGCTATCGCGATAGCTGGTGCGGGGTTGTTTATTCGAGGCAGTAAGGCTGCAAAGGGTGCAAGCGAGCTTCAATTTGGGAGAAAGCTTGATTTCCTATTCAATAAAAATATCAATCCAGCAAATCCTAAGAATGTTAAAAGAGCGCGAGGCAATGCTGACCGTATTGGTATTGCAGATACTCCGACAAATCGAGCCGAGGTAAAACGGCGCTTTAATGAAGCATTTAATGATCCCTCGTCTATAGTTGGTCCTGGTAAAGCTCCGGGAAGTAACTTAAGAGAATTCTTTTTACCTGGTGTAACAGGAACTGGATCAAAGATTCAGTTTGTAGAGCAAGGTGGAAAAGTGATTACAATAATTGCAAAGTGATGCTTATGGATAATGTTAATTGGGTTAATTGTGATTCTCGTAACGACTTGGAAGCCAGGTTAATTGGTCTAGATGGAAAGGTTTTTGAGACTTCTATAGCAGATGAGTCGAATACATGGGGATACATAGCTGTTGAAAATAATATTTTTATACCTATCGGTTTTTCTGATGTTGGTTTGTCACCGCAGCTTTATATCAGCAAGAATATGGCAGTCGTTGGTGTGAGTGATAGACTTTCAGGTTATAGCTTAGATATGGGCAAGTTAATTTTCACATATCAAACGCCAACAATATTCCATGAATTTGTTTTATTCAATGATGACGGTTTTGTTATTCAAGATGAAATTGGATTTGTGGGTTTGTCTTATTCTGGAAAAGAAAAATGGTCACAGATATATGATGACATGATTGAAACGTATAGCCTAAATGGTAACTTGATCTCTGGTGAGACAGTAGAAGGGACTAAATTTAAATTTGCTATTAGCACAAGCACATGCACACTTATAACTAACGAAGAGTTCGGGCACCCATAACTCCCGTCCACAAAAAGTGAATGATTCAGGCGCAGCCTACGCGCCTGATCGCTCAACAACGAAACGTAGAAGCCTGGAAGGGCTCAAGGCTAATCATCAACGCCAGACGATCAAACAATTACACGCCAACGCCCAGCGTCTGTTGCAACACCTAGGGGTCGCAACAGATAGGCGATCATTTTTATAATCGATACTTGCTGTTTACTGCTGATTTATAAGGTATTTATTTAAACTACTGTAAATTGGAGAAATATTCTAATACAGGATAATCATTGTGGAATAAGGATGTATATCAGCCAACATACCGGTCATTGCCCCAAATGCAATTCAAATGAATCCTATGGAAACGTAATTATTTCTGGCGCTCGTCTAACGCGCAGATGCTTCAACTGCAACTACAAAGAGCATATTCAACTTCCGAAAATAGAGAAGAAAAATTTATATCTTGATCAATGCTTTTTTAGTCATGCGTATCGCGGGACCCAGGATTACATAAGCGCATTTAATAAAGTACAACAGTTAATAAACAAGCAACCGTGAATTCACAGAATAAGTGCAACACTCACATTATTATAAACCTCATAAGGTGATCTCCAGCCAAGGCACTTCCTTGGCTGTTTATTTAATCGCTCAATAATGCGTCTGAGTTTTTGCGAACTAAGCTTGCTTAGGTCAGTTGATCGTGGAATAAAGCGCCGTAAGCGACCGTTAGCATTCTCATTGCTGCCTCGTTGCCAAGACGCATAAGGATCGGCAAAATACACATCTGTTTTCGCTCTTGTTTCAATACCAGCGTGATCTGCAAATTCCACACCGTTATCCACTGTCAAAGTGTGCGCAGGCTGGCCACGCAGCATGTTGACAATGCGATCAGCCGTGATTTGTTTGGTTCGTAATGGCACCTTTCTGGCCATGAAGTATCGTGAACGACGATCGACCAGCGTCACTAAATGACCGCCCTTGCCATACATCGTATCGCCTTCCCAGTCACCGCATCGGCTACGTTGATCAACAGCACTGGGGCGATCATGTATCGATTTGCGACCATCAAACCGAGACCGCCATGAACGGGCACCATATTGACGTCGGTAGGGGCGATAAGCACGTTGTAAGTACTGATACCATTGTCCACCATTGATCCAGTCCCAGCGTAACCAGCGATAAATCGTACTGGTTGATACTTGCAGCTCAGCACCCTCTAACAACATCCGATGAGCAAGCATTTCAGGACTCAGATAGCGTTTTAATCCTGTGCAGATCAGCCGCCATAAAACTGGATCATATCGGGTTTGTTTAGCCGCCAGGCTACGCCGATCATCGCTGGCTGTTTGGGCTCGCTTTGCCAAGTAATGGTGGCTGGGACAACGCGCTAGCTCTCGGCTGATAGTACAGCGATGGCAACCCAATTGCCGAGCAATCTCAGCTTGAGACAAATCAGCAGCCAGTAGCGCTTGAATCTGATATCGTTGTTGTAGAGTCAGTTGTCGGTACGTTATTGTCATAACACTTGAATCCTTGGTGTGAGAGCTTCCGATTCTACCGGCACTGGCTCTTTTATTAATATTCAAGTGTTGCGGTTATTATGAGAATTCACGCACCCATAACTTTTTTTGATCACGCCTTGAAGGGGCATGGACTTATAGGAGGCGGACATATTCACCTCAACTTTATAATACGAGTAATGGGTGTCTAAACTTAGGGTGTTTCATTCTGAAACGGGCATCGACACCAGCTTTTCGTCAACAATTTCCAAGAACCTGCGAACCCGAGGAGATAGAAATTGATTGGTCGGATAAATTACTGAAACCTGCGCACCCTTGATCCTCCAATCACCTAGCACCGGAACCAGGCGACCAGCCTTAATGTCCTCAGCACATACAAATTCTGGAAACATGGCGATCCCCAGACCTGCATGCGCTGCTTGATGGGCCATTGATAAATCGGTGAATCGCAGTCGCCCCGTTACCGAAATCATATCCACACCGCGACCGTTGGGCGATGATCGAAACGGCCAACGCATGGACGTTCCTTCCAAAACAACAAGAATGCAAGAATGCTTGGAAAGGTCCGCGGGAGTTGACGGCACACCGTGTTCAGCAAGGTAGGCCGGGGAAGCACAGAATTCGAGCCCGACGCTCTTGACAACTCTAGAAGTCAGCCCCGCGCAAGGGCTATGGCTGACTCGAAAAGCAATGTCAAAGCCTTCCGAGACCAGATCAACATGTCGCCGGGTAAACACAACATCTAGCTCGACATTCGGGTAGCGAATAGCGTATTCAACGATGATCTCGGATAAGAAAGCCTCGCCGAAAACCGGGTCCGCTGTGATTCGCAAACAACCCTTTGGTTTTTCCTGGGTGTCATTTATTGACCGAATGGCGTCTTCCGTTTGCGTCACTATTTCTTGGCACCGCTTGGCGAACGCCGCCCCTGCATCAGTTAGCTTCATCCGGCGTGTTGTACGCTGCAGAAGTCTGACTCCGAGAGATTCTTCCAACGAGGCGATTCGGCGACTCAGCGTCTGTTTGGGAACGCTGATTTTCCTGCAAGCTGCCGCAAAGCTGTCTTCCGCAGCTACGGCAGCGAACAATCTCAAATCATCCAGTTTAATTGTCCCATATATGGGTTTTACTGTCGCCACATGTTATTCGTTGAACCAAAATCAGGATTATATTACCATCCTTATTAAGCATCATCATCGAATTTGCCGATGAATACCAGCCATCAAATTGCATCGAGAGAGAAAGACGAAGGATCCTGCGAATTGGCAGTGATCCAGTTGCACGGCGGAGCGGTGACCAATCCGTTCGAGCTGATTACAGGCCACCAATTTGACTTGCATAAGTCACTCCACCAGCTGACTAGTGCAGATCAACCCCGAGGAAAGAGAAGATGATTAAAGCGATCAAGGTTCAATTTTTGCTTCTAGTATTACTGACTCAATCAGGCCTTGTGCTTGGCAGTCAAGCGCTAGGCTCTTTGAAAATCAAGATAGAAGGTGGAGTTTACCGGGACGGATCAGTTTATGATTTCGGCACACAATCGTTAGTGCCTGAACTTCCCTCTCCGAACGCAGAAATCATTGTCAAATTAATCAACACCGGAACAACGCCGATAAGTGGCACGGTGACGGGAATTGACCTCGACCAGCCCTGGCATGCCGGATCTCGAGGTGGAACGTGTCAACGTCTTAATCAATGGTGTATCAATAAGACGGACTACTCGATTAAACCGGGAAAGTTTGTAACACGTACTTTCGGATTTGAACGGGTAACGGTTGGTAACGCTGAAATTGCGCTGGCTTTTTCTGGTGACGTTCAAGGTCCCAAGACAATCACATTCAATCGTTCAGTTGCTCTCAGAGAGGGTGCTACGATTTTATCTGAATGCCCTTCGGGTAATTGTGGAAGTACGATCGATTCGTTAACAGCCGAACTCGGTGGAGGTGACGGAGTCTTGGGCGGGGAAGAACGGGGAACGTCCAACCCCAATAACTTTGGATTGGGCAGTATAGACAATATTAATACCCTCAACGGCAACCTCATTGCGAGCATTCCTATTGGCAGATCTTACTCAGTCGGGCCAAGCCTGGGTTATCAGGTGATGCTGACTTATAACGCCAAAGCGTGGGATTCAGTACCAATTGACATTGATGGTTCAAGCTACGCTATGGCTGTGCCTCATGCAACAACCAACGCCGGACTGGGTTGGCAGGTAACGATGGGCGAGTTATATCCAAACCGCGCCACTATTGATAACCCGGATACACCAACCAGCGTGTATGACACCTGGCCGAATACAAGCTATGACCCGTATCACGCCTGGTTGTACATTGCGCCAGATGGTTCTAAACATTACTTGTATGAAGATGTGGAAAACGAAGGTGCCTATCACCACACAAAAAATGGTAACAACATCAGGATGAAACAAAATCCAAGCTCGCCAAGCTTTCGTTATATCTATTTTCCTGATGGCACCAGACACACGTTTCTGAGGGTAGAGAGTCATCAGCTAAAACTCTCGAACGATTGTGGCGCATCGGAATGCTGGTTGTTGACAAAGATGGAGGATCGCTCTGGGAATTGGGTTGATATTTCATATGATCAATATGCCTGGTCTATCACAGACAGCGACGGCCGGCTCCATGAGGTGAAGTTTTGGGAAAACGGTGAGGAATCAGGAGGGGCACCTCATGACCCGTCAAGTCTGGAGTGGGGTGATTTATTTCAACTTGTCAGGCACGTGATTTTTAATCGCTGGCAGCCTGAGCAAGAGTTCAACTGGCTGGTTTACGATCACGAACAAATCGTTCGCGGTTGTCCGACAACCCAAGGCTCAACCGCGGCGATTAATGATCAAATTATGGGCCTGTCGGTACCAATTCTCAAAGAGCTTAGGGGGCCTGAACATACAACAGCCGGTGTTTATCAGTTTTTACACAATTTCAATGATGGGTCCAATATCAATGCCGGGACACAGTGCGATAAAAAGGCGGGGACTCTGAGTAGAGTCAGGTTTCCCACCGGCAGGCAAATCGAATATGTCTATGACGACATCTACAAAATGCCTACAAATTGCAATACAGGAGCCGAACAGGGTAACCCTTTCAGTAGACATACCGGTGTAACCAGCCGCGTTGTAAAAGCAAAAAATGGTACGACGATTGGTTATGGCGATTTTTCATCTGTGCTTGAGGAACGAAAGAGCCCTCCGCACGATGCAGGTCCGATGTGTAACCGGCACAACGTGGTAAAAACATCCATTATGAACCGGGAAAACGATGATGGGAAAGCCATCATGAATGTCTTCTATCACAACGTAACCCGCTACGATCAAGAGGTTCCGGCATCCGGCAATTGGAGAAATGAGTATCACGGATTACCAGTGACACGTAATGAAGCGCTTGCGCGTTCAGACGGATCAGGGAATTTGTATCTTTCCACTGAAACCTGGGAATGTCTCGCTGATCATCCAGCCACTTGCGGACGAACAGAATCGACAAGACCAACGAGTGGTAGGCTGCTCACTCAGAATTTCCTTTCACACATAGTTAAACGTAACTCATTCTGGGATGGCTGGGCTTGTGCGGGTGAGAACGGGCAGTTGTTTGGGCCTCTGAGTAGAAATGGAGAGCGATGTGTATCGGATTACTCAAAAGTTGCGCATTCTACTGCCATTACTTACGGCGATAGCGGTGTTAATTCTTCCTCAACCCTAAATTCAGGATACAAAGACATAGGTGTGTTCGAGACAGAAACTGTCTCTACCTACATTGGTGATCCTACCAATGGACAGTCCAGTGATATTCAAGTCGAATATGTTTACGGCGACTATGTCACGGGCATCTCAATGCATGGTCCAGATGCAGGGATAATCACCCATGAACGAAACTATCTGCCTTTCCCCACGAGTGGGCCGGAGATTTTGGATCTGATCAACTTCAGATACACGAGTTTTGGTGATGGCACTGGTGGCGGGGCGTTCATATGGCCTGAGGTCTATGCCACTTTGACGGAATACGATTTCAATCCTAGTACCGGGTTCTTAAATTGTGTGCGGGTACGTAAAACCCCGAATACCTCATTGGGTTTTCCTTTGGGGGATCGCCATCCTCAAGACCTTGTCCGGGAGTTTACCCCAAATTCTAATGGATTCGTTTCAGAGGTGGTATTTTATGGTGGGGACACCCTCGGAAGCAGCGTGAGTACAAGCTCAGTTTGCACAAGCACGAATAACGCTGAATATAAACTTGGGTACTCCTATTCCTACGGCGTTAATGACAAAGCATGGTACAAGGACGCCAACGGTAATCGAACGGGGCCTTATCTTAAGAACCTGACAATCAATCAGCATACCCAAAGGGTTGCGCAGTCTTGCGATTTCAACAACAAGTGTATCGACTTTGAGTATGACCTGATGGGCAGGGTTACCAACTTGTCCGATGAACACATCAATCAGCAAACGACTTACAACCTTGAGTCAGCAGGCGGTCGACGCGAAGTAACCGTTAAGACAGATGATATAGGAGAGCTGGCGGTATCTGAGAGCTTTTGGAATGAATTTGGTGAACCGGTGAAAACAAAGGCCAAACTGAACAGCACAGACTGGCTCCAGCAAACACTTTCGTATGACTCACGGGGACGCCTTAGCTCAGTAAGTACTCAGCAGGGGGTGATAGGTTTTGATCCGGCTCTTTCAGCAGAAATTTTGAGCTATGACAGCTTAGGACGTGTGTTAGCTGAAACTGACCCGGCAGGAAACGAAAAAAATTATAGCTACAATGGTGCACGTTCCGATTGGACTAGATTGGTTCAGCAGAATGTCGATGGGCAGGATGTGGAAATTGTTAATGCGCAAAAGCCTTTAGGCATGAAGGTAACCAGTAGTCTCAAGGACCACGAAGTGAGTGTTTGGGGAGAACAAGACAATTTAGTTGCCGAGGTTAAACGATATAACGATAGTGGACCCAGTCAATCCCGTGTTCGGCATATGGATCCGCGAGGGTTTATGTTTCAAGAGACGGTGCCGGAGTTTGGAGATGCTACCTATCGGCGTGACTCCAGGGGCAACATTACCAGCATCAGTTCCGGTGGTCACACTCTTACAATCCATCGTAATAAGTCAGGTCAGGTAACCAGCGTAAAACAGGGTACCCGTGTGTGGAAAACTTTTGACTATGATCCGGTCACTGGAGAGATCGAACAATCAGTGCGCTACAACTACTATGACCCGGTCAATACCTATAGTTATTTTGAGCTGCCGACAACAATTAAAGTTACCACAGACTATACATATAACGCGGATGGTGCGTTGCACTCCAAATTACTTGAAATAGCGGTCAACGATACTGTCATTCATGAATCACTCAATTCCATGTTTTACGACGATGAGGGCAAGGTGAACAGGATTGTTTATCCTCAATGTATTAGCGGGGATTGCACCGGTATTTCGTATCCAAACAGGCACGTTCGTCATGGCTATAACTACGGCGTTCTGACATCTGTAACTGATGGTGATGCAACCGGCGGTCAAAACCTGTTTGTACCTGTATACAACCCTGATGGGAAACTCGAAACGATTGAGTTTTATGATAATGGCTCTTTGGTAGGTGTGGACCAAATGACATACGATGCCATAGGCCGTTTTGAGTCTATTACGATCAAGGACAATAAAGGCCCTACAACTCTATGGCAGTCAGGTAATTACAATTACGATGCCGTGGGAAATATAGTGTCCATGGCCGGAGGCAGTGACGGTACAAGATTGTATACATATGATAAATCAAGCCGGCTGACATCTTTTGTCAAGTCAGGTGTCAATGAAACGTACAGCTACGACATATTCGACAATATCACCGATTCAACCGGCACCGGTTTGGCGACAAACTACACCTTAAACAGTTCTAACAACCGAATTGATGAATTTGGAGGAGCACCTGTTTCTTATGATGAATCCGGGAATCTTATCCAAAGCGGTAATTTGTATCTCAGCTATGATGTATTCAATAGACAGATTGCAACCAGTGATCATACTGACCCGGCGAATCCGGGGCTTAGTTATATAGGTCAAACGATTACGGTATATGATGCCAACGATAACAGCGTCGGAATGATTGATCGATCCGAATTCAGAGATGGCAGAATCATCTATCATCACGGGCCCGGTGGAGGTTTGTTACGGGAGTTTCGATATGTACAAGACCTCCAGAACCCGGGCTCCAGAACCAGATCTTATAAAGACTATTTCTATTTTGCAGGACAAAGAGCTGTCGAGAACGGGAGTAGCAGCACTAACGGGCAAAAGACATTCCTACGTCTCGATCACCTTGGCAGTCCCAGGCTGCTCACTCAGGGGTCAAGCGGCTGGAGTGCGGAGCGAGAACGGTATCCACATGGCGCTGAGTTAGCGTCGTCAGGCACTTATGACGAAACGGTTGATTTCACCGGACATCAGCTGGTGCGTGTTCGTCCCGATAATGATGGAGATGGTCTGCTTCATGATATGAGAGCAAGAAACTATTTCAGTGGGTGGGGGCGATTCATGCAACCCGATCCCGCCGGCGATCCATCATCGTGGAGTCTGTATGGGTACGCGGCGAACAACCCTGTGAGGTATGTGGATCCAACCGGGCTCAGCGCTGACGGTGGCACTTTATCTTGGGCAGATTTATATGGTTTCGCGCAAAATCCTAATTTCAGAGGGTTTGTTGATCTATTTAATCCCTATTCAGATGTCTTACCACGACTCTTCGATATCTTGAGAGGCCTGTTCGGCGGCGGTCGTGGAGCATTGGATCCCATTCATCCAGGTGATGTTGGTGGGACAGATCTTGGTGATCGTCCTTCACCTCCGGCAGGTCCGGGTGGTGATGGGGCCGAGCCAACCCCAGGGCCGACTGATCCGAAGGTACCGGGTATTACCTTGCGTCGATTCGCTCAGAATGCGCTCAATGGCTGGACTGCATTTGGGGATGGTATCGTTTGCGCTACAACGTTTGGTTCGGATTGTGGCGGACCTGGTGCAAGGTACCGCGAGGTTGGGCATCCTGGACAGGATATTATGCAGGGATACGGTAAAGGTACTGGAGGACTTGCTGTAGTGACTGCAGTAGTCACCGGAGGTGCGTGGGTGGCTACGACAGCCCGGGGGATTTACGGTGCAATCACCGCAGGTTTGGTGGCCACGAGAGCAGGAGGCTTCCGAAGAATGCCAGGACTATTTGACAGGCTTCCTAATACTAACAAGGTCGTTTCATTCTCCAAAACAACTGTCCTCGATGGGAAAGCACAATTTCGCATATATGGACGCAGACCTATAGTAAATATCACAGGCCTGCATGGAGATCACGGTGCGCTGTCTAGCAACCACAATGCTGCTATGTTAGATCGCGGCTATCAAACGCAGGCAGGTATATTGCATGTAGACTTGTCGCGCTTGGGCAGCAACGCTGGCAGAGCTTTGCCTGGCATTCAGCGACAGGCAGGCGCTGTTGACACTGTCATTTATAACTGGTGCTGGTCGTGCTACAACGTGCCTCCCTAGATAGATTCATAGTTTGCCATCAACCTATTGGTTGATGGCTCGAGGGGTTTCGTATGCTGTCGGCTGATTGGCACGCAAATGTAGCTCTGTGCTTTGAGATCGCATGGCAGTTTTCTTTGTTGATCTGGGGCAAGGGAGAAGAGAGTAGACACCCATAACTTTCGCTCATAAAAGCGAATGATCGAGGCGCAACATCGTACCTGATGATGTTTATTCAGGGAGGTCAATGAGTAAAGGAAAAACACAGATACCCATTATTCTTTTCATCTGGTATTGGCGCGTGGCGTTGGGTCAGTTCTTAAGTGCTTTAGACAATTGGGCATCCGAGGGGAAATCACACCTTATTGTGAGGCTGACGAATTACCAATTGCCGTTGTCGGCTGTCAAATGACAGGACAAAAAAGAGTCACCAGAAGTTTGATTCCTGGCAGATTTCAATGTGTGAACCTCTATTTACTAGCAAAGTAGGGCAGAAGCCGAGTCACAAGCGGAAGTAGTCATTGAAGCGATCAATGATGTGCTCTTGATTACTCAAATCTCGGGTGAGTTATTAGCATTGACCAGAAAATAGGATCATAGGCACCCATTACTTTAGGTCTCAAAACCAGCACTGTATGGTGTGGCAAAGCGGTATCAAATCCATCTGCTAGGTTGGATGTTGCGGTGGCTATTTATCCAGACCGCATTCCCGCTTGATTTTATCTATCAATGCCTGCGCAGCCCTGCGGCTGGGAATGTCTGAGGCCAGGGTGACATTGCGGGCTTTATCTGGTTTATAACCACCGTAACCCCCGGTTTGCCCGGATGATGTCTTTAAAATAATGCTCCAGTATTGCTTGCTGCCCACCCTTGAGCCCGACTTTAAGTCTATGGATTGAATCGAGAATACCGGGTATGCGTGGCGCTTTTTAAACAGCATGCCACTGGTGACTTCCAGGCGATCTGGCCTGACGATAAATTCTGTGGAATGGAGCAAGTAGTACAACATGCCCCACAACATCAATAGGCCGAACAGTGCGAAGATGCCACCAAAAATCCAGGCACCACCAAAATAGCCGATACCGACACCTACAGCGGTAAATATCAGCCCGAAAATACCCAATGATGCAGCTACACCCTTATTGCGACCTGCAGCGAACAGATAGCTCGGATAGCCACCCTGGTTACCCGCCTGTACACCGGTTTCTTTCCAGGCATCGGTCAATCTGGCTTGTCTGGTTTGCTGTTGGGTCAGTTGTTCGGCAGCCAGGATGGTTTGTTCATCAGGTTGGCCGGCGATTACCGGGACTTCAAAATTGGCGGAAAAATCGACCCCGGGGACATCTGCGCTGCAATCGATTCTCCATAATAATTGATCGGATGAATTGCTGTCATCGGATAGTCGCGCATCCTGATTGAGTCTGAATCCGAATTCATGGTGCTTTTGTTGTGGAAAAATCGGTACGACTTGTTCGTCCTGCCACAAAAAAGTTTCCCGGGTGGAACGGTTTTTTCCGCTACCGGTGGTCACTTTCCTGATACAACTCAAGCGGGCCTGGAGTTCTTGGGTATCCAATGGTGATTGCAATTCCAGGGTACCTCTCACAATACCGCCTGGATGCGCAGGAAATGGGTTCATGACAAACGCTGATCGGCCAAACTTCCGCCATTTGCGAACCGACCGCACTGCCCAGATGATCAAGCCAACCCCAATCACTGGAAACAATAAACCCAGTAAGGCTGGATAATTACCCTTGTCCAGTACTTCGCCGGGCACAATAAAAAGGATCGGCAGCGAGATCAGATTCCAGATAATTGCAAAGATAAGTGCGAACCACATCAGGCCTTTGTTACTGCATTCCAGGCGATTGCTATGCCATTGTTTGGCGGCCTGCCATTGTCGCTCCGGCTTGTCCTGAATGATTTTTTGCTGTTTTTGTTGGGTTTTCCCGCCGAAATAAGAAAACGCCATGATTCCGAACCCGACACCGCCAAACAGGACTGGAAACAGCAAGGTGAAGGCGAACATTCCCCAGCGCATTTTGCGGATCAGGACGGATTTTTCCGGATGCTCCGGATTGACGTAACCGATGAACGGTTCGCCGTTCAGGTGCCGGCGCAGCAATGCATAAGTATCTTCATGGAAACTGCCGATGTTATCAGACCCGGCACTAAACGATACCCGGTCGTTTTCATACTGTTGACCGTTATAGGTATAACGGTATTGTGCAACGGTTTGATAGGTGGTGGAGCCATCATCGTAGTGAACTTCCAGGTCGGTAGATACAATTGTCATGGGCACCTGATCCCAGTTGCCGGAAGCAATCCAGCCATACAGCTGCATAACGGCGAATACACCAACAGCCATACCGGCCAGAAAAAATATCAAGCCAAAGAAAAATAAAAATTTACTGGGTAACTTGCTGACACCAAGTTGTTTCCGCATGGACGGTTCTCCAGTTATCAAACCTCAGTTTCGCTTGTGATGTGACCGGGGAGTCATATCCAGAGGTTCTGTCATTTTTGTTATTTAACGATCACCGAAGCTGAAGTTTACAGGATTCAGTTTGCTATTGGCATCGTTGAGATTGCACTAAAGCCTATACGGCGGCGGATTAATATAGAAGTGACTGGGTGAGTCTGGTGAACGAAATAGTGTGAAGTGTCTATATCCGATATGCGATCTGTTTCATGATATTAGCGCTGAATGCCATTGCAGATTTGACTGACTCAGGCAGCTGGCTGGCGCCGGATTCTCTGGCCATTTCAGCATGCTGAGCTTCATCCAGTTTCATCTGGGCAACAATTTCCCGGCTGCGATTATCTGCTGCTGGTAGTTTATCCATGTGCTGGCCCAAATGAGCTTCTACCTGACGCTCGGTTTCCTCCAGAAAGCCCAGGTTCCAGCTATCGCCGGCCAATCCGGCGGTGGCTCCCATTAACCATGAACCGCAGTACCACACAAGATTTAGGCGGGAAGGCTGACTGCCGAGTTCCTCCAGCCGCTGTGAGCACCAGGCCAGGTGGTCCAGTTCCTCATCAGCGGCCTGTTGCATCCTGGATTGAATATCAGGGTTGCGACTGGCAAATGCTTGTCCGGAATACAGCGCCTGCGCACACACCTCACCGGTGTGGTTGATGCGCATCAGACCTGCAGCATGGCGTTTATCGGTATCGTTGCTCAATTTGTCTTCACTGACGGCAGGTGTGCGACGTGAATGCGCAGGTGAGGGGCCAAGGGCAATTTGCAACCCGTTCCCGATCTGTGTCAGTAATTGATCAATTCTGTTCATGGTTCACTTATAATGCTTCAGGTTTTCAAAAACAAGCCAGGTCATTAATGCCTTATTACGACAAACATGTATTTTTTTGCTGTAATCAGCGCGATCCGGATGCCGAGCGGCCTTGCTGTGCCAATTTTGGGGCACAGGCAGCGCGTGACTATGCTAAGCACCGGATCAAACAATTGGGTTTGTCTGGTGAGGGTAAAGTGCGTATCAATCAGGCTGGGTGTCTGGATCGATGTGAGTTGGGGCCAACCCTGGTCGTGTATCCAGAGGAGGTGTGGTACACCTACATTGATCATGCGGATATTGATGAAATTATCGACCAGCACATCATCGCCGGCAAACCTGTGGAGCGGCTTAAAATATAAAAATTCCATGGATAACCCCGGGCGCTTGACTGTTTTTTCTTGATCACCAGCCGCCGGGATGTCAAAGTCAGGTTTTCACCGGTGGCCCAGGCTGTTGAAATACCTTGATAAGGTATTGATTTATGCCTTCAAAATGGTTGCATAAGGCGCTTTTCTCTAGTAACATTCCCGCTCTTTGGTTGGCCGAAATCCAACCAGCAAATCTGATCGATTTCAGGAAGCAATAGGAATGAGAACTTTTACCGCCAGTACGCCCAGTACACGGCCTCAAGATGTGCAGCGCGATTGGTGCTTGATTGATGCTGATGGGCAGACTTTAGGCCGTTTGGCCACTGAAGTTGCACGCCGCCTGCGTGGCAAGCATAAACCCGAATTTACGCCGCACGTTGATACCGGTGATTACATCGTGATCGTCAACGCGGAAAAGATTGCAGTAACCGGTAACAAACTGGCGAACAAAATGTATCACCGTTTTACCGGTTATATCGGCAATCTGAAATCAATGAACCTGCAAAAAGTGTTGGACACCCATCCGGAGCGCGCTATCGAGCATGCAGTGAAAGGGATGTTGCCCAAAAACCGCCTTGGCCGGGCTATGTTCCGCAAGCTGAAGGTGTATGCAGGTCCAGAACATCCACACGCCGCGCAGCAACCGGTTGCGCTGCAGTTTACTACTAATAAATGACGGATTGAATCGTTATGGCAAACGAATTTTTTTATGGTACCGGCCGGCGTAAAAGCTCCAGCGCACGTGTTTATCTGCGTCCCGGCAAAGGTCAAATTATGATCAATAAGCGCAATATCGATGATTTCTTCGGTCGTGACACGGCTCGCATGATTGTGCGCCAGCCATTGGAACTGACTGAATTGAACGATCGTTTTGACATTCAGATCAGTGTCGAAGGTGGTGGTATCTCCGGTCAGGCCGGCGCAATCCGTCTTGGCATTAGCCGGGCGTTGCTCGAATACAATGAGGAATTACGTCCATCATTGCGCAAGGTCGGTTATCTGACCCGTGACGCACGTGAAGTTGAGCGTAAGAAAATCGGCCTGCATAAAGCCCGTAAAGCCACCCAATACTCGAAACGTTAAGCGGCGGACAACCGTCGATAACCCCGGATTGGGGGATCGTCTAGTGGTAGGACTGCGGACTCTGACTCCGCCAACGGGGGTTCGAATCCCTCTCCCCCAGCCAGTAAAGCCCGCGAAGCGGGCTTTTTTATTGGTTGAAGATAAGAAAATGATGCCACGGTTTGGCCAGGGTGACCGGAGAACTTATGCAGATATAGGTTTCCTGCGTTGTTATGGAAGTGCTGCAGATGGGCAGAATTGTTGGCTATGACGCGCTAAACTATAGTCTTATGAATCAGCATTTCGATCGAACCCGGAAACGGTATACAAAACATTTCCAGCAGTTAACGCCTGTTGTTATGGTGTGTCTATTGCAACTGTGGAATATGCTGCCGGCCTTGGCTGAAATTAATTATAACCACAGTGCCACAGCATCCACTGATTACTATATTCGCGGTTTGACACGCAGTACCAACAACCCATCCATTCGCTATGGTGGTGAACTACAGGGCGAGTCATTGTTTGTCGGCTTTAATCTGGTAACGGCAAATTATCCAGGGATTGGCCCATTTGCTGACCACAGCGCAGATTTTGAATATACGCTGCATGCCGGTTATTTTGGCGAAATCAGTGATTCTATTAGCTGGCAGGGACAGTTTGCTTATCATGAATATGTAGGTGGGAGTTTTAGTGGTGACTACTTTGAGGGCAGTGCTTCCCTGCATTTACCCTTTAATATCAGCCTGACGTATTTGTTGACCAAGAACGAACATATCACAGATGATTTTGCTCAATATGTGGAACTGAATATGTTCCAGCCATTATCGTCTTATCTGGTCGCCAGTGGGACATTCGGGATAGCACGAACCGACACTATTGTTGGTTCAAATTATGAATATATGGATGTTGGTTTGAGTTTTCTGGTTAAAAGCTTTTCATTGGATTTTCGGCAATACCTCAGTTTTGGCCACGCCGGTCGTCTACAGCCGTTAGCTGATGATCATTTTGTGGTCAGCTTGACGAAGTCATTTTAATCGCTTGAGTTCGATCCAGGCTGTTGTTGGCGCAACGGCTGTCCGGCTGCATGGAATATAGCAAAGAACATGCGTCAAGCTGTCCATGCCTGGATGCTTTCAATAACATCACTTTGGCTTCGTCCGGTTGCATATCAGGGGCTGCCTGCAATAGCAGGGCCAGCAGGCCGGTAACTTGAGCGGCAGCAAAAGAGCTGCCGGTAACAAATTCAAAGCCATTTCCCGGGCTGGTGGTCAGTAAATCTTTGCCGGGTGCAAAGATGACTGATCTTGGGTCATATTGGCCGCTCGTCTGGACTGCGATCACCTCGCTCATATTGGAAGGGAAATTGGTGTTTGATGCACTATCACCGGCAGCAACTACTACGACAATGCCATTTTCATTGGCTTTTTTAATTAATCGCGAAAGTAAGGGGTCTTCAGGGCCGGATAAACTTAAATTGATGATTTTGACCTGCTTTTCTATGGCATGCGTCAGGGCTTGTGCCAGGGTGAAAGTATTGCATGTGGCTTTATCGTTGTTTTGCCGGTGTGCACAGGCGCGCAACGCCAGCAAGGTTGCACCAGGAGCAATACCCACGATACCCAGGTCATTGTTGCCTTTGGCTGCAATTAAACCGGCAACGGCAGTTCCATGCTTTTCGCCAGAAGCCCTGCGAGAGTTGAGGATGAAATCCTGATTGCTGCCGATACTGTTGCGTAACTCTGTGTGAGCACTGTCTATCTTTGAGTCGATAATAGCGATTTTTATGCCGGTTCCCATGGTGTACAGATGGCTGGCAACAACATTCAGGTCTGTCAGGCTGTATTGCAGGGATAAATAGGGGTCGTTATAAAAGTGTGCATCGGATTGAACGTTGAATTCGTTTAGCAGCTGAACCGATTCAATATCATGGTCATCACTCATACTGCTAAGCAGAGATTGCAGGTCTGTTCCGTCAGGCACCGTTAATACTTCGCAATATATGCCAAGCGGACGAATCGGCCAGCCTATTACACGCTGCAAATCATAACGGCTGGCAATCCGGTCAACCAGTAATTCATCACCTATCCGCAGCGCATACTTGCCACGTTTTTGGTGACGATAGCCATTTGGATTTCCAAATATCGGCGCCGGCCGTGATCCGCTGTCTGAGCTTACCGTGATCAATATCTCCTGAATCGGCTCGCCAGCCACTGCCACATGGGGGGGCTGAAAAACAAGCAGCAGTAATAATGTGAGGATACTGTTGAACATGGATATCTGAATTTTCATCAATCTATTTCTGCACTGGTTCTACCAGTTGCAACTCCATTTTTTCACGCAAAACAGTCAAAGCCTGATCCCTCTGTGTCGCATCCACGAAATACAATTGATAGGCATTGACGGAATTAGGGCCACTGATGGCAGCTGCGTTAACTTCACGTGCCAGTTGGCTGATGTGTGTTTGGGCAATGCCGTGATCATTAAAAGCAATCATAATACTATCTGCGGCCGCATATGCAGAAATGGTTTCCGGGTCGGACAGGGTTATAAAATCATTGGGTGGTTCACTGCTGTTGCCAATAACCAGCAAACCCAATACAAGCGCGACCGCAATCGCAGCAAAAGCCTGGGCTGGCGCAGGAATCCATTCAAGTTGAGCACGTAAGGCCTGTAGCCAGTTGCCGGCGGCCAAAGGCTTGGACTTGCTGTGCCCAGCATTTGCTACAGGCATACCCGCCTGTAATTTACGAAATGATTTAACTGCCGAGGGAATTTCAGGACTATTAGCTTGTATACCTACGGCCAGTTGTTGTAACGCAGCCAGCTGTTGTTGCAGTTCATCACTACCGGCCAGTTGCTTTTCAACCATCGCGGTTTCCGATGCCGACAAGCTACCGTTGGCGTACCAGGGTAACAATTCACTGGCAGTTTTGAGTTGGTCTTTTTGATTGTTCATAAGTATTCCTAAACTATCTCATGCCGCCAGTTTTAACTTTAAACTTTTGCGTGCGTGAAACATGCGTGTTTTAACCGTGCCGATAGGGCATTGCATGACTTCTGCAATTTCCTGGTACGAAAAACCATTGAAGTAAGTGAGCTCAATAACCGCCTTTTGTTCATACGGCAGGTGATTAACCGCATGTTTAACCCATTCTGATTGAATATCAAGGTTAAGTTTTTGGTGCTCATCCTGGACTTCAAAGTCCAGAGTCTCCGCTTTATCCTTGGTATTGGATCGTAATGTTTCCATTGCTTTGCGGTAAGCGATGCCGAATATCCAGGTTGAAATTTTGGATTGTTTCCTGAAACTGCGGGCTTTTTCCCAAACGGTCATCATGGTGTCATTCAAGGCTTCTTCAATCAGTGATTTATCTTTAATCAGTCGCCAGATAAAGCGGTACAGCCGTTCATGATAAGCATAATAAAGCTGCTCAAAAGCATGGTTGTCGTGCTGGCAAATTCGTTCAACCAAATGGCTGTCGCATTCGTTATTTGAATCATTATTCATGCTTTGGGATTTTGACTGCTAAAAAGATGGTTTACCTGGATTGCTATTAATAAACAGCGGCCACCCATGGGTGGCCGCTGCCCCGGAGGGTTGATCACTCAGCTGCTAACTGGCCACGAATTTCCCCAGCTGGGAATGCTTCAGTATGGACATTAACGTAGATATTACCATTGCCCATTTCTACAATCAGATCTTGCAAAGATGCACCTGCCAGAGGACCAACCAAACCGCTGGTATCTATGCTGCCGGTAATCGAGCGCAGCGGCGCATTGATATTTGGCCGATCGATGCCTTCCAGTAAATTCACAACAACCTGACCATTGCTGCCCGCGGGTGCCAGATGCAGATGTGCCATGGTCACAACCCGTAAGCCGGCATTGCTGACAATGTTGTTGCGCAACATGACTTCAAAGTCAATCTGGGTACCGTCTTCAGAAACCACAAACTCAGCGCCACCAACTGCTCTGGTGTCCACCGGTGGAACCTCCTGGGCGCCGGTCAGCGGACCGCTGAATATGCCTGCCAGAGGCTCATCAACCAGATCAAAATTAACCCGGATAGCGGTATAGCCGTTGAGTAGGAAATCAGCATTTGAAAAACGCGAATCAGCCAGAATTCCGCCTACGCTGGCAGGCAGGAAACCAATGGCATCAATGTCTGAACCAAGGGTGCCAATCACACCATTTTCATCAACACCGGTATTCGGCGCGGCCTGACCAAAAAATGCTGTATTGGCTGGAATTTCATCATTAACTTCGGTACCTGCATCCAGTGTTTGAGCACCGGTTACAAAGAAATCCTGTGCAATAAACTGGCCGTTGTCATCAAAAATTTGATGTGCTCTTGGATTACCGTTGGCAATGCAAAAATCATTGCTGGGGATGATCATCGATGCATATGAAAAATATTGATTGGCCGGGTTATCAGAATCCAGGGTAAATACTTGAGCAACAACTTCACCTGGTGCAACTGCACCATTGGCGCCAGGAATTGTAGCGTCGACGCCCGAAGGCACCAGTGTTGCAAAGTCAGCTGTGATTGGTCCGGTATTGCCGTCTTCACACAAACGTTCCATAGCGACAGAACCCGGGATCGGATCATTGGAAGCGGGTGTATTGCCGTCATAAGTATCAAAGCTGGCATCGTGGAAGCCTACCCAGTAAGGTGTTTGGAAGGTTCCGTTTTGAGGGGCTATGTTTTCAATGGTTACGCGTACCTGGAGCTCTTCGGCTACAGCACTGGCAGAAAGGCCTGCCAGCATGGCGGCACTAAGTGCAGAAAAAGCGATATTTTTGTATTTCATGATGTACTCCAAAATTAATTAAATTAAAAATCAAGTTGATAAAATCGCTTATAGGTGATGACTGGCTGAAAAAAGGTTCAATGGGATGGGTTTTTATTTTAAAAAAGCCGCTGATTGATAATTAAGTTTTGCAAAACAATAAGTTACAAGGTTAGTGATTTAGAGGAGACTGTTTATTAAGCGTGTTACTGATGCTGGCCTGGGCTGGCCGGCTTATCTTGGCCGGTGAGTGAGGTACACTGAATAATCAGCGTGGATGGAGTTAAGAACATCAATATGAATATTGATAGCAGTAATCGTGTAATCGTATTTGCCTATTGGGTTTTCAGTCTGGCGGCGGTGTTGTTATTGGTTCAGGCAATCGCAGATGCACTGCCCAAACATGCGGTTGATGCCAGTTGGCTTGCGCACGCCAGGTTTCATGTGGTTACCGGCGCTGCTTTTCAGGTGACCTGCAGTCTGCTGGTGATATTGATTGTGAGGCTACCGTTTCGTCGGTGTGAAAAATGGAGTTGGTATGCATTGCTGATATATACATTAGGATTTGCTGTGCATATCCCGGCGGCTATCTGGCAGGCAAGTGGACCACCGGCAGGCGCCTGGTATCTGATTGCAGGATTATTACTGCTGATGACGCTTTCGCTGGGACTCTGCTGGCGGCACTTTCATCAGCAACCAGGTCAATAGGCGGGCAGTTAAAGCGTCTGGCTGGTTTTTAAAAGACTGGATTCTGGATTGAAAGTTGCCGGTGACTTAGCGGTTACCACAATCACTGTGGAACCCATCAGGAACCTGCCAAGCTCACTGCCGTGCTGAAAGTTCAACGGTGCCACCGGTATCGGCATATCTTGTGCAGCCTGCCTTGAACGGTGTTTAAATCGGCCATGCCATCCAGTGGATATGCTTCCAACCATCATCGCGCCTACCAGAATCACGGCAAATGGCTGTTTTTGTTTATCCTCGAACCAACACGCCACCCGTTCGTTGCGACAGAACAATCCAGGCAGGTGATTAGCGGTGCCCGGTGACACTGAAAACAACCGGCCTGGAACATGCGTGCAGCGGGTCAGTTGACCGCTCAATGGCATATGCACCCGATGATAATCACTCGGTGCCAGATAAACCGTGAAGTAATAGCCGTTGGCAAATATTTCAGCTTCAGCGGTTTGACAGCCGAGCAAACGATGCAAAGGATAGTCAATCCGTTTTGCCTGAAATAAACGCCCATCGGTGACCGGGCCATGCTCGCTGAGGTTGCCGTCACAAGGGCTGATTAAACCATCGGTTTCCGGTACAGGCCGGGCATCGGGCCGGAGTGCACGAGTAAAAAAATCATTGAAGCTGGCATAGTCGTGTTTGCTTTTATGTTTTGACTCATCCCAGTTGATTGGATAAGCCTTGCTGAACAGACCTATAAGCAGGTTTTTTACCCACCGTGTACGGCGCGTCGCCAGCCAGCCGGCTGCACGGGTTAACAGATGTTGGGGCAGAGCACGCTGCAATTGAGCCAGCCACTTATCGATGATGTTCTCCATTTAGGTACTTAGTGGCATAGCATACCGGTATAATTGCGGGTTGCTCCAGCAGTAATCAGAATATTTTTCTAAAGCGGACCATGAATGAAACAGTGACACATGATTATCAATGGTTTAAGTGAGCTGATGATATTTAATTCGCAAATAAATTTGGCCTTATTCGGTGTTAGAAAAAAATCATAAATCGTTAGTGAATTATCCGGGTTGATTTTATATTGAACACAGATCACCACATCACTGAAGTATTGCGACAGGCCGGCAGCCGGCTGGACACAGCTGGTGTATGTTTCGGGCATGGTACTGATAATGCTGTTGATGAGGCATTTTGGCTAATCTGCCATGCGCTGGATTTGCCGGTACATGAGCCGCTGCCTGATATTGTTTTGGATACTACCCAGCAACAGCGAGTTTTCGATTTAATTGAGCAGCGCATCAATTCACGTAAACCAGCCGCTTATCTGACTGGATCAACCTGGTTTGCCGGTTTATCTTTCAACGTGACAACAGATGTGTTGGTGCCTCGTTCGCCGTTGGCGGAGCTGATTGAAAATCAGTTCCAGCCCTGGCTGGATGCAGACCGGGTAAACAGTTTGCTTGATATAGGTACCGGCAGTGGTTGCATTGCGATAGCTTGCGCATATTACATGCCGGAATGTCAGGTAACCGGCAGTGATGTTTCACCACAGGCGTTACAGTTGGCAAGTGAAAATGCCTGCAGGCACCAGTTGGCCGGGCGCTGCAAATGGGTTGAGTCTGATCTGTTCGCAGGTTTGCAAGGCCAATCATTTGACCTGATTATCAGCAACCCGCCTTATGTGCCGGACGCACGGCGGCAGACGCTGGCCAACGAATATTTGGCAGAGCCTGATTTAGGTTTGTACAGCGGTACGGATGGCCTGGATCATGCCGCCGGAATATTGCTTCAGGCTAGCAGCCATTTGTTGCCGGATGGTCTGCTGATTCTTGAAATTGGCGAAAGTGCCGAGAGGTTGCAGACACAATTGCCGATGATTGCATTCATTTGGCCGGAATTCGAGCATGGCGGAGATGGTGTTTTAATTGCCGACAGGCAATTATTGCAATCCCATCAACATGATATAACACAGTGGTATCAACACAGGATGACTAATGGGCAGTAACACTTTCGGCAAACTTTTTTCAGTGACCACATTTGGTGAAAGCCACGGGCCGGCAATCGGTTGTGTGATCGATGGCTGCCCGCCTGGTTTGTCCATTATCGCCACTGAAATCGAAGCTGAACTGGAGCGCCGCGCCACTGGCCGCTCCCGGCATACCTCTCAGCGTAAAGAAGCGGATGCAGTGGAAATCCTGTCCGGTGTGTTTGACGACGTCAGTACCGGTACTCCGATTGCATTGCTGATCAGAAATACCGATGCGCGCAGCAAGGATTACAGCAAAATTGCCAACCAGTTCAGGCCCGGCCATGCAGACTGGACTTATCATAAAAAATACGGAATTCGAGATTATCGGGGTGGTGGGCGCTCATCAGCACGCGAGACCACCATGCGGGTTGCGGCAGGCGCCATTGCCAAACGTTATCTGCGCGAACAGCTGAATATTGAAATCCGTGGCTGGTTGGCACAATTAGGACCATTACGCACCGACGCTGCGCTCTGTGATTTATCCATAGTTGATGACAATCCGTTTTTTTGCCCGGATCCGGATAAAGTTGCAGAACTGGAACAGTTCATGGATGGTTTGCGAAAAAGCGGTGATTCTGTTGGTGCCCGTGTCAATGTGTGTGCCAGCAATGTTCCAGCAGGGCTGGGTGAGCCGGTGTATGGCAAACTGGATGTGGATATCGCCGCTGCAATGATGAGCATTAATGCGGTTAAGGGTGTGGAAATAGGCGCGGGATTTGACTCAATCAGTCAACCGGGCACTGAACACCGTGACGAAATTACACCTGAAGGTTTTTTGAGTAACCATGCCGGTGGCATATTGGGTGGTATCAGCAGTGGCCAGAATATTTTGGCCAGCATCGCATTCAAACCCACGTCCAGTTTACGCCTGCCTGGACAAACCATTGATATTGAAGGAAAACCTACAGAAATTATTACGACCGGCCGACATGATCCCTGTGTTGGAATCAGAGCAACGCCGATTGTTGAAGCGATGTTGGCGATGGTATTAATGGATCATTATTTAAGACAGCGTGCGCAATGTGGTGATGTTGGTATAATCTCACCTATAATCAAATAGATAGTATGGGAAGTTCAACATAAATCTCAGCTATTGATTGGCTTTGTAAAAACAGGTAAATATTGCATGAGCGAAGCTTCGCGAACAGGACAAGGGTTAAGCATTGCCGTGGTTGGCGCTACCGGATTGGTGGGTGAAACCATGCTTGAAATCCTGGCACAACGAAAGTTTCCGGCAGCAGCTATCCATGCGCTGGCCAGTGCACGTTCACTTGGACGCACGGTTGAATACGGGCATCGTACTCTGGCAGTGGATGATCTTGCCGATTTTGATTTTTCCCAGGTTGATATCGCACTGTTTTCGGCCGGTGGCAGTGTTGCCCGCGAATACGCACCGCAGGCTGCAGGTGCGGGTTGCATAGTGATCGATAACTCATCATGTTTTCGCTATCAGGATGATATTCCACTGATCGTGCCGGAAATTAATGGGGCGTTGTTGGACAACATTCCCGCAGGCCAGGGCGCTATTATCGCCAACCCTAATTGCTCAACCATTCAAATGGTGCTGGCTTTGCAGGGTATTCAAAGCCTGGTTGGTATTGATCGAATTAACGTAGCAACTTATCAGTCAGTATCGGGAGCCGGTCGCAGCAAACTTGAATCGATGGCCAGACAAACTGCCAGCCGGATATCGCTTAAGCCGCTGGATAACGAGCAACCGGGTGAGCTTATTGCTTTTAATGTGCAACCACAAATTGATGAGCTGCAGGAAAACGGTTACTCCCGGGAAGAAATGAAAATGCTGTGGGAAACCCGCAAAATATTTGCCGATGAGCAGATTATGGTGAATGCGACATGTGTTCGGGTTCCGGTATTTTTTGGTCATGCCATGGCCGTACATATCGAAACCCGGCAGCCGATTGAGCTGGAGCAAGCAGCCAGGCAAATCGAGCAGACAGCGGGTGTGCGTTTTACCCGGGCGGATGTTGATTGGCCAACGCCGGTAACCCACGCGGCCGGTAAGGATGAAGTTTTTGTTGCCCGTTTAAGAAAAGACCTCAGCCATCCCAATGGGATCAACTTATGGGTGGTTGCTGATAATATCCGCAAGGGCGCCGCCCTGAATGCGGTACAAATTGCAGAACAATTGCTGGAGCGTGGCAAATGTATTGCCAAACCCGCGACCTCGGTCGGCACAGCCGCCTGATAGATACACTGACCAGATTCAGAGAACAGTTCATGAAACCAATATTTTGGATTAAACCTAATCGCTTGCAACGCTTGCCCAAAGCCTTTGTTTGGGCCTGTGTGCTGGGACTGATGCTGTCATCATCGGTTTGGGCGGTTGATCTGGGTGCGCCAAGTATCCGTTCATTCTTGGGGCAGCCGCTGGACGTGCGTATTGCAGTAATCGATGGGAACGATGAAAACATGCAAGGCGCACTGGTTAGTCTGGCGCCGGTATCCGAGTGGGTGCGTTCCGGCGTTAATCTGTTGCCTGACAACTTGACACTGCAAGTCAGCTTTGTGAAGGAAGATGAGGATATCTTTGTGGCGTTGCGTTCACAGCAATCGGTTCGCGAGCCGGTTTTGCAGGTGCTGTTGAATTTCCAGATAACCGGGCAGCAGGTCAGCAGCAAACCGTTTATCCTGTTTCTTGATCCACGTCCTCAGGCAGGTACCAGAGCACGCAATATCAGCTCCAGCCGGGCGGTATTCAGCCGCCAGGAGCAGCGAGCTGAGCAAGCCCGGGCTACTGAGGATGCGCCCGCATCTGTACTCAGATCGCCGACGCCGGCAATCCCTGATAATCGCATTAACCTGGAGGCCAACCAGTATGGCCCGGTACGTGAAGGTGAAACACTGTGGAGTATAGCTGAGCGTATTTCCCGTGAAGTTGAGTTTACCCCGCAGCAAATATTACTGGCCTTGCAACAGGCCAACCCCAATGCGCTGGAGAACCCGGATAATGTCAATACGCTGCGTAGCGGTGTCACCCTGAATTTACCGGACCCAAGTACCTTAGCGCGCACCGATCGTGAGCAGGCATTGGTGCTGATTGAGGAACAAAACCGCCAATGGCAGGCCTCCGGTCGGGGCGCCAGGCTTGAACTGCTGCGTGGCGGAGAAGATGTGAAGCTGGGCATTAGTGGTGGTGGAGACAATGTATTGGCTTTGCGTGTATCGCGTCTGGAAGAAGAGTTAATTACTAGCAGACGTGAAAACCAGGCATTGCGTGAACAGGTTGGGCAGCTTGAACAAACCCTGGTTGAGCGTGAATCAGAAATTTCATTAGGCAATAGTACCCTGGCTGACCTGCAGCAGCAGCTTGAAGCTGAGCGCGACTGGCAATCCAGTGACTTGAAGGATGACAGCCTGGCTGATCCTTTGGCTGACAATACGGCAGTTGGTGACGAATCCATTGGCGACTCATTGTTTGACCAGCCAGCAGATATCGGTTCTGATGATACTGCCGATTCAGGGCAAACCGAAGCAGTTCAAAGCCCTGCTGATGACACAGTTGATAATAATCTTCAGTCGGATGCGCAACAGTCACAGGCTACACCGATTGCTCAGACCTCTCCGGCCAACAACGGGTCACGCTGGTCATGGCCGATATGGGAAAGTGCGGGCTGGAATGATTTACAGGAAAACTATCCATGGTTGCCAAAAGGCGAGACTGGATTTGCATTATTGGTATTTGTGTTGCTGCTGATAGTGGTATTACCTCTGATTCTATGGTTTTTATTGCGCGGTAATCGCGATAAGCCAGTTGCCGATTCAGAAGATTTGCTGGATCGCCTTGTAACCCAAAGTGCATCTCGCAGGGCCACTCTGCAAGAGCAACGCATGGCTGATCAATCACTGGCAGGTAAGCTTGGCAGTACCGATGCTGAAAGTATCAGTGAAGATACGCCTGTAGATACGAGTTCAGCAGATGACAATAATGCTGATACAACCGAGGATCAGTTGGATGCCGGTTCTATTTTTGCCGCTGAACCATTCGCTGAGGAACAATCAGCACTTAACGGGCAAGATGAAGAAGCTGAATTGAAGCCGGAAATTGTTGAAGGAATTGATTGGGAATCAGAATCGGACTCAGACTCAGATTCAAACCTCACTGAAGAGGCATTGGCAGCAATGGATGTTGATCGGGTTGAGCAGCAGCCAACAGGTCAATTGGAGACTGAAAGTCAATTTGATCAGGCAGCTACTGATGAAGCGCTGCTTAAACCGTTTAGCTTGTCCGGCACTGAAACCGATTCAAGTGAAGCGACACCAGAGCAGCACGCTGAAGTAGAACTGCTGGTAGATGAGCATGAACTGAATGACAGCCAGGACCTGGAAGCAGCGTTAGACGAGGTTCTGGATCAGGATGAGCAATCCGGTGACTTGCCGGAGACAGGCGTTGAGCAGATAACTGGTGATGATCAACTGCCTGACTTGGGTGATTTTGAGCTCGATGATGAATTAACCACCGGTTTGGCCGATGATCTGGAATTGGCTGCGCCCCCGGCCGACAATCAGAATGACTTCATGCTGGCCCCCAATGAATTGGATCAAGCCTGGTCTGACAAGGGGCAAACAGCTGGAGCGGAAGCTTCGGAAACGGACCCATTGGATGCTGATCCAGCTGCTGTCACTGCTGAGCTGGAAGACGACCTGGAGTATCTGGAACTGGACGATAGCCTGGCTGAAGATCTGCAATTGGAAGATCTACAGGAAACCGGTATTGATGAATCAGTTGACAGCAGTTTGGTGGCAGCTGAAAACGATCCGGGCACAGCTGAATCCGGCCTGTCTGGGCGGGTAGCTTACCCAGCCAAAACAGACAACCAGACAGAGCAGGAACAGTTCCTTGATAATCCATTTTCAGATGGCAGCGAGCCTGGACAGCAAGCGGTTGCTATTGATGATATGGATGAATTCGGTGAACCAGTGCAATCTTCGTTATACGGTGATGACAGCATTGATGTAAAACTGGATTTGGCGCGTGCCTATCTGGCGATGGGTGACCGTGAAGCCATGCTAACCATTTTGGAAGAAATTGGTGAGGCAGGCAGCGAACAGCAACGCAATGAAGTTCAAAACATGCGCAATCAATTATCCAGCTGATGAAAGACATCTGATAAAGCTCTGATGCGCTATGTATTGGCGATTGAATATGATGGCAGTCATTTTTATGGTTGGCAGCGCCAACGCCAGTCACCGACAGTACAACAGGTATTGGAACAGGCCTTGGCTAAGGTTGCCGATCATCCCTGTCAAACGTATGCTGCCGGACGGACTGATACCGGTGTCCATGCGCTTGCGCAAATAGTGCATTTTGACAGTGATGCTGACCGTAGTGAACGCTCCTGGGTATTGGGCATAAACGCCAACCTGCCGCCGGCCGCGGCGGTGTTGTGGGTCAAACCGGTAAGCGAAGATTTCCACGCTCGTTTTAGCGCCATATCGCGCGGTTATCAATACCGAATATGCAATCGCAGGGTAAGGCCGGCATTACAACGCAACTACAGTGCATGGTGTCATCGACCGTTAGATGCCGACAGCATGCACAGTGCCGCACAGTGCTTGACCGGAGAACACGATTTCAGTGGTTTTAGGGCCAGTGGCTGCCAGTCAAAATCTGCACAACGTGAAATTGAATTGATTCATGTACACCGGGAGCAGGATTGGGTGATATTGCAAATACAGGCGAACGCTTTTCTCTACCACATGGTCAGAAATATTGCTGGAAGCTTATTGGAAGTTGGTAGGGGTGATCGCGACCAGGCATGGTTATTGGAAGTTTTGATCGCCAAAGATCGAACGCTTGCTGGAGCTACTGCGCCCGCTGCTGGATTGTATTTTATGACCGCCGCTTACCCTCGGCACTTTGGTATCGATAACCATCATGCAGCGGCCACTGTTGAGTAATTCAGATTTCAGTATCAGAAAATAGCAAGATAAAATCTGTTTATGCATGTAACACGAATAAAGTTTTGTGGTATGACCCGAGCAGCTGATGCGGCTTATGCAGTAAGTTTAGGTGTGGACGAGATCGGGCTGGTATTTGCGGGTGGCCCACGCTTGGTCACGGTTGAACAGGCACAGGTGGTGATTGCAGAATTGCCGCCAGTAACGGTGACCGGGCTGTTTATGAATCAGCGCGCTGAACACATCCAGCATGTATTGAATGCTGTCGCGCTTGATCAGCTTCAGTTTCATGGTCAGGAAAGCAGCGGGTTTTGCGATCAATTCCGTTGTCCCTGGATTAAAGCGGTGGCTGCCGGTGAAAAAAACATTGATCAGTCAATTGATTTGCAGCAGATTATCGCCAGTTGGCGGTCGGTCGGGAATCATGGCCCATTGGCCGTTGTGCTGGATGCTCACCGTGCTGGTCAGCCAGGAGGGCGGGGCAAAGTTTTTGACTGGCAACAAATTCCCGGCAGGCCTGCGATGCCAATTTACCTTGCCGGTGGCTTGAATACAGATAACGTGGGGCAGGCGATACAACAGGTCAGACCATACGCGATAGATGTCTCTTCCGGTATTGAGGATTCACCTGGCCATAAGAATCATGACACAATGCAGCGCTTCGTAAATGAGGTAAGAGTAGCCGATGCAAAAATCGACTAACAGGCTGGATGATATTCCTGAAGCCTGGCAATTTGGGAACGATCTGGGTGATTTGCCTGATGGCGGAGGTCACTTTGGTGAGTTTGGCGGCAGTTATGTGTCGGAAACCCTGATGGCGTCGTTAGATGAGTTACGGCAAGGGTACCTGCACTGGCGTCGGGATCCGGTATTTGTACGTCGTTTTGCACAGGACCTTAAAGATTATGTGGGCCGGCCTTCACCATTATATGAAGCCAAGCGGTTATCGGCCCAGGTTGGTGGGGGCCGTATTATTCTTAAACGGGAAGACTTGAACCACACCGGCGCGCACAAAATCAACAATACCGTTGGCCAGGCATTGCTGGCTGAATTCATGGGTAAAAAGCGAGTGATTGCTGAAACCGGTGCCGGTCAGCATGGTGTGGCAACAGCCACTATTGCAGCCAGATTGGGGTTGGAATGTGTGGTGTATATGGGCGCTGTGGATATTCAACGGCAGGCTATTAATGTATTTCGTATGCGCTTATTGGGCGCAGAAGTAAGAGCCGTAGACAGTGGGTCACAAACACTTAAAGATGCTATGAATGAAGCCTTGCGTGATTGGGTGACCAATGTTGATGATACTTTTTATGTGATCGGCACGGTGGCGGGGCCGCACCCTTATCCTATGCTGGTACGTGATTTTAATTCAGTGATAGGCCGCGAAGCGCGTGAGCAAATGCAATTGCAATACCAGACTTTGCCGGATGCACTGGTGGCTTGCGTAGGTGGTGGTTCGAATGCGATGGGTTTGTTCTATCCGTTCCTGAATGATAAAGAGATCTCCATTTACGGCGTGGAAGCCGGTGGTGAAGGTGTCGACGGTGACCAACATGCGGCCAGTCTGGGTGCCGGCCGGCCAGGTGTATTGCATGGCAGTCGTACCTACTTGTTGGATGACGATGCAGGCCAAATTCGAGAAACTCACTCGGTTTCTGCCGGCCTGGATTACCCGGGGGTAGGCCCGGAGCATTCCTGGCTGAAAGATACCGGCCGTGCGGAATATGTCAGTGTAACTGATCAGGAAGCTTTACAGGCGTTTCATCAACTGACGCGCCTGGAAGGTATTTTACCGGCACTGGAAAGTGCACACGCAATTGCATACGCAACCAAACTGGCTGCGCAAATGTCTCCACAACAAATTGTGCTGGTTAATTTATCCGGTCGCGGTGATAAGGATGTGCATACCGTAGCGAGTATTGAGGGAATCGAACTGTGAGCCGGATTGCTGAGTGTTTTAATAAATGTTCGTCCATCGGGCGAACTGCATTAATACCTTATATCACCGCTGGTGACGGTGGCGCAGAAGCAACCCTGACAGTCATGCAGACCTTGGTCGAAAGCGGAGCCGACATTATCGAGTTGGGGATGCCGTTTTCAGATCCAATGGCCGATGGTCCCGTGATTCAAAAGGCTTGTGAGCGGGCCTTGGCGTCAGGGATGACGTTAACTGGCGTGCTGGGTCTGGTTCGACGGTTTCGGATGGATGATCAAATCACACCAATTGTGCTGATGGGTTATATGAATCCAATTGAGCGTTACGGCCTGAAGCTGTTTTCTCAGGATGCCGCTAGTGCGGGTGTAGATGGAGTGCTATTGGTGGATTGCCCACCGGAAGAAGCAGCAACTGTTCATGCGCACCTGTCAGAGTGCTCTATCGACCAGATTTTCCTGGTAGCTCCCACTTCAACTGAGCAACGCCGGCAGCAGATCTGCGCAATTTCATCCGGGTTTGTTTATTACGTATCTTTAAAAGGCGTTACCGGTGCCGCGTGTTTGCAACAGGCATCATTGGCCGAACCAATAGCTGAAATAAAACAACATACAAAGTTACCCATTGCAGTTGGTTTTGGGATTAAATCTCCAAGCGATGCGGTAGCGGTAGCGGAACATGCTGATGCTGTTGTGATCGGCAGCGCACTGGTAGAAAACCTTGCACAAGCTGATGATGTAGCGCAGCTGGCTCGAGATTTTTTACAACCGATTCGTCAGGCATTAGATAATTCTAAAAAGCGGATAAGCTGACGTATCGACCAGCACAGGCTAGAATGAACATATGAGTTGGTTTCAACGAATAATGCATGGTCGCATCCGTACTGATGCGACCAACAAACGCAGGGTTCCAGATGGTGTCTGGACCAAATGCAATGCTTGCGAAGCGGTGCTGTATCAACCGGAGCTGGCACGTAATCTGGGCGTATGTCCCAAATGCAGTCACCACGGGAGTGTGGGTGCACGTCAGCGGCTGGAAACATTTCTGGATCAAGAAGGACGTATCGAGCTGGCTAAAGATCTGGGCCCGCTGGATGTGTTGCGTTTTAAGGATACCAAGCGTTACAAAGACCGGATTTCTATCGCACAGAAAAACGTTGGTGAAAAAGATGCGCTGATCGCCATGCGGGGTAGTCTGCATAACAGACCGGTGGTGGCTTGCGCCTTTGAATTTCGTTTCATGGGCGGTTCTATGGGCTCGGTGGTCGGCGAAAAATTTATGGTCGCCGTGAACAATTGCCTGCAATACCAGGCACCGCTGGTGTGCTTTTCGGCCAGTGGCGGGGCACGCATGCAGGAAGGTTTGATGTCATTGATGCAAATGGCTAAAACCAGCGCAGGCCTGGCCCGAATGACACAAGCCGGTTTACCTTACATCTCGGTACTCACCCACCCAACTACTGGTGGCGTCACCGCCAGCCTGGCAATGTTAGGTGATATTAATATTGCCGAACCCAAGGCGCTGATCGGTTTTGCCGGCCCACGGGTAATAGAGCAAACCGTGCGTGAAAAGTTACCGGAAGGTTTCCAGCGCAGTGAGTTTTTATTGGCAAAAGGCGCCATTGACATGATTGTTGACCGGCGTGAGATGCGTGACCGGGTTGCTGAATTGCTGAAGATGCTGTTGTCAAGGCAGTCTGCCAATATAAGCTGATACCCTTCCTGAACACCGTTAAGCATAATCAACTGGTCGGCTGGCTGGAGCATCTGGAAACACTACAGCCGGAACGTATAGAGCTGGGTTTGGTACGCATCCAGACAGTGCTCCAAACTCTGTCGCTGGATTTAACCCACAGCAGCATTATCACTGTAGCCGGCACCAACGGCAAAGGTTCTGTAGTTGCTTATCTGGAAGCGATTTATCAACAGCAAGGGATCACCACCTTAGCCTATACATCACCACATATTCTGAATTACAACGAACGTATCCGGGTTAACCGGCAAATGGTGAATGATACAGAGCTGGTTGCTGCATTTGAACGGATTGAGTTGGCCAGAGGTGACACGTCACTGACTTATTTTGAGTTCGGAACATTGGCGGCACTGGTGGTGCTGGCTGAGCAGCAGCCATCAGTGGCTATTCTGGAGGTGGGTTTGGGCGGGCGGCTGGATGCGGTCAACTGTATTGATGCCGATGTGGCCGTTATTACCAGTATAGGTATAGATCACACCGATTGGTTAGGCTCGGATCGGGTAAACATTGCCCGTGAGAAAGCTGGAATAATGCGGGCCGGCCGACCATTGGTTTGTGGCGAGCCTGAGCCACCCGCTTTAATAGCAGAATTGGCCGAAAACCAGGCGGTGCGCCTGTATCAATATCAAAAACACTTTCGCTTTAGGCAAACATCTGCCGGTGGTTGTTTTGAGTGTGATTGGGATGCTTTATTGTCGGTGGATGGGTTACAGGAAATGGCAGTGCATCAATGCAACAATGCTGTAACAGCACTGGCGGTGGTCAGTATGCCTGATACGGGTTTACCAAAGCTTGCCAGAGAGCGACTGGCCAGTGGCGATTGGATTGTGCGTCCGCCAGCCAGGATGCAGCAATTAAGTGCTGACCCGGATGTATACCTGGATATTGCCCATAACCCACAGGCTGCTGAAGCATTAGCGGCAGAATTGCGAAAATCACCCGGGCAGGCGTCACGTACCAGCGCAGTGCTGGCGATGTTGGCTGATAAGGATGTTATCGGTGTGGTCAATGCACTGGATGCAGTCATTGATCATTGGTATCTGGCGCCTACCGAGGGTCCACGCGGATTAAGTGTGACTGAATTGCAACAATTGGTCGCAAAAGGTGCGCAAGCACCATCGACAACGTTACAATCTACCCTGCAGGCTGTGAAACAAGCCAAAATTGATGCCGAGCCTGATGAGCGAATCATTGTGCTGGGTACATTTGCCAACGCAACTGCGTTGTTGGGTGAAATATAAACGGCCTGTTGTGCATTCCGGACGATTGAATCCCGGGAGCAGATTGATAGAGCAGAGGTTTGGTGTGCCGGCGATGGTCATATCTGTAATTGGCTGTCTGCGAACTGCATTACCATTGATAACGATATCTGAACAGTGTTGAAGCATTTATGGATCAAGCACTTAAACAACGATTGATAGGCGCAACAGTTTTAATTGCGTTGGGTGTTATTTTTTTACCGGTATTTATTGGTGGGCCTGATGATCAGCTAACGACCAGTCAGAATGATGAATTTCTGATTCCTCCTCAGCCACAGGTCTCCAGAGATGGTTCATCACCAGGCCGTCGTTTGCCGTTGGTGCAGCCATCACCGGTCAATCCAAATAATGTTGGCAACAACGACAGCGTGGACTTGTCCAGTGGTGAAATTCGCCTGCCCAGGCCGGGTGAGGCACTGCCACCTGAAATCGGTGGCACTGACATTGAAGATGGCGCACTGGAAATTGATCCTGATGACTTGATTGCTGAATCGCAGGCTGTTTCAGTTCCAGCGGAAACAACTACAACGCCTCCCCCGGTGGAAACGCCGTCAGCTGTGATCACACCGCCTGCTGTAAGTAATAATAACGATCAAGCAGCAGACAACCCGGTACCGACACTCAGCAGCCTGGATGAGCTTGAAGGAACCTGGCGGGTGCAGGTAGCCAGTTTGGGTAATCCAGACAACGTAGCCCGATTGATCAGTCAGATCGAAGCACTGGGTTTTCCGGCATCCAGTCAGTCTGTTGCCAGCAACGGGGTTAGCTTGCATCGGGTAATCGCCGGGCCATTTGCAACCGAAGCACAGGCAGAGACTGCGAATCGTGGAATCCGTAGCGCTGATAGCCGATTAAATCCCAAGGTGCTGGGGCCCGCAGGTGCTGATGAAGCACCCGGGCCGACAACATCTGCAGCAGCTGCTCAAACGTCAAACCTGGATCGTTTTGCTGTTCAGGCCGGCGTGTTTTCGTCGGCTGAAAACGCTGATAACCTGGCGGCCCGATTGAACAATGCCGGTTACGCCGCTTATAGCGAGCGTGTTGACAGTGGCGGCCAAGTATTATTCCGGGTTCGGATCGGACCGTTACTGAGTGAATCCGATGCTGATAGCATTGCCGCCAGAATTGATCGTGACCTGGGGGTAAAAGGCATCGTGGTGGATTATCCAAGATGATCTGGATCGACTGGGCATTAATAGCTGTTATCGGTTTATCGGTAATCGTGGGCTTGTGGCGCGGTTTTGTCCGTGAGGTGTTTTCCATCTTTGTATGGATATTGGCTATCTGGATAGCGTTTCGTTATTCCGGTGTGGCAGCCGGGTGGCTAGAGGCCTGGGTGGAGTTGCCATCAGCCCGTGCGATTGTGGCATTCAGCGGATTATTGCTGATCACTTTGATTATCGGTGGCCTGGCCGGCTGGTTATTAGGTAAACTTGTTGATTCCACCGGGTTGGGCGGCACTGATCGTATGATCGGCATGTTGTTCGGGTTGTTGCGCGGACTGGTCATTGTTGTGGTGATAATGCTGGTGACAAGGTTTACGCCGTTTCCACAAGACCCCTGGTGGCAGCAATCCCGTTTAATACCCTATTTCGAAAGGCTGGCGATCTATTCTGTGCAATGGTTGCCGGACAACCTGCAGGAAATGCTGGGCGATCTTGAAGATGAGCAGGAAGCTGAATCTGAAACTGACGGCAGTGATCAGCCTGTTTCAGAGCCTGCGACTGAAACCACCACTTTATCCGGCCTTGTACCAGCCGGTACTGGAGCTTAACCGGCATGTGCGGAATTGTTGGAATTGTAGGCTGTGCACCGGTTGCAGATCGTATTTACGATGCCATGACCATCCTGCAGCATCGCGGCCAGGATGCAGCCGGGATTGCCACGCTAGATGGTGATCGAATGTACCTGCATCGCGGCAATGGTCTGGCGCGCGATGTGTTCGGCCAGAGCGAAATCAGTAATCTGCAGGGGCATGCGGGTATAGGGCATGTGCGTTATCCGACTGCGGGCAGCGATCGCCCCGATGAAGCCCAGCCGTTATATGTAAATTCACCCTATGGTTTGGCCTTGGGGCATAACGGTAATTTGATCAACTCGGCAGAGCTTCGCCAGCAATTGTTTAATGATGATCAGCGCCATCTGAATACAGAATCAGATTCAGAGATTCTGTTAAACGTTCTGGCCCATGAAATTCAGATGCAGCCAAGCCATCTGGCACTGCATCAACGCTTACTGAATGCGGTGGATGGTGTGCACCGGCGATGCAGTGGCGCATATGCCGTTACTGTGTTGATTGTGGGTAAAGGCTTATTGGCGTTCCGCGATCCTAGAGGTATCCGCCCAATGGTGTTGGGAGAACGCGGCCATGGCGCCAATCATGAGTATATGATTGCTTCTGAAAGTGTGGCTCTGGATGGCCTGGGTTTTAAATTAATGCGGGATATCAAGCAGGGAGAAACCATATTTATCGATCTGCAGGGCCGCTTGCACAGCCATATCAGCGAGCATGCCCGGGACTTTACACCGTGCATGTTTGAATTTGTGTATTTTTCCCGGCCGGACTCGATGATTGATGATATTTCCGTCTACAAGGCACGCTTACGAATGGGTGAAGTGCTGGCTGATCAGATCCTGCGTGAATGGCCGGATCATGACATTGATGTTGTGATTCCGATCCCTGATACCAGCCGTACCGCCGCCTTGCCGATGTCATACAAGCTGGGCGTTAAATACCGGGAAGGTTTTATCAAGAACCGCTATATTGGCCGTACTTTTATTATGCCCGGGCAGGCTGAGCGCAAGCGTTCGGTGCGGCGCAAACTGAATCCCATTCCGCTTGAGTTCCGTAATAAGAATGTATTGCTGGTGGATGATTCCATCGTGCGTGGTACCACCTCCAGCCAGATTATCGACATGGCCCGGGAAGCTGGTGCGAATAAGGTATACATGGCTTCTGCATCACCGCCGGTGCGTTATCCCAATGTCTATGGCATCGATATGCCGGCGGCTGATGAACTGATTGCCAATAACCGCAGTATCGAGGAAATCCGCCAGGCGATCAAAGCAGACAGATTGTTCTATCAGAACCTCGAGGACATGGTGCAAGCCTGCCGGAGCAAAGCATCGCAGCATGGTTTTGATACGTCATGTTTTGATGGTAAATACGTTACCGGCCTGAGTGAAGGCTATCTAGAGAACCTCAGGGAATTGCGCGCAGACAATATCCGCCAGGCTCGATTAATTGCCTGACAGCAAAGTTACTTCAACGACTGCAATCGTATGGTTGCGGCAGGATTTACGGCTGGCCGATAATCCGGCACTGGCATACGGCTGCAGGCATTTTCAACAAGTCATACCCGTGTATATCTGGGACCCGCAAGGTGAAGCTGACTGGGCGCCAGGAGCAGCCAGCCGCTGGTGGTTGCACCACAGCCTGTCAGCCTTGGACAAATCACTGCGCGAACGATTCAGCCAACTGATTATTAGGGCCGGTGACAGCCAGGCTGAACTGGCCAATCTGATTGATACTTGCAACGCAACGGCAGTGTTCTGGAACCGCCGGTACGAACCAGCAGTCAGCCAACGCGATGCCGACATCAAAAACTGGCTGAAAGATGAATTGCAGCTGGAATGCCGGAGTTTTAACGCCTGGCTATGCTGGGAACCCTGGGAGCTGCAAACCGGGCAGGGTAATCCATACCGTGTATTTACACCGATGTGGAAGCGAATGTTAAACGAATGGCGGTTGCCTGAAACGCCAGGTATTCCTGATTCAGTTCCGTTACCCGAGCAGCCACCGGAAAGTCTGCAGCTGGATCAGTTGAATTTATTGCCGGGCCTGGATTGGGATAAACAGTTTTATCAGCATTGGCAGCCTGGTGAACAAGCTGGTATGCGGCAGTTGCAGCGTTTTACCAGCAGCGCGCTGGGTGATTACCTGGAACAACGTGATCTGCCTGCAGAGTCAGGGATTTCCAGGTTGTCGCCGCATTTACATTTTGGTGAAATCTCCACCCGGCAGATTGTCAGGCAGCTATGCCCAGATGGTTACCCAGCTGCTGATCGACAGGTTAATGGTTATCTTCGTCAATTGGCATGGCGGGAGTTTTCCTGGCAGCTGCTATATAACTTTCCACAGTTACCACATCTACCGCTGCAGGAAAAGTTTATAGCTTTCCCCTGGCGCGATAGCAAAGCTTATCAAGGTGACCTGGTTGCCTGGCAAAAAGGCTTAACCGGAATTCCGATAATCGATGCCGGCATGCGTGAGCTATGGGTAACAGGCTGGATGCATAACCGGGTTAGAATGCTGGTGGCATCTTTTTTGACCAAAAACCTGCTGATTCCCTGGCAGGCTGGTCAGGCATGGTTCTGGGATACACTGGTGGATGCAGACTTGGCTAACAACAGCCAGGGCTGGCAGTGGACTGCCGGTTGTGGTGCGGATGCTTCGCCGTATTTTCGGATATTCAACCCTGTGACCCAGGCTGAAAGGTTTGACCCCATGGGAGATTATGTAAGGCAATGGGTGCCCGAGCTTGATGCCATTCAGGGAAAAGCCATTCATTCCCCATGGACGCTTGATGCGTCCAGCTTGCAAGCTTTGGGAGTAGAACTGGGCAAAACTTATCCCTTGCCGATTGTCGATTTAAAAGTGACCCGCGAACGTGCGTTGGCGGCTTATCAGAGAATTCGTTGATTTTGGGTCAAGCACATGCGAAAGGCCAAATCTTTCCTTGTATTCAGGTTGCAACCCTGTTGGCTGAAGGTTGCAGAGCATAGATCGAGTGAGGCTGGTTGATGTTATTCAAGCAAAAATTCCTGGATGGTATTCGCAGTGGTGAAGTGACTCTGGCTTTTCGGCGCTGGCGAAGGCCGACTGTGCGCGCCGGGGGCAGTTTAATGACAGGCGTGGGTGAGTTGCAGATTAACGCTGTCAGTCCGGTTACATTGGATTCGATTACTGCAACAGACGCCCGGCATGCCGGTTATCAGTCGCTTGCCGGACTATTGGTTGATTTGCAGCGCAGCAAGCAAGGCGAGTTTTATCGTATTGAATTAGGCGCGTTACATGCTGATCCGCGTATTGCCCTGCGTGACACACCGGCCAACGGTGAAGAATTGGATAAACTGCATCAGAAAATGCAACGTCTGGATCGCTATGCGGGCGATTCACCCTGGGCAGTTCAGGTACTGCAAATTCTAAAATCCAAACCCGGAGTTCGGGCAGGTGACTTATGTCAGTTGCTTGACCAGGAAAAAATGCAGTTTAAACGCAATGTCAGAAAGTTGAAAAATCTTGGCTTAACAGTAAGCCTGGGTACCGGTTATTGTTTATCCAAGCGAGGTTTGGCATTGCTGGAAGACATTTCAAAGCAAAGACAATAGCCTTAGGCAAAGCCGAAGTATGCAAAACACCTTCCAAAACCATGTGCAGAACGCCAACCGATTTTTTCAGCAAGGGCAACTGGAACAAGCATTGTTGCATTATCAGCAGGCGTTGGCTTTGCGACCACAATCACCCAATGTTATTTACAATCTGGCGGTTACCTTACGCGAGTTGCGGCGCTGGGAACAATCGAGAAAATACTATCTGTCGTTGCTACAGCTGAATCCCGATTCCGCTCGGTCGCACAATGGGCTGGGTATCGTTCTGGAAAAGCTGGGGCTTTACCAACAAGCCATGGATAGCTATAACAAAGCCATCCAAAGCCGCGAGCAGTTTGCCGGGGCGCATTTTAACCTGGGCATGCTGTTGTTGCGCCTGGGCCATTATCATGAAGGCTGGATTGAATCGGAATGGCGTTGGAAGACCAATCAATTCACTCCTCTTAAATGTCCCAAACCCCGCTGGGACGGTAAGCGTCTGAAAGGCACTCTGTTGTTGCATACCGAGCAGGGGGCAGGGGATGCGATGCAGTTTATCCGCTTTTTGCCGTTGGCTGCCAAACTTTGTGATCGCATTATGTTGATTTGTACCGAGAATATGGTGTCTCTGTTTGAGTCAGTTCCCGGCATTGATGAGATACGCCAGGCAGGGGGAATACCACTGGGCGATTTTGATGCTTATATTCCGCTGATGAGTTTGCCATATCTGTTTGATATCGGGCTGGATCAAGTGGTTACCCGAAACCCTTATCTCAGTGCGCCGGACAGAAACATTTCACTACCACCGCCGCTGGTCAGTGATGATGGTTTTAAAATCGGCATTGTCTGGGCCGGCAGCCCGACCCATAAGAACGATAAACGGCGCTCTTGTATGCCAGCTGATTTTCTACCCTTGCTGCAAATACCCGGCACGGTTTTTTACAGCTTGCAGGTTGGGGAAAAGGCCAGGCAGCTGTGTCAGCTGGATGAATCTCATAGAAAGATTGTTGATTTGCAGGATTTGCAAACGGAATTTGGTGATGCCGCAGTATTGATTGAGCAGCTGGACCTGGTGATCAGTGTGGATACCGCAATTTTGCATCTGGCCGGGGCGCTGGGCAAACCTGCCTGGGGATTGTTATCCAGGCACTGTGATTGGCGTTGGATGTTGGAGCGGGAAGACACCCCCTGGTACCCGTGTATGCGATTGTTTCGACAATGCGAGCGAGGAGGGTGGTCAGAATTATTTGAACGTGTTCGAGAGGCTGTTATTGCCCAGCTTGCGTAACCGTTAAAAGGGTTATGTGAATTCGATTATGGGTGCAAGGCACTGATAAAACTGTATTTAAACAGACGATTTGTTAGCTGGTAATGGCCTGAAAAGGAGTTACCGATAGCGGTAGCAAATAATCAGTTAGATCAGTCAATTTACTCGCTTCGAAGATCACGGGAACTCAGCCAGAATCTCTGAAATACACTGTTGGTTGCAAAAACCGTAAAGGCTGTGGTTTCTACGGATAGTAATTTCTCTATTGGTTAAAGATAATGATGGGCGTAATAGAAAGGAAGCCCTTTAGTCGAACACTTTGAGCTGCTCAGCACAGCTCGAGAGGAATCGCTTTATGCACGATAATAGTACGGGTTTGAAATAATGCTCGGCACAAGTTTCTCAGGCTTTTCAGATACACTTTTATACCTAATCAAAAGCGTATTCAGAGCACTCTCGACCACGTCAGGCAGGCAAAAAAAAGAGTCGTTATCGGTTAGTGGTTTGGCGATATTTTTCTGCATCTATTTGTTTTCAGTTGAGGTGCTCGCAGATGATAGTCATAAGAATAGAGTCAAGGGTCCCTTTGCGAGCGGACCGGAAGTTACCCGCGTTTGTTTGCAGTGTCATGAAACTCAGGCACATGATTTCGTAAAAAATGAACACTGGACCTGGTCTTCCAAGCAATCTGTTCCCAACCACGGTGAGAAGATAGAGATTGGCAAGAAGGGTAGTGTCAATAACTTTTGCATTGCCGTACCGTCCAATTGGCCGCAATGCACCAGTTGTCACGCCGGTTACGGTTGGAAGGATGCGTCCTTTGACTTCTTTGATAGTGGAAATATCGATTGCCTCGTTTGCCATGATACTACTGGAACCTATGAAAAAGACCGGGAAGGAGCGGGAGCCCCTTCAGCAAGAGTTGACTTGGCGGCAGTAGCGCAAAGCGTTGGCCGGACAAGCCGGAAAACTTGCGGTTCGTGCCACTTCTACGGTGGTGGTGGCGACCATGTCAAACATGGTGATCTCGACAGCTCCCTGCTCAATCCAAAACGAAATTACGACGTGCACATGGGGACCGATGGGCCCAATGCCACCTGCCAATTTTGCCACCAGACAATCAACCACGATATTCCAGGGCAGGCGATGTCGGTATCCGTCGGTGAAGGAAGTCGAGTCGAGTGCGGTGGTTGCCACGGCAGAAAACCTCATGACAGCCTACTTATAAATCGTCATAGCCAAACAGTCGCCTGCCAAACCTGCCATATCCCAACATTTGCTAAATCCAAACCTACGAAAATCTGGTGGGATTGGTCCAAGGCCGGCGTTAATCAGAAACCGGTGACAAATGACAGTGGCGCAGAGATTTATTCCAAGTCAAAAGGCGAATTTGGCTGGGGACAAAATCTAATTCCGGAGTACGCTTGGTATAACGGAATGTCAGATCGCTACGTACTGGGTGATCAGATTGATCCTGATAATATCGTCTATCTGAGCAGGCCGCTTGGCCGCATCGGAGATGCGGGCACCAAGATATATCCATTCAAAGTTATGCAAGGGAAACAACCCTATGATGCGGAGAACAATTATCTCGCGGTGCCCAAACTATTTGGCGGTTTTTGGGTGCATTTCGATTGGAACAGAGCATTGACTGATGGCATGGCTGCTGCTGGCCTTGCTTACAGTGGATCATACGATTTTGTGCAGACCAAAATGTACTGGCAAATTACGCATATGGTTGTACCAAAAGAGCAAGCGCTAGCTTGCCAGGATTGTCACTCGGCCACTGGGCGTTTGGATTGGAAGTCACTGGGATACGATCGCGACCCAGGAATTGAATGATGCGAGTAATTCAGTTATTCATGTGAACTCACAAACCATTACAGACATGCATTCTGCAGTAGGGTTTATTATTCATCAATTGATAGTCATTGCGCGGTATACAAGCAGTATCCGATCGGTATGCAAAAGCTTTCAGTGAAATTTGTTATCGGTATCCGCCCAAGCTGAACAGTGAGAATGCGTTGCCAATGAGTATTCTGGCAATAACCTTATGGATGATGCAACACGTTCATGCTGGTGTGTAAAGCGAGAATAATGAGAATGCCCTGAACCTCCTGGAATTATGAGCACTATCTAACGCTGCGGATTATTTTATGGCTCTACCAATCGAAACACCCTGTGGGCCTGTAGTTGCTCATCCTGCCAAAAAACAAGATACATGGATTTTTCAATACGCTCCAACACCAGCACGTCACCATCAGCCTGCGGCCACTGGGTGGCGCCACCCGGTTCACCAGAGGCAGCAAAATCGGCCGGCACCAATTGCCATTGTTCCAAAGCGCTTGTTGTGTGCGCAAAATCACCTGATGAGTCGGCTGTATTGAGCAACTCCAGCCAGGTACCGGCGCGGCATAGAGCAAGGTCTTTTTTGCCGTCACTGATTCGAACCACCTGGGCTAAGTCGTCCGCTGCACCATCACCGTCCAGGTCTCCGACTAAGTGGCGTGGTGTCACTACGGCTTGCAGGCGGTAGCGTTGCAGGTCCAATCCGCAGCTGCCGAATAATTCGGTTTCCTCCGCCAGGTATTCGGGAGTGGACAGATACTGCTGGTGACGAATTTCCTCAGGTGATCTGGGCCAGCTCAGGCATGCCTCAAATTTCAGGTAATTCATATTCGCCTGCTGGCCTGGTTGCAGGTTATTCAAACCATAATCGATGATTTCAAGCCAACCACGTCCCTGATCATCCAGCGGTTGTGAAAATTTGACCGTGGCCGGGTCGGTGTTCGGCTTGAACCCTCCGGTACCTGTCAGTGATGTTGCAAAAGCAAACGGCCGGAATTGTTGCGGGGCATTGACACTACCCAGGTTGGGGCCAGTGTTTTGCCGGTTGCGAAAATGCCAGCCAAAAATATCACGGGTATTGGGAATAGCGCCGCCGTATGGAGGCGTAATGGAGGTCATATCAACGCCACCGGCTGTATCATAAAGACGCAGCGACCAACCGTGTTGCTGACGCAATAAAGTAAATATCCAGCCGGAACTCAGGGTTCTATAAAAGCTGTGATCACCATAAACTTCTGCAGGCGTTATATGGGGCTGGTGATTGCGCATCTGTAATCGGCTGAACCAGTCTCCCACTGCTTCCAGTTGAGGTGCTGAACTGATATGCACAGCGTGGCGTTCCACCCTGGCTTCACAAGTTGGTGCGGCCAATGATTCAAAAAACCATGAACAGCCTAAAACCAAAGCGATAGTAAAGCGGAGCTTCATCTATTCAGGTAAGCGCATCGCATTGATCTGGATATTGGTCAAGTTATTGTTGGCAATCAGCATCACCGAAGCTACCCGGTCACCTTTTTCAAATTGTAATGACTGCATCAGTTCAGATTGTGCATTCTGAGGTTTTAGCGTCCACCCTTGTTGTTGCATAACCTGGGCAAAGTAGGCGCTTACTGTGGCTTTATCGTCATCGCTTTGGGCCTGCAGCGACATTCCGTTGGGTATCGGTGTCGAGAGGATAATCCGCATGCCGGGGTATATGGCTACATCCTGTGGAAAGCCCTCAGGCATATCCAGATTGTTGCCGGTCTGGCTGCCATTGATGTTGCTGATGACCAGTTTTTCTTCATTTGAAGCTTCATTAATTTCAACGTCAACATCAACACCATGTCGTTTCGCATATTGTTCAAGCTGTTGTTCCCGTTCGGTGTTGCTGTCAGATGCAGAGCCACAGCCTGTAAGCAGCAAGCATAATAAAACAGGTTGTAGTAGTTTTTGCATGGAATGCTCCCTGTTATTGGTTATCTGATGGTTGTTTTTCAGCCGGAGCAGTCACTTTTAATTCACCCCGCCGATTTTGTTTTTCTGTCCATATGGCCATGGATTCTTCTGCGGCTTTCAGCGAAGACTGTTCCCAGGCTGCCAGTACATCCAACGTTTGCACACCGCATATATCTGCTACTACACAATAGCTTTCTTTTTCAAAAGGATCATTAACGTGGTAACAAAGCTGACCATCCGGGCAGCCTCCTGGATTACACTGCCGTTTCCCGGAACAGATGTCCGGGCTGATCGAGTTGCCATCGGGACAAACGATATTCTGGTGCTGCAGGCAGCGGTGTCGGCAGTTATCACTGGCGCTAAAGCCACTGCCAGTCATGCTGCAGGCAGTGCCGGGAGGGTCACCGCAGCCGAATAATAACAGCAGCAGTGTTAGTGATATCAGTTTTTGCATGACTGCAGTCCAGATTTAAAAATTAATACAGCATATTAACGCAGCGAAGTTGATATTGCTGCTGATCAATGCAGCTGGTCAGCTGGCAATCTCTGATACGCATTGGGCGGATAAAACCAGTGACTTTTTACTGGCAAGTGAATTGCAGATTACCGTTATAGCTGCACTGACTACCCGCTGAAACAATCAGAGTAGTGGCGGTTTGGATCGGACTGATGCCATTAGCGGCTTTGGCGGCAATGCAGTTGCAAGACAATAAAACCCGGCTGCCCTGATCAACGACCGTACCGACCACATCACAGTCGTACGGTGTACTCATGTCTGCGGTATAAGACCAGTCAGCAGTGTCAGTTCCGGTAAACAGGTTCATCGTAACAATAGCCGTTTTAGTGGTAAGGTTGGTATTGACGATGGTATCTGCACCAGCGTCATGGCTGGTGAATTGATTGGGACAAGAATAGGTTGTTGCTGGAAAAACATTTTGTGAAAACGAAGCAGCTAAACTGAGCAACAATAAATATGCAATGCGATACATCACAACCCCCTGATTATTAAATGAAGTTTCATGAGACTACAGCAGCAACACCTGGTTGTCTAGTGAGTTTTTCAATGATTGAAGGTATCATTCATTAATGCTTTTAAGCCCGATACATTAGGGGTAAAATTTATCGGATTAAGGGTGAATCAGATAGCTGTTTAAGTGCTAGACTGCAGACTTATTTAGGTTTGCTTTGCAGGGTATTTGGATTGCAATGGTAGAAAGTTCAGCAAGGCCTGCTTTAGCCTGGCAGGTACATAAATTTGGTGGTTCAAGCCTGGCCAACAGCGACTGTATTAAAGCCGTTGCAAAGATTATCGCTGAGCGCAGCGAAGAACGCCGGGCTGTTGTGGTTTCGGCGGTAAAAGGAACCACCGATCAGTTATTGGAGTTGGTAGATCTGGCTGCTGCCCGTGACCAGCTTTATCAGCAACAGTTGGATCAGTTATATAAAAATCATCAAGACCTTTGTCGGGAATTGCTTGCCGAACCGGATCCAGAATGGTTGCAGCTGGATTTTAAAAACATCACAGAAATTCTGCGCAGTGTCTGGCTGTTGGGCGTTGCTGATCATTCAGTATTAGAGTTAATTGCCGGGCTTGGAGAGGTTTGGTCAGCACGGATTCTGACAGGTCTATTGAATCAACAAGGGCATAACAGTGTGTACGTTGATGCACGCAAGATATTAATCGCCGAGCCTGCGGAAATGGGGCCGGTTATTAATTGGGGAATATCGGCAAACAATATCGCTGATTTAAAAGCCAGCGCGAATGACCGTATTCTGGTGATTACCGGTTTTATTGCCAACGACAGCAAAGGGCGGGCGGCTAACCTGGGACGCAACGGCAGTGATTATTCAGCGGCAATTTTTGCCCGGCTGTTGAGTGCTGCATGTGTACATATCTGGACAGATGTGGATGGAGTAATGAGTGCTGATCCGCGGCTGGTGCCGGATGCGCGGGTTCTGCACACCATGTCATATGATGAGGCATTGGAATTGGCCTATTTTGGTGCCTCGGTTTTACACCCACAAACCATGACACCGGCTATTGAAAGCCAGATACCCTTGTATATTCGGAATACTTTTCGCCCGGAGGCTGAAGGGACCAGGATAGCGGCTGTAACCAATAGCAAATTTGCCATTAAGGGAATCAGCGCGATAACCGATTTGGCAATGATCAGCCTGGAAGGCGCCGGCATGATCGGGGTACCGGGAACAGCGCAACGGGTATTTCATGCCATGCAACAGGCCAGCATTTCAGTGGTGATTATTTCTCAGGCGAGTTCGGAACACTCGATTTGTTTTGTGATTCATCAAAACGAATCAGAAAAGGCTTTGTCACTGCTGAAAGAAGCGTTTTACCGGGAGTTGGATAGCGGAAAGATTCAGTCGGTATCCAGCACAAACAATTGTGCCGTATTGGCGATAGTTGGTGATTCGATGAGTGGCCAGGTCGGTGTGGCGGCGAAATTTTTTGATGCGTTGGCTGGTGCGTCAGTGAATATTAAAGCCATTGCACAAGGTTCTTCCGAACGCAATATTTCGGCAGTGATTGCTGCTGAACAGGTACAGCGTGCATTAAGGGCAGCGCATAGTGCATTTTATTTATCGGCTTTAACTGTTTCTGTGGGTGTTATTGGTGTTGGGCATGTTGGCTCCGCCCTGATGCAACAATTATCAGGTGAATTATCCAGATTGCACCGTAATGCCAATCTGGATATTAGAATTCGCGGTGTGGCACGTACAAAAAAGATGTTTTTATCCGATCAGGGCATCAACCCTGCTGATTGGAGTGAAAATATTGAAGAGCATTATTTAGCCACAGATTTAAACCAATTTGCCCAGCATATTAACGCTGAATATTTACCGCATGCTGTGATCATAGATTGTACTGCTGATGCCGGTATTGCTACCCGGCATGCTGGTTGGCTTAGCCAGGGCATTCATGTGGTAACACCGAATAAAAAAGCGAATGCTGCCGGCTTGGATGAGTACAGGGCAATCAGAGAGGCGATGCAAATTGGAAACACCCGTTATTATTATGAGGCTACTGTGGGTGCAGGCTTACCGGTGATTCAGACCTTGCGTGGTTTGCGTGAAACCGGGGATGGCATTCAATCGATCCAGGGCATGCTTTCCGGGACTTTGGCTTACCTGTTTAATTCATTTGATGGAACGGTACCATTTTCACAGTTATTGAAAACTGCCTGGCAACAGGGTTACACCGAACCAGACCCGCGAGATGATCTATCTGGAATGGATGTGGCACGTAAGCTGGTGATATTGGCACGGGAAATGGGACAGCAATTGGAGCTTTTTGATATCAATGTTGAAAGTCTGGTGCCACCGGCACTGGCAGATTTACCTGCAGCAGAATTTGTTGAACAATTAAGTGATTATGATGAGTTGATCAAACAACGTTTCGATGCTGCTGGAAAAGCGGGGCAGGTGTTACGTTTTGTGGGTGAGTTGGATGATCAGGGTCAAGCCAAAGTAGGTTTGCTGGCGTTATCGGAAGACCATCCTTTTGCACATGCCAATCTGACCGATAATATTATTCAATTCAAAACTGATCGCTACTGCGACAACCCATTGGTTGTACAAGGCCCGGGTGCCGGCCCGGCTGTTACAGCTGCAGGTGTATTCGCAGACTTATTGCGCTTATGCAATAACCTGGGAGCCAGGGTTTAAAACGTTAACAGCCTTTGGTATTTCACCTGTTAAAAAGATGGTTCTAAAGTAGATTATTTAGCATGACAACAAGAGATTTCACCGTGCCGGCAGCTGAGTCTGTGGTGCAGCAGCAACTGGACGCGTATAACCAGCGTGACCTGGAAAGTTATCTGGTGCTGTTCAGCGAAGACATTAAGATTTATCGCCCGCCAGATCAGGAACCTACTTTGAGCGGCAAGCAGGCGCTGGCTGAGTTCTATGCAAATGAAAGATTCAATCGGATCAATTTACATGCTGAACTTATTAATCGGATGGTCATCGGCAATACGGTTATCGATCATGAGCAAATAACAGGCGTGACTACGCAACCCATGGAAATGGCGGCTGTTTATGCTGTGGATGATGGGTTGATAACACGTATCTGGTTTTATCAGAAAGCTTAGGCTGCCGACTATTTGACTAATGTCAGCAACATTTTGCTGGTTAATAGCCAAGCATATCCTTGCCGGATGAAATCGGCGTCTTAAAATTTAGAAAGGTTTCAGCCAGTTGTTTATGTGCTGACAGGCAACCGCGATACAGTGCAACAATAAACAGATGGAACGAGATTAACCCCAGGCATAAGTCTGCTAGACTCAGTTCACTTGTTTAAGTTAATAGGTTTGTTGTGATTGGTTTTCGTCGGGTTTTCTGTTTGTTTTTATTATCTTATTGTTGTATCTGCCTGAGTCAGGCTCCGGCGCCTGAAGATTTGTATGTTCAGGTGTTAGCACATCCGGATCGATCGGCTGCCGATAGTACCCAGGATATCACTCGCAAACCCGCTGAAATATTTCGGTTGCTGGAATTAAAGCCCGGTATGACTGTGCTGGAGCTGGGCGCAGGAGGAGGTTATACCACTGAACTGGTTTCACGCATCGTTGGTGATCAGGGTGTGGTCTATGCGCAGGCTTTCACCGGTCAGTCGCGTTTGCGCAATAACCGCCTGCCCAATGTTAAGGCACTTGAATCTATGTTGTTGTGGGAGCTAAGGAAAAAAACCAGGTTGGCCGGGCTTAATGCCGGGCAAGCAGATATGGTTTTGGTCTTTTTTGCCTTACACGATATGTACTTAAACAATCGCATCGACAAAGATCGTTTGTATTCTGATATAAGACATTTTCTAAAACCCGGCGGGCGTTTGGTGATTCTGGATAACGCTGCCACGCCTGGTTCCGGACTACGTGATGCAGCTCGAACCCATCGGATTGATGAAGACCTGGTCAAAAGTGAGATAAGCAGTGTCGGGTTTGAATTGGTGGCTGAAAGCAATCTGCTGCGTAACCCACAGGATGATGTGACCCGGTCCTGGCAATTTACCCGCCCTGCTGGGACGCATGATCGCTTTGCATTGGTGTTTGAAAAACCCAGGTAGTCAAGAAGAAAGCATATATCCAAACCACATACAAAGAATAAAGCAGCTCTGTTACACTTGCTTGTGGTCGATTTGACAAAGTAGGGTGAAGTCCTTTCAATTGTTGCGGTTTAATCCTTTTACTGTAGACAATCAACATAATTGCCTTGGCTGAAAATAATCGCCAATAAAAGCTAGTCCGGACAGCATAAGTTTTTGCTGAGCTGTTTCAGAATTGAATGGATAGCAGAAAAGTAGAAAATGCCTCAATCTCTAAATAAAATACTTTATGCTGATGATGACCGCGATCTACTCGAAGTGGTTGTGCTGACACTGGAAACCATTGGTGGCTTTACAGTTGAAACTTGTGAATCAGGGGTAGGCATTGTTAAGCGAGCTCGAGCATTTGACCCGGATTTGATTATTCTGGACGTAATGATGCCCGAGGTCGATGGCCCTGATGCCTTACTGGAATTGCGTATGGAGCCCGAGTTTGAAAATATCCCGATTGTGTTCATTACCGCCAAGCTACTAAGCGAAGAGCTCGACGAGCTCAAAGCGAAAGGTGTGCGGGACGTGATCATCAAACCTTTCGATCCCCAAGGGTTGGTGAAGCAGATACATCGCCTTTGGGAGGATCAGCAAAATGCTGAGGATTAGGACTTGCTCAGCGCTAATGGTTTCACCGTTGGGTTGCATGAGTAGGGTTGCCAATCTTTAGACCCAGTGAGCGCATAGTTACGAAAACGGCCATATTTGGCTCTGCGCCCCCGAAGTTGTGCAAAGCTAATGGGATGGTCCGCCCCGTTCCCCAATCCGGCGTCGGGTACGCCAGAATGGAATTTCCATTCAGTGAACCAAACGAGGCGAACCATGAATCAGTCTACAAAAGCTAAGCTCATCAGAGTAACCCGTGAGCAGTTACACAAGCTTATGGCATAAGTTTTCCCGTCAAGTATATTAGAGGATTCTCATCGTTTTTCTGCACCATTACGAGTAGCTCTTTAAGTTAGTAGACTGTACTTAATATTTAATAACTAGTCGTCGGATGAAAGCGTCAAGCACTGAAAATGAGGCAGTGCGTTGATATCTTCCACGTGATGTACGGTGCTACCGCCGAGCGGACTTCCAGAAAACGCAAACGTTTTCAAAAAGGTGGTACTACATCGGGCTGGTTCGCCAAACCACATCCCGTGTGCACGCCCCCGATAAGGATAGCTCGGGCTATCAAACATCATTTCATAGCTAATGTGAACATAGTCGAGATCTCCGATCTGGTAAAAAGTTACTTCGAACTTGTCCCTTCGTGGTTCGGTAGTACATTCAGCATCAGTAATATTATTTAATGGGGCAATGCAGATCTCATTTACTTCGGAGATAACGTCCCAAAATAGGCCTTCAGGGATAAGGACGGTAGTTTCGCCACTAATTCGATCAACCTCGGCACTGGCTGCCGTTGTTATGCCGAGTAAGATAAGCAGGGACCAAAAAAACATGTGGTATCGGATCATAATAAAGTTCTCCTTTCCTAATACATAGTGTTCAGTGATCAAATGATCACTGATTTCAATGAGACCAGTCGGGTATCAGGAAAGCATGACGAAACCGTGGCGGATTAATGGCGAATTCCTGGTAGATGCTTGAACGCGCAACCGGTGATATTAGAGCTTTCGCTCCTATTCGCACTATGTTCTCGCACCTATATTAATGGAGGTCTCAATAAAACCAACAAAAACAGGCGCTTTGTGCTTCATCATAGTTTGGCCACAATTTTGTCATGTGAAATGCTTGACCCAAAAGGAGCCTGGGTAGTAGCTTTCAAACTATTAATAGCGATCAGAGGGCAGCAGAAGATGTGCAATTTATATGTTGGAGCAATCGTGCTAGGTCTAATGTTTTTGCAGGGATCGGCGTTTGGTGGAGAACCGAGAGCACGTTATGGGGTGTTCCCGGATTGTGTTGGTGCCGATCTGAACCATGATTACATCATCGACAACATGGATGTGACCGTACTTACCGCATATCTGAATGGTACAGGGTCAATGCGCTGTCATGAAATTTTGCACGCTGATGTAAATAGAGACCGGATACTTAATCAGGCAGACATCGATATTATTCAATCCTCTATTGCTATTGGTGAATATCCGCCTGCAATTTATATTTGGGGTGACATCACACTGAATCAGCGGCTAGAGCGTAGCGACCTTGAAGATTTGGAATTGCTAATAACGAATGGACATATTTTCAGTGATGGGCAGGTCAGTATTGCCGATATGGACGGCGATGGCGATGTATCCATGCTGGATTATGAAATCATTACTCAGTGTCTGATACCTGGCGGATACTGGAGTCCGTTTAATATGGCAATTCCAATGCCGTGATTCGGGTACACGGTTTATCACTGGCTATTCATCTTTTGAAGTAAGCAAAATAATATCAGTGTTATTGGGTACCGAACGTGAAAACAGAATGGTGGATTCATCCATGGAAATATCAAAATCGATGATCCAGTCCTGTTCCAGCTGAATCATGTCAACCGGTTGCTCAGAGTGATGACCCAATGACAGGCGCTTAATTGACTGGGTGTTTTCTGGATGTATGTAGAAGAGATGAGGTTTTGGACCACGAACTGCCCAGCCCAGGGTTAAAATCAAGTCAGCCTGAATTGAATCAAGGCGCATTTCTTGGCCGTTGGTTAGGTCGAGTTTCCAGAGGCCTCCCTGGTGGAGTTTTGAAATATAAAGTGAGTCATCGTTGGTGGCTGATGTTGTCGCCTTATAGCCACCATTCCGGGTGACAATTTCGTGAGTGTTTGTGGTGGGATCGATTTTGAAAATCTGCCAGTCGGCAGATTGCTTGCGGCCAACGTAGATGTGCCGATTGTCGGAAGCCCACTTGGGGTCTGAAACGTTTTCCAGCATTTCGCCGCTAGTGATAGTGGTTCGAGTGTTGGTATCGATCCACAATAATTTGTTGTTTGCGGCAGCAACCAGCTTTTTTCCATCCGGAGACCAATTCAATGCGCGAAAATAGTGTGCTGTATCCAATTCAGTAATCTGGTGTGAATCGCCATTGGATAGCTGAAGCCATATCTGTTGAGAACCTGATTCCTCAGAAATATAGGCTACAGAATTGTCGACTGGATTGAGCTGCGGTAAACGGTTTGAGCGGCTGGATACTATAAAAGGCTCAAGACTATATAACACCGGCGGGCTGGTGCTGAAATCTCCCACTGCGCGCCACACTTCCCGGCGGTGATACGAACCGGCTGCGGCGGCAATTTTCCCGCCACCAGAGGCGGGGTGAAACAACGGGGTCAGCCCAAAGGTCAGAGTTTTTGTATTGCTATCGTCTTTATTTATGGACTGCAGTTGCTGGTTCTTATCCGCAACAATGATGTGATTCGAGTCTTCACTCCAGGCCAAACCCCTGAGCGTTGCAGGCACGGTAGCTACTAACCGGCTTTCGGCGGATCTGAGGTCGTATATCCAGACATCCGTTTGATTCAAGTGAACAGAGTCGCGGAGAAAACCCAGGGTCTTCAGATCCGGGGATATTTCAACCCGATAATCTCCTCTTCCAGTGTCCGGCGGGCTGGTTATCTGACTTAGTTTTTTGGTCAGCAAGTGATAGCGATAGATAATGAATGGCTCACTCTTGCTGCTGGCCTGAGTAAAATAGACGGCGTTAGGATCGGCGCTCCAGATAATGTTCCCCTCGTCGCTGCCGGTAACGCAGCCCAAAATCGGTATCAGCCTGACCAGCGACATATTTTCGATTTCAGCAAAATAATATTCACAGACGTCGCCGGTCACACTTCTGAATAACAAGCGCCTTCCATGCGCGTCCCATTTTGGCAATTTGGCGTTCATTTCATTAGTGCTGATTTTGATTTGGGCGGTAGTATCAAGTTGCCGGACCCAGATGCTCCAATTTTCAGATTGTGCTTTCCGGTGGGAAAAAGCCAGCAGGCTGCCATCTGGGCTCAGGGAAGGGTGAATTTCATCTCCTACAAACCCGGTCAGCGGCTTCAATTTGAGCGGTGGTTTAATGCTAGGGGCTTCGGGCCTGAAACCAAAATACCAAAGCATAGACAGAGCCAATGACACCATCACTAAAACGGCGCTGCGCGAGTAAAGTGCCATATTGTCGTGCCGGTCGTTGATTTCCACCACATTGGCGATCAGGCGATAACCTACCCGGGACAAAGTGGCAATGTATTCGGGGGTCCTGGGATTGTCGCCCAGGCAAGTCCGCAACCGCGTAATAGCGCTGCTGACCGCATTGTCAGTGACGACTGATTTCCAGACGTTGGTGACCAGTTCTTCCTTGCTGATGACCCGTTTGGGATTGGCGATGAAATAGTCTAGAAGATGAGCTACGCCACGCTCCAGAGTGAGTTGCTTTTCGGAACACGTAATGGTTAGTGTCCTCGCGTCGTATACCCACTCACCGATTTGGTAACGTAACGATTCAGTTGGTTTAATCATGTATCTTAATCCAGCAAGAGGGGCATGATTGCATAAGTTTTCTTGTCAAGTTAACAAATCAAAACTAGAGAAACTTCTTCGTTTTTTGGATCAGAGTTTTTTCATGATAACCTCCTAATGCTATCAAAATAGCGTAGAGGTTAGTCAGGAAAGCGAGTGATTTACAAAATATGGCCGTTTTCATAACTATGTGATCACTGAATCCTTTAGATGGTATCGAGTACTAGCAATCATTTGTCTCAGCCAGATATTCATTGACAGCCTTGGCAAACAGATTTATTTCTAAAGTAAATAGCTGAATCAACTCATTGACATCAACTTGATGATTGCGAAAATGTTGTTCTAATTTTAAAGCAATGTCTGGTAAGGAATTCGCGCCTAGCTGTGCCACACTTCCGCGTAAGTTATGTAGGGTATGTTCTGCCTCTTTGTATTCATGGTTTTCAATATTATCTTTAATTTTAGTGACAACGTCTTGAGTTCTTTTTAAGTGGCTTTTTAAAAGGCGTTCAAACAATGCTTGATTATTTAGGCTTCCTCTTAATCCGAGTTCTATATTAAACGGCTGGTTGGTTGGCTTTTCTACGCTAACAGTGTCAACGATAGGCACAAAGCTTGACGCGTTTCCTAACCATGCTGTGAGGAGTTGTTCTAATTGTTTCGGCTCAAAAGGTTTGGGCAAACAATCGGACATGCCTGAAGCAAGGTATTTATCACGATCAGTATTGCTGGCATGTGCAGTTAACGCGATGATTGGGCAGTTAATATGCATTTCAGTCTGTATAATTCGTGTTACTTCGAAGCCATCCATGCCTGGCATTTGCAAATCCATGAATATGATGTCAGGGGTGTTGTTGAGGTTATCTTTAAGATAACGAATTGCTGAAGCTCCATCGTGCTTTGTGATGGCTTTCAAATGGTATTGATGAATAAATTCTGCAGCAATATCTCGGTTAATTTCATTGTCATCAATGATTAATACAGTTTGCTTATTCCATTGAGGTAGCGCATATCTTTCAGGTCTTACATCGCTAACTGTCGAATCCGGTGCCAAACATTTGTATAAATCAAAAGTATTTAATGGCATTTTAATTATTGATACCGCATCTAAGTTTTTTTGCTCGCCACATAATAACAATACGTGCTTATTAAAAGCTCCCAGGTTGGAAAATCGTTTGAACTCAGAGAGCGCGCGTTCATCGATGATTAGAAAGTCATATTTTTTACTACTAATTAACTCTGGTAATAGTTTTTCACTGGCTGTTTCCAATTGAATGCCCATTGACAGTAATCTTGAAGTGCAAATACTGATAATTGTTTCATGTTGAGCTATCAGTACGCCACGCATGTCGCTGACACCTTGCCAGGGTGGGGTGGCATTGGTATCGTAATCAGCAAGCTTATATGGTAGATCGAATAGAAAACAACTTCCCTGGCCGATAGTACTGGTTACGCTAATAGTGCCTCCCATCAAATTCACTAATTGTTTTGATATCACAAGGCCCAGTCCGGTACCTCCGAAACTACGCAAAATAAACTGCTCTGCCTGTTGGAAAGGCTCAAATATTTGCTCAATATTTTCTGGTGATATTCCTATTCCTGTATCGACAACTGAAAATTGCAATGATGTACCCGCTGGGGTTTGTAAATTTTCAATATTTAAGGTGATGCTTCCTGTGTTTGTGAATTTAAATGCATTGCTGCATAAATTAATCAGTACCTGATTTAAACGCAACGAGTCTCCAATGATATGCATTGGCACATCTGGTGCTGCGGATATACAAAATTCGATAGATTTACGTTTGGCTTCATCAGAAAACATGTTAACGAGTGTTTCCATGGTATCTTGCATAGCAAATCGCCTGTAATCGATTTGCATTTTGTTCGCTTCAACTTTCGAGATATCTAATATGTCATCAATAATGCGAAGTAGTGTGCGCCCCGAACTAAGTAAACGACGAACGTAATTTGCTTGCTTGGGGGGCAAAGTGGTTCGCTGCAATAAATGCCCAATTCCTATGACTGCATTCATCGGGGTTCGAATTTGGTGGCTCATGTGCGCTAAGAATTCAGACTTTGATGCATTTGCCTGTTCGGCTGCAACAAGAGCTTTCTGCAACTCAAGTGTTCTTTTCTTTATGGTGTATTCCTGTTTAAGCAACACATCATTGGTTTGTTCATAGGCTAGACGAACACGTTTTGTCAATTTGACGAAATACTGACTTAATGACTGAACTTCGAAAGGGCCAGTTGCGGGCAAACTTGTATGCAACTTTATTTTTGGGTTAAATTGGCGAACGTGTTTTTCTAAATTTTCGAGTGGTCGTGTGATTGTGCGCGCAAACCACACCGCGGCTATAATAAGGACAATTGACATTGAAGCAAGCCAAATTGCTGTAAACAAATATTGAGAGCTCTTAAATTCACTAAAGTAACTAACTGGTTGTCGAAGAAGTGCAACCCAGCCAAAATTACTTATCTTTTCTACCACAAAAAATGTTTGCCCTTTCTCATCACTATAAGTCCAATTGCTTAACCCCTGCTTAGCATTAAATAGAGTCGTGCCTTGCATATTAGTAAGTATCGCGATGTCTGATTCATAGTTGGTATAAATAACTTCAAGTTTCGCATCAAGAATCATTAATTGCGAACCATAGAGCTCAAAGTGATGTTCAAATCGAGCAAGATTGGAGAGGTCTAGAGATCCTTCGACGACGCCCAATACGGGTTGGCCAAACCGTGCGCTGATTGCAATGATGGGGTCTATTCCAAAGCCGCGCCCCAGAAAGACTTCAGAAATGACTGTTTGGTCAGTGCCAATGGCATTTGTGAAATAGGACCGATCAGAAACGCTTCTGCCAGCCGGGTCATAGGCTTCACCGGTTCGTCTTTTTTTAGGATGCCCTGCATTAATTATCCCATTTTCATCAGTAATCAACATGGTTAAAAAATCGGGGTACTGCTGGTGATAGATGGATAACCACAAATCAAGCTCTGGCTTTAAGTGTGCATTAGAAAGTGTCATGCTTTGCGCGAGCGATGAAATCGCAACCTGGTGTTTGCCTAAAAACAAATCAATGTTCTGGGTAATGGCCGCCGCAGTATTTTCTAAACGTACAGTGGTTTCGCTGTAATGCTGCATAGTGGCTTTTTCAGTTAGCAAAAGCGATAGAAATGCAGTCGGAACGCTGGCCACTATAATCATTGCTAATACTAAAGTATTGCGCAGCCTAAAACCGTTTCCTGAAGAGTCATTCACATGTTTACTAGCTCGGTAGTCGAAGCCTGTCAATTCTAGATAGGTCGATCCATTTCAATATTGTGACTAGGGTTATTCGGATTTTAGAACTATCCAACAGAAATATACAGTGATTCGATAGTCCCTCCATGTATAGAACCAATCAAAAGTAACCAACTGTGGATTTAATGCCAGCTTTTGTACCGGTGTTAATCCACCATTGCCCATATTGGGTCGTTGATGATTGTATTGCCATAGTCAACGAGTAGCAAAATTTTGTACTTGTTCAATGCTGCTGAAGATATACTGGTTCAACCAATCCCACCGGACAGTGCGATTATATCGTTCAATATAAGCATTACATTGCGCAAATATAAAAGCACAAACCAAAACCCCTCGCACAGCATCGCTGGGTGAGCTGTGCCAGCCAATCAGTTACCTCAGTATTCACATCGCCTAATTTGGCTTGATAATGAGAGCAAGTCCGACTGATCACGAATACCTGACAGGAAAAGCCAGACCCGTAACCTGAAAAATCATGGTTGCAACGGTCACCTAGGTGCCTAATAGCAGTTACCCATCGAATACAATGACTACTTGTTTAGAATTGTGTTTATAGAGTGATTGTATATAGCTTCAGCAATTGATAGATTTGCCGATAATGTTTGTCTTTGAGCGCTGGCTGATAAACATAAGGTGCCGTGATTCAGTGATAGTTGCTTAGATCAATTTCAGCAATATCACCAAATTCAAATTCATCGTTTTCCATTAACTGATAGGCATATAACTTAGACCCGTCTTTCGACCAGGCAGGCTGAGCGTATGACCATGGGCCGGAAGTGATTTGTCGTACTGCTGTTCCATCCGCATTGACAATAAACAATTGCCCGACCCGTGCCGGCCCGGAACGATTGGAAGCGAAAGCAATCCGGGTGCCATCTGGAGACCATACCGGCCAACCGTCAAATGCAGCGTTGGAGGAAATGTTTTGTTCGTTTGAACCGTCGATATCGGCAATGAATACTTCCGAATTGCGTTCCCGTTGACTCAAATCCCAGGAAAAACCGGTTTGCTGGACAACTTTCCGGAAAAGAATCTTTTCACCGTTGGGTGAGATTGATCCATAAGTGCAGACATCGCGGCATTGGCTGTGCTGGCGTATGTCGCTGCCATCTGCCCGTATGCTGTGAATCTCGTGCCAGCGTTCGTTCCAGGGCACATTCAGATCGGGGCTGCTGCGGTCCGAATTGAAAACAATACGTTGACCATTAAATGCCCAATGCGCGTGACCATCGTAACCAGGACCATTCGTTAAACGGATATTGTCAGTACCGTCCGGATTCATGATGAATACATCATTGTTGTCTTCAGCAGTATAGGCGGCATAAGCAATTTTTTTACCGTCCGGTGACCACACCGGCGTTTCAGCGCCAAATTCAAATTCTGTCAGCTGTTGAACATCACTGCCATCGGTATTCATGAGGTAAATTTGATCAGTGCCGGTGCGATCAGACTGGAATACAATCCGGCTGCCATCAGGCGATGGGTCAGGATAGGCGTTGATAATATTGGTGATTCGGGTGACGGTATAATCCAGGCCAAGAGCCATATGACTAAAACCCAAAGCCAGCAAACTTGAAAAAATTAAATATAAACGCATACTGTTTGTCCATTCAATTTGGTAGACAAACTACCACCGTTGAACAACTAAAAAAAATGATGTTAGCCAGGTAGTGCGTTTATCAGGGTAGAATGCCTGATCAGGTATTTTCAGTATCAATAACCATAACTTCCCAGATGCGAAAGTTAATTTTGAGCCATGTCATTCAGATATCGCCTGCTGAAATTTAATCTGCCTGCCGGTCATAAATCAATACTGGTAATATAGAATGGGTTCTCACCTGTATCAGCTTTGTCATTAGCTCTATCGTATAGGTAGTATCTGCCAGCACCATCAGAAAGAATGCGGTATTTAAAAAGGTTCTGTTTACTGGATTGAGCCAAACCTGGCCTGTAAGCAGGCACAATGCTCAGATCATAATCATCGCGATCCGGGCCTTCGGTCGTATCCTGGCATATTTGCAAATAGCAGGACAAACCTGAAAGCTTGAAAGCAACCCCTTTTTCTCCGGCTTCCAGGCCTTTACGGCAGGGTTTTGCATATTCGCGGTCACTGGGCGTGGCATTGTATTTGCTATTACTGGCTATGGGAGTGGCTTGTTGATAGAACACAAAACTGCTGTTATACAGAGAAGTGCTGTCCTGCCAGAAGAGGGTGCCGGGGACAATCAGCATTTTATTATATTGCATGGCCAACGCGCCTACCTTGGTCAACACAGTTTCCATTTCCTGCTCGGTATAGGCAATGCACAATGATGGTGGTTGCTCATCCAGTACCTGGGAGTTGTGGGTAAAGTAAAATTCCGGAGCAAGAAAAATCCGGCAACTTTGGGCATCTGCCTGAGCCAGCATCACGGCTAAACGCTGGATACGTTGAACAGGAGTTTCATTATTCAGCGTGGGTACTTTCGGATTAAACAGTGCTACTTTGTATGTCGTCATGTCATCGGCCTGTTGTTTCAGCTTAATCAGTGATACGTCAACAGCATAAGCCGGGAAGGGAGCAATGAGCATTACAGTCGATTACCGGTGGTTACAATTCAATCACCGGTTAGTTATTACGCATTATGGCTATCAATCGCGGGCTGATAGCGTTCGCCTGAAATAGTTGTCAGGTTCCATCAAACCCATCAAAAAAGATTACATCACAGGTGTACAGCAATCCTACAAACACAGGGCTGTCCGGTGCATTCGAGTCGATTCTTGCCTGGGCATGCCGGATGCTGATGGTGTAAACACGATTTCAAAACCGCAGAAATCGCCCGGGGTAACAGTGGCATTGCTGTATTGATCAGGAGGAATAGGAGATGGACACCCATGGCGTTAATCCTTGCTGAATAATTTCAGGGCTTTAAAGATGTGGGTGCCTTGAATCACCATGAAATGTACGTTGCACTTCTTGTGTGAATTCACTGTCCTATAAGTTCATCCTTGCCGAAAACACGGCACTCGGCCTGTCAACCGACAGCGAATTGTTCAAGTTCTTGAAGGGAATGGATCCCAACGATGGAGAGAATCCATGAAAGCAACTGTGTCGACGCTTGGCATATTAGGATACGTACTGTTATTGCTGGCGGCAATTGCTGACGCTGAGGAACTGGTGTTGGCTCAAGACCTACCCGCAAACGCGAGGGCCTATGCGGGCGGATGGGAATGCGACAGGGGTTATCGTAAGTATGCTGACTCCTGTATAGCTGTGATATTGCCGGAAAAGGCCTACCTGACAGGCTCAAACTATGGAAATGGTTGGGCGTGCCGACATGGCTACAAGCAAAATCACAATACTTGTGTAGCGGTGGCGGTGCCGGCTAATGCTTATCTCGGCGGCGTATCAGGCGACAGGTGGTTATGCGATAGAGGCTATCAACAAGTTGATAAGACTTGCGAAGCCATCCAGGTTCCGGCGAACGCATACCTGACGGGAGGTTCCAGGGGGTCTGGCTGGACTTGCGAGCGGGGATATCGAGCGACGACCGATGTTTGTGTTGCCATTGTGGTGCCGGAAAATGCCTATCTGGCGTTCACTATTGATATTACTGGCTGGGAGTGCGATCGCGGCTATCAGGAAATCAACGGTAGCTGCAATGCCATCAAAATCCCTTCGCACGGATATCTGCCCGGGAGGTCTTATGGGCAAGGTTGGGAGTGTGATCGTGGATACCGGAAGGATGGAGCGACCTGCGCCGTTGTGGAAGTGCCGAAGAATGCTCATTTGAATTACTCCGGAAACGATTGGGACTGCAATCCTCCCTTCCTCAAGCGCAAGTTTGCATGTGCATCAGGTGATCAAGATGACAAACAGATTATGGGTGTCCACGGCATCACATGTAAATCGAGAAGTGTTTACCATTTCAAAAGCTTCACATACGAACCACTGGCCGATGCAGTTCAGCTTTGCTGAGATGGGCACTAAACGGTTTCGATTGAAAGACGGGGATTCATGACACATCAGGGGAGTCCTTTTGGCCCCCTGAAAAGATGCTGACAGTGTCGTGTGGTATAATCACACAGTTAATCAACTCGACCGGAAATTATTCCTGTCGCAATCCCTTAGCGGAAACTACTCGTTGACATGCGGTCAAATCCGGCCGACACGATCCTGGCGCCTCCTCTGAGCCTTAATTTCAAGGATCACAATGCTACCAATCTCTCGTGCGCCGAAGGCGCCCCTAGTCAATCCAATTCCCCTTATCCACGGCGGTATGCCAATTTGCGTGCCACGGAACATTGTTACCGCCGGCAAGCGCACTGCTACCGCAATTATTTATTGCGAAGCTAACTTTGGCGCTATCGATGGTAAGACCGCAAACGGGCTCGTTCGGCACTCAGAGCGATACGAAATTCTATCGGTAATTGATAGCGAAAAGGCGGGTCTTGATGCAGGCGCGGTGCTCGACGGCAGACCCAATGCGATTCCAATTTGTCGCGATCTTGCAGAGTCTCTGGAAAAGGCCGACAGGTTACCTGATTATTTCATTTTTGGCATGGCGCCCTCCAGCGGCATGCTTTCCCTAAAAGAGCGAAGTCTTGTGCTTGAGGCTATTAGCCACGGGATGAATATCGTAAACGGCCTTCACGAATTTCTTAATGACGACCCGGTATTCAAAGCCGCAGGCCTGGCGAGCAATGTCGAGATTCTCGATGTGCGCAAACCACCTGACAAGAAAGACCTACATATGTTTACGGGCGATATCGGCCGGGTAACGTGTCCGGTCATCGCTGTGCTTGGTACCGACTGCGCGATCGGTAAGCGCACCACCGCGACGATTCTGACCCAGGCGCTCAACGATCGCGGCGTGAAAACTGTAATGATTGGAACCGGTCAGACAGGTTTGATCCAGGGTGCTCGCTACGGTGTTGCTCTCGACGCGATCCCCTCGCAATTTTGTGCCGGGGAACTCGAAGCGACCGTGGTGGATGCTTTCACGGTCGAAAGCCCCGACGTGATTATTATTGAAGGACAGGGGGCTCTGAGCCATCCCGCTTTTTCGTCATCGTCGTTTATTCTTCGTGGTGCCTGTCCCGATGGCGTTGTATTACAGCATGCACCGGGGCGCAGGAATCGCTGTGATTTTGAGCAGATGATCATGCCAACACCGGCCACGGAAATAAACCTCATCGAGACGTTCGCCAAAACCAAAGTAATTGGTGTGACGATAAACCATGAGCATATGAGTGACGCCGAAGTAAGCTCGGCGATTCTGCATTATGAGGACGAGCTCGGCATCCCGACAACCGATGCCCTTAGCCGTTCTTCTGAGCGCCTCGTGGAAATGGTTCTTAGAGCCTTCCCAAAACTCGCGGAGAAACTGCCTGCAGCGGCGTGATGCCGGTACCGCGGCTGGAAATAGATCTCGACAAAATCCAGCACAATGCCCACACGCTGGTCGAACGGCTGTCCAAGCGTGGTATCTCGGTGACTGGCGTGACCAAGGCGACTCTAGGTTCACCTGAGATTGCTCACGCGATGTTGCAGGCCGGCGTGTGTGATTTGGGTGACTCACGCATCAAAAATATTGAGGTCATGCGCAGCTCGCATGTGCCAGCCCGGATGTCCCTGATTCGGTCACCGATGCTCAGTCAGGCGACGCGTGTGGTGACAAGCACCGATGTAAGCTTCAATACGGAGCTTGAGGTTGTCAGAAGTTTGTCGATCGAAGCACAGAAATTGGATCGAATGCATGCGGTAGTGCTGATGGTCGAGCTCGGCGATCTGCGCGAAGGAATTATGCCCGCCGATCTGATGACCACCGTGCGCGAGACACTTCGTTTGCCAAATATTGTGCTCAAAGGGATCGGTACCAATCTGGCTTGTCGAAGTGGGGTGTCGCCCGAAGACTCGAATATGCGGGAGCTGTCCCGGCTGGCGAGATTGATCGAAGTCACCTTCGACATTTCGCTGGAGACCATATCGGGCGGGAATTCGGCCAATCTGCAATGGGCATTTAGTAGTGCATCCACGGGGCGGATAAATAACCTGCGTCTGGGCGAATCGATCCTGCTCGGTTGCGAAACACTTCAACGACAGGTGATAGATGGATTACACACCGACGCGATTAAGCTTGTCGCCGAAGTAATCGAGTCGAAGCTTAAACCGACGCAGCCCTGGGGCAATCTAGCCCAAACTGCATTCGGAACGGGCCCTGCCCCAACAGATCACGGCACGATCACGCAGACTATTCTCGCGGTCGGAATCCAGGACATCGACCCGTGCGGCTTGTTGCCACCCAAAGGTACAAGTATTCTGGGCAGCAGCAGCGATCATCTTATAGTTACGTCAACCTTCGATGGTGTGGCCGTCGGTGCCGAGATGACATTCCAGCTCAACTACAGCGCGCTGCTTCGAGCGATGACTTCGCCATTCGTGACTAAATCATTTAAATCCACAGGTAATATCTCCAGCCTGTCTCAAACAGCCTGATTCAATTAATGATTAGTAGTCGATGACAAGATGAGTTTAGATACCCACACCTTTGATGTCCAAACGGGGGGCAAAGATGTGGGTGCCATTGTGTATCGCCCATAAATGGGTGAATTCGACAAAGATTGTCCAACCCGTCAGCTCATGGAGTTTATCGCGAACAAGTGGATACCAGGGCTGGTATGCGGACTTTCACAAGGGGCGAAAGACCTAGCGAACATGGATACAGACACCCATATAGTTCGCCCTTAGCTTCGATACTTGTTTTCAGCTGCAGGAATTACTCCACCTGCACTGAAGTCAATTAGCTTTGCCGACAGGCACTTCCAGTGCCACCTCTAATTTCCTTATAGGTTTCAAGGGGCGCAGAAGCCGATTTCAGATCGCGCTTGCCGAAAACAGCAAGTGGCTCAAATGAATGCTTTGGTTGATCTGCAATGTAACTCGATGCGTTCAGTCTCGCAACATAGGACTCTGGGCAAATCCCTGACTCATTGGTACCGCAGAGAGGAATTCAACCGAAGTGAACATGGCCTCAGCCTGCAGGCCGATTCGCTCGAAACGCTCACCTTGGATGGCGGCGTCCAGTTGTGCCTCCGAGCGCCAAAAATCCGGAGCCCCGGCGGCGGCTTTTGCGACCAGAAAGCGAAGCTCATCGCCATCTGATTCAATTTCATAAGTTTCCGACCACAAATTTACTCCGCGTTCTCTGCACAGCTGGTTGTAGTCTTTGCCCATTGCCTCGAATTCGGCACGTTTGTCCCGGGGCAGTCCATAGATGAAGAACGACAGGAAACGCCGGTCCTGCTCTGCTGATCTTGGGGTGGGTGGTCGGTAAGAAAGCTCAGGAAGATAGATCAGCTGCATATTCCGGTAGCTTGAAACAAGTTCATCAGCCTGCGCAGCACGATCCTGGTCGATTTGACCAGCAACACTTTCCCAGAATGCCTCAGGCGTTGTATTCGCAGAAGTATCTTCTGACTCGCTGATGTACAGAAAACCGAAACCAGATGATGTGTTGGCCAGCAGTTGTGCCGGTCGGGATGAATTGGTGTCTGCCAGCTTTTCAATGAGCTGAGCGGCTGTCGATTGATAAGTAAAGCTGTCTGCAGCCGAAACGTACTCGATTCTGGCCATTAATCGCTCTGCAGGTTCCGCGCTCACCGGCGCTGCAGTGATTCCGACAATCGCAGCAACCAGCAGACTGAAGCATATTTTTCCGGTACGACGCATTAATCCGTTTCTCTTGGGAGATAGAAGTCTAGATGCGGAATTGCTGAACGGGGTTTATCTGCGGTGCGATGAATACAGTCATCGGCAAGATGAATGCCGATAACAGGTGAATTCAGGCAGCTATTAAACTCCTTCTATACAAATGATGAGGAGAATCCAAGTTGAGTAGAACATGTACACCCATGACTCTAACCCTTGCTGAATACTTTCAAGGCTTTGGATATGTGGGTGTCTTGAATTGCCTCCCGTTAGTCTTTCAAGCTGGAACGCCGGTATCCGATGGCATGATCAAAGCCAGTCGCCAAAATCCAGTGGGTTGAGTATGGCTACTCAAAATCTTACCACGTCTGCAATCAGCATTATCTATATCCACGAACCAGCTGGTGATTACGAGGATCAGCAAAGCTCACCATCCGCAAACCTGATTGACGGTGTTTTTACCATTCCCGACCACATCGATACACTGACATTACAAGACAAACTCTCCCAACGCCTGAACCAGCTCTACGCCGCCACCAATCCATCAGAAGATCAAAACGCCACCATCAGCAGTGAGCAATACAGTATGGATATTGCGGACACTGGTGGCAGAAGCTAGCGGTATTGCTGATGAGCTGCACAACCGGTGTTGTTCGCAAGAGTGAAATGAAAAGTTGGATTCAGATGCGTATAGGAGCTGGTCGTGGTCATGACCGTTCCTACGTTATGGTCCTATTGGCCCCATGTTGTCAGATTGGTTTTAGGCAGACAAACATTCTTGAAACCAATGGCTCACAACACAATCTACTCAAGATCAACACCTGATTTGGAGTGACTGCATGACCACTGTTTACGGAATCCCGGTATCACCTTTTGTGCGTAAAGTACTGTTTGTATTGGAACACTACAGTGTTGAGCATCAACTTGAACCCGTCATTCCTTTCGACTTGCCGGCTGATTTTCATAAGCTGAGCCCGCTGGGCAAAATACCGGCTTATCAGGATGATGAGGTCACCCTGGCTGATTCCTCGATCATTTGTGCGTATCTGGATGATAGGCACGGTGGGTCAGCACAGCCATCGGTTTATCCGCAGGGCCGTGTAAACCGTGCCCGGGCGCAGTGGTTTGAGGAAGTGGGTGATACCAAGCTGGTTGAATTGTTGGGTGGAGGTATTTTTCTTGAACGGGTGGTTAAACCTAAATTCATGAATGAGCCAACCGATCATGGTGTGGTGGAAGAAACGATCAATGTCAGCCTGCCACCGGTTCTTGATTATCTGGAAACACAGGTTACTGAAAGCGGTTTTCTGTTCGGAGAAGACATAATGTTGGCTGACGTGAGTCTAGCCGGCCCGTTTGTAAATGCTATGTATGCCCAATATCAGGTTGATGCCGAGCGTTGGCCGAAACTGGCTGGCTATATTCAACGGGTTCTGGCAACACCGGCCTTACAAATCCGCATGGCCGCTGAAAAAGCTATCATGGCCGGTTAATAACAGTCGGGCTGTAAACGAAATAGCAAAAACAAGCACCAGGGCTCTAAGTCAAACAGGAAATGAGGTATTTGCTTCGTTTCTCTGGTGCCAGACGTGTGCTCGTTGATGATCTGCTGATTTCTGCACCTGGTAATTATTAAATCGGCGGTTCAGTGCTGATACCCGGTTCATCATCCAGCGCTTCGATGCTGAGCATTTCAAACCGCCAGCCGGATTCATCCTTTCCTGCCATGGGCCAGTAAATATTGCCGAATTGGGCCAATTCATCAAATTCTGTGTAAATGTCCCTGCTTTCTGTTCCGCCGTGCCGGGTAGGAGTACCGCCTTCGTTGATCATCATCCAGCCGATAAACTGTTCAGCATCATAAAACTCCAGACTGCCGTCTGCACCGATGGCCAGACGTAAGTCGGGTGAGCGGTTGGCCAGCAGGAAAACCTTTCGGTACAGCGACCGCCGCCAGCTCATCAATTCATTGGCGTGCCGCTCGGCACTGAAGTCATTGACCTCACCCCGCAGCATCGACCAGCCGCCCTGTTCGGTATAAGCACGCATTCGGTTCATATCGTGGTTGTTGATTTTCACAATATGCTTGGGCGAACCGGTGAAATACCAATACTCCTGGATATAAGGCAGGCGGGCTTGGGGGTGGTGATTAATCGCCGTGTTGTGTACGGCCTGCACATTCTTCCAGGCTGCTTCACCACCCAGAGCGGCCAACAGTTTTTCGCCCAGCTTGGCCGGTTCACTGCCGGCAGCGGTATTGGCCACTAGGGCAAGCATGATCAGCCATGCCGATTTCTTTAAGAATCCTGTCATTGTTGGAACCTCCGTCATTTTAATTATTCTGTGGAGCGGTGAACGAAATGGTATGCGGTTCCATCATCAGCTGGTAATCCACCATTACAACGCGCCAGTCATCACCCGGTTCAATGGCTTCCGACCACAGTGTGACATCACCGTATTGCAATGGCTTGCCCAGGAAATGAGTATCGGTATGGCGGTCTTCTCTGCCATAGGCCACCGGGGTTCCATGCGGATCGGTGGCAATCCAGACCACTCGTTTATCGTCCAGGAAAATATCAATCACCCCATCGCGCCACTCGGTCCTGACGGCCGGGTCATTGCTGGCCAGCAGATGGAACACCCGCGTTGGTATGCCGGGCCAGAATGAATTCCAACCTGCAACCTGTTCTGCAGACCAATCTGAGTGCTCGCCATTTCTGACGGTCCAGCCCTGATCGACATTCAGTGCACGGGACTGTCGGAGACCATTGCCTTCTGCAGACTCCATAATTCGGGGTGAGGTAAAGTCAACCCAATAATGACGCAGCACGGGCAATTCATACTGGTCTGAATGAAGGATTTCACTCATGGTGAAGCCCTGAGCTTTAGACCAAACCTCTCTGCCACCTACGGCTTTCAGCAGTTTTTCAACCTCAGTATTGACCTCAACTTGTTGAGCAGGCGAGGGAGGTGACAGGCAGGTCAAGCTCGCAAGCGCAATAACGGCAACTGAAATTCGCACAATTGGCCTCCTGTTAAATGCAACAAATCAAATGTCGGCAGAATACCAAGGTGTGGTGGTTTAAGATTGCGAATTTTGAGCCGGGTCGAACTTGAATAACCTCAGGCAGGCACGCCGGAATGCGCGATAGTCACGGTAACCGGCAGCTCGGGCTGCCCGTTGGGGCAGGGCGCCTCCGCGAATGTCTCCAATCGCTCGCTTCAATCTGACCTTGCGTTGATATGCACCTGGAGAAATACCGAAGGTTTCAGTGAAAAGCCTCAAGAAATAGTACTTGGACAGGCACGCGGTGTTGGCAAAGTCATCAAGGTCGGTGGTGTCACCTGTTGAATCATCAATCTGCTCCTTGGCTTTCAGCAGGCGCCGCATCAGTTCATCTCTTGTAGTGGTTTTTGTGGCTGACCTCAGTTTCGAAAATGGAGCATAACTATGAAGATTCCGCACCGCTTCAATCATTAACTGTTGCGAAGCTTCTCGAGTGTCTGTCTGACATTCATCATCCAATCTATTCATCAGTTTTGACAATGCGACCAGTGATCCGCGATTAGCCCTGAAGGGAATCTGGGGCAACCCAGTAACCGAGTTGTAGTCAACATCTTCCTGGTAATGCTCGGCACCTGGTTGTAAAGCGGCTTCCAGCAGCCTTGATCTTTCATGCCCTGGGAAAAAGATGGACACGGATTCGGTTTCTCTAAATATTCGGCTGGAATAGTGTTGCCCTGCGTTAACCAACAGAAACTGGCCGGGCCGCAGCAGCACACAGCGACGGCCTATCCGATACTCTTCCTCCCCTGAAAGAACCAGTTTGAGGGATAGTGATCCGCCATGTTCCGGAAGTTCGGTGTTGCTGGTTTTGAATCGAAACAGGGTGGGTGCAGGCAGATGTTTTTCATAAAAGTCATCCACCTCTGGTTGAGCAAATTTCCGCGTGGGGCTGTTCCAGCTGATGATACGCATGCCTGGAGACTAACATGCGGTGTTGAAAATAGATCAACCCAATCCGCGCACTGCGATTAATGGAAGCCGGTGTGCGTTGAAATGCTTTGGCGTTTATCTGTGTGTAATTATCTTGGTCAGGGTAAGACATAGTGTATTCAGACACCCATAAGGTCTACATTAGTCTGGATGTTATTCAGGCAGGGGAGAATGGGTGCTCAAAGTATTCGTCATCAGCAGTTGTATGTTTTTATGGGCAACCTTCAGAATTCTTCATTTTTATTTCATGCGCCAAGCCACAAGAATACCCGGCGTAGGAAATACTTTTGGTGGTGCTGGCTATTGCTTAAGTCAGTCATTCCTCGAGGTTGATGAAATCTCCGCCGACAACAGGAGCCACTCGCCGTTTTCCTTGACCCAGGTATTCAAGACAAAGCCGGAGAAACCTTCGACCGGCCCCTCGGGCCCAACAAAGGTCTCGGTTGTCTTGAATCGAATGATGGCAAGGTCGTCTGTGGTGTCGACAGCGACCATGTCAATATCACGCTGGGCAACCCGCATGCCATAGTCCCACCACTGCTCGAGGCTGTTTACAAACTTATTTCGCCCCTCATAAATTTCACCTATCGCCCAGCGCGAATACTCAGGGTGAAGAAGCCGCTCATAGACCTTCCAACCCTCACCGTCTACCAGGGTCGAAGCGGAAAGTTCATCTACACTTTTGCGCAACTCAGCATCGGTGATGTCTGGTGCTGCAAACGCAGTGTTCGCTAGGATAACGATTACGCTGCTAAAGACGATAACTATTAATGCGCGCATGTGGTACTCCTTAATTGTTGTGGCTGGTGTTGCAGGCCGAAAAACTTTGAGTGACAAAACGGCATAAACGAGTATAAAGCTGCCATTGCCTGGTTTCACTTGAAGCTCGCAATTGTCTAATCTCAGGCCAATTTTCTATTGATTGGTGCATCAAATAATCACTTTAATGTCATTAAGACATGACTTCACGCACGCGACTTTTGCTTAAATAAGTAATAAATTTAAAGCAATGCAATGCCCACACGATCATTCAGCACTGGAATATCGCCAAAAGGAAAATGTGGTGGGGCATGTTTGCAAAGCATGCCAAGGCATTTTTCTGACTGCGAAAGGAGTGAAATGGTTCAAGCTGAACTATGAAACCGATGTTCTTGCTGCGATACCCAAAGATTGCCTGGTGGTGAAGTCTGCTATTTGTTGCCCAAACTGTAACTCGACAATGTCATTGGTCAATGTTGATGGCATTGAAATTGATGTGTGCAAGCACTGCACCGGAATTTGGTTTGACCTGGATGAGGTTGCGAAAATAATTGAAAGGTACGGTAGCAATAAGGGACAAGAAAAGGAAGGTTGGGATGTGCTTGGTGACGTATTGTCATGGCTCATCGGGATTGGCTTGTGAATGTATGCTGCCGAGAAATTCAATAGCCCGCTAGTTTGATAGCTATTGCTATCGCGTTTTTCCCAGTGTGCATCGCAGATGGATGTTTTGTTGCGGATTTGCCAATTACAATCAAGCCCAGTTGATAATCAGGTGTCGATATGCGGGTAATCAGAGTATTGGTTTTATCGGTGATATCACTTTGTGTAGTGGCTCCGGCAGCTGAAGAAGCTGACGATATAATGGCTTTTGTTGCTGATCATCAGGCAATCAGCAGCTTGGAAAGCATTACCGCTGTGGCCAATGTCACCACTCCAGACGGTCGCCAGTATCCGGTTGAGACCACTTACTGGCACCCGTTGAAAGCATTTTTCACCCGAAACGAAACCGACAATTTCTCCACGTTGGGAATCTGGGGCAAGTACAACTGGCACTTCAATGGTGAACGGCAGCAAGAGGTTGGTGAAGGTTCTGCTGAGTTTGTCTTACTGCACCAGTTTCATGCCGCGTTGATTCACTTTACCCGGCTGTTTGATGAAATAACCGAGCCGGTAGTGGTTCAGCTGGACGGTTGTGCATGTTTGCAAATGGACGCTAAACGAGTGGCCAATGATCATACGTTTTACTTTGAGCAACAAACTGGCCGTCCCTACATGTGGGCGATCCATCGTGATGATCAACCTGATGTGCGGATTTTTTATTCCGATTGGAGAACGGTTGACGGCATGATGCTGCCGTTTGTCCTGAATATCCAGGATGCTGCTGATCCGTGGCTGTACGAGTTCACTGAAGTGCGGGTCAATAATACGCCGGCTGATGCGCATTATCCGCCATTCAGTACCCTGACTGATGAACAGCAATTACTCAAATTGCATCAGGATTTTGTTGATGTGCACCTGCTTGGGCGCACTGTGACCGAGCAGCCTGCTGCACAGGCATCGACGTATACAGTGGCTTACCAGGGCGAAATCTTTACGTCGGAAGGCAGTGACTTCAGCGAATTTTACCAACGCATATTCAGCACCCGCGATTATTTCAGCTATAACGATCTGATCCGCCCGGTGGTAAAAGTGTCCGATGACGGCACGCTTGGCTGGATTATTGTGCAGATTCAGGCTGATGGGGTGCGCTTTGATGAACAACGGCAGCCGGCCGGTCCGCTGGAGTTCACCAGTGCCTGGGTGTCGTTGTATGAAAAAAACGATGGTGAGTGGCGGATGGCTGGAAATGTATCGAATTTTAAGCCTGACATGCAGTAAACGGGCATCCTCAAAGTCTAATTGACCATTTCATTTGGCATGTCGGATCACTCATATCTGAATTGTATTTCGCAAATGACAGCATAGGTAAGTAATAGTACTGATTTAAAAAAATATCATCTGCACTGATATGTAATTCACACTCTGGTTGTTATTTTTTTTCGTTAAATAATTCAGCGAAAGCCATGCAGCAAAGTTTGATCGAGGAGGGATTACAATGTTCATCAGGTGCAAACTTCACTGGCCAGTCATTTCAGCTTGCTTAATGGTGCTGGGTGGTTGTTCGACGACTTTTACGGGTTTCAGTCCAACTGTAGGCAGGGTTTGTGATGAAGTGCGCATTAGCCGGGAAGGTGGGCACCGTTGTGGAGAACATGTCGTTGAATTCAATGGCGTTCGGTCATTGGATGCGCACCTGGAACCGCGACCCGGTAGCGACGTTATTGCAGTAGTACCGCCCGGCGCGACCACCGGCCAGTTGACAGTGCGCCAGCGAGGCACCCTGGGTTGCATAGTGGTGGGCCAGCTGGATAGCTCATTGTATGAGTTGGGTGAGTTTACAGTTACAGGATCACCGGCACCGCCGGCTATTTCCTCTTTTAATGCAGTGCCAGCAGAAATTAATGAAGGTGAATCCAGTACCTTGCAATGGGCGGTTAGCGGGGCTGCCACACGCCTTGAGCTGAGCAGTTCCGGAAGCGGAATGATAGATGTAACCGGTGCAAGCAATTATGCAGTCGCGCCGGATGCCAGCAGGGACTATCGGTTAACAGCATATAACGACTGTGTCACAGATACGGATTCAGTAACAGTATTGGTGAATGAAACCCAGGGCCCACCAGAAATTTCAGATGTTGATGCCGGTTTTCCGGGTGATTCGGTAGATGTTGATGGTGACAATCTGCGTTACCGCCCGCGGGATGGCTTGCCTTATGTTGAATCGGCCATGATTTTTGCACAGGGTGCTACCACTTATGCGCCAGTGATAGATAGCAGCCCAAGTGTGAGCCGGTTGAACGGTGAATTGCCGGCAGCCATCAGCCCGGGAGTGGCCAGGGTGCTTGCCCGGGTGGGGGTAATGGAAAGCGAGCCATTCGAGTTTACCGTGGCGGGTCGGGAAAATGGTGCATTTGCTGCGGTGAGTTTATCAACTGGAGGTAGCCGTACCTGCACCAGTGGTAGTATCGTGCGCACCCTGGAAATTGCCGGAGATGGTGAAGAACGCACGGCCACTTTTGCAGAAGGTAGCAGTCGTTTATGGCGAGAGTCATTTACCCTGGGTATCAGCAATACAGGCGCTGGATTTTCCGGCGAATGCATGCATGGTGTCATTGTTGGGCAGAACACTTCCCGTGATGACAACAAATTTACTTTACAGGTACGCGATTTTGATGACAGACGCACGCGGGTGAATGAGCCAACCCTTGGTCAGGGTGTACAGGTGTTGTTCAGTCCGGATGACAGTGTGGTGTTGTATAAAGCACAGGATGACTTCAGGGGAGTCGGTTTTGCGGTATTGCATCTTTACGATATGCGTGGGCACAGAGCGATTCCTGACCCGGGCAGCGGGACCGGCTGTACCGCTTGTAACAGTCTTACTGCCAGGGTGATTGATTATCGTGAAGTGGAGATTACCTTCAGCGGTGATGGTTATGGTCCATACCGGATTGAATGATCTGCTGACAGCTTGAATAGTACCTATTTCAAATTAAATACAGTATTTGGCCAAGTTGCAGTAGTTTGAGCTAACAGCCTGGTATGCTACCGGCTTTTGGCAACATATTTGCACTTCTATGAAACTCATCGTACTTTTTGTGCTCTTAACATGCATCGATCAATAAGAATAAGTGAACATAGTCTATGGGGCCATTAAATCGTAGAGCATTTTTGCAGTTGTCGAGCAGTGTGTTGGTTTCCGGTGCAGTCAATGCGGCCATACCAGCAGTCAGCCCATTACAAAAAGCCATTCCATCCAGTGGTGAACTGATTCCGGTGATTGGCATGGGTAGTTGGATCACCTTCAATGTAGGCAATTCAGTAACCCAGCGTAAGGCCCGCAGTCAGGTTTTGGATGAATTCTTTAATGCCGGTGGCCGGGTAATAGATTCGTCACCCATGTATGGTTCTGCTGAAGATGTGCTCGGCTATTGTTTGCATGAGCTGGACCGGCAGCAGGATGCATTTGCCACCACCAAAGTCTGGACATCCAGCACCCAGCAGGGCCGGGTACAGTTTGAGGATTCCAAAAGGCTGTGGCAATTGCCCAGGTTTTCCGTTTATCTGGTGCATAACCTGAATAACTGGAGAGGGCATTTGCCTTATTTGCAGGAGCTGAAACAATCCGGTCAGATCAAATACCTTGGTCTATCTACATCGCATGGCAGAAGGCATAGCGATGTGGAAGATATTTTGAATACTCAGCTCATTGATTTTGTTCAACTAACTTATAACGCTGCGGATCGTGAAGTAGAACAGCGACTGCTACCGCTGGCGCAGGAAAAAGGTGTTGCAGTCATGGTAAACCGGCCGTTTCAGACTGGCCGCTTGATCAACCGCGTTAAACGAGAACTTTTTCCTGAATGGGGTGCAGCCATGGGTTGTGATAACTGGCCGGAACTGTTGCTTAAATTTGTTATATCTCACCCTGCGGTTAACTGTGCAATTCCGGCAACTTCACAGGTTGAACATATGCGGGAAAACATGGGAGCCAATTATGGACGGTTACTGGCTGACTATGAAAGAAAGCGGATTGCGGATGCAATAAGAGACCTTTGATGGGTGATCTGTTCAGTTATTCCTTATCGGATTTTGTGGTTTATTCAGCGCCTACGTTGTTTGCGATGACCGAAGATATGAATAGGGCGCTTTATCCATTGCTGATTTTGCTAGCGGTGTTGTTTGCTGTGATGGCATGGTTGGGCTGGCGAAAAAGTCGACACTTCATACCGGTGGCATTATTCGGGCATGCACTGATGTGTTGCCTGGTTGCCTGGCTGTATTTTGGCGATTATTACGCCAGCCTGGATTGGGCGGCGGTGTATTATTCCCGACTGTTTTACGCTTTGACGGTGTTGTTGGCAATCAGTGCACTATGGCAATGGCGTTCACGCTCTGGATTATCAGACTTTCGACCATCGTTGTTGTTGGGCGTCGTTTATGCATTAACTGCACTGTTTATTCTGCCAATACTGGGCTGGTATGACGGCAGATCGTTGACGGAAACCGCATTACCCGGTTTGACACCGCATGCCATTATGCTTTCACTGACCGGCGTACTGTTATTAAGCGATAACTACCTGCTGAAAATGTTGTTGCTCGGGCCTTTGATCTGGGGTGGAGTGACCTTGATTTCCTCATGGCCATTGGGGTTATTACAAGGTCAAGTGGTATTACCGTTGGTAATACTGGCCATTATCACAACAATAGTCAGCCGGATAGCCTATAAGTCTCACAGAGCACTGCGTATTTATCGACCACGCTAAGCTCTCAACTAATATTAATAGTAGGTACGATTAATTGTTATCTGGGAATTGTTCACCTAACCAATCCGTTATCACCTTCCAGATTGTCGGATCAGTTGAAACACCATACCCATGGCCTGCTTCTGCAACTCGCAGATGGTGGTCTCGACCGACAAAAGTGACAATTCGGCTGCCGGAAGCTGTATTGGTTGCGAGCTGCTGATTCCAATCAGCGATGGTCAAATCAAGAGGTATTAAATGATCAGCACCACCGAGCAGAACCAGAACCGGAATGTTGATGTTGGTGGTTGATTGTGCCGGGTCATAATCAGCCACCCATTGCCATTTGGGGCGAAAAGTTTCCGAGATCAGTACATTTGCTATGCCCAGTTGCTGGTACCAGTCTGTGCTTTTGACAGGCTCAATATGCCGATCTAGTTCGGCCCGTGTGGTTTTTCCGGAAAGGTAATCAAAATACAAATCCACCAATGTCATAGCAGTGTTTTGCTCTGCGGTCGTGAACGATGAAACATTATGGCGGTAGTTGTAAATCTCAGCCTCACGGGGAGAGGAACCACCCCCAGAGACCGCAACGACGAAATCCGGTTGGCCACCAATATCAATGCTACGTGTAGCAACCCAGTTTCCCTGGCTATGACCCCATAAGCCGATGTGGCTAAGTGATGCCATGCCGCGTAATACAGACATGGCTGCAATCGCGTCACCGGCAAGTTCACTCAATGAGGTTTTTGTCCAATCACCTTCTGAGTCGCCAGAACCTCTTTTATCAAAAACCAGAGCAGTAATACCGGCTTGTACAAGTTGTTCTGCTGCAGGTCGGATAATGCGCCTTTCTGCAGGGCCGGAACCCGGCAGCATAACAACGCCTATGCCATTGGCATTTTCAGGTTGCAATAAGCTGGCGGCAAGTTTAATCCCGTCACTTTCAATGATGAGATTTTCTGCTGCACTGCTGCTGGTCTGTGATGCGGATGCAACTGTACTGATGGGCTGAAAATAAGCAATAAATGCTAACCAGGTGATAGATAAAATAGTTTTACTGAGTAGTTTCATTACTTAATTAGACAGTATTTCCGATGCCGAATCTTGAACAATTGTCGCCATCAGCTTTTGCCAGTATCTTGGTGTGGAACCCAGATAATGACGCCATACTCTGTTGAAGTGTGGCTGATCGGCAAACCCAGCTGTCATAGCTGCCATTGCCAGTGTTTCACCTGCCATGATCAAATCTGCAGCATGTTCAAGCTTCACTATCATTTTGTATTGCTCTGGTGATAAACCATAAGCTTGTTTAAACCGTTTGCTCAAAGATGCACGATGCACACCTGCCCAAGCTGCGAGCTTTCCGATGGTAATGGTTTTGTTATGTCGCCTGATAGTGGAGTGTGTTTCCTGCAGCCAGTCAGCTGGCGCCTCATAATCACTCTCCCTGATTGCAAAACGCAAGCCTGAAGCAGCTTCATGTTGTGCAATTTTTCGTCGTGCAGGGTTGCTGGAGCCCAGTGCATCTGTAAGCCGTGATGTTTTTTCCCGGAGTCGTTCAGCTGAAAACCGGTAAGCAGCGTGAATACAGATGTGTTGGGCCCATTCAATCACCGCACATTGCATACCCTCGGTGCCTGCCTCAATTAAATGCGTGGTTCCGGCTGGATAAAGCAAAACTTCGCCGCTGCAGGCGGGCGGGCTGTTGTTGCGCCACTCGCGATCAGATAATTCACCTGACAGGATCAAACAGGTGTGTGATTGGCTATGAGCATGCAATGGAAGCAAGCCCGGCGGGCATTGTTCAATGTCTATTGAAACTGTTGTCACAAAGGTATTTTATCCACGCATTTGTTGAAAGCATCGAGCATTTTAATTCATATCATACAATCCAGATGTATGCGCAGCTTTATTCAATAGCCCCAGCAGCCATCCAACTGCTGGATAAAACAAAAAGAATCTACTACGCCTTGAGGGTAAAACAACTGACGGATTTTCAACATGACTGGTTCATTGACACTGCTTTGATTGGCTAGCACAACTGCGCTGTAATCGGTTCCCGAATATATTTCCAGGTCAGCATCTGCGCCGGGCAAGTCTCCGGCATGCCCCCATATGCCCGGGCCACGCCACAAAAGCGTCCCAAACCCGTAATCTACAGCGCCCAGTTCAGGCTTTGGCGTGCTGAGTAACCGCACCGTATCAGGCTTCAGTAGTTGGCCGCTTTTTAATGCATTAATGAATTGCTGCAAGTCCTGTACGGTTGAATAAAGCCCGCCGACTGAACCACCTGAGATTGTATGCAAAAAGGGATTGGCCATGGAAACGAATTGGTTGTTTGTAAATTTAGGTTCATAGCCGATAGCCAGTGCATCCACCGGTTGTTTTAATTCAAATCTGGCAGTGCTCGCCATACCCGCAGGGGCGAATAGGTAAAGTTGCAGATAGTCTTCATAACGCATGCCTGTCGTTGCCTCAATCACATCACCCAAGATGCCGTAGCCATAATTGCTGTAGGCAAAATCCGTGCCTGGTAAGAATGCCGGTTTTTCAACCTCATCGATGATGCCTGAGGTATGGGACAGCAGGTGCTTGAGCTGAATTTGTCTGGCAGTCTGGCTATCTGAAAATTCCAGTAATAAATTTGCCAGACTAGCGTCGAGGTTTAGCCTGTCTGCTTCTACCAATTGCATTACAGCCACTGAAGTAAACAATTTATTTAAGGAGGCCAGGTTAAAAGCGGTTGATGGAGCAGCTTGTAATTCGATTTCTTTATTGGCCAGGCCATAGCTTTCCTCTACGATCGGCTTGCCTTTCCGTGCGACCAGTACACTACCACTGAATGCACCATAGTCGGCAAGCCTCTGTAGATAACGTTTCAATTCAGTTGCTCGTTGTGCGTCATCAGAAAATTCGGTGGGTTTCACAGCGGAGTGTATGGCAAAACGCACTCGTATTTTTGCAACACTATCCAGTGCTGGTTGAGACATTTCCAAACTGACTGAGTCAATCGCATCAGTGAGTTGGTTGTGATAATAACCCACCGCTATGGCCTGGCCTTCTGTACATATTTTTTCAAGCTGATGTTGCGGGCTACGCGTTATCAGCAAGCCCAGATCAAGTAATGCTAATTTCTTACTGAAATTCTCATCCAGGCTGCCTGGCCAAGCACTGTCCAATTGTTTAAGTACCAAGTTGATATCTTTTTTTATAACACCCTGCATCAATTGCTGTAGGGTTTTTGATGCTTGATTGGGTGTTGCTATACAGCTGCTAGTGACGGCTTGCGAGAGATTGCTGAAAAGCAGTAAGACGGTAGTGATAAATAGGTAACGAACGATTAACAGATGCACGGTATAACCCTGATATTTGGCTGCAAACATGGGTTTGATGCTGCAGCAGTGGTTATCGTTTAATGCAAATTAAGCTTTGCGCGGTTGTCTAACTAATTGATCTTGGCAGGGGCAATTTGCTGGTGGTTGGAGATGCGGCGTTGCCAGAATATATGGTCGAGCCAGCGCTGTTCCATCGCGTAATAACTCTTTCGTTCAGTCAGATATTGGCTGTATACACCTTGGGTCCAGTTTGCATATTCATCAGCTGGGTTATCCACTGTATATTTTCCGGCTTGCGCCACGATATGCTGCACAGCCATTTCGGCGCCTTGCAGGCCTCTCCAGATTCCCTGAGACGACAATGGATCAAAAGACATGGCGGAATCACCGATTGCTACCCATTGCTGTCCTTGTACCTCTTTAGCCACTGTACTTTGTGCAGGTTCGGTAAAAAATGACAAACAATACTGCTGTATGTTGTTGTTACATTCCTGCTTAACTTTATCCGCGATAAATTTAGTGGTTGCCAATTGTTTTAGAAAACCCTTGTTATGCCCACAATTGCGAAACGCAGGCAGATCCATATCGCTGAAAAACATCACGATACGGGTATTACCGGGAGCACTGGTGCTGTACCACCAGCCGCTGCTTTGTGCTTCTATTAAGGTGCGGTGATCCTGGTTAATCGAATGTGTTTGAAAAACAGCAATGCGAGCAGCTAACTTGTCATCAGTTTGTGTCCTGATATTTTGCTGGCGCATAAACGCTCGGGCAATGCCGCTGGCATCGATCACAAAATCGGCCTTCAGGTGTCGCTCAGTCTGTTTGCTTTGCAATTGTAATTGCCACTGGTTATTTGCAAATTGACTGTAGCGAAGTTTGTAATCATCAATTACATCAACTCCGTACTGTTTGGCTTTGTCTAATAATTGCCGTTGAAATTTCACCCGGTCCAGGTGCCAGCCCTGACCATGAGGCGAAAAGATAAAGTCCAAGTCGACCAGTTGTTCCGAGCCGAACGCACTTTGGTTACCAGGGCAGGTGAGATGTGAGCCTTGTTGGATTAATTCGCTTATGCCCAGCCGCTGTAGCAGGGTATTAGCGACTGGAGGCAGGGTTTCACCTGCCTTGTATTGATGTTGGCTTTGACGATGTACAACAGTGACCTTAAAACCATGGCGAGCCAGCAGGTAAGCTGCAGTTGCCCCTGCTGGACCGCCACCGATAATGGCAATGGATTGCATATTAACTGCAGCCTGTTAGCCGGAAGCCTGCAATAACCATAGCTGCTGCAAAGCACTCGAAGCGGCATCAGTTTTAACACTGTTATCAGCTTGTACGCTCAATAATTCCAAGTTAATGCTGCTGGTTAAAGTAAAGTGGCCTGGATAGCCTGAAGCTGTGTATTGCCATAGTTGGCTGTCATCTTGCGGTACTTTTTGAGGGGCCAGACTGATATTGCCGGTGGCAAAGTCCACTGTGAGCACATCTTTACTGACAGGGTCCTGGATAAACAGAAAGCCCGCTGAACTGGCGCTGGCGATTAAATACCATTGCTGAGATTTATCGGATGTATTAATTGACTGGGAAGTCAGGGTTCCATCGTTGTTTGACAATGCTTTATTGTTGCTGATCTGTGCAGCATTAATGCTGGTCAAAATCGAGGGTTGATCCAATACTGTATTGCGTTCGGTTTCTTCAAATACCTGCTGACCCTGATCTATCAACCCGGCAACCGGTGTCACCAGGCCCAATTCTTTCCAGGTATCAACCATCACACTGTAACCACCTTCATAATCAGAAATAGAATCAGACTGCGGTGGTATTTGGTTGCTCCGAAACCAGGGTATTTGGGTCAGCACAGGTGGGCTGTCAGTGTTGCGTTCAACCACGATATCCGGACGCAGTGCCGGCCACCATGAGATATTGCAAGACCAGAAATCGCCTTGCCATGGAATTGACATATAAGCTGCGATTGAACCTGGCGCTGTTGCTTGAGTGAAGCGAAATGGCTCGGCAAAAAATACTGATTCATGCATTAAATAAGTTAATTCAATCCCTGGATGGAAGCCACCGCCCACGGTTGGTTGCAAGGCGGCAAAATCCAATTGGTCGGGAATCGGAATATCCTGCCATTGTTGCTGGCCAGGGTCGCCTGGAACAAAATTACCGTTAACCCATTGCTGGAATTTTTCCAGTTGATGATTGGTCAGAGCCAACCACTGGTTGGGGTAGATAGTACCGTTGGTGTTATTTTCCGCGGGAGAACCACCATTACCGAACAGCCTGGGCATTAAATCAGCGCGTTGCTGTTGGTTACCAGCGGTAATGCCGGCTGGTGCTGCTGCTGGCGGCGGAGGTACGGTTACCGGTGTGGTGGGTGATTGCTCGGTATAAACCGCTTGTGCCGGTGGTCTGATAAAACTGAACACAAACTGTCGCGAAATCAACTCACTTGAAGATTCCGGATTGGCCAGTGTGCTCAGGTAAGCCGGGTCTAAAAAGTCGCCTGATGTGCCTGGTCGGTGGCCATGAAAAGCTCGCTCATTGGTCCATGCGTAATCGGTTACAGTGCGCAAAATTGGATAGATATCACGATAAAAATTGACTGGAATGGCAGTACCTATCGCCGGTGCACCGACCCCGCTGTCATAAATAGATTGCAATTCAAACTCAGTCCCGTTATCAGAAACCAACAAGTCTGCGCCTGAGCTGTTACCTACAGCATAATAAAGCTGTCCATTAAACGCGGTGATGGATACGCCTATACCTTCGGCGGCCGGTGTCTGACTGATTACGGCAAAAGTGAATGTTGATCCATCCTCAGAGCTTCCCAGGTAGGGCAAACCATCAGTACCTAAAAATCCGCAATATAATTTACCGGCATATACCGTTAGCGATAATGCACTGCCGGCAATGCCAGAGGCAGGCAACGGTATGCTATTGAAGGAAAAATTGCCGGGTGTGCCGTCTATGGAACTGGCGATCAGCAATTCAGCATTAGCTTGATTTGTGTTGATTGCATAATACAAAGCCCCATTAAATGCGCTAATAGCGGGGCTGGAGTAGATATCAATTGATGGAAGGTCAGCAATGTTTAAAGCGGTAAAACTGAACGTCCCATCTGGATTGGATATCCCGATATAAGGTGTGCCGTTGTTGTTTACAGCGTAATACAATTGATTATTCAATGCCGCTACTGCAGGTGAAGCCTGTGTGGCAGGCGCACTGGTAAGCTGAGTAAAAATGTAGTCTGTTCCACTATTGGCATAGCCAAGATATGATTGATAGTCGCCGTTACTGGTAGCCGCTATGTAGTTCTTTTCCTGAAAATAAGCTACTGCCGGGGAAAAACCGGTTTCGAATTCTGTGGAAACAGTAATAAAGTTTAAGTTGCCGGCATTTCCAGTACTGGATGTAGCAAGTTCGATGTGGTTGTTACTGGAACGGGCAAAATACATCGGGCCCTGGCCGGTATACGGGTCTGCTGCAGGGAACAAATCCAGCTGTAAGTCGAGCAACGAAACCACATTGTAGGAAGCCGGGGCATAATGTGGAGGCGCTACTGCAACCCATCCCCGCTGTCCGGCATTATCACCTGTACTGAATAAAAGATTGCCATCAGTATCAGCAACCACAGCATTGATTGAGCCTCCACAGGTATCGTCATACCAACCGGGGTTATTAAAATAGGAATTGCCGTTGTATTCCGGGTTGGGTTCTTCCGCCTGCGATACCACTACTTTGGAAATCACGACTTTAGGTGTTGTGCAGGATTCTGAGATACCTTTGCCGCCAACAAAAACCAGGCGTCCCTGAGTATCGGTATACAAATTGCCCAGACTGACAGTTGCTGGTGTGTAGCTGACGGGTATATCGCTGGTTGAGTTTTGAGGTGGATCGTATTTCAGGCGATTGGATAAGCGACTGTTTGAATCCTGAATATCAAAAATGGTGCTACCGCTGCCTTCAGTGTCCAACAGTTCTATTGGCCCCTGGCTGATGCCTGCAATGGTTTTTTGGCCGGGATCGATAATCAGCTTATCGCGTTGTTCCGGTGGCAACCCAGCTTGAATGGTGGAATTGCGTAGATCATTCGGACTAAAGGCATATTGCCCCTGAAAAGCATAGTTGGCTGCTTTCATGTTGGTAACGTGAACCTGCCATTGAAGGTTGGCGGTTTGACCATTAACGCTTGAACCGTCGGTGATCTCACCGATGAGATTACCGTCACTGTCATAACCGAATACCCGAAAGCGCTGCGCTTGTGGTTTGATGGCGCCACTGCTGTCCTTGTACTGGTTATTGTCAGGGTTAGGAATCACCCCTGGGGTTTCCGGGCCAAGAAAATATTTGTCACTATTACCGACACGCCCCATGCCAATACCGGGTGAAACTTTAATTGAAGCTACATTGGTTAATGTGTTAGTCATCGCATTTCCCTCAAATTATCTGATTACTGTTTGTTAAGCTCTCCGACTGGCATGGTTTACTGGTCACCAGCGGAACTGGCTGCAGCTTGCTCTGGATACCATTCGCCTGCTGCCGTTGTTTTGAGCAGTGGCTGATTAATGGCATCAGGTTCACCGTCAAACGGCGCATTTTGGGTAATGAAGCTGAAATCTGAAGCGATCAAAGTTGAAGGGGCAGGAGCAGGTTGTCCTGCGATTACTGCCGGACCAACCTGAGCATTGCCGTGGCAACCTTTACAGCCACCTCCGGTAAATGCGGTATGGCCCTTGCGCAGGTTGGTATTGGTTGGATCAATGGTGCCGTTATTATTATCCAGCGTGCCGCTGAAACTGCGCAATACTTCGTTGGTTTCGGTGGTTATATTGGCCAGAAAGTAGTCGGTTGCTTCAGTATCTGAAGGGTCGGTTGCAGAACCCTGCACCCCAATCAGTTTGTAATACAGCCAGACGGAATCTGAAATACCACTGGCCGCCAGTAACTGACGCAGTTGTAAATGCACCTGACTGGTGACTGCATTGGTTTCATCTGAAATGGGATGTGCTCTGGAGGTAACGGTTTGCTTATCTGGGTTAATCGGTGGGGTTGCATTGCGGTTGTAATAAAACAGGCTGCTATTGGGTAAACCTGAATTTAGATTATCGACCTGCTCAAAGGTGGCAAATACAAAAGTCGGATAGTTGGTGGTCTTATGAATAATGTGTAAACCAGTTAAACCATAAGGCAAGCTGTTTGAAGTGGGCGTGGCATCAATGGTTTCGTAGCAAAATGCCTCCGTATTGCTGGGGTCTGGATTACGATAACGGATGATGGGTGCGGTTAAGTACCGGCCGCTGTTATATTCGTCCAAGGTCAATTGCCGCCAGGTGGCTTTAACCAGGATGGTCCCTTCAGAGCCATTTTGATCATTCACTCCGGGTGGGAAGCAAATAATTGGATCAGTAGATACAGGGCAGGGTGCAACACCACCTTCGCCCAGGTTACGGACTGTATTGTAGGTGTTTTCCTGGGCGGTGGTTCTGTTGGTTTTCTGGTAGTAATTGTTGTCGACGATATAGTCAAACATCACCGCATTGGCTTTTGCTTCATAAATAAACCGGCGCGGTTGTTTGGGCAAACCCATATATAACGGGGTGTTTGCCGGCGGTGCACTGCCTGGATCGTTAGGGTCAGCGTCGGTAAACAGCGTGCATAAGTTAATTTCACTGGTTTCGTCCAGGTTATTGAACAAATGGATATCACTCAGGGTGGACGAAGTATTCACTGCCCAGCTGCCGGTGGCAGGGTTATATGCGCCACACTGCGGAATAGAGCCGCCATCAACACCGCGATAAGTGTATTGCGGAACCGCATTAAAGCTGGTTGGATAATTGGGATAGTTACCACTGGTATCGGCCATCGGATAGACTTCTACGCGGTGTTTGTAAGTTTGCCACACCAACTGTCCGCTGCTATCAGGTTGGGCAAAATCAGCCGCTGTTTTGCTGGTATCCGGTTGGCCGCGGTTGGGTGTGGTGCTGGTATAATTGGATGGCCAGTTAAGTGCAATAAATTCCTGCCAGGCAAAGTTCGCTAATGCAGTCTGTTGTTGGCTGCTGTCCTCAACCGGCGCTGGTGCGTCATGCGGTACCTGGTAGGCAGTGCTGGCAAAGAATACTGGTATTGCAGCGTCATCGGTATTGGTGTTCTCGGAATTCTCATCGGTTTCTACCAGTGCTTCCACATCTGGTTCAGGGCTGACGGGATTATCGGTTGAAGCGTTGTCATTGGTGTTGCAGCCACTGATGATAATACTGGTTGTTAGCAACAATAAAGCTATCAGCCTGGTCAGCAAAGAGTAATTGAAGTAAGAATGCATGGCGCCCTCCTGTTTTTCACGTTATGCCGGGTTACGGTCTTTAAGGTGAATAAACAGCGGCTACATTCGGATGCGATAATGGGATAGCTGGTCGTGCAGTGCATGTTTAAAGCAACTGCACCTTCCCCCGTTATGTTAATCGGCCGAAAGTATCAGCGTATTCCCCCTATTGATATATCCCATACTAACTGTCTTAGTTATTATGAGCTTTTTATTCTGCCCGAATTTGTCAAAGATTTCCACAGCGGCAAATTAAACAAAGATAATATTGCTATGTCAGCGATACCAGGGGCTTTAAACGGCAGCAATGAAATGAGTATCCAATAACCGGACTGCATAAGTGGTTTAACCGCTGCTCAGGTATAAGCATATGAATTATATTGGCATGCTAATTGAATCAGAGACGTATATATGACGTACAAGGTATACTTTTTTTGGGTTACGGTATTAATACTGCAATGGGGGGCTGCACTGGCTCAGTCGCCACCACCTGAAGCAGATTATCACTATACCGGTTCGCTGGAGATCAACCCCGATACTGGCTACATTAAAGCGGACTGGCGGATTACCGTTTACGACAGTGAAGCGACAGAGATCAGTTTTTTACTGCGTGACACACTTGGTGAGATCAACATTTCCGGCCCAGGGGTAAGATCTGCTACAACTGAGCGGCAATCTGGTTTTCAAGATTTTTGGGCACTGCAGATTGATCTGGCCTCGCCATCAGAACAACGGATCGTCCAGATAGCCTATGCGGGCGTGTTATTGCCTGAGCCGATGGAAAACCGCATCAACAGCATTACACCGGAGCGGGTGGAATTAAATGTGGATTCGTTCTGGTTTCCGATTGACGCAGGCTTTGCGAAAACTCTTACGGTCGATTTATTTGTCAAGATAGGCACAGGCTGGCAAGCAGTGACCACTGGTGAGGCGGTTGTTGCTGATGCTGGAATCAAGCTAAATAATACTGATCCACGGCTGGATATTACCTTTATGCTAGCTAGGGATTTTCATATGACCACAGCGCAGGGGTTCGAAATATATGATGTGCGCGACCGGTTTGAAGGCACTGATAAATTGGTGGCGACTGCACAACGGTGCCGTAACTTTCTGAATGAACGTTTTGGAGTGCAAGACCCATTACCGGTCTCAAAGCTGTTGATCACCGGGCGTCCTTCCAGTGGCTATGCGCGTGAAAATTATATTGTATTCACCGATATTGCTGAAACAGAGCCAGCGCCGTTGATGCGTTTTGTTTGCCATGAGTTTGCTCATTATTGGAGTGGTGGAGCTAAGTTCGACACAGTCGATAATTGGCTTAACGAGGCGTTTGCAGAGTATCTGGGCACCATGGCAGTGAGAGAGTACCTGGGGCTGCCGGCCTATCAGCAAATGCTGGTCGCATTTGCAGCACAAATAGCCGACCAGGATTTGCCGCATATCTGGAAGCAGGGAGACACGGCAAGAGGCCCGTATGCAGTGCAATATCGTAAGGCGCCTTTGGTACTGGCAAAACTGGAAGAACGGATTGGTGCTGAACAGTTCCTTGAATTTATCCAAGCCTGGTTCGTTAGCTCAGAAAAGTCTACCGAAACCTTATTGAAAGTGCTCGAGCAGGTGGCCGGGTTAGAGCAAAAGAATGCTTTTGAACAAGCACTGGCCGAGTGAGTCCATATTGGTGGCCAGCCAAGCGATGCTGGCGATTATGCGATGGATCAAAACTGGTGTTTATCCTTTAAGTCGCTAATACCTATGGCATAAACAGAGCCGTTCAGGTTGCCAACAAAGACATGCTCTGGTCCGATAGCGGCAGCAGAGGCAAAGCCCCACATGGCCGGGTTACCGGATTGCTCAACAACTAACTGCCACAGACCAGTACCCGTATGCAGATCAATGGCATAAAACCCAGCCTGATGGTCAACAATATAATCCGCTACGCCAACAGCACCAATAAATACCGCACGCTGATTAACAGCAGGTTGTGCCCAAGCCGAACCACCGGTATCAAACTGCCATTGCAACTCTCCATCAGCAGTGCGAAAGGCGGATAATAGTTGCGCATCCGAGGAGCCGATAAAAACTGTACCGGTATTAATCACAGGTGACGATTCCACCCATGAGAACCAATAATAACGGTTCCACTCCAGGTCACCGTCAGCCAAGCTCAGGCCCAAAATGTCATAACTTCTGCTGCCGATAATCACCAGGCCCTCGGCAATAGCCGGAGATGAAGTAACCGCAGCGCCGGTATCATATTTCCATAACAAAGACCCGCTATCGGCATTTAAGGCATACACCTTGCCATCATGGCTGCCGGTCACCACCTGGCTGCCTGATACAGCGGGAGTGGTGGTGATTATAGATTGTGTGGCAAAAGACCAATTAACCGCACCAGTTTGCTCATTCAGTGCATACAAACTGCCATCAGCACTGCCAGTGTAGATTTGGCCATTCTGTACAATCGCTGCAGATGCATAATAATCATACTGAAAGCCTGGCTCGTCGGGTGATAAACGTGGTTTCAGATTGAGTTGCAGGCGGCTTTTCCAGGCTTCATTGCCAGTATCAATATCCAAGCGATAAAGGTAACCATTGTCTGATTGCACCAATAGGTTACCGTTGGCAATAACCGGGCGGGCACGTATCGCAGCACCGGTATCAAAGCGCCAGACTTCAGCGCCTGTGCTTGCCTCGACAGCATATACATGGCCATCATCACTGCCAAAGTATATGTGTCTATCGTGATAGGCAATGCCGCCCCAAACAGCGCCACCGGTAGCGAAAGCCCAGGCAGGTTGAACCTGCGGAAGCGGCTGTTGCTGCAAGTTAAGCGGTGGTACCGTTGGTACCTTGTGAAAAGTCATTGGAATATCATGTACAGGAACTATTGATGGAGGCAGAAAACCACTGAAGCTTTGGTTATCCAAACTCAAAGTAAAAGTGACGGGACCTATTTGTAATTGACGGCCATCGTGGGTGACATTACCCACAGGTATGTCTGCAGCATTGATATCGAGTAATGACAGTCTGGCTTCAAACTGACCTTCCTGATTACGTTCTATTTCAAATGCAACATGGCCGACGGTGTCGGCATATATCGGCTCTGCATACCAGCTTCCAGCCAACTCGACTGGTTGGATGGGAGTGGTGTTTTGACTGGATGTGTTATCTGCATCATTCTGTTTTGAGCAGGCAATACAGACCAAACAACTCAGCAGGATTATTTGACGGCAGATAACTGTCATAAATGCATACCTATTAACAAATGCTTACTTTAGCTGGCAAGGCGGTTATAACAAGCCAAAAATCGCTGCCCCGGCTGTTATATACGACGTTTGCAACCAGCTCTGCACCAGCTTATCCAATACCCAAATCACATCGGGCATTGAAATCAGCTCTGAAGACAAGCATTTATGTGTGATTGATTACCCGGGATTCATGCTTGTCCAGCGCATTGCCAATTTCAGATAAAAACAAACCAATAAACAGCTTTTTCAGCGTGTTTCGTTATAGCCGCAGAGCGCTGGAGCTGGTTTGGACCACCAGTCGCCTATTGACTATGGTGCTGGCATTGCTGACCTTGGTTGCCGGTGTGTTGCCGGCGGCTATCGCGTATGTGGGGGCGCTGATTGTTGATGCTGTTGTGACAGCAGCAGAGGTCTATTCGACTACCGGCGAGATGGCTACTGAGCCCGTATTGATATGGGTGGCGGTGGAAGCGGCATTGGTGATGGTAGTGGCCGCTGCGCAACGTGGCATTTCCGTTTGTCAGTCGCTGTTGCGAGCCCAACTGGGTCAGCGGGTCAATGTGATGATTCTGGATAAGGCGCTGACACTGGAGCTTGTGCAATTTGAAGATTCGGAATTTTATGACAAATTGACCCGTGCGCGGCGGGAGGCTTCCAGCCGGCCACTATCGCTGGTAATGCGTACTTTCGGATTGGGTCAGAATGCAATTTCCATAGCCAGTTTCGGTGCTTTGCTGTTTCAGTTTTCACCCTGGGCACTGCTGTTGTTAGTGCTGGCAGGCATGCCTGCGTTTTTCGCTGAAGCCAAGTTTTCCGGCGATGCTTTCCGGTTATTTCGCTGGCGTTCACCGGAAACACGGATGCAAATGTACCTGGAAACGGTATTGACCAGGGAAGATCATGCCAAAGAGGTCAAATTATTTGGCTTGGGTTCCAAAATACTGGAGCGTTATCGCGCGATATTCGATCTTTTATACACCAAAGACCGTGATCTGACCTTACGGCGTGATGGTTGGGGGTTTGTGCTGGGTCTGATTGGTACTCTGACGCTGTATTTTGCCTATGCCTGGATCGCATTGAGTACCGTGGCAGGGCAAATAACACTGGGCCAGATGACCATGTATTTAATGCTGTTCCGGCAAGGCCAGTCAGCGGTATCAGCGATTTTGTCGGCTATCAGCGGCATGTATGAAGATAACCTTTATCTTTCTACGCTTTATGAATACCTGGAAACGCCGGTGAAACCTGTGACCGGGCATTTACTGGCAGGTCCAATGCCGGGTGATGGGATACGGTTTGAAAATGTCAGTTTTAACTACCCGGATACCGAACAACCGGCACTCATTAATATCGATTTGCATATCCTTCCCGGGGAATCACTGGCTTTGGTTGGTGAAAACGGGGCCGGCAAAACCACACTGATCAAGTTGTTAAGCCGTCTATACGCGCCTTCTACCGGCCGGATTTTATTGGATGGCGGCGATCTGGCAGATTGGGATGAGTTGGCGCTGAGACAACGAATAGGTGTTATTTTTCAGGATTTCACCCGTTATCATTTAACCGCCGGTGAAAATATTGGGGCCGGTGATGTGCGTTATTTTGAGGATCAACAGCGTTGGCGCGAAGCCAGTGACAAGGGCATGGCCAGTCCGATTATTGATCAGCTTCCGGAAGGTTACCAGACGCAATTGGGCAAATGGTTTTTAAAGGGCCGGGAGCTTTCCGGTGGACAATGGCAGAAAATAGCACTGGCACGGGCATTTATGCGCAGCGAGGCGGATATTCTGGTGTTGGATGAGCCTACGGCTGCCATGGACGCTGCTGCCGAAGCAAGTATTTTTGAGCATTTCCGCAGTTTGACCAAACAACGCATTGCCATTTTGATATCACACCGTTTTTCAACCGTGCGAATGGCCGACCATATTGTGGTAATCGAGCATGGTAGGATCATTGAACGTGGTAGCCACGAGCAGTTGATGCAACAGCAGGGTCATTATGCGCATTTATTTTCTTTGCAGGCGCGCGGTTATCGTTAATATTTCAAGCCCATTTATACCGTCGGTAATTCAGTGTTGATCCGGCCGGCCGCCGACCTTACTCAATTTATTGGGAGCGCCGTTGGAGTGAGAGCGGGGAGATTGTATCTACAGCATAATTCAAATTATTACTCCAGCAGGAAATAAATAAGACCCAACCCGTTCAGACACTTACGAACAAGAGTACAGTGTTGGTGTAAATCTCCTGATAGGCAAAGTTGAAAGCCATAACCATGACCACGCCGGCACCCCAAAAACCAAGTAAGCACTTACGGATGACAGACATTCGAAGCATTGCGCAATTGGCAACACAGGCTACTACCGGTGTGATCCGTATTGTCGAAGGCGTGCATCAATCTGTGTGGAGCACATTGGGTGTTTCAGGCGGTCAGGCACCGGGGCAAACCGGCGGTATAACGGGTCTGGTCTATAAGTGTGTTCATGCAGTCACCAAGTTGGTAGGGAAAGGTGTTGATACAGCATTAGCCCAATTGCAACCATTACTTGAATCAGCAGAAAAGGCCGAGCCCGGGACACCACAACGTGAAGCGGTTGTGGCTGCGCTGAATGGCGTGATGGGTGATCGGCTGGCGGCCACTGACAACGCATTTGCAACCCCCATGAGCCTGCGTTATCAGGGGCACAGGTTGAATTGGCCTATGTCTGAATCCCTCGGCAATCCCTCGGGGAAATTAATGTTGATGATTCATGGCTTGTGTCTGAACGACCTGCAATGGCAGGCGCAGCACCGCCGGCAACCCTTCAACCATGCTGAAGTACTGGCTACAAAGCTGGACTATAACCCGGTTTACCTGCATTACAATTCCGGCTTGCATGTTTCACAAAATGGTCGTCAATTGGCAGCCCAGCTTGAACAGTTGGTCGAAAACTGGTCGGGTTCGATTGATGAACTCAGTGTAATAGCTCACAGCATGGGCGGCCTGCTGATCCGAAGTGCTTGCTATTATGCCAAGCAACAAGGTCTAAGTTGGCCTGGTGTATTAAAAAATATCGTGTTTTTGGGCACCCCGCACCATGGAGCACCACTGGAAAGGGCGGGTAATTGGCTGGACGTGATTTTGGGTAGCACCCCCTATACTGCACCTTTCGCCAGACTTGTTCAGCTGCGCAGCGCCGGAATTACCGACCTGCGATACGGTTATCTGCTTGATCAGGACTGGCATGCTCAGAATCGTTTTCAGCGTGCACCGGATAACCGCAGGATTGTGCCATTACCTGAAGCTGTGAACTGTTACGTAGTAGCAGCAACCACAGCAGATAAAGCAACTGCTGTCAGTAGCCATTTGTCAGGTGACGGTTTGGTGCCCTTACACAGCGCGCTGGCCCTGGATAGAGACGGGGGTGAAAGCAGATTATTTAGCAAGTCGTCCCAATGGATTGTTTACCGTACCAAGCATATGGCTCTGTTAAACAGCCCTGAAGTCAATGCGCAAATATTGAAGTGGTTGGCTCCAGCTAACTATTCAGACATGGGTTAATCAACCTTTACTGCGATCGGAACCTGACAAACATCCAGTACCGCGGGCGGACGGTGATGGAAAAATTCGTGGCTACGATGGCGGCGGTTATTAAGCAGTTCGGCAAATGCTGAGTGATTGGTGTTGGTCACACTGATTGCCAAACGCTGCTCAACCGGTAGGTCTGCAGCTATTTTGGCCTGGACCATTGGCGTTTGGTCGTGCTCATTTTCAATGATGCCGTTGGCATCACTGGAGCCACGGTTAATCTGTTGCACAATATCCATGCCGTTAATAACACGGCCGAAAACGGTTAAATTTCGATCCAGGTAACGGGGAGCTTGACCGATCACAATATAAAAATCTGTGCTGCCGCTTTCAGGGGTGTTATCTCTGGCCATTGCCACAACACCAGGACAATGGGTTAACCAGGCTGTATTGTTCTCAGCATCTCTTGCAGCGGGAAAACCACTAATAAAACCAGTTTCTGGAGCAAATAAATCGTTAGCCTGGGCGCTGACAAAATTCAATTCAGCAGCGCTACGTTCAAACTCTGCTGGAAGTGTTGGTTGAGTTAATTCGCGATCCAAATCACTGCCGTCGCCTCCCTGGGCGACAAAACCGTCAATGACACGGTAAAAATGCAGGCCATGGTAAAACTTTTCGCGAACCAGACGTTTAAACTGAGTGACGGTTTTTGGGGCGAACACTGGATTAAGCTCAATCACTATCCGGCCTTCTGGGGTATCCAGGTAAACGGTATTCTCAGCAGCAGGCTGGCGCCATTCACTGGCTTTATCAACATCACTGTGAACAGTGGTGGAAAATAATATCGCCACGAAAATAGCAAACAAGCTGATGGGGTTTGTGGGTTTTGGGTGTAAATGCATTAATGTTTTCCGGGCAAGTGAAACAGTGGTCAAGCTGCAATCGATCTTATCAGCATTTGATATTGCTGCGGTGATACGAATGTAGTGGCAGGTTTTCCCAGAAGTTTTTGTTATTCCAGCAAGGCCCAACACAAAGCGGGTAAACAAGCCTTTAAAACTGGCGAAGCCTGGTGTTTCAGGGTCAGTTCGGTGCTGTGTTTACTGACTTTAGCGTTCAGATGAACCTGGATAAGCGGCTTCTGATATAAAATCGACCCTAGAAAATAAATTAATAATAAACTATAACTATCTGATAATAAATAATATGCATTTAATTTAGCTATGCGATTATTGATCTGTTAGCATAAGAGCAGCAATCGCGGGGAGTTATGCATGTTATTAGCAATTCGGACTTTTCTGTGTGGGTTCTGGTTGATCAGTGGTGGTGTCGTTATCGCTGATGCTGGACGTGAGCCAACTGATGTCAATTATCAATGGGGGGTGAAAATCCCCATGCGTGATGGTGTTGAGCTGAATGCGACCATTTACAGGCCGGCAAGCTGGCACGGGCTGAAATTACCCAGCATCGTTACGATCACGCCCTATATCAGTGATCGTTATCATGCAGATGCACAATATTTTGCCCGGCATGGCTATGCTTTTTTGGTGGTGGATACCCGTGGGCGAGGCAACAGCGAAGGAAATTTTGTACCTATGCGGGTGCACGACGGACTGGACGGCCATGACATTGTTGAGTGGGTTGCTGAGCAGTTTTGGTCAAATGGCAAGGTTGCCTTGCGTGGTGGTTCCTACGGTGGTTATAACCAATGGGCCACGGCACGAAATTTTCCGGAACACCTGAGCAATATCGTGCCAATAGCTTCAGCATTTCCGGGCATCGACTTTCCGATGAATTACAATGTGGCCTATCCATACGGCATCCAATGGACAACACTGACCAGTGGACGCACGCCCAACGGCCGGACCTTTGGTGATGAAGATTTCTGGCAGCGCAAGTTTCTCGAGTATCACACCTCCGGAATGGCGTTTGCGGAACTGGATAAACTGGTGGGTAACACCAGTACGGCATTTGCGCAATGGCAGCAACATCCTACCCAGGATGCTTATTGGGCAGCTGCAGTGCCCACCAATGATGAATTTTCACGTATCAATTTACCGACACTGACCATTACCGGTTACTACGATGGTGACCAGCCCGGTGCGATGGAATATTACCGGCGGCATATGCAGTTTGGTTTAAGCGATGCACGGGTTCGGCATTTTTTGATACTTGGGCCATGGAACCACAGTGGCACCCGTATCCCGGTGCAGGAGTTCGGTGGAGTTAAGTTCGGTGACGCGATGATGTTCGATGCTTTTGCCTTGGATAAAGCCTGGTATGACTGGATTATGGGCGGTGGGTCGAAGCCTGAATTTATCAAAGACCGGGTGACTTATTTTGTTGCTGGTAACAACGAATGGAAATCTGCTCCATCGCTGGAGTCAATTTCAGACCAAACACTGGCGTTACGGCTGGGTTCGGACTTTTTTACCCATACGGCATTTCATTCCGGTAATTTGCTAGAGCAGCAAACCGGTTCGGTTACCCAGACACAGTATGTATATGATCCCCTGGATACCACCTGGGCATCTAAACAGCAGGCTGACGATTACCTTATCGATCAGGTCGAAGTGATGTCTACAGATGGAACCGGCTTGGTTTATCACAGTGAAGCTTTCACCGAGGCCACCGAAATTACCGGTTATATCCGTTTAGAGGCTTACCTGGAACTGGATGTGCCGGACACTGACATTAACGTCACGTTGTATGAAATAAAAGCTGATGGCAGCAGTATTGCTTTAACCGGTGAAACCCAGCGTGCCAGATACCGTGAGTCGTTAGCCGAGGAAACACTCATTGTGCCCGGTGAGGTGAATCAGTTCACTTTTGAGCGGTTTTATTTTTTCTCACGTCTGATAGCAAAAGGCAGTCGCTTGCGGTTATTTATTCGCCCCTCCAATGGTCTGTATAACCAGCGTAATTACAACTCCGGTAAACCGGTCAGCTTTGAATCCAAAGCAGATGCGCGAACAGCAACAGTGAAACTGCATCACAGTGAGCGATATCCAAGCAAGTTAATATTACCGGTAGTGAGCAGGTAATAAGTTTTCATACTGCATAGGGTTTTATGCAAAGACTTGATTGAGAAAATTCCCGATGCATTATTATGTTGCTGATTGGGCTGAATCTGATGCACATCACTGCGCCAGTACCAGAAATTTTTCTGGCCCAGGCAACCTAGCCTAGGGTGGCATAAACGCAATGCATCTCAGTAGCTTAAAATTAAGCATAAATGCTGCTATGCGAAGAGTGGTCTGCAGCTAACCATTCGAATGCTTAGTTGCTCGCGCCCTTGCTGTGAGTACAAGTGTGTACCGTAGTTTCTTTTTATCGCATTGATTATGAAAAGCGTTACTTAGGGAGGCCTGTTGAACCAAGATTGCCAACAATCTCATGCAGTTTTCGGCTAGTTATATCACCAAAGAGCAATTAAACGGCATTATTCAGTTTGTACCCACACTGTTGTAGGTGGCTGCGATCAGTGTGGCCCAATCACCACTGGCCTCAGCCCGATGGGCACGTTCACGCATTAATGCTATGTCAGCTTCGATTTCAGCTTGAATCGACTTGAACCTGGGGTTATCACGAATCGAATCGAGATAGGGGTGTTGGTCCAGTGTCCAGGAGCTGAAGGCTAAGGAGCTACGAAAACCCTCATCAACCACTTTTCGGAATGCCTCGAGAGCTTCCTGATGGCGGTCTAACAAGGCCAGAACCTGCACCTCACGGATGCCTTCGCCGGTGATGCCCAGCCTGGGAAGTGATTGGACCACAGGCAGGGTGGTCTCCAACAATCGACGGGCACGATCATATTCACCTTGTTGCTGGAGCAGGTAAGCAAATTTGACTGCGTGCTGATCATTGAGGTCGGTGATAGTTGGGATGTCATTGCTTACCAATGTCGGGTCAGCGCGCAAGCAGTATTCCAGCGACAAGTCGAGATCTCCGGTCATTAATGCGATATCGGAGGTCAAGCCATTGATAAAATTCGGCACGGTTGTTTTATCATTGTAAGCGTCGATCATGATAGTTAAAGCGGTAAAAAAGTCTTGCTGAATCATCTGCGCAAACGCTTGAAAAACACCAAACAGCGGATGCCCAGGCGGCACGGTTTCAATCAGTTTTAGTGCTTTGTCATGGTCACCAAATTCGACCAGTAGACGTAACTGGTTCTGACCCAATACAGGGTCGCTGCTAAGTTCTCGGGCTTTAACTGCCCATGCCAAAGCTTCATCAAGCCGCCCCAGTGATTCAAGGTGCTCTGAGATATTGGCGTACAAGGTTGGCCAGTCGGGGTGGATTTCCAAGGCTGCCAACCATTGGCTCAAGGCCTCATCATAACGGCCCTGTTTGGAGTAAAGCACGGCAATATTTGTATATGGAATGCGGCCAATAGGGTCAAATTCCAGCGATCGTTTGTTGAGTGCAATGGCGTCATCATAACGGTATTGATTTTCCCGCAGACTTGCCAGCCACATATAGGCGCGCGCATGGCTTGGATTTAATTCGATAGCACGTTGCAAAGCGGCTTCTGCCTCAGCATAAGCATTGTCATTGAGATCTAGCTGACCGAGCTGCGTTTTTAACAAGCCCAGCGAAGCATAGCCATCGGCAAGTTGATCGTCTAGCGAAAGTGCCGTATCCAGTGCTTGCTGAGCTGCAGGTATGGCTTCGTCCCATGAGATGGCGTTATGGTTAATTACCAGCAACTGGAATGCATCTGCCAGGCCAGCGTAAGCCTGGGCATATTGGGGATCCAACGTGATCGCTTGTTGGAATTGCTGGCGAGCGGTCAACAGGTCTTCCAGTTGACGTGTATGCAGATTGCGCCGGCCAGCGGTATATAGTCGATAAGCTTCCAGGTTTTCAGTGGGTATGTTGGCCAATCGGGCCTTTTCTTGTGGGCTCAGTGTTGCTCTCAATGCGGTGGCTATTTCTGCGGAAATTTCACTTTGAATGGCAAAAATATTTCTGGTGCTGAGTGCTCTATCGTAGGTTTTAGCCCACAAATGTTTATCGGTTTTGGCATCAATAAGCTGAACATTGATACGTACACTGTTGCCGGAGCGTTGTACCGCACCTTCAAGTATCGTAGCCACACCGAGTTCTTCGCCTACCTGGCGCAGGTTTTTGGTTGTGTCACGGTAATCCATGACCGAGGTTCGTGAGATTACTTTTAATGAATCAACATTGGCCAGGCGAGTTAGCAGGTCATCATGGATGCCATCAGTGAAAACTGCATTTTCAGGGTCGGTGCTGCGGCTGGTAAAGGGTAACACAGCAATTGATTGGCCAATGCCTTGATTACGCAGGCCGGTGACATTCAAAGTGACCGATATCCCTAAAGCGATTGCCAGTAGGGTAATGATGAATAAATTAAATTTACGGCCACTTGAGGCGCTTTCCGGCGTGCTGCGGTCGAGATCTTTTTCGCGTTTGACTCCATCGGGAGTGACTTCAAAGATCCAGGCAAAAATCAGGGCGGCTATAAAGCCGGCAATAACAACCAGTACATATGCTCTAAACAACCATTCTGGTGCACCAAATGTAGGCATCAACACAGAACCGGCCTCGATAAGTATCCAGGCACCCACAGCGTAAGCCGTGGCGACTCTTAAAACATTACGTTGCTGTAATTCTCGAATCAGTTTGTGCATATCGGTATGTGCTTGTTTGTGCGCTGTATTTTTATGTTTAGATTCGCCTGTTATCGCATTACATAATAATTACCACCGAGCCTTGGTATGAAATTAAGCTACCAACTGATATCCATCATATGGTGACTTTGTCCTATTTTTCATATGGCTATTTTCCCAATTCAGATTTATCGCCAAAATAAACACCGGTTAAATCCGCCAGCAGTTGGATTATTATCTGCCGTTGGTTAATAAATGGCGTTGGTATGCAATCCAAAATTAATCACCAGGGTGATAAGTTCGTGATGCACGTGCCAGCACATCCTCCTGGTAATAGGCTACATCTTTGAATTGCCGGTCAACATAACGTTGCGCCTGATCATCAAAGTGTGGTGATTCCGGATCGCTGCTTTGGCCGCCTGCCAGCAGTGTCTTGGCTGTAACTTTATCGCCGAATTCAACCACTGCCACAAAACTGTTACCGGAAGTGCCGTATAAACGTTTGGTGTTTTCTGTACTGCGTGCACCAAATGATGCCAGTGCGCCCCAACGCCCTGATGCCATGCCGACCGGCAGGCTGGGTTGGGAATCATCAAATGCGTGCACAATATCGCCATTGATGCGCTGATAACGGTTAACTTCACCCCAGGGAATATTCCAGCGTCCAAAGTCCATGTTCAATTGATGCAAGCTTTGAGAAAAGATTTCCAGCCGTTCCTTATGCGAAGAAGCATCACCAAAATAATTGATCAGCTGCATCCCCTTCAATCCGGCTGGATTTTGTCCATTGATGCTGTAATTCAACCCATAAAAATGGGCCAGGGTCATGGCTATAGAATCTGCTGATACTTTGTAGTCCCAGCCACGTAAATATTCAATGGCTTTATCAAGCGCGTCTGAATGCTGTTCCGGGAATTGATCATATGCGTCTAGTAAACCACTGATTAATAATTCAAACCCGGGCAGAGCAGGGTCATATGCCAGCTCAATCAGCCCGTCCAGGTTCAAATTGTTGACCTCAGAGAGAACCCGTACAGCGTGAATGCCGCGGAAATTTTCAGGGTCCGGGGCCATGTAAGCGGGATAATCTTCCGGTTTTGGGCTGTACTCCAGAGCGGCAGTGAATGGGGTCGAATTGCAGTTCTGTAACCAGCCATTTCCCGGGTTGAGCAAACTAATCGATTCATCCACTGTATGCAGGCCGTTCCAATCGGTAGCAGGGTTACTGCCATCCACCGGTTGGGAATAATCAAAACCGGGGTCACGTTTGGGTATGAAGTTGCCATGAAAGTAACCGATATTACCGCTGGAATCGGCAAATACTGTGTTATTGGATGAATTGGTGCGGATATTCATCATTTCACGGAACTGATCATAATCTGCCAGTTTGGTGCGGGTATAAGATTGCCGTAAGGCATTGACTGGGTCCCAATTTATTTTGGTCACAGCCCATTTGCCGTCAACAGTATGGGTAATCGGACCATGGTGAGTGTGATACATCGGAAAGGTGCGTTCTGACAGTTTTTCCCCATCCGCATATTTCAATGTTACTTCGCTGACTTTCACGGGTAACAAGTCGTCCCCATAACGGTACATCAACTGCCCGTTTTGCTCGCTGATATCCTCTATAAACTCATCAATAAAATCCACATAGGTGGAAGTGTGCATCCAGCCGGTATTTTCATTGAAGCCCTGATAAACAAAAAACTGACCCCAGGTAACAGCGCCATAAGCATTTAAGCCCTGTTCACTGACGACATGCACTTCACCACGAAAAAAGAATGAGGTATGCGGATTGATCAATAACATGGCATTGCCGGATTCTGTCAGTTTTCCGGCAATCGCAAAACCATTTGAACCACTTGGTTCTTCATAAGGGTCAATAGCTTGTGTTATATGGTTAATGTAATTTTTTTCGTAGAAACGCTTGATCCTGTCAAGTGGAATTTGTTCAATGTCGCCACCAATTGACCCCTCACTGAAAAACATCGGCATCCATGGTTCAAAGTGGCTCAACAGTTTCGGTTTTACTTCCGGATGGGTCAGCAGGTAATAGTTCAAACCATCTGCAAACGCATCGCACAGTTCCTTTAACCAATCCGGTGCCGATTGGTAGGCGGCTGTTGCTTCTTCCATGCTCATATACAGTCGTGCTCTGAGGTCGCTGTACAGAGCCTGTTCACCTTCGACTTCCGCTAGTCGTCCAATGGCCCAGATGTAATTGCGTTCAATGCGATTGAAATCATCTTCACTTTGCGCATAAAGCAGACCAAATACTGCATCGGCATCGGTTTTTCCATAAATATGCGGCACACCATAGTCATCCCGAATAATGGTTACATTTTGGGCTCTGGCTGTCAGGCGTTCGAGTTCGGTTTGCTGTGGTGGTTGACAGCTTTGTAAAAAGATTAGAACTGCCAGGATAATCAGAAATTTCAAGGTAATGTTTAGCGACATCAAATGTACTCGTCGGATTGCCTTAGCAAGTATTAGAATCGGCTGGTTGATGCCAATTCTACATTGTCAGAGCTTACGCCGTGTTGATTGTGAGCGACCAGTTGGTGTCTGTCGATAAAATTTCATGAAACTGTGACACTGCTGATTGCAGTCCCGGCCGGGAAGTGCCAGCAATTTTTGTATGGCTAAACAATAAGCGGCTAAGGCTGGTAAGTACGTTGTGTTAAGGCTGTAACCGTGCCAGTAGCGATCAGGCATGTTCCACTTGCTTGATTGATCCGACGTTTAATCGATGGGTTTCGAGTTGATCTGCCGATCAGTACAGCAAAATTAGCATAAATCAGCACACTGATGACGGTCAGAATTAAAAACACTCCGGTTAGCAGCATTAATTGCAAGACAGCATCACCGGCTGGACGTATGAACTGAGGTAAAAAGGCGATAAAAAAGACAATGCTTTTGGGGTTCAGAGCGGTGGTTACAAAGGCATTTCGAAACAGCCTCCAAGGGTTATGCCTGGGTGCAGCAGTTGTGGTCGAATCGGTCGGCTTAGATCGCCATAGAGTGATACCCAGATAGATAAGATATAACGCCCCGACCCACTTGAATAGAGCAAACCATTCGGCTGAGGTTGCCAGTAATACGCCTAAGCCAAGCATCGATAGTGTCATCGCAACAAGATCACCCAGGAATACACCTGTAGCCAATGGAATGACGGCGCGTTTTCCATGCACCATTGATTGACTTATCACCAGCATCACGGTAGGCCCGGGGATAAACAGGATAATGGTTGCTGCCGCAGCAAAGGCCAGCAGAGTTTGCAGCTCTATCATGGTTATGCTTGCCTAATAGTTATGCTGAAGTATCGGTTCGATTACGCCGACGATGTTAATGGCCCCAGGCGCGCAACCGCAAAACTTGCTTAACAGCCAAACGCGCCTGAGAATTGCGGTTGCGAATGCCTATTGCTGCGGTGGTTTGCACATAAATGCAACAACGATCCCAAGCATAACGACCAGGGCTCCATCGAACAGCATTTGTTTAACCACAAGCATACCTGGAAGGGGCTGGACAACATAGTAAATCATGTATGTCGGAATAGCCGTCAGCAATGCAATTGCGATGCCGTAGCGTAAACCTTGCGGCAACCATTCGCTTTGCTTAACACCACGCATATATATCCACACAAATGCGCCTGCTGCGATGATGTGAGCCAGCAGCATAAAGTGAAAATATTCTTGTGATGCTTCTTCCGGTCGGAATAATTGGGGCAAACTGGCATATTCATCGTATATCAGCACTCCATGTACCAAAAAGCTGCCGCCCATCCAGGCAATGAATACAACCAGCCAGCCAATAAAAAATTGCTTGTTCATTATTTGTTTCTCCACAATATGTTGTGTTCCCCGTGTTTTCTACACTACTACGCAAAACCAGTCATTTCAAAGTGGGGGTCGGATAACTGCTGTATTTTGCCTGGCAACTGTTAAAACCCGCTATGCATGGTTGCTGCTGGATATCCTGGTACACAAAGTCAGGTATTACGGTAATACGGATAAATAATCCATCATTGAGCTGTCATTCTAAGCACACTTTCGGAGCCGTTGTGTACCGGTTTTAATTCAAAACAGTTATCGGTGCCGGGTTTTAACTTGCAACTGCAAGTCCACTACGGCAATCTGCACGATTAAGTATTTTGTAATACAGATAAGATGAGCGCTAAACGCCACCCAATATCCAAAGTTGATACCGCCTGGTTGCGGATGGAGCAGCCGACCAACCTGATGATGATCACCGGAGTGATTGGTCTGGGTGATGATGTCAACTTTGCTCAATTGGTGGAAACCATAACGATGCGATTCCTGGCATTCCCCAGGTTTCGGCATAAAGCTGTGACCGGAGCACGCGGCAGCTTTTGGGAATTTGATGAAGATTTTGACATCCTGGCGCATGTTCGCCGTGCGGCGCTGCCTGGAAAAGCAGATAAGCATGAATTGCAGGAGTTTGTCAGTGAACTGGCCAGTACACCATTGGACCAGTCCAAACCCTTGTGGCAGTTCCACATAGTTGAAAATTACCTCGAAGGCCCGGTGTTGGTCAGCAGAATTCATCATTGTTATGCTGACGGGATTGCACTGATTCAGGTTTTGCTCAGCCTGACTGATCCAACCCCTGAACCACGCGAAAGTGCGCATTCACCCAATACCTGGAAATCCAGGCGCACTGCTGAATCCAATATTTTCAAGCGTTTTCTGGAGCCCGCACGCGATGGACTGGGAGCGGCTACCCATTGGGGGCAGAAGATTGTTGAAGAGGCAATGGGGATATTGCGGGATCCTGAACAGGCTGGCTTTTATGCTAATGAAGCCACCGGGTTTGCTGAGGAATTGGCTACTGCGTTAATGTTGAAAGATGATCCACAAACGCGTTTTCGTGGACGTTTGGGGGTGCGCAAGCGGGTTGCCTGGACTGCGCCCTTGCCATTGTATGAAGTTAAAGCAGTGGGCCGTGCACTTGGTTGCACAGTGAATGATGTGCTGATTGCCAGTGCTACCGGGGCCCTGCACAATTATCTGCTCAGCTGTGGAGAAGACCCGACCGGCCTGGAAATCAGGGCTACAGTACCGGTTAACCTACGTCCTCTGGAACACGCCAAAGATCTCGGAAACCATTTCGGCCTGGTCTTTTTGCCATTGCCGATTGGTGAGCACAACCCACTCAAGCGCCTGGTATTGGTGCATGAGCACATGGAGGAACTCAAGCAATCGCGTCAGGCAGCAGTAGCTTTTGGACTGCTGGCGGCACTTGGTATGGGGCCGCAGGCATTGCAGAAGCCGATGCTGGATATGATGAGCCGCAAAGCCAGTACGGTATTAACCAATGTGCCGGGACCACGCAAATCACTGTTTATCGCCGGTACCGAGATCCGCGAGATGATGTTCTGGGTGCCTCAGAATGGCACCATAGGTATGGGCATCAGTATCTTGAGCTATAACCAACAGGTTTACATGGGGCTGATTACCGACCGTAAATTGGTGCCTGACCCGGAAGTGATTATCAGCCGCTTTAAATCAGAGTTTGAAAAGTTGCTGTATCTGGCGATGCAACTTCCGGATGGTGAAGTGGTGATTGATGATGCGCATGATTGGCTGATCGGACAATTGGATGGTGCGCTAGAGAGCCCTGAAGCGACGCCTGAAATCACCGTTGCCGGGCAGTTGCAGGGAAAATCACCGACCAAAGAAAAGCCGGTTAACAGGGTTAGATCAGGCAAGCGTAAGGCAAGTAAAACACCCGTCCGCAAAACGCAATCGAGTCGCAGACTTTCAAAAGTGATGAAAAAACCTGCGGTTAAGAAAATCAGAACAACAAAAAACAGTCATGCCGTGCCTTTGCCTAAAGCCAAACAGCAACCAAGCTCAGCGGCTGCCAAACCGGCTTACCAGCCGGCCTGGAAAACTGCAGGCAAAAAAACCAGCAAAAAAGTTATTCGTAAATAACCGAGTTAGGTATTGCGACGATAGTTGGCACAAATATCAACTTACTGCTGCGTTTCAAACCCATCCACTAACAACTCTTCACTGGCTGGGCAAGCCTGGACTGCGACATCATCGATAAACCAGCCATCATTGGCACGACCTTGTGATCCATCGGTGCCCAGGTGGAAACGAAAGCGTACGGTTTCACCCTGGTAGTTTGATAAATCTACAATTGAACGGACAAAGTTCTCCGGGTCGGCGCACCAGGCGGTTAGCGCCGAGAGGGGATTACCGCTGGAGTTGACGTCACCGTCATAAGGGTCGGTTAACAGTTGTGCGTTAACGATTTGAGTCCAGTTGAGACCATCATCGATGCTGATCTCGAGTATGCCGGCATCCCAACAACCGCCACCTACAGCGTCTTCCAGGGTTTGACTGTTTTGATAAGCAAGCACCATCGGCAATTGGCCAACCGGCAAAGTGATGGCGGGGGAAACCAGTTGTTGATCGGAAACACTATCCAGGTCTTCCGCAAACCAGGCGAAACTGCCGCTGGTGATTTCCAACCCCGAACGCTGCCAGGTGTCCTGGGTGCCGCTGTGGGTCCAGCCGTTATCACCGTTTTCAATATTATCGGAAAATAACGTCATCGGGGTGACACCAATCGGGCAGTCTCCCGGGGCCGGCTCGGTCATGAAATTGAAGGTTGGTGAAACAATACTGTTGCCGCAGCTATTGGTTGCGGTAACTCGCCAGTAATGCCGGGTATTGGAAGCCAGACTCAGGTCTGGTGAGGCCATTGTGGAGGTAACCGTGGTGGAAAAAACGATGTTATTGAAGTCAAAATCGGTGGCAACTTCAAGGTTGTAGGTTTCGGTATTACTACCTGACCAAGTGAATAAGGGTTGTAACTCAACATTATTTTGCGCATTGCCTGGGCTGCTTAAAGCTGGCTGTACCGGCACATCGGCAAACGTAATCAGGTTCAAATCGAGACTACGATCATCTGCCCCGACCGCAGTGCCTTCAACCTGAAATATGAAGTTGCTGGTACCCAGTCCGGCTGTGTTATTAATGGTCAGTTGGCTGCTGCCCGGCAGCATGGGGACCGGGTTGGGAACAAAGCCGACGGTCGCTGGTGCTGGTAAATTCAGCACGGCTAAGTCAACCGGTTGATCAAATTCAGCAATCGAACCCACAGTCAGGTTATACACAGCCGGATCACCTGCACAAATCGACTGGCCTGCATCTTCTACACCCAGGCTGAATGCAGGTGAACCGCACTCATTAAACCGGAAAGCGCCTATGCGTAACTGCCAATTGCCACCATTAGTGACGAAATACTCATTGGTATACCAGAATGTGCAATCGTCCACCGGGTCGACATTCAGGGAAGAGTAATCGCCCCAGCGGCTGCTGGTGGTTTGTGAGCCGGTACCTTCAACAATACTGCCTTCACCCTGGGGGAAGGTGCCCAGTGGGTCACTGGCTAATCTGCCACTGTATCTTAGGCTGGGGAATACGCTGTTGTCATCGGAAGCACTATAACCAAGGGCAATATTACCTGCGGAATCCATCGCTGCAGAACCCATCCAACGGTGGATGCCATCACTGGATCCAGGTGAATAGGTGCCTTCCTGATGAATAACGGGGTTGCCGCCTGGCAACCTTAATTCCCACCAGCGAGTACCGGCAACTTGATTTGGCCCTTCAACTGACTGGCTGGTGACCAGCGATTCGTGGATGCCAAAATTGCGATATGCCAAGCGGTGAATCGGGCGTTGCCGGTAAGACAAAATATCGACTAAATTGCCGGTATCAGGTTGCGGAATGCAACTGCGCCCACCTCCTGGACAGGGGAAAATTGTATCAAAAGCGGCAATCGGAATAGTGTCAGTCAAAGTAAAACTGGAAGCCGGTGGGTTATCAAAATCAGCGACAAAACGCCAGAAAGTCAACGCGTCCTGAGTGGCTCCATAAGGTCCGCCATCATCCATGCTGCCGACAAAATATTGAGGGCTGCCGTTCGGTGGTAAATTGAAGCCGTCTAAATCGGCGGGCAGCAATCCGTCGCCGGTGTTGTCTGCGCCAACCACAGTGGGGGAAACAAAAAATGAAATGATGGTTGGGTTGGGGTTGCCTGCAATCAGTTCATCACGATCAAGTGCAAACGCGCCAATGCCCTGAAAAGGACCGCCAAGCCCGGCAAAATCGCGGGTGCTGATGTAATAAGCATCGGACCACACACCATATTTGGGGTAGTCTGGGAAATTGGTTCCATTATCTATCGCATAGCGGAAGTAGCTGCCGGTCGGATCAGGTGAGGTGGAAATTGCGACGCAGTTGAAAAAGGTCGGCCCAGAGGCAGTAAACTGGCTGAGTATCCAGCGATCGGCAAGCTGGTCATGGAGTACTATCGGGTCTCCGCTATTATCGTTTTCGCAGTCACCACCAAAACCGGCCCAGACAGTATTGTTATTGGTTGGTCCCATTACCGATGTGCCGGTTTTATCGAATATTTCAAAAACCAGATTACTCATTACTACATAATGATTGGGGCCAACATCACCAACCGGGTCAGGCGGTGAGGGTGTGCCGGTATTATCGCTGCGCATCGGGCCGTCAAAGCTAATGGTTGGTGCTGGAATGCTGCCAAAGCCAAGTCGGGTTTGGGCAACGGCGTCAGGTGTTTGCGGGCTTTGCTGAGCTTTTTGTGTTGCATTACCGGGTGGGTCAATAATCAAACCACCATTACTTCCCTGTGGCGCAGTCAATCTGGGTGGAATATCCCGCAACGGTGGCGATACATCAAATTTTACAATGGCATGTACACCTCTATAAACAGCTGCCTGTTGATTTTGATCAGCTGCAAATAAGCTTAAACAGAATACTGTGCACAGTGACAATATAAGGATCTGAGAACTGTATTTGCCAATCATAGTGCTTCTCTGTCTGTTATCTTTTGATGCTCATTAACTGTTGCCTCAACCAAACAATTTAGCCTGCCAGTTTTAGCCAGGTATCGACCACGGTATCCGGGTTCAACGACATGCTTTCGATACCCTGATCCAGCAGCCATTGGGCCAGATCAAGGTGATCTGATGGGCCCTGGCCACAAATGCCGATGTACTTGTTGTGCCGTTTGCAGGCAGTAATCGCCATCGCCAGCAATTTCTTGACAGCCGGGTCACGCTCATCGAACCGATGTGCAACCAGACCGGAGTCACGATCCAGACCAAGGGTCAATTGGGTCATGTCGTTGGAGCCAATTGAAAAGCCATCAAAGTATTGCAAAAACTCATCTGCAAGCAGCGCATTTGAAGGTAGTTCACACATCATGATGATCTTCAGGCCATTTTCTCCTCGCTGCAGGCCAAACTCACTCATTACGTCGATGACTTCCCGAGCTTCATCCAGGGTTCGCACGAACGGTACCATTGCCCAGACATTGGTCAGGCCCAGGGTATTACGAACCTTTAACAGTGCCTTGCATTCCAATTCAAAGCTGGGTTTGAAATCATCATCAACATAACGCGCAGCACCACGATAGCCCAGCATTGGGTTTTCTTCGTCAGGTTCATAGCGGTCACCACCCAGCAGATTGGCATATTCATTCGATTTAAAATCAGAAAGCCGCACAATTACCGGCTGTGGGTTAAACGCAGCTGCAATGGTCGCGATACCTTCCGCCAGGCGATCGATGTAATAGCTGATCGGATCAGCGTAACCGGCGATCCGGTCAATAATTTGTTGTTGTAAACCGGCAGGTTGTTGATCAAATTCGAGCAAAGCCCGTGGATGAATCCCGATCATGCGGTTGATGATGAACTCCAATCGTGCCAGGCCAACACCGGCGTTGGGTATTTGAGCAAAGTCGAAAGCCCGATCCGGATTACCGACATTCATCATTATTTTCAAAGGTGGCTCGGGCATGTCGCCCAAATCGCTGGTAACCACATCAAAGTCCAGCAGGCCGGCATAAATAAAGCCAGTATCGCCTTCTGCACAGGAAACGGTAACTTCCTGCCCATTTTCAATAAGCTTGGTGGCATTACCGCAACCCACTACAGCCGGAATACCCAGCTCGCGGGCGATGATTGCTGCGTGACAGGTGCGCCCACCCCGGTTGGTGACGATAGCCGCAGCTTTTTTCATTACCGGTTCCCAGTCCGGGTCGGTCATATCGGTTATCAATACATCACCAGCCTGGACCTGGTGCATCGCATTAATATTAGCAACCACACGTGCAACGCCTTTGCCGATTCGTTGACCGATACTCCGTCCTTCGACCAGCAGCACGCCTTTTTGTCGTAATGAGTATCGCTCGGTGGTAGTGCTGGAACGGCTTTTGACGGTTTCCGGACGGGCTTGAACGATATACAGCTGGTTGGTCAAACCATCTTTGGCCCATTCGATGTCCATTGGTCGGCCATAATGCTGTTCAATGGTTAAGGCCTGCCGTGCCAGCTCTTCAGCTTCCTGATCATTGATTGAAAATTGTCGGCATAAATCTTCCGGAGTGGGTTCGATATCGGTGCCGCCACCATCGGTGTCATTCAAATACACCATCCGTTCAGCTTTGCTGCCCAGGTTGCGGCGTAATACAGCCGGCCGGCCGGTGCGTAAATTTGCTTTATAGAGGTAAAACTCGTCAGGATTAACCGCACCTTGCACCACAGTTTCGCCGAGCCCGTAGGCAGAAGTGATAAACACCACTTCACGAAAACCCGATTCGGTATCCAAGGTGAACATTACACCGCTGGCCCCAACATCGCTGCGCACCATAATCTGTATTCCAGCAGACAATGCGACCAATTCATGTTCAAACCCTTGATGAACCCGATAAGCGATTGCCCGGTCATTGTAGAGTGAGGCAAATACCTCATGAATATGCAGCAGTACTGATTCCAGCCCGCGAACATTTAAAAATGTTTCTTGCTGGCCGGCAAAAGAAGCGTCCGGTAAGTCCTCAGCAGTGGCTGAACTGCGAACAGCTACTGCCGGTTCGCTACCATGCATAGCCACCAATTGTTGCCAGGCATTCCTGATGGCTGTATTCAGGTCAGCCGGGAACGGCGTGTCCATAATCCATTGACGGATTTGCTGACCGGCATTGGTCAATGCGTTGACATCTTCAACGTCCAGGCCAAACAGATGATCCTGGATGCGCTGGTCCAGGCCGGATTGCGCTAAAAATTGCCGGAAGGCATCAGCAGTGGTGGCAAATCCACCAGGTACCGAAACGCCTAAACCACTGAGGTTGCTGATCATCTCGCCCAAACTGGCATTTTTGCCGCCGACTCGGGGCAGGTCATCCATGCCCAGTTCATGCAGCCACAGGATATACTCGCTCATAATAGAATAAGGTTGGATAAAACCAAGTATTGTAACCAATGTTGAAACGCACTGTTTTCTTTATTTCCGATGGCACCGCGATAACAGCTGAAACACTGGGGCACAGTTTATTAACCCAGTTTGCAGGTTTAAGCATTAACCAGATTCGGGTACCTTTTGTGGATAACAAAGTCAAAGTGCGCAAGGTTATCAAAGCAGCTGAGCAGGCCGCACTCAGTGATCAACACCCGCCGGTTATTTTCAATACCATTGTGGATCAAGAGCTGTCAGGAATGCTGGCGGAAGCCAATGGTCACATCATCGATTTATTCGGCATGTTTATGGGGCCCTTAGAGCAGGCACTCGGGGTTAAACGATCACCACTTGTGGGTATGGCTCATGGGATGCATGACATTGCCAGCTATGAACATCGGATGGAAGCCACCAATTATGCTTTGACGCACGATGATGGCATGAGTATCCGGTTTGCCGATGCCGAATTAATCCTGGTCGGCGTGTCTCGCTCAGGTAAAACACCTACCTGTTTGTACATGGCCTTACATTTTGGTGTAAGGGCTGCCAATTACCCTTTGACTGATGACGATTTAGATGACGGCCGGTTACCGGCTTGTCTTCGAAAACATAAAAAGAAGCTTTACGGGCTTACCATAACCCCGGAAAGATTAGCTGAAATTAGGGAAACACGGCGACCGGAAAGCCGCTATGCTTCCGCCAGGCAATGTCGCTATGAAGTGGCAACCGCAGAAGCCTTATTGCGTGGTGAAGGTGTTTCTATCATCAGCACCACACATGCTTCCATTGAGGAAATTGCCAGTCGAATATTAAATGACCTGGGGTTGCAAAAGCAGCTGTTTTAATCCTGCAACCATCTATAACCTAACGGGCAGTTATAACATCGATTACTGCGGGTTCAGCAATGGCTGAACCCGGTATCATCATATTCAGAGACTGCCTGCCCTGATCAAGGATTATTGCTTAGTTGGTCAGCTGCCCGTCTGCGTTCAGATATTGGATATTGCCTATATTCAATTCAGCCAGACCAGCATCGATCTGGCTGCGATCGCCAACGATTACCCATAACAATTGATCTGGATGCAATATTTCTCGTGCTTTGCTGTGGACTTGACCTAACTGCACTGTCCGATAATTCCGAGCCAGGGTTTGGATATAATCGTCCGGTCGATTGTAGATATGGTTATTTTGCAGTGAGCCGAGAACAGCACCTGCGGTTTCATACTGACCAGGCAGGCTGTTGGTGCGGTTGTTGATAACTTTTTGCAATTCTTCATCGGTGGCAGGTGCAGAGGTCAGGTAGTTGTTCAGCTCACGTTGAATTTCGATAATCGATTCTTTGGTTTTATCGGTTTGTACCGGTGCATAGACAAACCAAGGGCGTTGTCCTTTGGCATTTTGTATGAAGGTAGATGCACCATAAGCCCAGCCTTTGTCTTCACGCAGGTTCATATTGATACGTGAAGTGAAGTCACCACCAATAATGTCATTCATCGCGTTAATTACCAGGTTCTCTGTATCACCGCTAGGTGGCACCAACTGGCCGCCAAGAATCACGGTTTGCAATGCACCTGGTTGATCAATTACATAGACCAGCGCCTGCTCAGGCGCCGGTACCTGTTCAATGCGTTTGTTTGGCAGGGGAGTGGTTGGTGCTTGCCAGTTGCCAAAATGCCGGTTTAACACCTCGGTGATTTGTTCCAGGCTGGTATCGCCCACCACAAACACAGTGCCATTATCCGGCCGCAACCAGTTACGGTGAAAATCCTGTACTGCACTCTGGGTGATGCTGCTGATCGATTCAGGTGTGCCCGAACCGGTAAAAGGAATCCCATAGGCGTGTTCATTGCCGTATAACAGTGGTGGCAGAGTACGCAACGCCAGCCCGACAGGCTGGGCTTTTTCCTGCTGGATCTGAGCCAGCCAGCGCTTGCGTAATAAATCGATATCGTTATTGCGAAATGCAGGGTTACGGATAATATCGGCAAACAGCTCAACAGAGTCATTCAGTTCGCTGGTCAATGCAGACAGACTGACCTGGGTTGTATCCAGGTTGCTGCCGGCAGAAATCTGTGCTCCCAGCAATTCGGAAGAGCTGCTGATTTCCAGGGCAGAAAGCTCTGCGGTGCCTTCATCAAGCATTGCAGCAGCAAAACTGGCCATGCCTAGGGTTCCGTTTGCATCGGCTGCATAACCAGCGTCAAATACGATAGAAATCTGCACCACAGGAACTGCATCCCGGTGGGCAAAAATTACTTGCATGCCATTGCGTAATTCGCCTTGTTGAATGGCTGGAAATTCAAGGTCAGGCAAGAGACCAGCCTCAGGTAACCGGCTGCGGTCAGCGTTGGTTTCTATGCTTGAATATTGGGCAAAGGGTAATACCGATATTTGATGATAACCACTATTCAGCCAGGCTTGTGTGACATCGCGTAGATCGACAGCTGTGGCAGTATTGATACGTGCCAGGCTGGTCTTGAAAAATCCGGGGTCATTAGCGTACAGCTCCCCTTGAGCCAGCGTTACCGCTTTGCCGCCAAAGCCACCAACTTGTTCCAGACCACGGATGAGGCTGGCGTTGATACGGATTTTTGCCCGTTTGAGCTCTTCATCGGTTGGACCATCCTGTATAAACCGCTCGATTTCATTATCGATTATGGTCAATACCTCAGCTTCTTCAGCTGCTGGTTGCAAAGTGACTCGAACTTCAAATAAGCTGGCCAGCTGATGACGTTCAACAGAGGCAGATGCGCTGGTCGCCAACTGCAGATCTTGCACCAGTTTTTGATAAAGTCTTGAGCTTTTCCCTCCCCCCAGGATGGTTGCAGCCAATGATAGCTGAGCGAGTTCGGCACTGCTACGTCCGGGCACAGCCCAGTTCCGGTAAATACGAGTCTGCGGAACCTGATCGTGCATGGTTTCGCTGACATTTTCTGTTAACCGTGGGACCCAGTCTTCCCGGCGGGTCAGGGGTGGTCCGGCATCAATGTCGCCAAAATATTTTTCCACCAGTGGGCGGGCGGTAATGGCATTGATATCACCAGCCAGAACCAATACCGTATTGGCAGCACCATAATAGGTTTTAAACCATGTTTGCACATCTTCCAGGCTGGCTGCATTAAGGTCATCCATCGATCCGATAGTATCCCAGCGATAGGGGTGCCCTGCTGGGAATAAACCTTCCAACACTCGGTAATTAACCAAACCGTAAGGCTGGTTGTCTCCTTGCCGCTTCTCATTTTGAACAACCCCTCGTTGTTCATCCAGTTTGGCCTGGTCAATTGCGCCCAATAAGTGTCCCATCCGGTCAGATTCCATCCACAATGCCATTTCCAGCGCAGGCGTGGGTACTGTTTCAAAATAATTGGTACGGTCAAACCAGGTGGTGCCGTTGATGCCGGTTGCACCGACCTGCTCAAAAGGAATGAAGTATTCGTCGTTATAGTTTTCTGAACCATTGAACATCAGGTGTTCAAATAAGTGCGCGAAGCCGGTTTTGCCGGGCTTTTCATCTTTTGAGCCTACGTGATACCAGATTCCAACGGCGACTATCGGGGCTTTTCGGTCTTCATGAACAATCACCCGTAAGCCATTATCGAGGGTGAACTTTTCATATTGAATTTCGATCTCTGGTGTTTGAGCAAGGCATGCACTGCCATACACGAGAGCTGATAAAATCAGCATTTTCTTGAGTAAAAACAAATTCTTCATGCTTTTCCTTCTGGTTTTACTTGCAGTTTACCGGCTAACATTACATTCTAGCGGCTTAAAGTATTGAACACAGACCCATTAGTCATGCAATTGCAACGTCATAACTTATTTAGTGTGCCCATCTGGAAGAGCAGCATATCGCTGCTTGAACAGCAGGCGGACAGTTTGCGCGAGCAGATTTTTAAATGGTGGGAGCAGGGGCACTTTAAAAAGCACAATAACGGCTATGGTTACCAGACACCAAGCAATTTGTTTGACCAGCAATACCTGGAGCAATTACCAGCGTTAAGAGTATTAAGACAAGCATTTGCGGATCGGGTCACAAAGATACTGCAACAACGTGAAAACCATACCGTGCATCTGCCTGCACAACAGTATGCTTATATGGCATGGGTGCTGGTGCAAACCAACGAAGAATGGGTCAATGGCAGCTGGCATGATCATGCGCCGGCATTGATCAGTGGTTGCTATTACTTACAGCAGCCGGAGACAGATAACGAACAGGAAGGAGCATTAGCGTTTCAAAGACCTGGTGCAGTCGATACATTTGTCGAGCACGTGCAATATGTCAAGCCCCGGCAAGGCGATTTCATTTTATTTCCTTCATATCTTTCACATCGCCCACAACCTTGCCCATCAGCTCAGTCATTGCGTATTTCCATCAATATGGATGCTTATGTACACTGGATGCATTGGGATGAGGTCGGCAAACCTGCAATACATCCGGATCGGTATCGTCAAATGCTCGAGCAAAGTTTAGGAATTGAATAGTGCGATTGAGGGATAAAGCAAAATTGAGCAGCTGCGAATTGCGATATTCCTATTGGGTATCTCTGCTTACGCTAATGATGGTTGTGGTCAGTGGCTGTGGACCACTGCTTAAGGATGAGTCTGAAGGAGAGCTGCCGGCGGAAATTAGTGATCGCTCGATTCTGCCCGAACCGGTTGCCCCGGATGAACCTGTTGTGGTCATTGAACCGCCACCGTCACCGAGACCCAAACCCGCACCACGGTACATATTGGAAGGGCGGTTGGATTTAACTGCTGATAATGTAAATATTCTGGAAGGCAGCTCCATGAATCATGCGGTTGTCTACTTTGAGCCTCACATTAAAGCTGCCAAGGGTCAGCCGGGTCAGTATGAAGTTCGGGCCGTTGAGAAATTGTTCACACCTGCAGTACTGGTGATCCCAGTGGGTAGTGAAGTTGCGTTTTTGAATCAAGACGAAATTCTGCACAATGTTTTTTCAGTGTCATCCGCCGCAGAATTTGATTTGGGCTTTTATGGTCAGGGGGAATCACGCTCATATACTTTTTATCAGCCAGGCAGAGTGCAGGTAAATTGTAGTGTGCACCACTCAATGAGCGTCGATATTCTGGTATTGGATACGGCTTTTTTTGCACAACCCGACGATCAGGGTAATTTTATTATCGGCAATCTGCCGGCTGGGGATGGAGACTTAAAAATCTGGCATCCACAGGCAGCTATTGATAGTTACACGTTATCTATTCCTGTTGTTGATGAACAGGCGTTTGCACTCAAATTAACCAAGCCGCGTGTCCCTTTCACGAATGAATAAACCAGCAAAACCAGGTTTCGTAACGACCTTGATCTACTGATAGTGTTATGAATTTAGCTACCAGACTTTTTGTTACCTTTGCCGTACTGCTGGCATTATCGGTTGGCGCTGCCATTGGGCTCACTTATTGGCTTGGGCGCAGTACTGTAACCAACCAGATTGACAGTGCTTTTATTACCAACCAGTCGGTGCAACGGTATTTTTTGGAGCAGGAAACACGCGAATTAGCATTGGTTTCTGAGTTGATTGTCGCTGATCGTGCTTTTGTGGCTTACGTGTCTGAAGCATTGAGTGTTGGCGAGCAGCAGAGCCTGGACATCCGTTCGGTAACTGACTTATTGAATGCCCGGATTACTGAGTATGGCTTCGATTTTGCGGTAATCCTGAGTCCGGATGGAATGGTCCAGGTGGAAACCGGCAATCTGGTTTCATTGGCTGTTGATTTATCAGCTAAAACAGTTGTTGCAGATGCGCTGCAATCGTTGGCTATCCAAAGCGGTTTATGGATAGAACAGAATCAGGTTTTACAAGTAGCCGTGGTGCCGTTACGGACTGGTCGAACGATCCAGGCATATTTGCTGACTGGTAACCGGGTTACCAGTGAATTTGTAGCTGATTTAGCACGTATTTCCGGGACTGAACTGGCCTATGCGTCACTCCAAAATGATGGTGCCCACATTGCTACTACCACATTAAGAATCAGTGAGAGTGATGCATTGGCGGCCTTTTTATCTATTGATCAAGAAGTATCGGATAAATTGAACAGCGGAGAGGTGACTGAACCCAGAGCAGTCAAGCTGGGCGGGCAAAACTGGATACTCCGAATTGTTCCTTTGACCAACACCGGGAATCAGGCGATGTTGATATCATTGGTTCCAGAGGCGGAATTATTTAAGACCTTTCAGGATGTGGCCAATGTGTTGATCATTGCCGGTTTGGTTTCGATCATGTTGGCGTTGGTTGTTTCGGTGACCGCTTCCAGGCGATTATTGCAACCCATTGAAACCCTGGTTGGGGTTGCTGAAGACGCAACCCGTGGCGAGTATCACAGTCATATAGATGTCGCAGGCAGTACTGAGTTACGGCGTTTGGAACGGGCATTCAATAGAATGGTTTCTGACCTGCGTGAACAGCAGGCAGCGGATTTGTATTTTGAAGACTTGTCTCAGAGGCACATTATCAACCAGCGTGTCAGTGAAACACGAGAAAATCTCAGTAGCCCATTTGATGACATGCAGACCTTTCCTCCAGGCAAATTATTGGGTAACCGCTTTGAGATACTTAAGTTGATCGGGAAGGGTGGTATGGGTGTGGTCTATGAGGCAATTGATCGCGAATTGGATGATATTGTCGCAATTAAGACTTTACGCCCGGAGCTGGCTAATGATGAGGATAAAATTGACCGATTGAAATCTGAAATCCGATTGGCTCGCCGGATTGCACATCCAAATATTGTACGGACATTTGAATTCGCACAAGCTGAAGGTTTCCCATTGATTTCCATGGAGTATGTGCGCGGCGTTACTTTAGAAGATGCTATTCGCCAATCCGGACGGGTGAATTATTACGCATGCCTGAGGCTTGCTTTGCAAATTTGTGACGGTGTAGCAGCGGCTCATCGTGTTGGGGTGCTGCATCGTGATCTAAAGCCAGGCAATGTAATGATTACCCATCGCGCCAAGGTGATGGATTTTGGCATTGCACATCCAACTGTGATGCAGCATGATCAGGGTGTTGATGAGGCGCCTGTAACGATCGAAGGTACGCCGGCTTATTTGGCCCCTGAACAATTACGTGGCGAAGTTGCAGATGAGCGATCAGATATTTATTCTCTGGGTATTTTGTTAACCGAAATGTTTACCGGTAAAGTGCCGCACACCAATACCGATACACGTACAATTTTCAAATCACACTTAAGCAATACTTTGGTGCTGCCTTCGCAGCTATGGTCAGGTATCCCGCAGATGTTGGAAGCTATTATTTTACAGTGCCTGGAATTGTCTCCGGATGACAGGTGGCAATCTGTAACTGATTTGCGAGAAGCAATTAATTTATTTCGAGTTGCTTAATTTTGATTCCAAGCTGAATTTATCGAATTAAATATAGTATAAGGTCAAGCTAGTTGATGGTTTGGTTACGCTTTGCTAGAATTTTTATATTTCAGGTATTTTTAATTATTTAAAGTAAATTAATAGCAAACACGGGGCGTTGTACAACGCCCCGTGTTGTGCTTAAAAGTTAAGTCGCTAATTAATGTTGTTATTATTCCACTGAAATTATCCAACAACGACCACCAGGGCCAGTTTCAACGTGAACAGAGCCACCAGGGCCTATTATCCAGCAACTATCACCATGCAGACCTATGCCTATGATATCGTTTCTATTATTGGCACGCACCTCAACATCAACCGGGTTTTGAGCCGAATTTATGCCTGTAGCAGGTTCGAACAGCATGGTTTCAATTCTCATCCGAGTTCTTTGAACCACAGCGCCGTTTTTGTCTATAAGTAAGCCAACCGCACCCAATGTTGGGTCCAGTTCAAGCCTGAATGTATAAAAGCCTTGGCTTAAACTGAAGCTGGAATTGGCTGATGGCGCAAAATACAATAGTCCAAGATCGGTGCCTGTGAAAAAATCCAAATCCAGCATTTCGGTTTGAAATGATGCAAAAGCCACGGTGCCTTGAGAAGTGGAAGTCACTTCCATAGCTGCCGGACTAATGCGGGGATCTTGCTGAGACAACAATGAGATCGCGTTACTATTAGATTGCTGAAAGTCTTCAATGACACCAAATTGGGATTGGGCCGAAGCTGTGCTTGCAAAGCCAAATGCAAAAATTAAAGACGTAAAGATAAATAAAAGATGTTTCATGATAGCCCTCCTTAGCTAATATTATGTCCATTCATGGACATTTTTAGAGTAGCATTGAGAAAAGAGAATGTCAAAGATTAAAATGTAATAAAAAATATATCAAAAGTGTTTATATATTTTAAGGGTTAAGTAATAAAATTATTATATTTATGGAAGCCATGTTTACCTATTAAATATTAATTAACGATTTAATTTAATACTTAAAAATATGCTATTTTGCTGATAAAACATATTATGAATATTGTAAGTAATAATTATAATTTTCTTATGGTGTTTCTAACGGCATGTCTTGAAAGCTTTCGGGCGAGCTAATTAAGATCAAGAGCCCCAGACCGGCACTGTCAAAATACTCTATGCGTTCAGGTTGTATGCGCCGTTGTTGGTCTAGTTTGAGTGTTCGCCAAAGTCGGCTGGTATTACTGTCAGATTGTTCAGGAAATGTCGAGGTAAGCAATAGTGGCGTTCTATGCGTTAGTTGCAGATTGAGGTAGCCGATGGTGTCGGTGGTGACGCGGATTTGCCCATCAAATTCAAAATGAGGGCCCAGGCTGAGACTGTCATCGGCGCTCAGTGGCTGGTCATCATGCAGCCGCCTCAAACTGCCCTGACCCTCAGTCTGCTGCCAGTGGAAATAGCCGACGCGTTGGTAACTGTCGGTAATCTGCTGCCAGGCATTGGCCATTACTTCAGTTGCAAAAGTTTCACTGAAAAAAGGCTCTGTCAGGTTTTCAGTTTCATCAAGGCGTGGGAATAACGGTTCTGCAGGGGGGGGCGGTGGCAGAGGTTCCGCCGCGGTTAACAGTGCAGGCAATGCAGGCAGGTCGCGGTAATCATCCAGATCAGCGCGATCACGAAATGCTTCATCCGGCTGCAAATGGATAAAAACAATAACTTCAACCTGCCAGTCGACTTCAATAACAGGCTCAGACTCCACTTGATCAATGGCTTGCTGATTAAATTGTGCACTGGTGGGTACAGCCAGCAACATCCAGCTTAAGACAGCAATAAACAGATAGTTTCGATACACAGTATTTATAAACGCGGTTAACATAAAGCAAAACTCTATTGTTTTTTGGGTCGTAATTTCAACAATAATTCGCGTAGATAGTGTAGCCTTTTTTGATCGGATTCAATTTTTGCCCGAAGACTAAGGCGCTCGCTGCCACGCAACACAAACTCATCAGGTGCAGTTTGCACCATCTGAATCAATGCCGCAGTATTAATGTTTGGTTGATCAGAAAAGTCCAGCCAACCGCCGGCTTGACTTACTTCAACACGGTTAATTCCCATTTCAGTTGCCTGCAGTTTAATGCTGGCGATGGAGAATAAGTTTTTAGCTGCCTGAGGCAGCAAGCCAAACCGGTCAATCATTTCAATTTGTAATTGACGCAATGCTTCTTGATCATATGCGGCACTGATTCTTTTGTACAAGGTTAAACGGCTATGAATATCCGGCAAATAGTTTTCCGGGATCATCGCCGGCAAATGTAACTGAACTTCACTGCCATGATGCAATGGGGTTTCCAGATCAGGTTCGCGACCGGATTTTAGTGCTTCAACAGCCCGCTCCAGCAATGCCAGGTGCAATTCGAAACCCAGGGCTTCAATTTGCCCGCTCTGCTCTTCACCCAATAACTCACCAGCGCCGCGTATCTCCATATCATGGCTGGCCAGAGTGAATCCCGCACCTAAATCTTCCAACTCGGCTAGTGCCTCCAGCCGTTTTTGCGCATCGCGGGTGATATTGTTCCAGTCGGGTATCAGCAGGTAGGCAAAGGCACGGTGGTGTGATCGGCCAACACGTCCACGCAGTTGATGTAACTGAGCCAGTCCGAAATGATCAGCGTTGTTAATGATGATGGTATTGGCGCTGGGTACATCAATGCCGTTTTCGATGATGGTGGTAGCGACCAGAACATGATGCTTGCGGGCATAGAACTCACGCATTACCTGAGCCATGTTGTTTCCAGGCATCTGTCCGTGGGCGACGGCGATTGAAATATCCGGGAACAGTTTACCAAGCTGTGCAGCCATGGCCTGAATGGTGCGCACTTCATTGTGCAGGAAATATACTTGCCCGCCGCGTTGTAATTCGCGATCAACAGCATCATGAATAAGGCTATCGTCCCATTGGCTTATGCTGGTTTTTATCGCCATACGACGTGCCGGTGGGGTGGCAATAATAGATAAGTCCCTGATTCCTGATAATGCCATCCCAAGCGTTCTGGGAATAGGGGTGGCAGTTAGGGTCAGCAGATCAACGGCTGCCCGAATCGCTTTGAGCTGTTCTTTTTGTCGCACCCCAAAGCGCTGTTCTTCATCAATGATGATAAGCCCCAGGTTTTTAAAATCCACACCTCGTTGTAACAACCGATGAGTGCCGATAACAATATCAAGCTTGCCGTTTTTCAGGTTCTCCAGTATCTGTCCGGCTTCTCCGGCGTTACGCAGTCTTGAGAGCATCGCTATGTTGATCGGCCAATCAGCAAATCGATCACGGAACAAATTAAAATGCTGACGGACCAGTAAAGTAGTTGGGGCTAACAAGACTACTTGACGACCACTGCTGGCAGCCAGAAATGCGGCCCGCAAGGCAACTTCAGTTTTACCAAAGCCAACATCGCCGCATACCACCCGGTCCATCACTTTGGTGGACGTCATATCAGCAATGACTGCTTCAATAGCAGACTGCTGGTCGGGTGTTTCCTCGTAAGCAAAGTCAGCCGAAAACTCGGCATACATTTTACGATCCAGGTTGAATTGATAACCTATTGCAGCTTCCCTGCGAGCGTAAATGTCGAGTAGTTCCGCAGCTGCATCACGGATTTTTCGTATCGCTTTGCGTTTGGTTTTAGTCCAGCGATCGTTGCCCAGCTTATGCAGCGGAGCATTTTCTATACTGCCCCCTGCATACCGGCTGATCAGGTTCAAATCGCTGACCGGAACATACAGTTTATCGCCTTCAGCGTACTCCAGTGTCAAAAACTCACCCGTCAGCCCGGCGACCTCCAGCACAGTAAGACCCTGGTAACGGCCCACACCATGTTGTTCATGTACTACCGGTGCACCAACGTTCAGGTCGGTCAGGTTACGGATGATACTGGCACTGTCACGTTCGCTGATACGCTTTTGCCGTTGCCGCAGGCGCCCGGCAAACAACTGCGACTCAGTCAGGATAAGCAGTTGCTCAGAATGCAATAATAGGCCATCACTGACCGGTAGTACCGCCAAAGCTAGCGGTATTTGCTCAGCAGCCCGGAATGCGTGCCAATCGTTTAGAAGTTTAGGTTGAATCGAAAATGCCTGTAAGGTTTCCAGCAGCACTTCGCGACGGCCGGGACTGTCGGCCGCCAGCAAAATTCGGCCTGGGTAGTTACGTATGTAGTTGGCAAAAGCATCTTGATCGGCTTGCTCATGCAAGGGCAGTACTGGTGGAGGCAGGCAGTTAAAATGGATGGTTTTTGCTGAGGCTGAGAGTGGTTGACCAGCATCAGGTGTGTCTAGCCAGATAGTATTGTTGCGCGTCAGGCGTTGCTGCAGGTCATCCAGAGAATGATACAGCTCTTGAGGTTCCAGAATTGGCCTGGCCAAGTCATAGCGGCGTTGTTCAAAACGTGATGCTACCGCTTCCAGATAATCCGAGGCTGCACTAAAACAGTTCTGTTCAGAAATAATTCGAGGATTATTGCCAAGATAATCAAACAAACTGGCGGTCTGTTCAAAAAACAAAGGCAAGTAGTATTCCAGGCCTTGAGGATGTCTGCCTGCACGTAAATCCTGGTACAGATTGCAATTGCGAACATCAATAGCAAAACGGTTGCGAAAAGCCCTTCGAAAATCATCTATAGCAGTCTGGTTAAAAGGGTATTCCCGCCCAGGTAACAAGTTTATATGCTGGATTTGCCGGCTGGATCGCTGGGTTTCCGGGTCAAAATAACGGATTGTGTCGATTTCATTATCCAGCCATTCCAAGCGAAGTGGCTGGCTGGTTCCGGCCGGGAAAACATCCAACAGGCCACCACGCAGGGCGTATTGGCCAGACTGGTAAACAGTTTCAGTATTCTCGTAACCTGCATCGGCTAACTGCTGCTGAAACGTGGTCCTGTCCAAGACATCACCAGTGCGCAAAATCAGGCTGCGTCCCTGGATATAACTGATCGGCGCCAAACGTTGCAATACTGTGCTGATGGGCACCACCAGCAGCCCTCGCTGTAGCTTGGGCAGGGTGGCCATGGCCTTTAGCCGCTGTGACAATATATCCGGGTGTGGGGAGAACAGATCATAGGGGAGCGTTTCCCAATCGGGGAAATGGGCAACGGGTAATTGCTGATCATCACGTAGCAGCAATAAGTCCTGTTCCAGGCTCTGTGCTTGCTGTGGTGTGGCAGTAATGGCTACGGTCAGCCCCTGGTGCTGTCTTGCTATTGCGGCTATTGCCAGCGCATTGGCTGGCCCATGCAGCCCTTGCCAAAGCATTGGAGACTCTGTTCTGGGAGGCGCCAGTGGCGAATAACAGTTTGTGCCCTGCTTATCAGCGGGCGTTAGGCGTGCTGCGCACATAGGATCGCTCAGCTGACGGGATCTGCGTCAGGGTCATCCAGATTTGGCTGGAAGTTGACCACCGGCTTACCATAAATCATCAAAAATCCCCAAAGCACAAAGATGGCAAGTATCAGGCATAGCCACCATGCTACCCCGAACCCGCTGGGAATGAGACAGATCAGGATAGCTGCAGAACCGGTTAGTGCAGCGTAAGGTAGCTGTGTACGCACATGCTCTATATGATCGCAGCGGGAGGCCATTGAAGATAAGATGGTAGTGTCCGAAATCGGTGAACAATGGTCACCCCATACTGCACCGCCGAGCACTGCCGCTATCGCTGCATACAGTACAGCAGCATTATCCGGCGAAACACCTTGAACAGCCAGCATCGCCCATGCCAATGGCACCACCAAAGGCAGTAGAATGCCCATTGCTCCCCAACTGGAGCCTGTTGCGAAGGCTGTACCTGCGGCAATCAAAAAAACCAAAGTCGGCAATAAACCAACCGGTATCGATTCTCCAATCAAATCAACCAGGTAAGCGGCAGTACCCAATGTTTCTGTAATGCTGCCTAATGACCAGGCCAGGACCAGGATGATCATGGCAAACAACATGCTGCGAACTCCCTTGAACCAGGCTTGCACGGTTTCTTCCATATCCAGAATCCGCTGCCCCATGGACAGTAACGCTGCAACCAGCACACCAATTAATGACCCCCACATCAGCGCCTGGTAAGAATCTGCATTACCAATAATTTCTCGCAGTTTGATAGGGGTCTCAGGGTCTTCCGGCTGGCCACTGACCCACAAGCCATAAAGCACGGTAATAACCAGTGCCAAAATTGGCAGTATGGCATTTCGGGCACGGCACTTTTCCAGGCTGGCGGAAACTTCCAATTCGGTTTCTTTGCTATCGCTGTGCTTGTTTTCGGGAGCAACCACACCAGTATCGCGGGCGCGTTTTTCAGCCTGATACATAGGGCCGAAATCACGGCCCATAAAACACACCATTAATACAAAAATCAGTGCCAGTAACGGGTAAAAACTGTACGGGATTGTATTTAGGAATACCCAATAGGCTTGCTCATTAAAACCTGGTAATTTATCAATAGCACCCTGAATTAAACCAACTTCATATCCTATCCAGGTAGTAATCAATGCGATACATGAAACCGGGGCAGCGGTAGAGTCAACAATATAGGCTAATTTTTCACGGGAAATACGCATTTTGTCAGTCAAAGGCCGCATGCTGTTGCCTACTACCAGAGTATTGGCGTAGTCATCAAAAAATATGGCCAAACCCATGCACCAGGTTGTCACCATGGCCCGTCTGGCATCACTGGCCCAGCCGATTACCCGATTAACAACGCCCAGCATTCCACCATTGGCAGAAATTATCCCAACCATGCCGCCGACCATCATGGAAAACAAAATGATCGCGACATGATCCCGGTCAGCCATGGCACTCAGCACGTGTACCTGCAAAGTATCCAATAAACCCTGCCATCCGGCAGTCAGGGTTTTACCTGCTACTATCCAGCTTCCCAGCCAGATACCTATAAACAATGCGGGAATTACCCGTTTCAAAAGCAATGCCAGAGCAATCGCCAGCAGTGGCGGAAGAATAGACCAGACACCATGATGAGCAGCGGTTTCCACTGCTTCATTCTGGGCCATTAATGGCATACAAAATAAGCCGCCGATAATCAGTAAGTAAATAAAACGAATGCTCATAAATTTATGCACCTGACAGTTTCTGCGCTGCTGTCAGCGCCTTATGAAAACGAGAGTTTAGCTGTTGATGGTTATTCGGAGATAATGGGAAATTGGCGTACCAGCGTCGCTCCAGACCTGCCAGCTCTACCGATAATTCCTGTTGCTCCTCACGCTGTGACATTCGGTCTGCCAAACGGGCCACCTGATATTGCATTCTTGCATCGCGATCTTCGGCAGGAGAGGGCAGTCCGGAAAGGAATTCAGCAGTGATGCACATTGTGCGTGCTTCAGTGTCATGTTTTTCCAACCTCGATGCCAGTTCATCATTGGAAAGATCAATTAACGCTGATAATTGTTGCTCGGCGTCAGTATCGATTGCTGTCTTGCCGGATTTGAGCATTATTGTTAAGTTCTGCTGAAGCTTGTTGGCTTGCTCAGCGATGGATTGTTGTTGCAAGCTGTGCTGCTTCGCATGCCATTCTTTCAGGCGTTTGTTAAACCGTTCAATGGCACTCTGGAAGCGTTGCTTTAAGCGCTTATCGAATACTTCCTGTTCCGGCCAGCGTTCCCTGACGCCATCAACTTTGCCTGCGTTGGCCTGTAGCTGCTGGTCCTCAGCCGCTGCCAGATTTTCCAGTTCTTCGCACAATCCGGTTTGATATGCATGTTGTTCATTTCGTTCTGCTTGTTGTTCGACGCGTTGTTGCTGCTGGTTTTCGAACAATGGATCCATCGGGGCGCGAAAGGCTTCCCACAACGCCTGGTCAATTTTTCTTGAAGTGGGGCCAACCCGTTGCCATTGCTGCTGCAGTTGCTTGGCCATTTGAATCGCTTCCTGACGGTCAGCCAGGTGTTGTAATTGCTCGGCTTGCCGGATTAGCTTGCGTTTGCCGGCTTCAGCTTCGCTAAAGCTTTCAGTTAGCCGCACACTGATACTATCCATTAACTTGCGGATGACATCGGCGGTTTGTTTTCGTTGTTTATGTGGTAAGCCGGAAAGTTCCCGGAATAATTTGCCTAAAATGCGTTTATGTTTAATCAGTTCCTGAGCCCCCGGGCTTGCCTGGCTCAGCATTTGGTTGGTATTGTCCAGCAGCGTTTCGATTACTGCATAGCGTTCTTGTTGTACCTTGCGGCGATTATCCATAAATGGGCGAGCCTGGCCCATAGCCCTTCCACAGACACCTTTAAACTGGCGAGCCAGTGAATGATCCTTGGCCAACGGCCGCATGCCGTGTTTTACTTCCTGCTGTTCCAGGTGTTGCCAAGTATTCCGTGCGTCACGCACCAGGGTTAACAATGCATCTGGGTTCAGTTCATCTTCAATGGCCTTTTCCAGAGTTTTGATCAAGCGTATTCGTTGTTCGTTGTCAGACCAACGCTGCCAGCGCCGTAACTCGCCTAATTGCTGGTCAATGGCATGCAGGCGTTCAACAACTTTGCGGTGAGGCCTGTCAGGTAAATCTTCACGCAGTGCTTTGAGTTTGTTGGTGGCTGCTTCAAGTTGTCCATCCTCAGCAGCGGTGTTGACATTGTCAATTCGCTGCTCGATAGCGGCACGCCTGGCCGTCCGTTGTTGTTCTGTGTCAGCTTGTTGTTGTTCGTATTTGATTAAGCGGTTGCGCAAGTTTTCCTGTAAACGTTGATCAGCAGCACTGGCTGCGTTTAGTCTGCTCCAGGAGGTGCGCCAGCTTTGTCGCCAGTTTTCCACCGTTGCCGGCTTGGGATTGCTTAACAGCATCTCTCCCAAAGCTGTGGCCAGGTGTTGCAGTGAATGATCGGCTTCTGCTTCAACCTGGATCTGTTGCCGGTCAGTTTCGTGTTCTGGCTGTTTCGGCTGCTCACTGGCATAAACACCGCTGGCAGTTCGCTTTAATATTGCATAGGTATTGCTGTAGCGTTGCTGCAACTGCTCATTAATCCCTGACAAGGTGTTCCAAAGTTGCTGAACTTCGAGGAGTTGTTCATTCAGGTTATTCTCACCTGGTTGGTTCTGGTTATGGCCTTTTAGCAATGTTTCCAGTTGCTGACACAGTTGTAAAGCTTGTTCATCACCAAAACTATGCCCGGGTTTTGCCGGTTGTAAGCTTTCCAGTTTTTGTTGTACCAACCTGTACAGTTTTTTATCAGTCTTACGTAAGGTTTTGGCAATGCGTTCCAAGGTTGAAATTTTTTGGATTTGATCTAAAGCCTGGGATTGCAATTCAGGTTCGCTTTGCTGCAATAACCAATCTCCTAGGAAACCTGCCCGTTTTACCTGTTTGATAGCCTGCAGGCGTAAATCACGATGCCCAGCGTGTTGGGCTATTGATTCGATTTTTGTTGCCGATAATGTCCCGTCATGCAGTAACTCAACAGCTATCGGGGATACCTGCTGCATGCTTTTATCGGTTTTTATATGGCAAAGCATTTGAATTAACCGTTCTGTAGCAAGTTGCTTATTACTGGAATCATCATCCAGTAACCGACATTGGTTTAGTGTCTGGATATCGGTTATTCGCTGCAGCGCAGCGCGCCTGACGTTTGCATTGATATCTTGTCGTGCAATGTTGGTCAATTCGGCGATTAATTCCTGATCGTGCAGGTGTGCAACCGCATCTGCACGGGTGGTGGCATCACGGCTTTGCCATACAGGTCCGAATAAGGTCGTACGTATTCCCACGTTATAGTAAACAGAATGTTAAAAAAGTGATTGTCGACAATTCACGACAGAATTGCCAGTAACTGACTATCAATGTTTAACATTCAGCGGGTAACAGGCTAGATCAGTAGCAATATTTACCGGCCCTTTATAGGCCTGCCGGATAAGCTGTAAATGTCGCTCAAGTTGACGCTCGGCACGTCGCATAACATGACTTAGCACCAATTGTTTCGGTTGAATACTGGCAGCCAGTAGACCTATTTCACTGGGCCGGGCATGTAATCGTGCCAGACGATCTGAAGCAGTTTCAGGAATAGCCAAATGCAACACCAAAAGATCACTGCCTTTAGCAAGTTCGATGAAACGTGGGTTGTCTGCACTCATGTCACCAGGGATAGCAATGCGTCGATTACCGATAACGGCCACATATCCAATTGCCGGTACAATTGAATGTTCAACGCCTACCGCCGATATCTCTAAGTCCATGGATTTGAACCAGCTCTTCGCATATTCTCTGCGAGGAATTTCGGTAACATTGATGGCAAATTTGCCATTGCTGCCATCGCTAACCCAGGCCAGGTAACGATGACTGGCATCCTCTGATAAGAAGGTGTTTTTAAAGTATTGGTTAATAGAAGGAAACAATCGGGAGCCATCCGGCCCGAGCAAGGCCAGCGGCCGCTGGCGCTGGCTGAAGAAGCCGGATTTGATCAGCGCGGGGAAATCACCAATGTGATCTACATGGGTATGTGTAATCGCAACCGCATCCAGAGTTTCGATGCGGGCGCCACTTTCAGCCAGCCGCAAAATACTGCCGCCACCAATATCCACCAGCACACGTGCTCGTCCATTTTGCCAAATCAGATAGCTGGTGCTGGCGCGAGTATCATCTGCAATCGGACCGCCTGAACCGAGTACCTGCAGGGCAATGCCGTCACTGTTGCACTGCATTGCATCACTGTTACCAGTAAATGCTAATAACAGCAGGTAGCCTAAATTTCTAAGCATCAGGTTGCTGTATCAACAGTAATTATTACTGCCTGGGATCCTTGCCTCTGAATAAGCGTAGCCAAAAAATACATTCGGCCAGCATACCCAGGATCAGTAAGCCAGTTGCAGCCAGTGTTGCGCCGGCTACATACAGTGCTATTGCTATAGCCAGGCAGAGCAGTGTGATGAGGTGTCTTTGCATCAATGAATCCGGATATTGGTATAGTTCAGGCTTGGATAAAGATAACAATTGCCCATACTGATGCCACCAATGTCAGCACAGCGGTGCCGGCCGCGCCAATCAATCTTCCGGCTCCCGACATGGTGTCGGCTTTTAAGCCCATTGCATGCGCTATCCGGCAAACGACCAGACTGGCACCCATGATGTGCATAGTCATAGCAGTTACACCACCCATTTCCAGCAAGCCGAGCAAGATCAGTGCTAATGGCACATACTCAACAAAATTGGCATGCCGGCGCATCGCCAACAGCATTTCCTGGTTTTCTCCATGACCGATGGAAATACCGGTTTTGCCGCGCAGGCTGCCAGCCTGGTATGAGAGTCCTAATGATATCAACCCCAAAATTCCCGCGTATAGCGTGGTAATGACAGGCATATTAATTTTCTCCTGTTGTTTGTTTAGCTATCTTAACTTATTGGTGAACAACCTATTTATAGTAGATTTTCCATCAGTATTCATGTTGTTGCTTGGGTGGTTACTGTTGCCGGATTCAGCATTGACTTGCGCCAGCTAAGTAAACCCATAATGGAGAGTACCAAAAATGCGGTATACAGACCTGAAGTCAGGTGTAAATCCTTGTACCAGTAAATACCGATGGCCACCACATCAACAATAATCCAGAAAAACCAGGATTCAAGTTTCTTCCTGGCCATCAGCCATTGTGCAATGACACTGGCAACGGTAGTGAATGCATCGCCATAGGGCACAGCAGCATCAGTCAGTGCAGACATCGAGTATCCCCATGTTATGGTGCCGATAATGGTGATCGTCGGCCAGGTGTATTTCCAGTGCTGTTGTAACCGTGTTACCGGTAACTGGTTGCGATCTTTCCCACCATGCAGCCAGTAATACCAGCCATAAATATTCATGCCGACATAAAATATGTGCAAAATCAGATCGGAATACAACTTGACCTGATAGAAGATGAAAATATACAGCGTCACCTGTATCAGCCCGGCAGGCCAGCACCAGATATTTTGCTTGACCACCAGCCAGACACATAGCAGACCAAAGACAACTGCGATTGCTTCAATGATGGTCACACTGCAGCCCTAATCAGGGTCACCACTATTGAGCAGCGTGGTGCGCTGGGAAAAGCCATTGTAAACCTTGACGGAAGGCAACCGGCGCTGCCGAAAAATGATTGTGCCCAGGCGGTTCCTGAATTTGTAGTGCCCATGGGTTCTGGCGGCTGCGAAAGGCTTCGATCCAATTTCTGGCAGGTTCTTTGAAGCGAGGATCATCCAGCTCAGCTGAGCTGACAAAAACCCGTCGCTGTGGCGCCGGCGGCGTTACTGGTGGTGTGTTCAGATAAAATGCCAAATTACGATGCAGCGCTGGATTACTGGCGATATACCCCCAAAACAACTGCGGGCAGGTAAGCAAAGTGTTTAAAACAAATTGCCCCCCCAGTGATTGACCGAACAGAATACGACGTTGAGGATCAGCTGCATAGTGTTGCTGAATCAGCGGAAAAAGGTGTTGTTTGAATACTGTTTGAAACTTTTCCGCTCCGCCATAATGCTCAGCCTGGTCAGAAGGCGCAGTAAAGTCATGACTTCGCATATTACCCTGCTGCCAGTCATCGCTGCCGTATGCAATGCCGACAACAATCATTTCCGGTATTTCATCGGCTAGTCTAAGGTAACGATAATATGCGCCTAACAATGGAAAGGTAATTCCACCGTCCAGCAGATAAATCACCGGGTAATTGCCGCTGGCACTATAATTTTCCGGCAGGCGTACAAATAAATAATAGATTTGATTTGTATCTTCAACAGTCACTGTGTGGGACTCTACGTTGCCAAGTCCCTGCAACTTTGAAAAGGCGTTATCAGTCGCAAATGCTGGCTGATACATCAGCAACAGTAATAATATTGAAACGAAGTGTGTAGCGCGGATCTTATTCATAAGCTAAGGTTGTTTGATGATTTGTCCGTTTTGGATTATCAGTTCGACATTGCGCAGATCGGAAATATCCGCCACCGGGTTGCCGCTGACTGCGATCAGGTCTGCTTTGTAACCGGCGGCGATGTGGCCGATCTCAGTTTGCAGGTGTAATAACCTAGCGTTGACTGAAGTGGCAGCCTGTAATGCCTGTAATGGAGTAAGCCCATATTGAACCAGTAGTTCCAGTTCCCAGGCATTATCTCCATGATCAAATACGCCGACATCAGAGCCGTTGCATATGATTACGCCGGCATCTATGGCATGACGCATTTGTGTTTGTTTGATCTGAATTCGTGGCGGGGTAGTTTGTGGGTTGCCATCCCAGCCCTGATAGCGTGAAACCGCTTCTACCGCACCCAGTGTAGGGCAAAGTACAACGCCTGCCTGAGCCATCAACTGGTAGGTGGTCAGAGTACCGCCATCACCATGTTCAATACTTTCCACACCGGCTTCGATAGCACGAAGCATGCCGGCATCAGTGGCGGCATGTGCAACTGTAGGTCGCCCGCTGCTGCGCGCTGTTTCAACTACCAATCGCAATTCATCGATTGAAAACGTGGGCCGGGCCTCGCCGGCTGGTCCCCAGCGGTAATCAGCGTATACTTTGACCCAGTCCGCACCACCGCCAATCTGGCGGCGAACTTCTTTGATCAAATCATCAACTCCATCAGCCTCATGGGCTCCCAGAGGAACTGTCACTCCCTGCCGAAATCCCTTTGGCCCATAACTGCCGGTAACCACAATAGCCGGGCCGGCTACCAGTAACCGCGGGCCGGGAATAATATTTTTTTGCAATGCCTGTTTGAGACCAACATCCGCATATCCGGCGCCTTCCGAGCCCAGATCACGAAGTGTTGTAAATCCAGCCAGCAAGGTTGCCTGTAAATGGTTTGTAGCACGTGCAACTCGTTCTGCCTGAGATTCAAGCAGTACCTGATCACTCCAAGGGGTTTCATCGTAAGGGTGCAGTAGCACATGGCTATGGGCATCAATCAGACCAGGTAACAAAGTCTGACCGGTCAGTTGAATAATTTCGGCACCGCTGCTGTCAAGCTGTTCACCCACTGAGCTGATTCGACCTGCATCAATCCGGACTTGCCAGTTGGTATGCAGCTTGTTACCGTCAAATACGGCATCTGGACTGAGTACATACGATTGCGCCTGACTGTTACCAGCCAGCAGCAATATTGCTGATAACAAGATTAAAATGCGTAGTTTCAAAAAACCCTCCAGGAATGTACTGTGACGCCGGTTAAGCTGATATTACTCCGACTTATCTTACACCATCACGACTGACCCATAAGCAGCAGCCAGACGCTTTGTTAGGCTAGTGCAACAGGTCTGAATTCTCTATACTTCACTCTGTATAAAAGCTGCAGCGTCGCTGAGTATGAATCAACCAACCATCACCCATACGGAGTTTAAAGCGCATTTTCCGGTAGTAGTCATGCAACAGGACCACGACAATGTGGCTGGTATGAATGATGCGCTGAGTCAATTAATTCTGAGCATGGAGCATCGCTTCAGGGATACTGATCAAAATGCCGCAAAGCAGGCGCATATCGCTACTGAAGGTGGTTATCAGACAGCCGGACAACTAAATTTTTTTGATCTAAAAGACAGTGCGTTGAATATGTTTAGCAGCGTTTTGCTGAAACCTGCTATTGACGCATATCTGCGACATGTATTTGAAGATGCTGCTGCGGAACTTACGCCTTATCCATATGGATGGGCAAACATATTACGTGCAGGCGATTGGCAGCGGCCGCACAATCATGCATCCAGTGGAAATCTGGTCAGCGGTGTTTACTATGTGCGGGTGCCGGAGGAACAACCACCAAGCGGCTGTATTGATTTCCTCAACCCATTGGTAGTGTCACAACATCATGGATATAGCCCTTGCCAGAGAGTTCAACCGCAGGTGGGCAAGCTGATTTTATTCCCTCCTTACCACATTCACTATGTGCATCCCATAGTCAGTCAGGAACCGCGGATTGTGATAGCTTTTGATGTGATGGCTCATTCGCCAGGGCCGCAGCTGGTTTTTTGAGTTTGTTGGTGGCTGGCTAATAATGTTGTATTTTTATTGATGGTGTCCAATTGAAACCTGGGGGAAATCAAATTTTGATTCGTCCAGCTGATAGCAGTCACAAATATTTTTAATTATGTTGGTTAGTTGTTCAAACAATGATTTGCTGATAATTTTGTTGTCAATAAAGTATTCAACAAACCAGGTACTGTTGTAAAACCAGCGAAATGGGTCTTCTATACGACTTAATCTCAGGTATTGAAATTCATATGCCAGGCGGATTAATTGCATGTAAACACCTTCGCTGCTGTAGCTTTGCAAATGGCAGTGGACGTTATTGCGCACATAGGTATCCATAGCGTCGGGGTGCAATAAGCGTGCGGCTACCAGATTAGCCATGAAATCTTCAATTCTAACCAACATACGGTTTAACAATGTCTGTCCCAGACTGCCGCTTTCGGCTTGCAGGCGCGCTACTTCATTGGCGAGTCGATGTTGGATATTTGCAGGGGCAGCGGCAGCTATTTGATCAAATAGCTTGGCCAGAATTTGTTCCTGTTCGCTCCGCAGTGTTCGGCTATCAGCAGGGATAATTACCCAGCCGGATTCGGCTGCCAGATGTCCCCATTCGTGCACGGTGCGTGCCTCAAGCATTTTGCGTTCATAAGGTGGAGTGGGTCGCCACAGACGTGTTTCATTTCTGCCTGGGCCGATGTTGTAGCAGATCAGTTTACGTTGCTTATGGATGTAGCATAATCCACCTTCGGTGATATACGGAGCTGGATCAACCAGTTCTTCGGGTGCACGCAGGCTGCTTAAAAAGCGTCGTGTTTGAATATTGATAACTGACAAGTCATTCAGCATGGCTGTTTCGGCTGATGCGCCGGAACTGTCAAGCTGCAGGCTTAATAGTTGGATATCATCAGGCCGGTCAGGATCCCATAATACCTGCCCATCAGCACCGGTAATCAACAAAGCCGGTTGTTCGCGGATTAACCAGTCACACAACTTCTTACCGGGCTGTTCAGCTGGCTTTGAATGAAACTGTTTAAAATCGATACTGACCTCTGTCGCTGTTGCTGACCATGTATGTTGTATATCGTGCAGAATCCGGTGCAAGTTTGAGGGCAGGATTAATCCGGTAGCTTGCATAAGTTTGGCGTTGTGAACGGTTGCCTGCGGTTTTTTTAATTGGGTGTGATGCAATTTCTGTATTGCCGGCATTTGACTGGCTAAAAATCTGAATGCAGCAGCATCGGGCCGGGTCGTGTGCCTGCAGCCAAAGGCAAAATCTTCAATTTGTGCATCTGATAGGGTCAGGAAATAACTGAGGTTTGCGACTAAAACGGTGTCAAGCTGTTGCAACAGCCACATACGCTCAAGATGCAGAAACTGATAGGCAACAAATTCGACAGAGGAGGTTTTTTTATCAAGGTCTGTTATATGCAACTGCCATGAATTTTTATTAAAGGGTTGAGAGTAGGGAGGGATGCATTCGGGCTTTTTGACAATAAGAATATGCTGGGCACGTGGCGGAAACCAAAAGGCCGGGGCATTTTGATAAAGACGTACAGAGCGTCGCCAATAACGCTGGTAAGCCCGGTTAAATAACTCAATTGACTCGGCGGACAGCTTATGGTCATCGATCAGAGCGCCACTGAAATGGCTGCTAATTCCTTTGGCTGAAAGGTATTCAATAGGAATTAATACATACTTATCAGTGTGACAGCAATAATTCAGCATGGATTAATTACCTGTTAGACACAACTTTCAATTCAGTAATTTTAAATATAGCAAAGCAAGTGTTAAATTAATATGCCAGTGTATATAAAGTCTGCAAGTATTACGCCCTGATATTTCGTAAATGGCGATTACTGATGCCAAAAAAAGTAATGATATCCTGTTTGCAGGTGCTGTGTTTGATAGCCAATTGGATAGCAGCGCGCTTCAAGGCCATGTATACACCGCTGCCTGATGGCAAGTATATATATTGATCGCTGTCGGAAATTTTGATAATTCTCTTACAGGTATCAGGCATAGGTTCCAAATGTAATTTTGAGAAAAACCTGCACCCGGGTTGCACATGTGCTTTTGCTGCATGGTTGCACCGAAAAAAATCAAGCATTGACGGAAATCCCGTAGCTATCGTTAATTCAGATGCAATGGCCGGCATGGCAGCTAAAGAGGTTTCTGGGTATTTGTTATAAAAAGCCAATAGCTGTTGGTAAGTTTTTGAGCCGTTGGCTGGTAGCCCCCTAAACGCTTCCATGCAATCATTTGATAAATCGAAATTCATTATGTTCCCTTTTTGATTAGACATCGTTCCCTCTCAATTACTGCTATTTACAGTAAAGCTGTCTATGGCTTTAGCATAGCAAAACACATTTAAAAGTGTAGGGTGAAGATGACCCCCTGTACTAGCAGCAGTGGTTATTGGTAGTTTTAGATTGCTTAATAGCAGTGGCTGGCGACAGGGTGATGCCGGACAAGGGAAACACTATGGCTATCTTTGAAAATGCGTTTGGACTTAAGTGTGTAATTCAAAATTCCGGGTCAGTATTGGAAAGACCGGATTTGGGTTATCAAAATGATTCATCAATGCAAGACTCAATATACAGTGCAGCTATGCTGTACTGGAACAATAATTGCTGGGTTGTTTTCAACAACGGCAAACATGCCATATGGGTTGCAGGCAAACCGGTTCCAGCTGGCAAAGAGTCAGTGCTGGAGACCGGTATTGATATTTTTCTGGCTCAGCAGTGGTATTGCAAATGGACCGTAATTGATTTGAGTCCACCCAGTGAAACTTCAGTGTTTCTTGCTGAGGATGGCTATTGGTATTCCAAAAGTGCACAAAAAAGTGTTTTATTAAAAGATGGTGATTTAGTCTGTGCAGCCAAACGAAAATGGTGTCTGTGTTGTGCTAAACAAACCTACATAGAACAACCGGCAGCAACAGCCGAACCAGATTGCAGCGAGAAAACAACGTTGATATTCAAGGTCAGCCTGGATGAGGAACATGTTTTTTCTCTGATAGAAACTGATCAACAGGTAATTAACCTAAAAGAGCGCGTACATCATTACTTACTGGTTACTTTAGCAAGAATTAAATTAGAAGATCATCGGCGCGGCTATGATGCAAGTTCATGTGGGTGGGTGTGCATGGATGATCTATGTAAAATGATGGGTACCGATGCTTCACATATAAATATTCAAATTTACAGAGCTAGAAAACAAATTGCTGAGTGCTTATATAAAGAAGAAGATTTGCCGATGTTGATTGAACGTCGTTCTGGTTGTCTTCGTTTTGGTGATTGGAGTTTTAAGATAATTCGAGGTTCAAGTCTGGAAGGGAACATGATTTTGACTTGAAGGCGTAATTACATGAATACTAGAAAATAAAATATTTATTAGCTTCGGCAACAACTCTGACCAGCGTAACTTGCTGTAACCCCGTGTAATGGTTTGAGGTAAATTTATTCCTTATTATTATTTTGCAAATTATACACCTTGTACTGATTAAATTATTAGCTTGATGGTTAAATTTGTTGGTAAGTATCTGGATTAGATGCAAACCAAAATGGAATTAATATTAAATAATAAAACAGGAGAAGATTATGTTGCAGTTTAGTTTGAGCCTTTCATTTGAAGAAAGAGACCTTCAAAATATTGAAGATACAGATAGTAAAGTAGTAATTGCCAAACCATCGGAAAGTGATGATCCTAATGTGGCTTGGTTAACATTTGATCCATTTCCATCAAACCAGGTGGTTTGGGAAGAAAAATATGGTATCTATGCCTCAACGGCTGAAATCCAGAATGGCGCACAACTTACTCAACTTGCATCAACTGGTGTGCCGGCCGCGCCCGATAAGATATACACACTGCTGCCAGCCGCATATTTCAGCCCACCTGAAGGAGTAGGTAGCAAAAACGCATTTACTGCGATTAATGCATTTGACAATTTGCCGGCACCTGCGAACCTGACATTTGGCCTTTATCAGGACGCTAATGTTAATGGTGTGGATATTTTGGGTAATGCAGTTTCAGCAGCGCCGGTACTGTTTAACAGTACCGCGATAATGACGCCTTACACCACTGTGTTTGTTTGGATTCAGTCACAAATTGCCAGTAACACTGTATGCACCATAGTGACATCACCTTTGACACAAGTCACATTCGGGGGAGAAGTAGACACAGTGTCTTTGGCTTATAACCCACTGGGCGGAAATTTTATACCAACCGCTGGATAGTAAGCCTGGCATAGGTCTTACACTCTAAAAAAATAGAGTCACATTTTCTAAACGTGACTCTATTCTCAATTTAAATTACTACCAGGAATGAACATGTCTAAAATAGTTACATTAATAACATTTTGTTTACTGCCATTTTACTGTAATGCTTCTCATCACAATAACCTTTCATTGGAATCTTATCTTGAGGATCTTGATGATGTGCTTAAATTAACCTTAAGTCTGGATAACAATTCTTATGAGACAATAAGAATATTGCCAATGATTTTGCATATTCAGTCTTATTATGGGTCCAGCCGAGCGGAGCGCAGTTTTAAAAATGCAGATGACATAATTATTGATTGCTTTAAAATCAATCGCCAACCGTCCTTATTGAAGAATGACGGTAGTTATAAGACGCTAGAATTACCGCCTGATGACCGGGCTGTACAAGTTGATAACGGAATTGCTTGTTCTGAATGTCTGCAGGGTGAAGTTGGTATCCCTCGTCTGAACCTTGAAATTATGCGTAATTTCCGGAGCCTGGGTGATTTTTTATTAAAAAGCCCGATTCCTGACGAACCGTATGCATCAAGCTTTGCGAATGGTGTTCAGCATTATTACTCGGTAGCTGAAAGCAAAATAAAATTGAATGGTGCAAGAGGCGCACAAAGCTATTTCAATGTTTGGCAGCCTGTTGTTTCGCCAAATATGTTTTCATTGTCGCAATTGTGGATTAGCAATGATGCTGCTGGTAAAGATTTGCAAACAATTGAAAGTGGCTGGCAGGTTTATCCGGCATTGTATCAAGCAGAAAGACCTGCAGTATTCATCTTCTACACACCGGATAACTATGCCAGTGGCTGTTATAACTTGAACTGTAAAGCTTTTGTGGTTCTGAATAATGATGTTCCTATAGGCCGGGCATTGCCATCAAATATGATCAGTGAACCTGATGGTGAACAAAAAGAAATATTGATGCAGTGGGAGCTGAATACTGTCACTAATAGTTGGTGGTTATGGTATGAAGGCGGTGATATAAAAACCTACGCTGGGTATTATCCTAAGGAGGTTTTTATGGATGGCAGTCTTAGCACAGGTGCAGAAGCCTTGGAATTTGGTGGGGAATCAACGGGTGAACCGGATGCATTACAGATGGGTAGCGGGCTATTTGCTGATCAAGGATACAAGCAAGCAGCCTATCAGCGTAATATTCGTTACGAGAAAAAAGGTGGTGCAATTTTTGAGCCTCTGGAACTTTCCGAGCGGTCAGTAACATTACCTTGTTATACCCTGGATATCAGCAACAGTACGACACCTGACTGGTACTCGTATCTTTTTTTCGGGGGTCCGAAATGCCCTACATCGTGAGTTTTGATCTTGGCTGTTGATATCGAAGTTACTTAATATGCTGTTATATAAAGGTCAAGTTGACCAGTGCCAGCACTTTTACCGTGGGTCGCTGGCACTGGTCTACCCTGGTTTCTGCCGACCAGGGTATAACTAAGCAGTTATGGCCTGACCAGAATATTACCGCTGGTAACCGGGTTGGTGCGGTCGTTGGGCGGATCATTGGGCCAGATTTGGGCATCACAATATTCCTCTGACGTGATGATGCCGCCGGCACCTTCAAAACCCATGAAGGTACTTCTATCTGGTTCTTCGCTTCCAGGTCCTGTATCCAATACCCGGAACCACACATCGCGGCCTGGCTGATGAATTTCAGTGGTAAAGCTGGGATGCTCAGAATTATTTTCTGTGACCACGGCGCCAACCCAGGCACGGCCATTTTCTGAATCAACGGCCAGGCATGTTACCCGAGCCTTGAAGTCAATCAGCAAATCCTGAAACAGCAAAGACTGTCGGAACCTGCCGAAGGCAAATCCGTGTGATCCTGCTATAGCCAGAGTTGAGAAACTGACATCAAAAGTATCGGCAATCAGGTAATTGCCATGTCCTACAGTGAGCGATATCCTGCCGTGCCTATTTGCATCAGCAATGTCTGCGCCATCAGATAGGCCCAGCGCATTTAGATCTGTCTGGCTGAGTAAATCACCCAGTGCTTCAGATTTTTGCCCCTGAGCAGCAGCAGAAAATATAATCAGCATTAAAATCAGCAATACATTAGTTAGTCGCATAATGGTCTCCTTCCAGTTGATCAAAACGTCGTATGCGTTGCTCCCCACCTGGCAAACCATGCCAGGGCTAAAGCATAAACGTAGATGTCAGCAGCAAGCCTGACGGAATGCTGAGGAAACCCGAGGTTTTATGAGAAGCGCGGCTTCAGAGGTTGGAGCTAAGGCTTTGCAGTTTGTTGGGAGGTGGTAACTGGCTGAGCAGGGATTTGAAGCGTAGCTGGTTATGCAGGCGCTGAAAATTGGGCATTACCGGTAGATAGGCAAGCGATGGATTACGTGTCTGCCATGCCTGTTCGATTAAATCGAGTGCTATATCAATTTGCTCAAGTCGGAGCTGCAACATTGCCTGATGCAAGGGTGAAGAAACCAGATCCTGATCTAAAACGGCTTGATAAAAGTGGGTATAAGCCTGTTGGTTTAGCAGTTGCTGCAAGGCCGTATGTTGCTCGACCTGCAGTCCACGCAAGCGCAACCATTCAAGCATTTGACTGGTGCCTTGTTGCACTTGACCATCTGCCAGATAAGCACGCCATAGTACTGAATGGATATCCACCGAATCCGGCGAGCTGATTTTTAAGCGTTCCAAATCGGCAATGGCCGCACTGGCATCACCGGCATACAACATCAGTAATGCATTCGCAGCATCAGCATAGTAAATAGGGTCCAGTCGTTTGATTTCTGTTAATTGTTGCCTGGCTTCTGGATAGCGTTGCTGGGCTACCAGCAACCATGCATAACGCCGGCGTGCGATGTGATCACTGGCATTCAAAGTGATTCCGGTTAAATAGTCTGATTCGGCCTGTAAGTAGTCCAGATCACGAAAAAACAAAATCTGGCCACGGCAGCGGTATGCTTCACTGGCCTGTGGGTTTATTTCCAGTGAACGCTGAATTGCCTGCAACGCCGTATCCAACGCGGAATGATCGAGTTGAGATTGCTTGAATAGCAACAGCAAAGCCTGAGCCTGACCCAGATAACCACCAAAAAAGTCCGGCGTCTGTTCACTTAATAACGTAAATTGAGCTAAGGCCTGGCGGGCTGGCACTGCTGCTTGTTTGGATAATAGATAGCGTGCCATCAGGTAACGATCCAGTTGCTCTGGCGGCAACTCATAATTGTGCGCGATAGCAGTCTGGTTTGGTTGTGCAATTACGGCACTATTGATCACCGGCAGACTGATGGCAGTTACCACGTCATTAATCAATGCAAAGATGTCGGTAAAGGAGCGGTCAAAGTGTCCCGCCCATAGGTGTTCGTCCTGACTGGCGTCGATTAATTGCGCAGTGATACGTACCTGATCATCATGATGCAACACCGAACCTTCTACAAACCAGTCTACGCCGAGTTCTTCGGCAATCTGGCGGGCACTTTTCTCAGTATCCCTGTAGGGCATGATAGAGGTACGCGATATGACCCGGAATTGTTGCAGTTCAGCCAGTTTTTGGATCAGAGCTTCGGTGACGGCATCGGAAAAATAGCCATTTCCCTTGTTTTGTGAATAGTCGGCAAAAGGCAGCACTGCCAGTGTAGGTATCTCAGGCAATACCTTATTTTCTAAGGGCGTTTCTACCTTATCAGGAAAAGTGAACACTAAAATGATAACGGTAAGCAATGCCAGGCCTGCAAAGGACCATACCGGCCGTGGCTTGGAAGATGCTTTTTGCCCGGCTTGCATCGGAACTGCTTTAACAATCAGGCGGTAGCCCACGCCACGCCGGGTTTCAATGAAATGTGGTTGTTTCGGATCATCTCCCAAGGCTTTGCGAATGGCTGCAATCGCCCCTGTTAACACATCTTCAGTTACGAACCGGGTATTCCAAACGGATGCCAATAACTTATCCCGGGAAACAAAATCCCCAGCATGCCCGGCCAATTGCAATAAGACCTGCATGGCTTTGGATTCAAGGTGTTTGGTATCAAGAGTGCTGTTTGAATGCAGTGAGTTGCTATGTGGAGAAACATGCCAGTCATCAAGGTTAAACCCCTGTTCCAGTGTGTCGATCGAGAGTGCTGTGGAAATTTGCATAAGTTATCCGAACAGGCAGAAAAGCATCCGGTTGTTGTCACCTCGTCCATTATAAGTGGCTAGCTTATACTACAGCATCATTCGTACTAAGTCACCAGCAACGGGCAAGTACTTGTTGATGAATAGGGCTGATTAAATCAGAAGCTCCCAAACTTCATACACGGTCAATCGGCAACAAACTGGAAACTAAGCCGCTAGCCGGGTGTGGGCAGTAGCAAACCACTGCTCAATCAAATCCAATTGTTGATCTGGGCAGTCAATTCGTATCAGTGTGTGTTTGAATGTTCCGCTATTGTCTATGGTATCCAGATACCAGCCGATATGTTTACGCGCAACCCGCATACCCTGCTGTGGACCATAAAAGTTATGCAACGCCCTGATATGCTCCAGCAGAGTGGCACCTACTTGCGTGCGATCAGGCGCAGGTAATGTCTGGCCGGTATTCAGATAATGATCAATTTGCGCATAAATCCAAGGGTTACCTTGCCCAGCCCGGCCGACCATGACCCCAGCTGCGGCGGTATTTTGCAATACCTGGGCAGCAATCTGTGGGGTATTTATATCGCCGTTGGCAATCACCGGGATTGATACTGCTTGAACTACCTCTGCTATGGTGCTGTACTCAGCTGTGCCTCGATAAAGTTGTTTACGGGTACGGCCATGCACAGTCAGCATTTGAATACCGGCAGCTGCTGCCAGTTCGGCAATACGTACTGCATTGATATTCTCGTTGTCTGTACCGGTGCGGATTTTTAGCGTTACCGGTACATCGATCGCACAGGTGACAGCATTGAGCAGTTTTTCGACCAGCGCTTCATTTGCCAATAGTGCAGAGCCAGCGGCTTTTTTGCAGACTTTTTTGGCAGGGCAGCCCATATTGATATCAATAATCTGGGCACCGTTGGCAACGTTATAGCGAGCTGCTTCAGCCAGAAAATCAGCATCAGCACCAGCAATTTGTACAGCAATCGGCGCCGGTTCGTCATCATGTTGACGCCGCAGCCAGCTTTTACGGGTATTACGCAAACGGGGATCGGCAGAAACCATTTCCGAAACTGCATAACCAGCACCCAGTTTTTTACACAACAACCGGAATGGCTGATCAGTGACACCAGCCATCGGTGCCACCAGGCAGCGTGTGGTTAGCTGATGATCGCCGATTTTCAGATGGGGCGTTGAGTCAAGCATATGCTGGTCATTTTAGGCCAATTGCTGAATAATCGAGAAACCGGCTACCCAGGTGCCGATCGCAGACCCCATGGTAGACAGGAAAAATACCAACAATGTTCGCGCCACCCTGTTACGCCACCACCCCGACAGTTCGGTGACGTCATCGCGTAAGGTTTCAAAATCGGCAACATTGGGCTTGCGAACCCAGGCTTCCACCAGGGCGCAAACCATCCCGGCACCAATGGTTGGGTTAAGCGAAGTGATTGGAGCACCCACCAATGCACTGAGAATGGTCAATGGGTGCGCGCGTGCAATGATGGCGCCTAAAGCAGCCAGCACACCATTAATTACCACCCAGGTTTTAACCAGGTTCCAACCAAGATCGGGGTTACGCAAAAAACCAAATACAAAACCGCTGGTAATTAATGCAACGATCAGCCATGGGATAATTTTGGGCCAGCGCGATGCTGGTGGAATTTTAGTCAGCTCAGCACTGATCGCGTCAGGCTCAGAACGCTCTTCACGAAGGTGTGAGACCATACCTTGCAGGTGCCCGGCACCGATTATGGCCAAAACCTGGCGGTTATCATCGGTTTGATTATCAGCACGCAAACGCGCAGCCATGTATTGATCACGCTCGGTGATTAAAGATTGATACAGGGCAGGGGATTGCTCAGCGAACTCGGCAAACGCGCTTTCCAGCATATCGCCTTCTTTAAGTTTTTCTATGTCCTCCTCATTGACGGTTTCACGAGAGAACACACTGGCCAATAAACCGGTGAATAGCATCAGCCGGTTCCAAAAGCCCAAACTACGCCAAACCCGTTTCATGGTGGTACCCAGGTCACGGTCGATTAGCTGTAGTGGAAGTTTATGTTCTTTTGCCGCCTGCATGGCAGCACGCATTTCTGCGCCAGGCTCAATCCCAAATTGTTTGGCCAGTCGTTTTTGATATCCGGACAGCACCAGGTTGGCTAACATCAAGCCGGCTTTTCCCTGACGAATCAAGGAAAATAGATCGGTTGATTGCCATTGTTTTTTATCGGTAAGCAGTTGGTGTCGACTGGGACATAATTCGATTGCAACCGCATCGAAATGCCCGGAGTCGATCAAGCCTTGAACCACTTCAGCACTACGGCGGGAAACATGGGCTGTACCCAGCACACAGTAATCAACACCATCGCGAGTTACTTTTTTCCATGGTTGATCATCGAGCCAAGGCATCAGCGCAGCTGGGTAACCTTGCGTTGAGGCAGCCTCTGCCTGTGTCTGGTTGGTATTATTGGCGGTAGATGATTCAGGCATAGCGATAACTCCAGCTATCGCTGGTTAAGTAATAAGATTAATTAGTTGAATTACTGGATTACTGCACCGGAGTGCAGCACACTGGTAATCACCACGTCATGTTCGAAATAGACGCTGTAATTACTGTATTGCCAGCGGGTAATCGGTGGTTCACCTACTGCTGATTGGCGGTTTTCCGGCGTACCCCAGCCATTTTCAACCGCTTGCATGTTTAAGCCATTTTCGGGCAAGCTCATTGACTTACTGGCACGAACTTCATCAATTAACAGTACATCAGCAACGGATGTGCCGCTGAATAAGCCGGTCAAAGCAATCAATAATATTCCTGTGCTGAAACGAATTCTTGACAATTTTTCCATGATGAATCCATAGCTAGTTCACTGCGTTTACCTATTTTATCAGAGGACAGTCGGTAAAGTATCAAAAAGGCCGCATAGCGGCCTTTAAGGGAGAATCTGGAGTTTGTTTAATCATCACCGGCCATAAAGCCCAGCAGATGTAGCAAGCTGGAAAACAAATTATAGATGGCGACAAACAGTGTGATGGTGGCCATGATGTAATTGGTTTCCCCGCCGCGGATGATCGCCTGGGTCTGATACAGGATCAGGCCGGCCATCAACAATATAAACGCACTGGAGACGGCCAGGGACAGCGCCGGCATTTGAAAGAATATAGCGCCCAGGCCTGCCACGAATGCAACTAGGATGCCGACAAATATAAATTTGCCAAGCCAGCTGAAATCGCGTTTGCTGACCAGTGCCAGACCCGACATGCCAAAGAACACAATGCCGGTGCCACCCAATGCCATCATAACCAGTTGACCGCCATTGCTGAAAGCGTTGACGTAGGCATTAATGATCGGACCCATGGTGGCCCCCATAAAACCGGTCAAAGCGAATATCGAGAGCAATCCCCAGGCACTGTTACGTAAAGCGGAAGTGATAAACAGCAGCGCGAAATAACCACCGAGTGTTACCCAAGGGCCTAGATATGGCCAATTATTGCTGCTGGCTACCCACGCCATAATGCCACTGAACAACAAGGTCATGGATAGTAGAATATAAGTACTACGCAGGACTTTATTGCCTGCAGCGGTAGCTAGAAAGTCTCCTGACTGTGCTGCCGTTGTCGAGTATTGATGAATGACGTTTTTTTGCATTGCTGATTCTCCAAACAGATAATTACTGACTCTATTCTAACGTGTAGAGAATTTGAGTGCAGGATTGCTTTACTGGTTCAAGAGTTTGCCATTTTCGACTGATTTTCAATAGGTAGAAAGTCATGCCTGGTTATTTGTTTTCCAGTTGTATGCTTAGTTTTTTGGGCGCAATAGCCCGGTAACTTTCAGTCATCCAGGCTTTCAGCATAGCCACTGGGAGCAGCCCGCCTTGTTCAAATTCGGCGGTAACCCAGTTGCTTTTGCCTAAACCATAGCCAGTGGGGGAAGTGAACGGCATCATCAATACAACTTCTGCCGATTCCGGTAATTTAACTGACATCCCGAAACTGCCATCATTGCGCTGCTCACCTGACAGAAATACAAAGGTCTTGTTGCGGACTTTGATGGCATCATGACCCCATGGGTGTTCTTCAACAGCTTCCGGTAGACTCAGAGCATATGCTTTGAGTTCGCTTATACCTTCAGGACACAGATATTCTTCAACAGCCATAATGATTACCTGATAATTTTGTGTTCAGCCAATGGCTTTTGTATGCAGCCCGATAATAATGAGATGATGGATCAGAGAATTTATCCAGGCTCCTGGCTTGGAGCTGGTCGAAATTTGTAAAGCTGAAATGAGTGATCATCATTTGGCAAGCGGTGCAGCAAACCACCAATGATGGCCCTCAGGGTCCTGGCTAAGATAGCGGCGATGACCATGAACTTCTTCCGGTTCAGAAAGAATTACGCCACCTTCAGAGCATGTATGCAAGTAATGCTGATCAATATCCGAAAGCATTATATATAGGCTTTGGGTACTAACGCCGGCGATTTCTGGTGTGGTCCAGCGATGGGCCGCTAAAGGCTGGCCAACCATTATCCGGCCTCCACCGATACTCAATTCTGCATGCTGGATGCTGCCATCCTGTCCTAGATAACGCATATCTATGTGTAAGCCGAATACTCTTTCCAACCACTCCAGGGTGCTGGCGTGCTGATAAAATAATACCGGAATGATAGCAGGGTATTCCGGCTCAACCGGCTGGCTTAAGGTTTCTACTTTCACACCAAGGCTTTGAGCTAAAACGTTCAAAGTTTCTGCAGACATAACACCTTCCTCAGCACGTTGAATTGTGCGTACAGAAATGCTTGCCTGTTCAGCTAATTGTTCTTGAGTCCAAGCTTTTTGGTTACGCAATTGCCTGATGGCTTTAGCTGTGGTCTGGTTTTCCATAATCATGCTTGTTATCGGCGAGAATGGAAAAGCTTAACATCTATATTTTCAGCAGACCACGACACAGAGGTGACAGTTTCCCGCCAATTCTGAGCATGTTTAATGGATGGTTATGAAGCTATCCTGGTGACTAAATTGACTTTTAAAAAAGTTTTACAGCATTGATTTTGTACTGAGAAATGTTTTTATTATGGTTAAGCAGGAACATGACCAAGGATGGTAAGGCTTGCCGGCAGCCAAACAGCCGACAAGCACAGCATCAGGTTATTTATCTGAAACTATCACAGTCATACTCTGTGACCTGCCGGATGCAAAATTCAGGATCATCCCAACTGTTTCACCCTTGACGACATCTCTTTGTGGTTGCATCAGCATCAAATGCATTCCACCTGGTTTTAAAACCACCTGGTCGCCCACTGGAATCACCAGTTCATCGATCTTTTGCATTTTCATCAGGCCATCAACCCTTGTCATATTATGGATCTGAACCTCACCAAAAATGCCTGAATCAACCGATGTAACCTTAAGCTCGTTGTGACCTACATTGATCAAGGTCATATAGCCTGCGTTGGTCTTTGAGCCGGGCAGGGCTTCACGCACCCAGGCATTCATCACTGCCACAATGTCACTGCCGGGCTTAAACCGAGTTGGTTTAGCAACCGACTCTATGGCGGGCCTATTGACGTCCAATACTTTTTCAGATTCTTCTTCGATATATTTCAATACATCCATCACATCTACCTGGGTAAGCGACATGTTGGGCATCGGGATTTGATTGAAACGGTTATACATTTCGATCGCTATCGGATCCTGTTCTTCCAGCATTTTGTCTGGGTTGCGCAGCCAGTTGATTAACCAGGTTCGGTCACGTCGTTGGGTAACCGCCAGCAAATCCGGCCCGATGGTGGTATCGGCACTGCCATCAACGGTATGGCAGCTGACGCAACGGGTGCGAAACAGTTGTTCCCCTGGGGAGATGTTACGCAAATCGGGTGCATTGGTATAATCATTACCCAGTTGTGGTGATTTCCAACCATGTAGCCAGTTACCAATTTGATCCGCCAATACATAGGGGTTTTCAAATGGTGAGCGCCGCATCCAGCGCCCGGTTGTCTGGTTTCCCATAATCATATTCACGTTATGATTATTTTCGCCACCTTCGATGTCTTCTATATATAAACCCAGTTTGCGGCGTAAAGTGACAATTTGCTGTTCATCACCGGTAAAGAACTGCCATTTGGCGCCAAATTTGTTGCGATACTCTTTTAGTACCTCCGGGGTGTCGACATCCGGATCGATTGTGATTGAATAAAAAAACACATCTTTACCCAAGCGATCGCCCATGATGCTTTGTACCCGGGTCAGCTGGGCTGTTTCCAACGGGCAGACATCCGGGCAGGTGGTATAGATAAAGTTAATAACAACAACCTTGTCTTTAATCAGGTCGTCAAAAAAAGAAAATGTGTCACCTTCGTGACTGGTCAAGATGACATTGGGAAAGTAGTCAGCGCCCCAGCGGCTTTCTTCTGCAGAAGCACTGGATACCAGCAGCAGCAGTAGGGTGATGGCTGTTGTTCGAGATAAAATCCTTTTATACATAGCCAGTAAAATCATATTAATAAAGTGAATAAAAACACAGAGCGCCCTGGGGCGCTCTGTGAATTCCATACTAATTCAAATGCAAACCATTAACCACCTGCCATTGCAGCAGCCTTAACCAGTTTGTTTGCATCATGCATTGCCCGGTCAACGGTGACCGGTGTTGGGCAATTGACCACGTGTGGTATTGGGCCGCTTCTATCAAAATCGTAGTCATCGTCTCCAATTTTGATCGCCGGCCATTCGTGGATTTCCAAAGCGCCGGTTTCACGCAGGCCTTTCAGCTCATCCAGACCCTTCACGACCCCAGTTGCTGGTTCCAGCCAGGAGGCAAAACCAATATGCCACATTGGACTGTAACCTTCTGCCGGCATGAAGTATGAGGGAATACCAATTTGTCCGCCCAGTGGACCACCACCCGCGATATTATTCGGGATCGTGCCGGTAGGAGGAAAACGGCCACTCAATGGCTCAGGTGGCACAAACTGAACCAATGGTACAGCGGTGGTGCTCAACAAACCGTGCTTGGGTACATAAGGAATACCCATGTTGTTAGCAGGGCCGGCCGGGAAGGAATCTACAACTACATAGTAAGGATTGTAGTCGCCACCATCGGTCCATGATTTATGCAACTTCATTCTTGCATAAGGTGGTGTCGCGGTGGTGTTGATTTCCAAAGTATGAGCGCTATCACCACCCCAGTTCACACCGTTATAACGGCAACTGGTATTGGGTGGGTCATCCGGGAAGGCACCTGGTCCCTGGCAATTCACATCTATTCTCAAGTGCTCCCAATCCTCATCACCCCATTGGACAAAAAATGCATTTACAATCACATCTTTGCCGGCGATGTTAACCCGCCGCAGTGGTGAATAGTCATTGTCAGCGCTTTGCGCCGGAAGATTGGGGTCATTCAAGTGCAGAAAATCCGGATGGATACGGGTAATCGGATTCGGCAGGTCACCAAAGAAGGTGAATACACCACTTTCCGACACCTCAGCTTCTGATGAAGCCGCAACCGGTGTGTTTGCTATTCCACCAGCCCAGATAATGCCCATTGATTCGGCCAGAGCCTCATCAGAGATATCATGCAAAATGAAGAACACCTCTCTCTCATTGCCTTGCGCATCGATGTTGATGCCTTGCTGTAGCTCATACCTGGCTACACCACGTTCATCTTCGGTCGAGTTGATGGCATCGCCAATTTCCATATTGACCATATCGATTTCTTCGACTGTCACGGTGTCGACCCATACTTGAACAGCCTGATCATCCAGGTTGGGACCGAACTGACCGACATCATCACCGGAACGTGCGGTCGGCAAGGCAATAGAATTAACATACCTGACACCATCCCAGGAAGGAATCGGAGCAGGCATCACCTGTGTCTGACCAGGGTTTTCGATATCCCAGCGCAGTAACATGGCATGGTCTTCATGCTGTGTATTGTGGCAATGTTCCATGTACTGTCCGGCGAACTCGCGGAAGCGCAAGGCAATTTCAACCATGCCGGTGCTGTCTGGCTGTGGACCCAGGCGGTAAACATCCTTTCGTGCCCATTTTTCCCACTCAGGTGGTTCTACACCACCACGGCGAAGAACAATGCCTTCTTCAAAGTGAATGTGGATTGGATGGCTCCAGGTACCGCTATTGATAATCCGCCATACTTCCAGGCCACCCGAGTTCTTGGTGGGGGCTGCTGACAGCCGGCGCGGATCCATATTAAAGCCTTTGCCGCCATCGGTTTCGATAACCCAGGGCGCTTCGTCGGTAGGTTGCCGTTCGAATTCGAAGGTCCGATGCAGTGCATTGGCCAGTTCATCTTCGGTCGGGCGGCGTAATGGAATCAATGTTTGCCCGCCTGGCTCAAAGTCGGCAGGGTTCATGCTGAGGTCAACGCCGTTGAACTCTTGTACCCGGAATTCCATAAATGAACCAACAACTGGATCATTGAACCAGCGATCGGCTTCGCCATCACCATCGTCATCAACCTGGATGGCTTGATAATCACCGCTCATGATATCCGCCAATGGAATAACCGCATCGGTAGCTTGACCGGTACGTTGTTGCAACATATTAACGAAATACAGTTTGTCACCAGACTGGAACTGACTGAAATCAACGATGATATCGTAGCGTTCAGCAATACCGATAGTGGGCAATTGACCGTTATCAAATTTTACAGTGTGCTCCATAATATTGCCGTCGTTGGCCACCATATGGAATTCAACCGGGTCACCGTTTTGGTTAACCAGCGCCAGTTTAAAGTAACGGGATACCGAACCATTCAAGATACGGAAGCGATATTTGCGTGCACGTACATCGAAATAAGGCTTATATAACCAGTTAACGGTCATTACATCACCGATAAAGCCGGTTTGATTGAACGGGTTAAACCACAATTGGCCTTCTTCATCCCAGGCTTTTTCCGCCAACACCAGGTTGATGTCGTAATCACGGTTGCCCCAGTCCAGATCGGTGCCGCTGGGCAGGCGCAGGTTAACGCCGTCTTCTAATCCTTCATTACCGCGATCCAATGCACTGTAATAGTTCATCATGGCGACGTTGCCTTTGTAGACATTTTGTGCCGTGAAATCGAGCATATGATCATGGAACCAATGGGTACTCATGGTTTCACGCCAATCACCGCGAATCCGCTTGATTCCGCCATTGCCATCAGGTGCGCCTGCACGAGGATCCATTCTATTGACATTGATTGAATCATTACCGGCTAATACCATCGGCCAGCGATAATCATAGTACTGACCAGGGAAGAAGAATGCGTTGGTGTAACCATCGCTTTCCGCTGGATTGTGGCCGTTATGTTCGTGGGTAGAAAGGGTGTGTAAGCCAAAACCACGGTTTGCGGAAACATCAATAGGTAAAGCATTGTGATGCCGCATAATCAGTGATTCACCATAACGCGCCATCAACAGCTTGGGTGGGAAGGTACCATCAAATGTCCACAATGCCAGCGGGTCTTGTACCGGCATATCGGGGTGGAATTGTACTTCCACGCCAGAGGTTGTACCCTCAGAGCCCGGAGCACCGGTGGTATTGTAATACAAGCCGCCAGGGGCGAATTCGCCGCTGCTGTATGTGTGCAATTGCCGACTGTCACGGAAACCGCCATTGGTGCGGGCACCGGCCTGGGCGGTCTGGAAGCCGACTCTGGGTCTAAATTCTCCCCAGCGTTGATGTGACCATTTAATCCCAGGTGGGCGGCCTTCTGCCGGTGGTCTACGCAGATTGCGACCTAGATAGTCTTCAATCTCGTTTTCCCAGGGGTTGCGATCTCTGGTATTGGCAAACCGCTTCGGTCTGGGGTAAAGCGGTCCGGATAAATAGTCTTCCAGCATTTGTGGGTCCGGAAAACCGTCTGCGGAAGGGGGTCTAGGTAGATACTGACAGCCGCCATTACCATTACCGTTGCCATTGTTTCCGTTTCCGTTTCCGTTGTTTCCGTTGTTTCCGTTGTTTCCGTTTCCGTTGTTACATCCGCCACCATGTAAATTTAATGGTTCCATACCAAATTCTTCAAAACGCAGCATTTGCTGGCTGAATGGAGCAGCACCAAATAATGGACTGGGTGGGCCATTGGTTGGGATGTTAAAGAAAAAGCCATCTTCACGCTGGTCTTCTTCAGAAATAATGTTTTGTGATGAAGCATCTGCTACAGAGCCAGTGGCCCCGCCTTCAAATGCGCCAATGTTAGCGTCCGGTATGCCTTCAGGCAGGTCTCCATCATCGGCATAAACGCTGGTGGTGGTAGCGCAAATCGAAAATAAAGCTGCAAAAAGAAGGCGCGGGGAACGCTTATATAGAGACATCCTGTTCATATATTGATTCCTATTCAATTGTATACCCTTACTCACTTATCTGACTCCATGCTTTTATTATTGTTAATAGCACCTTGAGTTTAAGTTGTATTCCTTACCAATAACATGAACATTTAGTCGTAGTAGAATTACGTAAGGTTTCGGACTTAAACTATTGACGCTAATTAGGTTTTTATTGCTTGTCCATTATAAATAATGCTTGTGATTTTTTCATAAATGGTTTATTTCATTGATATTGTTGGGTATTTTAAATTCATATCGATTAGAAAGAAATCTGCATCAACTTTTTCTGTCTGACTCGCACGCTGACCGGTTATTCGAGTTGATAGCAAACAATGTTTGCAGGTATTCACGTCATCTTCACGGAAAGTTGAAGGGTTATGCAGATGAGGGTTAAGTTTTTTAGGTAGTGAGGGGGTAAACCAACGCCTGGTTAGCTTATTTACCAATCCTTTCGACTACCGGATAGTGCGGTAAAACATATTTCGGACTGCATTGGGGAAAGTGGCAAATCAATATTATTGATCAGTGTGAAACACTTGCCTGTTGGCCGTTCAAAATACAAAGCCCTGCATCAGCAGGGTTTTCATTGACTGGCGGAGACTGAGGGAGAGACTTCAAACCAACTCCTGGAAACTCTCGAAGAGTGGAATGAGTATCTCGAAGACCATGCTCCTTACTTTCAGGAGCCTTCTCCATGACTACAGGGCGAGACAATATCACGATCATTCGTGCGAAGAAAGCCTTTCGTGAGGCCGGAAAAGTCAAACGTCCTGCAGCCAAATCCTCCTTACGGCCATTCTCAATGAGTCTGAGTGAAGAAGAACGCGCGTTCTTGGATGAACACTGCGGTGGTTGGCCTTGGGCAAGTTATATCCGCGAGTGCATCTTTGGTCAGAAGACAACCATGCGCCGGACTGTGCGACGGCCCAGAATTGCGGACAAGGAGCTGGCCGAAGTGCTCTCTGGTCTGGGACAGTCGCGTTTTGCTTCTAATGTTAATCAACTGACCAAATCCGCGAATATGGGTGCGCTGGATGTGTCCGTTGATACCGAGCGCCGGCTTGAGGAAGCCTGCAAAGCCATTCTGGCAATGCGGGATGCGCTGATCATGGCCCTGAACCTGAAGTTGTAGCCGCGTATATGATCTTAGAAGGTAATCAGCGTGGCGGGGCCGGAGATTTGGCCTTGCATCTCATGAAGGACGATAACGAGCATATCGAGGTCTTTGATATGCGGGGATTCGTTGCCAATGACCTGATGGGTGCATTCAAGGAATCCTACGCACTCAGACGGTCAACCAGGTGCAAACAGCATTTGTTCTCGCTCAGTCTGAATCCGCCACCAGATGAACAAGTCTCAACGGCGGCTTTTGAAGACGCTGTGCAACGGGTTGAAGCCAAACTCAGCCTGGAAAACCAACCGCGCGCTATTGTCTTCCGTTCCGGTTTGGCGCTCGTTTACTCTGCCGCACTCGCACTTGATCAGTTATGACTGTTATGGTTCGTGATGTCCAAAACTCCGCAGAGTCGCCCATGCGTTCCAGCAAAGTGCACCGAGACCGATCAACCAGATCGCCATTACACTGATGGTTCCCAGCCAGGGCACTTTGGCAAGAAGGCCCACCGCCACAACGGTCACAAGGATCGCAGCTAACGACTGCCACACAGCGGGTTGCGGGCGAAACCTGCGCAGCGCTATATCGCTGGTCGCAAACAACCCCGTGAGCACACTGAGCAGCAGTACCACGAGAAAAATGAAAAGCACAGCCAAACCGAGCCAGACACCGATGCCGGTAAAGAGCAGAAGCACAGCGAATAACAGTGTTACGAAGAACACAGCAAGTCCAAGTAACAGCGATGTGCCAGGGCGTGTCGCAATCCGATCGGCACTCGCGCGCAGCGGTCGGGAAAACAGCAGGAACAGCACCATCACTGCAACGATGATGTTGAGTGGCAGGGAGTAGGTGCCGCCCGTACTCAGCTCCTCTACAAGTCCAGGCAGGGGTTCCTTGATGAACTCGCCATCAATTTGCGCATCAGGACTGATATCGGCCTCGTTATCACTACGCCACGTCAGGTCACCACGGACAACTGCTTTGGGTCCAAGGTACAGTTGGTCGCCGATCAGCTCGACGTCACCAGCGACTTCCGCATCTATCGTGATTTTTCTCGCGCGAATCTTGAGGTGACTGCCAACGTCGCTGAGAACCTCTACGGTGTCACCCGCCAGCCAGGCCCAGTCACCGACCGGTTGGTTGATCGTCACGGTTTGACCAGCAGCGACTACATGGCCCGAGACCGGCGCCGTGATACGAACATGCTGACCGGCTGCGCGCAAGTCATCGCTTACCTCGGACCGGATCTCAATGTTTTGCGCTGCCACAATGATGTCGCCAGTCACGTCTCCGCCGACCATGACACGTCGTCCCGCGGCCACAAGGTCCCCGTTGATTGTGGACCGCACATTCACCTCACGGTGTACCACGTAGACGTCGTGATCGACCGGCTGCTCAATTAGCAGCACATCTGCGGATTGCTGGGGCCACGCGACGACAGCGATGGCAGCAAAAACACCGAGAGCGAGTGACAACATGACAATAATTCGGCTTGTAGCCATGACCTCGTTACCTTCGTTAGTTGTTATCCGATCAAAACTCCCTCCCTTAGCATTGGAGTATAGCTTCGCGGCGCGCTTCGACAATACGCAGAAGCCGAAATCGCAGTTGGGAAATTACTAATTATGATGAAGTATGTGGTGTCTTATCCTTGTAGTGTCTTTCAGTCAGCATCACGAAAGCAACTCGCTGTTCGTGCGATTCGCGAGGGAGTTTTGGAGCCATGAAGAGAATCGATGTTCACCATCATGTTTTTCCTGAGAGATACATCCGAGCATTGAAAGGCGCGGGTGTCGAGAACAGCATGGGGGTCCGTATTGTTCATTTCTACAGCGAGGATCGAGGATCGTGACCGAAGAGCACCCTAATGTTTTGTTGATGAAGAGAATGGACATCCGCAACCTTGAGGGTGCTACCGACCTATTCGCGCCAGATTTCGTTTGGCATTACATCAACCCCAATTTACCTCAGGTCGAAGGCGACTATATAGGGTTGGACGGTCTTCAAACTTTCTTTGAAATCTTGGGAAAGGAGACCGGTGGCAGTTTCAGAGTGAAACCAATTTCAGCTACCGACTTTGGTGACGAGCTGGTAGTAACACATGTTCGTAATTCCATGTTCATCAACGGGCAGCCGATTGTCATCGATGCTGTCGTTGTCTGGCGTATCGTAAATGGCAAGATCGCCGAGGCATGGGACATCCCGTCCGCCCACGTGATGGCAAAGCCTGAGTAAGTTTGTTGGTTGAGAAATAGGTCACGCCATGACACAGTATCGAATGAAAGATGTCAAAGACACTCACTACCTCGGTTCAACGGCAGGACGTTGACCATAGGGGTCTTGGGGGAGCTTGGAGGCTCCCACGAGTGATGGTTTGGGCAGGTGGAGAGGTCATTCTCCAAATCCTGTGAGAGCAGTTATAGACACCCACAATTCTATTCGTATCAGTAGATGTAGAAAATAATTTGTGTTTGATGAGCATGGCTGGCTCGTTTTTTCGCTTTTATAGGTACAAGCGTGTTCATATCGAACTCGCAAGTGTGGTGAAAGCACAGTGGCTATGCAACAGCAGTTATGGACACCCACAATTCTATTCGTATCTGAAGAAGTGGGTGATGAAATGGACGCCTTTTATAGATACCGCACTGACTCCACTCACACCCCACCCAGCACTAACCTGCATATCACCGGGATGGGTAACAAAAAGGAGAGTTAAGATGACTAACAATGCTCACAAGATCAGCGTATCAAACCCTTCTTTTGAAGTTGGAATTGTGTGGAACATGATGTGCTCGCACCGTGTGGCATCTAGAACAGAGAGATCTAATCATGCAGTGGGTAAACGCCAGAATATTGCATTATTCTTGCTGGTTCTTTGTTTATTAATGGCCACTAGTGCGAATGCAGCCAGATTTGTTCAAAATACAGACCAGTTCTGCCTGAAAGAGCACTCGAGTAATGAAAACCGGATTTCGGTGCTCTCCTACAACCTTTATTTGATTTTCAACTTTGATGGACACGCAGGTTCGAACCCAGCTCGCGCCTCCGTGATTCCTCGATGGGTTCGCTCTTCAGGTAACTATGACATAGCCGTGTTCTCTGAAGCCTGGCTTCATCCTTCAACAGTAAAAGATGGAATGATTAGCCTTCAGTCGCCCGATCCTAGGTTTTGTAGTTACATATACGACAGCGACGGTATGTTTGGTAGTGGGTTAGCCATTTATTCAAAGTATGAAATCGAAGGTTACGATTTTGTTAGTTATAGAGACTGTTCAGGCGATGATTGTTCCGCCGACAAAGGTGTTCTCTATGCATGGATAAAAGTCGGCAGCCGAAGAATTCATGTCTTCGCTACTCACACCAATGCGGGGGCAGATAATGATACTACTCGACTGAATCAGTTTGCTCAGATCCGTTCTCTTATTGATGGGCGGCAATACCAACCAGGGGACCTTATACTCATTGCTGGGGATCTGAACGAAGATAGGTATAGTGAACAGAAATACAATAAGATGCTTGATACGCTCAAGGCGTCTGAAATGCGTTTCAATCAAAATTCCTTGCGCTATTCGTTTGACGGAGATAACAACGTTCTCGCAGTCGGATCAGACCAAGAAGTGTTGGACTACATGCTATATGAAACCACAAGCCGTACGGTAAAACCGTGGCCTGAGAGCCGTTGCAAATACATTAGAGCCAGGGGTGATTACCTGGCTTTCGATGATCGAGATTTGAGTGATCATTACCCGGTTGCATGTGAAATCCTTTTGGGCCCTCCGATTAGCAGCAGTCGAACAACGTTTAACACAGCACCTGAGGAAGCCTCGGGCCGAAGAGTCGAGTTGACCTGCGACAAAGGAAGTTACAAAAGCTTGATTGCGGTTGCCTCAGGAAGCTACGGACTAAGGTGTGGGGCTCTCAAGGGCAATGTGACCCTGCAGCTGTCCAAAGCTTGCAACGGCGTTAGGTCGTGTAGCTATGAGATCGACCATCAGGTAATTGGTGATCCATTTCCTGGTTGCGCCAAGGACTACTTGGCCGAGTGGAGCTGTATTGACGACACCTCGCTGTTGCCTTCAAAAATGGTTCCGGCGGAGGCCAGCGGTAAAGTGATTAAGTTGGAATGCGGCAGAGTTCGGGTGCCACGTGGGCCGCCTAGGAAGGGGTTAATTTCAGTTACCGCTGGAACTTATGGACTTGGTTGCGGTGCTCTGCGAGGCAATGTCACGCAGCATTTGGCCAACACCTGCGACGGACAGGAATCGTGCAGGTATAGGGTTGACCATCATGTCATCGGCGATCCAGTGCCCAATTGTGCCAAGGAATACATTGCCGAGTGGAAGTGTGTCGCAGGTGCACGTCGATCGAAATGATCTTACTCCTGTGATCAATGCTCAACGCCTGTCAGATGGAGAATATCGAATACGCCAAGCCAGTAGCAGTCGTTACCTGGATGCTTACCGAAGTGCTGGTTACGGTTATGCGGTGGTGACCCGTGATCGTCAGAGTGATGGTACATAAGTGTGGGTCCTCACGAATATATCTTCGCAGGAAGGAAAACATATATATCAGGTTCGGCAGGCCAGCGGTGGGTGGCACTTGGCCGCTGATGGGAACAATGACAGTGACCTCGGTGCTATAACGAGCGAATTCCAAGCCGGGGATTCATCTCAGTTGTGGCAGATAAAATCTGCTGAAATCGGGAAATGGACAATCCGACAAAAAGCAAGTCCTGGAGAAAGCGGCTAATTGGACGCTTATCAGTCTGACGAGAGGGACTATCGGGTCGTTACCAGAGATCAGCAAAACAACGATACTCAGCTCTGGATGTTTGTCCCGTTCGATGGAGGGTGATGAGAATCAAGTGACTTTTTCTCGTTCCCACGCTCCTGCGTGGGAACGCATAGTTCTGTCAATACGAAAGTGTAAGCACATTAAATAACAAAGCCCCGCTAATGCGAGGCTTTATTATTTGGCGGAGAGGGAGGGATTCGAACCCCCGGAGGGCTACAAACCCTCAACGGTTTTCAAGACCGCCGCATTCAACCGCTCTGCCACCTCTCCAGTAACAATACACAGGCGCGCAAGTCTAGCGAATTCAGACACAATTGCCAACCGCTGGTTGAATTTAGTTGGCGGGGGGCTGTGGAATAGATATTTATGGACTGTAATCAAAGTTTGCTCTGGTATATGAAATGTTGTTAATCTGCGATCAGGGATTGGGTATCATGGCAGTAAATAGTGTAGGGAGAAACTATGATTAAAGTAATGGTCGTTGACGATCACGATCTTGTTCGCACCGGTTTACGGCATATATTATCTCAGAGTGATGATATTGAGGTTGTTGGTGAAGCTGCATCAGGGGAAGAAGCTTTGCGGGAAGTACGCACTAATCAACCGGATGTTATTTTATTGGATGTCAGTATGCCAGGGTTATCCGGTTTTGAAGTATGTGACCGTTTGAATAAATACCATAAGGAAGTAAAGGTAATCATCCTTACTGCACATGCACAGGAACCCTATCCATCAAGACTGCTGGAGGCCGGAGCCAGTGGTTACCTGACTAAATCCTGTGCTGCAGATGAGTTGCAAAATGCTATTCGCAAGGTTAATTCAGGGCAACGTTATATCGGCAGTGACATTGCCCAGCAGCTTGCTATTGCGATGTTGCCAGGTTCCAAAGGCTCGCCGTTTGAAGAGTTGTCAGCGCGTGAAATGGAAGTGGTGTTAATGCTTACCCAGGGAATGGCGATGCAGAATATTGCTGACGCATTAAGCTTAAGCCCCAAAACCGTCGCAACCTATAAATACCGAGTGTATGAAAAGCTGGAGGTTAACAACGAAGTTGCGTTGACCCGGCTGGCACTTGAACATGGGTTGTTGGAAGAACGCGGTTAGCCATTCGACAAACATAGGCCTTGGCGGATAGCTCATTATCACGATTTTATATCGTAAAAGTCCAAGGCGCTCTTTTACTGTTTAGATACTTCAATAAAGCTGGTTAAAAAAGCAATAAATCGCTGAATATCCCGGTGATTGTTTGCAATGCCCAGTGAAACTCTTAAAGCCCCCACTTCTGATTGTCCCAGGCATAAAGCAAAACGCGCGGGTGAAAACCGGTGCCCATCAAGTGTCTGCATACAATGACGTGTCGTCTCGGCTGCAAATCCAAATGCAGCTTCGGCACAGCCAGGGTTACAGAAACAACCTCCACGGATAGAGATATTGGATTGTTCAGCAGCCTGTTCTACAGCTTCATAGGAAGTGATTTTGCCGTTGCTGTTCAGCAGGTTAAATGCCCGTGAGCTTCCATAGTCGAGTTGTGGATCACCATAGCAGCGCACCAATGGCGCACCGTTACCATGCCGCAATTGAGTCATCGCGCCTATCAGTTCACCTGCCAGCCGGCCAAGGCGCTGCCTAATCTGCGGCATCCCAATCCGCTGCAAAAAATCCAAACCATTAATAACGCTCTGGGCGGCTATGAAGTTGGCTGTGCCATCCTCAAAAGCTGCTTCCCGCGGTGCTAATTGATGAATGTTGTGCTGGGTAGACGCAAAATCCACCGTCCCACCGGCAAACCAGGGGCGACGTAACATAGCCAGGGCTTGACGGCGGGCAAGCAGTGCGCCTATCCCGGTGGGATAACCGAACATTTTGTAAAAAGACACACCAACATAGTCCGCGCGGACGGCCGACAACTGCAATGGGCTGCCGGGAACAAAAGCTGCTGCATCCAATAACACCTGATAGCCCAGAGATTGTGCCCAATCGATGTAATCCAGCGAGTGTTTCACGCCGGAAAAATTTGACTGTGCCGGATAGGCAAACAAAGAGGCGGCAGTTACCGGGTTTTCTCTGGACAAAATTTTATCCAGGTTCATCAATCCAAGGCTGTTGTCCATCGGCACATAGCGAACTTTTGCGCCGGCTCTGGCAGCATATTCACGGATACCATTGACCGAATTGTGATTATCTGCGGTCAGTAGCAACCGGGAACCCGTGTTAAAGGGGAAACTTTCAGCGACTAGTTTGATTGCAGCACTGGTATTGGCTGTAAAGATAACCTGGTATTCCTCAGGGTCAGCATCAAAAAAAGCCAATACCCGTTGTCGGGCGCGTTCAATCAGTTTGGCTGATTTAGCGGATGCAGGATTGACGGAATGCGGGTTGCCAAGTACCGATGCTTGTAATGAACTGCCGTGCAGAGCGACCAATGAAGCAGGGTACAAAGCCGAACCGGTGTAATCCAGATAGACATGCCCCTGGGTATCCAGACGAGAAAATTCATGCTCACGGAGCCTGTCGAAGAGTTGCACCGTGCGTGCCGGCGGGCTCGCTTGCATCAGCATGGCTTAAAACCCGCATCCCCGCCGCCGCATCCCGGCAAGCTGTGTCGTTGCTGAAAGTTGCTTAACCGGTTGATCAGTGTAGCGCAGCATGCCTCCAAAATAGCGGCTTAATTCGGCATGCTTCTGGAACAATGCCAGCTCTTTGGTGGGCGCGTGGCGATATACCACCGGATTCAAAATAGTTGCCAGCCATTGTTCAATACCGTTTGCCAGCAAATGCACATGATGGTTTTGGAATACAGTCTGTTGCCAGTCCGGGTGGCTCTCATGGCCGTAAATGACCACATCCATCTGCTGCTGGAGTGACTTTAATCGCGCTACAGCATTGGCAGGGTCGGTTGCTCCCGGCAGGCTGAATTCAAGTAAATCTTTGCGGGGACGAAAATCGATCAGAACCATTGGTCGGCGATCCTTGATCCAGGTTGCCAGCTGGTATGTATCTATCTGCTGGGTTTTGAATGCGATGTCACTATGTTCAAAATCACCGGCCAGAACACCACCCAGAGCAAGTGACAGAGCAGTGAAACCCAGGGTTTTATAAATTGATGTCATGCCTGTAGGGTCCGTTGTTCTATTCGTTCTGCAACCCGAAAAATTGCCAAAGCGGTAATTACCAGAATTAATAACACCAGACTATGAGAAATACCCAGGAACTCGGGTAAAGCAACCTGGCCGAGCGAGCTGCTGTGGTAGAAACCGGCGAACAGCGCGAACAACTCGTTGAACAGGAATATGCCGGCAAACATACCAATCAATAGCACCAAACCGTCAATGCGGCCGCTTGCTGCTGCAACACAGGATGTTCCCGGACACAGGCCACCGATAATAAAACCGGCCCCAAATATGGCCCCGCCGATTACCTGTGGCCAGATGAAGGTTGGTAACAGGTAAATCAAATCGTAGTTGAGCCAGCCCACTCGGGCAAACCAAAACAGCCCCAATGCAGTTGTAACAATGGCGCTGAACATGATCTTTAATACTGACAGGTCACGAAAATAAAACTGACCTGATATTTTAAGTGCATTGCCCATGCCACCCTGTTCAAGTAAAAAGCCGAATGCTGCTCCAAGCAATAGTGCAAGCCACAGGCTGGTGCCAGCAGTGATAATGCCGGTTTCCAGCAACGGAAGGATCATATCCATTGTTTTCTCAGCAACGGGGCTAGTAAATAAGCCAACCCAAAGGCGGATACGATAAATAACCAGGAGCCCAGGCTTAACATGGCACCGCCGGTAAGGCCCTGTCCACTGGTGCAGCCGCGGGCCAGCTTGGCGCCGATTCCCATCAGCATTCCACCACTGAATGCTGTCAGCAGACGCATAGCGCCCGTGCTTTGCGGGCCATATTCCAGCTTAACTTTAAATCGACCCGCCCACAGCGCAGACAATAAAGCGCCGATCAATACGCCGGCCATTTCAATAACCAGCCAATCATTTAATAATGGTTTTTTTGTATCGCCGAGAAACGCAGTATATTCAGGCCGATCAATGACGTGCTGTGGTGCGATACCAGCCACCGACGTGGCTAAAACCGCTGAATAAGCTCCGGTTGCCCCCAAACCACGTCCGACCAGTAAAAACGACAGCAAAAGAACAACGCCGATACCCACCCCAGCTAGATATGGGTTCATATAAGGACGTATTCGAGCCATCAGCTTTAATCGTTGCCGGCTATGGAAACTGGAAGGCCACGTGCTGACCAATCCTGAAATGCACCGTCATATAACTTGACTTCATGTCCCAAGGTGCGCGCTGCCAGCATAACCAGGGTGGCGTATTGACCGATATGGCAATAGGCAACGACAGTGTCATCGGGTTCCACGCCCGCGGCGGAAAAGACAGTGCGCAACGCATCACTGTCTTTGAGGTGCAAGTCGCTGTCAACCAGCTCGGCCCACGGTGTGCTGCCTGCATTCGGGATATGGCCTGACTGGTTGCGGTCTTTGGCAATACCGTCGAAATGTGCCCGTGATCGGCCATCCACCAATGCAATACCCTGTGCAGAACTGTTTTGCCGTACCCAGTCGGCATCGACCACCAGTTCCGGGTGCGGCATTAATGACAGCTCACCAGCGGTTGGAGTGCTGGGCTCAGTTGATAAGCTGTAAGCGGACTGTTTCCAGGCGTTCAAACCGCCATCCAAAAGCCGGGTGTTATTGGCCAGTCCTGCCCAATTCAGGGTAAACAGGGCACGCGTGGCATGGGTGATCTGGTCATCAGACCAATAAATCACAATCTCTGAATCATTGGATATCCCAAGGCTTTCGAGTTTGGCCTCCAATTGGTCAACCGCTGGTAATTCGAGAATCAGGCTGTCACCGGAATGTGATGATGGATCCGACAGGTCGGCGTGCGTGTTGACATGTTGAGCGCCGAGTATGTGTCCCTTGGCATATGTTTTTTGCGAACCTACATGCAATAACACCAGCTTGGAATCATCTAAGTGCTCAGCCAGCCAGTTGGCTGAGACCAACGGGCTGTCGGCTAAAACCCCAGTGGGAAAAATGACTGCCAGTAGTGCTGTTTGTATAAGGCGTGAGGTGAAAATGGAAACACGGTTAATCATGAGCATGATCCTTTAGGCAAATATCTGCGGCGATAATAGAATCAGTTACCCATGCCTGGCATCCTTTATTCGTTGAATACCGGATGGACGCTGACAAGTTGTGGAGTATCACGGTTAAACCTTCAGTGATTAACGGTGATGGTGGTCTTGTCCGCGCTGCTACTGTTGGGTGTATTCAACCAGGATTATGGTGCAATGGCATTTAATGCTGCATATAACTCATCACGATAGGTGCGGCTGAGTTTCAGGGTGGTGCCGTTGGTCAGCAGTACCTGATAATCGCCACTGTCGGTGGCAATCAGTTCGGTAATGTATGCAAGGTTCACGATACTGGAGCGATGGATGCGTTTGAAACCTTGGGTGGCTAATCGCTGCTCCATTCGGCGCATGGTATCTCGAACCAGATGCTGGCGGTCGGCAACGTGAATGCTGACATAATCCCCATCCGCTTCAATCCAGTAAATTTGCGCCGGCTGGAGAAAGTAAACATGTCCGGCAGACCGGACGATAATACGCTCTTCAGCAGTGCGGTTTGATAGCTTGTCGTTGCTCAGCAGTTCCCGCAGCTGTTGCGTTCTCAAGGTCAGATTATTCTTATGGATTTCCTCGCGGGCACGGTTCAAACTGTTGCGAAAACGTTGCGCATTTAAAGGTTTAAGTAAATAGTCCAGAGCATGGACTTTAAACGCTTCCACTGCATGTTGATCATAGGCGGTGAGAAAAATAACCGGTGGCATGTTTTCAGGCCCGATAGCAGAGATTACATCAAAGCCGCTTACCCTGGGCATTTTGATATCCAGGAATACCAGGTCAGGCCGTGTGGCCAGAATCGAACGAATGGCATCGGAACCATTGGCACACTGATCGGTGATGATAATGTCCTGCTCTTGTTGTAGAAGTATCTGAATGCCTTCGCGGGCCAAGGGTTCATCATCGGCGATCAACACTTTTAATGTCATGGCCGTATCCAGCGTTTTTTGCGTGTGTCTGTTATCGCAGGCAGTTCAATGTATACATGAGCACCCCGGCCAACTGCGCCGGTTAGCTTAAATACAAAATCATCACCAAATATCTGCTGCAAACGGCTGCGCACATTTTTGATACCAATGCCTTCGATAAATGCCGGGTCATCATGGAACCGACAACCGGCTCCATTATCCTGAATTGATACCACCAAGCGTTGAGCCTGCACACTGGTCTCAATCCGCAGTTCACACTCACCTTCCTGTTCAGCAATACCATGTTGCATGGCATTTTCAATCAAAGGCTGCAATATCATTGCCGGGACCTGCATAGACAGTGCTTCAGGGAGGTAGCTCTCGGTGATTTTCAAGCGATCACCAAAGCGAACCTGTTCAATCGCCAAATATTGCCCGACCGTCTGCAGTTCCTCGGCTAAAGGTACCCACTGTGCATTTGTTTCCTCCAGAGTGGCACGAAAAAAGTTCCCCAATCGATCTATCATTTCAGTGGCTTTTTCTGTTTCCTGTTTTATAACCAAAACCGAAATGACATTGAGTGTATTAAATAGAAAGTGAGGATTTATCTGCATTTTTAATGCATGTAACTGTGCTTCCTGTAGCTGGCTGTTCAAGCGTACCGAATCCAGTTCGCGCTGTTGTGCCAACTGATGAAAATTACGAATATTGAAACTGGCAATAAATACCGTATAAATGATTGCGTTGTATAGAAACAGTGAATCGCCAAATAGAAAATGCCCGATGTGTTGCCAGGGTTGGTAGGTTTTCATTACCTCGTTCATTTCTTCGCGAAAATGATAATGAAAACTCAATACGCTTACCGCCAATAGCGATAAGGCCAACAACAGCAACATATGGATCACCGCCAGACGCACCCAATTTTCCGGACGTACCGGAAAACGGCGTGCAAGCAAAAAAACCAAGGGTGACAAAACCACCCAGGGAAGCCAGATCTTGAGCGTCATAACGTGCATGCGGCTCCAGAAATCGGGTTGATAATTATGGATCGTCAGCATGCCTGAGAACTGGGAAAGCAGGTTATAAAACAACAACCCGACCCAAACAGCAACAAGGATAATCACCACATTGCGCAAAGCGGTCTGCTTATCAGGCTTATTGGACAGCTGCTGCATGGTAATCATCAGAAATGGCGAGCGGGCAGCCAGTCTAGCGGAAACGCTTAAAGTGTTGAACCTGCAAACGCTGAGTGGCAGATGATCTCAGCTCAATTGCAAATTTCTGCGACCAATGGTTTCGGTAAGCAGTAAACGGGCATTTATTATGCAAGCGCCATGTATGCACATTCATGGCGCTGAATCAGGCTGATTTAAGTTACCTGGCTAATACTGTGACGTATTCAGCATTAACTTATTGCGCAGCGCTGAAATAATAACCTTAACTATCGGTTCCGGTTTGTCCGGATGGTTTGGTTTCCAGCATGTTATTGCCGCTATCGGCTGGTGTGCTCTTAGCTGCTTTACTGGTGTTGTTAGCAGCCTGATTGCCAGCTGGCTCGCTGAGGCTGTAAATACCTTTTACCGCTTCAGGTTTTGCACTGGGTCCCGAAGGTTTGACGCGCGCAGGGGGCTTGGGTGCAGGCTTAGCAGTCGCCGGCTTCGGCTTTGGCTTTGCTGTTGCAGCATTATCCACTGGCTTCAAATTTCCATTGTTTTGAACAGTTGGTGGTGCTTTTTGTTGCTGAACGACGGTTGGTTTAGTACGGGTATTATCAGCCGCTCCATTGGCAGCATTTTCAGCTGGGTTGGGAGCTTTTGGTACTGGCTTTACAGGTGATGTTTCCTGCCTGGGTTCAACCTGCCTGGAATTATCGGAGACGGCAACTTTGGTAGGCGTATTTGATCGCCGAGGCTGTTCCGGCTGCTGTGATGTAGTAGCAGCAGGTTTGCCGCCGGTGTTTTGAGTACTGGAAGACTGCGGCTGCTTGTCTTTAACAGGTTGATTACCGCTCTGCTGAGGGGCTTGTTGGGCAGCTGAGACCTGAGCCGGGTTAACTTGTGGTGTTGTTTGCTTGCCTGCAGTATCAGCGGTTTGCTGATTTTGCTGCCGGTTAGCATTGTCCGCATTGTTGTTATTTTGATTATTGGCCTGGTTGCCATCTTGTTGTTGATTCGCAGGACGGCGTTTGCGACCGCCACGTTTGCCACGGCGGCGCGGTGTTGCATTTATATTGTTATTGGCAGCATCGTTGTTTTGGGGATGATCGCCTGCTGTGTTGTTTCGTTGGGGCTTTTTGTGAGTAGTCTGTTTTTTAGCCTGTTTGCCCTGTGAGGTTTTCTTGGCAGTTTTTCTGGCGTTGCGATTTCCGCGGTTATTTTGCTGGTTGTCACCGCGGCTCTGTCTACCTCTGCGTTGTGTTGGTGCGGTTTTTTGATCAGAACGCCTGTGTGACGTTGTTTTTTTCTTGCGGCTGGGCCGGCGTGGTTTCGAATCAGCACCTTGCTGGCCGGTAAAGAATGCAACTATGGTTTTCCAAAAGCCAGTTTTGGCTGGTTGTATACGCGGTGCCGGTCCGCTGGGGCGAACACCGCTGACGGCAGGTTGTTCTGCGATGGCGGTCGACTTGGTGACTTCACTGGCAACCACTTCTCCTTCATCAAGATTAACCTGCAAATAACTTGGTTCAGAGCTCATTTCGGCTTTGCGCAAGCGTTTGATTTCAAAACGCGGCGTGTGCATATCCGGGTTGACCAGTACCAAAATCGGCACGTTGTAACGCTGTTCTATGGTTTGAATTGCTTCGCGTTTTTCGTTGTGCAGGAAATTGGCCACAGTGGTTGGGGCCTGGGCAAGAATTTGGCCGGTATGGTCTTTAATAGCCTCTTCTTCAATCAGCCGCAACATGGACAAGGCTAATGATTCGACACTGCGGATACTGCCATGTCCAAGGCAGCGGGGGCAGGTTAGATAACTGGACTCGCCAATTGATGGGCGCATTCGCTGCCTGGACATTTCCAGCAGGCCGAATTTGGAAATACGCCCTGTCTGAATTCTGGCACGGTCATGGCTTAATGCGTCCCGAATACGTTCTTCCACCTTACGCTGATTGCCACGGTTAAGCATATCAATAAAGTCGATCACGATCAGACCGCCTAAATCACGAATGCGCAGTTGCCGGGCGATTTCATCAGCAGCTTCCAGGTTGGTTTGAAAGGCTGTTTCCTCGATATCGGCACCTTTGGTGGCGCGTGCTGAATTAATGTCGATGGACAGCAATGCTTCGGTGTGATCGATCACCAGTGCGCCGCCGGAAGGCAGGGTGACTTCACGCGCAAACGCGGTTTCGATCTGGCTTTCGATCTGATAACGGGTAAATAATGGCGAATCACCTTTGTATAATTTGAGCTTGCGCAGGTTATGCGGCATTACCAGTTGCATGAATTCCAGTGCGCTCTGATAGACACTGTCACTGTCGATCAGGATTTCACTGATATCGTCGCGCAGGTAATCCCGCAGTGCCCGAATAATCAGATTGCTTTCCTGGTAAATCAAAAAGGGTGCTTTTCTTTCTTGAGTGGCTTTCTCAATGGCTGCCCATAATTGCTGCAGGTAATCCAAATCCCATTGCAATTCTTCAATATTGCGGTCGACGCCGGCAGTGCGGATAATCAGCCCCATATTTTTAGGAACATTCAGCTGATCCATTACCGCCCGGATTTGGTCACGGTCAGAGCCGCTGATCCGACGTGATACGCCACCACTTTTTGGGCTGTTGGGCATCAGCACCGAATAACGGCCAGCCAGACTGATGTAGGTGCTCAGCGCCGCGCCCTTAGTGCCGCGCTCTTCTTTTTCAACCTGTACGATCAGTTCCTGGCCTTCCTTAAGGACATCTTTCAGGTTGATACTGTTGGGGTTGCTGCCTTCCGGCAAAGGCAGTGCGGCTGGGTTGATTTCCTTGAAGGGCAGGAAGCCATGACGTTCCGTGCCATAGTTGACAAAGCAAGCTTCCAGGCTATGTTCAACACGGGTAATACGGGCTTTGTAGACGTTGGCTTTTTTTTGCTCGTGGGCGGCAGTCTCGAGATCCAGATCAATCAGTTTTTGGCCATCAGCAATGGCCACACGCAACTCTTCCGCTTGAGTTGCGTTAATCAGCATACGTTTCATTGTTATATTCCTCACCATCCCAGGTGACGCCAGCTTCGCGCCATTCAAATGCAGGCTGCGAACTTCCAGTTATCGACTGTCAATTTGCGCGATACCGGGATGTCATACTGGTCATCAAGTAAATCAACTTGATGACATTAAATTCATTGGGTCTACAGCATGGTTGCTGTAAGACGATTATTTATAATTACGATGTAACCAACCATTGTGACCATATATCGTTGTGACCATATATTGCACGGTTCATTCACAAGAATGCCGTAAACCATCGCTAATGTGAATGAAAATACACGAAGGAGTCGGGGTTGGTACTAATCAACGTGCATGCGATGATAGCAACTATAAGACAGTCTGGCAATGTGCCTGAAGTTGGGATATACGCTCAAGTGGTCATGTAAATTATAATAAATTCAATAAGTTAATGAATATGTACTCAACCCATACAGAAGTGCGGCAAGTCCAGGTTGATGAAAGTCGCGCAGGTCAGCGCCTGGATAATTTTTTGCAACATGCTTTGGGCGGGTTGCCTCGTGGGTTGCTATATCGCCTGATTCGCACTGGACAGGTGCGGGTTAACGGGAAACGCGCCAAGGCCATGCAACGTCTTGAACATGGGGATCAAGTCCGCCTGCCACCGGTAAAGCGGCAAGCAGATATGCCGATTCAATTGCCTGCAACATTGCTGCGCACAGTTCGGGATTCAGTGCTTTATCAAGATCAACAGCAACTGATTTTGAATAAACCGGCGGGTCTGGCGGTACACGCAGGCAGTGGGCTGAATTATGGTTTGATCGATGTTATGCAGAAACTGTGGCCACAGTATCCGGATTTGGCTTTGGCGCACCGTTTGGACCGGGAAACCAGTGGTTGCCTGCTGGCCGGTGTTAACCGCCGGGCATTGCAGGCACAACAACAGGCTTTTCTTCAGCACCAGGTGGAAAAACGCTATTTGGCGCTGCTTTGTGGACGGCCTAAAGAACACAACTTCATGGTGGACTTGCCACTTGCGAAAGCCCTCCGGGGTAAACGTTCACGAATGATTGTCGATGATGAAGGAAAACATGCTGTTACCCGGTTCAAGGTGCTGGAGCAATACCGCAGCTATACCCTGGTAGAAGCCGAACCAGTCACCGGGCGAACGCATCAGATTCGTGCACATGCCGCCAACATCGGGTTGCCGGTTGCCGGGGATCCGCTGTATCAAAAGCCATCTGCGGTAACCGCCCAACGGCAGGCAGGGTTATTGCGGATGTTTTTGCATGCGCACCATCTACGATTGAACTGGCCACAAGATATATTGGTCAATGCACCATTACCTGATAGCCTACGCACCTTTATTGACCAGCTGAGCTGATTGTCTATGTTCCAACCTTTATCTCTGTTTGTCGGTCTACGCTACATGCGCGCCAAGCGGCGCAACCATTTCATTTCGTTTATTTCGTTGACCTCAATGATCGGTATTGCCCTGGGGGTGGCAACTTTGATCACAGTGTTGTCGGTGATGAATGGTTTCGAGAAAGAGCTGCAGGAACGCATTCTGGGTTTTGTATCACACGCCACGATTGAAGACTGGGGTGGTGAATTCGAAAACTGGGAGCAGGTGGTGGAAACCAGCCGGCAGAATCCGGAGGTGATAGGCGCAGCCCCTTATATTGAACAGGAAACATTGCTGAAAGCCCGCGGTGTCAACGGCGCACTGGTGCGTGGAATTATCCCGGAACTGGAACCGGCGGTGTCCGATTTACATCAGCACATGGTGTCCGGTGAGTTGAGCCAGTTGCAACCCAACAGCTTTAATGTGTTGCTCGGCGAAGGCCTGGCCTTGCGGCTGGGGGTTGGGGTTGGAGATTCGGTAACAATTTTTGCTCCACAAGTACGTACTACACCTGCCGGTATTATCCCTCAGGTAAAACGGTTTACGGTCACAGGTATTTTTGCTGCCGGCGTGAATGAATATGACACGGCATTGGCGGTAGTGCACGTCAGTGATGCACAACGTTTATTCCGGTTGAACGGAACAGTCACCGGTGTACGGCTCAAGCTGCAGGATTTATTTCGTGCCCGTTTGGTTGCCAGTAAACTGGCCAATGAATTACCAGGGGTTTATAACGTAAGGGACTGGACTCAGCAGCACAGCAATCTTTTCAGAGCGGTGCGCATGGAAAAACTGGTTATGTTCGTCATCTTATCAATGATTATTGCAGTGGCGGCATTCAATATCATTTCCACTTTGATTATGGTGGTTACCGACAAGCAGGCAGATATTGCAATTTTGCGCACCATGGGGGCAAGCCCCAAAACGATCATGCGGATATTTATTGTGCAGGGCAGTTTGATCGGTGTGGTCGGGACCATGCTCGGTGTGATCGGCGGGGTAGTACTGGCAACCAATGTGGAAACCATTGTGCCTGCGCTGGAACGTTTGCTGAACACCGATTTTCTTTCCGCCGAAGTTTATTACATCAGCGAATTGCCTTCCGACCTTCAATGGCAGGATGTGGTGAAATTTTCAGGTGTCTCGCTGTTGCTGTCTTTGCTGGCGACATTGTATCCGGCCGCCAGGGCGGCCAAAGTGCAGCCTGCGGAGGCATTGAGTTATGAATGATTCAAACGCAAAGTCAGCAAATACAGTGTTGCAGGCAGTCAAACTGAGTAAGCAGTTTGTGCAGGGCGAGCGCACCTTGAATATTTTGCACGAGATTGAATTGTCCATCCGTGCTGGTGAGTCTGTCGCCATTGTCGGTGCATCAGGTGCCGGTAAAAGTACTTTATTGCATTTACTGGGCGGCCTGGATAACCCGACCAGTGGCAAGGTGTTGCTGGCTGGTGAAGACTTAATAGCCTGTAATGAAACCCATCGCGGGGATTTACGCAATCGGCACTTGGGTTTTATTTACCAATTCCATCATTTATTACCTGAATTTACCGCACTGGAAAACGTTGCCATGCCGCTATTGATTCGTGGTGATAACCCGGCTAAAGCAAAAACGGTAGCTGCTGATTTGTTGATTGAAGTGGGGCTGGGCGAACGTCTGACACATAAACCCGGTGAGCTTTCCGGTGGTGAACGTCAGCGTGCTGCAGTGGCGCGTGCATTGGTGACCCAACCTGACTGTATTTTGGCAGATGAACCTACCGGTAATCTGGATGAGGCCACTGCAGCTCGGGTATTTAATTTATTGGTTGAATTGAACCGGCAACATCACACTGCGTTGATTCTGGTAACCCATGACTTACGTTTGGCACAAAAAGCTGATCGACGTTTGGAGTTAACCGGCGGGCACTTGATCGAGCAGGTGACAGCTCCCTGAAGCATTTGTGGTTGAGTCCTTCAGCCGGCATTTTTCAGTAATGGATGTAAAGCAAGCCATTTTCTGACATGGCGCCACTGAGTTTGCTGCTGTCCAGGTGAACCAGCTGGCCGCAAAGTGTGCGGATGGTTTGTTCTTTTCCCTTACTGCCAACAATCCGTTCCCTGCTAGGTCGCTGTAATGGTTCGTTAAGCTTAATGACTAGCGGCTGTGTCGGTTTGAGTTCAATACTGTGGCTGCCGATGTTGCCAGCAAAAGTAAGCTGTCTGGTGATGTTATGTGCCGGGCTGCTAAGCCTGCAATGTCGGTATGGGAAAATTATCGCGGTCCTGCTGTTCGGAATGTGCTGGAGCATTTGGCAGGCCCGGTTGGTTTATTACGCCATTCCAGCACAGCAAATCAACCAATCGGTGAGCTTGTCAGGTCAAGTATTGAATATGCCCAGGCAACTGGCCGATGCGCAACAATTTATCCTGCGTGTGGATCAACCTGGCTGGTTATCCAACAGGTTGATACGGATCAGTTGGTTCCGGGCTGAGCAAACAGTAAAATCCGGCGATCACTGGCAGGTTGCCGGCAGGCTGCGGCCGGTATATGGAACCGTCAATCCGCAAGGGTTTGATTATGCCCGCTGGTTGCTGTCGATGCGTATCAGTGGAACATTATCGGTAAAAAGCGCAGCTAAACTTGATAAGGCTGATCGATACTCAATCAATTTTCAGCGGGCAGCGATAACCGATTGGATTAATGCTGCATTGCCAGTTCATTCAGCAGCCACTGCCAGGGCTTTGGCGATCGGTGATCGCAGTGCAGTCTCGCTACAGCAACGAGAAGCACTGATACGTACCGGTACCGGTCATCTGTTGGCTATTTCGGGGCTGCATGTGGGGATGGTGAGTATGCTGGGCTGGTTGCTGGGCAGGCTGGTTTATGCTTTGTTTGCCGTATTAAGGTGTCGGTTTGTGCAGTATCAATTGGTACAGTCTCTGCCAGTTTATTTAAGCCTGTTAACAGCTGCAGCTTACGCCATGTTAGCGGGTATGGTGGTTAGCGCCGAGCGGGCACTGGTGATGCTGATGGCGGCTGGATTGGCGATGTTATTGCGCCGGCAATTCCCGTCAGGCCGGATATTGATGGCTGCGCTGCTATTGGTATTACTGTTGAACCCGTTGGTAGTGTTGGGTGCTGGTTTCTGGTTGTCGTTTACGGCTGTTTTCTGGTTGTGGTGGAGTATGCATGGGCGTTTGAATGGAAACGCCTGGTGGCGGCAGCCAGTATATTTGCAACTTGTTTTGATGCTGGGGATGTTGCCGTTGCAACTGATCTGGTTTCAACAGTTCAGCCTGGCCGCACTACCGGCCAATATTATTGCTATTCCAATGGTGAGTCTATTGATTCTGCCGGTTTTGCTGCTGGCCGTGTTGATGCATCTGGCCAGTCTGCCTGGCGCAGAAATACTTCTGCAGTGTGCAGCTGGATTGCTGCAGGGTTTACAGCAGATGCTGAGCTGGTTGGCCAGTTACGAATACAGCGCCTTAAAGCTGACGCCTAACCCTTCACACTGGAGTTTTTTGTTGGCTGTTATCGGCTCTCTATGGAGTTTGGCACCAAAAGGTCTGCCATTTCGAGCTGTCGGGTTGCTGTTGTTGTTACCACTGTTGTTTCCAGTAGACAATCAACCGCCGCCTGGGCATTGGGAAATGCAGTTGTTTGATATTGGTCAGGGACAGGCCATGGCACTACGTACCGCTAATCATGTGCTGGTATATGACACCGGTCCGGGGGATGGCGCTGGCCGGGACAGGCTGCATTCCAGCATATTACCGCTAGTTCAGCGTTGGGGAGGCGTGGTTGACAAGTTGATGATTAGCCATGGTGATCTTGATCATGCAGGTGGCTACCGCACTGCTGTTGACCTATGGGGTATGGCTGAAGTCAGCAGCAGTCAACACAGTTTAGGTGCTCCCTGTCATGCAGGACAGAGCTGGTTGTGGGATGGCGTGCTGTTCAGGGTTCTGCACCCTGGCATATACCTGCCTTATCTGGGTAATGACAGTTCATGTGTGCTGCTGGTTGAATCAGAATACGGCCGTATTCTGATACCCGGTGATATTAGTAAAGCGGCTGAGCAACGCTTGGTAAATGTGTATGCGGACCTGCAAGCAGATGTGTTGATCGTCCCCCATCACGGCAGTAAAACTTCTTCTTCAGCCACATTATTAAGTGCGGTCAGTCCCAGTTGGGCATTGGTCAGTACTGGTCGCTGGAATCGGTTTGATATGCCACACTCGGTAGTCCGGCAGCGATTTTCTGAATTGGATATTCCTTTATTCAACACAGCGGATTGCGGTGCTATGCAAATAACCACATACGACCTCAGGGATTTAAATTTTCAATTCACCGGATTGGCAACCAGGCGCTGGTGGAATGATCGAAAACACTGTGAAATTCAGGCTACAGTCATAGAATGAATGTCAGCATAATGTCTGGCGTGTTAAATTACGCTCTTTTGATAAGGAATACTGCGTGACTGAATTGATTCGCGCCGGTGGCTGGCTAATGCTGCCAATAATATTGTGTTCGATTATTTCTATGGCGATTATCCTGGAGCGCTTTTGGTCATTACGCCGAGCACGGGTAATGCCCGGCAGGGATATCGATAATATCCACGTTTGGGCAAAGCAGCACGAGTTGGATCAAAAACATATCGAGTCGTTGCGGAACAGTTCGCCAATGGGCTGTATTCTGGCAGCCGCTCTGCATAACCGCCACCGCTCACGGGAGATTCTTAAAGAGGTGGTGGAAGATACCGGCAGGCATGTGGTGCACAATCTGGAAAAGTATCTGAACACCTTGGGTACCATTGCAGGTGTGGCGCCATTATTGGGGCTGTTGGGCACAGTAATCGGCATGATAAGTGTATTTTCAGCGATTATTACTTTTGGCGTGGGAGACCCGGCGCGTCTGGCTGGTGGCATTTCCGAGGCTCTGATTACCACTGCAGCAGGCTTGACGGTCGCCATTCCATCTTATTCTTTCTACCGTTTTTTCCAGGGCAGGGTGGCTGCCTACGTGGTACACATTGAACAACAGGCGATGGCATTAATCGAAACCCTGGATCAGCAAAATTAGCCCAAGGCTGGATTAAATTATTATGCAGTTAAGAAAAGTTCAGAAAGAACAGCCTGAAATCAATTTGACTTCATTGATTGATGTGGTTTTCCTGTTACTGATATTTTTTATGATCAGCACCACCTTTGAACAATCCTCTGCATTGCAGATTAACCTGCCGGCAGCCAGTGATGACCAAAACGAGTCACCGCCACAGCCGGTTATGCTGGAGATTGATGCGCGCGGAAACATGGCTTTGGATGATCGCCGCCTGCCGGATAATGAGGCTGAGACCGTGCATAACGCATTAAGTGAACAGCTGGGTTCAATCCAGAATAGTTCATTGGTTATCAGCGCTGATGAAAATGTGGCGCACAAGCATGTGGTTACGGTGATGGATATGGCAGGCAAGCTTGGGATCACTAATTTAGCGATCGCTACAGTTAGCAAGGATGACCAGCAATAACCTGCTGTGTCCAGGTGCTCTGCCTGCTGAGCATTGATTAAAATGTCTGATTCCACTGTTAATACCAATCACATCGATAAGTCACCAGGGGTGTGGTGGCGATTACTCAGACTGATCGGCGGCAATTGGCCGTTATGCATCGTTGCGGTAATAGGCATGGCCTTGGATTCGCTGGCACAATCTGGTTTTATCTATTTACTGCGACCATTGATTGATGATGGTTTCAGCGCGGGTAACGCGATTGGCCAGTGGCTGCCGTTGGTTATGTTTGGTTTGATTGCGCTTCGGGTCACCGGTAATTTTACCGGTATCTACAGCATGGAATGGCTGGGGCGGAAAATTGTTTCCAGATTACGGCAACGTTTATTCAATCAGTATCTGGTGCTGCCCAAACGTTTTTTTGATCATCACAGTGCCGGTGATTTGGTTTCCAAGTTAACCTACAACACTGATCAGGTTGCTCACGCAACCACCAACGGCATGATTACCGCTATCCGTGACAGCTTCACGGTGATAGCTCTGCTGACGGTGATGTTGCTGCAAAGCCCGACATTAACAGCGGCCTTGGGTGTATTGCTGCCGGTGGTGGCGGTGATAGTAGGCGTGATCAGCAAGCGGTTTCGCAAGATCAGTAAAAACATCCAGGAATCGATGGGTGGCCTGACCCATATCACCGAAGAGGTAGTGCGTGGGCACGCCATAGTTAAGCTGTTTGCCGGGCAACGCTATGAACAGCAGAGGTTTGAACAAACCAACGAGCATAATCGCCGTCTACATCTGCGTTTAATCGCCACCCAATTGGCCAGCTCGTCGTTGGTGCAGATTTTTGCCGGTGTGGCTTTATTGCTGGTTTTGTATATGGCTACCCAGCAACGATTCGACCTGGCAATTACCGCCGGCACCTTCATGTCGGTACTGGGCGCAATGGTGGCAATGATTGCACCGTTGAAACGCTTGACCAATGTGCATGCATTGATTCAGAAAGCCATCGCTGCTGCTGATAGTGTGTTTCAGGTGATTGATGAGTCCGGCGAGCAGGATACCGGTTCGCACACGGCTAACAGCCGAGGTCAAATAGACATGTCGAATGTTGCGTTTTGTTATCCGGGTCGTGAACAGCAGGCATTGAATGGTATTAACCTGACATTGGAGCCAGGCACAGTGACCGCATTGGTAGGCCGCTCCGGTAGTGGTAAAACGACCCTGGCGGCACTGGTCACCCGGTTTTATTCTCCGGACAGCGGCCGGCTGGCATTGGATCAGATTGATCTGGAAGATTGGCAATTGACCGGGCTTCGTGATCAGATAGCCTACGTTGGGCAGGATGTGGTGTTATTTAATGACACTTTGCGTAACAACATTGCCTATGGTGCATTGCAGAGCAAGTCCGGGGCGGATATTCAGGCGGCGATTAGTTGCGCTCATGTCGATGAGTTCGCTGAACAATTACCGGATGGCCTGGAAACCCTGGTTGGAGATCGTGGCCACCTGTTGTCCGGCGGGCAGCGCCAACGGGTGGCATTGGCTCGTGCGTTGCTCAAAGATGCGCCGATTCTGATTCTGGATGAGGCGACATCTTCATTGGATAATATTTCCCAGCAGTATATTCAGGACGCACTCCAGCAGGTGATGCGGGATCGCACCGTCTTGATCATTGCACATAGATTGAGCACCATCGAACATGCTGATAACGTTGTGATGATGGTTGACGGGCAAATAGTAGAGCAGGGGACGCATGCCGCATTGCTGGCCAATGATGGGGCTTATGCAGGGTTGCATCGTATCCAGCTGACTGTAAACAGCTAAATTTGATCTTTGATGGACAGGGTAATAATTCCGGAGCATCCGGGTTGGTGAAAGCACTCAATAGCTGGTTGCAGCAAGTCTGGTACGGAAATACCAAACCACCCTGGTATTTGCGTGGGTTGGCCAATTGTTATGCTATCTATCAATCCCGTTTGCCACCGCCGCCTGAATTTACCCGTGAGCCTAAACCAGTCATTGTAGTTGGCAATGTGGTGGCCGGCGGAAGTGGTAAAACCCCGTTGGTCATTTATCTGGCAAAGCTGGCCATGCAGCATGGTTTGAATGTAGCAGTGATTGCCAGGATTTATAAAGGCAGATTGAATGGGCCGTTGCTGGTTACTGAAGATCTGTCAGCCGCCCAGCTTGGGGACGAGCCAAAGCTATTGTTAAAGTCGTTGGCTTGCCCTGTAGTTGTTTCTAAGAAACGTTCTCAAGCTATTCAATTTATTATTAATAATAATATTGAATGTGACCTTGTCATCAGTGATGACGGTCTTCAGCATCGGCACCTGCAACGGGCGGTGGAAATTGGTGTTATGGATGCTGATAAAGGGCTGGGTAATGGGCATTTACTGCCGGCCGGGCCATTGCGTGAGCCGGCTAAACGTTTGCAGCGTTGTCAGTGGTTAATCAGCAAGGGCGGTTCATTTGATTCCAGTATCAATATGCAATTGGATATTGAATACGCAATAAACCTGAAAAGTGGTGAACAGCGGCCATTACTGGCATTTTCTGACCAACAGCTAACCGCCATTGCAGCTATTGCACACCCTGACAGTTTTTTTAGTGGCCTGCGTAAACACGGGCTTAGCATACGATCACAGGCCTTTCCTGATCATTACCAATTTAAACGTAAGCAGTTACAATCACTTTGTCAGGGTCAGCCATTGTTTATGACCGAAAAAGACGCGGTAAAATGCTTTGCTCTGCAATTGGATAACGCTTGGTATGTGCCTTTGGAAGTCAGTTTGCCGGAATCATTTGATCAGGCATTTATTGCCCGTTGCCAGGCATTGGTGAGCGGTTAATGTCCAAAATCATCATCATTATTCCCGCCCGGCTGGAATCGGTACGTTTGCCGAATAAGGTGTTACTGGATATCTGTGGGCAGCCGATGCTGCAACGGGTCTGGCAGGCAGCCATAAACACCCAGGCCAATGCTGTCTATATTACTACCGATAATTCTCAGATTGCGGATGTTGCTGAGCAGTTTGGTGCCCAGGTGCTACTAAGCGGACAGCATAATTCGGGAACCGAAAGGATAGCCGAAGTGATTACCCGATTAAATCTGGATAACGATGATATCGTGATTAATCTGCAGGGCGATGAACCGCTGATGCCGCCCAGGGTGCTGGACGAGCTGGCGATATTTGCGGGACAGCGAGCCAGCGCGGCTTGCAGCATCTATTCTGATTTGACGGATGCTATCGGAATTGATGATCCAAACTGCGTCAAAGTCGTTTGTGATCAACAAAATAGAGCGCTGTATTTCAGTCGAAGCAAGATTCCCTCAGGGCCTGAAGGGTTTCGGATGCACCACGGGGTATACGCATACCGGGTAAGCCTGTTAAAGAGCTGGGATGATTTGCCAGTCGGACCATTGGAGCAGTCTGAAAAACTCGAACAATTGCGTTTGTTGGAAAACGGCCAAAGTATCAGTATGCTCAAAGCCAGCCAGCGTATTCCTGCTGGGGTGGATACAAGTTCGAATTTGCAGCAGGTGCGCAAGATTTTTAAGCAGCAGCAAACAAAAATGCAATCATGAACAAGGTGGTAATTATTCTGGGTTTAAGCATGGTGGCAGCCTATGAGTGGCTTTGAATATCAGATTCTAGTGGTATGCATGGGCAACATTTGTCGCTCGCCAACCGCGAAAGGATTTTTAGATAAACATATATTTTTAAATAGGTTAGATGAAAAAGTAAAAGTAGATTCTGCTGGTACCCACAGCTACCATATCGGCCATCAGCCAGATCCAAGGTCACAAGCAGCAGCTCGCCAGGCCAATGTTGATATTGCGGGTGACCGTTCAAGAAAAATTCGTAGTGAAGACTTCCATCAGTACCATGAAATACTGGTCATGGATAAGCTTAATCTCAATGATGTGCGTGCTCAGGCGCCGGCAGGTTCTCCAGCAGTTATTCAATTGATCATGGATGATTTGCCGGATTATGGTCTGCGTGAGGTGCCGGATCCCTATTATGGAGGTGAAACCGGCTTTACCCGGGTTGTGGATATGCTTGACCAGGTAGCTGCTGCGATCTGCCAGAGATTAATTGCACAGCATAAGTGAGCGCCAAAACGGAACAATTTGACGGCTCTTCAGCAGCCAAAAAACTCAGCATCGAACCCGGTGTGTATTTGTTTCGGGATGGCAAAGGCAAACTGCTGTACGTTGGCAAGGCGCGTAATCTACGCAAACGTGTCAGCAGTTATTTTGATCGCAAGCATGAGGATTTGCGGCTGGCCAGAATGGTTCGTCAGATACGCAAAATCGATACTCACCTTACCCGTACCGAAGGTGAAGCACTGTTGCTGGAAAACGAGTGGATTAAATCACTCAAACCGCGATTTAATATCAAACTCCGTGACGACAAGAGCTATCCATGGATTCATCTGGCCAGTGAGCATGATTTTCCACGGGCTCACTTTCATCGTGGTGCACGTGATCAAGGTGGGGATTATTTTGGCCCATATCCGAATGCCGGCGCTACCCGCGAAACCCTGAAAATTATTCACAGGGTGTTTAAGTTACGAATGTGTCAGGATTCGATTTTTGAGCACCGCAGCCGACCCTGCCTGCAGTATCAAATCAAGCGCTGCACCGCACCGTGTGTGGATTACATCAGCAAGCAGCATTATGCCGAGGATGTGGCGCATGCAGAGTTGTTGCTGTCCGGGCGCAGCAGCAAGGTACGTGAATTACTGATGAGTAAAATGCGCAAAGCCAGTGAGCAACTGGAGTTTGAGCAGGCTGCGATACTGCGTGATCAATTGAAAACCCTGACCCAGGTACACGCGCAGCAATTTGTTACTGCCGAAGGTGGTGATATGGATTACATTGCGCTGGCAGAGACGCAAGCTGTGGTTGTGGTGCAGATTATGACGGTCAGGGATGGGCGTAACCTGGGCAGCAAAACTTACCGGCCGGATAACACCGCCAATACCGGTGCCGGCGATATTATGGAAGCGGTATTGGGGCAGTACTATCATGTGCGTATACCGCCGCGGGCGATTATTCTTTCGCACCTGCCCAAAGATGCAGATATGTGGCACGCAGTGCTTTCCGAGCGGGCCAAACGCAAGGTAAAACTGATCAGCAAGCCGCGTGGTGACCGATTGCAGTGGCTTAAGCAGGTTATCCGCAATGCGGAGCAGAGCATTCAGGCAAACCTTGCTGAGCAGGCCAGTGTTACCGCCCGGCTGGAATCATTGGGTAAAACCCTGGGCTTGGATGAACCGCCACAACGCATCGAATGCTTTGATATCAGCCATACCAGTGGTGAACGGACAGTGGGTTCGTGCGTGGTTTACGACCATACCGGCATTAATAACAGCCAGTATCGGCGCTTTAATATCAAAGATATTACCGCCGGTGATGATTATGCTGCGATGCGCCAGGTGTTGTTAAGGCGCTACAAGCGCCAGCAGGAAGAAGGTGCCCAATTGCCGGATTTAATTGTTGTCGATGGTGGTTTGGGGCAGGTGCAGCAGGCACTGGAAGTATTAACGGAACTGGAATTACAGCATTTGCTGGTAATGGGTGTCGCCAAAGGCCGGACCCGCCGTTCCGGCTATGAACGCTGGGTGATGCCACCGCCACAACCTGAGATCAAACCACAACCGGCTTCGATGGCAGCGCATCTGATTCAGCAAATCAGGGATGAGGCACACCGGTTTGCGATTACCGGGCATCGTCAGCGGCGCAGTAAGGCACGTACTACCTCTGCATTGCAGGACATTCCCGGTATTGGGCCAAAGCGGCGGCGGGAACTATTGCAGCATTTTGGTGGGTTGCAGGGGTTACGACAGGCGGGGGTCGAAGAAGTGATGCAGGTGCCGGGGATCAGTGCGGAGTTGGCGGAGCGGATTGTTGGGGCAATTCGGTGATATTATTATCATTATGTTGGTTTAATGATTCAATCAACCAGCGGTCAAATAGAGGGTTTTAAATTATAGCCTTATGGTCAGAATAGTTATCTGTGCATCAGTTAAAGTTAATAGCAGAGGCTTGCTTGCAGGCAAAAAATAATGCATAAATAAATTTGATTGGCTCAAAAGGTTTGTATGATTTTGGCATGTTATTAGCATTAACATGCAATATCATTGCAAATAGTCAACATAATCAGTGGTTATGCATAAAAACAAACTATGCCTGAAAATTTAAAGTTTTATAAAACATTCATTGATCAATGCAAGGCAATTGATTTATGCATTGAAGGAAATTATCTTCTTCCATCATTATGCCTTATATATAGCGGCATAGATGCTGCTGCATGGGTGGCATATGGAGACATACCAGTAAAACAAAGGTTTATCTGCTTTGTTTCTGACTTCATGTATAAAGAGAAGTCTCTAGACCCGCAGCCAATTGACCTTTATGCCGCAAGATGCGCGATCCTGCACACAATGACACCTGATTCACAGTTATCAAAAACCAATAAGGCCGTGCCTATTAGTTACGCGTGGGGCACAGCGGACCTTGAAGAGCTAAAAAAAGCAACCGACACATTAATGCCCGGAGAACTCTCTTATCTCCATTTGAATGATCTTTCTCAGAGCTTTAGGCTTGGTCTTACCCTTTTCGTTAAGCTGAATGGGGATGACGAAGAGTGTAAAAAGAGAATGAAAAAACATTATTCGCATTTGGGCAAAGAAATTGTCGCAGATTTCAATAAACTAAATGTATAACAATTTAAGCAAGCGGGACTGCCTAACCGGCAGCCCCTTCTTAAGGCGTTATAACTCAATCAGATTATTACCTGAGGAGTAAAATTTGAAAATCGAATTAACAGAATCTGCATCAGAGCAAGACCTTAAGAGTATTAGTCAGGGAATTAAGACATTCAATCAGGAGCATTTGCCTGATGATGTTGTATTTGAACCAGACACAAAGTTTGCAGTGTTTGCTCGCAATGAACACGGTGAGATAGTGGGCGGAATTCGAGCTAATGCCTACTGGAACTATTGTATCATCGAACTACTTTGGCTATCCGAAGAAGTAAGAGGTAGCGGAGTAGGTTCTCAGCTAATGGCACAAGCAGAATTGTATGCCAATGAAAAAGGGTTTCGTTACATCCGAACAGAAAGCGTAGATTTTCAAGCTAAACCGTTTTATGAAAAGCTCGGGTACAGGGTTTTCGGGGAGTTGCCTGATTACCCCAAAGGTCACACAACATACTGTTTAGTGAAAGAGCTATAACCAATCATTGCAGCGGACCACAAGGGGCTCCGCTTCGCTATACCCCTGGTTCCCTCCCTACGGTCGGTGGCCCCTGAACTCAACCGTTAGAGCTACAAAAATGGATAATCTGAAAATTGAGCTGCTAGCCGATCTCCCCGAAGCTTTACCTACCCTAAAAAAGCTTTTTGAATCGGAGTGGGAACCATATTACGGTGTAGAAGGACCGGGCGACGCAGAAACAGATATAAAGAATTCAGCCAATCGAGCAGAGTTGCCAATCGCGGTTGTGGCTACTGTTAACGGTAGTATTTGTGGTACAGCCGCATTAAAAATGGAGTCAGTAACAACATATCCTGACTATTTCCCATGGCTTGCGGGTTTACTTGTTGCACCTGAATATCGCAGGCAAGGTATAGGCGAGCAACTCATTGCAAAAATAGAGGATTTGGCAAAACAACTCGGTTACAAAGAAATCTATGTTGGCACAGGTGATAAATCTGGAATGTCAGAGATAACTTTAGATAAAAGAAACTGGAAATTTATAGACAAGAGTGATTATTTTGTATCTGAAGCAAGTGTATACAAGAAAAAGCTCTAACAAGATGCAGGGGTTGCGACAGGCAGGAGTGGAGGAGGTTATGCAGGTGCCGGGGATCAGTGTGGAGTTGGCGGAGCGTATAGTAGGTGCAATTCGATAGTATTGTGTTTTGTGCCAAAGCAATGCAGCCATAGACTACCAGTCCTATAAATGGTTATTGGCTTGTTAATATCAGAGTAATATTGTAATGAAAATTACCATCTAAATAGCTAACAATTGATGGTCTTAATGATATGTTTAGTTCGGTTCATTAATTTGTTTTAACCCATTATGAATTGCGAATTCAGTATGTGCTGGAGCTAGAGCCTTTCACAATACTTATTGAATATTGTAATTGCGTTGCGAATAGCCAATTTAGTAAATGGTTAGGCGTGGGTTAAGTTCAGATAAAACGATACAGGAAGAGTATTTAATATGCTAAATAAAACTGGGTTTATATTGGTTTTTCTGATGACTTTACTGCAAGGTTTTTACGCGGGGTTTGCTTTTTTAGACCCACTGGAATTTGCAAATTTACGGGGCACTGAATTAGCATCTCACGCAGATTTGGATTGGATAAAAATCTATGCATCTCGGACCTTGTTTGCGGCCCTTATAATTGGGTATTTACTTTACCTTCGCAGCTACAAAATTCTTTTATGGGCGGCATTGTTTGGCACTGTAATGCCGGTCACCGATGCTTGGCTTGCTTACCAATCTGGAGCTTCACTTAATATTATAGTGAAACATATTGCTACAGTAGCGTATTTACTTATTACGTTTATGGTGCTGCAAGGTGTGGTTAAAAGAGAAAATACCTAACAAAGGCGTCAATTCGACTACGCGGCGCTTCATTTGCAAATTACAGCAGTCTTGGATTTCCAGCTCAGGAGTAATGGGTATAATTTATGTCAAAGAGCAGTATACTATTAATATTTTGTTTTCTTTCGATAACTACTCCTGCTGGTTCCCAGGGCGTAGAGACTTACTATAAGCTAATTCTGGAGAAAAACGGCAACCCTGTAGTAGGTGACGAATTTTTCTTCCCAAAATCACCTAATGACCCATTCCCTAAAGCAGAAATCGTTTCGTTTGTTTCAGATGTCATTTCTCTAAAAATTGAGTTTGGTTTTTCCTCTAAAGTTAAAGAAAATGCAAGTCAATATACATGTAATTTAGGTATGCAAACAGAATCAGGGTATGAACGTTTTAATTTTGAAAAACACACACAATTAATCACCAGAGGTTCATTACACGACTCTGATACGTATCGGTGTGAATTTACCAATATCACACGCCACGTTATTAGTAACGATGTACCAAGAAGCCCGATTGATCGAGACCGGACATACTTATTTGAAATATGGGTAAATGAACTTGGTAAGAATGGCACCTATTTGCCCGTTGTTGCGAATGAAGATTCTAATTGGCCCAACGAGTCAATGCAGCCGGCCACAGACGTGTCGGTTGATTGAGGCGTTATTTTTTTTCTGTATAAGGACTGTTAACTCATGAGTACTATCGAAAGAGCAATTGAAATAGCTGCAAAGGAACATGCAGGAGATACTGATAAAGCAGGCAGTCCATATGTATTTCATCCGCTACGGCTGATGTTTGCTGTAGATAGGCCGTTTGAAAAAATGGCGGCCGTTTTGCACGATGTTGTAGAAGATACGCCAGTCAGTTTAGATGATCTAAGGGATGAAGGATTTCATCCTGATGTAATAGTTGCGATTGATGCGCTAACAAAACAACCAGGTGAAAGCCGGATTGAAGCCGCAACGAGAGCAGCGGCAAACCCGATAGCCAGAGTGGTTAAACTGGCGGATGTCACTGACAATATGGATTTGGGTAGAATCTCAGAGCCAACAGAAAAAGATTTTGAAAGGCTTAAGGAATATGAGAAAGTAAAAAAGCTACTAACAGAATATGGCACAACATAACAAAGGCATGCAGCCTGGAAAAGCAGCCTGTTGCGCATGCTTTTTGCCTTGGTATGAAACGTTACGTGTTGTCAAGGGTGCAATAAATGAGATCAATTATTTCAAGAACAATTATAACTTTCATGGTTACGGCAGCCATGTTTTCAATAGTAAGCGAAGCAATCGAAAAGGATAATGTTATGTCTGCATCAGGCACTTTTGAAGTCAATTTTGAACCACAGAAAGATGAGAATGCTCCCGCTGGAAGAATGATCATCAATAAGCAATATACTGGTGATGTTGAGGGCGCTGGCACTGGCCAAATGATAAGCAAAAGAACAGACAGTGGCACAGCTGCTTACTCTGCTATTGAAGAGTTTGAAGGTGCTGTGGATGGGAAAAACGGATCATTTACCCTTATTCACAATGGCTACATGTCCAGCGAGATTCAATCATTGGAAGTGATAATTCTTCCAGGCTCCGGGAGTGGCGAACTGAAAAATATATCAGGCTCGATGGAAATAATTCAGCAAGAAGGCAAACATAAATATGTGCTTACCTATAAGTTTTTAAACAATTAGCAAACAGGTCATTGTGTTGCTACCAAGGCTGGGGCATCAGTTTCGGTACTTTACATCTACACTCTGGCCCCATATTTGGGTATTACAACATTGCCGGGATTGAGTAGATCATGGCACATGGCATGCATAACTCTAAATCAAAAAAACAACATAAATCAATGCAATAGGTGCAAGATCGTAGCTGATTCAGCTGTTTAGAGTTTATATACCCATGATAGGTGTCTATATTATTCCACAGCGATGTGGGGAATATGTAGTAAAATTAATCACAATTGGTCAACTGAATAAGTGCTTAGGCAAAGGCTGGCGCTTGAAGGTTCCAATAAACAGGTTGTTTTCGTGGCTCAGATTCCAGCGCGTGGAAATGATCGGACTATTTAAGGGAGGTCAAGAAGTATTTCGTCAATTTGTAGTAGCGCAGGCGATACTAATAGACGCCTCGCGCTTCAATTTTTAATTCAATAAGGGAGCAATAACATGAAAATGTTTTTGAAAGAACACAAAACACTTGGGCTGATTGCGACAGGAATGATTGCCGGTATGCTGGTTGTGGCATTAATAACCACCGCTTTCGCAGCAGGTGGCCTCAGGATAGCCAGCGGTGTATACGGCACGCTGTCTGGTTATGGCAATGCAACCGTGGTTTGTACTGACGCTGAGGGAAACATCCTGAACGGTGTGACCATTGAAACTACCCAGATTCCGCTGAATGATGGTAGCGGGAATGTCGGCACAGGGGTCACATTCACCTGTCCATGAGTGTGTGTATATACGCTTAGGTTTGGGAAAATGAGATATTCAGATTTTTTGAAACATTTTACCTAGCCAAAGCTCCAGCCGACCGCCTGAGCATAGCGATGGGCGGCGGCTGTAGTTTGGCGTTAGTTCACAATGGAGGAAGTTTGCCAAACGAGGTAAAACCATGAAGTACTATCTCTATATTGCTCCATCCAAGATACAGATGCTGTATGAGCAATTGCCTGTGAAGCTGAGGGAAAAACTTTCGTCAGAGCTATCGATCGATTTAAAACTTATAGCCGGGGCAATCAAAAAAACTGCAGATAAAGAGACTTTGATTTCCAAGCTCAATGCGGTGCTAGATTCTCTAGACGAACAATCGTTGGGAACCGTGTCCAGCCCAGGCCTTTTTTTTCATGGAACTATGTATATGCGATGGGCGCCGATTCACTTCACAGGTCATGGCCAGGATGAAACAAATCGGCCACAATTGGTACTCTTCGCTGGTTCAATTTCGGGTGCACCGGAGCAGCAACGCATGTTGGGGCTTGTCGGGTCGCTGGCACATGTTATTGGTAGTGGAATTCCAGAGCCTGCGGCCTGGTACTATACCAATCCTTCTGTTGTGGCAGAGATTGCTGAAGCACTCCGGGAACCTTCAGCGGATGAATATGAGGACTCAATGTATGGAGTTTATCCGGCAGTTCGCAGCTTGGCAGAAGGTATTGGACATGTACCGGATGTTCCACTGCAGAAGCTTGAGTTCGTAGCCAAACGCTTTCTAACTACGGAAGACGTATTGCTGGGTTCTCCTTTGTATGTTGCGCTGGTGGAATAGCATTGCAGGTATTGCTACTGTGACAATAATAATTAACACCCAATACTTTCTCTCTTTGTGTTGGCCGAGAGAGTACACCGAGTACTCGTCATAGATGAGACGACAGTAGTTGGCATAAGCCACTACAATAGGGCGTTATGAAAAAACTGATTCTGCTTTTTCTCGTGCTTGCGGTCGCTGGGGGGGCAATTGCTCACTGGTATTTCTCGGATCGCGGTCGCTTTACTACTGCACCAGAGTTTACCAACCTCAGCCGGACTGTATCTGGCAATGACCTGATTTCCGAACATGATCCGGCTGCCACGCTTAGATTTGACCCTGCGTTTCGGCATATCGGGGGCCAAAAGTTTATTCTTTATGGGGTGGCTGACACTGAGCAACATTTTTTTGTCGAAACCACAAGTGATAACAAACTGAAAAGCGTGTACTGGATACAGTACGAGGCTTACTTGCCTGGCAAAACCTATACCTATAACTACGATGACTCGCCATTGCGGGCAGTTTTAGGCGACTATCAGTTTTATGTTGATACTGATGCGGTCAAGTTTGATCCAAACCGCAAAAGGCGACAGGGTAGCGATGGTGCAATGGCGCGGCAATTTCTGGCAAGCAAAGGCTATTCGTTACCGCACGATTTTGCTTACGCTCGGCTGGTATATCTGACTGACGAATCCCGTCAAAAAGAGCTGATGATCATTTTTATTGGCGATCTTTTGCCACTGGGACTGAGCACGGCAGAGCTTGAAGATATGAGTACAAATTCGGCGGTTTGGCGTGTAATTGAGCAGGCACACCTCGATCGTATCCATGACACACTTAATGTGTTGGCACACAGCGCCCGTAATTAATTGCGTAGGGAATAAAAAACACGCACTCAATGTTTGATTGATGATCAAGCTCTATTTAATCAATAAGACTTATTGCAAGGTTTAAAACTTTGATAACACACGATCAGCTTCAGCAACACTTTCAGCAACCTGTTTAACACTATGACGGCTTTTAACCCGTTCATACCACTGCGACAAAAAACTATAAGTTGTCAGCTTCGGCCCCTGCAGCCGCATGGTAAATAAAATGGTCATAAACATCGCAATATCCGCCACTGAAAACTCATCAATGAAATAGTCTTTATCAGTTAATTGCTGGTCGAGTTGCTGGTAAATTGCCTCGATTTTCTTTTCGGCCAAAGCGCCGGCAGCTTCTTTCTGCTGCTGTAAAACCGGATCGGCATCTGGGTCAGGCGGGTCGGTGCGATACATCAGCTTTACCACCAACGGCAGCAATACTTCATCTGCTTTTAATTCCAGTAACCGGCATTGTGCACGCAGCTTTGCGTCCTTTGGCATCAACGCAGACATTGGATAAGCATCTTCCAGATATTCAATAATCAAGGTTGAATCAAACAACACCAGCTCATTATCAACCAATACCGGCACCTGGCCTTTGGGGTTATGCTTGAGCACATCCGGGTGTTTGGGTGAATAACCGGTTGCCTGGTTGAAAGCAACCATTTCACGTTCAAAAGGCAAACCTTTCTCACGCAGCACTATTTCTACTTTATGCGAAAACAGGCTTAGCGGCCCTGAATAGAGTTTGATCGACATCATTGGCTCCTGTTAATACCTGGTAGCAATGCTGGCATCTGATTACTGCTATGCACGGGTATACCGGCGAACATAATCAGGCACATCCATATTCTCAGGGACTATGGCATCGGGCTCGGCCTTGCCGACTTGCGTTGTCAGTGGAATAACGCCGGCCCAGGTGGGATAGTCCAGGTCTTTTTCAAGGTCTTTGGGTGGGCCGCAGCGTGTTTTTATGCTGGCTTCCTGTAGCGGCATCGATAATACGGTGGTTGTTGCCAGCTCTTTTCGGTTGGGTTGCCTGGCGTCATCCCAACGCCCGGGGATCAGGTGTTCAGTAAGTACTTTGAGTGCTTCATTTTTGTCAGATTCATCCGTAATGGCGTGGGCATTGCCAAAGGCAACAACCGATCGGTAGTTCATTGAATGCTCAAAGACTGATCTGGCCAGAACCAATCCATCAAGATGGGTGACGCAGACACTGAGATTGATACCGGTACTTAATGACTTGGCCAGACGGCTTGCTACGGAACCATGCAGTAACAGGGTGTCGTGCATGCGTGCGTAAGCCATGGGTATCACATACACGTCTTTGTCGATGGCAAAACCTGCATGACAGATCAAGCCCTCATCCAGAATGGCATAAGCAAGCGCTCTATCATAAGAGCCACGTTCAGGAATGCGTTTCAGTTTTGTTTTTGCTGATTTTTCTAGTTGCCTGGTCACGATCAATACTATTGGTTGTTGCTGTGGCTTAATGCTAAGCTGAAGTTTGGTTCTATCAAAGATCCAGTTTTTTATTAATTAGAGGTACCAGTTGAAATGATCAGCATGGATGGTGACGGGCCTTTGTATCAACAGCTCAGCCGCGGATTACGTCATTCTATTCGTCAAAAAGACTATCAGCGCGGCTCACGCCTGCCAGGTAGCCGGGAATTGGCAAAACAACTGAAAGTATCCAGAAATGCTGTGCTGGCGGCATATGAACAGTTATTGGCGGAAGGGTACCTTATAGCTTTGCCGAAATCGGGTACTTATGTATCCCAAACATTGCCTGATGACATGCTGACCCCAGTTCAAGCTGAAAAAGCCCAGCTGCCTTCCGGGGTGGTTTCAACCCACTTGTCGCAAAATGGCAAACGCGCAGTTAAAGCGGCTCAAGACGGTAGGGGGTTGGCCTGTACCAGGCAAAAACTTGATTATGATTTTGAATATGGCGTTACCCGGCCAGACCGGGACACCGTACAGGAACTGGAACGATTGCATTCAAAAGTTATCAATAACGGCGCTTTTGATTACGGTGATCCGGCAGGTGATTTAAAGCTAAGACGACAACTGGTAAGACACTTGCAGTTATATAGAGCAGTGGAAACGACGCCGGAACAAATTGTGATTACCAGCGGATCACAACAGGCATTGGACCTTTGCGCCAGAATTTTATTGGACCCGGGTGATATCGCAGTGCTTGAAGAACCTGCTTACCAGGGAGCAAGGCAGGCATTTGAAGCAGTGGGTGCACAGATATTACCGGCTGATGTGGATTCTTCAGGCCTTAATCCCACTGGATTGATACAGGCAGCCGATACTGCCCGGTTGATTTACGTAACGCCATCTCACCAGTTCCCGACAGGTGTGGTGATGCCGGTTGGCCGGCGGCTTGAATTGTTAAGCTGGGCGGTGCGTACCAATACTTATGTGATCGAAGACGATTACGACAGTGAATTCCGTTACGATTGCCGGCCACTGGAAGCGATAGCCAGCCTCAGTAACAATAATCCGGTCATTTACCTGGGTACCTTTGCCAAATCACTGTTTCCCAGCCTGAGACTTGGTTTTATGGTGCTGCCGTTACAATTGGTAAGGCCGTTCAGCGATATGAAATGGCTGATTGATAGGGGCAACCCGGTCATTTACCAACGAATATTGGCTATGTTTATGCAATCAGGCGGCTATCAGCGGCACTTGCGCCGCATGAACCGCCGTTATGCAGCCAACAGACAGCAGTTGGTATCCGCTCTGGCTGAGCAGTTGGGTGACGAGATTCAAATCAGTGGCTCAAATGCCGGTACTCATCTGGTGGTCTGGTTTAAACGGCGAAAACCAGATTTCATCAGCTTATTAATAGAAACATGCAAGGCAACTGGCGTAGGTGTTTATCCTATCGAGCCATATTATTTGTCAAAGCCTGGTCGTGGTGGGCTATTAATGGGTTTTTCTGGTCTTGATGAAAAGCTGATTTTGCTGGGGGTGAAGAAGCTGGCACAAATATACTGGTCACTGCTCTAAACTATACGACCTGAGCTGGAAAATAATCTGAACAAGGAAATATATCCATGCATATAGGCCTTATCGGCGGCTGCGGCCCAGCAGCTACAGCGTATTATTATCGGGGCTTAACCAGTGCCTGTGCAGCAGGCGGTGTTCAGATGGAGCTGACCATTGTGCATGCCCAAATCACAACATTAATGGAAAATATGCTGAATGGCAGCCCGGTAAAGCAGGCTCAGGAGTTTGCTGTCCTGGGGCAACGGCTTAAAGCTGCTGGAGCAGAACAGCTGGCGATTCCCTCATTGGCAAGCCATTTCTGTATACCTGAGTTTGAACCAATTACGCCATTACCGATCATCAATGCGGTGCCTGAATTGGCAGCAGAACTTAGCCGCAACGGCTATCAGCGCATAGGACTATTGGGCACCAAAGTGGTCATGAATTCGCAGCTTTATGGTGGCCTTTCGGCATTCGAAGTACGGTTGCCGCCAGGCGGATTGCTGGAGCAGGCCCACCAGGCATATATTGGGATGGCAGTGGCGGGGTATTCGACCGACCAACAACGAGAGACACTATTTTCCATCGGCAAAGATTTATGTACAAAGCAGGGCGCCGATATCGTTGTGCTTGGAGGAACTGATTTGTTTCTGGCATTTGAAGGTCATGACTGTGGCTTTCCGGTCCTGGATGCTGCCGATGTGCATATTGATGCGATTTATCGAGTGATCAGAGGCGCTGAGTAAGGTACAGCAAACCAATCAAGCTTTAGGCGGAATATACATGACTGATATACCAGAATGCCCACAATGTGATTCAGAATACGTCTATTTAGACGGAAATATGTATGTTTGTCCGGAGTGCGCACACGAATGGTCAATAAGTGTGACAGTTGAAAATGCTGAGCACGAAAACACATTCAAAGGCGCGAATGGCAATACCCTTAATGACGGTGATGCTGTGACCGTGATCAAAGATCTTAAAGTCAAAGGTTCATCATTGGTGGTTAAGGTCGGTACAAAAGTAAAAAATATCCGCCTGGTAGACGATGATCATGATATCGATTGCAAAATCAGTGGTATTGGAGCAATGCAGTTGAAGTCTGAATTTGTCAGAAAGGTGTGACCACATGACGATTGAAGTTCGCATTTTAGGGCCTGCGGACACGCAGGTACTGGAGCATCTGAATGCTGACGTATTCGATTACGCTGTGCAACCGAAGTTGAGTATCGAATTCTTAACAGATCCGCGGCATCACCTGGCTGTGGCAATGGATGGGAATGTGGTCGTCGGTATCGCGTCGGCGGTGGATTATGTGCATCCGGATAAATCCGTTGAGTTGTGGATCAACGAGGTTGGCGTTGCCGAGGAATATCAACGGCAGGGTATTGGTCGCAGATTACTGCAGGCACTGTTTAAGCTTGGGGGAGAACTGGGTTGCAAAGAAGCCTGGGTATTAACTGAGCATCATAATATTTCGGCCCAAAAACTTTATGCAGCAGTAAATGGTGAGCCTGCCCCGGTAGTGATGTACTCGTTTAAATTATCAAACAACCAATAACCACAAATACATCTGTTTTGCATGATGTCGAGATAGTTCATGGAAATAATTTCTAAACGACACCAGGAGCTTGCAACAAGTTTGCAACAACAGCTCCAGGCGTTGGCCGAAACTGAGTTTGGTGGTTTCGATATTGTACGTGAGACTGCCTGGGCGATACCGGACTGGTGTTTTCTGGGGATGCTTGATGGAGAGTTGGCGTGTTGTTACAGCCTGGTGCTCCGGCAGGCGCGTTTCGATGGCCAACCGGTGCTGATTGCCGGGCTCAATAACCTGATAACGGTACCGGCTTTTCGTGGCCGGGGCTTAGCCTCGCAGTTGTTGGTAAAAACAGAACAGGATTGGTTCGGTCGATTAGCTGGACAATGTGCGCTACTGCTGTGTGCTGATGGGCTATTAAGCTACTATTCGTCGTTGGGTTGGCAACAGGTTGAATCTGAATTGTGGTTTGATCAGCCGGATGGTAAGCGTTTATGGCAGGCGAATTGTATGTTGTTAACAGCTGATCGTACGGTGCTCACACCAGCAAAGATCGATTTGTGTGGGTTTCCCTGGTAAAGGCTTATATGCCGGTCTGGGCTGTGATCGTTTCGTCATCAAAAGTAAGGAAAAGGTTTGAGTAAAGCATTTCATTTGTCATTTGCAGTGCAAGACCTGACAGTAGCCAAAAATTTCTATCAGGAAATACCAGGTTGTGAAATCAGCCGGGATGCAGGAAGCTGGTTTGATGTGATGTTTTTTGGACATCAGCTTACCTTGCATCAGGCAACTGAAAACCTACCGACAACCACTATTGATCATTTTGGTCCGGTTTTAGATAAAGCTGAATGGTTAGCCATGGTGGCATGGTGCAATACAAAACAATTAAGTTATGTATTGCCGCCGGTGATAAAAGAACAGTGCAGGCCAACCGAATCCGGGAAATTCATTATCAAAGACCCAGCAGGAAATGTACTGGAGTTTAAATATTAACCAAGTCTGCTGCTGTGGTCAGTGGAAGAAGGGCTGGTTGGTAATGCAAAATTACCAGGCAATTATCTATAGGAACCTCTGATTTAATCAGATATGGCCGCGTTACTGCCCGAAATCCGCCAATCCTGCGTTGCGTTGCTTGGCAATAGCCAGCTATTGCACTGCACAACGACGCCTTGTCTTGACGCATTTCGGGCGTAACCCCTTGGGGAGCAGCTTTTTTTGCGCATGACAGCACTTTTTAAACTTGACGTAGCCCACTATGCCTGCGTTCAAAAAGACACTATCCTGCACAAAAAATAACTCGCTCGCGGTCATGCCTGATTAAATCAGAGGTTCCTTTAATCTATTTTGGCTTATTAACCGAGTTTGATTATTCCGGTAAACATACCTCTAATAATTCCAGGTCACTGGAGCATTTAGTCAAAGCATATCCCAACCCCTGAGGCACAACAAAACTATCGCCGGTGGACAAACTGTTATCTGCCTGTTGCTCAACTGATAACAGCAACTGTCCTTGTAGTACAAACCAAAATGCCAATGCCTGATGATGCACTGCAAGCTTACCATCCGAAGTGGTTATTCCCTTGTGACGGATGACACGCACAGATGCCAAGCCGTTAGTGGCGGCTGAAATGCCTAAATCACAAACTTCAAACTGGTCCTGAAGCCCGTTGCACCATACTGCTTTGTCAGCCTGATGAAAGGTGTATTGCTGACCCTGGTAGTTTCTTTCAGGCTTATATTCGTCTGTGGGTAACGGCATGTCATGATCCAGGTAAGTCATGTGGCTGGCAGGGTTGCCGATTTCGATAACCTCCAGACCATCAGATGCCTCCAAAACCCGGTGTCGTATAAGTGGTGGTTGTAACACACAGTCACCGGCCTGCATCACAAAGGGATCACCCTGATCTTCATACACCAGGCGAACCCAGCCACGGTAGCAGTAAATCATCTGGAAACGGATATCGTGATAATGGACGTTATCTGGCACTGGTCCGCCTTCTGGGATTCGGATATGCGAGGCGATAAAACAACCACCCTGACGATCAGGAATCAGGTCACGGTAGAGCATCCCGGCGCGGCCTGTTTTCCAGGCATGATTGTTACCAGCAAGTCGTTGAATAGTCAGGCTGGGTTGTAATGCCGGCATCTGCAATGGCGGCTTGGTAGGGGCAAATTGAATGGTGGTTCCATTAGGCGCAGTTAATTTACTCGTAGAGCGCTGCTTGGACGTGCTCAGTCGTAGCATCCCGGGTTCACCTTGATGATTGCTATCCAATCTCAAGTTCAAGCCAAAGCCGCTTAACTGGGCAATTTGTGGGTCATCTGCGGGAGCAATACTATCCATCCGAAATCCCAGCTCATCAATAAAAAAGCGTAGAGTTTCAGACAGGTCGGTTGCAGGCAAAACAACTTCTGCCATCGCCAGGTGATTGTCTGGATATTCATCCGACATACGATTTCCCGCTCATTGTGTATTTAAGACGACTAGCATAGCCCAGCTCAAATGCAGAATAACAGCGATTTTCATCACCTAGTTATGTGAACGCCCGAAAACTGAATATTCAGATTGAAATATGCCACAAATGGCTGCTTTTTGATGTTTATTATCATTGCCAGCGATGGTGTAAGATGGACTACGCTTGAGATTGATTAATAACAACGGAGGGGTTATGCAGCAGAACCAATTATATCGGCGGACAAACCGGCGAATCTATCGAGGTCTATATCTGGTTGGGCTTATATTATTGTTACCCGCCTGTGCAGCGGTTAACCAGCTGGATACACAACCATTTCAGGATTACCAAAGTGCTATATCAACGCTCAAAAATGAGTCCGACCAAGCGCTTCAGGCCGTGTATCAAACTGAGCTGGATCAATTCAAGGCAAAAATTACAGGGGGTGACAACGCCCTTGTTCCACAGTTGTTAATTAACTTCCCAGCGGATCAGGATTTTGTCTGGGCTTACCCAGCACCGAGTGATCCAAGTACGCAACCGAATAAGCCGTTATTTGCTTCGGTAGCGGATATGCGTCAAACCCTGTCAGCAATGAATACCCAGCTATTGGACTACGCCGGTTTGCTATTGGCTTTATCAGGCGCTGACAGCAGTACCCAGTTTGATCCGGCCAGTGAAGCACAGAAATTTGATGGCGCCGCCAGTTCATTGTTGGGTCAGCTGAACACGCTGGGGGTCAAAACGACTGCGGTCACCTCCAAGGATCTGGCATTATTTTCCACCATCGCTTCCAATCTGGCCAAGGCATACCTGGAAAATAAACGTTCAGAGCTACTCACCCAGATTTTGCAGGAAGGGATGGGGCCATTGCAGAAATTCGCCGATAAAGCCCAGGAAGCCATGGTCATTACAGCGCTGAATGCTGAAACCCAATATCAGAATCAAAGCCCGGGTTTTGCCCGCAATGTGATTCAAAACAATGACAGCTCAGCATTGGATAGCTTATTGACCCTGAATGATCAAATGACACAGCAATTGGATTTGTATAAAAATATTTATAACGGTTACGGTGCCTTGCCTAATTCTCAGCTGCAGCTGATTAGCGCGATAAAATCCAACCAGCAGGTGAATCTGGCAGAGCTGATCAATTATGCAACCAATATCAAACAACAGTATGAAACGTTGAAGGCCAATACCGCAGCGCCCAACGAATAGAGGGAATTAGAATGACTACTCAAGACAAACTCGACTTATTAAAGTATTTGATTTTCCTGCGCGGCAAGATGCAACATGCATCGATTGAGTTGTTGACCCTGGGTGAAGAGACTACTCAGGTTGATGACGCTGAGAAAAAACTGGCTACTCAAATTGATGTACTGCGCGGCAAAGTCATGGACCAATGGCAGGGCAATGCTGATCAGATTACTACCGAGTTGCAAAGTTTGAATACAAAAGCCCAAGCCAAACTTCGGCAAATGCGTTCTGCAGTTGGCAAAGCACAAGCAGTCACCGATTTTGTCGGTATTTTAGATAAAGGATTGGCTTTGGTGGCAGGCTTGGTCGCATGAGTTCAGTGTTGATTATTGAATGAAATCAGCTGACAAGCAGATTTGGGTTCTTAACTGTGAAGTTACATCAGCAATGTATGTAGCGTTACTGATGTGATTTTAATAAGTAGTTAAATGTTATGGATTTCACTGACCATCTTGATACTGATGGTCGTAACAGGCACTTATCTGTGGTGGTGGCCAGGCTACCAGCGGCGACGGGTAATGCAAACGCCATTTCCTGCTGAATGGGGCGCCATACTTAATAACAACCTGCCGATTTATTCACGTTTGGATCAAACACAGCGCCAGCGATTGGAACAGCTGATCCAGTATTTTCTTTTTAAAAAGGAATTTATTGGTTGCGCTGATTTGGAAATGAGCGATGAAATCAGGGTAACCATTGCCGCAGAAGCGTGCCTGTTAATCCTGCATCAACCCAGCACAGTGTATGAAAAACTGCTGTATATTTATGTCTATCCACATGCTTATCAGGCGCCGCATCAAGAGCTGAGCGCAGGTGGTGTTGTAACCGAAAGTGTGCAGGGTCGGTTGGGGGAATCGTGGGGCAATGGAAAAGTTGTATTGTCCTGGGATGATGTGTTGCATGGCACAAGCGATTTCAGTGACGGAGAGAATGTTGTATTGCATGAGTTTGCTCATCAGCTGGATCAGGAATCCGGCGTTGCCAACGGTTCACCGTTGTTGCGTGATTCGGCCAGTTATCGCCGCTGGGCAAAAATACTGTCAGATGAGTATGCTGTACTTCAGCGAGATGCTTATCGTGGGCAGCGTAAGCTCATGAGGCACTATGGTGCAACCAACCCAGCAGAGTTTTTTGCAGTTGTTACCGAACATTTCTATGAGCAACCCCAGGCTTTGCAGCGCCGGCATCCAGAATTATTTCAGGAGCTGCAGAAATATTATGGAATCGATCCCGGGCAATGGCAGTAATGCGGTCTGCCGGTTTAAACCAAAGATAAGCTGGTTATTGATCGACTGCGGTAGACAAAGGTGGGACAGTCAGCAAATCAACACTGCTTGAGCCATCACTGTTTATCTCCACCCGGTAAAGATTGTGGTAGATCGATTCATCGATGGGCTCCACCGATTTGTCGCTCAGCAACTGAGCGAGTTCAGGGGTGGTGTTGCTATGGCCTGCAACCAGAAAAATATCCTCTGAGGGTGCGGCTTTAAGTTGTTCTGCAAATGCCGGCAGTTCCCGTGGATCATAAATTGTAATATTCAATTCACGTGATCCTCTGATGATTTCTGCCGTTAGCCGGGTGCGCTGAAAATCGGAACTGTAAATGGCTGTGAAATTGATGCTGCGCAAAATTAATGCGGCATGCTCAGCTCTGGCTATCCCCGTTTCTGTAAGGCCTGGGTCTCGATCATCTGGGTTGGTGACTTGCTTTTCAGCATGACGTATCAGGTAGATGGTGGTTGCCTGGGCTGTCGATACCCAACTTAAAACAGTTAACAGGCCAATACACAAATAAACAGATTTCATGATCAGAACGCATTGTAATCAGCACCCAGAATAACACTTGGCAGCTGGAATAATGCTATTTATTTGTGGTTCCAGCGTGGCTGATACTGCGTATATTAAGTGTTATCGACAAGCAATCAAGCATGTCTGATGCATTTTCGCTGATAGTTCCGATGGTGGACGAGAATCAATGTATATGCTCGAGGGCAGCTATTTGAAATGACCAGGTAGCAGGGATACAGCAAAGTAGGCGATAATGTGCAGCCGATGCCATGTTAGATTCTTGATGCCGATTAACGCCCCAATTATTATGACGCTGTTTCGTATCGCGCTGATCCCGGTGCTGGTGCTGGCGTTGTATTTGCCGTTATCCTGGGCCAATGAGTTGGCGGTGGTGATTTTTATTGTCGCCAGTGCGACTGACTGGCTGGATGGCTGGTGGGCGCGGCGTACCGGCCAAACCAGTAGCTTTGGTGCATTTTTAGATCCTGTGGCAGATAAGCTAATGGTTAGTGCAGCTTTGATCGTGGTAGTACAGCAGCATCCGGATATTTTTCTGGCACTTGCAGCCGCGGTGATTATCTGCCGGGAAATCACTGTGTCAGCATTGCGCGAATGGATGGCTGAAATCGGGCGCCGGGGACTGGTTTCGGTTGGAATGCTGGGTAAAGTTAAAACAACAGTCCAGCTAACCGCCATCGGGTTTTTGTTATACGGTGAGCCTATTTGGGTATTTCCTATATTTCACATTGGTTTGCTGCTATTGATCATTGCTGCAGTGTTAACACTATGGTCGATGTTTATATACCTGGCAGCAGCCTGGCCAACGCTAAAAGATGAAGCTAACTAAAAGCCTCAGGTTAAATCAAAGATTTGCCGATAGTTAGTTCCGGCATTTTCAATCATTCTGGGCATTTTCAGGCTACAGCTTTTGACTGAAGCCGCCACTATCTGTTTATAGGAATTAAAGTTCGTGAGTAAAAAAAATAAAGTCACATCCGCAGCCAGGGCAGATCGGCATGCCTTATACCAGAATTCGGTTCAGGATACTGAGGCCGAACTTGGGTTTGTGGCAGATACATTTGAAGAGTTGAACGGTAGAGCATTGCGATTATTACGTGAGGACTTTTGTGGTACTGCTAATACTGCCTGTGACTGGGTTAGACGGAACAAGAAAAACCAGGCAATAGCTATCGACCTGGATACTGAGGTGCTGGAATGGGGCAGGCTGCATAACCTTGATCATTTGAATGCAGAGCAGCAACAGCGCATCCAAATGGTTCATGGTGATGTCAAGCAACCCACAACTACCCAGGTAGATGCAGTGCTGGCAATGAATTTTAGCTACTATCTGTTTTTGGAGCGGGCAAGTCTGTGTCAATATTTTCGGCGCGTTTATCAATCACTGATGCCGGATGGGATCTTGTTCATGGACGCTTATGGCGGTTATGAAGCGCACCAGGAATTGGAGGAGGAGCGTGAATGTGAGGATCAACAGATCGGTGAATTTACTTATGTGTGGGATCAGCACCGGTTCAATCCAATTAACCATCATATGAATTGCCAGATTCATTTCAAATTTCCTGATGGTTCACGAATGAATAAAGCTTTTAACTACAACTGGCGGTTGTGGTCACTACCGGAATTACAGGAAATACTGCAGGAAGCAGGCTTTTCAAGAGTGCAGGTTTATTGGGAAGGCACCGATGAAGAGAGCAACGAGGGCGATGGTATCTATTCAGTTCAGACCGAGGGTGAAGCAGATGCCGGCTGGATATGCTATTTGGTTTCGCAAAAATAAATAGCTGGCTGAATATGGCTGTGCAGATAAAAGTTTATTCGAGGGTGGCGATGCCCACCTCTTGCTGATTTGAGCTGGCCTCGGCAAAAATCTCAGGAAAATTGTAAATGTTGATCTTGCGCAACCATTCTGCATAACCCAGGTATTCAGATTTTATCGCAGGCACCAGACGATCAAGGTTTAATTCGTCCAGCACGGTGTAGTTGCCGGCGTCATCGTTCAGCGAAAGCAGTATGCGTTGCAATTGCTGTTGCAGTGCCTTATCCACCCAAGGGGCTACACTAATGGTCAGCCCCGGCATTGTTTCACTGGTGCGAATGGTTCGAAATTGAGGGTAGGTTTCAGCTATCGGTGTTGGCAATATGGCGGCACTGACCACACCATCCCACAATAGCTGGACCGAATCAGCTGAACTGGTTGAACTGGAAACTATTTGCGGCTGCCAGAACGGATTTTCAAACCATCGGGTCAGGATTAAATATTCAGTGCTTGGTGAAGGCATGGTGGCAATCGGCAGCATGAATAAATCGTTGATGCTTTGATACTCGGTGCTTAAGGTAACCAGTGAGAAGCTCAAGGCGCGTTCGCTTCGAACCAGTGGGGTATATCCTTTATATCGCAGCCAAAAATCAGTTAGAGGTGCTTCCTCAATGACAATATCCGGACTGCTTCCTTGTCTGACCAACAGCCAGTGTTGTTGAAAATTGGCCGGTGTGACGAGCTCTATAGTCTGGTTGATATGGTTGCCAAGATAGCTCGCCAGTGGTGCATAAACCTGCTCGGCCTGGTCGATGGGGTAAATGGGCTCTGCAACCATTTGCAATGCCACGGCCGGGGTGTTGAAAATTGTAGTGGCAAGTAGAAAAAAAATGACGAATGTATGCTTCCCTGCAATAACATTTCTGTTTGGAATATCAATCATTAATACACTTTCAACATTAGTTATAACCTTTAACTAAAGTATAGTGTGTGGCTTCAACCTGCGTTGTTTCGTATTGTGAACTCTCGATCTGTGCCCGAACTGCTATATGAGCAATGCACAACTGTGGCAGGCAGAAGTAGGCATTGAGCTAAAAATCATCACCACTGATGGCACGCAACCACTCCGCATAGCCCCGGTATTCATTCGCTACGGCGGGCACAAAGCCTTGAATATCCAATTCGATCAGTGCATCTGCATTTTCCTGATCGTCGCTTAAAGCCAGCAAAGCGTCGGTTATTGCCTGTAACAACTCAGGGTCCAGATCGGGGGATGCGCTGATTGCCAGCGACGGCATTTCCACACTGGTATCAATAATCGTAAATTGTGGGTAATCCTGAGCCAGTCTGGTGGGTATGATGGCGGCCTCGACTTCGCCGCTCCATATTTGCTGGACAGCATCATCCCAGCTGGTTGAGTTTGAAATAATCCGTGCCTGGCTGAGTGGGTTGTTATACCACCGCGCCAAGACCAGATACCCGGTGCTGGGGGCCGGCATCGAAGCAACCGGCAGACCGACCAGGTCATCTCTGGAGGCATAGGTGTTGTCCAATACCGCTAAAGAATAGCTAACGGAATTTTCACCCCGTACCAGTGGAACAAAGTTTTTATAGTTAACCCGGTAATCGGTCAGCGGTGCCTCCTCAATTGCCAGATCAATCACAGTATCGCTTTTGATATCCAGCCAGTGTTGTTGATAATTCCTAGGGATTATCAATAGCACTTCGCGGTTTAGCTGGGTAGTCAGGTAGTCAGCCAGTGGTTGGTAAACCAGTTCTGCCTGATCAGCAGGGAAGATTGGCTGGGCAACCATCTGCAAGGGTTGGGTCCATGCTGTACAGGCAAAACAGGCCATTAACAGCGCTGCCATAAGATGCTGGTGAATTCTATGGCGGATGGTATTAAACATTGCAGCTCCTTTGCTCAGTTTCTCCAATGGCTTGTAAAGTTGAAACTTTGTAGTAACTTCCACTAACTTCGTAACTTAGCACTGTATCTCTATGATTATCATGTAAAATGGCTAAGCCAATTATCGCTGAGCCCGTATAGGCTGAAGCTAGTAAATGGCCCTGAATCCCACTTTCTGTATTTACTATAGGCACCCCAACAACTGGTGGCAAGTCGGTTGTCGGCGTCTCCAGTTCAACACGCCATAAGCGCCGTTTGATCCGCCCCAGAAAATGCGCTCGTGCGATGACTTCCTGGCCGGGATAGCAACCTTTCCGATAATCCAGTGCCTGGTGATATTCCATCGCCAGCATTTGCGGTAAATATTGTTCGCTGGTCAGCGGCTCCAGCCAACAAAGACCATCATTAATTTCTTTTGCTTGCAAAACATTAACCGCGTCGTATTTTTCAGCAGTATCTGAACTGATGACATTTAACTGTTGCCAGATTGGAGCATCCTTGAATGGTGATGGAGCGATCAACTGCAAATGATTAGGTACGGTAATATTGACCTGTCTACGCAGCACATACATTTGCAGTCGTTTGCTGACCATGCTCAATAAGCTGTGGGCCAGCACCAAAATAAAATTTTCAGGTGCGGTGTGAATCACCAGGAAGGTGGCGATAACCTGGCCTTTGGCATTACACCAGCAGGCCAGCTGTCGATCTCCTACATTTAAAGCTTCGACATTATTACTCAGCTGAGCATTAAGAAATTCTCCGGCATCTGCTCCGGTAACTTCCAAACAACTCAAATACGGGATAGACTGCATCATCCAACTAAATCTGCAAGAGTACCAGTATCATTGAGGTGTTGTTGCTGGACATCAAGTTCTGGTGATTTACAATACGACGGAACATCTGTGTAAGTCTGAATATGAGCCACGTTTCTGATCAAATGCCTGAAGCAGGCAACTCTGAATCTGTTACTGAAACCGCAGCGGATAAAGCAACGAACTGTAACCATACCGACAGCGCCGACATCCAACCGGTTGCGACTGACCTTCCGATTGAAACGGGTGGTCGCGACGGCCCTGAGCCCACTCGGTACGGTGACTGGGAAAAGAATGGCCGTTGCATAGACTTCTAATCTTAAGGCAGACACTTATGACACAACGTAATGCACGCCCCATGTCGCCCCATTTGCAGGTGTACAAGCCGCAAATAACCTCAGTGTTATCCATTGTGCATCGTATTACCGGTTTATTACTTACCGCATTCGCCGTTGGGTGGGCCATTTGGCTGGTTTGTCTAAATCGCGGTCCGCATGCGTTGCAAATTTTCCAGGATCTGCTGAACACTATTCCCGGCATGCTGGTTGCATTATTGGCAGGCTGGGCGCTGTTTTATCATTTACTGAATGGTATCCGGCACTTAATCTGGGATACGGGTCGTTGGCTGGAGTTGGAAACCGCACGCCGAGCTGGCTGGGCGGTGCTGATTTTGTCGCTGCTGCTGACTGCGTTGGCATGGAGGTTCTGGTCATGAGTTTACGCAGCCCTCTGGCAAAAGCCCGTAACCATGGTTCAGCCCGTGATGGGGTACATCATTGGTGGCATCAGCGATTGACCGCGATATTATTAGTGGCATTAACCGTGTGGCTGGTAATGGCTATCGGGGTGGCCAGTGATGCTGGGTTTGCAGCCACCCGTGAATGGCTGGCATTGCCCTGGAACACTGTGTTTGCGATCTTATTCAGCGTAACAGCTTTTTATCACGGCCAATTGGGACTGCAGGTTGTGATTGAAGATTACATCCATACCCGCTGGTTGGAAGTGTCTTTACAGATAGCGGTCAAATTACTGGCCTTACTACTATCGGTAATGAGCACTTTGGCTATTCTTCGCATCGCGTTCGGCGTTGCGCCATTGGCAGGATAAGGAACAAAGCATGAACAAAGCCTACGAACCGATCGTGCATGAGTACGATATTGTTGTAGTGGGAGCCGGCGGGGCCGGTTTGCGCGCAACCATGGGGCTGGCTGCCACTGGTTTGACCACTGCCTGCATAACCAAAGTATTCCCCACTCGCAGCCATACCGTAGCCGCACAGGGCGGTATGAGTGCCGCATTGGGGAATATGGGTGAAGATAACTGGCGCTGGCATATGTACGATACCATCAAAGGGTCGGACTGGTTGGGTGACCAGGACGCTATTGAGTATATGTGCCGTGAAGCAGCTGCTTCAGTGATTGAACTGGAGCATTTCGGTGTGCCTTTTTCACGCACTGATGAGGGGGAAATCTACCAACGACCGTTTGGTGGTATGACCACGCATTATGGTGAGGGTACCGCGCAGCGCACCTGCGCCGCCGCAGACCGCACCGGACATGCAATTTTACACACCTTGTATCAACAATCCTTAAAACACAAAGCGCAGTTTTTCATCGAATACTTTGCTATTGATTTGTTGATGGATGACGACGGCACTTGCCGTGGTGTACTGGCCTGGGATTTATCCGAAGGCCAGCTGCATTTGTTTAAGGCGCATGGCGTGATTCTGGCCACCGGTGGTTATGGACGAAGTTATTTTTCCTGTACCTCGGCACATACCTGTACAGGTGACGGCAACGGCATGGTGTTACGAGCCGGCCTGCCATTGCAGGACATGGAGTTTGTCCAGTTTCATCCAACCGGGGTGTATGGAGCCGGTTGCCTGATTACTGAAGGCGTACGTGGAGAAGGCGGGTTCCTGACCAATTCTGAAGGTGAGCGTTTTATGGAACGCTATGCGCCCAATGCCAAGGATCTGGCATCGCGTGATGTGGTCAGCCGCTCGATGACCATAGAAATTCGGGAAGGCAGAGGCGTTGGTGCAAACGCTGACCATATCCATTTGAACTTGCAGCATTTGGGTAGCGATGTCATCCACAAGCGTCTGCCTGGAATCGCGGAAACCGCCAAAATATTTGCTGGTGTAGATGTCACCAAAGAGCCCATTCCAGTTCTGCCGACAGTGCATTACAACATGGGCGGCATCCCTACCAATTACCATGGCGAAGTTGTGACTTTAAAGGAAAGTGACCCGGATTCTGTGGTACCTGGTTTGTACGCGATTGGTGAGGCGGCTTGTGTGTCGGTTCATGGCGCCAACCGACTGGGTTCTAATTCGTTATTGGATTTGATTGTGTTTGGCCGTGCGGTGGCAAATCGTTGTGCTGAAACCATGCAGCGAAATAAAAAACATCCTGCCGTTCAGCAACACAAGTTGGATAAGTTACTGGGTGATTTTGATGCAATCCGGCATGCAGATGGATCAAGCTCGACAGCATCTATCCGTGCTGATATGCAAAAAGTGATGCAGGAAGATGCAGCGGTATTTCGGACGGCTGAAACTTTGCAGCAGGGTGTTCAGAAAATCCACAAGGTGGCAGCCAGTTTTGCTGACGTCAAAGTCAGTGACCGTTCCATGGTGTGGAATTCTGACCTGGCAGAAACATTGGAATTGAGGAACCTGTTAGGCAATGCAGTAACGACCATGGTGGCTGCTGATAACCGCAAGGAAAGCCGGGGAGCACACGCACAGGAGGATTTCCCTGATCGTGATGATGCAAACTGGATGAAACACACATTGATCTGGCTGGAGAACGATCAGACCAGAATTGATTATCGACCGGTGCATATGTACACCCTGACCGATGATGTTGAAGTTGTCCCGCCCAAAAAACGGGTTTACTGAGAACTTATGCGCTATCTAGTTACGCAGAATACAACAGGATTGTTTGATGGCTGAATTTACCTTACCGAAAAATTCGCGGATTAAAAAAGGCAAACATTTTTCTGCCGCCGCAGATGCCAAGCGGGTGAGAACTTTTCAGGTTTACCGATGGGACCCGGACACTGGCGAAAACCCTCGGATAGATCGCTATGAGGTGGATCTAGAGCAATGCGGACCGATGATTCTTGATGCAATTATTTATATCAAAAATCATATTGACCCGACATTGACTTTCCGCCGCTCTTGTCGTGAAGGTATTTGTGGTTCCTGTGCCATGAATATCGGTGGTACCAATACCCTGGCTTGCACCAAGGCGATTGCTGATTTCAAAGGTGATATCAAGATTTATCCATTGCCGCATATGCAAGTGGTCAAAGATCTGATTCCGGATATGACCAACTTTTACGCCCAGCATGCAGCGATAAAACCGTGGATACAAACAGAAAGCCCGCCGCCGCCTGACAAAGAACGTTTGCAATCACCAAAAGATCGGGAAAAACTGGATGGCTTATATGAGTGCATCATGTGCGCCTGCTGTTCAGCTTCCTGTCCCAGTTACTGGTGGAACAGCGATCGCTATCTGGGTCCGGCTATTTTGTTGCAGGCTTATCGTTGGCTTGCCGATAGCCGTGATGAAGCCAAAGGTGAACGTTTGGATGAGTTGGAAGATCCGTTCAGGGTGTATCGTTGCCATACCATCATGAATTGCACCAGTGCCTGCCCCAAGGGTTTGAATCCGGCAAAAGCGATTGCGGAAATCAAAAAAGAACTGGTTGGCCGTCGCTCACTGTAATCCATAGATGGCAGCCCAACTGCCGCATAAAAACCAACTGCGCTGGCGCTGTCGTCGTGGTATGCAGGAACTGGATATCTTGTTGTTGCGTTACCTTGAACAGGATTTTGATCAGGCGGATCACAGCCAACAGCAAGCTTTTATAGCATTGTTACAGCAACAGGATGACCTGTTGTGGGACTGGTTGTCAGGCCGTCATATTCCTGAGCAGCCGGCGATTGCAGCATTGATCAAACAGATTAATCAAGCGACACATTCAATATCTGATTAACGGTGTCTGCTGTCGGTTTATTCGGCACCGCGGCGTTTCTTTAATATGGCTTCTGTACGCAGCATATCTCCCGGATTATCAACATCAATTGGCGCATCGGCAAATGGCATGATAATGGTCTGAATGTTTAATTGCCAACGTTTTGACAACCGTTGCGCCAGCTGCGCTAGCGTGGCTAACTTGAATTTATACAAAACCACAAAACCCAGGCCAAAAGCCTTTAACAAACGGGAAGGGCGTTTGCCGAACTGTCCTCCGCCTTCAAATGCTTTGGCGGTTTTTAATGCGGCAGGATTTGTCAGGGCATATAAATTACAACTCGACCAGCCACCGTCTTTGAGGTTATGAAAAGCACGCTTGCCATCCGGGTAAGCTTTCAAAATAACGTCAGCAGGTGTCATGGCCACGGCCACGTCCGCCCGACTGCGGTGTAATTCGGTACAGAAATGCTGCAGCATTTCCGGTGTATGCAAAGGGTTATCACCGGTGGTGATCATTAATGGCCAGGGATCATCCAGTTCGGCAGCGGCTGAAATCGAAGTAAACAGGTTGCTCTGGCTGGGCAGGTACTCAATCGTTCCTTCCATCAGTAAATCTTTCAACCTGGGCACGCTTTCAATGAGCCCCCGTTGCTCAATAGCGATAATAATTCGCTGGCATTGGCCCGATTCTATCAGCGCATCAACAACTCGCTGCAACATTACCGTGCCATCCAGATCAATCAGACATTTGTGGCTGACATTCTGGGTTTTGGCAACGGCGTCTTCTGCTCCCTGTCGGCTGGCAGCCAGGACCAAAGCATTCATTTTTAAGTTTTGATTCATAGTGTGCTCTAACGCAAAATCCGGTATTGATCAGCGGGTTGATCGCATCAAACTGCTGACGGGTTGATTGCTGTGTAATTGTTGCAGCAATTGTTGCAGATTGCAGGTTTGTTGCCTACCCAACATGGGTTGTACACAAGCATCATATTTTTCCCATATTTGATCTTGTGTCAATGGGTTGGCCAGACTGCCGATGGGCATGGTTACACTGGTTTGAAGGGTTTTCCCATTATTCAGATGGATATGCACCTCGGTTGGGAATTCGGATTCGAACAGATCAACCGGCTGTTGATGGATTTTATCCAGTAACTGCCTGGTATCGGTATCATCAATCGCAGCCAGGGTGAAATCAGCCAATGTTACCAGGCCACGCCGTAAGCCAACCGCCAGATTATATTCCAGGCTGAATTTGGCCTGCATAGCATTTTCAGGTTCGTGATACATCAAATTGGCCAGGTGTGCGGCAGGCGCACGGACCAATACATGATCGACATCAGCGGCTGTCAGCTTGTGTTGCTCACGCAATGCCAGTAAACCATCCAAGGCACGATGGACACTGCCACAATTCGGATAACGTTTAATCTTCAAACCATATTGTTCGATGTGCAATGGTGAACCGATATTGTTGCTGTCGAATTGCATACTTTGGCCATGTTCGGCTTTGCCTTGCATTTGTTCTGCCAGCATTTCGATATCAGGCCCTACCATCAATTGCCGAAGGCCTTTGCTGCCATGCAGGGTATCGGATCCAGCGGTCAATCCCTGTTCTGCAAAACAGGCGGCCTGCACTCCACCGGAAGCAGCCAAACCGGCGTGCACCGGTTTGGTCATGGTTCCGAACTGACTCATCATGCCGCCACACAGACTGGTGGATAAGGAAATGGCATGGGCTGTTTGGTCAGCATCAAGCTGCAACAACCGGGCACAAGCCGCGGCCGCGCCAATGGTGCCAAGTGTGGCTGTAGCATGCCAGCCACGGCTGCGATGGTAAGGGTTAACCGCCTGACCAAGCTTACCTAAAATTTGCAGGCCGACAATATAGGCATCAACGACTTTGCTGGTTTCCAGATTGCGTTCGTCAGCCAGAGCCAGTAATGCAGGCACCAAAACAGCCGATGCATGGGCCTTGGCAGGGTCGAAATTATCATCAAAATCCAACGCGTGAGCCGCGGTTCCGTTAACCAGTGCCGCCATTGGCGCTGATAATTGTTGAGCATGTCCGATTATCTGGCAGTTACCTGAGCTCCATTGCTGGCCCAGTTTCAGACAAATAGTTACCGGTGTTTCCCGGCTGCCGGCAATGCTGACAGCCAACGTGTCGATTATGGCATTGACGGCACGTTGGTTGGCCGTTGCAGACCAGCAGGATGCTGCGTTAGTAATCCAATCGGCATAACAGGTTAGCGGATTGGTGGTTAAAGGATTACAACTCATCGGGGTATTTTACCGTATCAGGTGATGCAAAAAACTGTTTGAATGATGCAATGCCCATCAGCGACATCAACGCCCCTTTGCTGGTCAAACTCAAGTTGTCCGGCTGGATGCTGGCAATCATGCTGATGATGAATCTTCTGGCTGAGTTATCGATTGCTGTTAGCGGTATACCCATGAGCATTAAAGCCTGCCTGCTGGCGGGTTTGCTGGGCTACCAGCTGGTTGGTTTTTTGCGCTGGCGTGCATTCTGTAAGTGGCGAGAGCTACAGCGGATCGCGCAGGCGGACTGGTGGCTGGTTGGTGATGATCAGCATCGTTATACTTTTGAGTTGCAGCCATATTGTTATATTTCGTTGTATGTGGTGATTGTGCACGGACGCGTTGATGGAACCAAAGTCGTTTTTTGGGTATGGCATAGTCAATGTAGTACAGAAGTTTTTCGGCGATTAGCTGTTTGTATTCGTGGAGATATTACTGAAGCAAGGTCTGCCAGAACTGTCGGCAAGCTTTGATGACCGCGGTTGGATTCTCCAACTGGGGATAATGGCCGGTGTCATTAAGTTCGATCACATCCGGATTGGGGATTAACTGACGATAAGCACTGGCGAGATTAGCTCCGGATATCGGATCAAGGCTGCCTGTGATCAGGCGCAACGGCACACTTGCTTCGGTCAAAGCAGTAAGCCAGCGTTGGTAGAATAGTTTGCGTTCATGCATATATCTGATCACTTTGGGAATTACCCGCTTACCGTTGGCACGCTCTATCAATGCCCACATTTGATCAATTTCCCACTGATCAGGCTGAAACTGTGGTGAAAATATGGCTTGCATACTACTCTGCATAGCGGCTTTGCCCAGGAAGGGTGATAGTAAAAAGCCTATCGGCGAGGCCAGCAGTTTTTGTATCGGCAATGGTCGATGTACACCGTGAAACAGCCCCCCATTTAAAAAAACACAGGATTGAATGTGAAACCCCAACTGGTTTTCGCGCTGTCGGGCTAACAACTCCTGTGCTACCGAGACACCATAATCATGCACCAGCAAGTGGGTTGATTTTATACCCCGTTGCAGAACAATAAATTGATGCAAATCTGCTTGCAAAGCAATGCTGTAGTTCAAGTTGACCGGCTTGGCGGATAGGCCAAAACCGAGCATATCTATCGCGGTTAATTCAAATTGTTGTGATAAATGAGGCCATAACCGATGCCAATCCCAGCTGGCGGTCGGGAAGCCATGCACCAACAGTAAAGCTGGATTGTTGGTGTTTGCTGTTTCGGTTTGATGCCGGCAAAAAATTTTCAGGCTCTGATAATTGCAGTAATGTCCGGATTGCTGCCAATCAGCCAGGCCAACCTTAACTTGTTGCTGTTGCATTTGCTGGTTTATCAAACAAAATATTGCCCAGCATAACAGCCAATACTGCGCCGAGCAGCTGCATCAAAATAAACCAGGGAACCGAATGATAATCAATGCCGGAAAAACTTTCGGTCAGAGTCCTGGCAATGGTCACTGCAGGGTTGGCAAATGAGGTGGATGCAGTAAACCAGTAAGCTGCGGTGATGTATAAGCCAACCAGTGCAGGTATAGCTTTGGGGTGATGTCTGACTCCACCCAGAATCACAAGCATTAAACCAAACGTGGCTACGATTTCTGAGAACCACAGAGCATTGGACATACGGGCATGGCTGGATAACATCACGGCCGGCATGGCGAACATCATATGTGCGCAGACAACACCCACAATTCCGCCACTGATCTGGGCGCCTATAAATCTGATTGACTCAGCCAGGCTGATATCTTTTCGGAGTAAAAACCCCAGGGTCACTGCCGGGTTGAAGTGTGCTCCTGAAATCGGCCCCAGGATAGTGATCAGGACGTATAAGATAGCACCCGTTGCGACTGCATTGGCCAACAGCGCCAGGCCAACCTGTCCATTGGCCAATTGTTCACCCATTACCCCGGAACCGACAACTGTGGCCAACAGAAATGCAGTGCCGATAAATTCAGCCAGGCAGCGTTGTACTGATGTGCTATTCATTAATTAATGCTTGCTGGTGAATGTGTTCTAACTGCATCTGTAATTGTTGTTGATTGTTACTCTTAAAGAATAAATCCGAATCCAACTGGAGCAGGGCGGTAATGCGGTTGTTCAATTTGTCCAGAGTGTGCTTAAAAACAAGCTCGCGACTATGTTCATCACCTTCAACCGCAGCCGGATCGGGTAACCCCCAGTGGCAGCGGATGCCGTCACCCAACCACACCGGGCAAGCTTTACCGGCGGCATCTGCACACAGTGTGATAATTATTTGAATACTGGCAGCACCTGACCCGATGAAGTTATCCCAGCTCTTGGAAGATAAGCCGGTAGTGTCGATGCCATTGGCTTGAAGGGTTTTCAATGCCAGTGGTTGTATTGTTCCAGTTGGGTCACTGCCGGCACTGTAACCGCAGTAGCTTGAGCCACCCAGGTGGTTCAAGGCGGCTTCAGCCAAAATGCTTCTGGCAGAGTTACCGGTGCACAAAAATAAAATGTTTGTCATGTGGTTTGAACCTTATCGGCGGAGCTGATCAGATTATTTAAATCACATAACTCCGGTCGCCCGGCACAGCAATCGCTGATCAGGTAACTGAACAAGCCGCGAACCGCACCGGTTTCAATCCTATAGTTAATAAAACGGCCATCGCGGGTGGCCAGCAGCAAGCCTGCCTGTTCCAACGTGCCCAGATAACCGGATAGCGAGGATGTAGCCAGTTGCAGTTGCTCAGCAATGTCACCAGCGTACATGCCATTGCTGCCAGCCTGTACCAGCAGTCGAAAAACCGCCAGGCGCTGGGCATGAGCAAGTGCAGAGAGTTGTTTGATATACAGCATATTTCGATATTTCCAGGAATATCGAAATATTAGCATGATTTATCTGGGTAAACCTTTTAAGTCTATTGGAGTCGGGTAATTTGAAAACCTTGGGCGCTGAGTAATTCGCGGATATTTTCCGGACCGATTAGATGCCCCTGGCCAACAGCAATCAAAACATCTTTGTTGCTGTTGATGTGTTCTATGATACTGGCAATCCAGGCGCGGTTGCGATAGCCGAGAAATGCTTCATAAATTTCCGGGTAAAATTCTGCAAAAGCAGCGCGTTGTTGCTCAAGCTGCTCAAGTTCGCCGCTGCGCCACAGCTGGTAGAGTTCCTGCAGTTCCAGTTCTGGCGCTTCGGCCTCTTCAATAGAAGAACCCAGGTAATCCAGCACTATTTGATGTTGCTGTTCAGGTTCAACCGACTGCAATGCTGCTGCGATAGCCTCCAGGCGCAGCGCCGGCGTTTCCAGACCCGCCAATGGTGTGCGTTTGATGCGGGTATAAGAAAGCAACCAATCTTCAACGCCACCCAGTTGGTCCAGGCCGGTATCCCTGCGGGGCAGGATCGAAAACATAAACAAAGCGCTGGGTGCTGATAATTTTTCCAAATCAGTAATCGGCAGACCACGCTGGTTTGCTGCTTTGATGACATACTGTTTTTCAGATTCACTTAAATACGAGAAAAGTGGCGTAAGATTATGATTATTAAGGTTATATGAATCAGTTTTTGTCACAGACTTGTGGTTGGACAGCTTTTTTGGTTCACGGCTGTAATCCAATTCCATCACCAGTAAGTCTATGCGGCGTAAAACTTTGTTTAAAGTGCCTGAAACCCATTCGGGTTTACTCAATGGCAACGGCAAGCGGCTTGGTCCACGTCGTTGCACAAACTTGATGCTGGGTGATTTACCGTATGGCAATACATGCACGGTGCCATACAGCCATACTTTGCCGCTACTGTCAGGATCCTCGATCACCCACAAAGGAGGGTAGCTGTGATCGGATACCGGTAGGCTGTTGCAGCCTGCCAGCACCAGTAACAGTAACAGGAAAATAACGGTGATAGCTGTATGGCGATGATTTGGCAGCATCATATGATTCACGGATTCCTATTCGTATTGGCCGGTTGGATAGAGGGATAGCTTAGCTGATCTCGTCTAATAGTATTTAGTAAGAAAGCCGGCCAATGAGTTCTATTACAATTAAAAAAAGTTGCAATCAATCAATTTGGCGATCTGGCTGTCGGTTAGACGGAACAAATCATCAACGATGATCCGAAGCCGCTGTGATGTCAGTGAATAGCATAAACCCATCTGCAATGATTCAGGGCTATACGGATTTTATTGTCCGCAGGGCGTGGACGATTTTATTGGTGTCGTTGTTAGTGACCGGCCTGTCGGTTATTGCGATCACTCAATTGTCGGTATCCACCAAACTTGAGGCACTAATGCCGGAAACCGCTCCCAGCGTAATTGCATTAAATGGAATTTTAGATAAAACCAGCAGTTTTGCTTCCATTCAGATAGTCGCAAAGTCCAATAATCCGCATACATCATTGCAATATATTCGGGATATACAGGCAGTCATCGACAATCATGAGTGGGTTAGTTCCAGTCAGTACTTTGAAGATATCTCGGTGATCGAAAAGCATAAATTATTGCTTGCCGATACCCGGGAGTTACTGGATCTGGAACAGGACCTGGATACCCGTATCGGAGTGGAAATTGCCAGGAATATCGCTTCAGCATCGAATGTGCCGGTGACCATAGAGTTACGCGAAAACAGTATCAAAGGTAATTCATCAAACCCAATCAACGGCACTTTTGATGAAGTTATCAATGAACTTGAAGGTAACCCTGAAACTATCCGGCATTTTGCATCTGAGGATAAATTGACGACTGCACTGGTGATATGGCCAGGCAAGGGTCTGACCAGTCTGGCTGATGCCAAACGCATGGTAATCGATACCCAGGCCGCGATTGATGCTTTAGGCACAAATGCATATGGAGATGGATTAAGGGTAGAGGTCGCTGGTCGGATAAAAAACAAGGTTGCTCAGTTTGATGCAATCATCAGCGACGCCAAAACCAGTCTGGGCGGTGCGGTACTGTTGATTATATTGCTGTTATTTGTCGGTTACCGGCGCATTGCGGCAATTCCGTGCATCATACTTCCACTACTGACCGGTTTACTCTGGACACTCGGAATAACGGCGCTGTGTCTGGGGGCGCTAAATCTGATCACGGTATTTTTGGTGCTGATTTTATTTGGGCTGGGTATCGATTTTGGTATTCATAATTTCAGCCGCTATCTGGAAATGCGTAATCAGGGTGAAGGGTTGGATGCAGCGCTTGTGGTGGTCATAGGACACACCGGACCTGCTTCAATGATTGCCGCGGTAACTTCTGCACTGGGTTTTCTGGTACTGCTGTTGACCGATTTCAGGGCTTTTGTGGAATTTGGTTTTATTGCCGGCATGGGCCTGATTATAGTATTTATTTGTATGTACACTATATTTCCTGCGCTGCTGGTGGTGGGTAATAGCTGGATGCAGTTTGCAGTGAAGCTGCCAATAACCCTTTCGACAAATACAATTCCTGCAGCCCCTGCTAAGGTTTCAACAGTGTCGATATTTGCCTTGACAGCAATTTTATTGGCCGGCGCCGGATATGCTGCGATGGGGCTTGAATTTGAAAAGAACTTCAAAAACCTGGAAGCGGAGCGAACTGCAGAGCACCAGTGGGCGGCTGCCGAATCCAAACGGGTTTTTCCGGGCGGGCATGATCGGGCGGTGTTGGCGCTGCCCAATTGGAGTGAGTTGGCTGCAGTCAGTGCTTATTTTGAGCAGCTCATCAATAACGATACCCTGACCCCAACCATTGATAAAGTTTCCAGCATATTAAATTACCTGCCGGATCCAGTGATTCAGGGTCAGCGCCTGGCGGTCATTCATCGTCTGCGTGATCGGGTAGATGAGTTTGCTTCATATGATCCGGAAAATGCAGATAAAGCCAAGCGCTATGTGGATATTTCTGAGTTACAGCTGGACCAATTGCCACCGGCGTTGCGCCGGGCCTACGTCAGTGTTGATAAAACACAGGACTACCTGTTGTATATCTATAACGGTGTGAGTATGGATGATGCTGACCTGGCGCGTGAGTTTTATAACGACGCGGCCAATATTCATGTCGCCGGAAAAAGTTATTCCAGTGCCTCAGAAGGTTTTATATTTGTGGAAATGATTGCCATGATGAAGTCGGATGCGATTAAAGCAATAACACTTGTCATAATCACCACGGCTTTGCTGGTGCTGTTATTTTTCAGATCGCTGGCGGCAATGTATATCGTGCTGCTGCCCCCATTGGCCGGGGTGGTGCTGACACTGGGGCTGATGGTGATCACCGGGCAATCCTTATCAATTATCAATATGGTGGTATTACCTTCGCTGGTGGGAATTGCAGTGGATAATTCCATTCATATCTATCACCGTTTCAAGGCAGCAGGGTACGCAGCCGATATTGATGAAATTATGCATACGACCGGCCGTGCGGCATTGCTGACCACAATTACAACGCTGGTAAGTTTTGGCGGTTTAACCACGGCTTCAATGGCTGGCTTACGCTCGATGGGTTATCTGGCGATTACCGGTTTTATATGTTGCATGTTATTTACCTGGTTTTTGACACCAGCGCTGTTACGCCGGCGGCTAAAACGATTAAACACTCATCAATTAAGGGAACACTATGCCAATTAAAGATGCACTTATTGTCGCGGCCGGTATGGGCACCCGATTGCAATTACATGGTCCCAGCAAACCATTGGTCAAGGTCAGGGGTAAAGCATTGATTGAACATGCCATGCAGGCGGCTGCAAAAGCCGGTGTGCAAAGGTTTGTTGTGGTCACCGGCTACCTGGCTGAGCAATTAGGTGAGTTTCTCCAATTATTAGCGCGGGATAATAACTGGCAACTTGAAATAATTTATAACCCGGATTATCAGCAAGCCAATGGGCTCTCGGTATTAGCGGCTGAACCCGCCTTGCCCGGGCCATTTTATCTGGCAATGTGTGATCACCTGGTATCACCTGATATTTATCACCGGCTGGCCGCAGCCCAACCAGCTGAACATCAGGTGGCGCTGGCGATTGACCGGGATTTACATAATCCATATGTGGATATTGAGGACGTTACCAGGGTTTACCTGAAAGCGGGCAAGATTCAGCAGATCGGCAAACAGTTGATTAATTACAACGCCTTTGATACCGGGGTGTTCTTGGCTGGCGCACAATTGTTTACAGCGCTGAGAGCAAGTGGAGTTAAGGCTGGTGATTATAGTATCTCTGGTGCTATACGGCAGTTGGCTCAATCCGGCAATGCGATTGGTGTGGATAATGGCAATGCTTTCTGGATTGATATCGACAGCCCATTGATGTACACGCTGGCAGAAAGCTATTTGGACCTCAAGCGGGCTTACGCAAACTTTGAAACAACTCGATGTCGGCAGGCGACAATGCGAACCACCTTATAAGCAACAAATAGCTGATCAGCACCAACAAAATTACTGTCCATAAGCTAATTCAGTGAAGGGTGTTGATGCTTACCGCAGCAATATCAGGGGTTACGGCATAGAAGTGAAGAAATATTGCACTAGGTATTGAGGATGCATTGGCCATTATTTATGACGGCAATCAAGCCCGGAATTCCGAGCTTGATGCTTATCAGCAAATTCAATGCTTCAATAGTTATTCGGGGTTTTGCGGACTGATCACCAGCGAATAGCTTTGCACCGCAGGGCCAGAAGCAATGCCGTTGTCAACGACATAGATAATCCAAAGGCCGGCATTATTTAGGCTGATACTATCGGCCACTACTTGCTCAATATTATCTCGGTCATTCGGTTGATCTCGCCTTGCCGGCACTATATCTGCATCTGTAATAGGTTCCGGCTCCACCTCATTAGGGCCATTTCCCGGTTCGTAAATATCGTATGGCAGGTCTAAAGACCATGGATAATGGATATTATTTTGTGGGTCTTTTATAAACATGCCAAGATTATTAACCAGCTTAAGTTCGACAACGTCACTGGTGTTTGCGCCAGGCGCATCATCCCACACCAATGTCGCTTTCAAACCGCCATGCTCAGTGATGAATTGATTATCCACATCAACAAAGTATTTGTGATAGGTACCTTGTTTCAGCTCGTTCTCGACGATTTGATAAGCAGCGTGATCATCTATTGATGCGGCAGTCTGTGTCATCAAGTCTACTGCTTTACGAATATTCAGCATCCCATAGCCGCTGGCGTAATCCGGTCCTGTGTAAAAGCTGGTTGGCACGCCGGTGTCTGGATTCGACTGAGTAAAAGGATTATTGCTATTCACCATATCTACTGCGGTATGAACAAAAATACCTTTCATGGTCGAATTAAGTGGAGGGCCATAGGGTGGAAATGTGGGTATAGGGTTGGTCAGCACACTGTATGCGGAAGGCGTATATTGCAAATCCAGATCCGTTTCCGGATATAGCTGAGATAATTGTTCCAGGGCCAATGCATAACCGCCCGCTACAACCGGTGATGCCGCTGAAGTGCCGCTTGCACCCTGATATTGTTGAGGGTTTAAGGGCGTCAGTTGTATTTGCGTGCTAGCAAAACGTAACCCTAAAAATTGAATCGGTTGATCTTTCCAGGTGTACTCCTGTGGCCAGTGCGGGTTCGGATTTATGATTTTCATACCCTGTCCAACCGGAATGTCTATGCTTCTCCATTCCGAATCACCCAAGGCAAAAACGTTGACATGGCCCTGGCTGTACCAATCGTATTCTTCCATTACTGGGGAAAAACTGCGAAACCATTCAAGCCTCAGATTAAAGTAACCGGTATTTTCATCATAGGCACGATAGGTAACTCGTAACACATCATCTTCATGACCGAGAAAGTTGAGAGGCTCTCCTGCATTCGGACCATTGGGGATTATCTGGGTGCCCACGAATGGTGCACGATGATAAGCTGTCCCCCACGGTGGTTGCTGCACATTAATGCGCACATTCCAATTCAAATCCGCAGATTGTTCAATGTTCAAAAAAACCTGGCCAAAATTAGGGTTGTCAGTGTGTCCCCAGCCCAGATGCCAGTCTAATGATGTTATGTCGAATGAAGGAAATACCCATTTGTAAATTGGCTGGTTATCTCTGATTAAATCGATTCGCTGGATTCCCAGTGAAAACTTTCCGTCTGGATACGGGGCGGTTGACGCCGCCGCAGTGATGTCCGGCTTGATGCGGCCATCATATGTTGGCCCGACACTACTACCGGGCTTAATGTCACCAGTCAACTGGGCTAATCCCACAATCATCTGGTTTTTATACCCATTCAGAACGGAAAAATAACCTTTTTCAGGAGCATAATATTGGGACCGTAACCCATTATTGCCGGCTGCCGCGATTTGTGCATGAAACCGATTGTCTCCCGCCAGCCCCAACACACCTCTATCGTACAAATTATTATAATTATGAATGCTCCCCTGTACCACTGAGTGATTGCTTAGATTGGCGCGCGCCTGAGAATTAAAAAAGCATTCAAACGTTGCTTCAGGTGCGATACCGTGAAATTCTAGCGGGCCGCCACCGAAGTTTTCACTCTCCACCCCATTACCCAACATGATACCGCCGGTCATTTGCCCGTGATCGCTGCCATTCAAACAGAAAGTATCCGCCAATACCGTCCAGCGACGTCCACCTGGAGTACCGTCCGGGTTGAGTGAGTGAAAATCGTGATGGACACCCCCTCCGATACCTTCTCTGTTAGCCATCTTGATGCCTTTACCGGTCAGATAATTACCATCAAACCCCACTATTTCATCTGCTTCCACAATCACCCTGGTCTGAGCCATCAGCGGTTTTAAACGCCACTGGCCCGGCATAACAGATAACACAGCGTGCCCGGCCGCGATCTTGCTGATGTTTTCAGGCTGCGTTACCAGTGATACAAACCCTTCAGCACTATCGTTTATAAATTCATCCACCTCAATGTGATATAGATTGCGTAATTCGTCACCGGCATCTTGACTGCTATCTGTCAACACAATACCCAAAACAATCAGGTTGTCTTCAGCATTGTAGAAACCTGGATAGTCGCTATAACTATCTAAAATGGGAGCCACTTTATCGGTGAGCGACAATGTTGAAAAAGACCGGGCCTGAGTCATATCAAATGCGGTTTCGATGTCCATTTTGATAGCTAACAACCAATGCCTGTTACCCAAGTACTCGACATAGTCAACGCCTGTGGTGGCCCAATGCTGCCAGTCATTTTCAGATGGAAAATCTTGCAGTCCGGCAATTACCAGGGCAGGGCTTGCATCGGTGACGTTTCGTTTCATCAGGTCCGGTGCGATTCCTTCACTAGCAACCAGCGTGCGACGCAGCAGGCGCAAGCCGAAACCGCCGGTTGAACGGCTTCCAGTATTATCCTGATCTTCGAAAACAGCTTGGATATCAGGTTCGGCTGAATCTTTATTATGCGCGGTGAATACAGTTGCTGAGTAGCTGCTATTGGTAAGCAATGCAACGGCTATCAAACTTAGTGCTTTTCTCATTAGTAGTTCCTCTGTGTTTGAATATCGTGTTTGCGGAAAACTCAACAGCGCTAGTTGCAAACCTCCAATCAACAAATCCCGCCAAATTTTTATTCATCAACGAGGGTTTAAGAAACAACACAGAACAAGCTTTGAAATCGACAAATAATTGTTCCTTTTCGGTTGCATAATTTATTATTGCTCGCGCAATTTGGGAAAATATGCCCTCGCTATGCAGCCAGAATGTGTGATTACTGCAATCAGTAATAATGTCATGATCAATATGCCTAATTCTTAAATCCTATCGGTGTTTTCCATGGGTGTAGAATTTGACCGGTCACTGGTTCGGGGTCAAGGGTTTGAATGATGACGAAACAAGGACAAATTTGTGACTGAATATTCCTTTGTTTTGGTGTCTCTATCTGGCGTACGTTGCCTAGCAGGTTGTTGACCTGGCAAACCGCTGGTCAAAGCGAACGGAGCACGCGCTTAATTGAACATGCTATGCCGGCACTAATCGGTGTAAACCGGTAGCACTATGGATGTAAATAAAGCTAATGCTTTTTTGAATGAGTGTGGACAGCCCGGCGGTGCATGCGTTGGCAGAAAGCTATTGGCATGTTAAGCGGGCTTACGCAAATTTTGAAACAACTCGATGTCGGCAGGCGACAATGCGAACCGCCTTATAAGCAATAAATAGCTGATTAGTGTCAGTAAAATTGTTGCCCATAAACTAATCCCGGTGAAGGGCGTTAACGTTTGTTGCAGGATTAGCAACAACGCTGCCAGTAATGCTGTGATAATCAGTGCAGGGATAAAAGTCAGATTCAGGAGTTGTAGCCGGAAAGTGTGATGCAATAGGGTTAATCTTAGTACACATAAGACCAGCATGGCTACGCTAAAACCCATTGCCGCACCAACAGGGCCATACAATCTTCCCAGCAGATACACAGCTGCTATTTCCAACAATAATGCACAACCAGCCAATAGCGGTGGTATTTTCGGACGAGCAAACACCAGTGGCAGTTCGCTCAGTGCAAAACTGCCATCCGCAATTTCTCCCAAAAACAGGATTGTCATCGCCAGCATGCCGGTTGCAAAACCTGCGCCAAAACTATCCAGCACACCAGCTCCAAAGATTACCAGTGGTGCAGCGATGCCTAGTTGAATGGTCAATATCCAACGACAGGTGGTGGCCAGCTGTGTTCCAATCTGTTGGTGATCGCCGCGTTGTTCAGCCTGGGCAATAACCGGTGACATCATTGGTTCGAACAAATCATGGATTTTGTGCACCACTGTAGCGACCTGCTGGGCCATGTAATAGACGCCGGTAGCAGCTGGGCCTGCCACCAATCCCAGTATTAAAATGTCAATCCGGCGGAATAACATGCTGCTGATTTCCAACAGGCCGGTTGGAAAGCTGATTTGGGCAATCTGAATCGCATTAACTGGTTTTGGTGTGAAGCTCAATAACCTGCGCCATGTATACACCCGGATCAAGCCAATTAAAGCGATGCCCATTGCCAGTATCAGTGACAATAAGTAAGCCCACAATAAAACACTCATTCCCAGTTCCAGCCAATGACCGACAATCACTAAAATAAGAAATGACCAAGGTTCAACTATGCTGCGTGATAGCACATTCCAGCGAATTATCCGACGAAAGCGGGTAGCTGCCAGGGCTACTTCGGTAAGCATAATACAAGGAACTGCAATAGCGACTGCTGCAGGTACCTGATGACCACCAGCATGGATTAATGGCCATATCAGCACCAATAACAGGCACAAACTGCCGCCCACAACCAATACCAGTAATACAGCATCGATTATGCATTGTTGCAAAGGCTTTTTCGAAATTTCCGCCTTTGCCAAAATACCCAGCAAAGCACGCCGTAGACCCAATGCGCCAATCGCAGCCGTAATTTCAATCAAAGCAGCGGTTTCGCCCAGCAGGCCCAACGCGGTGACCCCATACCAGTTACCCGCTGCCAGCATGAGTAGAATTCTGGCTGTCAACCTGCCTCCGGCACCAGCCAGTGAGGCTTTGGCGCCACGCAGGATATCTTTGCTGTCTTGCAGAAATTGCCGGGTCATGCCAACAACCGGTTTCAAGCCAGGCGTCGCCGAAAACCTTGTAAAAGAGCCTTTTCATAGGGCTGTTCGCACAGGGTTAAAAATACAAACAGCAAGTTAAACAGGCTAAGCTCAAGCACAAAATAAATTGCCGGTAAATTCCAGGCAGCTAAGGCAGCGATCAAAAAAGTTCGTTTGTTGGGATTAAAAACTGACCAGGCCTTGACCAGTGTTTTGGTGTTTCGAACCAAAAGCAATGCTTCTTGATCACTGGTTGAATGGCGCATGGCCCAAAGCTGTTGCAATTTGCTATCTAAAACTGATTCAGGGCGAACCCACAATGCCTGTAACCATGCATAGCACTGGGCCAATAAAACAACCAGACTTTGCCAGATATTATCGCTATTGTTGCTTTCCGTGTGTTCATTTTCCAGCTTGCGCAAGCGCCTGACGTATTGATAGCGTCGCGCCTCGTAACCAGCCGATTGAACAGCATGTGATGCCCCTGCTGCCACTGTCAAAGCCCAGGCGTTCAGAGTCGGCCAACCGCTTGCAATCAAACTAAGTGCGAACACGATATAAATGCAGACAAAGGTTACGTGATCACACAGACCATCCAATACCCGGCCCAATGTGCTGGCGGTGCCGGTGCGCCTGGCCAGACGCCCATCAGCACCATCCAGGACATGCCAGACCAGCATCAGTATGAATCCGGTGAGCACATATTCAGGCTCAGGCAAACGGGCATACGCCAGTGCGGCAAGCACCCCACAGCATAATCCAAGTACCGACAGTGTATTGGCCGACAGTTTTAATCGTAGCGACAGGGCCACTACATAATCCGCCATAGGGTGAAAAAATAACCGATTGCTCAAATCTTCAATTTCTGGTGGACGGCCAATGAGCGGTTGTGATTGGTTTGACACAATTAGGCTAAAAAGTTAGTCATTAATAAAAAGCCCTGCCGATGGCTGGTCAGCAAGCCGGCAGGGCAACTCAGCAGGCTGCGTCTAACTCACAGCTGCGCTGACAACGCTCAACTGGTGCAGCTGGGATTCTTGAGTGGATTTATCTGCATCTTGACCAGCAATAAATTCCTCAGTCATACGATATGCCTGACTGTCGGTATGCTGTTTTAATGGATGTTTGCAGAAAAATGCCGAGGGACCTGCCAATACACCTGAGATACCCCGATCCATGGCCACGGCTGCACAGCGGACCATATCGATGGCAACACCGGCGGAATTAGGTGAATCTTCAACCGAGAGACGCAATTCCAAATTCATTGGTACGTTACCGAATAAGCGTCCTTCCATCCGCAGGAAACAAATTTTATTGTCATTCTGCCACGGCACATAATCGCTGGGGCCGATATGGATGTTGTCATCACTAAGCCGTTCGGCTGTAACTGATTGCACGGCCTCGGTTTTTGAGGTTTTCTTGGAAGCCAGGCGGGTACGGTTCAGCATGTTTAGAAAATCGGTATTACCGCCGGTATTCAGCTGGTAGGTTCGATCCATGGCGACTCCACGCTTGGCAAATAAATCTGTTAAGGTCCGGTGAACAATGGTAGCGCCCATTTGTGCTTTGATATCATCACCAATAATCGGCAGACCCGCCGCTTCGAAACGTTCAGCCCAAACAGGGTTGCTGGCAATAAATACCGGTATATTGTTAACAAATGCCATACCCGCACGCAGCGCACACTCAGCATAAAATTCAGTCGCCTGCTGGCTGCCCACCGGAAGATAGTTCATCAATACCTGTGCACCTGATTCACGCAGTGTACGTACTACATCATCAATGTTCGGCTCAGCTTGTTCGGCGATAACAAAAGTACGTTCCAACGAATAACCTTGCATGTGTTCGGAATGACCATCCAAAATTTTGCCCATCCTGACGACCACACCGGTTTCCGGTAAATCTGCACAAAACACGGTGGTGCAGTTTGGTGGAGCAAACACCGCTTTGGATACATCCTGTCCGACCTTGCGGCGATCGATGTCAAATGCAGCAACAATTTTGATGTCACTGGGCAGGTATCCACCCAAGCTCCAATGCATAAGCCCAACGGCATCTGTATCCTGGGCCTGTTTGTAATAGGTCAATCCCTGTATCAACGAGCTTGCGCAATTGCCCACGCCGACGATAGCGACCTTGATGTTTCCTGATGGTGTCGTCATTTGCTGGTCTCCAGCGTTAGTAGAGTTAATAAGACGAAGCAGCCGTCTTGCACCCTCTATTCAGTACTAACGATATTTAAATGAATGCCATCGTATGGTGTGAATCGTTAAGCCGCATGCTGGTCAATTCAGCACAAATTTCATACTATGAAAGCCACCTGGGTCAGGGTTGCTCAATGGATTTTAATCAGCCAAGTGTGTTTTCTTATCAGGAATCGGTATGCGAATCGGCACAGATAATTGATCTTATGCTTAATGAAACATAATGACTGAGCAGGAATTCAACGAGTTTTATGAGTCCAGGAGGGCTGCTTTAATACGCTTGCTTTTAATAAAGTTGGGGAATCAGGACGAAGCGCAAGAAATCGCCCAGGAAGCCTTTAATCAGTTATATAACATGCTTAACCAGGGTGAGGTCCAATACCCCAATGCGCTGCTGGTCAAAGTGGCCAAAAATTTAGCCATTGACCGCATCAGACAAAACATCAGTCGACGCAAACGTGAGCAATCCTGGTCAGATCATCAGCAATTGAACAATGCCGGCAATAGTGGTCCTGGCGGTTACCCGGAGGCGCCTCAACACCGCCAGTTGGAGGCCAGGGCCGAGCTTGCCAGGGTGTTGGAAGCGCTTGATCAATTAGGGCCGAGCGTGCGCCAGGCTTTCGTTTTGTACCGGTTCAAAGAACTCACCCACCGAGAAGTAGCTGACAAGCTTGGATTATCGCGCAGCACCGTAGAAAAGCATATCATTAAGGCGACCCGTAGAATTATGCAGCACTGTTGTGCGTCGGTTGCCGGTGATCAAATTAGCGGTGATCAAGCAATGGCTTCGACTAATAAGGTGATTAAGAACACCATCATGCAGGAACAGAAAGAATGACAGCGCATTCTTTTGAGCAGACCAGTGAGATCACCGAGCAGGCTATTGCCTGGTTTATGCGGCTGCGTGCCGATGATATTAGTGATGAGGACCAGGAAGCGTATGCCGAGTGGTTATTGTCAGACCCTGGTCATGTTGACGCTTATGCTCAGGTAGAAGCAAATTGGGGAACTTTAGCAGCCAGTCGAACGACAGTATTACAGAATTATGCCAATGAAACTGCCGACTTGACCCGTCAGGCGCATAACCCGAATGTCTGGCGATTTGGTTGGGAAACTTTACTCGGTACCCGTCCGGTTTTGCGTAATGTATTGGTGGGTACGGCAGCATTGATGCTGCTATTGATTACCGGCCTGACTGTTTCCAGTCTATCAACCGGGCCGACCACCAGGCAGCTGTTGCAAACAGCAGCCGGCGAATTAAACACAGTTACATTAGCCGATGGGTCCATTGTGGATCTGGACGCCGATACTCAGATGACTTTTCTGAGCAATCGAAAAATGCGCACTATTGAATTGCATCAGGGAGCAGCAGTGTTTGATGTGGCGCAAAATAGCCGGCAACCATTTACGGTTGCTGCCGGCGAAACCACTTTCACAGCTGTTGGAACTGTTTTTGAAGTATCGTTTCGTGACAACATGTCGATGATTACCATGCAGGAAGGCGTGGTCAAGGCCAGACGTGGAGAACTGGACGCATCAAGTTATCGATTGAACAGCGGTGACAGATTGGTGTTTGCCGGCGACTCCTCAGTGCCGGTTCGCAGCACTGTTTCACCCGATCAAATTGGCTTATGGCATCAGCGGCAGTCTGTATTTGAGCAGCAACCGTTGAGCAGCGTGGTCAAACATCTGAATCGCTACTTTAGCAATGGCCAATTGCATATCGCAGATTCGCACACCGGAGAAATGCTATTTTCAGGTGTGATTCAATTGGATAGTGAGCCTGAGATTATTGCCGAGCGATTGGTTGGTCTTTTACCGATCCAGTATTCTGTAACCGGTGAGCATATTACGCTTTATGCTGATGCAGGTCGGTAAAGAATAAGCTTGATGCTGGATATCAGTGGGACATGAGCAGCCTGATAAAGGTATTTTGTATACCGATCAGCCTGGTTATTTCGATAATGACCACCGCTTTGCTGGCGCAACAGGCTGAGCAGTCATTTGATTTTGATATACCAGCCGGGCCGATAACCACTGCTTTGGTTGCTTTTGGTTTGCAAACAGGCATCACCATTGGCAGTGCTGACTTGAATGTTAATCAATTAAATTCCAGCGGATTAATCGGGCGTTATACTTTATCAGCGGGTATCCGACAATTATTGGCGGATACCGGATTGGCAGCAGAGATTGCCGATCAGCAAACCATTAGGATATATCGCCCGGCACCCGCGCTGACACAATCTCATTTGCAGCAACCCACTGCCACGGATCAGCCCAAAATCCATCGCGTGGCGGCATTAACGCCGATTATGGTCACTGCTACCAAACGCAACTCACGGGTGGATCGCCTGCCGGTCAGTGTTGGCGTGGTGGATGGCGATAACATTCAGGATTTAGGCCTGGATGGCATCAATGACGTGGCATCCAGGCTGGCCGGCGTTACCGTGACCAATCTCGGCCGGGGACGTAATAAAATTTTTGTCCGCGGCCTTTCCGATGGTGGTTTTGCGGATCGCACCCAATCCACAGTTGGCATCTATCTGGATGAAAACTTATTGACGTTCAGTGATACCAATCCGGATTTACGTTTGATAGACATCGACCGTATCGAAGTCGTGCGTGGACCTCAAGGTTCATTATATGGCGCCGGTTCAATTGGTGGTGTGTTCCGAATGGTGACCAATAAACCGAATCTGAATGAAACCAGCGCAGCAGTTAAGCTGTACACGGAATTTACTCGGGATGGTGAACAAAGCCAGGGGGTCGATACAGTATTTAACATGCCATTGATAAGTGGCAAACTGGGGTTTCGCCTGGCGACTTATTATGAACGGCAAGGTGGCTACATTGATGATATTGCGCTTGGGCAGAAAAACATTAACGATAATGAAATCATTGGTGGCAGGGCGTTATTGGACTGGAAAATTTCAGATGCATGGATGGCTGAATTCGGTCTCAATTTTCAGGATATCAAGGCGGATGACACCCAGTATTTCTTTGCATCATTGAGCCCGCTGAACCGGGCCAATTTCCTCCCGGAACCATTTAATGATGATTTTCTGCAGTTCAGCATCGGCTTCAAAGGTCAGTTGGGATTTGCAGAGCTTAACAGCACAACCGCGTTTATCGATAGGGATATTGTTTTGCAGACTGATGCCACTGCAGCAATTCCTGAGCTAATTGATATCACTGGTATCATCAGCCCATTTAACCAATCCAGTTTTTCACAAACTTTTAGCCATGAATCGCGGCTGATTTCAAATACCGACAATAATTGGGAATGGTTGGCGGGTGTTTTTTATCTGCAGCGCGATGAACGGCGCAGCTCTATGATTACCGTTCCTGGCGTGCTCGAGATACTCAATGATCCTGCCCTGACCAACGACATCATATTCAATGAAACACGCGATGACGATGTGCGCCAGATGGCATTGTTTGGCGAAGCCAGCTATGCCATAGGTGACTTTGGTTTTACTTTGGGGTTGCGGTTGTTTGATACGCTGCTGAGTGTTACTTCGGTTTCAGATGGTGCCGCGAATAATGGATTGGCGGTTATCGAAGGCAGCAATGGACAAACCGGCCTGACGCCCAAGTTTGTGCTCAGTTATCGGTTGGCGGAAGATTTATTGACTTACGCACAGGTAACCCAGGGTTTCAGAGTAGGTGGGGTGAATGTTAATACACCCATTAATGCCTTGCTGGCGCTGGACCCCGATGAGGCAGGTGAGCCTTTTACAACTTTCGACTCAGACACATTGTGGAATTTTGAAATTGGCGCGAAAAGTCATTGGTTCGATCGTAAGCTGGCCTTTAATGTGGCTGCTTTTTACATCAATTGGAGCGATATACAAACAGATCAGTTATTTCCCACCGGGTTGTCGTTTGTCGCAAACGCCGGTAATGCCCGCAATTTAGGTGTTGAAGTTGAGTTGCAGGCCTTTCCATTTCCAGGGTTGGAAGTGCTGGGTAATTTTTTCTGGAATGAACCGGAGCTGGTGACCCAAAATACTTTCTTATCCGCACAGATTGGTGATCGGTTGCCCAACATCGCAGATATTTCTGCCGGGGCTGCGGTTATTTATGATTTGCCGGATTTTGGCAGTATTCAGCCTAAAGTATCGTTGGATTATTCCTTTGTGGGTGAATCTGTGCTGTTGTTCAGTGAGGATATTTCACCTGAGCAGGGTAATTATCATGAGCTTAATTTACGCTTCAGCGTCAACACTGAACATTTGAGTGCCGGTGTTTATATTGAAAACCTGCTGAATGCCCGTGGCAACACTTTTGCTTTTGGTAATCCGTTTAACCTTGGCAGCGAGACGCAAATTACCCCTTTAAGACCAAGAACCATCGGTGCTTTTCTAGAACTGTCGTATTGAAGCAGTTTATGTGATCAGCATAATTTAATTATTGCGCTTGTTGTCGACCAGTTACGTTGGCTCGATTAAATCACCGCTATGTTCACGGGCAAGCAATACATAAATCGACGGTAGCACAAATAGAGTAAACAAAGTCCCGATAAACATCCCGCCAACCAAAACCAGGCCGATGGAGTTACGTGCCGCCGCACCTGCGCCGGTAACCAGCACCAGCGGGAAATGGCCGGCGATGGTGGCCACCGTGGTCATCATGATAGGCCGCAAGCGGGTGATGGATGCTTCTCGTACCGCTTCAAGTTTGCTTCGTCCTTGAAGCTGTAATTGATTGGCAAACTCAACAATCAATATGCCATTCTTGGCAATCAGGCCTACCAGTGTGACCAAACCCACTTGTGAGTAGATATTTAAGGTTGTGGTCCAGCCGTCGGTCCAGAAATTCTGGTTAGGGTCAGGCATTTTCAAAAAGGTGAACACCAATGCTCCAAACATAGCTAACGGCACTGAGCCGGCCAGGATGACCAGTGGATCGCGGAAACTGTTGAATTGTGCCGCCAGGACCAGGAAGATCAATACAATCGCCAGAATAAATGTGGGTAAAAATGTGTTGCCTTCAGTACGCAGCTGGCGAGATTCGCCGGTGTAATCAATCACATAACCTTGCGGCAATATCTTGGCTGCTTCATCTTCGAGGAAACTTAATGCCTGGTCCAAAGGACGAATAGCGACACCGCTGATTTTCACTGAGTTGAGTTGCTGGAAGCGATTGATGGAACGCGGTACGGTGCTGTATTCAACATCTACCAGGCCACCCAATTGGACCAATTCACCAGTAGGTCCGGTGACATAAATATCTTCCAGCTGTTCAACTGTCAGCCGGTTACTGCGCTGGATTTGTGGGATAACTTTGTAGCTGCGACCATCGATACTGAATCGATTGACAAAATTACCGCCGAGCATCGCGCCAATATCGGCGCCAACCTGTTCCAAAGTTAATTCCAGATCGCCAACGCGACTGCGGTTGATCTGCAGTTCCGCTTGTGGCTGGTCGATTTTAACGTCGATACTGGGCGGGAAGGCAAACATGCCGCTGGTTGCGGCGCTTTGCTGGAGCTGCTGGGCAAATGCAACCAGTTGTTCGGTATCAGCCGTCGAAGCCAGTACAAATTCAACTGGGAACTGGCCGCCGCCGGGCAGTGCAGGTGGGGTGACCGGAAACAGATTGATACCAGTCAGCGCTGACAGCCGTTGCTGTATTTCCGGTTGTATCTCAAACACCGTCCGGGAACGTTGGTCCCATGGTTTAAGCACAACACCGCTAAATCCAAAAGTCGGGCTGGTCAATTCAAAAGTGAACTCACTTTCCGGGTAATCCAGGAATATTTTGTTGGCCTCTTTGGTGTAGATGCTGGTGTATTCCAAGGTGGCATTGGCGGGTGCCTCGACAATGCCGAAAATCACACCCTGGTCTTCGGTTGGCGCCAGTTCTTTGGCTGACATCATGAACATCGGCACCGTCAGCAGGCTGACCACCAGCCACACCACATAGACCGCAGGACGAACCATCAAGCTGGCATCCAGCAACCGGCTGTAAACATCTTTCAACCAGGCGAAGGCTTTGGCTGAGATTGCCGCCAGGCCACGTTCGGACATGCCCCGTTTCATCATTTTGGATGCCATCATCGGGGACAAAGTCAGTGCAACCAAACCGGAAATCGCGACTGCTCCGGCCAAGGTAAAAGCAAATTCCCGAAACAGTGAGCCGGTCAGTCCGCCCTGGAAGCCGATCGGCAGATATACAGCCGCCAGAGTAATGGTCATGGCAATAATCGGATTGATCAATTCACGGGCACCGACCAAAGCAGCCTCTAAGCGTGGTTTGCCTTCGCTGAGGTGCCGCTCAACATTTTCGACCACCACAATCGCATCATCCACCACCAGGCCAACCGATAACACTACCGCCAGCAAGGTCAACAGGTTGATGCTAAAACCGAATACCTGCATCAAAAACACCGCACCGATCAATGACAATGGGATCGCGACCACCGGTATCAAGGCTGAGCGTAACGAGCCCAGGAACAGGAAGATAACCAGAATTACGATCAGCAATGTTTCGCTAAGTGTTTTAATCACATCGCGAATCGAAGCGTCTATATATTCAGTAGCGTCATAAGCGACACTGGTTTCCATGCCGTTGGGCAGTCCTTTCTGGATAGCCTCTATTTCAGACCGTACCCGCTCAATAACATCCAGTGCATTGGCATTGGGTAGTACAAAAATGCCCATAAATACCGCTGTTACGCCACTTAAACGTACCTCGGTTTCATAATCTTCTGCACCCAGGACCACATCGGCGATATCTTCCAGGCGGACAATCCCGGCGGATTCCTGGCGAATGATCAGTCGTTTAAATTCATTGACGCTTTGCAGATCAGTATTGGCTGTCAGTTTGAGTTCTATCAATGCACCTTTGGTGTTGCCGGGTGCGGCAAGAAAATTATTCGCAGCTAATGCCTGGCGAACCTGTACCGGCGTTACATTCAATGCGGCCATCTGCTCCGGTTTCAGCCAGATACGCATTGCAAACGTTCGTCCACCAAGTACTTCCGCACGTTGTACACCTTCGATGGCTGCCAGTCGCGGTTCGACTGCGCGGACCAAATACTCTGTGATTTCATTTTGCTGCAGAATATCCGAGCTGAAACTCAGATAGGCGGATGCAAATTCACTATCAGCGGAGACTACGTTGATGGTTGGGACTTCCGCCTCGGGTGGCAAATCATTACGCACCTGATCCACTTTGGCGCTGATCTCCGCTAAAGCTTCAATGGGGTCGTAATTCAGCTTCAAGCGGATGCTGATATTGGAAAACCCCTGACTGCTTTGCGATTCAATGTATTCAATGCCATCAGCTTCAGCAATCACTCGTTCCAGCGGGACAGTGATAAAGCCACGCACCAACTCGGCGCTGGCGCCGATATATACGGTGCTGACGGTAACCACCGAGTTTTCGTTGCGTGGGTACTGGCGTACGTTTAATGAGTTGACAGCCTGTAACCCGGCAACAATGATCAGCAGGCTGACCACGATGGCCAGTACCGGGCGCTGGATGAATAAATCGGTGAATTTCATGTCAGCGGCACTCAGCGGTTATCCGGGGTCGGTTGCAACTCAAACTCCGGTTGCAAAGTGTTGTCGATAACCACAGCCTGGCCATTAATTAATTTGAATACACCGGTTGTGACCACCATCTGGCCGGGTTCGAGTCCGGACTGCACCGCCACATAATCACCAACGGACCTGCCCAGGCGGATAAACTGCTGGCGCAGAGTCCGGGCGCCATTCTGATCTTCAATGATGAATACTGAGTCGCCATATGACGCATTAAGCACCGCGGTAACCGGAACCGCCAGCACAGCTTCCGGCGCCGGTAAAATCACCGAAACGCTGGCAGACATGCCTGGCAATACCGAACCATCAGGGTTGGGCAGGGTGGCTTGTACAGCTAGATTGCGGGTACTGGTGTCAACTTCAGGATTGATTGTGGTTACGTTGCCGAACAATGCCTGCGCACCTGTTTGATCGACCACTGCATCGGTGTAAGCCCGGATCTGCATGCCGGTTTGCAGGCTCGCATAATGACGTTGCGGCAATACAAAGTTAATGTAAATCGGGTCCAGCGTTTGTAAAGATACAATTGGATCACCTTCTTTCAGGCTTTGTCCCAAATTAACCTGGCGTATGCCCAGGCGGCCGGAGAAGGGAGCTTGAATGGTTTTTTTCTGGATTGTGGCGCGGATGCTGTCAGCGCGCGCAATCGCTTCCTGCAATGCTGCATTGTTGGTATCGAAAGTGGCCTGGGAACCTGCGCTGCTGCTTAACAGGCGCCGGCTGCGATCCAGTTCCAGGCGCGCCAGTTCAACGGATGCTTCAGCTTCGCGCAGCTGCGCCTGTTCGATGGATATATCCTGTTGCAATAGAACATCACCGGCTTCGCTATAGGTACCTGATTCGAATGAAATCCCTACCACTTTACCGGCCAGATCAGCTGATACGGTCACACCTTCTACCGCAGCAAAAGCACCGACTGTATGCAGTTCCGCTTCCCAGGATTGCTCTACTACCTGTGTGGCAGTGACGGTAACCGGTGGAAAGGAGAAGTTTTTTCCCGCTTCAATCATGGTATTGATTTGCAGGGCTTTAATACCTGCCAACAGGGCTATAAGCACGATTATTCCGAGAATGCTGAGTATTACTGCTTTTTTCATAATGTTAAATCTGACAAAATTCCACCCAAATCAGGGAATTAAAACTATATGCTTGCAATGAATAGAGCTCACTGACTGATAGTCATTCGGTATTATTACACCGGAATAGAACATTAAAGGAACAAAATATGGAACATATATAGAACAAATAATGCAACTATACCAGGTTATCGACCTATGAAGAAGACGTTTATGTTTGAACAAATTCGACATTTATACCAGTAAAAATGTCTATCAGGGTAGATAAGCTCTATCGGTGTGCTTTTCCAGTGTTAGGCGCTGATTAATTTAATTTAGTACTAAGATTCTATCTGCTTGCCGGATAATGGCTGTAATAATCAATCGTTGCAGGCTACTTTGATATGCTTGCCGAAAGCTGATGACTCAAGTTAAATTGTAATTGTTGTGTTTACCAAGTTGTAAGTTGGCGCAGGGTTGCCTCTGGATCAGTTTGTTTATTGATAATCTAGCGATGTAGACGCTCAGCTTTTGATTGACCTTTCCAGCTCTGAACGCTTTCCAGAAAACCCTCAAGCCCAATCGTTCAACTTTATCTGTGACGATCTGCCATGTTTCCTCATGAATCCATTAGTTCATCAATGACAGGGCAATCATTTAAATTGCCATTTTGACACTTTGCTTTCAACCTTATTAAGGCATCCTCCATATGCTTTAGATCGCGTAACTTCTTCCGAACATCAACCAAATGTTCCACCAGCAAGCTGCGCACATCTGCACATGCCGGCTGGTCTTGCTTGGCAATTCCGGATAGTCGTTTCACCTCATTTTGGGTAAAACCAAGTGTTCGGCAACGCAGTATTAACTGTAACCACTTACGGTGTTGATCGTTATAACTTCGGTAGCCATTCGGCAATCTGTCTGGCTCCGGCAGCAAACCGATCTTTTCATAGTAACGGATCGTTTCTACCGGGCATTCTGACCTGTTGGCCAATTGTCCAATCTGCATACGCTTGACTCTGTAGTAACTACAGGGTTTAGTCTAATAGCAGTTTTTGAAAAACACCAGGCAATGATGGCTACAAATCAATTAGGAATTACTGCCGGACCAACCGGAAGAATGGTGCGCTTGATGATTGGCATATGCGTAATTTTGTGGGTGCTGGTCGATTTTTATCCGGTAACGCATGTGCATACTTACAAATTTTTCCTGTTGATGGCTGCATCGTTCGTCGCGTTGGTGGTTGCATTTTCAATGTTACATCTGTTGCTGGGAAGGTTTTTGGAAGGCAGATCACCAGTGATTGGAACGCTCATTTTTGTTGTTCCAATGATTTACATGCTGATTGCCCCTGAAATTGATTCTGGTCAGCAAATAGGGCACTGGATTGGCTATCCGGAACTTAATCATCCATTTCGCATCGGGTTATTAATGTTTTTGGGTGTTTCCCTGATCGTACAGTGGTTTGAAAATCATGGTGGTTGCGAAGTTGTAGCTATACCCAATTTTTTATTCAAAAGGCAGTACGGCACATATTGTTTACCATTACTGGTTATCGACGTGGTTGAGAACAAAGCAAAATCTCCGGACTCTGATCAGACAAAACTACGACATATAGACCGGGATAATTAGCCTATGACCGAGGTAATACTCACTTCGATACTGACGTGTCCTGAATGTGGAAGTGATCATAAAGATGAAATGCCGACCAATGCGTGCCAGTTTTTTTACGACTGCAAAAGTTGTGGGGCTTTGCTTAGTCCAAAGCCGGGTGATTGCTGTGTGTATTGCTCATTCGGCAGTGTTAAATGCCCGCCAATCCAACTAGGCAATAACTGTTGTTAAAGTGATATCGCAGATGAATGAAGACAAGAAACTAGCCGTAACCAGTAGCAGTGCAATTGGTATGAGTGCATTTGCATCTTTTGTTGGCTTATGTTGTATCGGTCCCTGGGCGGTGGCGATTTTTGGTCTTTCTGGTGCTATTACAATGGCCAGATGGCAGCCGGTGCGGCCTTATATTCTTGGCTTGGCAGTGATTATGTTGTTGTGGGCTTTCTGGCGGATTTATGGACCGCCGCGTAAGCGGCTCTGCGCAACCGGGGCTTGCCCACCCAGGCCTTCGCTGTGGCTGCAGGCCAGCTTGTGGTGCGCGGCAATTCTGGTGATATTGGCGTTCTTTGCTGATCAATTGCAATGGCTGCTGGTTGACCCGACACCGGAGGGGCTTCGTCAATGAAAACATCTGCGTTCTGTTACTGTTTGCTGACTTTACTACTGGCCGCTTGCTCAACTGAAGAGCCAGGCCAGTCGGTCGAGCAATCCAATGAACCTGCCTACCACATAGTTGACGAGTCTCTGGAGCGGATCAGGAATGATTTCAATGCCATGCAAGACAAGCTGCGCCTGGTGTTTATCAGTGGGCCATCATGTGGAATATGCTTGCGTGGGATGGATGACTTGAATGAGTCAATTGTTGCGTCACTCCAAGCTGACCCTCGGGTGCATACTATGCTGGTGTATGTGCCGGCACTGGGTGCAAAAGAACGACATGTGGCAGCTGCGGTGCCATTAATGCAAGGCCCCAGAGTAAGCCATTACTGGGACGAGCAGGGCAGGAGTGGGCTTGAATTTCAGCAGGCATTAGGCATAAAAATATATGCCTGGGACGTGTGGATGATGTTTGCGCCGGGAGCGCGTTGGGAGCCAGGTTCGCCACCTCCGGAGCCGGTATTTTGGCAACACCAATTACCAATCCTGCCGGAAAGCCAACGTCTGGATGCCGAGGTTTTTGCAGATAGAGTTAAAACCAGTCTTGCTGAGATTCCCGTCACTGATAGTGCTGGGGAAGCCGTTTTCACACTAAGCGAAGCTCTCAATATTTTACCTGTGGCGCAGCCAACCAAGGTTATTCTCAGATATCATCATCTCAGCCGGGGTGGTTATCGGAAACTTAAAACGCTTTCAGCCATTAACTATAAAGGCGAAACGGAAATTTACGGCCAAACATTCCCATTAACGGTTGAGACGGCACGGCCAAATCAGTACGCGCGGATTATTGATGATGGCCTCAACCGATCGGTATTGGCATGGGATGGGCAATTGGCAGTGGATGATGGTTCACTGGGCCGGTTGCCCAATGATATCCGGGTTGAATTATTAGCTTCATATGATTTTGATGGCTGGATGACCGATTGGAAATCGAAGGGTCATCAGACAAAGCGTCTTGGAATGCGTAAGTTGGCTGATCGTTTACCCTGGATTGTAGAGTCCAAATTGAATAATAGCCGAATCTGGCATAGCTATATTGACAGTCATACCGGGGATGTATTCAGGCATGCGCTGATCAGCGCAGATGGCCAGGAAATTATTGCACTGGAATATGCTGATTATCGGGATGTTGATGGTTTTCGGCTACCACATGAAGTCAGTTACCATCACGGGGAACAGCTTGTTGCGATTGATAGGTTTCACCAGATTACCGTCACAACTGAAGATCACGATGAATGACCATGAAACAATCAGATTGTTTAGAACTGGTTAACCCTTGATCGTTTAAGTTCCTGGCCGAGCGGCCGTTTGTTTCGCCTGGTGCTGGGCTTTGCGTATTCATATACGCTATACCAGATCGCATTAATCAAATATTTTGCTGGAAGAGGTTTAAGCGTGTGTTATCAAAGCCTCAGGCCTGTTGCCTAATACTCATATACAAATCTTAAATGTCCATTGTCCATGTCAGGCAAGGGTAGGGTGTGGATACGTGGGTTATTATTGATTGAAGCCAGGTAACCATTAGCTGCGCGTGTTGGTTCTGCACCCCTATACCTGTCGCAACGATTACTTACACCCTCAATCATTGTTTTCAAACAACTGATTGTCTTCAGAATAATCCTATCTATGTTGATCATGACTTAAGCCCTATGACATGCTGTTAGGAGTATGAGAGTATTACAACACCATAACACCTAAAAACTGTCAGAGAAGGAATAAAAATGGCACATAGCGAAGCAACTCAGACTAACAATCTGAATACGGGGTTATATTCTGCCGCCAACAAAATCCTGAAAGGAACTGCTGTATTTTGGTTCCTGACGGCTGTCATAGGCCAATGGGTTTTTGTTTATTACCTGGCCGTTCATTATGGCGGTACAGCAGTGCAGGGTAATTGGGCAGCGTGGAGTCAAGGCGGGCCACAAGGGATTATTCCAGGTGATAGCTTGGGTAATATCTCGATGGTTATGCACATTTTACTGGCAGTGATCGTGATGTTCGGTGGCCCACTACAGTTTATTCCGAAAATTCGGAGCCGCTTCCCAACCTTCCATCACTGGAATGGACGCACATATGCCCTGGGTGCTGTCGCAGGCAGCATTTTTGGCCTCTACATGATTTGGACCCGTGGAAGTGTAGGCGCACCGATTCAGCATATCGGCACCAGTCTGGATGGCATCCTGATCATGGTTTTTGCTGTCATTGCAATACGCTTTGCGATAGCCCGTAATATTGTCAGACATCGCCGCTGGGCGCTACGCCTGTTCATGGTGGTGAGTGCAGTGTGGTTTTTCCGCATAGGGTTGATGGCATGGATAATACTCAATAAGGGCCCTGTTGGTATGGATATGGAGACATTTACCGGCCCGTTCCTTATTTTCTGGTCTTTCGGTCAATATCTTCTGCCGCTTGCCGTGCTTGAACTCTATCTGCGTACCCAGGATCGAGCCGGTGCGCCGGGCCGATTCGCAATGGCGGCTGGCCTGTTTGCAGTGACGCTGGTGATGGGTGTTGGGATTTTTGGCGCTACCATGGGTATGTGGTTGCCCCGTCTGTAATCATTTTGGGGTAAATATAATGATAATTCCTGGAATGGCGACTTTACATATTGTGGCAGGGGCAGTGGGCCTGTTATCGGGTATTGCCTCTTTGACATTTAAGAAAGGCTCTAGGGCACATCGCAAGGCCGGCAAAGTGTTCTTTATATCCATGCTGATAATGGCTGGATTAGGGGCATATATGGCCTATTTCAAACCTGCAATGCTGTCAGTTGTTGTGGCGACATTAACTTTCTATCTGGTTGCTACAGCGTGGATGACTGTGGTCCGCAAAAAAAATGAGAGTGGGCTGTTTGAAATCATCGCTTTGCTGGTTGTATTGGCAACCGGTGTTGCCGGGATTATGTTCGGTTTTGAAGCGTCCGCTACTGAAGCTGGCACAAAAGATGGTTTTCCTGCTGGCGGTTACTATTTCTTTGGTTCGGTGGCTCTGTTTGCCGGGTTATTGGATATCAGGGTGATTGTTCGCGGCGGTCTGGCCGGTGTTCAACGACTTGTTCGGCACCTTTGGCGGATGTGTTTTTCCTTGTGGATCGCGACAACCTCATTTTTTATCGGCCAGCCGCAGGTGTTCCCTGAGCCAATCAGCAGCATTGAGCTTCGCGCAATCCCGGTTGTGCTGGTGATTTTGGTAATGCTTTTCTGGTTGGGGCGGACAATGTTTACACGCAGGTTCAAGCACGCATGATTAAAGGGCAGGGCATTGGACTACCCGTTAATCAACACTGTTCAACTGATATTGTCTGGTCAGCAGTTCGCAGAGTTGGTGTAAAACCAGTGCCTAACCATTAATGCATAGCTCAGCAAAGGATTGATCGAGCACTCTGAACAGTTCCAACTGCCGGTTACCGTATGGTTGAATCAGTTGTAAATCCAGCTCAATTCGGTCGCAACCGGTAACTGTTATTACAGCTGCGCCGACCTGTTGCCGATTAGCAACCAGTGAAGGGTCTGCGCTCAGGAAAGGCAGGTTGGTGCTCAAACGAAGAGGCAACTCGATAGTCGACTGCCCGTTTTGAATCGGAGCAGACCCGCCAAACCATACTGATTCACCATCAATATTGGCCAGAATGGTTACAAACAGGAATTGCGTTTCTCTATCGCTGCCTAACCCGGTGCTGATCTGCACACCTTGTGAATTGATATCAGGATTACCCCACAAGCCTTCCAAACGCAAGGATACCGAAGGTGATTGTTGTACCCGGTAGATACTGTTTCTTCCGAAATTACGATCAGTGCCTATGGCATAGACAGCTTGATTGGCGGTACCTGATTGGCTGATGAATTTGTAGACCTTTACATTGCTGGTGCGAATGCCACCTTGATCGAAATTTGCAAAAGCGACCAGTTTTTCAGTGTTCTCGATGAACAAAAAATCATCGTTTTCCAAGTTGAACAATGAAAAATCAGCGAATGTTGTGCGGCTGCTTCCAAAAACATTGAAAGATTCACCAGTGGCATGGTAATCAGTATCAAAGCGGATCATAAAAGGTTGTGGTGGAGGTGAAGTATTGATCGCGTTACTGATCACTAACATGTACCCCATATCCGCTGTGAATCCGATGTCTAATAACCTGAAGCCGGGTTCAATCAAATCAACTATGCCGGTATTAATCAGGTTGGTTGTATCATTTTGCAGTTCAAAAATATCACCTTTCGGCAATTGGCTTTCAGCTCTTGCAACTATCAGGCGATCCTGGAACTGGTAGGTAGTCAATTGTGCTCCAGTGCTTGGCTCAGCTGGTACTGTTATTAACGTTTGTGAACCACTGCTATTAATCTGCAATAATTGTTCGGTGATATTTTCGCTGTCCTGGTTATCATTGACTTCATATCGGCAGGTATTGCCAAGGTCAGCAACACTGTCACGATTGAATGTATATCTTCCGGAGCCAGTCAAATCGATATTATTTACAAGGCCGTTGCTGAATTGGCCAAAAGAACGTCTGGAAGTATCTTGTATAACAAAATTATTCTCGTTCAGGACACACAAGGTACTCAGAGAAAAGCCCGTGACGTCATCACCGGTCGCCTGGTAAACCACAGCTTCCCCAGCAGCATTGACAGTTATCATGCTTGTGGTGAACCCGTCAAAGTCAGAAACTTCCAGCACCAGTAAACCGTTATCAGCATTAAACTGAGTGACAAACCTTGGATCAGGTAACAGCTCGGCTAGATCAACCACCCGCCTGGTATTCAACACTGTTCCATCGGTAACCCACAGTTCCAAAGGCTCCTGTAGGAAATAAACCAATCCATTTGTTTCAACAATGTGCTTGAAAAGAAAGGCGCTACCCAGGTTTTCCGCCAATGTTACATTTTTGCCCAGATTGCCGCCGGTAACCATCAACGCAGGAGGGACGGTAACAATTCCAGGTGGCACTGAGGTTACTGAAACATAAAATAGCCGTTCATCTACAACAACAATATCTCCAGAATTTGTTACATTGTTGAATGTGGCAAGCTGCTCCAGCACTAACGAAAAAGCACTGTTTGAATAGAAAAGAACAAACAACATTGCTGGAAATATGTACTTGTATTGTTTATGTATGTTAGTCATATTAAAGTGCTCTCCAAGCAATACCCTTTGTCTGATCAAATCGATTGCAGCTGATAAGAAAGCCTAAACACTAGCTGCTCGATATAACCTTGCGAATCCATTTTTAAAAACTTTACATACAAAAGTTTGCAGTAAATGATAGAAATAGGCAAGAAATCTAGTGTTATTAACTGTTATTACTAACTAAATCATATGGTTAGGAAGGGGGAGGGCTACACGCTGTCCTGTCCTTTTGGTTATGTTTTTGTCTTTCCCCTGCACTGGTATGGGCTAAGTATCATTGTTGTTATGTACTGTGTATCAGCTAATTGTCAAAACTAACTTAAATAAGATTATCATTATTACTTTGTAACTATCTGATAAAAAAGAGTTCCTGGTATTTAAATCTGCCCCAGGAACTCAATTATCAATATCTCCAGGAGCTTCTTAGTTATGGCAACTCAACGCATCCAAGACGCCCGAAACATTCATGCACGTTTGGAAACGGGGATGACAAAGTTGTTCTGATCAGCGTGCCACCACCTGAAGTAGTGTTGGTGCCGCACACGTCATCCATATACCGTGCCAGTCTATGACCAGTAAAACTCGGCGGTGAATCGACGTATTCCAGTTCATACTCAGCCGGGCTACACCAACCGGTATTGCCGGGTGTTCCCTTAATATTTGAACCGGATATGGCCTCAGGCGAAGTCATTCGTTTTGCTGCCAAAGCGGCATAAAACACATCAAGCATTCCGGCTTCTTGTAATGCCGCTTCTAACTTGGTGAGCTCATTTCCGCTGGTCGTTTCATCCGCAGCCAATGCCACGTTGAATACAGCCATTGAAAACAAAACCAGTATCACAATAGTCTTTCGCATTTTTTCTCTCCATGAATTGTGCACGTCCTAATTAATGTGCGTTTCGATTATAAAAGATTAGATAGGCGTTGCTGTGAACAGCCGGAACATCTTGGGTTTGGTTTTTTTATTTGTTGTTGTGCGGTATCTGTATAACTGATGAAGCTATTGATATTGCATTGAATCGGTTTTGCCAGGTAGCTCAGGTTGACTCTGATTACATGAGGGGACTGCCATTTAACCAATAACTTACTACAGCTAGATAAATTATAACACTTCGTATAATGTATATTATGTAAAATGTTATTATTGTAATGCCAATAAGGTTACGTAAATACGACGTAGGCAAACCATTAACCTATTTGCAGCATCTAAGCTCAGTGTGGGTAAGTTTTGAATGCAAAGACTTATCCAAGTGCTTAATAATTAAGGAAGCTAATAATGATTTCACGTATAGCGATTTGCCTGCTAGGTTTTCTTTCTGCATGTTCAAGCGTAAGTCATGTAAAACAATTGCCGGAGCAAACTGCGGCGACTGATATGAGCGTTGTTGAACTAGCTGCGGCTATTCGAGCTGGTGATATAACAGCAGAAGCTTCAGTAGCTGCATACCTGGCACGAATAGCAGCATATGACCGCCAAGGACCAATGATCCAAAGCATTCTAAGTTTGAATCCAAAAGCCCTGGATGAAGCACGAATATTGGACGAAGAAGCCAGCGCAAACCGTTTCCGTGGTGTTTTGCATGGAGTGCCGGTGCTGATCAAAGACAATATTGAAACCAGGGAGCTGCCTACTACAGCTGGCTCACTGGCGCTTATCCAGAACAATACTGGCCGCGATGCCCCGATCATTGCGCGTTTACGTGAGCAAGGCGCCATTATTCTGGGCAAAACCAATCTATCTGAATGGGCAAATTTCAGATCGAATAGAGCAATCGCTGGTTGGAGCGGCGTAGGCGGGCAAACCCGTAATCCACATAGTCTGGACCGTTCACCATGTGGTTCATCTGCAGGATCAGCCGCTGCAGTAGCAGCTATGTTTGCTCCGTTGGCAATTGGTACGGAAACCAACGGTTCAATTACCTGCCCTGCTTCGATGAACGGTGTTATCGGCTTTAAACCGACTGTAGGTCTGTTATCGCGCACGCATATTGTGCCGATTTCCTATACCCAGGACTCAGCTGGGCCGATAACACGAACAGTACGCGACGCTGCGTTGCTGTTAACCGTAATGGCCGGCAGTGACCCGGCTGATCCAGCAACAGTCCAGGCTGATCAGAAACGGCACAATTATTTGGATGCCTTAAATAAAGGCGTGGCCGGTATGCGGATTGGTGTGTTCAGGTGGGCGGAAGGAAACAATGCTGCGGTTTCATCTGCGTTCAGTCAGGCGTTGAGCATATTAGCCGCAGAGGGTGCAACCCTGGTTGAAATTGCTGAGTTCTCCCCTGCCCCGGTCATGTGGAGCGGTGGTGAGTTGCTATTGCAGACTGAATTCAAGCATATGCTTAATGATTACCTCGGTAATACCGCTGCTGAGGTGAATGTTCGCACTCTCGACGATTTGATTGCGTTCAATGATCGGCATGCAGATCGCGAACTTGCGTTGTTTGATCAATCGATTCTTGTAGCTTCCCAACAAGCCAAACAGATTGATGACCCTGATCACGTCGCGACGGTACAAGCTATTCGGCAAGCCTCTCGTGCAGATGGTATTGACCATTTACTCAGTGAGTATGATGTCGCAGTACTGGTGATGCCGACTTCGCCGCCTGCTTCTCCAATTGATGTTGCTTTTACCACCCGATATGCAGGCGCGCCTTTGGGTGCTGGCTGGTTATCTGCAATGGCTGGTTATCCAATTATTACAGTGCCGATGGGTGAACACCTTGGTCTTCCCTTAGGGTTGGCAATTATGGGCACAGCTTGGGATGATGATACTGTGCTGGCGGTAGCGCATGCTTATGAATCTGCTGCCGATAATCAACTTCAACCGCCACCCTTTGCAGATGGGCCATTTGCGATGCCGGCTACTGCTGCAGATATGCGGCCTTACCAGGGGCAATAAAATTATGGGTGTCTGGACTTGCTTAGATGTGATGCTGGGCAAACCTTTGATCTGTATGCAGCATCTAAGCTAAGTCCATGTAAGTTTCGATGAGAAAACTTTTCTAAGTACATGATAATTATGAAATATATGCCTTGGACGGGATTTATGAATTGATGGCGATAACAAAATGAACCAAACACTGACACGGCTATTCGCCCTGTTCTTTTTTCTGAGTACCTACTCGGCTCAAAATAGCCTAATCGCTGCTCCTCTGAAGGTCGCTTCTAAGAATCAATATGCTCACACGTCAGAGCATGATGAAGAACAGTCTGCTCTTGCCATACGGGTCGATTCACTTCTGAACGAATATTTCCCTTCAGAGAATGCTCCCGGTGCAGCCATTATGATCGTAAAGGACGGGTCGGTTCTGTATAAAAAAAGCATAGGTAAGGCGAATTTGGAGCTGGATACTGATATTCATCATGGCAGTTTATTTCGGATCGGCTCCAATACTAAGCCGTTCACTGCTATGGCTATCCTGAAACTAGCCGAAGATGGCCAGATATCACTTCAAGATGACATCACAAGGTATATTAGCGATTATCCGACGGATGGACATACGATAACGATCGAACATCTTTTGACACATACTTCGGGTATCAGGAATTTTACCTCGGTTGACGGGTTTTCCCAGGCTCAAACAAAAAATTACAGCCCTGAAGATTTTATCGACTTCTTTAAACATCAACCGATGGATTTTCCGCCCGGCTCCCAATATCGCTATAGCAATTCCGGGTATTTCCTACTTGGATATATCATTGAAAAAGTCACCAAGCAGTCTTACGCGCGCTATTTGAAGAGTACCTTTTTCACACCGCTTGGAATGAACAATACAACTTACGACAATCCCCGCCGTATCATTAAAAACCGAACTTCTGGGTATGTTCCTGATGAGGGCTATTTTCTAAACGGCAAACATATAAGTATGACCGTTCCTTACTCTGCAGGGGCCTTGCTCTCAACTACTGAAGATCTAACGATTTGGTACCAAGCAGTAATGGATGGGGAAGTCGTAAGCCAGGCGTCTCTGAAAAAGGCTTTGACCCCATACAAGCTCAATGATGGAACATCGACTTGCTGTGGTTACGCTTGGTTCTTGGGAAACCTTCTCGGTTCTCCAATAATTGGTCATACTGGCGGGATCACGGGATATTACAGTACATTGGTGTATCTGCCTCAAGATGAGGTCTTTGTCGTCGGTTTGACAAACTGTAATTGGCAAAATATTGATTTCGAAAACTTGTCAACAAAATTAGCAGCTCTGGCAATTGAAAAACCATATTTTGAACCGAAAAAAAAGGATATCAATGCCGCGTTTTATGCCGGGACGTATACTTCACCAACTGGAGATAATATAACGCTAATCGTTGAAAATGATGAGCTATTCCTGGTAGGAAGAAATGAAAGCAAATGGATCTTATTCGAGGCGAACAATGACACATTCTACAATGAGATAGATTTTACGACCTTTCGATTTGTTAGAAACAGCAAGGGTCAAATTGTATCGCTCTCATCTTTGAGGCACGCTGAGCCGGTTCAATACCATCGAAAAATTGAACTGACGCGCAGTCAGCAGCAGTGAGCAAGTATTTTCCTCGTAATCCACAAGGAGGAAATCATGATCAAACCGACAGCAACAAGGGATGAGCTGATCAAAGCTCATCACCAGGATTCACCGCTTGGGTTAAATTTCCAAAAAAATATGTATGAAGCCAGAAAATCTTGAGCATTTCTAATTGCTGATTATCAATTAATCTTGGATTGGGAATAGTCATAGTTAAAACCAATTTTAAATTACTAAATCCAGTTATTAGTTTTATTTTATATAGTTATAATAGAGTTATCAGCTAATACTAGAAGTTACTTGAATGGTTTTTATACGCTTGAGATGCCTTGAGCGCCCATCAATTGTGGTTCTATGACCAATCGCCATGCAGGCGCAATAACATTCGGCATATCTGAACGGTTCAACATTGGACCAGGCGCAACCGTGAACTCGCCAAACCGCTCGCAAATAGTATCCACAAAATTGAAGTTATGGGTGTCTGGGTTCATTATCGAATACCATGTACGAAGCAGCTAATAAAGTCGGTGAACCAGTCGATTGGTTGTCGTTGATTGAAGGGCTTTGGGCTTTTCGTTCATGTCGTTTGATCGCTCACCAAGACCGTTTTCGGTATTTGGGCAATAACGTGCGACGCGAATCCACCGCCGGCTTCCGCGTAAATATTAAACACCGTAGATGCGCCTGCCTGCTCGAGTGCTTTTACCTCGTCAGGGAATTTTGCAGTCGCCGCAATTCTTCCGGCAAACGAGGCCGCCTTGAGTTCACCAAGAACGGCCAGGTTTGTGGTGAGTTTTGGCAGGGCCAGCATCACTAGTTCCAGCGTGTGCGGCGCTTGGATACGATCCCAAAAATCAGGATCGCTTGGGTCACCGAGCAGTACCCGGCGACCGGTAGCCTGCTGGTTTCTGGCGGTGACCGGATCGATGTCGACCCCGACGACAGTCTCACCCTGCAAGTCGCGCATCTTGTCGTAAGCGCTGGCACCAACCCCACCCATGCCGATTATTACGATCGTAGCGCCTTCGATATCGTGCAACCGTTCATCGGCAAGGCGTTCGGACGTCTGCAGCCGCTGCCAGATCGGCCGGTACCGAGTATAGAGCTGATGGCTGATCGCATTCAACCCGGACGCGATGGCAAAAGACAACGACAGCGCGACAGCAATGACAATTAGCCACTGATTCGCAATCCAGCCATTGGCCACGCTGATGGCGGCAACGATCAAGCCAAATTCGCTGAAATTGGTCAGGTTCGCCGAGGCGAGTAACGAGGTACGCGCACGCAGTTTGAAACGCGTCAGCAGGCCCAAAAAAAGTGCGGATTTGAAGAACACCACCGGTGTGATCAACACGCCAATTACGAGCGTCTCCAGTGTCAGTTGACCAGACATGCCAATGGAAAGAAAGAAGCCGAGCAGAAATAGATCCTTAAAGCCCAGCATTGTTTTGGCCATCTCTTCGGCTTTGGGGTGGCTGGCAATAAGTACCCCTAACACGAGCGCGCCCAGGTCACCTTTTAGCCCGAGCAGTTCGAAGACTTCGGCACCACCCAAGGCCAGCAGAAAGCCATAAAGCACCAGCAATTCGCCATGACCCACGCGCTGTAACAACTGATGCAACACCGGTCGCAGTGGAATCAGGAGGATGATCGATAGTGCCCAAAAAGACGGCCATTTCCCGATGGAGACTGCTAGAAAAATGACCGCCGCGACATCCTGCATGATGAGGATGCCGATGGCGATCCGGCCGTGCAGCGAAGTCATTTCGCCTTTATCCTCGAGTACTTTGACGACAAACACCGTACTGGAAAAACTCAACGCAAACGCGATCAGCAGTGAGCGCTGAAGATCCAGGCCAGAGATAAAGGGCGTCCCGGCCAGCGCCAGGCCATAGATCGTGAACCCGAGCACCACAACGACAATTGAGGTATGTAAGCCGGTAACGGCCCACACTTGGGGTCGGGCGAGTGTACGAAGGTTAAGTTTCAGGCCGACGGTAAACAACAACAAAGTGATGCCCAGATCCGAAAGCTTCTCGAGAGTCTCGCCGCTGGCGATTCCCTGTGCATTGAGGACAAAACCGGCTGCAAGAAATCCAACCAGCGGTGGGAGTTTCATCGACCTGGACAAAAGGCCCAGGGCGAAGGCCAGTGAAATCCACGCGACGTCGCCTAGGGCAATGGCGACCCATTCAAAATCCATGCGATCAGGTTTGGGGCATGACGACTGGGATATTCGCTCGATGCAACGCGTGCAATGCATTCGCACATTTTGGCCGATCTGCTACCGGCACTAAGATCACGTGCATACCGATTTCTCCTTGGGTCGATTGTTAACGCTATTTGTCGACATTGCTCACGCTTCCAACGTTACCGGGCTAATAAACCCGGCCGACTGTCATAATTGCAAAAGGACATTACTATTAAACCATTATATGGTAGCTCTATGCCCTGTTGGACGCCACGCTGGCGCAATAACATTCGGCATATTTGAACGGTTTAACATTGGACCAGGCGCAACGGTAAATTCACCAAACCGCTCACATATAGCATCCACAGCAGCATTAAGTGCCCTCCTCCGCTGGTCATTATCACGCAACCAGTCATGTTGGTAAGCCGTTTCTTTTGGATTCAGTGCGGTAATCTGAACCTGAAATGCCCCTCTTCCATCCCAGTGTTTCGCCAACAGATCCTCACACATTAACCGGATCAGTTTTCCATCGTTAGTTGGGACGGTTTTATATTTATGAGACTGCCATTCATGAACAGTACGAATCCCCACAAAAAAACGGGTGGCTTCAAAATTATGCTTACGCAGTCTGGCTGCTACCTTCTCAGCCATGTGATACAGGTATGTACGGATCGTTTCTTTATCTTTGGTATTAGGCGGCATAACCTTGCCATGGCCAATCGATTGCGGCGGTGGTATTTCAAGCTCCAGCTGTGCTGGATCATGACCACGACATACTGACCACAACCTCCGCCCAATATCACCCCAGCGCGAAGCAAGCACAGTAACAGGAAGTTTGGCAACATCCCCGCAGGTTTCAGCACCATGTAAAGCCAGGTAACTGGAAACGCCGGCAGCAATACCACAGATTTCATCAACGGGTCGGTTTGCCAATGCTGCCCTCACCTGGTTTGCAGGCAAAACGGTTAAACCATCTGGCTTGTTCTGCTTGGCAGCCCATTTGGCAGTCAGTTTCCCTTCACTGATGCCAACACTGGATAAAATGCCGGAAACCCCATAAATAACATCTTTAACATGCCTGCAGATGGCTTCCGGTGATCCCAGAAGGCTCTGGCTATTGGTAACGTCGAGGAATGCTTCATCCACGGAGAATATCTCCATCACAGGACTTACCCGGGTATTGAGTGCATCCATAATGCGGGTGGATATCTCAGCATATCTATTAGGCCTTGCCGGCTTTCTGACAAAGCCTGGACAGATGCGCTGGGCTTCCTTCAGGCGCATGCCGGTTTTTACACCGTGAGCCCTGGCTTCATATGAGGAAGTAATCACACAGGTACCAGTCAATCCATTCGTGACACCTACGGGTTTTCCTCTTAAAGCCGGATCATCTAACTGCTCGATGCTAGCAAAAAACGCGTTCATATCTGCATGAACGATCGCTCTTTTCCAACGCATTACTAAAAAGAGGTAAAACGATAAAATGCTTCCTGCATAGTAGACTGTTGATTAAATTCAAACATTTGCGATTGTTGCCCATGTAACTGGAACACACAGAATATAGAACATATATAGAACAGTCTATAGAACAAAAGTAGAACAAGGTATGTAGCTGTAGCGTCAATGAGTTTTAAAGGTTTGTTGTGTTAGCACCTCTGTTTGCGATATGCAAAACAAAACCTAGAGTTTGGCACATGCCCCAAACTCTAGGTAGAAAGCTTATAGGTAAGCTGATTATTTCAGGTAAGCAATTTCACCTTAACTATCAGAATCCAATAGCAGTATTAAATTCACGCCCCAGTTTAACTGCATGCCCATGCGCCATAACCACACCGGCTGGTTTATTCCATAAAAAGTTGGCTTTGAATACCACTGGTGAAGACCAGTTGTAGTTATTGCATTTGGTTTTGATGTTACCCATGGCATTTGCTGTTGCACAAATATGTGGATCAGCGCCTGTGAGGTGCCAGAATAGAATTTTCCTTGCAAACCTTGAGTGTGTCACTACGGTTCCGACTTGAGCGGATATTTTCAAAAAGAAAAGCCGAATTGAGAAGCGCCAGTTAAAGCCGGCAGCACAAGTCACCATCCTATATTTTTTACCATAAAGTGGGTTGGTAGAGTTAATGGTTTGTTCATCAATAGCAGTTCTAAGACCAAGGCAAAGCAATCTTTGTGTTAAGCCTTTTCTATCAAGCAAACCGGATTGCCCTACTGGCAGTTTATTTCTTTCATGCAAGCCGGAGTGATCCGTGGTTAAGCCCAATTCGTCGTTTAGTTTAATAAAATTTTCATCGCTTAAGCCTTTTTCACCGTAGAGGTTTTCCAGGTTCCGGGAAATACCGTATTCCATGACTGGGGCAATCATAGCCATGATTTCTTCGTTGCTGGCCCCTGCAGAACTGGCTTGCCAGGCGAGGTTGCTTGCTTTGTTCAAAGTATCACGGCCCATATATGCACAAGCACTTTTCATATCTTCAAAGCCGCAAATATCGGAATTAAAGGTTTTTATAATAAACTTTATATCATTATTATTACCTCCAGCATTTTTGACCACGTTTCTGATATATTCCCGCGATAACCCTTCCGGCATTGTTCCGGAAGCGTCAAGAGAATCAAAATACTGCTGCATATTTTCTATGTTGGCAGTCGGCATGGTTTCATGTGCAATGCTTTGTTGTACAAAAAATATACAGCCAAGCAGTAAGGTCAGAATATAAACCCCGATTGATGAAATTCTGCTCTTATTAATTGACATGCAAACATGATTTGTTAATTTTATATTTTTATAATATTTTTTCATTATTACCTCTGGGAAATTGTTTATTAAACTTTATCCAATAAGTAGCTATGAAATTAAAAGTAATATTCAAAGCAGCTTACAAAGTGGGTAATTAGATTTAGGTGATTCTCTCACCTGAAGCAAAAAGATAATCAGCAACGGTACAATTTGCTACTGCAAATACACAAATATGGCTGCTGTGATTTATTGAAAATGAAGTGAGCAGTTGTTCGAAAAAATCTCGGCCCTGCTGTTCTCTGAAAAGATTGGAGCTATTTGATATCTCGGTTAGAGTTTGAGGCACTCCTAACGGCGCTTCCCCGCTCCGGTCGCCAATCGCTGTATTTCACATAGGCGCCCTCGGCATCATGGTATTCCGGGTGCTCGGCAAGGCGTTCGGCCAGCCATTGAAACCATTCATACAGGGACGCGCGCCCTGCTTTCACGCGTACCGCAGAGACGTAGGAGCTGAGCACCGACCAGCAGGCCTGAATAGTGCCGCCCATCAATTGCTGGACCAATCGAAACGGCACTGACCGGCGATAGACCATCAAGCCAATGGACTCCAGGGTTGTGGAAATCAGCATAACGGCTTTAAGCAGTTCCGGTGATACTTCAGGGTCACAACATTCACGGGAATCACCTTCGTGCTCCATGACCAGCTGAATCGCGTGAGTGAAGTCTGGAGATTGAAACGCCCGCATAATTTCCATGGCAGCCTTTTCTTGTCGCTGTGTACGGTAATTTCTGATCTCCATGACACCAAGGATAATGCCGCCGATGACCAAAAGGGCACCGAAGATTTCTGCAAGATTGGCGAGCGATTGAAGGTCCATACTGGTCTGAAGCTTATCTCTAAAAGCTGCTCAATAATACCGAATTTGTGGGCAATAGCCGAAAACGCTCATTATTTTGATTAGTCTGGTTTATTCATTACGGAGGTTTATAACCGGTTTCAGCACGGAATTATATAGCCTTATAGGCTACTATTTTTTGATATTATTCTTCACTATATTCTTATAAAACATAGGATTAATAGATATTCTTAATAACTAACATAGCTTTAGGACAGGCAAAACAGCTATTCACTTTGCCTGATAAATATGTCACCAGCAAAACTTTTGAAGGTTAACACCTGGCCTCCGCCGTTTATCGCCCCTTGAACCCAACGCTCCAACTTCACTTTGTATGAACCTTCTGTCACATTCCTATCGACTTGTGATTTTGGGTCTTCTACAACGATATCAAAATCTGTATAAACATCCCCTTCTACTGTTTTAGCCTTAATGTTTACCGCAATCTCTTTAGGCAGTGTGACATCAACGCTTTTGCTGAAGCTGCTAAAAGCCATGCTGGTGTTCTGGTTCAATTTATCGAATGAAACTTTTACAATGCCATGCACACTATCAACGATAGCCGCTCCCGAAATAGATGCCATGGTGATGTTACCTTCATTGTTTGTAACCTCTAATTCACCGCTCACGTTAGTCACGTAAGTATCGCCATGCTGGATGCTGTTCAATTTAAGGTCAAAATCTTGAGGGACCATTATTTCAAGGTTAACCGGCGGGTTGCTTTGCAGGTCACCGTGCGGTCCTGAAACTATACGAACAACATTTGCAGATTCTTCTACATCCAGGTCCAAAGTGCTTTGGCTGATTCTGCGTAACCCATTTTTTACCTCAGCATTGCTTTTCAAGCTTTTTTGCCTGGCTATGATGATAACCGTATCACCTGAATAGCCCGTTACAGACAGGGAGCCAAAAACCTGATTGACGATTAGCTTTCCACGAGAATCAGGATCGCTTAGTGGGATAACAATTTCTTCTTGTAGCTCTGGTTGCTGGTCGCTTTGCCCAATTGCTGGTGTGTTTGTCAACCAAACAAATGGTAAGCACAGAGTTATTTTGAGAACTGGATATAGTTTTTTCATTTTTTATACCAAATAATCTTGCAGTCTATCTTTTAGATCTGCTATTAAAAACATCAAATCAATTCGTCTACAGCAGTAGTGATTCGCTCACGCACGGGATGTGGCAAATGCTTATCTTCCAGCAATGATTTTAAAGGCATTACGGCTCTTTTTTCCTGCAGGCCAAGCATAATATCTGCTATAGAAATTTGAACCAAGGGAGAATTTTGATAGTAAATGGATTCAATCAACCCGGCCCGCACTTCAGGTATGCTGTTAAATCTGGCCAGTGCATCAAGTGCGGTTAAACGTACATTAACATTAGGATCATTATTCAGGGTGTTTAAAAGAGCAGCGACTACTTTTTGTTGTATTTCAGAATCACCATCAATAATGTTAATAGCCTGCAATCTTTTAGAACTGGATGGAAGCTCTAGAAGTGATAAGACAGCCAATTCCTTCATCGTAGCGCTGTTATCTATACCTGGGTGACTCTTGAAGCTGAGGTTTGGCTGTTTTGATTGCACATCACTGTAGCCAAGTATGTTCTGTTGGCGCTGTATAACAGCTCCGAATAACAACATAGCAAGGCCAAAGGCTAAAGGCTTTAAATATCCCCTATGCAATAACTCTGATAAATAATTTTTCCATTTACTGAGATAACTTTCCTTTTGTTTGGTTTTAGCGTTTTCAAGCATGGCATAGAATGATTGATCCATATCCGCGCTAGGCTCTGGCACATCAAATAAATCTTCTGCATCCAAAATGCTAAGCAATGTTGAAAGTTTCTCAAACTGTTCAGCATGGTGGGGAGAGTTTGCTATAAAGCGCTCGAATTCCAGCCTGTTTCGCTTTGGCATGGCGCCAGTGAGATAACTTATCATTTTAGCTTTCATATCCATCCCCACCCTCAAGCTTTAAATATGTTTCTGTTAATTCAGCGATAACCCGGGATGCCTTCATTTTTACGGCGCTTTCGCTGGTGTTAAAAATATCTGCTATCTCTTTGTATTTGAGCTTTTGAAATCGACTTAATATCAACAGCTCGCGCTTTGCCGGGTCAAGACGACCAATCGCCTGTTTTAACAAATTCATGGTTTCTTGTTTGCCAAGTATTTCTTCATTGCTGGCTGTGCATGGTGCTTTTTTTTCTGATTGGTTTATATCTTCTTCCAATAGCATGGCGGGTTTTCTATAGTGATCCGCGTTTACATTGGTCGCTATTCGATACATCCAACTGGAAAATTTCCCGCTGTCGTTATAGGTGTGCCTGGAATTCAGCATCTTAATAAAGACGGTTTGTACCAAATCTTCACTGATTGCCGGGTCTTTGTTCATTTTGTAAAAGAATCCAAATAGTTTCTTTTTGTAGCGTTCGTACAGCATGCCAAGCTTCCCAACATCTCCAGATTTGACCTTAAGCATCAATTGATTATCAGAGTAGATATCCACATCCTCGTATTGCACCGTTTGATTCCAGGAATCATCTATTCTTAGTAGGTTATAACGGCGATTCACGACAAAGGTAACAAATCTACCAGGTATTAAGGGATGATTGATCAACAGAGCTGTGCATAGGTGCAGCTTTTATTGGCCATAATGGATGGCTGTTGTTACATAATATTCGGGCTGGCGGTCTGCATTGAAGCCGCCAGATACACCAGATAGCAGGCTATTATTCACTTTATCAGAAGCAGCTCGTTCAGTATGGAAGCCACATGCTTTTCAGTGCTTGAATCCTGTCTCTTGCATGCTGATTATCCTGGTTTAGCTGAAGGGATTTTTTATAGCTGACCAAGGCGTTTTCAACATCTTTTAGTGCTTCGTATCCTTCTGCCAGGCTATCATGCGTATTCCATGAGTCCGGATGTTCCCGGGTATTGAGCTTGAAGATATTTAAAGCAAGTATATGTTTGCCAAAGCTGAGGAACTCATATCCCAAAGAGTTTAGCAGTTGCTCAAAGTCGACCTTTTTGTTTTCAGCTTTGCTTGCTATGGTTTGATATTTTTGCAGCGCTGTATCAAAGCTGTTGTTTGCAAAACTATCCAACAGCAGCTCGAACATAGTTACATTGCTATCTAATAAATTTGCATCAGCCAGTCCTGCGATATGGTTAATCACCCGGTTAATGGAATAACTGTATTTGTTCCCATTGGTAAGCCAGATTACGGATAAATTATGTTTGTTAAATTTTCTGAAGCCGGCAACACCACCACCGGTAAACCCATAGGATAGTTGATCATTTACAGGGTAAATAACCCAGCCATGCGAAAATTTATGTGGCATCTTATACTCGTATTCACTCCACATTAGGGTTTTTGTTTCATCCTTTACAAAGCTGCCCTTGTCAAAATTGTTATTCCAGTTAATAAACTCATCGAGGGAAATATTCAACCCATTTCCACTGTGTCCATAGGGTTTATTGCGATAGTAAACCGTTTCAAATACTTTGCTTTCACTATTGGAGCCATACCTGGTTGCCCGGTTGGGTATCACGTCAAATGAATTGGATGAAAACAGCACTTGTCCGGCAGCTGTTCGAAATTGCTGTTGCAGGATATATTCGCTGAAAGGTATTCCTGTCAGTTTTTCGATGATTCGCTGCAGTAACCAGAAATTGGTTTGCGTGTAGCTCCACCTGTCACCTGCGTTATATTGCATAGGCGCTTCATAAGTCATGGCTGCAACTATATCTTCCGGTATATCCGGGTCTCCTGCGAACTCTGGGAGACCTGATGATAGCGTTAACAGATGTTTTATCTTTATTGATTTCCAGGTTTCAGGCAGGTCGTCGAGGTATTTTGAAACGGTATCTTCCAGGCGAATTTTGTTTTTTTCAACCAATTGAAAAATACCAGTAGCAGTAAATAGCTTGGTTGTGGAATAAATGCGAAATAGTGTGTCATTATTAATTGGTGCATTATGCTCAATGCTGGCTTTGCCATAATATTGTTTGTATATAACTTTGCCATCTTGTATTACAGCTACCGCCGCACCCGGAATTTGATAGCGTTCTACAACAGTGCTGACAAAGTTGCCAATCTTTTCCTGGTTAATCTCAGCGGATTGTTCCGACGTAAATGAGTTTTTGCAGCCTCCCAGCATCAGCAATATGAACAGTATTGCTCTACTTAAGCTATGGTGTCTTTTCATGATGCGCTTGTTTCCTTTCTGGTTATGCAATAGTTGATTGTTAAAGCCAATGGAATTGCGATGCTGCATCCAGTAACGGCGCATTATCTTTGTTATCCAGCTCATTAAGGTCAAACGTTGCGGGACGAGAAAAGTAACGCACATTTTCATAAAACGGTTGGTCTTTGCTTGGTCTGCCCTGCCCTCGCTGATAACGGTTTTTAAAATACTTCGCAGTACAGTGCTGGCTATCTATAAATCAGAACAAGGGATGGTTTTGTTGCTTGCCAAAATGGAATCGGTTTTTTAATCGGGCAAACAGTTGCTCTATTCGTTTGTAAAAACGCATATGCGCCGCAGGAATTGGCTAATTGATTGACATCGTTAGCAGGTTTTAGCTTTGCTCTTTATGCGGATGGTGATAAGTCAACCTAGAAAATAGATGATATTAATCATATAGTCTATTGATAATAAACATATGTTAGCTTAATTTACACTAAATGTGCTGGCTAATAGTTCATCTATGAAAATAAGCGCTTTGGCTTTAATAACTCACCTAAACACCCTATACTAAATTTATGCAAACCAAACGGATTTGGATAATTGGATTGTCATTGTGCTTGTTGTCGATGCAACTGAGCGGTTTACACCTGCATGTCAGTATTGACAGTGTTGATGGCACAACACACCACCCTCACCTGCATCAGGCCGACCCGGATGATCAACATGAAACCGATGTTGATGTGGATCTGACCGGTGCCGGCATTACCTGGAAAAAGTACTCATTCATATTGTCGTTGCTTAGTTTTGCTCTGCTGGTCATATACCAGATAAGCACTCAAAACCGGGTTTCGCATACTCAACGCCTGTCTGCTTGCGGCAATTGGCGCTGGCGGCCACCGTTACGTGCCCCACCCCAACCCTTCCTTATCGTATAAACCATTATCGGTTCAGCCACGGTGTGTCTGAATTGCGGCTAATCAGCCGACCCTTAACAGTTACCTAAAAACAGCGCCTGGTCGTGCGCTTTTAGGAGATTAGATATGTATTTACAGTTTATTCGCGCTTCGGTTGGGTGCTTTGTGTTGTTGTTAACCGGCATTGGGTCTGCACAGACTGAAAGCCTTGAAACCACCGATCATGCAAAGTATCACCTCGATCATCAGCCACTGGAAACAGGGACGGTGTTAAATCTGGCTGAGGCTGTTGTGAAAACGCTGAAGAGTAACCCCGGGTTATTGGCTTTTGATCATCAACTCAGCGCCCAGGAAGGCCGAATACTGCAAGCCAGTTTGGCGCCCAACCCTGAGCTGAACCTGGAGTTTGAAAACTTCCTGGGCACTGGACAGCTGGATGGTATCAGCAACCTGGAAACCACCATTAGCATCGGTTGGATATTAGAGCGTGGTGTACGTAAACGCAGGGTTGGAGTGGCTTCAGCAGGCGCTTCCATGTTGTCTGCAGAAACTGAAGTATTGCGGTTTAATGCAGCAGCAGAAACCGCTCGACGGTTTTTAGCGTGCCTGGCTAACCAGGCACGTATCGACAGCAACAAACAGGCAGTAACACTTGCTGAGCAGACTATTGACGCGGTGTCCAAACGCGTACAGGCCGGCAGAGCACCGGATGCGGAACTGGCCCGTGCGCAGGCAGAACTGGCCAAGATACAGCTGCAGCTGGAAGATGCTGAACATGAACTGGTTGCTTCCTATCACCAGCTGGCTAGCCAATGGGGAGTTTTGGAACCTCAATTCAGCATTGTCGAGGGTGAATTATTAAACCTGCCGCAGACCGATTCATTTGAGGTGTTAAAAACCAGAATCCAACGCAACCCGGACATTGCCAGGTTCTTGTCGCGACAACGCTTAGGTGAAGCTGAGTTGCGCCTGGCTCAAGCACAACGCAAGCCTAATTGGCGTGTCAATGTCGGGGTACGGCGTTTTGAAGCTTTTAACGATCAAGCCCTGGTTGCCGGTCTGACCATACCGTTGACTTTCAATAACCGCAATCAGGGGCGGATTATGGAGGCACAGGCAAAAATCACCTACAACAACGCCGCTGCACAGGCGGCAATGATTCAGGCTGAAACCGAATTATTTGTGCTGTATCAGGAATTGCAACATAGCTTCCACCGCGTCAAAAAACTGCGTGACGATGTGGTTCCAAGATTGGAAAAAGCATTGACTGATACCCGGGAGGCTTACCGTCTCGGTCGCTACAGTTACTTCGAGTGGCAGGTCGTGCAGCAGGATTTGCTGGCTACACGTCAGGAACTGGTTGAAGCCAGTGCCAATGCACATGCCCATTTAATCGAAATTGAGCGACTTACCGGTATCCAGATAGCACAACCGGTTAATACCATGGGAGAGCCATTATGAAACCTGTAATCAAAGCGGTTAACGGTCTGCCTGTCATGATTCTGATGGCTGTTTTTATGAGTGCTTGTGATGATGTCAAACAGGAGTCTGGCATGACCGGCCAGCATGGACATGATGAGCATACTCAAATGGCTGAGCCACTAAAGGGCCTCCATGGTGGGCGATTGCTGAATGACGGTGATTTCACCCTTGAGCTGGCCATTTTCGAAACGGGTTTACCACCTGAGTTTCGTGTTTGGGCAACCGAACATGGACAACCGGTTCCACCACACCAGCTTGACCTGCAGATCCGCTTAACCCGTTTAGGCGGGCGAGTCGATAGCATAAGGTTTGCGCCGGAGGGTGATTATTTGCGCGGTGATACCGTGATTTATGAACCGCATTCTTTTGCGGTCACGGTAGAAGCACGGTTAAACGGGCAGCAACATTTTTGGGCGTATGACAATTTTGAAGGCCGTACCAGCATCACCACTCATGCCGCTGATGCGTTTGGGATCGAAACCAGTATTGCCGGCCCTGTTCTGCTGGATGAAACCCTTCAAGTCTATGGACGCATAGAAGCCAATAAGGAAGCGATGCGCTCTGTCAGCGCACGCTTTGCCGGCAGTATCCGCTCGGTCAGGTTTTCATTGGGAGACAGTGTTAAGCAGGGTCAGCTATTGGCGATAGTGGAAAGCAATGAAAGCCTCAACACTTACAATATCACAGCCCCGATCAGCGGCATTATTACCGAACGCAATGCCAATCCGGGCGAACAAACCGGCAACATGCATCTGTTTACCATCATGGATAAATCCACGGTATGGGCAAAATTATCGTTATTCCCACGTGACCGTGCACAAATAGTTACCGGTGCTTCTGCCAGCATAACACCGGCTATTGGTGGTATCGCTGCGAACGGCATCATCTCCCAGATAGATATCGTTGCTGATGCCGATCAATCGGTTAAAGCGCTGGTGGTACTGGACAATGCTGATGGGCGGTTTTTGCCCGGCAGCTATGTCACTGCACGGGTAAAAGTGGCCGAACACGAAGTGCCATTGGCTGTTCAGCGCAAGGGCTTGCAGTCTTTTCGGGATTTCACAGTGGTCTACGCGCAATTTGGTGAGCAATACGAAGTACGTATGCTTGAGTTAGGGCGTCAAAATGAGCAGTGGGTTGAAGTACTTGGTGGTTTGGAGCCGGGGACCCGTTATGTGACCGAAAACAGCTACATCATCAAGGCCGATATAGAAAAAACCGGCGCTTCCCACGATCATTGAGGCCTTGTCATGTTAGAGCATATTTTAAAATTTTCTATTACCAGATCAGGCATCATATTGGCGCTGGTGGTGCTGCTGATTGGCCTGGGGGTGTGGAATTTTAACCGCCTGCCGATTGATGCTGTCCCTGATATCACCAACGTCCAGGTGGTCATCAACACCGAAGCAGCCGGCTACACGCCTCTGGAAGCAGAGCAACGGGTAACATTTCCATTGGAAAACGCAATGGCGGGGTTACCGAAGCTGTCTTACACCCGGTCTATATCCCGCTATGGGCTTTCCCAGATCACGGTAATATTTGAAGAAGGCACCGACATCTATTTCGCCCGTCAACAGGTTGCCGAGCGCATGAATGCTGCTAAAGCTGAATTGCCGTCCGGGCTCCAACCGGCATTGGGACCGATTGCCACCGGGCTTGGTGAAATATTCATGTTCACTGTTGGTGCTGAGCCTGACGCACGCAACCAGGATGGCAGTGAAATTACCCCTACCAATCTGCGTACCGTACATGACTGGATTATTAAGCCCCAGCTTTTGCGGGTCAAAGGCGTAGCTGAAGTAAACCCCATTGGTGGCTTTAAGAAGGAAATCCTGGTAGCACCGGACCCAGCCAGGTTGCTGGCTTATGGACTGACCAGTACAGACCTGGTTGTTGCCCTAAAGGCCAACAATGCTAACCGTGGAGCTGGTTTTATCGAACACAACGGCGCCCAATGGTTGATACGGATACCTGGTCAGGCGGAACAGATGAGCGACCTGGGTGAAATCGTGGTCAGCGAGCATGAAGGTGTCCCGATTAGGGTAAAGGATATTGCTGCGGTTGATATTGGTCAGGAATTACGCACCGGCGCCGCTACCCAAAACGGGCAGGAAGTGGTGATGAGTACGGTGTTTATGCTGATCGGCGAAAACAGCCGCACCGTAGCTGATCAGGTCGGCAAAAAACTTATCGAAATTCAGCCCAGTCTGCCACCGGGTATTATCGCTGCGGCTGTGTATGATCGCTCTGGGCTGGTAGATAAAACACTGGAAACGGTCAGCAAGAACCTGCTGGAAGGTGCCCTGCTGGTAATCGTCATTTTGTTGCTGTTACTGGGTAATATCCGCGCAGCCTTGGTGGCAGCTGCAGTGATCCCGATTACCATGTTAATGACCATCAGCGGGATGGTTCAAAGTGGAGTCAGCGCCAATCTGATGAGCCTGGGCGCACTTGATTTCGGTTTGATCGTTGATGGTGCTGTGATCATCGTGGAAAATTGCCTGCGGCGCCTGGGCAATCAGCCTGCAGAGGAATTGGTGTCGCTTAAGCAGCGTCTGGAAACAGTATTTGAAGCTACCCGTGAGGTGATACGCCCGGCATTGTTTGGGGTATTTATTATCACCATTGTGTATGTGCCGATATTCGCGCTTAGCGGTATTGAAGGTAAGATGTTTCACCCGATGGCTATAACCGTGGTGATAGCACTGGTATCCGCCATGTTGTTGTCAATTACATTCGTGCCGGCAGCCATCGCATTGCTGTTTCGTAAGCCATTCATAGAAAAACAAAACCCTATTGTGCGGGCTGCCAGCGTGATTTATCGACCACTGTTGTCCGCTTCCTTGCGGTTTCGCTGGCTGGTGGTAGGCAGTGCTGCAGCTTTCGTGGTGATTTGTGGTTATCTGGCCACTCAGCTTGGCTCTGAATTTATTCCTGATTTGGACGAAGGTGATATCGCGATGCATGCATTACGCATTCCCGGTACATCACTGCAACAGGCAGTCAGCTTACAGGAGCATTTGGAATATGAAATTAAACAAATGCCTGAAGTGGAACGGGTTTTTGCAAAAATTGGCACCCCGGAAGTGGCCACCGACGCGGTTCCACCCAGTGTGGCGGACAATTTTATTATCTTGAAACCGCGTAACGAATGGCCTGATCCCAATAAGCCCAAAGCCCGGTTTATAGCTGAGCTGGAAGCCAGAGTCGAACTGATCCCAGGCAATCGATACGAATTTCTACAGCCTATTCAAATGCGCTTTAATGAGTTGATTGCCGGGGTACGGGCCGAGTTGGCAGTGAAAGTGTTTGGCGATGATTTTGATCAGCTGATCACGCTCAGTGAAGCGATAGGCGTTGCTGTTGAGGGCGTCGCCGGAGCTGCCGATGTCACAGTCGAGCAGACCACCGGCTTACCGGTATTAACCATTTTGCCGGATCGTATTGCTTTGGGACGCTACGGTATCTCCATAGACCAATTGCAGGACACAGTAGCAACAGCAATGGGCGGTATCGTGGCTGGAAAGCTTTATGAAGGTGACCGTCGCTCTGATATCGTGGTCCGTCTACCCGAGTCAGTACGTTCCAACCCGGACCGGCTTGCACAACTGCCGATTCCGCTGGCGACCGGAGGTTATGTGCCGCTGGGCGAAGTAGCCGATCAACAATTGGTGATTGGCTATAACCAGGTCAACCGTGAAAATGGCAAGCGTAGAGTGGTGGTTAGCGCTAATGTGCGTGGGCGTGATCTGGGCACCTTTGTCAGTGAAGTACAACAAGCTATCGGACGGCAAGTGGAAGTACCACCGGGATACTGGATTGAATACGGTGGCACCTTCGAACAACTGCAATCTGCTACTCAGCGCTTGAGTATTGTTATTCCAGTTACATTGCTGCTGATATTGGGGTTATTGATTATGGCGCTGGGTTCCTGGCGCGATGCAGCTTTGATCTTTACCGGCGTACCACTGGCACTTACCGGTGGCATCATTTCCCTGCTGTTACGCGATATCCCCTTTTCCATTTCAGCTGCAGTCGGCTTTATTGCACTGTCCGGCGTTGCGGTTTTGAACGGTTTAGTGATGGTTACCTTTATTCGTGATCTTCGCCGGCAGGGAGCAACACTGGACAATGCCCTGATAACAGGTGCTCTGACCCGCCTGCGGCCGGTATTGATGACTGCATTGGTGGCATCCTTGGGTTTTTTGCCGATGGCATTGAATACCGGTATCGGTTCAGAAGTACAAAGACCATTGGCAACAGTGGTGGTTGGCGGTATTATTTCTTCAACTTTGCTGACGCTATTGGTGCTACCGGCACTATATCGGTTAATACATGGCCGCGAAAAAAACTGAGATATGGCGGTGGTTCGCCGGAGAGGGAGTAATGCTGTTCTTGTAACCAAAATTGGCCACGCCTCTAAGCAGGCGTGACCTTATCAGTATTTACCTATATTGATTGGCTTAACCATCCGGCTCAATAATTGGCCCGAGCCGAACTGAGAAAAATTTCAATAATAAATCAAGCATAAGGTGATCTCCATATTTCATAAAAGCTTGAGCCAATTACATTGCCCAACATTATTTAGCCCATTGCCTGCGCTTTATCGGTTGGTTCATACTCGTGCTGAAAAAGCTGTTTAGTGCGGCAACACGGCTATATTGGATTATATCGGTAGTTCGTTTGCTGCGTTATCAAGTGGTTCGATAAGTTTTTTATCATCGAATGATGGATTATTAATGGCTTTGGAGACTTCTGTGGCAGTCATTTCATCGGCAGCTGGTGGGACAATTAAATACTCCGCAATCGCTTTAATGGCGGTTAACCAGGTATTCCATTGGTCAGGCTCAATAATAACGGGTGAACGGTGGTGACCAATGTCTTTTAGCAGCTGGTTCGGTTCGGTAGTGATGATGGTAAAAGATTCGATCACCTGGCCATCATCGGTTACCGATCGATCCCATAGACCGGCAAAAGTGAAAAAAGGCTGATTTAATGGTGCGACCCGATAAGGTGTTTTGGGTTTGGTGTGCTGGTTCCACTCATAAAACCAGGAGGCCGGGATCAGACAGCGTTGATCACGTTGCCAGGCACCGCGAAAAGCAGGTTTCTTTTTGATCGTGTCAGAAAAATCCTGGCCAGGCTCACTGCGGCAGTTTGCGGTGCTGTACTTGGGCAAAACTCCCCTGCCCCAATGCGGCACCAATGGCCAGGTCAGCATATCCAGCCGCCTTTTGCCATCAACCATGCGCACCACCGGGACCCGCTCCCAAACCGGTTTACCGGAGCGCATATAACTCGGCGGCAGGTTGTAACGCTCAATTCCGCCAGGCAATGGCTCACCAACTGCAGCATAGTATTCGTGCAGTTTCTTGAACAGCGCAATAATGGCTAATCTTCCACACATGTTGTTTATTGTCCCTGTTGTGGCAGTGTAATACTGCCGCAAGAGATATTCATTTAAAAGAATCAACGGCATTTTTCAATGCCGTTGACCTTAACACGTGACATATATGTCCTGGCGCACGAGTAAGAGTGAGCTGAGTAACATTCCTAGCGCGTGCACAAAAGGATGGGCTGCGTCCATGCAGATTATCGTGCTTCCTTGTCACGCCCAAAAATGCCCCTTAGGTTGTGCCCCTTGCCGTGGATAGAACATATAAAGGACATTATATAGAACATATATAGAACAAACAAGGAAAAGAGATAAATCACCAGCAAAAAAACAAGACAAATCGAGGCTGCCTTAAAGATCAGAATTATTAAGCTGGCTAGTAGTGGAAAAGTCTGGTGAGGTCGTATTGGGTGCTTGCAGGCATCCATGCCCGCCAACAAACAGCAAATGAAATGTTTGGAATCTGCACTTTCGTATAATTCAAATCCTCATCCAAACAATGCAATCCGTACTTAAATAATGCCGTCTCTAAAATACGCTGTTAACCGGGTGGTGACGAATGACATCGAGAGTACAGATGCACCGTCCCTGTCAGTAACTGATTCCAAAAGTCATTAGCTGTATACGTAAATACTGCGTCATAGTCCTTATCTGGTGGCCCAGCAAAAGTGACATGTCGGTCGAACTTGGTCACTGTGCCGATATTCGGCTGTGTGACTGATTTAACTCTAAGCCTTCTTCCAAAGTCGTTGCTGAGGACTGAAATGATATTGTCTGAGCCGCATATAAATATCTCCCTGGGACCATCGTCGATAACATTGAATACCCACAAAAACGATACCACCGTCGAAGTGGAAATGTCATCGGTAATAGTGTAGGTGAAACGGATACGGCCACCCAGGAAGTCCGGTGGCGGCAGGTAGACTAACTTTGGAGGATCGGTATTGGCAAGATTCAGCAGCGTACCACCGCCGACAGTTGGCTGTGTCACAGCGGAAATATAGAAGCCTGTCTGTCCTGTATCGTTAGCGGTCAACGCCGAATGCAGCACTTCATAGTTGGGTTGCACAGTGCCCAGCGATACATGATCACTGACGGCCAGAAGTTCGGGTACAAATGCCGGCACCGACATGGTTACCACTGCATCTTCGGAAGTTTGTATTCCATCGGTGATGTAGTAGGTAAACGTTACATCTCCACCTGGAAAGTCTGGCGGAGGTGTGTAGACAAACGTATCAGGAGGACCTGCTAACTCAAGGTCACCGAATTCAGCAGCGGGAGGCATGAAACCACCAATCGTAACCCCTGTATTGGGAACATCATTGGCTATCAGTACACCAGCAGGAATGTTATACGCAGGAGCTGGTATGTCGAAAACTATGCTGTCATCGTTGGCAATAAGCTCGGGAACAAATGCCGGTACCGACATGGTTACCACAGCATTATTGGAAGTTTCTGTTCCATCCGTGATGTAGTATGTAAACGTTACATCCCCGCCAGGAAAGCCTGCCGGCGGTGTGTAGACAAACGTATCAGGAGGACCTGCTAGTTCAAGCTCACCGAATTCAGCAGCGGGAGGCATGAAGCCACCAATCGTAACCCCTGTATTGGGATCATCATTGGCTATCAATACACCAGCAGGAATATTATATGCAGGGGCTGGTGTGTCGAAAACTATTGGGTCATCGTTGGCTGTCAATATCATTGGATCGGTAACAACCGTAAACACGCCACCATTGATCCAATTACCCCATTCACCGTTAGTGGCTCTGGCGTTGATTTCGATTGAATAAGAAGTATCCGGAATCAGCCCATTGGTTTGAATACTGTGGGTTGTCGACGGTGGGAAAGCCTGTTCGGAGTACAACAGTTCAGCATTATCATCGCGCCTGATATGCACTTCATAAAAGTCGATGCCATCCGGGTGCGTGGCAGGATCCCATGAGAAGGCTATCAGCGGTGCGGTATCTACTATCTCTAAACCATTTACATTTATACCAGCGATAAAACCGGCAAAGCTCGTTACATCTGTGGGTGGATTTAGCGGATTTACTATAACCGTCATTAAGGCCGAAACAACTCCCATACTCCAGCTGCATTCAATTCTAAAGGTCGTCGTTTCATTCGGCGAGGCCGAAGCTGAACCGGAGGGTATCGTGACTGTACCGGGCCATGGCTCTGCGTTAACAAAACCGACGCAGCTTCCGGGAGTTGCATTTTGTATATTCCACTCGATTAACGTCGACTCACCCAGATTAATTGTATCCGGGGTAGCTGTCAGTGTAATAACAGGCTCAGGGTCCGGATTGGCAGTGGGCTCGAATAGGTATAGCACCCAGTCCTGGCCAGTTCGTTCAAACGGTTGGTCACTGGCGGTAGTCACGCTTAGCGTGCCGGTCTCAACCACTGCTCCGGCTCCCGAGCCAGCGCGAATATCAAACCATTGATAGTCATAGTCACCAGCTTCCAGGAAAACCGTAAAAGCTCCACTCTCTGGTTGCAGTACCAGGTATTCAACGCCTGCGTTTGCTAACACGTATCCGGTGGAAGACAATCCCTGGTTAGGTATCATTGCCGCCAGGTTACGGACCACTGAGTTAGCAAAATATACCGTTTGACCCAGCCCAAGGCGTGTCTCCTCAATAATAGGGTCAAAATCAGGGTTACTGTTATCCCCATCTGCCGGCAGCAAGGTTCTCACCGCATCCATCAGCACCGGGTTATAGCCACGTAGAAACATCTTCCAGGGCCACACTACGCTACACCAATAATCGTTTGAAAGGCCACCACAATTCAAACCATGATCGGTATCGAACAGCACCGCTTTTTCATTGCCTGGGGGCGGATCATATTGAGGCGGATTTGTTTTCCAACCCGGGTTGGGTTGCAAAGCAACCAGATCAGCAGGCCCTTCCATCAGTTCTGCATTGATTACGCCGGCTGTCCCTCCCCAGGTCGAAGTCATCCACACAAGATGTTGCTTGGGGTACTTGGTAAGCTCTATTTGTTTGATCTGTTCAGCCATCTCGTTCATCCAGGCAAACGTATCCTCGATGGAGATGCTGCCGGTGTTGTCACCACATTCGTTGCAAACCTCCCATATGATGTTGTCAAAATCATTCAGCTCTTGAATATAGCGATTAATATAGGCTCTCTGTACCTGCGTTACCTGTGGGTCTATATTGAGCGTATGCATCTCTTCGCCGGTACCGTTGCCGTTCAGATCAAGGTTATAACCGCCAAATGTTGAGTTGTTGTTGGGATGAAAAGGATGCCCCAGCCATGGGTTATCGTTACCGGCACGGCGTTGTTGATGACTCCAGCCCTGAAACAGCATGACACTCACATATAAGCCGCGATCTGCTGCTTGTTGAACTCGCCCCCGAAGCCGATCAAAATATGCATCGTTAAACCGATTCAGATCGTAAGACCCATCGCCGTTCTTAAGATACGGCATTGGCTGGACTTGATAGCCTGTGGTTCCAGCAAACCCATGCTCCTGTTCCCATACCCAACCGCGGGTGAAATTGTTTCCCCGGAAGCGTAGGAAATCCCATTCTTCGGCGCCGCAACTATGCGGTGGAGATTCATCGCCACAAGTGGTTGGTATGGGTGGCGCACCGTAATCCTGCAGATTTTGCCAAACGTGTGAACCTGCCAGATAAGTGGCCGTCAGGCTGTCACCGGTGACATAACGTTTATTTACTGGATGCAGTGTCAGTAATGGTGTAGCACCGGAAGCGCTACAGAAGAAATCACGCCTAAGCGTCACGGTGGCGGTAGTCGCTTGTGTGTCTTCAGCAAGTTGATAATCAAAATAACAAGTGGGTGCAGTCATCAACGCACTGGTTACATCAAATATGCCATCTCCAAGATGCGTCACCTGCCCGCCACAGGTAGAGCTTAACCGTGATACTGCAGGTTCGTTTCCACTCGGGCTACTATCATTGGCGAGCACATCCACGATTGCCGGTCTATCGTCACAGACGGAGACAATGTCATCACCCGCAATGGGCGGCGGCTGTGGTGTTCCACCGCCATCATCGCAATGCACATCAATATTCCTGGTTAGTGTGTCATCACCAAACCAGCCGCCCGGATTGCTCATCTGGGGAGTAAGCGAATACGTCGTGGTAGTTCCGACCTCAGGGGCTGTGATGGGAAATAAGAAGGTGGTTTCACTGTCGCAATCCACGCCACTGCCTCCCGGCACCGATACCGGATCGACACCGAAAGGACCGGAGGAGCCCTCGTGGGTGGCCAGCTCTACATTATCAATCGCACGCCAGTCGCGGGTTCCGGTATTTTCTGCCCGTACCCTCACCTGAAAAGATTGCCCGCACTCCATCACTGAGGGAGGTGGTACAACCCAACTTAAGTCTGAATCCAATGGAATGCCGGTACAGTCATCGAAGTCACACTCTACAATGGCATCGGAATCCTCAACCTCGCCGAACCATTCGTTCCACTCATCCACCATCTGAAATACATAAGCATGTTGCTGGTGCCCTACCAGACCAGCGTCCGGCGTCATGGTAAATACGAATTCCTTGAGCTCACCACAGCCAACCACTTCACCCACATCCATCTGTACCCGTGAAGGGCCATCAATTGAACCTTGATGGGGATGGGCAGGCGGATTTAATCCCAGTTTGAAACCAACATCCCCAGAGCCCTGTGTGGGATCGATAATCCGCTGCCAATCCAGCGTGCCTTCATTTCTGACAGTCACCGTCACGATTGATGGCTGGCCACAGGAAAAGAATTCCCAATCTACCCATAAAATAGTTGCAGCGTACTCTTCGGTACAAACCTGGGCTTGAGCAGTATTAAGCAGACACATCACCATCAGTAAAGCGGCTATGCAATATCTTGTCATTGGCGTTGTCACGATTTTGTCCTGTATTTAATTTTCTTCAGACTAATAAGGCATCTCTAGTCACAACTCCCGGCAGCGAGTGTGAGTTAACAGTTATCCTCACGGCCAGCGTCAGATTCACATTCATTCACAGCATCAGTGTCATCAACAGTATCAGTGTCATCTTCAAACTCGGAAGGGTCTGGACTTAATCCAACCAGGGCACCATCATCGAGTATTCCTAGGATTGCTCCAAAAATGCCTAACCCACCTTTAATAACGTTCTTGGCGACTTTACCTGCGGTTTTAAGTGCTGACGCAGCGGGTTTATCGACTTCTGCAAAAACGTCTAGAACCCGCTTTCGGGTTGTGCCTGGTGGCCCATTAGGGTCAGCAACTTTCACTACAACCTGTGTCTCTTTTACATTAATGCCCTGTCGCCGCAATTCTGCTACCGCTATCTCTTCCATTGCTTCACCCCTGACCTTGTTAGAGGCGCCAATGAGGTCGGGACGCTTCTCGTCGAGGATCTTATTATCAAAAGCAACTTCAATTGTTGTCACTTTTGATGTTGTTCCCTTCAAGTCACTCGCACCCGGTTTATTACTCCTAAATTCTGCCCCCTGTTGTTCCATTACCTGATCAAGTGTTGCCTGCTGGGCGCTGCGGGTATTATGTGTGCCCCGTTTTTCTAACTTAATTTCCGCGTTAATTTGCTCTGGCTGAAGTCCGGTGATATCAACCAAATTCCCAGGGTTATTTGCTGCGTATACGTACCGGTTCCAGGATTGTGGTGAAATTTTATTGCCAATCACCGGATCAATACTTAAAAAGCGGCCTAAATGTGGTGCGTAATATCTGGCTAACATATAATCCAGGTCATCCCGACTATCTGCTTCGTCATTAACATCACGCTCAAGGCCGGTAAATAATAAACTCTCAGAATCAGATTCCGGGCCAGACTTAAAGGCAAACTCACCAAAGGGGAAATAGTCGTATTCAGCTACAAGTAGACCATTCTCGTCAGAAACAGCGCGTGTACTTCCCAGATGGTCCAAATGGAAATACCGTTTGGCTATGGAGTCGTCTGACGGGTGCCTGGCAGCTATGACTCTCTGCCCGCGACGAATATAGTCTCTAAGCCATTCCAGCTCGCTGCCAGTATCGTGAAATTTGCTTAGAGGGTTCCCATGTTGATCACGTAAAATCCAATCTAAGCCTCCAGTCAGCGTATCCCTGACACCGATGCGCCGATTATTGGGGGCGTATATAAATTGTCTAAGAATACCGCTGATATCACTGGCAATAATCATGTTACTGGCATCATAAACAAAGCTGTTATTGTTCCAACGGATGATGTTTCCAAATACGTCGTAAACATAGCTTGAGGTGGCGGTATCCTCGAGCCTGTTTGTTACGCTATCTACCATTATGTCCACAGCGACACCATCGGTATTCAGGCTAACGATATTTCCATATCGGTCAAAGTTTGCTGATTGCACTAATCCATTAACTGTGCCATTGACCAAACGATTTACACCGTCATAATGATAGTGGTCACCACCAATGGCAGTTATGTTTCCGGAGTGGTCATATGCATAGGCGCCTGAATTCCAAATTGGTATTTGGTTTTTTTCAATTGTGATATCAGCGACCCGCATCATTCCTGTTGGATCGAGAAAATAAGATTGAGTGGTCAGATTGGCATTTATGATTGACGACAATGCACCGCGTGAATATTCTAATTCTGCAACAGCAAGCCCATCTGTATTATCAATAACTTTGGTAATTTGATTATGATTGTGTTGTATCGCGATGCTAAGTGCATCGGCAGGCCCGCCCGCTTTTACAGAAAGCGGATAGTCAATCCTCTCAAGCAATCCAAGTGAATCGTACTCTGTAGATAATTCAAATATTAAATCGCGGCGGCTATGTACTATATTGTCCTGATCAAATGCCACCATTGATGTGGCAATATCAGTAAGCATTCCAGACTCTGATAAGTATTCATAACGCTCACTAACCACATAATGGTTTAACAGCGGTTCAGGAGAATCTGGATCTTCAGGAATGTAATTGTGTCGCTTTGCCCGAACCAATTTGCCAGCGCGCTTATTGCTCCCGGTGTTAGCACGTGCATAAAATAATTCTGAAACCATACGCAGATCAGGACCCGACTCTTCCATCTGTTGTACTGGTCTTCCTGCAGCATCATATTCAGTGAGCAAGACTCGCGGACCTGTCTGTGTCCGGTGAGCATTGCCTAGTACGTCAAACTGACTATTATTTTTTGGTACACTGATTTCACTATGGTTTGATGTTGTTTGAAAGCCCAGGTTTGAATAATCAAACTGACGTAGCTGTGTGCCACTTGTCACAGAAGTGAGCTGAGAGTTCACATTGTAGGTGTAAGCTGTTCTGACGATTGAATCAGAATTGCCGGATGGTTCATCCACATAGCCTAATAACCCACGCACATCATCAGAAACCATCGTTTTACTAAAGGTTCTGGGTCCGGCGACTGTATTGACTGTGTAATTACCGATCGAGACCCGGTTCCCTGTGTACCCCAGCGTTGTAATTGCGCCGTCTGGGTTTATTGCCCTGACCCGTCGTCCCAATGAATCATATTCAACCGTTTTGACCCTGGAGCTATTAAGATTGGGCGAAACCTCCGATACGGTTTCTGCAATTAAGCGATTCAACTCATCGTAGGCAAAAAGCGTCTTGATAATTTCAGTATCAGTTGCTGATTTTGCTGAGACAAAACTATTGCTTATTTTCCGTCCCAGGCCATCGTATATCAACGTTGTATTGCTAAGGTCTCTGACACCGTCGCTGGTAATCGTCTGGACAATATTCTGCTGACAATTATTGTCAAATAGAGCCAGGCAATAGCTAATTTCTGTATCCGGTAAACCTGGTGTAAAACTCGAAACCAGTCTATTCATCGAATCATAGATATAGGTAGTGGGAACTCCAGCAGGATCTCTTGTTATTGAAGCCAATCCTGTATGGGCATCTATGCTTCGATCAGCGACTACAAGAAACGGCGAAGAATCAATGGTATTTATTACAGTACTGGTACGCAGTGCACCAGCTGCATAGGTGTAATCATTACGGAAACCCTCAGCAGCAATTGCGGGTAGTTTTGAAAATCCTGATGAACAAAGATCAATATCCAATACTTGTGTGGGTAGTGGTGTAATGTCTGCTCCGTATAGCGCAACAGATGCAATGTTGCCGGTTGGGTTAGTTGCTGCATCTGTTTCCAAAGTATTGACAGCTACCAAATCATTCAACGACCTGGAACGGCCAAAGTTACTCAGCTTTCTGGTTCTTATTAAAAAACCAGTAGTAGTGTCAAAGCAAAATTCTGTTCGCGATATTTGCGAATCATATTCCACTTCCTGATAGTCATAGGTCGTCAGTATCCATGGTGATATAACCAAAGGGTCTTGACCGGCAAGGTGGGTGTTATAGTTCGTAGTACCAGATAATATTTTGGTGGGGTTATCATTGTCCCAACGTTGATTGGTTCGATAATGCCCAAACCCGTCAAAATCTGAATTCAGGGATTCAACTCTGTAGTCGTTACCGTCACCAATCTGGTCATCATGGTAATTGGTCATCGAAGCGATACGCCGCTTTTCCTGATCAGGGTTGGGGAACCCACCGGAACTGGTGGGTAATGTGGGATCATCCACAATATAGCGGACGTATACTGACCGCATTTTGTTTGCCGGATCAACAACACCGTCGTATGTGATAGTGGATAGGTAGAGCTTGTAGCCTTCGGAACTGTTTATCCAGCTATCTGCGGTAAATGGCAAACCTTTGAACCAATGAGAGTTCCATCCCGGCTCGGTATTTCCGATTCCCGATGTCTTGTAAAAATGCTCGGTTTCATTACCCATCGGGTCACGGACAGTCACTCTGCGATCCAGGATGTCATTCCGATATCGCCACAAACTAACAACCGGCCCTGTGTCAGCCGTTTCGAATACCCGCTTGCTCAATACCCGGCTGGGACCCCATCTGGCGTTAGCATCCGAATGTCGAGAATAGCGCCACTCAAATTTTCCACCGGTAGGAAGTGTTAACGACTTTAGCTCCCCGGAATTACCATACTCTGCCGCAAATGGCGGGTCTTCCGGGGAAATCATTTGGTTCTGCGTATACTGATCCATCAGGAATTTACTTCCATCCGGCATCTCCACAGTATTCAACATTACTTCCTGTACTGTTGAGTCATCGCAAAAATCAGGATGAGTTCCGCCCCCTCTTCTATGGAACTCTGTTGGTGCAGAATGAAATTTATAAATTGCCTGAGTGTTTCCAAAGGCTGCAAGTCTCAATTCGCTGACCCTATTTCCTATAGTAATAATGGTATGCGTACGATCGGCGGAATCGGTAATCGTTATCTCACCGGCTCCGTATTGATATGACAGCAACACTTCCCCATAAGCATTGCGTATTGAGGACAATCGACCGGACCCCAGATCAAAAACCGCAACGTTACCGTTGGGGTAGTCAACTTCAAATGATGAATTCAGCCTCCGTAGTCTTAGATATGAGCCGTCGGTAGTAGTGGAAACTGTGTCATCAGGTTGATCAAACTCAAACCGATGGCTGGCCCCATCAGATGTGATGAAATCGTAGCTGTTCGATGGGCCATTGAGGAGTTCCGGACCCGGTGTGAGCGCCCAGCCAAAACCTGCTAACAATGGGCGACGCTGGAACGGTTCTGCAAACTCGAATGTCGGGGGTGGATTACCGCTGCAGGTAATAGAGTCTTCAAACCACATATCCGAACTGAAATAGAGGCTGAATCCGTAGGAATACCCGCCATTCAATGGATATTGGCCGCCCAATGGGATATTCACACTGAGGGCTCCATTATAAAGATTGACACTGTCCAGGCCAAAGCTGTTGTAATTGGCTGGCTCTGCACTTCCTCCAGCTCTATCTGGGTCATCTGAACTTGCGAATCCATTGATTGCAGCCAATACCCAGATGGTGACAGATATCAACAGTTTCTTAATCGTCATGAAGTGTCCTACGCTAAAGTGGCTTACGCTCTATCTAGTACGAATAGTATCAAAATCATTTCGATGTGCGCTTGTATAAACCGATACACTTGAAAACCTTAGATCTGATCCGATTAGGTGGCCGGGTTGCTTGAATGTGGGTTGCCGGGGATGCTTATTACGCCCAAATATGTCCTCAGGTTGTTATACCCTTGCTGTGGATAGAACAATCAGGTAAATGATCATTAATAAATGAGTGCACTGGTCAGCCGAGATTTGTGCGTGCACAATTATCCATAAAACCTCCATAATTCCGCAGTGGTTTGTTACGTATAATGCAGTTGCCGGTTTAAACACTAATAGGCAATGCAATGTTGTAATGGACTACCCACCCGCTCAGCGTGATTATTACCGGAGTTGAAGACAACTAGGCGAATACATCGCACCTGTATATGGAATCTACTGACATATAGGACTGCTTGTCCATGGGGATTAAGGAATGAATAAATCGATGCGATCAAACAGCTTATTAAGCTGTTTGCTAATTATTGCCGGCTGGGCGGTGGTTTTTGACAGCCGGGCGCAGCCAGCGGCGGAATACCGTGAGGCATTACTGGAATTAAATGGTTTAGCCGAACAACTGCATTCTACGGTAGGCCTGAACCGCGATACGGCTTATATCGATAAAGCTATGGAGCTAATCATAGAGATGCCGGATGAGCAGGTGCTGCAACTGCACAACAATGGCATGCCGCTGGCGACCCTGGAAAGCATGCTGGCCACCGCTCAGGCGAAACTGAGCCAGTTTCAGAGTATGACTGCCAACCAGCCCATTATCTCAGTATTTAACTCAGCATCCGAGTCTGAAACCGGAACCATCGACATTCCAGTTCCAGAGACTGCCATAGGGTTTTGCATAGACGTACCGGGAGTGGCGGTAGGGATTGCCCAAGCCACTTACAAAACTCTCAGTGCTGTGCTTGAAGCAGCTAAATTCACTTGTCTTCAACAGGTTGCCACAGAGAGTGTCTCCTTAGCATGTACAGTACTTGAAATTGCGGCGGTTACTGCCGAATTTGCATACCGCGAGGGCGATTTTTGCCGAGATGAAACACGCGCGTCCAAAGGCGAAGCCGTATTGCAACTCGACCGTAATATCGGCGCTTTTTTCAACCAGGCCATCGATCAAAACACTATCTCCAGCCGGGCCACTCAGGATTCTGTTGATCAGGTGATCATGGATACCATGACCGCCAGTGATGAGGTCACTGATATCCAGGGCGATGTGGATTCCAATTTCATTACCATCGGCATTGATCTGGATATGGCTCTGGCGGATCTAAATAGCCTGTCTGAGGGCTTGACCGAGTTGATCGCGGAAGCAGGCGATATTCAGTTCCGCACCCAGGTCAATCAGGTTAATATTGAGGATATCCAGGCGCGGACCGCGGATCTGCAGGAGTCCGGTGATGAAATCCACCAGGACACCCAAAGCCTGATCGCTGCAACCAGTGCCTTGCAGGTGTCAGCCGGCGAACTTTCAGATGCCATTGCCGATGGATTTAATCAGGTCAACCGGGATGAAATCGCCCGGGCATTGGCCAATCCGAACCATGCCGTACCGGATTATATTGCCCCTGCTACTGAGGGCGGGCAACTCGAGCAGGCACGTGAAGTGTTGATTGAAGCCATTGCGTTGATCGACAGCATCAGTCCCGGGAATACCGGCATGGCTCAAATGCTGCTGATCCAGGGCGATCAGGCCTATAACAATCAGGATTATTTGTCTGCTTACAGCTTGTTTGCACAGGCCTACCAGGCATTACAGCCTGCCAACAGTTTGCGCTAAGGAGGTAATGACATGTTTAAACAACTCTCTTTAGTGTTAATGACAGTCTTAATATCGTTTGCAAGCGGCTTGCAACAGGTAGTGCATGCACAAGACTTAGCCAGCGGCAGAGCACCAGTCCAGGGCGTTACAACAGCACCCACCCTGGTATCGGGCAATTCGGTGGAAGAATTTCAGCAACTGCTATTAACTTTAGCCGAGACCTTGGAATTGTCGGCGCAGTACTCAGGCAGCATCGAGCAGCTACAGGTTATCGATCAGCTCATTGGCCAGGTTATGCTGATGGATATCTCGCAACTGGAGTTGCTGATCCAAAACCTGCCGCCGCTTGCCGATTTGCAAACACGGGCAGTGGCAGCACAACAGGCGTTGGAAATATCGATTGCACAGGCACAGTCTGTGCCGACAGCGCCGGCAATTAGAAGCTCAGGTTCGGGCGAGATTGAATTCCCAAACCCGGAGACCTTACTGGTTATTCCCGGCACATCCGCCCAGCCCTGTCAGAACATTCCCGCAGAGCTTGGTTTCTCACTGATCACTGCGTGGGGCATTGTCAGCGAAGTATTGGCGGCAATGAAGTGGAGTTGTGTACAGACAATACTTGGTGAAAACGCCGCAGAACTCTGTGCGCCAACCAATATTGCCACTGATCTTGCGAGATTCGCTTACCTGGGTGTTCAATTTTGCTTGAAAGAACAGCGCGATGCCTATCTTGATGCGATTTTGGATACCGAAGGCAATATAGCCAATTATCTCAACGACTTTTTTGATGTCACAGTCGCTAGCCGAGCCAGCCAGGATTCTGTGGATATGTTGCAGCAAGATATCGACGATGTGAACAATAGTCTGGCCAACCTGCAGTCCGACTTGTCCGCTGATTTTTCCACCACCGAATCGGCATTGGATACAACCCTGGCAGATTTGAATAGTCTGACGCTTGACCTGGACAACCTGGCAGCTATTACCGATGACATCCAGTTTCGCAGTCAGGTAAATCAGGTGGATATCGAAGATGCGCAGTTGCGCGCAGCTGATGTGCAGGAAGCAGCTGCTGAAATCCGGGATGACACTCAAAGTCTGATTGCCCTGATCAGCACTTTGCAGGTCAGCCAGGATGATATCAACGATGACATTGGCGCTGGTTTAGATCGGCAAACACAAACGGCATTAAGCGATGCGCTGGCCAACCCGGACAGCAATGTAATCCGCTTCAAAGCGCCCGCCTCATTGGGCGGAGAGTTGGAAGCAACTCGTGAAGTGGTGATTCAGGCGATTATCGCCTTTGGCAATATCGGTGCTAAGACCACTACAGCACAAGCGCTACTGGTACAGGGCGATCAAGCTTATAACCAGCAGGATTATTTATTGGCTTATAACTTGTTTGCTCAAGCTTACCAATCATTAACGGCTAACGTTGCACCAGCTAAACCGGGGTTTGAACGATGAAAAGATTTTTCCAACAGCTTTCTATTGCCTGCTTGCTGCTGAGTTCGATACCGGCTTTTGCCGAGTTAATCAGTATTGATTCAGGCACTACCATTGGCAGCTATATTGTGGATACTTTTGGTACCCCAGTTGCTTTGGATACCAATCCCGTCACGGGCGAATACGCGGTTTGTTTTCGTTCTGCGGTTTCGCAAATTACCTGTAAGCGTATGGATGCAGATGACGCGGTGCTGGCTACGGTGGTCAAGGACAGCCTGGAAGTGGATGGTTTAAACGTTGACGTGGCGATCAACGATGCAGGTGACATGTATGTGCTGTGGACCGGCGATGTTGGTGGTGGCGATCAAGCCATATTTGTGCAGGGTTTTGACAGCAATGGTGATGCCTTATTTAATGCCATTCAGGACAACCAGTCAGCAACAACGTTTTGGGATGATGTGGCACTGGTGCTGACGCCGTCCAATTTTTGGATTGTTGGGGCATTCCGTGATGTGTTTGGTTCTGATGTAACTTTGATAAGGTATTTTGAAATCCATGATCGTACTGATGGTGGTTTTCTACAAAATGGCAACGCTGGAACCACTCTAACTGCAGTTTTCAATCTAATCGAATGTGGCCCGGTAATCGACGTGGCTGCCAGCCGGACGGGTGATGTGATTTATGCCTGGACTGAACCAAATCCGCTGATTATCGATTCTAATCTGGTTTGTGCAGGGACAGTTTTCGCGCGTACATTTCGTGAAAATGGCGACGGTATCAGTGATACCGTGCAACTCAGTGAAACCCTCACCGAAACCGATGACGATGGTGATACCACCGACATCTCAAACTTTCATGACCCCGCTGCGATTGCTTATGAAAATGGTGAATATGTGGTTGCCTGGCGAAGTACCGGTAACGTTATATTTGCCGCCAATATCCAGCTGGACGGCAGTGTTGTCACTCAATCAGAAGAAGTTGCAGTGGGTGATGATGTGCGCCTTGGCGGGAATTCGGCAACACAAGATTATGTGGTATTGGGCTACGATGATGCCAATAATGATTGCGCAGTAAATGGCCGTCTGGCCTTGAATGCTGATACCACGCCATCAATCACTTTCAACATCTTTTTAGATGAATGCCATTGGGATCGTCAAATCCAGTTTCTCGCCGATGGCAGCATATTGTTGGTGCGGGCCAGCAATGCCAGTGAATTTGGTGATATTCAGGCATTCAGAATTGGCCTGCCGGCGGAAATTGAAATCAGCAGCACATCGGTTCTTGAGGGTGACCCGCAACGCGGTCAAGGTGGTCTGGCTGCATTGGAAATATCATTAAACAGGCCTCAGCCAGCAGGGGAAACTATTCAGGTCTCTTATTTTCCCCGAGATGACACTGCACTGGTCGGCATTGACTATACGCTGACACAAGGCACATTAACTTTTGTAAATGGCGGCACACAATCCCAGTCGATATTTATACCGATTATTCCCGATACTGAATTTGAAGACAATGAGTTGTTTGACATGATTATTGAAAATGCCGTCAATGCGGTGATCATGAATGGCGGTGATGACGGGACGGTTTTGATCGTCAATGACGATAACACTCCGGATATCACTTTTAGCTGCGGCATAGGTGGATCTGGCAGCTGCCCAAGCAATGTTGATGAACCTGATCCGGGTGACAGTGTTGACCTTTTTGTCAGCTTGACCATGGCTGAGGCGATTGACCGTGCGGTCACGGTTAATTTTGCAACTGCGGATGGGACAGCGACTGCCGGTGAAGATTATCAGGCTGCCTCAGGCAGTGTGCAGTTTCTGCCGGGTAGTACCGAAGCATCATTCGTACTTACGGTATTCGGCGACAGCGTGAATGAAAATACTGAAACCTTTGATTTAGTGCTGTCCGGCGCCAGCACTGTAAGTTTGGTTGAATCGGACATCACCTTCAGTATTATTAATGAAAACCTGTGCAACCTGGATCTGGATCCTGATCCCAATGAAGTGGTGCTTGACAGTAACGGGCTGATCAACGGGCAAACGCCCTCTTTCATGGTCAACAGTACACAAACCACCTGTAATTGGGATATCAGTGCTGATGTGGGCTGGATAACTTTGACCAATCCGTCAACGGGTTCCGGCGTGGGTGCTGTAACAGTGGAATTCACTGCAGATTCCTATGACCCGGCGCCGGGTGACCCGCAGGCCCGTAACGGGAACATTACGGTAACCCTGAACGATATGCTGGTTACCCAGGAACCGCTGGTTTTTGAAGTCGGACAGGATGGCAATTGTGACTTCACCTTGAGCATGGATAGCGATAATTTTCCGGTTGATGGGGGTAACGGGTCATTTGCGGTGATGCCATCGGATGAAACCTGCGAGTGGGCCGGTACCAGCAACGTAGATTGGGTGACGATTACCTCGCCATTGGAGATCGCCACCGGCACCGGTGATCTGGAATTTACCGTCAGCGATAATGCCGGCGATACCAACGTTGAAAACCCAGGGCGCAGTTTTACCTTGATCAGCGACGAATTTGATTTCACCATCAACCAGGATGGCTGCAGTTATGATTTGGAGCAGTCCAGTATCGACGTGGAAGCACCGGAAAATGACAACGTACCTGTCAATGTATTGGCGCCAACAGCTGACCCCGGCGCCTGCAGTTGGACTGCGAACAGTAATGCCAGCTGGATTCTGGTAGCCGGTGGTGCTTCCGGCAGTGGCGGCGGCACGGTGACATTGGCTGTGTTGGATAACCCATCGATTGAACCGAGGACCGGCAGCGTTTCCATCGGTGATGAAATTCTGATGGTTAACCAGTCGGGACAGGATTGTGAGTTCGGCCTTGATCCGGAGCTGCTTAGCCTATGCCCGGATGGTGAATTTTTCGAGCTTAATGTAGCTGCAACAGATGGTTGCAGCTGGAACCTGGTGGAACAGCAAAGCTGGCTGCAGGTACTGACCAACGGCAGTGGCCTGGGAGATGAAACCGCTACCGGCAGCGCCTCCGCCAACTTCAGTGAAGATGCCCGTTTCGGCACTATTGAGTTGCAGGTCAGCCTGGATAATCTCACCATTGCTGATGTGGAATTCACCCAGGATGGTTTCCTGATTTACGAACCGTTTGAAAATGGTCTGCCTGCCGATTGGCTGTTTGACCCTGATGGTAATTGGATGGTCAGTAATAATCAGTTGGTTGGCAGTCAATTAAATAATGGTATCGGTACCGCAGTGGATATGTCCATCGCCTGTGCCGACTGCAAAATAGAATCGACGGTAGCTGTGACCACAGCCAGTAATAGCAGCATGGATGTGATCACCTTGCTTGGTTGGTACGTGGACGATAATAACTATGTCGGGCTGGCCATGGATGAGTTTGCCAATACCTGGCGGTTAATGCAGGTGGTTGGTGGTGGAATTACAGTATCTGAAGTCTCAGTCAGTTCGATAGTGCCGAATCAGACCTATGACCTGGCACTGGGTTTCGATGGTGTGAATTTCTTTGCCGAAATCGATGGCATTGAATTACTGCAACTGGAAGCTCAATTCAGTGATCCGGTTGGTTTTGCCGGTCTCCGGTTGAACGATAATAATGGTTTATTCACTGAACTGAGGGTTACCGGCACCAATGTGGATGGTGAAGAAACCGATAAGATATTAGTGGATTCGTTTGAAGCCATTATTCCATTAACGCCATCGGTTTGTACGCAATGACATAGTTAGCAAGTGCAATCTGTTGCGGGCGAACGTTGGTTATGACCGGATTTGGCTGTGCCATTGGGTCGCACTCAAAGTGTGCTCCTACTGGTATTTTGTATCGGCGGATGTAATCCGGAAAGGTAGGGGCGAACTTTGGTCGCGACCAGCCCACCCGAATCGTTGGATTGCTTTCCATGCAGGCCTCTAACATTTCAGAATTTATCGGCTATTTTAAAAATAGCCGAGGCAACCTAGCAGCACATTAATGCCATATTTCCAGCATTTCAGGTTGAAATCTGTTATTCCATAAAATCTTCATAATTCAAGAGAGTTACTGGGGTATACTCTGATTTTATGCTGCGATATAGCTAATTTTTGCTGGCTTGAATAATAAAAAGATGTTTCAACATCAGTAGTTATTTTAATTAACAGCACTATGGACATGATGTCCTAGGGAGTCAAACAATGTTATCTTTTCGGCGATTGAGCGCCCTGCTCAGTTTGATCATGATCCTGACCGGCACTGCGATCACCTTCAACAGCCATGCACAAACCGCACAGGAATACCGCATAACCATAACCGAAATAATCAATTTGATTGACGAGGCCACAGTGGTCACCGGGCGCACCGAGACCCTGGTATCAACGCAGTTGGCCTTTATGCAATTGCAATTATTGACCGATGAAGAATTGTTGTCGATATTTCCCGGCAATATGCCGCTATCCACGTTGCAGCAAATGATCGGCGAGGCACAAGCAGAGCTTGCCCATCAACTGCAATCAACTGAGTCATCGCCATCAGTCAACACTCGCGATTCCGATGACAGCGGTATTGAAATACCCAATGTCGATGTCGACCCGTCCTTTTGTGACTATGCCACCGGTGCGATTGAATTCTCAGAGCTGGCGGTGGCTAAAATTGCCGGTACTGCATTATCAGCGGTAGAATTTACCTGCCTGCAAAGCGATGCCGGTGTGAACCTGGCGGCAGTTTGTGTGGCATTGTCCATTGTCAAGAACACCGCTGACCTGGCTTACGAAAATGCCAAATTTTGCCGTGACCAGCAACGTGCCGCCAAAGGCGAGACGACCCTGGATCTGGATCGTAATATCGGTGCATACCTGAACACTTTTATTGATGATGTGACCACCTCCAGTCGCGCCACGCAAGATTCTGTTGACGACCTGCAGACCGATGTTGATACCGCCATGACCAGTATCAACACCATCCAGGATGAACTTGACAGTGGCTTCACCAGCATAGATGCCGATCTGGATATAAGCTTGTCGGATCTCTCGTCACTGGAGTCGGACCTGACCGACCTGATCGCCCTGGCTGATGACATCCAGTTTCGCGTACAGGAAAACCAGGTAGACATTGAAGACGTGCAAACCCGTACTGCAGATTTGCAGGAAAGCACCGAGGAAATCCGTACCGATACGCAAAGCATTATCAGCAGTGTCACAGCATTGCAGGACGAACTGGATACGGTATTAACTACCTTGAACAGCGGCTTTAACCAAATCAATCAGGATACTATAGCTGCAGTGTTGACCCGCCCTGGTTTTAACGTTCCCGAATACGCCCTGCCCGCAGCTGCCGGTGGGCAATTGGAAACCGCCAGGGAAATTGTGATTCAGGCCATTATCGAATTGCAGAACCTGAGCCTGGGTGATACTGATACCGCGTTATCACTGGTGACGCTGGGGGATACCGCCTATAACAACGCTGAATACCTGACGGCCTACGAGCTGTTTGCTCAGGCCTATCAAGCTTTGATTGTGACTGGCAATGGCAAATAGGGAGATCAGAACATGACTATCAAACGACTCTATCCAGCTGCCTTGTTGCTCTTTACTGTGTTGCTGTCGTGTACTGCACTAGCGCAAAAACCCACTAATACAACGACTAGTGGGCGTGCTGGCAATTCCCCTCCAGTACCAGCGCAGCAAAGCGAGGGTTATCGTGAACTGCTGCTGCGCTCGTTGCAGACCTTGGAACAGGCCACCCTAATGAGTGGCAATCTGGCCACGCTTGAAGAAATTCAAAGTTTGCAGATCGAGGTTCAGTTGATCGACGCACAAACCCTGGAATTGATGGCTGCCAGTGCTCCACCGTTGGAGCTCTTACAGGACCGTCTGACACGGGCCGAGGAACTGATGGAAATTGCGATAGCGGAAACGCAGAGCGGAGGCAATACTCGAACCATCGAGTTCCCAGACCCCGAACCATCAGTGGCTGCCTGTTCATTGGTCAATGCAACCGGAACTTTTGCGATTTTTGATGTTTGGAGTGTTGTTCGCGAAATCCTGGCTGCTACACGTTGGGTTTGTATTCAGGAGATCGCTGGTTTCAATTCTGCAGAAGATTGCACAGTGGAATCGGTACTAGAGAACTTCTACAAGTTCTCATACCTGGCCGCTACCAGTTGCCTGGAAGAACAACGCGATGCTTATCTTGAAGCCATTTTGGAGACCGATGAAAACATTGCAGATCACCTCAGCGATTTTGTAGATGCCACTACCTCCAGCAGAGCCTCACAGGATTCTGTTGATGATGTACAAACTGACGTGACCACCAATATCGGACTGCTGGATAACCTGGAAACCAGTTTGAGCAGCGACCTGACAAGCATCGAAGACGAATTGAGCACTGTATTGGCTGATTTGGATGACTTGGCCGATGACGCCACTGATCTTGCTTCAATCACTGATGATATCCAGTTCCGGGTACAGGAAAACCAGGTCGATGTGGAGGACGCCCAGACACGGGCTGCGGACGCCCAGGAAACTGCCGAAGAAATCCGTACCGACACGCAAAGCATTATTTCATCGCTGACTGACTTGCAGACCAGCCTCGATAGCATTGAATTGCAGTTAACCGGTAGCCTGATGCAATCCAGTAAAGCGGCGCTGGTAGTGGCGCTGGCCGATCCTGAGAGTCAGGTTGTGCGTTTTCAACTGCCACAATCCGCAGGCGGCGAGCTGGAACTAGCGCGAGAAGTGGTAATCGCGACCATCACAGCCTATGGCAATCTGGGTGCCAACACCGATACCGCACTCTCAATTTTGGCTGATGGCGATGTGGCCTATAACCAGCAGGATTACCTGACAGCTTATCGCTTGTTTGCCCTGGCTTATCAATCATTGACTGACAACGGAAATGGAATCCGGAGGATCTCGCCATGAAACGGTTTATTGTTTTCAACACCCTGTTGACCATGTGTTGTATCGGGCAGCTGCAGGCCGAACTGGTGAGCGTCGATGAAGATTTCATCAATGTTGGTAATTACAACTCTAACGTCACTGAATTCAACTTTAGCATCGACAGCAATGCAGCGACGGGCAATATTGTCACCTGTATAGGTACCGAGGTCAGCAATGTTGCTGAAGGCACCCGGTATAACATCGAATGCTTTGTGCACGATTCGGATGGCAATGAGATTTCCAATATTTTTCTGTCATCCTTGTCCAGCTTGTCGACCACCGGTGACAGTTATTCCATTGATCTGGGGGATCTGGATGTCGGGGTCACCGATGACAACGACTTGTACGTGTTGTGGACCGGCAGTGATATCGCCTTTGTGCAAGCTTTTGATATTGATGGCAATGCCCTGTTTGATCCGGTAGAACTAATCACTGACGCCGGTTTCTGGTGGAACGTCAACCTTGCTGTCACTGAAAGCTCATTCTGGGTGGTTGGCACTTCTGAGACGGATGTTGGTACATTCAGTTTATTCGATATTGAAGTTTTCTACTATGACAGTCTGGGTAATTTGCAAGGCGAAATTCTGCAATTCGAATCAACTCTCGATTCTTTCCTCACAGAAGACTGTACATCGTCTGACGTGGCCAGCAGTGCATCCGGAGACCTGATTGTTACCTGGGTAGAGCCGGTCGATCGGGATGATGACAGTTGTGCCGGCAGCGTCTACGCTCAAACCTACCGTGAATCGGGTACTGTCATCAGTGATGCCACACAGCTCAGCGACGACGTGGAAGATGATGATGGCGACGATGTTTCCAACTTTTATTCACCTGTAGCCACTGCCTATGAAAACGGTGAATACGTGGTCGCCTGGACTGATGGAAGTACAGTGTATTCGGCCAACTTGCTGTTGGACGGTGATCTTGCTGATTCACAGGAAGAACTAATCTCGGGTGATAGCCCTAATATCGGTGGTAATTCTGCTACTCAAGATTATCTGGTGACTTCCGAGCTGACGTCTGGAAGCGATTGTGTAATAGAAGCGCAGCTGGCATTCGATGCTGATACAGATCCTGAAGTGGTTTTTTCTCCTGGTGATTGCAACGAAGGCCATGACATTACCTTTGCCCAGGATGGTAGCATGCTGCTGGTGCAGGCCACTGGATTGACCAATAATTTCGGTTTTTTCTATGTCAGCCGCATCTCACTTCCGGCAGAAATAGAAGTCAGTGCAGTGTCAGTTCAGGAAGGTGATCCGGTGCGTGGCATTCAGAATGTGGCGGTGATTGATGTGTCACTGACTCGTGCGCAACCAGCCGGAGATGATATCGAAGTGTCGTATTTTACCCGCGATGACACCGCATTGGTGGGTATCGACTACGAACTTGCCGATGGCACCCTGACCTTCCCTGCTGACAGCACCTCACTGACTCAGTCCATTCAGGTGCCGATTGTGCCGGACACAGACTACGAGGATGATGAAATTTTCACCATCAACTTGGAGAACGCAATCAATGCGGTATTGAAGAATGACGGGGATGAGGCTGACATCACCATTAACAATGATGACTCGACACCCGACATCACTGCCGATTGCGACAATGACGATGCGTCAGACTGTAAAACGGTTGATGAACCAGGTATCACCGGCACCAGTACCGAGTTGATTATCACGCTGACCATGGCCGAGTCCGTTGACAGTGACATCACGGTAGATTTTGAAACGGTGGATGGCACCGCTACAGCCGGCTCGGATTACCTGGCCAATTCCGGGACACTGCAATATCTGGCTGGCAGCACCCAGGCTCAGATCGCTGTCATTATTCTGGGTGATGATGTATCCGAGGACACTGAAACTTTTGATATCAGCCTGTCAGGCGCCAGCACCGTCAGTCTGCCCGATGCCACCCTGACCATCAGTATCATTAACGAAACGCTATGCGACCTGGACTTGGACCCAGATCCAAACGATGTGGTGGTGACATCGGCCGGTGGAGATGAATCATTTACCGTTAACAGCACTCTGAGCGATTGTGCTTGGGAAGTGGACGTTACCGACACCGATGGTGGTGACACCATCGATTGGATCACAATTACGTCGGCCACTGGTGTCGGTTCGGGCACAGTTGAGTTTTCAGTGGACCCTTTTGATCCTGATCCTGGTGAGTCGCTGGCTCGCAATGCAGACATCAATGTCACCTTAAGCGCCAGCAACGATCCATTTGTGGATGTGACAGTGACCTTTGAAGTCGGTCAGGATGGTGATTGCAGCTTTACAGTGGACCCCAGTTCAGAGGATTTTGATGTGGATGGCGGTACCGGTACTTTCTCGGTTACGCCCAATGATGAAAGCTGTGAATGGTCAGCCACCAGCGATGTGAGTTGGCTGAGCATCGATTCACCAACAGGTATCGCCACCGGCAGCGGCAGCGTCGAATACACGCTTAGTGACAATGCCGGTGATGCCAATGTGGAAAACGATGCACGCAGTTACACCATCATCAGTGAGGAATTCGATTACAGCATCACCCAAGATGGTTGCACTTACACCCTGGATGAAACCAGCATTGATGTGACTGCCGACTCCACTGATACCAGTGTGGATATATTGGCGCCGACCTCTGCCAGTGGCTCGTGTTCCTGGACAGCGGTCAGCAACTCCAGCTGGATTCTGATCAGTGATGGTTCATCCGGCTCTGGAGGAGGTACCATCAGCATGGCAATTCTGGACAATGCATCAGTTGAATCACGCACCGGCAGTGTGTCAATTGGCGGCCAGACCCTGGCCGTCAGTCAATCTGGCCAGGATTGCGATTACAGTGTCGACCCGGAAAGTTTCAGCATTTGTCCAGACGGAGATACCTTTGATATTGATGTAACCGCCACCGATGGCTGCAGTTGGAGCATGGTGGCACAGGATAGCTGGCTGGAAGTGCTGACCAATGCCACAGGAATCGGCAGCGAAACTACCAGCGGCGTGGTGTTAAGCAATTTAAGTCAGGTTGACCGCAGCGGCAGTATCGAGCTGCAGGCGACAACACGTGGCAGTACCCAGGCAACCATTGATTTCAGCCAGGACGGCTTTCTGATCTATGAAACATTTGAAGGCGGCCTGCCCGCTGATTGGCTGTTTGATCCGGATGTGGATTGGTCAGTTAGCGGTAATGTGCTTATCGGTGATTTATTGAACCAGGGAACAGGTACTGCACTGGATATGTCCACAGCCTGCAGTGACTGCAAGGTGGAATCCACCGTGATGGTCACTACGGCCAGCAACGGTAGTATGGATGTGCTGACTCTGATTGGCTGGTACGTTGACGAAACCAATTATGTTGGCTTGGCGATGGATGAGTTCACCAACAATTGGCGTCTACTGCAGGTATTCGACGGTGGCACGACAGCAGTTGAAACCAATATTGGGCCAATTGTGCCCAACGTACCCTATGATGTAGGGCTGGGCTATGATGGCAGTAACTTTATTGCCGAAGTTGGTGGCGCAGATATTTTGACGCTTCCTGCACAGTTCAGTATGCCTGTGGGTTATACCGGTTTTATGCTCAATGAGAACAATGGGCAGTTTACCGAGTTGCGGGTTATCGGCAGTAGCGGCGATGTTGAAGATATGCTCAACGATTCATTTGAGGCAGTCGATGATTCATCGCTTTCAGTCTGCACGCAATAAACCGGCTTGGTTCGATATTTGGAGGCCAAGCCGTTAACAGGGTTGGCCAAACCAGCAATAGTCACAGACGCACCATAATTACCGGTGTAGTCGGTAACCTGATGGAATGGTACGACTTCGCCATTTGTGGTTATATGGTGCCGATCCTCAGCGTGTTGTTTTTCCCTTCCGATGACCGGCTGACATCCATCATTGCCACCTTCAGTGCTTTTGCGGCCGGCTACTTTGCCCGACCGCTGGGTGGTTTATTTTGTTTAGTCAAATCGGGAGCCGCTATGCTCGTAAGTAAGCACTGACTATCAACTTGGTGGTCACCTGTTTACTCAATTCAGCGATTGCTTGCTTCTGCTATTGTTGTGCAGATTAACCTCTTTATTCAGGCTGAGTTGGCGGTTGCATCTTTATTGGTTCTCAATTACTGCCTTTAATGCTTTAGCGATTTCCAGTTTCAAGGTTGCCGTAAATCGCGCTCCTGCACTTGCTGGTACTGCTGGTCACCAATCTCAAGTGCGCCCAGATTAAACTGCTCACCCTGCTGCGCAAAACGGTAGGATAAGTTCTGTCCGTTCAATATATTAAGTTGGGCCGGGTCATACACCCAAAAGTAAATGCCCTGCTCCCAGCCACCGTATTCAGGGATTTTTTCGCCATCCAGATACAGGTCCAATAACGGGCCCATTGCCGGTGGTTCAGAAATTTTAAGCCGTACCATATACCCCCGGGTCCAAATTTTCCCAATACCATTTACATCCGGGCGGACCAATGGTTTTTCCAGGATGATCTCAAGTACTTCAGTACCACTGAATATCAGTTGACCTTTACTCAATGACTGGCTTGCATTCGCTGTGACGTCGGTCTGTCCCAGCAGCCCCATAGATGCACAGCATAAAGTTATTGCAACAAGCACCTGCTGAACCCCGCTAGGTTGATATATTGTTTCCTTGTTTCTCATCACTTGTATCTCCTGAGACATTATTCGCTTGCCTGAATTTCGTCAATAACTATCAGACCATCAGCATGCTGGTCCAATTCAAAGCGCAGCTGCCATTCACCGGTTATTCCGCCAGTTTCTGCCGACAGCAGATGGGCCCATGGAATTCTTACCGAACTCATCACGGTCTTGGTTGCTTTGTACCCGTATGCTGGGTGAGTGTCTGTCCAAGTTCCCACAACATCCACCGCTGGTACCAAACTGACATAATCGCTAACCCGTACCGCTGGTCCTGTTGTACCGCCGATTTGCAGGCGGATAGTGAAGTTTTTATTCGCTCCGGGCGGATTCACGGTACCACTATCATCGAATACCTGTGCGGTACGGAAAGCCAATACTGGAAAATCATTGATCAGATTGGCGTTGCCGGGGGGTATCGTGATCTCTAATACACCATCAATGCCGCTTGCCCAACCGAGCAGTAATCCATCGGTTTGCTGCCACAACCAATTGGGTGGCCCAGGTGCATCAAAGTTGATATCGTCGTGTGTGGAAACCGCACCGGACACGCCGTTTACCACTGCAGTTAATGAACCAGTATCGACATTGTCATCTTCCTCATAATGATTAATGAAGTTACGTTCTGGATCCTGGTATTGCCGCACAATTGTCATTCCGGTCGGTAGTGAAGCAAACGTCACTTCCCGCTTCAAAAATGCCCGGTAAGACAACCAACCTTTCAGACTGGCAAAGGCATAGGCGGTCAGATTAAGCTTGTTCATGTTGCGCACATCATTACCCGTTGCCGTGGGCGGGTGATCGGCAGTGCCGGCATTCCATATGGTATTGAATTGTTTATGGTTGGCACCATGCACAAAACGCAATGCCTTCAGCCCGCTGGCACTCAAATCCACTGGAAATGCGCGGTCATAGGTTCGATGGCCAGCGAAGGTGGCCACATCACCATCATGACTGCCATGGATAACGAAGTAATCTGCACTGGTCACGGTCATATTGGATAACGACAATCCTGACAATGGTGTACTGCTGTCACCGTCTATCTGGCCATCCACCGGTGCAATAGAATAGACCGAACCAATCCCGAATCCGTAATCAAAATATGCAGCTGTCGGATCATCCAGCCAGTTGTTGAACTTCTGTGCTACTACAGCTGCCTCGCCACCACGACTATGCCCGGCCAGCATGACGCTACCATGGTCGATCTTGGTGAATAGATCATGCGACGGATCCTGATCCCAATTACGCAATTCCTGTAAATGGCGCAGCATCACGATGGCACGTGCATCCATCTCACCAGATACCCGGCCATTCAGGAAACTCTCATCAATGGAGGCGGCGATGATGCAATGACTGGCCAAATGCTCCAGCAGGTAATCGTAGCCGTCCTCACTATTCAACAATGGGCTGGCATTGCCATGTGCGATCATAAATAACGGGAAGCGTCCGGGACCAACAGGATAAAATACCCGGCCGCGGATTGGTACCGCGTCCATCGTCACCGTGACACTGTCAGCCGGTGAATTAAAGAAATCAGATACATTAAACGGTATGGGTGTGCTGTAACCGTAAGTCATATTTTCCACCTGGCAACGACCTGGCACGCCAGGATCATCCAGCCCGGTGCCAACCACCACTACATAAGCATTACTGGACTGGCAATTGCCCAAACGCTGGATAATGGTTAGAGTTTCTCCAGCTACCACTGGGCGAACCAGCTGTACTGTGCTACCGCCACCATCGCCTATTTCATCACTACCTGCATATATTAGAACCCGTGCCCCTGCAACCACGTTGCTTAACTGGATTTGGGTATCACCCGGCAGAGGAGAAATAGCAACCGGTGTAGGCAGCGATGAACAGGGCTGTGCAGTCACAACTGTAGTTGGGCTGTCTACAGCGCACAGATTTTGAGTGACTTCTAATACCTGACCAGCTGTAACTGGGGTCGATGCCCGAAAACGTACCCGCCCGGCAGGTGCGCCACCGCCGGCAACAAAATCCCCGGTGGCTTGATCATCGATCGTAACCCTTGAGCCATTAGTGAGTTTGCCAACAATGATAATACTGCCATCCTCATAAATTTCTGGCACCTCAGGCGCTGGCAATGCAGCCGGCTCAGCTTGCACAATGCGCGCAGGAATGGATGGTTGCGAATCCACTTCACAGATCGAACTTATTGCTGTTATACCGTTTCCCAGTTCAAATGCTGGACCGATACCAACTGTTTGATGCGTGCCTACCCCGTCACGGTTCCCGATGGGATCGGTCATCGCATCGCTTAGTACCCGCACCTGACCGCCCTGTGGCAAATTATCCACGACAGTCGCAACACCGCAACGATACAGCTCAAGAGCATTCAGTTCCGGACGCGGCAGGCCTGCTGGATAATGTACGGTATGATCAATCACAGTTAATTGGTTGGATGGGTCACTTTCAGTGCCATCAATTTCCTGGGTGGCCGTAATAACCCACCCTGCTTGCAGTGGTTCGGATAATTGCACCATTTCACCAATCGGGTCAAAACCGATATGTTCACCTATAACAATACCGCCACCACGCTTGATGCGTAAGCGCGCATCCGGCGCAAAGCCACTAACCCGAAGTGCAGTCCCACAAGTTAAAGCCGGAGCATGCAAGTAGGGGGGCGATATTATTCCGGGATCGTTCTGGAAGTCCGGTGCTGGACGGGTATCACCGCCATTTTGTAGTACCGGACCATGCAAAGCACCTTCCTCCGGCTCATCGCCACAACCCGACAGCATTAATATCAGCACTATGGTTGTAACTATTATGCGTGGAATCGCATTGATAACTGCTAGTAAGCTTCCCATCTGACCCACCTCTCTTAGTATGCAGTGACAATCGTGTCGTCTTAAGCTTAAGTCCTTTATTCACTGCCAACCCTACTTGATTGCTTGCAGCATTAATATCAGCAGTAATACTTACCTGCTGTGGAAAACCACTATATAAATCAAGCTAATGAGTAAATCTGCAAGTCATCAGAAGAATCGCTTGACATGACTACTACTTCACACTTTAGCCTGCTCTGCACAACACATGTAGAGGAGAATTGTAATGCGTCACACCGATGAATTTATTGCTGACCGAACTACCCGTCGAGGCCAAATAACCGTTAATGCCAATAAAGCGGAAGTTTTTCCACTGTTATGTCCAGTGCGCGAAGCCGAGTGGTTGGTCGATTGGAATTATCGAATGGTTTATTCAGACTGCGGCCTGGCAGAACGCGGTTGCGTGTTTTTATCAATGGCGCCTGAAGAAGCCGATACCATCTGGTTGATTACCCAACTTGACGCTGCTGCAGGTCATATTCAATTTGCCCGGATCACACCTGAATCAAGGGTAACAATGGCTGAATTTACTGTCCAGGAAATTTCCCATGATCGTTGTATTGTCAGTGTTTGCTACACTGTCACCGGGTTAAATGAACCTGGAAATCTGCATATTAAGCAACTCACCGAATCTGCTTTTGCAGAGTCCATGCAATTCTGGGAACTGGCCATCAATCATTACATCGATACGGGTGAACGGCTCGAACCAAGCAATGAGCAAAACCATTAACAAGCTGCTAAGCATCGGCCAACTGGGCAAACGGTTTGGCCTGAGTCGTAGTACCCTGCTGTATTACGATTCAATTGGATTACTTAAGCCGAGTGGCCGCAGTACCAGCAATTACCGCTTGTATTCAAGCGAAGATGTTCAGCGCCTGCAGCGTATTCGAACATACCGCGAGGCTGGTTTGCCGTTGCAGGAAATTGAGCGGATTCTACTTGCTGATGAAAGCCGGATATCTGAGGCTTTGCATCAGCGTATGAGCCAGTTGAATGCGGACATTTCCGGTTTACGCAAGCAACAGCAAATCATCACCACGCTGCTGGGCAGCGAGCATATCGCCAGTTGTTCGCGCATTATGGACAAACAGCGCTGGACTCAATTGCTGGAAGCCAGTGGCATTGATGATGAAGGTATGCGGTGCTGGCATCAGGAGTTCGAACAAAGGGCGCCGGAAGCACACCAGGATTTTTTAGAATCATTGGGGATTGAGCCAGAAGAAATTCGCTCGATACGTGAACGGTTCAGCCAATAAGCCCGTCACAGACATACTGATATTTGCGCTATACCCCGTGTTTGAAGCTTTGTGGCGCTTTATTCACCGGTGACATGACTTATTGCACGCTAATCAACTGCTGCACAGGGTTAGAATCACTGTACATAACTACTAACGAGACACAACCATGCCTATCATTAGAGTCGCCAGCCTGCTATTGGCGCTGGTAGTAAGCTTGCCTGCAATAGCCGACTGGCGCATCGACGCCGCAGGTTTGATGCAGGAAATAATCAATTTGAAAGATGCGCCGGGTGAATTATCAGCTGACGAACGTCTCCAAAAAGCAATTGATTTGAACTACGAATATAACCTGCTGATATCACCTGAATTTGCCACCTTCCTGGGTGATCCGCGTTATCAGGATCGCTGGAGTGATAACTCACTGGCCTGGGAAGAGCACCAAAATACGATCTTGATCAGTAATCTGGGTGTGGTCAAATCGATACCCCGAGATCAGCTCAGTGACGCCAACAAACTGAACTACGACCTGATCATTGCGCAACTGCAGCAGCAGGTTGACGGCTTTGATTTTGGTGACAAATATCTGGCTATTTCCCAGTTGAACGGACCACAACAGGATATCGCTCAATTACTGGCGATTATGCGCCCTACCAAAGTTGCAGATTACGAAAATGTCATCGCCCGATTAGACGGCGTCCCAACCATTATTGATGATGCCATCGAGCGCCTGCAAAAAGGCGTTCAGGCAAATGTAACACCACCCAAGGTGACCTTGCGTGATGTGGCGGGTCAGATTAAAGCGCAGATTGTCGATGACCCGGCGAAAAGCTCATTGCTGCAGGCTTTTGCCAATATCCCTGCCAGTATTGATGCCGCCAAAGGCGAGGAACTGCAACAACAGGCATACGCAAGTTATACCGATAAAGTAAAACCTGCTTATGAGAAGCTGCTGGCCTATTTTGAAAATGAATACCTGCCCAACACCCGTGAATCCATAGGTATGAGTGATTTGCCCAATGGCCGTGAGTGGTATGCCTATCGGGCCAATACATTTACCACCACTGATATGACCCCACAACAGATCCATGACATCGGCTTGAGTGAAGTCCAGCGCATCCGTGCTGAAATGGATCGGGTGATTGAAAACAGTGGTTTTGAAGGCAGCTTTACTGAGTTCACTGATTTTCTGCGTACCGATAAACAGTTTTATCACGAAACCAAAGAAGCTTTGCTGATGGAATACCGTGATATCGCCAAACGTGCTGATGCAGAGCTGGTGAAAGTATTCGGTCATTTGCCACGTCTGCCCTACGGCATTGTGCCGGTGCCAGAATATGCAGAAAAGTCCCAGACCACGGCTTATTACCAACCTGGTTCAATGGAAGCCGGCCGCCCTGGTAATTTCTTTGCCAACACTTATGCACTGGACACCCGCCCGCGCTGGGAAATGGAAGCACTGACCCTGCACGAAGCCGTGCCCGGTCATCATTTCCAGATTGCCATCGGACAGGAATTGGAAGATGTGCCCTGGTTCCGTCGCCTGGGTGGCTACACCGCCTATGTGGAAGGCTGGGGACTGTATTCGGAAAGCCTGGGTGAAGAGATGGGCTTTTATCAAGACCCCTACTCCAAATTTGGCCAGCTAACCTATGAAATGTGGCGTGCCATCCGTCTGGTGGTTGATACCGGGATGCATTACCTGGGTTGGACGCGGCAACAGGCGATCGATTTCTTTATTGAAAACACCGGTAAACAAGAGCATGACATTATTGTCGAAGTTGACCGTTACATCGTCTGGCCGGGCCAGGCATTGGCTTACAAAATTGGTGAGCTGAAAATCAAGGAATTACGTGCCTATGGTGAAAGCGAGCTGGGTGAAGCTTTTGATTTGCGTGCCTTCCATGATCACTTGCTGGGCGCCGGTGCACTGCCACTGGATGTGTTGGAACAACGCATGCATGAGTGGGTAGCTGAGCAGAAAAATGCCTGAGTAAGATTGTTCAGTTATCTGCAGATAGCCCGGGTATTTGGTTGCCCGGGCTTTTTTATGTCCGGTTATTGAAAGCAAACAGCAATGACAGAAAAATAACAACGAAGAATTTAGTATTATGTTCTTTGGCACCTGTCACTCTGCCCGTTAGCTTGAGGTAATTCATGAGAACACGTCCCATTGCTGTTGCCATTTGCTTCATTTCTATCTGTTTGTTCACAGCAATTTACCCATTGGTTTTCCCTCACAACTCTCAGCACCGGTTAGTAGTGAATGACAGGGGTTATTCACTGGAGATCAACAATATCTCAAATCGGTATGCTGCTCTCAATGATCAGCTGAGTATTACTGAGCATTATCAGGGTTCAATATCCGGTATGGAAAATTCCTGGTTGCGCTTATCGCGGATCGGAAATACGCTTTATGGCCTGGCCGGAATAGAACAAAAAACTTTCTATATCAAGCAGGCCATAACAGGCGACAACCTGCCTGTGCATATCGTTGCCAATGAATACCACTCAAACCAGGCAGGTGGTCCACCTGTCAGCCTCGAAGGTGACACGGCCAGCATGCAGGATATGCCGATATCCGCATTGCAGCTGAATAAGCCAGGCAAGCCCATCGATAACTTGCAATTGCTTGCTGCAAACGGTGAAAACCCACCAAGAATTCTCAACGTGGAGTTCATTTTTGATCCGGGCATCATCATGCTGCGTGGTTATGATGAAGTGGAAAAAGTACTGGCGGCCGCTAATCTGTTATCCGGTTATTATGAGTCACAAGCCAATCTGATAATGAACCTGTCGGCATTGCATTTTCCCACTATTACCAACAATCCGATTACCGGTACTGGCCAGGCTTTTGAAATTATTACTGATATGGCCAGCGACCGTATCAGTGGGGACCTGGATATAGCCGACGACAGTATTGCCTTGTATATCACCTCCCGCCCGATCATGTCCCAGGCCGGTCCACACAATGGTTTTGCGATGCTGAATGCTGCCTGCACCACTAGCGGTAATACGGTTATTTCCGACCGGGTAATTTTTGGCGCCGTCGGCGGACCACCAATCCCAAATGCGCCATTGGATTTTTTATATCTGGTAGAAATATTTGCCCATGAAATTGGGCATATTCTCGGTGGCTCGCATACTTCCTGTGGTGGCGAAGGCGGGATTATGTCGACTTTTTTTGATTCCACCCCGCGCAATCATTTTTCCTCCTGTTCGATCAACCAGTTTGAGGCCTACCTGAATACTGCTGGTGGCTGTGTGCTGGATTATCAGACGGTGGTGGCCGGTTTTGACGGTACCTGGTTTGACCTGGAACACGATGGTGAAGGGTTGCAGATCCAGGTACTCAGTTCAGACCGTGCGCTGGTGGCCTGGTATAGCTATGATGAAAACGGCAATCAACGCTGGTTCAGTGGCATTGGGGTTATTCAGGGCAACCGTATAGTGATTGAACAACTGACCATCGCCAGTGGTGCACAGTTTGGTGAAAATTTTGACCCGGATAGTGTAGTGCGGGAAACCTGGGGCAGCGCAATTATTACTTTTAACAATTGCAGCAATGGTTTGTTGACTTATGCTGAACTGGCCACCGGTATTACCGGGGTGCAGAAGCTATCCCGATTAACCACTTTAAATGCTCTGCCCTGCGGTGATGTGGCTGTTCAGGTTGCAACTGACGGCTTTGACGCCAGCGGCACCTGGTTTGACCCATTGCATGACGGTGAAGGTTTGATCGTTGAGCAGCTGAATGAAACCACCCTGGTTTTCAGCTGGTTCAGTTATGACAGTGTCGGCAACCAGGCCTGGTTTACCGGTATTGCCGTACTACAGGAAGATGGCAGTTATCTTGCCGAATCCGTTTCCATAACCAATGGTGGTATGTTCGGTCCGGAGTTTGATCCTGATCAGGTGCAGCGCACTGCTTGGGGTAGTTTGCGGTTGAGTTTTATTGATTGCGATAACGCTACACTTGAGTATGAGTCGCTGCTGCCAGTGTATGGCTCGGGGCTGCAGAACTTGACACGCTTATCCACGCCATCCGGAATTAGTTGTCACATATCTGAATTCGCTAATGAATAAGTGTGTATAAAATCAATTGCTACAGAGATAGCCGGTTTTATAGTGAGCATCAAACTCATTATTGTTAGAGTCCAGCGATCAGTTAAAGCAGATTCAGGAGCTAATTAAATTAACCCCTGAATTTTAAATATTAGCGCTATTCAATAGTAATAATAATAGCCTTTTTACAACGTTTAAGGTCACGCCCATTATCCGCAGTTGCGGCATTACAACCTATGCCATCTATTGCCACACAGGGATCACCTGTACAAGTTACAGAATTTCCATCAGGACAGGAGGCTGTGCAGCTTGCTCGTGTGCTAGCACCATCAAGAATAGCATCAATTAATGCGTCATCAAGAACAATTTCAGCAGACAACTTATTGTAAAGCTGTTCTAAGCTTTCCAGTTGCTGAACCTTTTCTTCATTGAGTTCTTGCAAGGCTTGTACATTTGCCAGTGGTGTTTGACTTGTTGGTTTGTCTTGTCCGAAAGCGTAAGAACCCAGAAAAAGCCCTATAAGAATAATAACCAGTAAATTTTTCATCAATTAACTCCATGTAAATTTTGATTTCCTATCATCACCAACTACCTTGTCAGTGAATTTCTATACTATGAATGTATGCGTTAAAAAGGTGTTGTTTCGCTAACAGCTGAACATAAAATCCACGATATAGATTTGGTTTACTATACGCCGTACTTTCGGGTTGCTCTCGGAGTTGGTATTGCTTAAGTTCGGCATGGGTGCCTGAAAGGTGTTCCGGTGGCAGTTGTGACTTTGCCGGTTTATAGACTCTATCGCAGGATTAATGATTAACTTGATAGCCGTGTTAGCCATATGATTTAAAAATAGTATCGATTTGTTTTTCTGTCTTGCCTGATTCCTGCAGCAGCAATCGATAGTTATTGATAACTGTTTTGCTTTTCGGATGATCCAGGCCCAGGCTGGTAATAAAAACTCTAACCGCTCGTTCCATCAAGGGTTCAGCTTGTTCCAGCCGGTTGGTTGCTTGCAGCAGTAGAGCCAAATTGTTGAGGTCTATGGCCACCTCAGGATGTTCAGGCCCATAACTGGTTTCATCAATACTCAAGGCCCGGCACATTAAGGGTTCAGCTTGTTCCAGCCGGTTGGTTGCTTGCAACAGTTGAGCCAAATTGTTGAGGCGAATGGCCACCTTGGGGTGTTCAGGCCCATAACTGGTTTCATCAATACTCAAGGCCCGGCGCATTAAGGGTTCCGCTTGTTGCAGCCGGTTGGTTGCTTGCAGCAGTTGAGCCAAATTGTTGAGGTCGCTGGCCACATTGGGATGTTCAGGCCCATAACTGGTTTCATCAATACAGAAGGCCCGGCGCATTCGTGCATGATGATTCTCCCTTATCAGAATGTTTAAGCTAATTGGACTGCGTGAAATTAGCAAACCCATGCCCGCTTGTGCTGCAGCTATGTGCAAGTTAATCCTTTCCGTTATAATGCGCGTTCATTTTTAATGTTGAGGTGATATGGCTCGCGAAGATCAAATTGAGATGGAAGGTAAGGTATTGGAAACCCTGCCGAATACTATGTTCCGCGTAGAACTGGACAATGGACATGTGGTGACTGCGCATATCTCCGGAAGAATGCGTAAAAACTACATTCGCATCCTGACCGGTGACCGCGTTAAAGTGGAAATGACCCCGTACGACCTGAGCAAAGGCCGTATTACCTACCGTATGAAGTAACCACCGGCCATCCGGCCAGCGTTCAATGATTCGCTAAACATAGACGACGTTTGACGACGCGGATGCTTGTCTGTGTCTGTATAGGGTATTACTGATAGTCAATAATACCCGCGCGTTATTAATCAACAGTTTCCTTGGTTTTCGGCTGGGTATTGTCTATTGATGATTCAATCGCCTTTACCTCCAGGCCACTGTCATCAGCATCAACCACCACGGTACCGCCGTTGATCAGCTTGCCGAACAGCAGTTCATCTGCCAATGCATGCTTGATGTGCTGCTGGATAATGCGTTTCATTGGCCGGGCGCCCATATCGGGATCAAAACCTTGTTCGGCGATCCAGGCACGCGCAGCGGTGGTGACTTCCAGTCGAACCTGCTGGTCGGCCAGCGTGTTTTCCAGTTCCAGCAGGAATTTATCCACCACCTTGCTGACCACTGCCGGTGATAAAGCAGCGAACTGAATGATGGCATCCAGGCGATTGCGGAATTCAGGGGTGAAGGTGCGCCGAATCACTTCCATGCTGTCGGAGGCATCTTTGCTGCCGGTAAACCCGATCGAGCGTTTGCTTAACTGGGCTGCGCCTGCATTGGTGGTCATCACCAGAATGACGTTGCGGAAATCCGTTGTCCGCCCATTGCTGTCGGTCAGTTTGCCATGGTCCATCACCTGCAACAGCAGGTTGAAGACATCCGGGTGTGCCTTTTCAATCTCATCCAGCAGCAATACCGCATGCGGGGTTTTGTTGATCGCTTCGGTTAACAAGCCACCCTGATCAAAACCGACATAACCGGGAGGCGCACCAATCAACCGGGAAACAGTATGTGATTCCATATATTCAGACATATCAAACCGAACCAGTTCGATCCCCTGGGTCATTGCCAATTGCCGGGTTACTTCAGTTTTACCAACACCGGTTGGCCCCGAGAATAAAAACGAGCCTATTGGTTTTTCCGGATCGTTGAGGCCGGAACGGGCCAGCTTGATCGCAGCACTCAGGTTGGCAATGGCTTCATCCTGGCCGAATACAACCAGTTTCAAATCGCGATCCAGGTTGGCCAGCGCTTCTTTATCCGAACGGCTGACGCGGCGTTCAGGAATCCTCGCCATGCTGGCGATAACCTGTTCAATTTGTTCCGCGTCCACCAGTTGCACACGTTGTTCTTCAGGCTTCAAACGCTCTTTCGCGCCAGCTTCATCAATCACATCGATGGCTTTATCGGGAAGCTGTCGGTCATGTAAATATCGGACCGATAAATCAACCGCAGTTATCAGTGCCTGGTCGGTGTAATCGATGCCGTGATGTTCACTGAATCTGCTTTTCAAACCACGCAGTATTTCAACCGTCTCATCTATCGATGGTTCGACAATATCAATTTTTTGGAAACGCCGGGAAAGTGCGCGATCTTTTTCAAAAATGCCTCGGTATTCCTGAAAAGTGGTCGAACCAATACAACGCAACTGTCCATTGGCCAACACTGGCTTGATCAGGTTGGAAGCATCCATCACCGTACCTGAAGTTGCACCGGCGCCGATGATGGTGTGAATTTCGTCAATAAATAAAATGGCATTATCCAGCTTCTTTAACTCAGCCAATAATGCTTTTAAGCGTTGTTCAAAGTCACCACGGTATTTCGTTCCGGCCAGCAAAGCGCCCATGTCCAGGGCGTATATGGTGGCCCCTGCGACAGCTTCCGGAACCTGTTTTTCCACAATTCGGCGAGCCAGTCCTTCAGCAATGGCTGTCTTACCTACCCCGGCTTCACCGACCAGTAGCGGGTTGTTTTTTCGCCGGCGGCATAAAATCTGCAAGGTCCTGTCAATTTCCGGCTGGCGTCCGATTAACGGATCAATTTTGTCTAATGCAGCCAACTCGTTCAGGTTGCTGGCGAATAACTCCAGCGGGCTTTTGTCCGCTTTGCGTTGGTCTTGTTCAACGCCACCCTGATCACTGGTTAAGCGCAATGGGTCATCGGTTTCATTGTCAATGCCAGGGCTGATGCCATGTGAAATAAAATTCACCACGTCTAAACGGGTGACTCCCTGGTTATTCAACAACCAAACAGCATGCGATTGCTGTTCTCCAAACATGGCGACCAGAATATTGGCGCCCTGCACCATCTTTTTCCCGGACGACTGTACATGGTAAACGGCTCGCTGCAATACCCGCTGAAAGCCGATGGTGGCTTGGGTATCACTTTCATCATTGGCCGGTAATTCAGGTACCGTTTCCGCCAGAACGTCACGAATATCACGTTCCAACAATTCAATGTCAACCTTGCAGGCCTGCAACACATCATGTACTGATGATTCATTCAGTAAGCCCAATAGCAGATGTTCTACAGTGAGAAACTCATGGTGCATTTCTCGTGCAAAACGATATGCGGCGCTGATACTTTGTTCGAGTTCTTTGCTAAACATAACTGCAGACCTACGCTGATTCGACGCTGCATTGCAACGGATGCTGGTTTTCGCGGGCATAATCATTGACCAGGACCGCTTTGGTTTCTGCAATCTGATAACTGAATACGCCGCATACACCTTTACCACGGGTATGCACATGCAACATGATTTGGGTTGCACGGTCGTGATCCATGCTGAAGAATTTCATTAATACTTCGACCACAAAATCCATTGGGGTGTAATCATCATTCAATAACACCACTTTGAACATTCTGGGCACTTCCAGTTCCGGATCTGCAAGCACCAGCCCCAGGTTATCTGCATGATCATCATTCTGGCCACTGTTATTTTGGCCGTCGTCGCCACTGGCATGGATCTGCCATGAGTCGATATTGGTATCTAAAGAACTGTTCATGCCAAGTGATATGTTGTTTGCTGTTGTTACTATCAATGCCGTGCACACAATTTATTTCATGTTTACGACCCAATCAAGAACGATAGTGTTCCCTACAATCCCCGCTTTACGCTTAGGATAACAGCCGCGGCAGTTGTAGAACATAACAGACAGTTTAAGATTACCTGTGAATACAGTACACCCACCAGCTTACCGTTTGCGCAGCATGGCTGTTATACGGTTGCAGAACATTGCCCATTGTGTGCTGATGCAAATGCCATTACATAGTACTGATGCCTGATCCAAATATGCACCAAGCTGATTTTTTCTGTGAGCAGCCAGTTGAAAAGGTGATGATTGCCATGTCCGGTGGCGTTGATTCTTCACTGACCGCCAAGCTGGTGCTGGACTCCGGTGTGGATTGTGCCGGGATGTTCATGAAAAACTGGGAAGAACAGGATGATCAGCATTGCCCGGCACAGGTTGATGCGGATGATGCACGCCAGGTGGCTGCTCATCTACAGTTAAAACTGTATACCAGAAATTTTGCAGCTGAATATTGGGACGATGTGTTTCAGCAGTTTTTGGAAGAATACCGCATCGGCCGAACACCCAACCCTGACATATTATGCAATCGCGAGATCAAGTTTAAAGTATTTGCGGAACACGCTGAAGACCTCGGTGCCAGTCACATTGCGACCGGGCATTACGCCCGGAAAAAAGTATCCGATGGCATTCACTGGCTATGCAGAGGCGCTGATTACAATAAGGATCAAAGTTATTTCCTGTATGCGATAACCCAGCAGCAATTGCAGCGGTCGGTGTTCCCCATAGGCGGTCTGCACAAACCCCAGGTAAGAGAATTGGCCGCCGCAGCCGGTATCGTGGTCCATGCAAAACGTGATTCGACCGGGATTTGTTTTATCGGCGAACGGCGTTTGCGGGATTTTCTGGGACAATGGTTGCCGCCTAAAACCGGCGCGATTTGTCTGGAAAACGGACAGATCATTGGTGAGCATACCGGCGCTCAATACTACACCCTGGGGCAGCGTCAGGGTTTAGGCATCGGTGGGGTGCGCGGTGCAGCCGAAGCGCCGTGGTATGTAATTGGCAAGAATATGGAAAAAAATATTATATATATTTCTCAAAATCAAGAGCATAGCGCATTAATGTCGAATCAACTTGAATTGAACAATCTTAGCTGGGTTAGCGAACAGGCGCCGGTGAATGCTTCGCTAAGTGCAAAAATACGGTACCGACAACAAGACCAGGATTGTGAATTGAGTATCAATGGCGATCAGGCAGTGGTACATTTTGCAGATCGGCAATGGGCGGCAACGCCTGGCCAATCGGTGGTGTTTTATTCCCAGGATATTTGTCATGGTGGTGGAATTATCAACAGCTCAAATGCTCAGGTAATCTTGTAAGTGGTTAATGCAATGAATGGTCATCACAGATCAACCTCTATCCATTCGCAAACATTGGCGCTGGCCGGTGTACTGCAGGCTACCGGTCAGGTGCATGAAATAGCCAACCAGGGATTGACCGATCAGCAAGCCAGTGAAGCGAGCTTGCGCAGTGTACTCAGCTTGTCTTCAGGTTCAATTCAGGAGGCAGTCGGCAAACCTGCTGAACTTCGATTTGGCTTGCGTCAGTTACAGGGGTTATTTTCCGGTAACCAGCAAAAACTTCCTGCGCTTCAATATGCGATGCAAGTCATGCAGTTGGAGAAAAGTTTACGCAATGACAGTGCCAGGCAACAGGCATTGGCGCGGGAACTGGAATTAATCAACCGCAATATTTGCGACCAGGACAAAACCGAATTGACTACTGCCGCCAATTCGGTATTTTTACAACCGGAAATTGTCAGCCAGCTGGCCAATGCCTGGCGTGAACAAATCCGCTCGCTTAAGCCACAAATTACTGTGCAGGGCAAACCGTTGTACCTGCAGAATGATAACAATGTGCATATGATCAGGGCGTTGTTACTGTCAGCTTTGCGTTCTGCCTGGTTGTGGCAGCAATTAGGTGGCCGCCGCTGGCAATTGATTTTTCGACGCAAACGGATATTACAGGCTGCCAGCGATCTGTTACATGCTTAGTTAGGGGCTGATTTAAGCTGCCATGGCTGCGGATGCACATGCTAAAATAACCACCCTGTTTTTTCGACTATCGGTCGCGCAGGCCGATAACTCAGCTAATTTTTTTATGGAGCGCAGATCATGTCCGCCAAAATCGATTGTCACGCCACGGTAACGGCCAATAACCGTGAATATCAGGTATGCAGCCTGTCTGCTTTGGCACAGCAATATAACTTGAAGCGACTACCTTTTTCGTTAAAAATCCTATTGGAAAACCTGCTCCGCCATCAAGGCTCAGGTTATGTCACCAACAGTGATATTGAAGCCTTATGCAATTGGAACGCTACAGCCGAACCAAGTACTGAAATTGCATTTACGCCCGCCAGAGTTGTGTTACAGGATTTTACCGGTGTGCCCGCAGTTGTTGATCTGGCTGCAATGCGTGATGCCATGGCCAATTTGGGTGGTGATCCGGATTTGATCAACCCATTGTCCCCTGCTGAGCTGGTCATTGATCATTCTGTACAGGTTGATAAGTATGGCACTGCCGGTTCCCTGGATGCCAATAACATGATTGAATTCAAACGCAATCAGGAACGCTATCAGTTCTTACGCTGGGGCCAGACGGCGTTTGATAACTTCAAAGTTGTGCCGCCCAATACCGGCATTGTGCATCAGGTTAACCTGGAATTTTTAGGCCGTGTTGTATTTGGCGTTGAGAAAGACGGCGCCTGGCATGCCTGGCCAGATACCTTGGTCGGTACCGATTCACACACCACTATGATTAATGGCATAGGTATATTGGGCTGGGGTGTAGGCGGAATCGAAGCCGAAGCTGCGATGCTGGGACAACCGGTTACCATGCTGATCCCGCAGGTTGTCGGCTTTAAATTAACAGGTAAATTGCCGGAAGGTGCGACTGCAACTGATTTGGTATTAACGGTTACCCAAATGTTGCGGGCACATGGTGTTGTCGGTAAATTTGTTGAGTTTTTTGGCGATGGCCTATCTAACCTGCCATTGGCGGATCGCGCCACCATCGCCAATATGGCTCCTGAATATGGTGCAACCTGCGGTATTTTCCCGGTTGATAAAGAAAGCCTGCGCTACCTGAAATTATCCGGCCGTTCAGATGAGCAGATTGAACTGGTGGAAGCATATATGCGTCATCAGGGATTGTTCCGCGAAGACGGTGATGCAGATGCTGAATTCACTGCAGTATTGGAATTGGATATGGCAACCGTGGTACCCAGCCTGGCAGGTCCTAAACGGCCGCAAGACCGGGTGCTGTTATCAGAGGCACAGGCCAGTTATAACCGGGATGCCAAACCGTTGACTGGAGGCCGTGAATTAGGCACCAAAGCAGCCGTTAACTATCAGGGCAAAGATTTTGAATTAACCGATGGTGCGATTGTTATTGCAGCCATTACCAGTTGTACCAACACCTCCAACCCGGCGGTAATGATCGGTGCCGGCCTGCTGGCCAGAAATGCAGCTGCCAAAGGCCTTAGCGTTAAGCCTTGGGTTAAAACCAGCCTGGCGCCCGGTTCTAAAGTGGTAACCGATTATCTGCAAAAAGCTGAATTACTGGATGATCTTGAATCACTTGGTTTTTATACCGTGGGTTACGGTTGCACTACCTGCATCGGCAATTCCGGCCCATTACCGGATGAAATCGGTGATGCGGTACGTGCCAATGATCTGGTGGTTTGCTCGGTGTTATCCGGAAACCGCAATTTCGAAGGTCGTATCCATGCCAACATCAAAATGAATTACCTGGCCTCACCACCATTGGTTGTGGCTTACGCGCTGGCCGGGAGCATGGATGTGGACTTGAACAATGATCCACTTGGAAATGATAACGACGGCAATCCAGTGTATTTGCGGGATATCTGGCCGGATACCACTGAGATCCACAAATTTATTGCCTCCAGCATTGATGCAGACATGTTCAAATCCAGCTATGGCAGCGTATTTGAAGGTGACGATCGCTGGAAATCCATTCAGATTCCCGATGGCCAGAAATTTGACTGGCAGGACGATTCCACCTACATACGGAATCCGCCCTATTTCGAAGGTATGAGTTTGTCCATACCGGAAATCGGCTCCATTCATGGTGCTCGTTGCCTGGCCAAACTTGGCCATAGCATTACCACTGATCATATCTCCCCTGCCGGCGCCATTCAGCCGGATTCACCGGCAGGAGAATATCTGCAAAGCAAAGGTGTAGGGCCGGAACATTTCAACTCCTACGGTTCGCGCCGTGGCAACCATCAGGTAATGATGCGTGGCACCTTTGCCAATGTGCGTCTGCGTAACCAACTGGCTCCGGGAACCGAAGGTGGTTATACCACCCACATTCCCAGTGGTGAACAGATGAGCATTTTTGATGCTTCTATGAAGTATCAGGAAGCCGGCACCCCACTGGTGATATTGGGTGGCAAGGAATATGGTACCGGCTCATCCCGTGACTGGGCCGCCAAAGGCACTATATTGCTGGGCGTTAAAGCGGTGATTACCGAGAGTTTTGAACGTATCCACCGCTCCAACCTGATCGGCATGGGCGTGTTGCCGTTGAATTTCATGGATGGTGAAGGTATTGAGTCTCTGGGCTTGAGTGGTACAGAGACCTTCGACATTAATGGTTTGGGAGATGGCAGCGCAAAAACGGTTAGTGTGACTGCTACCGCTGATGACGGTAAAGTTACAAAATTCGAATGCACGGTGCGCTTGGATACCCCGCAGGAAGTGGAATATTACCGGCACGGCGGTATTTTGCACTATGTATTGCGGCAACTGGCCAGCAATCCGCCGGTGGGCCAGCAAGCTGCAGCCTAAGTGGATTCAGTAAACGATGTTTATGGTGCCGGCATTGTCGGCACCAACCTGACGGTTTTATACATTAGAGATCATATGGCCTGACAGGTAGACAGCTTTTGCCGGGCCCGTTCAAGGTAATAACGGTTGCTAGCGGGTTCGTTTTGTAACGCTGTAATAATCTGATTCAACTGAGAACGCCCCGCACTCTGCAAGTTGGTCTCTCCACAATCTGCTTCAGCCATGCTGATAGCAACATCTAACGTACGTTGGTGGTCACCCCCTAATAATTGTTGCCGGATGAGTAGTGCTTGTTGCAGGTAGTCACGTGCGTTATCAAAGTTATTATTAATTAATTCAGCATTGCCTAGCGCAAAATAGGCGGCGGCTGTATTACGGTGTGATTCTCCTGAACTTTGCAGTGCATTATCCAGCGCCTGCCGAGCGTATTCTAAAGCAACAACAGCTTGCCTGTTATCCACATAAGCCAATGCCAGATCGCTCAAAATCATACTGACTTCCTTGTGCTCTGGACCAACCACATCGTAATGCATTTGCAATGACTGTTTAAGCAGTTCAATAGCCCGCTCGATGTGGCCAATCTTGCGCTCAACAGATGCCAGATTACCCAGCTGTGTGGCTGCAGCTAGGCTTTCTTTGCTGGGGAAATACTCGATCGACAATAAATAATTGCGTCTGGCAGATTCAAAGTCACCGAGAAATTCGTCAGCGATGCCCAAGTCGTTATATATTTGAGCTAACGAGAGTTTTACCCATGGCTGTTCAATTTTTGCAAACACCTGAATGGCTTCTGCCCAAAAGTCACGTGCTTTTTGCTCTTCGCCGGAAAACAGATACAAGCTGCCTAATTCATAAATGTTATCGACTGCGGCGCGGCTGGTGCCGTCATGTTGCTGATACCATTGATAAGCTAATTCCAGGTTGTTTTCAGCCGCTGCATACTCGCTGGTTCGTGAAGCTATGATACCCATGAATTGATGCGCCTTGGCATATGACTCGTTGTCAGAGTGCGCAGTACTCGACCATCGTTGTTGCAAAACATCAGCGATATTACGGGCTTTTTCCATAGCTCCGATATTGATATACACCTGCCCCAGGGTGAGCAATAAGTCGCTTTGCACTTCAGCCGGTAATATATTGTCATCAGACAATAATTGCTCCCCTGCCCGGTCCAGCATATCTTCCACTGTCCTGGCACTGCCATCAGCATAAGGATCAGGTGCATTAAGTAAATCTACCAGCGTTTCTGAAAATTGCTCGGCTTGTTGCTTTTGAGTACGGGCAATATCCGCCTGCCATAAAGATACAGCAGTACCGGTAATCAATGACATTGCCAGTAAAATACCAGCGGTAACCGGTAATCGATGGCGTTGCATAAACTTCCCAGCAAGGTAAGTCCAATTACCGCCATGTGCCAGTACCGGCTGATGTTTTTGAAAACGTGCACAATCATGCAGCAACTGGGTCACATTGGCATAGCGTTGCTGCGGCAAATCAGCTCGCCCGCGGGTGATAATTGAGCGCAATTCCGCTGGCAGTTTTTGGTATTTTGGATTGCCTGAATCGGTATTACCGCAGAGTAATACCTGTAACAAAGTGGATAATGAAAAAACATCCGATGCAACGGTCAGCTGCTTGTGTTCCAACTGCTCCGGACTGGCGAAATACCTGGATAAAGCGCGCTGTTTGGTATCCGGTGGTTGTTGCAGATGCTGGGCTATTCCAAAATCCAGCAGTTTGGGTGTGCCATCAGCAGTAACCAGTATATTGTTGGGTTTGATGTCGCCGTGCACCAGAAGTTTTGCATGAGCATATTCCAATGCCTGGCCCACTTTGCCGAAAACTTCCAGGATTCGCATTTGATTCAGTTGGCTTGAATTGCAATAGTCTGTAATCGGCTGGCCGGCAATCCATTCCATGACCAAAAACTCGTCACCTTCAGCAGTCGTGCCACCATCCAGCAGGTGTGCAATATATGGATGCTGCATATCCGCCAGTGATTGTCGTTCGCGGACAAAATGAGCCCGACTGGTATCGGTCATTCTGCCTTTTCGGATTAGCTTAATCGCACACTGGTGTTCAAAATCACGAACCCGCTCAGCCAAATAGACTGCACCCATTCCACCGCAACCGATCAATTGGGTCAAACGGTAGTCTCCAACAACAAGCCCTATTCGAACACTGTCATCAGGGCCGCTATCGAAGGGTTGTTCGAAAGGCCCAAGGTCGGCAGTTCGGTTTAGTATTTCCAGCACCTGGGTTTTAATTGCTGCTGGATATTGTTGTTGCTCACTAACCCACTGTGCCCTGTTTTTTTCCGGTTGTTCCAATGAATCCAGCAACAATGCCAAGGTATCGGCATCGGCTTCCTGATTGAGCGCTTCAGACATGTAACACTTTAATTATGTTGTTGCGAAATCCGGTCGGTCAGCCATAGTTTGGCAGCCATCCAGTAGCGTTTCACAGTTCGTTCCGAGCATTCCAGAGTTTGTGCAATGTCATTCAATTGTATGCCGGCAAAATAATGCAATTGGAATACTTCGTAAAGTACTGGCTTGGATTGTTGCAGCCGGTCCAGCATTTGATCAAACAACACCCAATCAGGCTCAGCATGTTGCTTACCGATATGCGTATTTAATTCAGTCAAATGCACATCACGCTTAATACTGCGCCGCCGCCTTCCCCGGTCTACCAATACCTGGCGCATATACCTGGCCAGAATATTCAGCAGGTGCCGTTTGTTGTGCGAATGTGTCGGATTTTGCAGCAGCTTGATAAACGCTTCGTTGACCAGCTCGGTTGCCTGAATGCTGGGATGCCCGAACTCTTTTGATAATAAGTGCTGCGCGATCATGCGTAGATCGGTATACACCGCAATGAAAATGCCTTCATCATCGACTGTCTGCTGTGCAAACCATTCGGGTTGATAGCGGGTCGGCCAGCCCGATACAGGACTACCGTAATCGTACGCAAGTTCCCCCTGAGCTGCGATCTCCTCGCTCAAAACACACTACCTCACCGTGAATATTGACGCTGATTGCAAGGCCTAGTGTACGAAGTCGACCAGCAGGTGACAAGCATCATTGTTGCTTATAATCAGTCTGATCATATTTTTGGCACTTTCACAGTTCGAATACGCCATTAAACAGCATCAAGTTTGTCAACAAACGATCATCTGATTAGGAGATAACGATGCAACGGCTTATTAAGGGAATACTTCTTACCGCTTTATCACTGCTATTTTTTATTGTAACCAGTGGCTCAGCTATCGCTGCCAATACTGCAGCAACGCAGATACATGCCTTGATTGAAGAAAAGCAATCCCGCACACCAGCACAATCAAAAATCGATTCTCAACTTTTGTTTGCGCGCGATTTAAGTGGGTTTTCGATACGTACTGCCGGGTCAGTGTTGTTGCGGAATGCGGTGTCGGTGGATAACGATAACATGATCGAAGTCGATATTGATGCACGAGTCAGTCAATCCTTATTAGAGCAAATTGATAGTCTGGATGGGGTCGTGATTAACACCGTGCCTGGTTTCAACAGCATACGGGCAAAGCTGCCGCTGACGAGGCTGGAATCGCTTGCAGATAATCCTGCCATATTTAATATCCGCCCTGCCGATCATCATATGTTGCAAATGATTGATATGACTGAAGGAGATGTTGCACATGCAGCAGATACTGCCCGTACCCGCTTTCAGGTCGATGGTACGGGTACCATGGCCTGTGCCATGTCCGACAGTGTGGACGCTCTGGCAGATCTACAAGCCAGTGGTGATTTGCCGCCCGGCGTTACCGTATTGCCCGGACAATCCGGTAACCCAGGCACCAGCGAAGGCACGGCGTTACTGGAAATCATCTTCGATATGGCGCCCGGTGCCGATCTGGCTTTTGCCACTGGTGCCGGCGGGCCAGCCCAAATGGCACAAAACATCCTGGATCTGGCAGCGTTGGGCTGCGACATTATCGTTGATGATGTGCTGTACCTGAACGAAGGTGTATTTCAAGACGACATCATCGCCCAGGCAGTAGAAACCGTGGTAGCCAATGAAGTGATGTATATAACCTCGGCAGGTAATTCCGGCAATCTGGATAGCGACACAGCCGGTGTTTGGGAAGGAAACTTTACCGCCACCGCCTTGCCCGCGCCATTGGTGGGAGCTGGAATCGCAGCACATGACTTTGGTGGCGGCAACAACGGCAATGAAATCACCCTGGATGCGCCGGTGCTGTTTACTTTGCAATGGGCCGATCCATTGGATGCTGCGATCAATGATTATGATTTGTTTTTGCTGGACCCAACATTGAGCACTGTTATTGCAGCTTCAACCAACGTCCAAAACGGCAGCCAGGATCCTTTCGAATTCATTGATTCCCAGGCACGTGATGACACCGGGAACCGTTTGGTGGTAGTACAGTTTTCCGGTGATGATCGTTTCTTGCACCTGAATACCCATCGTGGACAACTGGATATTGGCACCGATGGTCAGATTTTCGGGCACCCGGCTGCTGAAGGCGCGATAAGCATAGCTGCAGTCAACGTGGCAACAGCAGGCGGTGGGCAATTCACCGGTGGACCTGCTAACCCTGTTGAGCCTTTCTCATCTGATGGCCCCAGGCGGATATTCTTTAATGCCAACGGCACCCCTGTTTCCAATTCTGGTGGGTTGAATCGAGGCATACCTGGTTCTGAAGTCAGACAAAAGCCCGACTTTGCAGCTGCAGATGGTGTGTCCACAGCTACTCCGGGGTTCAATCCCTTTTTCGGGACTTCTGCATCCGCTCCGCACTGCGCAGGTATCGCTGCTTTATTTAGAGAGTATGCCCAGAGCAGTGTTCCCCAAGGTATGTTTTTGGATGAAGCAATCGATATTTTCCGCTCCAGCGCATTGGATATTGATGAATTCGGGTTTGATAGGAACAGCGGTTCTGGAATTATTATGGGTGAACAATCACTGGAGCAAGCGCCAATATTTTCTGATGGCTTTGAGTCCGGTGATACCGCGGCCTGGTCCAACTAGTTGCGCACAGTATAGCTATAAGCCAAGGGTGTTTCGGCACCCTTTTTTGCTACTTCTCAAGCATTCAAATCTGCATTAAATACACCATAAACAAACTGCTTGGCACTTTGCCTAATAGTTTACGCCATTAACTAATAAGTCTGTCGGAATGCAACGGACAGCATTTTGTTTCTGGCTCGATGTATTTGTGCAAAAAACCAATGCTATAGGGAAACGCTATGAAAATATTATTTTATTCTGTCATAAGTTTACTGGTGATATGTATATCACCGACTGTTCAAGCTGAATTAGAACCACTACTTTTCTCAGGCCAGCCGGGCATCATGATTGACGCCAATGGCAATGGGTCCATAGACGCCAACGATGGCATGGTTGCTGCGATGTTTGATCCCGATACCAACATTATTCTTTTTCAGGTCGATCAGGAATTGGGTGGTGGGATAGTCATTTTTCAGATTGATTCGCAGTTCGGCACCAATGTGTTAGAGGAAATTGCTCAATTCCCGCCGACTGGTCAAGCGGAGTTTGTGAGCTCAAGGGCAGCTGATCAATTTACCACCATTTTTCTGGACACAGTCAGTTTCACCCCGGCAAACATAGCCATTAATGGCCTTTTACAACAATTATTAGGAGGCTCAAAATGAAACGGTTATCAATAATTATCCTGTTATTTAGCATCCAGATAGTCGCTAATAATCTATCAGCAACCACAGAAGATGATGCAATATATACCAGTTGGCTATCCGATATTTTTGACGCTCCTGCTGCTGGTGCCAGCGGAAGCGCAACCATCAGAGGATTAAATGGTGTTGATGATGTGGCAGGAGTATTTCTGGACATGGATGACAATGGGGTTATTGATGGGTTTCGACTGGATGCATTACAACAAGGGAGCTTGCTTGGCAGTCAATCGCATACCTTTAGTGTTGTGAACGCAAACGGAACCCGTTTTATTTCGTTCCCACTGGTACAAAGCAATAACTTCAGCCCCGGCCCCTCTGATCTGTTACCCAATCTGCCGGATACTGCCTTACCGATGGTTCCGATCACCGATGATGATCGATTCGAATTAACATTGGCTGACGGTACACCTATTCTTGCATTTAATTTGGATCTGGATGGACTTGATGGTGCGGATTCTGAGTTCGTGATCAATCTTGGCCTGGTAGGTGCATGGTTTGATCCATCAACTCCAGAGCAAGGATATTTGATAGATTTTTTGATCGACCAACAGTTTATTTTTATCGCCTGGTTTACCTATACGCCATCCGGCGACTTAATCTGGTTTACTGCACGGGGTAATTTTCAGGGTAACCGTGCTGAACTGAATGTAATTCAATCGAACAATGGTTTGTTCAATCAACCAACCACTATTGTTCAAAATATCGTTGGCACTTTAATTATAGAGTTTACTGATTGCCTTAACGGCACCATTGAGTTTAATCTTCCTGATTTTGGCGCCAATGATATCGTTCCTATTACACGTATCGCCGGTGATCAGATTTGTCAGCCTATCGTGGACGGTACATTGATATTGCCTTGATTGTATCCGGGTTATAAATTTCATTATGGGCGTGCAGAAACATTTAATATTATTGAGCGGCTGTAACGGCCGCTTGATAACTTATTTACTGCTGATCTTATCGTTGCTTATAGGTTTGCAAACGGCTAGTGGACAACCATTGGCAGACATAGATATCGGTATTGTCACCTATGGCCCAGGTGACCAGATGATGACGCGTTTTGGACACACCAGTGTGGTACTGGTTGGAACCGATGGTGAAAAAGAGTTTTTTGATCTGGCTGCCAGCCGCAATGATGAAAGGCATTTTCTACCCTGGTATTTGACGCCGCACCCGTTGATTTACACTACAACAACAAAAAACAGAACCTACGCTTTAAGCCAGTCATTTATAGACGACCGCTCGGTCGACATCAGGTTGCTTGATTTAAGTGCGTCACAAAAGCGTCATTTCGCTCAACTGCTAGCGCATGCGCTCGATGAAAATAACGCTTTGTTTGAGTTTGGTTTATATACACAAAACTGCACTACGCGGGTGCGTGAGATATTGGATACTGTGCTATCTGGACAGTTGCAGGCTCAATTTTCCCATCGACCTGAACAAATGAGCTATCGCGATCACACTCGGCGTAGCTTTCAGTACAATTGGTTGTTGCGAATTACCAGCGACCTGGTAAGTGGACGTTTGGCGGACAGCACAAAAAATTACTGGGATGAAGCTTATTTACCGGCTCGATTAGCAATTTTATTGGACCAGGCTCAAATAACTGATCAGTTCGGCCGTTCTAAAGCGCTGGTAAACAATCATTATCCATTGCTTGCCGGGCAATTGAATAATCCGGTAGCAGATCAACCGACCTTTATCGGCCACTGGTTTTGGCTTTGCGGCTTAATCCTAGCGGTGTTTTTGTATTTCGGTGTAACTAACCAAGATATCAAAGTTATGCAATGGTCGGTTTTCAGTTATTTAGTTGCAATAGGCCTGGTTGGTGCATTGTTATGTTATTTGTGGTTTGTGGGAGGCGAGGCGGTAACAGCGTGGAATGAAAATATTTTATTATTCAGTCCATTTGCGTTAATGCTGGCATTCCCACAAGCTTCCGGCATACGACGGTTTTTAAGTTTGTGTATGCTGTTGTCAATACTATCCGCATTAGCGTTAAAGCTACTACCTGGATCACAAAACAATTGGGACTGGATAGGTCTGAGCTTACCCGTAGATAGCATTTTGCTTTGGCATTTATGCTTAGCTGACAAACCAAAACCTGTTATTAGAATGCCTAAACATGTTTTTACACGCTTTTCCGGCAGTCCGTTGTAGCCGGATATCAATTTATATTCATTTCCTACAACACAGCCTTTACAGTTTGCACTTCAATTATTTAACCCGTATCAGAAAATTTGGCACTTCTGTAAGTGAATTACGCCAATAAGTAACAGCTTGAGTACGCTTGTCACAAGCCTATTCAACACGGGTTAGAAGTTTTCCATATGCCCCGGGGGGTCTAACCTTTCCTAGGAACAGGGGTGGAGCAAGGGATATGAAAAAGTTTGTTACTTTACTGGCATTATTATTTGCAATATTTATTGGCGCACAAACTGCACAGGCGTGCAGTATTACCGCTTCAGGATCTTGTGGCGGCAGTGCCTGCCCCAGTGGTCAGAGCTGCAGCAAAGTTTCTGATACTGAGTGCAGTTGTGTCGATGATGATAAAAGCCCAATTGCGCAAAGCCTTGAACAACAAATCACTGCAGCAAAGGCAGAGGAAAATAAGGATAAACCGTGTACTGATGGTGAAGGGTGTTCCAAAGAATGCAAATACAGTGACTGCACCTTAGAGCCAGACGAATGTGATGAAGGCCAAGGTGGAGCTTGTTACTGTCAGGATGGTTGGGCGGTATGCCGATGTATTGATAATGATTGAAGGTGACCGTTGAAGATACCAACTCTTAAGGCAGGTAATTTGCAAGGCGATTTTATCGCCTTGCATTTTTTGTTTATAAAGGGTAAAACTTGAAACGCTGTCCACCTACTGATGCTTCGTACATCAAACCACCCAATGTCATGCTGAATACCGCCACCCCTTGCTGATAATCAGCATCTGCGGAAGCGCCTGCGGTTGCAGCGACTGCTGAAACCTGTGCGTTGAAAGCGTATTCATCATCACGGAAGTCATTCAATGCATGCTCATCTTCAAAAAAGATCACTTCACTGAATGCCTGGCCACCCAACTGTAAACCAATGGTGATCTGAGTCAGGCTGGTATCACCAATAAACCTGCCCTGTTCGAATACTTGTCCATCACCATGTGCTGCGCCAACACCAATTGCACCTTTGCCGACCCTGGGATAAATAGCATAACCATAGGAATGATCAAAAAACGCTTGCATATCAGAATCACGTTCTACAAAACGAGCGATCGCCTGCTCAACCGCTAACTGTTCACTGCGCAGGTTTTTAGGTTTGTTTGGATCATAACCAGCACAACCAGCTATCATTAACATAGCGGTTACTACCCATAAAATTTGTTTAAACTTCACTTTGTATATTCTCCTGGTAGGCATATTTATAGCTTGTAATGTCAAGTTGAAGTGCCCTTAACTGCAACAGCGTGATGCCTGATTAAATGATAATTTTCCCCAGCCACAGGCGTCAACTGTAGCAGTAAATGAATTTATATTATTAGGCTAGCGCAGTATTTGTTATAAATATGCAAAACCAGAGCGAGGTTATTCCAGGCCAAGCTGTGAAATTAGCGGCTGTTGGTATTAGTCATCATAACCTGATCAACTCTTGATAAGCGGGTGTAGTCAAAAAGTCTTCCATTGTTTCGGCAAAAACCAGTTGCTGTAGAATTTCCGCAGCTTTAACCAGGCTGGAATGTTGCTTGGTGGGTAGTTCGATTTTAAGGCTGTGAATAACCTCACCAAATTTTGCTTGCAAATAAACCTTATCTATTAACTGGTTGTTATTTACTCTGGCTTGATGTGTACGCCACTGCCATAACTGTGCCCGGGCAATTTCAGCTGTTGCCGCATCTTCCATCAGGTGGTTAATGGGAACACAACCATTACCGTTGATCCAAGCGTGCAGATACTGAACAGCAACCTGGATATTGTCTATTATCCCAGCTTCGGTAATGTTACCTGTTGGTGGCTCGAGTAATTGTGCTGCGGTTATGTTTAAGGGGCTTTGCCTGGCTGTAGGTGCTTGATTTTTAATTTGATTAGGGCCGGTAAGGACCTGGTCGAATATTGCGCGCGCCAAGGGTTCAAGTGCCGGATGTGCCACCCAGGTGCCGTCATGACCATTATTGGCTTCTCGCTGTTTATCAGCTTTAACCTTAGCCAATGCAGCAGCATTTGCTTGAGGATCATTTTTAATCGGGATTTGCGCGGCCATCCCTCCCATTGCGAAAGCTCCGCGGCGATGGCAGGTTTGAATCAATAATTGTGAATAGGCGGCAAGAAAGGGTGTGGACATGCCAACCTCATTCCGGTTCGGAAGTATTTTTTCAGGGTGGTTACGCAAGGTTTTGATATAACTGAAAATATAGTCCCAGCGACCACAATTTAAGCCTAAAATATAATCACGCAGGTAGTACAGTATTTCGTCCATTTGAAATACTGCAGGCAGTGTTTCAATCAACACAGTCACACGGACAGTGCCGGGTTGCAGCTTCAAGCTAGCTTCAGCGTACTGAATCACGTCAGCCCACCATTGCGCCTCATGATAATGTTCCAGTTTGGGGAGATAAAAATAAGGTCGGCTGCCACCCGCGTTTAAGGTCTTATGGTTGTGATACAGGTATAGGCCAAAATCAAACAGACACCCCGGTATAGGTTCACCATCCAGCAACAGGTGCGATTCATGCATATGCAAGCCACGCGGGCGCACCATCAATACAGCAGTTTTTTTGTTTAACTGATAGGTTTTGCCTGTTGCCGCAGTGAAATCAACCTGCCGTCTGGTCGCAGCATACAAATTATGTTGCCCATCTAGTAAGTTTTCCCAGGAAGGGGCTGTCGAATCTTCAAAATCGGCCATGTACACCTGCGCACCTGAATTTAACGCATTGATGACCATTTTTCGGTTTACCGGGCCGGTAATTTCGGTACGCCGATCAAGCACTTCGGTTGGGATTTTCGTTACCTGAAAGTCGCTGTTTCGAATGGCAGCTGTATTTGGATCGAAATCCGGCATGCTACCCGCATTCACAAGTGCTTGACGCTGTTTTCTTGCGTTGAGTAATTGTAGTAGTCGCGGCCCGAATTGCTCAACAAGCCCACCGATGAAATCAATTGCATCAGTTTGCAATAGGTAATCGTATTCTGTGGCTACTGCTTTACTAAGCGTCAACATGTTGGAGGGTTCTTGTGTGGTATCAGTGTTCATATGTGTTTTATTACAGTGTAACCAGATGGGGCGACATGCTGATGTGCAGCATTGTTGCCACTACATTGTGCTGATGGTGACTTGTTCAGCAACTGCTTCAGTATAAAACCACCAGCCTGAGTCTCCGTTAAACATATCGCGGTCATCTCCAGCTGCGCAACTACCCTGCCCGCCAGGCAGAATACTGCTTAATGGTTGTCCACCGATCACAGGCAGATTGGCCGGCAACAGCGCTGTATCAGCATCTACCTCGCGCAGGAACCCCAGGTTCAAACCAGGCATTAGCTGGTTACCTGACCAGCCGAAGGCAAACTCTGTTTGTAACAAAGGCACATTGACATCGCCCAGCAGCAACTGGCTATCGGTGGCCGCAGAAATGAAGCAGGCATCCTGCACCACCGGTACGCTTGGTGTGTAACCACTGGTGGTCCCGACAATTGATTGCAAACACAAGCCAAAATCAACATTACTGGTCGCTATTGACTGACTTGTAATCGGGTCAACACTGCAACTGTCCGGTGGGAACGGCGCTGCGCAAACGCCTGTTAATGGATTCACCATTTGCCCAATGCCCTGTGGATCGAATCTATCCAGAGCCTGCAGAATAGACAAATCCAACAAGTTATCTGCATTACCATCCATCGTCAGCATATCGGCCAAACTGCCATTAAATGAGACATTGGCCACCGGGATAGGTGTATCTGTAAAATCTACGCAGCCAAATACCGGCACGTCCACAAATACATGCGGGTCTCGCAAGGCCAGTTGTGTATTGCGATAAACAACCGCGGGCATGGACTCCATGGAATCCGCATAGATAAACTCCAATGCCTGGGCAAAAGTGTTTTGGCAGCAGCTAGAGATCGTCAGGCCAATCCATATGCAGGGTGCCAATAGATGATGTCGGCTTGAATGATTCATGGGCAGGCAGATTAGCATCATTCAACGCCGAACATGACATGCCGGGTCATTTTGCTGCAGAAAAATGCCCTCCCCCAGAGCGGGAGAGGGCTGGAGGTGGGTTGCGATGCCGGTTTACCGTGGAGTGATGCGCTGGCTGGCAGGCGATAACCGCTGGCTAACCTCGTACCAGTCTACTTTTCTGGTCAGCAACATAATCGCTGCCAGCGCAGCAAACAACAGCAGACAACCCATAAGTAATGCGAAATCTTCGGATCTTAAAATGGCATACAGCATCCAGTACAACAAACTGACCGATGCCGCATAGCCCCAGCCTTTTAACGGGCTTTGCATGGCGGTGCTCAAATACATGCCAAGCAAACTACAGCAGCCCAGGTTGGCAATCAGATATGCCCATATAAATGGCAGATGTTCTGACAGTGAAAGCAGCAATAAATAGAACATCGCCAGCGCACAGCCTGCCAATCCATACTGAATGACATGCAGCCTTAACCCGGCCATCACTTCAATCAGGAAAAAAGCGGCAAACGTCAGCACTATAAATAAAGCACCGTATTTAATGGCACGCTCTGCTTTGGTATATACATCTATTGGTTGTATAAAATGAATACCGAATGCAGAACCAAACAGCCCGGCACAATCATTTTTCAGGCAGGCATTAATTTGGCTTAAGGCATTAGTGGCAAATGCTGAAACCTGCCACTGGGCAGTGAATCCTTGATCATTAATATCATGTGTAGTGGGCAGGAAACGCCCAAAAAAACGTGGGTGTGGCCAATTTGAGCCAGTCTTTAATGTTGTATGATCACCGATACCTACAACCTGGAGTGATTGGCTGCCGCGCAACTGTAAGCTTATATTGAACTCTGCTGTGAATACTTCAGGGTTGGAAATATCCGGCAGTGAAGCATGTACGCCGGAGGCAAATCCGGCGATTTGTGTGCCTGGTTCAAAACTTTGTGTTGTTCCCTGCCAAGCCAATTCCGGGGAGCCGCCAAGGCCACGCAAATCGCTTACCGCTAAAGTTAATATCGGCTTGCCAATGAATGTTATTTCATCCGTTTTACGATGCCGGTCCAACAAAAAACCGCCAAAGTTTCCTGACAGATTAATATCCGCGGTATATACGGGAACACTGTAGATGCCGCGGAAACGCTGTTCAGTATTAACCTTACTATCGATGCCAAGTATTTCGGGGACGATATATTGGGTATACCAAAATTCCGATGTGTTGGCTCGAAAGAGCTTTTGCTGATCGTCCCACACCTGTTCTGAACGCCTGACCTGATAAGGCACCGCCAACAATGGCCCTATCAAAACCTGTGTCCCAGACCAGCTGTCAGCAATTTCATTCTCGACCTGATAGCGATACTGGCTACGCTCAATTATCAGATGATCGATCATTGCCAGTGGTACCATCAGTGCCAGGCTCAGGGCACCGATCAGTAGTATTTTCAAGGTAATGCTTTTCTGCATGCAAGTGCTCAGCAATCATGAATGCTGAGCAGTGTTACGCAGTGGTGTGCGACTATTGTGTGGATTAAGTGTGGCTTATATGTAAATAACCGCCCTGAATATAGACCGGCACTTAATTAGCCGGTTGAAATAGCAATTGGTAAAAGAGATATTTTAACCGGCCGTTTTTGAAAGATATTAATGCTGCTTTATGATAATTCCTTCCAAATTATCAAATTGTGCCTGTATTCCCCACCCACCGAAGGCTTCAGTCACGGCAAACCATATTTCGTTATCCCCTGCCTGCAAGTGTATAAAAACCTTCTGGAATAACCCGATGGTGCCCAAATAACGGTAATCTCGTGATTCATAGCGGTTATTGCCGGTGTAAAATAACCTGCCGTTCACATAAACAGCAACCGCATCGCTGTAGCCAAAACTTAGTCCTTTCAGTTGTTCTTTTTCAGAATTGACAGCCAGCCTTGCAAAGACTGTGTCTTTCCCCGGTTGCAGCCCATGTGCCCTGGCCAGGTTGGTAATTCCGGCAGCTTCAGCTGTGACAGGTGTCCAATGCTGTACAGTTTTTTGTTGTTCGCTCAAATACTGCACACCAGCCAGAGATTGACCATCAAGTGGATCTGAAACCAGCCATGAAGATACGGTCTCTTTTAATAGGTTGCTGTCGGCTTGTGGCGAATGGGAAAAAGCGTCGCTTTCAGTTAGTTCAGAAGCTTCAAAATTTGCAAAATATGCAGTTGAAAAGCCTGAAGAATTAACCCCGACTCCACCTGATGCGAGTTCTCTTTTTAATGCATTGATTACCACTACCGGTGCCTCTGAGTCGATGTACACCTCAGCCTGTGAACCGGAATATACGAGTTTGATGTGCATCCATTTGTTGTATTGGTATTCAACAGGTGCTCCAAAGCCTTCACCATGGTACAGCTGCCAACCGCTGACCCCATTAAACACTGGTGTGTATTGATTTGCATCCGGGTTGCCCGATTGGTGTGGGCGGATATAAAAGTGCTCAAAATTGGCTTGATCCTGGACCCGGAACAGACCACCCATAAAGCCTCTTTCAGGGGTAACAGAAATATCAAACTCAATAACACCGTTGGTTAATTCAAGGCCTTCGATAAGTGCTGAACCACCCTTCAGCATCAGCGCCTGTTTACCAAGGTGCTGCACAACTCCAGACTCTGTAGCTTCAATTTCCCATACCTCGCTATTGAAAGGATAGCGTTCCGCATAAACCGCAGTTGAAATGCCAAACGTAAGGCTGATCATAATTGTCAGGTAGACAAAGATTGCATTTGTTTCTTTCATGTTTATCAATCGCTCTTTTTATATATCGTCCTTTTAGCCCGTGCTATTGGTTGCCGGCAGCATTCCAATTGCCTGGCTTAACTGCAAACGATAAGCTTAGGCCTGCATGTGTTAATAACGCTGAGACATAATTTTGCCTTTATCAGCGATACCAGTATTGTAGAAATGGGACATTAACGCCATTGATGTATCAGGAATTCACCCCGTTTGCAGAACTTGCAGACTATATTGAATCGATTTGGATTCAGGAAAGCGCCGTATCGCCTAAGGCACTGCCAACCACGGTGCTGCCAACAGGCCGGGTAGAGCTGGTGCTGCAGTATGGCGACCTGTTTACGCAACTGATAAACGGCCGTTATGAATTGATGCCCCGGTGTCATGTGGTGGGCCAGCGCAACCAACCGATTATGGTTCGAGCCACCGGGAAAACCGGAATAGTTCTGGTTCGCTTTAAACCTTGTGGTGCTTATGCTTTGTTTGGCGGCGCATTACCCGAGATCAGCAGGCGGATTATTGATATCAGTTTAATCTGGCCAAAGACGGATATCGATGTATTGGTAGAACAACTGCAGTTGGCAGAAAATTCGGATGCACGTGCAGGTTGTATCCAGGACTTTATAACGGACAAGCTTCACGAGCCACGAATAGATGATTTGTGTGCTGTAGCAGTTGCTAAAATCAACCTTGGGTGGGGTTCCCATCGAATCAGTCAAATAGCCAATGATTTTGGCCTGAGCAGGCGCCAATTCAGCCGCAGGTTTACCCGCCAGGTTGGCACCTCACCCAAACAGCTTTCCAGCGTGTTGCGATCACAAAAGGCGATAGCCTGCCTGCAATCGGGTAAACATGCACAAGATGTTATCGATTTATGCGGTTATGTTGATCAGGCGCATATGATTCATAACGTGGTGACACATACAAATAACACACCGTCCAGGATACAGCGGCAATCCAGCCAGAAATTACAGCAATTTTTCAATTGCACTGATCTGACAAGCTATTGTGGGCTGACTTATTTATAACTTTGCCCGGACATTTATCCCACTTCAAGTCAGCTGAAAAGTTGAAGTCAGGCAAACAAAACAGCAAAACCAGCCATGCGATATGAGTGTCGCAGCTCTCAGGGTGAAGTTTCCATCATGTCTGAGGATAATAAATGGCAGTCCTGGGGGGGTTGATTTGTATTTTGAATCGTGTAAAGTCAGGCTTATGAACTTTGCAATTAACACCAATATCGTTCTGAACGCACGACGCCGTGACCGTCGACCATTGCGCGTATGGGCGAGTATGGAGTTGTGCATGTAACCAGTTAATTGCAGCCAAGAACACCGAAAGCCCAGCCACAAGCTGGGCTTTTTTTTGCTTTGGATTTAACAACTGATTGAAGGACTAACAATGCAACCAAAACATTTCTTGACCACCCAGGATTGGAGTCAGGAGGCATTAAGCCAATTACTGCAGCTGGCCAACTTGTATAAACGCAACCCAGTCAACACTGTGCTGCGTAATAAAACGATTGCATTGGTGTTTTTTAACCCTTCCCTGCGAACTCGAACCTCCTTTGAAACCGGCGTTTTCCAAATGGGTGGTCATGCGGTAGTGCTTAGCCCGGGTAAAGATGCCTGGCCGATAGAAATTGAAACCGGTGTGGTAATGGACGGCGATGCAGAGGAGCACATCATTGAAGCGGCCAAAGTATTGTCCCGTTACTGCGATGCCATAGCAGTAAGGGCTTTTCCGAAATTTCAGGATTGGCAACAAGACCGCCAGGACAAGGTTATCAACGCATTTGCACAGCATGCCAGTGTGCCGGTCATCAATATGGAAACCGTGGTGCATCCCTGTCAGGAACTGGCGTTGATGCAGACCATTCATGAGCAACTCGGCACGCCTCAGGGTAAAAAGTTTCTACTCACCTGGACTTACCACCCCAGGCCCCTGAATACAGCGGTGGCTAACTCAGCATTATTGATCGCCAGCAAATTCGGCATGGATGTTACTTTGTTGTGCCCTACAGAAGAATACCTGCTGGATCAACGTTATATGCAGGCTGCCAGAGACAATGTCTCCCAATATCACGGCAGCTTAAACATCACCCACGACATCAGCAGCGCCTATCAAGCTGCTGATTTTGTTTATGCAAAAAGCTGGGGTGCACTACCTTATTTTGGTAACTGGGAAGCAGAAAAACCTATTCGTGACCAATATCGGCATTTTATCGTTGATCAAGAAAAAATGGCGCTGACCAATCAGGCAAGCTTCAGCCATTGTTTACCGGCACGCCGCAATGTGAAAGTCACCGATGCCGTTATGGACGCTGATTACTGTGTTGCCATCGATGAGGCCGAAAACCGCCTGCACGTTCAGAAAGCCTTGCTGGACACTTTGATAAACAGGAGCCTCTGAGGTGAAAAATAATCTAGGAATAAATAATAAACCATTGGTTATATTAGCTTTTTCCGGTGGTTTGGACACCAGTTTTTGTGTTCCATATCTGCAGGAGCAAGGTTATGACGTTGTAACCATGTTTGCAGACAGCGGTGGACTAAGCGTTGCTGAAAACGCCGACATTGCTGCGCGCTCCAAACAACTGGGTGCGCTTGCCCATCATTGTGTCAATATCGGGCAAGACTTGTTCGACGACGTGATCACTCCGTTGATACGTGCCGGTTACTGGTATCAACAGCGATATCCTTTGTTGTGTTCGGATCGTTATCTGATCGCCGGCAACCTGATCAAACTGGCAGAACAATACAACACACAGCATGTGGCGCATGGTTGTACCGGTATGGGTAATGACCAGTTACGCCTGGATTTGAGCATTCGCGCGTTGGGTCGATACAGTATTCATGCGCCGATACGGGAAATTCAGGCCCAACATCAGCAGGTACGTGCTTATGAGCAGACATACCTGCAACAGCGGGGATTTAGTGTCGGCCAACGCGAATCACGCTATACCATCAACGAAAACCTGCTCGGCCTGACTTTATCCGGAGCGGAAGTCGATCAGTGGCAAGCGCCGGGTCCTGAGAGCTATGTATGGACTAAACCACCGCACAAGATAAAAATAGCGCCACAACAACTGGCTATTACATTTACTGCTGGAGTACCAATAGCATTAAATGGTGAACCTGTTGGCGGTGTCAGTCTGATGCAGGTACTTAACAGTCAATTGGGAGAATATGGCATTGGCCGCGGTGTTTATACAGGTGACACCACCATTGGACTCAAAGGCAGAATTGTATTTGAGGCGCCGGCCCTGACGGCATTAACGATTGCCCATAAAGCTCTAGAAGAAGCCACCTTGACCCAGGCACAGAACGATTTCAAACCCAACATTGCCAAACGCTGGGCCGAATTGGTTTATCACGGTGCCTGGTATGAACCTTTGCGTCAAAACCTGCAAACCATGCTGGAATCTTTGCAGCAGCATGTGACAGGTACCGTAACGCTGGCTGTCAGTCCCGGGCAGGTGCATGCAGTTGCCGTAGATTCAGCCAACTGCATTCAAAACAATGATGCTCAATATGCCCAACAAGCTGCCTGGGGACAGTTGGAAGCTGAAGGGTTTATCCGTTTGCATGGACAAAGTCTGGTGACCTGGTCGGATCTGCATACGAGGCTGGATAAGCTATGAATACACTACTGGAATCATGCTTGGCGCATCTACAGGCACTGGTCGCATTTGACACCCAAAACCAATCCGGCAATGCCGATGCCGGCAGGTTGTTTGAGTATGTTAAACAATACTTGCCCGGCTTTCATATCGAACAGCGAGGTACGGCAGAGCAAGGTGACCTGACATTGCATGCCTATCGCGGAGCACCAAAAACATTGGTAAATATTCATGTGGATACTGTACCGGCAGGTAGTGGCTGGATAGCCGATCCACTGGCGTTGCAAGTTTCAAGTGATAGAGCTGTTGGTCTGGGTGCCTGCGACATCAAAGGCGCCCTGGCCTGTTGGCTCACTGCATTGGAAGCCGGTCCGAGTGATCAAGGTGCAGGGTTGTTGTTGTGCAGTGATGAAGAAGCTGGTGGTAGCCGTGGTGTTCGTGCATTTCTGCAGCAAGCACCAGCAGCATATCAACTGGCACTAATCGCAGAACCCACTCAATGTCAGGCTGTGACTGCCCACCGGGGCTATGCCTCAGCCAAAGTATCATTTGCCGGTAAGGCCGGGCACTCATCCGAGCCTCGTGCATTGCAGGACAACAGCATTCATCAAGCCAGCCGTTTTTTAAACGCCGCCCAGGCATTGGCCAGTCGTTACCTGCAACAGTCACATCCACTGTACCCAAGCTTATCTGGAATCTGCCTGAATGCCGGCAGTATTAGCGGCGGATTGAAAAACAACATCATTGCTGAGTACACCCAGTTATCATTCGGCTGTCGGCCACTGCCAGGCCAATCAGCCGGTAACCTATTGAATGAAATCAAAGCCCTGGCTGATGCTGAAAACATCATTAACTGGCAAATCCTGGCGGCAGATCCCGCATTACCAGCCGATACTGATTCTCCAGATGCAAATGGACTGCTTCAACAACTGGGTTTGAGTATTGCGAAGCCTGTCTCATTCTGGACAGAAGCATCGTTGTTTTCAGCTACTGGAATTCCCTCCGCTGTATATGGACCAGGCGATATAGCGCAGGCACATACTGCCGATGAATGGGTGGCTTTATCACAACTTGAACAGATGACTATGCAATATCTGCAATTATTAAGCGGAGCATCAAAATGAATCACCAGCTTAATGAACAATTCAAACAATCAACCCGCACCACCATCATCCAATTGCTGAGCCAATTCGGCAGTCAGCGGGAAATCCAGCTCTATTTGGAACGCTTCAGCGATGTTGAGCGTAGCCGGTTTGCCGTCATTAAGGTTGGTGGTGCGATTTTTCGCGATCAAATGGATGCGCTGGCTTCCGCATTGGCATTTTTATATCGAGTTGGACTGGTGCCGATCGTGGTCCACGGTGGTGGCCCACAGCTTGATGAAGCGTTGCGTTTCAGTGGTGTTCCCAATCGGCGCCACAACGGGCTCAGGCAAACCACTCCAGAGGTTTTACGAGTGGCCAGGCGTGTATTTCGCCAACTGAATCAACAATTGGTATCAGCATTGCAATTGCTGGATGTGCCGGCGCGTGGCATTACCAATGGGGTATTTATTGCCGAGCGTAATGCTGATGCCCGGCTGGGGCTGGTTGGACAGGTGACCGGGGTTGATGATCAGAGCGTGATGGCCGCATTAAATACCAATAATATCCCGGTATTGGCAACGCTTGGTGAATCCGATAGCGGACAAATTCTAAATATCAATGCTGATGAAGCAGCACAACATCTGGTGCGCCATTTCGAACCTTACAAAGTAGTATTTTTGACTGGCCCTGGAGGGATATTGGATGAGCATGGAGATATCATTCCAGCCATCAGTTTGACCACTGATTTTGAAAATCTGATGCAGCAGGATTGGTTGCATTCCGGCATGCGCCTGAAACTGGAACAAATTCACCAGTTATTGAACAATTTGCCGGCATCAATCTCAGTCTCGATTACTGCGCCAGATCAATTGCCTACCGAGCTATTTACGCATAAAGGTTCCGGTACATTGGTACGATTGGGTGAACAAATTCAGCGGCACACCAACTGGCAGACAGTGGACCAACAGCGTTTGCGGGAAATACTGGAAACAAGCTTTTCCGGTCAGTTATCTGACGACTATTTTGCCAGGACACCTTTATTGGCAGCCTATATCAGTGAGAGTTATCGGGCTGCAGCCGTGATCACCCATGAACAGGGTTATGCAAAACTGGATAAATTTGCGGTAACTGATGATGCCCGTGGTGAAGGTCTTGGTGGTGCAGTATGGAATGTAATACGTCAACATCACCCTGTCCTGTATTGGCGTGCGCGCAGGCATAACCCGATCAATCAGTTTTACATACGCCAGGCGGATGGTCTGTATAAAGGCTCTGACTGGCATATGTTCTGGTACGGCGATATTGCTACAGCGCAATTAGGCGAGTTGTATAACCATTTACAGGCAAGCCCGGCCACCATCATCCGAGATCAGGAGAGCATCGATGGCTGAGATGTCTTTGAATCAAAATCTGGTGGGTCTGGTTGGTGCACGTGGTTATGTCGGCCGGGAGTTAATGCAATTGCTGGATCAGCATCCAGGTTTTCAATTGAGCTGGGCATCATCACGCAAAAAGTGCGGGCAACCATTGGCTGAAGATGCGCCGGGGTTAAACGGAAGTTATTGCTTGATGTCTGCTGAGGAGTTAACTCGGCACCCGGTCAATGCCTATGTGTTGGCCTTGCCCAATGGTTTAGCCAAGCCTTGGGTAACTGCTATTGAGCGGGTTAACCCCACTGCGGTGATTCTGGATTTGAGCGCAGACTATCGATTTGATGATAACTGGCAATATGGATTGGCTGAATTTCATCGGCAACAGTTAAAAAAAGCCAAACGTATCAGCAACCCCGGTTGTTATGCAACCGCCATGCAACTGGCAATTAGACCGTTGCTGAGACAAACACCGGCATCAGTGCATTGCTTTGGGGTCTCCGGTTATAGCGGTGCAGGTACAAAACCATCTGCAGCTAATGCCCCGAAGATACTGGTCGATAAGCTGCAAGCCTATCAATTAATTGGTCATATTCACGAACGTGAAGTGTCAGCACAAATGCAACAGCCGATCCACTTTACCCCAACTGTTGCCAATTTTTTCAGAGGCATCCAAATGGTGGTATCCATGAATTTTTCCACACCTGTTAGCCATACACAATTGGATCAGATACTTACCCGATGTTATGCAACTGAGGCACTGATTCAATACACCCAGAAAATTCCCGAGATCAATCAGGTTTGCAACACACCGCTATGTTGCCTGGGAGGTTTGCAAGTCAGTGATGATGGCAGACATGCTGTGCTGATCAGTGTTTTAGATAATTTGATGAAAGGCGCAGCCAGTCAGGCATTGCAGAATATGAATCTGGCTTTTGGTTATCCGGAAATAACAGGACTTAGCTATGCACAACAATAAAACCACGGCCCTGTGGCAAAAAACGAACAGCCAAACCGATACCGGCATTATGGATTTTATGGCGGGTGACGACATAGTCCTGGACCGGGTATTGCTGCCTTATGATATCTGCGCCAGTAAAGCGCATGTACAAAGCCTGCAGCGGATAGGCATACTCAGCGCCCAGGAAAGTGAGCGCTTGTCCTCAACCTTGGATCAATGCCTGGCGGATTTTCAAGACGGCAAGTTTGAGCTTGAACAACCGTTTGAAGACGGTCATTCAGCGATTGAATGGTATTTGACCGACAAACTCGGAGAGCTGGGCAAAAAAGTGCATACCGGGCGCAGCCGAAATGATCAGGTGCTGGTGGCAACCCGGTTGTGGTTAAAAGAACAATTGAAGCAGTTGCATGCTTTATGCTTTGAACTGGCGGGTGTGTTTTTAAAGCGAGCTGAATTTGACGATCAACCGATGCCCGGTTATACGCATATGCAAAGAGCTGTGGTTTCCAGTACCGGTCTATGGTGTGCAGGCTTTGCTGAAGCAATGCTGGATAATGTCCAATTGGTTGCCGATACATTGCGTTTAATTGACAGCAATCCGCTGGGTACAGCGGCGGGCTATGGGGTTAATCTGCCCCTGGATCGAAGCCATACAACCGCAACATTGGGATTCGCCCGGATACAGGTAAATCCGATTTACACACAAAACAGCCGTGGCAAGCTGGAATTGCATGGCCTGAACGCCCTGCATCAGGTTTTATTGGATGTTCGCCGTCTGGCCTGGGATTTCAATTTGTTTTGCAGCAATGAATTTGACTTCGTTATCCTGCCGGATGTTTACACCACCGGATCTTCGATAATGCCCAACAAACGCAACCCGGACTACATAGAATTACTCCGCGCTGCACCAGCAGTTTGTCAGGGCGCTATTTGTGAAATTAATGCGTTGTTATCCCTGCCCTCAGGCTATCAACGAGATTTGCAGAACAGCAAAGCACCACTATTGAGGTCATTTAAACATGGGTTGGCGGCGCTGGGCTTACTGGCAGAATTGATTCGCAATTTCAAATGGAAATCGACGCAACTAATGGCAGCTTTGGAACCCGCAATGCTAGCTACTGACTGGGCCATTGATCAAGCAGCCGATGGCGTTCCATTCAGGGAGGCCTATCAAGCAGTTGCTGAACAATTGAATGACATCACAGAGATCAAAATGTCTGATGCCGGGCACCACAGCTTGTCCTCGCGCATTTCCCCTGGCGCATGTGGCGCATTGCAGTTGGATATATTACGTAGTCGGCTTGATGACCTTAATCCCGATAAAGTATAAGTAGAGCAATCACAAAAACTGTGCTGTAAATTAATTATTCGTTTGTTTCAACAGCATCAGAAACTGCTTTTGATCTGAATCAAATACTCATTTATTGGAGCTGATAGTCTATAAGTACAAACTTACCTGCAGGTAAATACCGGAGGGTTGTATTGTGACTATATACTTTTTCCTGAATGCTATTCTTCTATTTGGCATTGCCATTTTCACGATCTGTGCAATTGGACTGTACACACCTAAACAGCTGATCAAATATGCACAGCGAATCTGGTCATATAAATGGTCGATAACCGTTGCGGTTTTGATTCGGTTGTTATTTGGGTTGATGCTTATCTCGGTGGCCGATCACACTGAGTTCCCGCAAACAATGCAAATACTGGGGTATCTGACAATTGCAGCGGCAGCCATACTGCCGTTATTGGGTCGTCAGCGTATTGCTGAATTACTGGACTGGATTAGTAAAATTCCCGCAATGGGCATCCGCTTATGGTTGGCCTTGGGTATGTTGTTCGGTGCGTTTTTAATTTATGCAGTGCAATAAATAGCTATCACCATTCATAACAAACATGGTCAGTATGAAAAAAATTGCCATTATTCAAGGCCACCCGGATGCTGCATGTCAGCACTATTGCCACGCATTAGCCGAAGCTTACCAGCAAGGTGCTGAAGCTGCGGGTAATCAGGTAAAACGTATTGATATTGCCAAGCTGGATTTCCCTTTATTGCGAACCAAACAGGATTTTGAAACAAGCCAACCACCCGTTGTAATTCAGCAATCACAAAAAAACATTCTTTGGGCAGATCATTTGGTGATTATCTACCCTCTCTGGTTAGGCACTATGCCGGCCTTGCTGAAAGCTTATCTGGAACAGGTATTCAGGCCAGGCTTTGCTTTCAGCCAAAGCGAGAGCAATAAAATGCCGCTGAAAATGCTACACGGCAAGTCCGCACGCATTATTGTCACCATGGGTATGCCGGCACCATTTTATCGTTGGTATTACCGCGCTCACGGGTTAAAAAATCTGCAACGCAATATATTGTTATTTGCAGGTATTCGACCGGTTCGAACAAGCCTGATCGGTATGGTTGAAGCCAGCAGTCATGCACAACATCAGCGGTGGCTGAATAAAATAATTCGCTTGGGTGCGCAGGCTAAATAAAAAAATGAGTGGCTGTTGGCGCCTATTCAATATCGCCTGCTCAGTAAAATACCGCCAGCCAGATAGTTTCTTTATCAGGTTTGGTCCAGCTGACCCTGTGCCTGGTATGTGCTGGAATATTAATATGATCACCAGCTTTCATTTTAATAATTCGGCCGTTTTCAAAAGTAAGTTCAGCAGCTCCTTGAAGTACTATCACCCATTCATGTTGTGCCTGATCATACCAACCGGTTTCGGGTGAGCTGTGTCCTTTGGATACAATCCGTTCAAGCTTAACTGACTCAGTCTGGATCAACAGTTCAAAAAACTCATCGCTGAGGTTGTCGGGAATGGATTCGAAAATATTTTTTAATTCCATAGGCTCATCATTTAGCATAGCTTTCTGCACCGATAAAATGCAGTGATACATAAGGTTGGTCACCCAATACCCAACTATCGTGAGGGTTTGCAGAAACATAAAACACATCACCCGGATGCATCTCAATTATCCTGCCGTCCGGATATGCAACCGTAGCTGCCCCGGAGACAACCATGCCCAAATGTTCCACATGGCAATAATCATCACCGACACCCGGGCCAACATGTTCCGACCATTTCCAGCCTGGCTGATAAGTAGCCCTGCCAATCGTCATGCCGCCAAGCGTAACTGTTTCAAACTTGCCTTTATCGAAATATGTGACATTGTCCGGGTTTTCAAATTGTTTAAGAATGACATCGTGCATACTACAACCTCAATAATATAATCATGCCTCACCGGGGCAGTGTTAGCCGGCACCGCATAAGTACGGAATCCAAAGCCAGTGTATCGCTCAATTGAAACTTCCCACGTGCATATTCAATAAAACCATGTTGTTGATAGAAACCAACCGCATTTAACGAAGATTCCACCAGCAAGGTATCCATGCCTGCTGTTGCTGCTTGCTGAAAAAGGTACTCCAACATTTCGTGACCCAACCCTTGACCTGCAAATTCCGGCTCAACAAACAATGCTTCGAGTAATTGCCTGCCCAGATTAATGGCGCCATAGCAGGCTATCCGATCTTCTCTGATCAGCACGAAGTATGTATTGCCGTTATCACTGAAGTATTTTTCCAGGCGTGGCTTGGCTACCCAGGCATCAATCAATTCAACATCATAAGCGGACATACAAAGTGCATATGCAGCTCTCCGGCATATTGCATCCAGTTCAGCGTATTCAGATTGTTTGGCTATACGAATCAATCTTGGGCTCTGTTAAAGGTTTTTCTGGATAGACCAAATCCATTCCAACCGTACATGACTGCCAAAATCAAAGCTGCAACAGCCAGGTCAAACCCAATGCAAACCGGTGGATACCAGCTGGGTGTATATACGCTGCCGGTAGTGAATTGATGCAGCCCGACGTCCCATAACAGATGCAAACCCCAACCTGCCGACAGCCAGTAAATCGACTGTTTCAAGCCCAACCAGGCAAAAAAGCCATAGAACAGGACACCGGATAGCTCAACTCCAATCCAGCTTGATTCAGCACCACCAAAAACCGCAAAACCAACATAGATGAGTGCCGCCAACAGCAGCCCGGTTGCGAGCATATGTGTTGGTTGATAGGAACGTCCGGCCAACATCACAAACGGTAAAGCCAGAACTATTCCCAGCAAGATTTGAATTGTCATGGTCATTGGCAATGTGTCCCGTTCGATTAGCTATCCAGTTGGCAGTGATGATAGTTTAGCGGGTGGTTTCCACAGAAAACAATTGTCCAGTATCAGCGTGCTTCCAATATGGGACAAGCTTCTGCTGAAATCATTCTGCGCTATACTCAGTCATGCTCCAGGCAGTTACCTGGAACACTTATTACACATAAAGGAGTCGACTATGGCGTTCTTAATTGATTTGTGGCTACCGATTCTGCTATCGGCCATATTGGTGTTTATTGCAAGCTCCATCATTCATATGGTGATCAAGTCCCATAATAAGGACTACACCAAGCTAGGTAACGAGGACGAAGTACTTGCTGGTATGCGCAGCCAAAACTTGAAACCGGGCGATTATGTTTTTCCCTATTGCATTGATATGAAAGAAATGGGCTCTGAGGAAATGCAGGCCAAATACAATCAAGGGCCGGTAGGTTTTATGACAGTAATGCCAAATGGTATGTGGACTATGGGCAAAACCTTGACCCAGTGGTTTTTGTATGCCCTTTTGATCGCTGTTTTAATTGCCTATGCCGCTTATCATGCATTACCAGCAGGTGCTGATTACATGACGGTGTTCAGGCTGGTAGCGGTCATATGTATTTTACCTTATGGATTTGGTGAATTTCCCCAGTCAATCTGGAAAGGACAATCCTGGGGTACCACCCGGCGGTTTCTTGTTGATGGTCTGGTATATGCTTTATTGACTGCCGGTACTTTCGCCTGGTTGTGGCCTGCTGCCGCACAGTAATACAGATTGAAATTGTTATATTTTCAAACTGATGGTCGCGTCCAGGACGTTTTTACACCTGGACGCGATAATTAAATCACAAAATGGTTAATGATCTCGGCGAACAACAGTAAATAGAATGACGGCCACCAGAAGGCAACCAATTGCTATCAGGTCGCCCATAATTATCCTGTCAATCGCATCGTTATACCCACCGACCAGCCAGGCAACAAGCACAAATGAAACGGCACTTATCAAGCCGGCAATGAATGCCAGTGGTTGCAGTGCCGGCCGAAATGCGGCGTAGATAAGAAATAGACCCAACAATCCGAACATCACAGCACGGTGACGCATCAAGATAGCCAGATTGGGTTCCTGGAAAGACAAGTCATAAAGTGCGGCCAATCGCTCTGCTCCGAGCACACCTGAAACAGGCAGCAAATGGATAATGGCAGTGATAATCAACATTGCTGCAATTATTTTTTTCATTAACATTCCTTCGCTGTAGCACTGTGCATGTTATCGACAATCCCGGCTATTTGAAAACAGTCCATCATTGACTCGTTATTAAAAGCCTTAATACTTGTCCTCTATGCTTTCATAAGCGGCATGCTCAAATCTGGGAGAGCAAATTGCCAGAAAAATTAAATCGTCTAAACCGATATTCGTTATTCTTTGACGCACCATTGGTGGAATGATCACAACATCGCCGGTTTTGACCATGTCGGCAGCAAGTTGGCCAATTTCTACACGCCCTTCGCCTGAAAGTATTACGTATCGCTCGGTGATACCTTGCAAGCGATGCCATTCAGTAGTAACACCAGGCAGAACACGCACCCTGGCGATAGACAATTGCTGGTCAGTTGCTGAATTGGATAGTTCAGTGATATAACAGCCCTCTGGGATATACACCTCAGCACCAGGGTCAAACGGTTTAATGGCGGCTTGCATAAAGTGCTTTAAGCTGCGAAATACAGTTGGTTATTACGACGTTCCAGACGCTGCTGCAAAGGTATTTGCAATGCTTGTTCAAAGCCGGTTTGAGCTAACAAGTCATCCACGTTTCGCCTGTCATCACTATTCAAAGTCTGATAATAATCCAATGAGCGCTGCCACATCCATAATGGATACGGTAATACCATGCGTTCTGCACTGACTCCTTGCATAACAAATTGATGCCTGCCTATGGCGCGTGGCAACCGAGTGTCAGAATTTTGGCGGTCGGGGTCTTGATCACGCCAGTGCATCAGCCGCAAGGCTGTATCTTGTAGTACAGGCAATTGTTCAACGGCCATTCGGCGTAATACCGGTAATAAGGTTGCAGGAATTTGGTCATCCGGCAAATACTCACCTTGTGCTGCCTCCGGACTGACCATGCGTTCGACCCATGCGGTCACCGCTGGTGCGGTTTGGCGCATCAGCTTACCGGGGTACGGATCGCGGTAAAGATGCGCGTAAAAGGGTGCTATGAAGCCAAAATCTGCGATACATGGACGATCACCCAATAAAAAGTTGTGGCTTTCAAAGTGCGTATTCAAATCTGCCAGCAGTCGCGTGTATGATTGCTCGATTGCAGCGCGATTGGCTTTCGTGATCCCCAATAATGGCAGAAAACCGGCAAATCGCGAACCGACTTTTTTGCCCATCCAGCGTTGTACAAAACCCGGCCAGCCAGGTAATAACATGCTGCCGAACTCACCGATAATAAAACGGTAATTACTATCCGGGTAATTCCAGCGGTAATGCATGGCATATATCAACAGCCACTCATCTCCATACAATTCAAGCAGTAAGGCGACCAGGTGCTGGGCTGGCGTATTGGGATACACCGATGGTTCAGGAAATCGCTGTTCCAGCACATCGATAATGACGGTGGTGTCCTGATAGACCTGATCGTCGGGCGTCTGTATTACCGGAATAAACTTTACCCCGGTACGGGGAACAATAAATTTTTTATAGATATGCAAGGAAGCGTTAATTTCCTTAAAAGGTATCCCTTTCTTACGTAGGTATGAGCGTGCTTTGCCTGAATACAGCGAAAATTCAGCTGCGTAGAGTTTGTAATGCTCATTCATCAGGGTTATTAAAATTGATCACCAGGCTGGTATTGTTACGGGTCAATTGGTGCGAGCTTTTTTTGCCTTGCCTGATAACACTCAGGGTATTCATTTGTTGAGCATTTAGTGTCAGTAACAAGCGATTATCTAGTTTTATTACCTGCTCTGCTGTAGGAGCTGTTAAAAAAATCCAGATGCTTTTAATATCCAGCTGCTTGCCGACCCACTGTAGCGATAGGCTATGGGGATCATCCCCAGCTTTGGAATCTGCGGGATAGACAGCAAGTTTTTGCTTGATATAAGCAAATATTACCGAGTCGTTATCGCTGGAACCATCCAGCACCACTGAGCTCCCGAAAAAGGCGGATAACGCGTCTTCCAGGTCACCCGGGCTTAACCTGATTGCAATTTCCAGTATTTGCTGATCAGCGTTGTACTCAATTTCGGTCAGGCTGGTATGAAAGGGATGTGCCAGCAGTGCTGTGCTGCTGAACAGGCATAACCAGATGACAACTGATTTAAACATTCCGGTCAATTATCGTCCTGTTTCCAGCCATCCGGCTCCTGACGCAACATCGGGTTGGGTTCCTCAGTCTGTTTGAACAGCTGAAAACGTGATTTTTGTATTTCCCTGGGGAAGTGGTTATTACTGACATCCGCATCCCCTGTTTGCAGATAAGGGTCAAACGCAATCCGGGTAATAGTTTTTTCGGTGATCAATAATTTGGTTATATGCTGTGCATCACGACGCCAGATTTCTGCCGGAATCATCAAATCCTCCAGCTCACCATCAGCGTATTCAATCTGCAGTGGCAATGGCATTACCAATCCGCCGATGTTGGTGAAATCCACCGTGTAAAAAAGCTTATCAGTTTCCAGTTGCACCCGTTCACGATCTTCTACACCCGCCAGTAATTCTTCGTATTGGGCATAGTCATATGGAGTAACTGCAAATTCATCGAATTGCGAGTAGAAATCGCTTAACTGTGGTCGTCGTTGCTGTCTTGTTTGCTGCCCGGCGTTGCGCAATTGGCTAATGGTTTCCGGCTGTTCCTGATCATCCTGACGGGCCAGTGGCTTATCGATATCAGGGTTGCCGGTATCCAGTCGATGCAAAGTCACTTTATCCAGCGAAATATCAACATGATCGGTGGTGTAAAACCAGCCTCGCCAGAACCAATCCAGATCTACACCTGAAGCATCTTCCAGGGTTCGGAAAAAATCGGCCGGTGTTGGGCGTTTGAACTTCCAGCGCTGTGAGTATTCACGGAAGGCGAAGTCAAATAACTCACGACCAACAATGGTTTCGCGCAATATATTCAGAGCAGTAGCCGGTTTGGCATAAGCATTATTGCCGAATTGCAATAACGATTCCGAATTGGTCATGATCGGAACCTGATCATCGCTGAGCATAAACTCCACAATCTCTTTGGGTTCACCGCGCCTGGATGGATATTCGGTCTCCCATTCCTGTTCGGCCAGAAACTGCAAAAAGGTATTCAAGCCTTCATCCATCCAGGTCCACTGGCGTTCGTCTGAATTGACGATCATCGGGAAATAGTTGTGCCCTACTTCATGAATAACCACTGAGATCAGGCCATATTTGCTGCGCTCCCAGGTGTGGTCTTTAGGATCCTGGCGACTATCCCAATAAGTTTTATCTTTGTAAGGCCGCGGCTTGTTAAAGCTGATCATCGGGTATTCCATTCCGCCGATGGGACCATTCACCGAAATGGCTGCCGGATAGGGATAATCAAAGGAAAAGCGTGAATACACTTCGATGGTATGTACCACGGCTTCGGTGGAATACTGACTCCACAACGGCTCAGCTTCATTGGGATAAAACGACATCGCCAACACGCTGTTATCGCCGCTGTTTACCGCCATCGCGTCCCAGATGAATTTGCGCGAAGAGGCAAAGGCAAAATCACGCACATTTTCAGCGCTGAACCGCCAGGTTTGCTTGTCACTTGCCTGGTCCTGCTGGTTATCGCTGGCCTCATCCGGGGTAACAATAAACATCGGCTTGTCTGCGTTGTTGGCCTGCTGGAAGCGCTCCAATTGGGCATCGCTCAGCACTTCATCAGCATTTTGCAATACCCCGGTTGCAGCAACGATATGATCTGCCGGAACGGTAATATTGACTTCAAAGTCACCCAATTCCAAGGTGAACTCACCACTACCCAGGAACTGCTTGTTATTCCATCCGTCAAAGTCGGTATATGCCGCTACCCGAGGGTACCATTGGGCAATTTCATAGATATAATTGTCGTCTTCAGCAAAGTATTCATAGCCACCGCGTGATCGGATCGCGACGGCGTCCAGCACGTTGTGTTCCCAGTTAATATTGATTACCAATGACTGCCCGGCCGCCAACGGTGTGTGCAGATCCACCCGCAGCATGGTTTTATTAATGGTATAGGCCAATGCACCACCATCCTGGCCGGTGATTTCAGAAATCGCAAACCCTCCATCAAATTCGCGGCGGCTCAACAAATTCTGCATGCCTCGATAGGGAAACTCTTCAAAGTCGGGTGCAGTGGCAGTTATCACATCGTCTGCGTCCGGCCGAAATCTATTTTGGTCGAGTTGCAACCAGATATATTTGAGTATGTGTGGCGAATGATTGTGATAAGTAATCTGCTCATTACCGATGATCCGCTGGTGCTGATCATCCAATTCAACGTTGATACGATAATCTGCACGTTGCTGCCAATATTCAGGGCCTGGTGCACCGGAAGCCAAACGAGTTTCTCCCGGTGTTGGTAATTCCTGCCCTAACTGAGCAAATTTATCGGCTCCCGGGGTTTGCTCCTCAGCGGAAACACTCAGTGCGAAGGTCAGCATTAGCCAACATAAATACTTTTTCATAAAACTGGACAACTATAAGTGAACAAAAACCAATCACGTCGAGACTAGACCTGACCCGGAATTAATCATTACGCGAATTTAATCAATATACGCTGGTTCAACAACCTGTCGCGATAAGCAGCATTGGTACGCTATGCATCAATATGCATTGCAATAAACAATCAATAAGTAACCAATGGCGCTAGCCTGTTTGGCGTTTATGGCTGAACAACAATCCGGCAGCAATCAATACGGCTATCAATACCAGCAGGCCATAAAACTGCAGTCCGGGAACCGGTGCCAATGGAATGGCTGCAAAGGCCAATGCAGATGTAAAGTCAGGCAAATCACCAAGAACCTGGACACTAACTGCAGACCCATTAGGCCCCAGATCATTACCGGTAATGACTAAGCGGCGGCCAGGATCACTCAAGGCCAATTGTTCCACCGCGACAATCTGATTATTGCTATTGGTATCGGCAGCAATAATACATTGACTGTTCAGCAATGACCGATTATCGGGAAATAGAGGCGGGTCAATACCTATACCAGTCGGACTCAACACGGCCAATGATAATACCTGCGTGTCAAAACCCGGCAGGTTACAACCGGCAATTGCCACCCTGCCTCGCTCTGTTATGCCATAACGGTTCAGTGGAACCGGGCCTTGCAGGAATAAGCCCGCATCGCGCACCTGTCCTGACTGAACATCAAAAAAATGAACACTGTTAAGCGGGACTGGACCAAGGTTCTCTTGCACAGGAATTCCGGCCAGCCAAATCGCATCAAACTCGTCGTCACTAAAGGGAATATTTATCCTGCTCGAATGGATATCCTCAATTGAAAGCGTTACGCCATTAAATGGACCTACTGCACCTAAAATGGTGGCTGCGGCTGTTTCCGTATTGATAAGTACTATCGAACCAGGGTTATTGGAATTGCCGGCCGTTAATCCATACAGCTCATTGGTGCTCGGTAATACCGTCAAAGCAACGATATCTTCACCCACATCGCCAATGGTCCGTAATACAGCACCGGTTTGCGCATCCAGAATATAAAGCATGCTGGTGCGACTTGGCTGGCTGTCGCCAAACTCACCATCAGTGGCATAAAGTATTTCTGGTAATTGCGCAGCAGCGGTATTCAGCAATAACCCGCAGGTAAAAAATAAACAGGCAGCTCTAAACATCTTCTATCGCTTCAATCAAATATTTCCGATTCGGCAATAGTATAGCGCTTCACGGGCTCGCTGAGTTTCGTAAAGCAACCACATGCTCGCGCAATCCCCAATTCACCGACAATCCGCTGCAGGCCTGCACAGTGATGACCTCTCCTCGATTTTCCAGCGCAGCCATACCGGACTGAACAGCTGTTTCAGGTAACTCAAACTGTTGCTGTAACTGCTCCAGCGTCAACAAACCATGAACCAGCAAGCGACTTCTCAGCATGCGCGGCAATGCCTCCTCCGGGCTAACCTGGCCGGATTCTATGGCATAAGTGGGTAGCTTTGGTTTGCATTGCAGTTCAGCTCGAATAGATTGCATCGCCACTACATGCTGATCCGCAACCCAGTAACTTGCTTGCGCTTGACTATATAAAACAGTTGCCCTGCATTCGCGCCGTAACGATGCAAACCAGGCAGGCCAGCGGCTGGCATTTGGATTGCTGATCCCTGCAGGAGCACCCTGCCGGGCTTCAAGGACTGTAATGAATCCAGCTTTAAGCAGTAATTGATACAGCGATTCCGGGTTATCAACAGCCGGCCAGCATTTTTTGCGCAAACGCGTAATCAATGCACCCGGCAATTTACGCAGACTTGTTGCAGCTTCAATATCGGGAGTCCGATAAGCTGTCTGTACAGCACGGGTACGTCTATCTTCAGCTTCCCCATCATCCAGGAATGCCCATGGTTTACCATGCACCAGTTCTTCGGCCAATGGAGACGGAGCATTCAAATCCAGGCAATCAACCTGTATTTCGCCTTGCTCAATACCAATCAATACCGCTTCCAGGCCCTCAATATCCATTGCTTCAAACAGGCAATCGTTAATTACCTGGGTAACCAGCGGATGATCTGGGATTTCTCGTTCACCACGAATATTTTCCAGGCAGGCCAGTTGATCGGGGAATAATAAAGCCAGTAAGTCCTCAGCCTGATTGCGCTGTTGCTGCGGCGCTACCTTTTTGCCATTGCGCATCCGCAATACCGCCAGTGAAGTATTTGCCGCCCAGCGCCAACGATTTACAAACATTGGTGAGTCCAGCAATGCCTGGATCAGGATCGCCCGGGCGCTGTGGCTTTTCAGATAACCGGTAATATCTTCCAGCGGGAAACTGTGGGTAGGCCCGAGTGACAACAGCAGGCCATTGTCAGTGGCATTGGCTTGCAATTCGAAATTGAACTGCCGGCAAAAGCGCTTGCGCAGCGCCAGTCCCCAGGCCCGGTTAATGCGGATACCGAAAGTGCTGTGAATCACCACATGAAAATTACCGGTGGTGTCAAAAAAACGCTCAATAATAATTCTGCTGTTATGCGGCAATCCATCCAACGCTGCATGGCAGGCGGCCAGATATTCGGCCAGTTGCCGTGCCGCAAATGGGTTGAGCTGGCTGTGTTGCAGCAGCCAGCCTGGATCAATCAGCTGTTCCGGAGATAAAGCGGCAGCCTGCTGCAATAATAACGCCAATGCATCAGACAGCTCCGGGCTGCGGCCGGCGCCCTCGCCCAGCCAGAACGGAATGGCCGGCGGCAGGCCGTCAGCATCCTGTACATACAGGCCTTCAGCACCGGCTTTGACAATCTGTAAACTGCGATTCCCGAGTTGCACCACATCGCCGGCCATGCTTTCGAAGGCAAAGTCTTCGTCAACCGTGCCGATATGCTCAACCTGCTCATAGCGTCCATCAGAACTTTTCTCTGGAACCAGCCATACATCCTGATCAAACTGATCAGGAATCGCCCCGGCATTCATAGCACATAAGTTGCGTATTTCGGCAGCTGCTTTGAGTCGTCCCCGGGCCTTATCCCATAACAATCTTAACTGTTGCTGGCGGCCATGAAAGCCATCTGCCAGCATTTGCAACACCTGGGCCAGTGTTGCATCGGATATTTTCCGATATGGCCAGGCACGGCGCACCCAGTCTGCTACTGATGCCTCAGTTTGCTCACTATTGGCACATTCAGCTAAAACATGTTGCGCCAGCACATCCAGGCATTCTGCCGGCAGCCGCACACAATCGAGCTGCTGGTTGCTTAAGCCCTGCAACAGCACCCAGCTTTCCAACAGGTCATCTCTGCTTAACGGAAATAACCGAGCCATCGGCACCCCGCCCTGATAATGCCCGGCGCGTCCGGCTCGCTGCAGCATTGAGGCGAATCGTTTCGGAGAACCCAGTTGGCAGACCAGGTCGATTGAACCAATATCAATCCCCAGCTCCAGCGAGCTGGTGGCAATCACAATCTGCAATTGACCATTTTTCAAGCGTTGCTCAGCATCCAAGCGCAGCTCGCGGCTGAGACTGCCGTGATGGGTGGCCAATACCTTTTGCCCACCCTGTTCACCCAGTAACTCGGTTAACATCCGCGCCAGCCGTTCAGCCATCCGACGGGTATTAACAAACACCAGGGTGGTACGCCGTGCCTGGGCAAGTTTCTGGATGCGGGCAGCCAACTCATCCAGTTGCAAATTACTGAGCAAAGGCCCCAATGGCGTGGACGGTAGTTCGATATCCAGATCCAGATCGGTACGTAATCCGGCGTCGACGATGGCGCATGGCTGGCTTCCACACAACCATTTGGCCAGGGTCGGCAGCGGTCGTTGGGTAGCCGACAGGCCAATCCGCTGCAGTGGGCGTGATACCAGTTTTTGCAGGCGTTCCAACGACAGCAGCAAATGTACCCCTCGTTTATTTTCAGCCAAGGCATGCAGCTCATCAATCACCACATAACGGATACCGGCCAGTGCCTTGCGGCCGGCCTGGCTGCACAGCAGAATGAACAACGATTCCGGGGTGGTCACCAAAACATGTGGTGGTTGTTTAACCTGTTTCCGGCGTTCATTGGCCTGGGTATCTCCGGTACGCACAGCAGCCCGTAAGGGTTGCTGCAACCCTGCCTGGCGACTGATGCCGCTGAGTGCAGGCTGCAGGTTACGTTGGATATCGTGAGACAGTGCTTTTAACGGGGAAACATACAGAATACGTGTGGTATCTGCCTGCTGGCCACCCGGTGTCAGCAGTTTGTCGAGCAAAGGCACAAATGCCGCCAGTGTTTTCCCGGAGCCGGTTGGTGCAGCGATTAATGCATGCTGATCAGCGCCGATATGTGCCCAGGCCTGCTGTTGCATTTCGCTGGGTTGACCTATGCACTCGCTGAACCAGTTGTTGATGGCTGGCTGCAGGCTATTCACAGGTGATGTTTCACTCAGCATCTGTTAAGTTTAACCATTATCTTGTAAAGATGAGAATGGATTGGCAAGAATACTTGTTTTTCAACATGTTGCAGCGGAACCTTTAGGTACATTCGACCCATTGATCCGCGCCCGCGGGCACCGCATTCGCTATATCAACTTTACCCGCGAACCGGAACGCAAGCCACGGGTAGCCCGCTATGATGCACTGGTGGTGCTGGGTGGGCCAATGATGCCGGATCAGCATCGCCAATATCCGCACCTGGCCACCGAGTGCCGTGCTATCGAACATTTCATTGCAGCGGGTAAACCGGTTTTGGGTATTTGTCTGGGCAGCCAGTTGATTGCGCATACATTGGGCGCTGCGGTATTTCGAGCAGCCGATTGGGAAATCGGTTGGTATCGGCTGGCGATTTCCGCTGCTGGTCAACAGGACCTGCTGCTGCAACACTACCCTGATCAGCAACCGGTATACCAATGGCACGGTTATACATTTGAACTGCCCAGCAGCGCAACCTTGCTGGCTAGCTCCGACAGCTGTGCAAGTCAGGCATTCTGTTACGGCGGACAAACCTGGGGTCTGCAATTTCATCTGGAACTGGACCGGCGATTAATCAGACGCTGGTTAAGTTTACCGGCTTATCTGGAAGAACTGGAAAGCGCAGGTATTGCCCGCACGGCCGGGCAAATTCTGCAAGATACCAATCAATATATCAACGCTTCAGTATCCACCAGCCAAATGGTCTTTAACGCGTTCCTGGATCAATTACCTGTTCATGGTAGCATTGTTTTGCCATCTCGCTGAGCTGGCAATTAACACGATAGCAACAACAACTGATTATGCTATCCTGCAATTATGGTACTGATTAGAGAAACATCATGGAAAGCCGCTCAATCGGGTATTCACCCGGATGAGTTGCAGCAATTGCAGGAAAGCATTTATCAGCAGACCATGCTGTTATTACCGGACAGCATCCCGGTTGACCGGTTTTTCCGCTCACAGATCAACAGCAACCCGATTCTGCATTTGCAGGTGCTGGAACAACACCCGTACACCACGTTTTTAAGACTGACACACGAGTTGCACAGTGGCGATCAGGAATTCTCGGAACCGGAAGCGCATATCCGTATGTATCATGATCTGCGCATCGCTGAGGTCACTTCTTTTGATCTGCGCCGGGGTATCAATCGCATCGCCGGTCCGGACCTTAATCCAGCAGCATTAAAGCGTATCCATTGGCGTCAGAACCGGGCTTTGCACAAGTGGCTGGATTACCTGATCCAGCAAGGCCACAGCCTGGTCACCATGCGGGCTCAGGAAAAACCCTTTAAGCCAGAGCTGGCAAAACACGAATCCAGCAGCGATGTCAAAGAAATTATCGGCTAAAGGTTAAAAATACTGGATAACAAATGATTGACATAAGTATAATGAGGACGTACTATTTCGCGTTCGCTCAATCGGGGCTATAGCTCAGCTGGGAGAGCGCTACAATGGCATTGTAGAGGTCGACGGTTCGATCCCGTCTAGCTCCACCAAACAATGTCCCCTTCGTCTAGTGGCCTAGGACACCGCCCTTTCACGGCGGTAACAGGGGTTCGAACCCCCTAGGGGACGCCATCTTAAAGCCCGCCTTAATGGCGGGTTTTATATTGCTGCAGGCATAATCGCTCGCTGTAAGCTCGAATCTTAGCCAGACTTCCTGAAGTTGCATTAGGGGAGCAATGATCAGTTCTGCTTTATCTAATTTACGCTTAACTATTTTCAGAGTTTGGGCACTTACATATTCAGGTATGAAAATCGTCGGTGACCATAACCATTCTTATCGCCCTGAAGCTAGACATAGGGTTGCCGGATTGGTAACCACAATATAGTTACCCCGGCCCAAACTTCTGCATTGATAGCTAGTCAGCTCTTAGCGGGCAAACCTTGAACTTTTTATTGTCACAATATCTGCCGGTGCAGTGCATAGATATTGCTCCAAATTTTAACCCGAGAGTTTCTTCGGTAAATTTCAGGCGACCACCATTTTCTTCTGAGATTGGGCCTTTATCAGCACAAGGAAAGCTAGTTCGAGTGACGCCTCGAAGTTTAACGCAGTAAAGTGATAGATTATCGCAATATCGCCCGTTACAGGCAAAGCCAGCAATATAGTGGTCGGTGGGGCAAACATTCATTCCGCCGCTCTCTTCTGATTTCAATGAAGTCCAGACTGCGTTTGTTGCCCGACGAGCATGGAATTCACCCGCTGGACCACCACATTTTATCTTCAGGTTATCGCAGTACTTACCAGTACACTTAACTTCAGTGACGAGTGATCCTGGGTTGCAGATTGCCGGTTGTGTCTCTTCGGATATGGGCCCCAGTGAAGCAGATAATGCAGGTAACGCTAATAGAATAGTTGAGGCAAATACGGTGAAAATTATTGAGCGAATATTCATACGTTCCTCCTTGAAAGTAAATTGAATAGAGTTCAAACCGAATATCCAATATAGACATCCGTGTAAATTAGGCGACGCTTGGCAATTGAGCGCAACAATTCATGCCATCAAAATAGTACTATTGAGTTTTTCTGTGTAACAAATCAAGTTGGCGGGAAGAGGTGAGGATATATGTGCCAGATGAGCGAGATTCGTCCACCACCGCTCAAGCCTGGACACCCATCAAATAAATAAGTATTGTGATACTGCGCTTATGCCGAACCGCGTTTAATCAACGGCTTAGAATGCCCTCCTAAGTATTTCATAAGCAGTTGGCGGTTCAGACAAGAAAAGATTGGGATTTAGCCATCTGAAAGGCAGCGAGCTGGATAAGCGCTGGCATGGCTCGGAAAGCCATATACATTATGACCGACAAGGAGGTTTTCCATGAAAAGTAAATTTTCAGTTCTAACCTGTTTCATACTAATCACTTTTATCTATAGTCCTGTGGGCTTGGCTCAACTTGGTGAAGGTGACCCGTTTGGAGGTGGATTACCCGGATTGGGAATGTCTTGTGAACAACAACAAGTAGAAAATTTTTTCCAATGTGATTCACGCGTCAGCGCAGCTTTTAACCGTTGGCAAAACTCAGGCAATTCGAACAGTATTTGTATCACTCAATGTTCAGATGTTGCCAATCCAGACAGATGTGATCAGCGCTGTGAAGCAGATTGTGTATCCAACTTTCCTCCTGGATCTAACGCACAAGATAGAGCAAACTGCATCAACGCTTGTCAGAGTGGTTGTCCAATATTATTAATCAATGACCCGACGGCATGTCCACAGAATTGTTCAGAGGCCACTCACAATCGCTATCTGAGTGCGCTTGATTGCTATAACAATATTCCGGGTTGTCAACCACAATTGGATGTGTGTGGATTTGCCCGCTGGCAGCGTGATATGTGCTTGATTCAGTTCCCAATAGATCCCAGTAACCCGTTGATTAACGCTGAGGAGAGAATGGACTGCCTGCTGGCCAGTGGTATTGATATGTGCGAGTAGAAATGTAATTTGATTAACCTATGGGATCCCACGTGAGAGCGTGGGATCCTGGTAGAACACATGTACCTGGATACCCATTACTTTAAATTGATAATTAATCTATGCGGACGGGATATACACAATATCTACTTTATATGGCATAAAGTTTGTGCACGCCTTCCAGCGGGTGCCCATATAAAGCGTTGCACCAAATGGCAGAATAACCGAATCAAGCTCCAGTCAGCGCATTGAAATTTACCCTGCGCCGGGAATATAATCCGGGATGGCACCGAGCTAATTGCCGGCAGTTACTCAGTCACCAATCTGTTCTGTTGGATGATGGTTCGTAAACGTCCAACCACACCCATTCCGGTACTGAAATCTTCCATCAGCTGGCGTTCAAATTCATTCACCATATCGTCGCTGAGCGTATACAGTTTTACTATCTTATTAAGGGCATTGGCAGTTTGCCCCAGGGCTTGGTAATAACTTCGATAGCCATTCAGCAGTCCAATTTCGGTGCTGCTATCAAAACTCTCTTTGGATAAAGCAACATAACCCAATGCGCGTGCGTGGCTCTGATATCCGGAAGATTCAGGGTCTTGGCTTTGCATGATAATCGCTTGATCAAATGTAAAACCTGAAGGGTGATCAGCGTCTAACTTGTCTAATAATTCTTGTTTAGTAATTCCGAGCTCGGCTGCTATTAATGTTGCATATCCCTCGCTAATATCGCAGCTCGACACCTCTGTATCGCTGGCATTAGTCATACTTATACTCATTGTTGTTCAACTCTTACTGGTGATTATACTCAGAAATTAAAGCGCCACACTCTAATTGTTATAATCAATAAGTGTTAATTTAACAGGCATTAATTCATTCGTAGTTGTAGCTGAATCTCTGCGCTTGCATCTGTCCAGGTAACAGTTAGCCATCAGTCGTTCAATATTTAGGTGTAAAAACAACCAATAAAATCAATGGGTTAAATAACTTTGAGCTATTGCGCTTGTTTGATATGAATATTAGGAGTCATGCATCAGCCCATGGGCATTGACTGTGAGGTGAGGTTCCAGGCCAATAAAACTATAGTCTAATACCTATCCATGCTCATAGGGTGGTTTATCCTAAATTTGCTCTATATTTTTGAAAGAAATATAGAGCCTCGTATCAATTTTTGAATTAAATTACCAGGATGAGTAAGCCATTAACATGGTTCCCTGACAGCGCATGGATATTCGACTTTGCTATAACAAACAACTCTGATTTATAACCTGAAAAATTAATCGATAGCCGAATTACCAAGCACTGGCATCGGCGCCAGTTCTCCATCAATGTCCAGCTGCCTCACCCATTCAAGCTGTGACGCCATGTCGGCTTTAATTTCATCCATCATAGCTTTGAATTCCGGCTCCTCAAATAACGACTCATTGTGAGGGCTCTGTTGCGCTTGCGACCACCAATTGATTCGTGTCCCAGAATCTATTGCTTGCCTTAGTGCGGCAAGCGCCAGTTGGGTTTTGCCCTGACGGGCATAGATTTCAACATCGGCAAAGCCGTATCCCTGGGATCCAAGTCTGGGCATATTCGCTGTTTGTTCCAGTGCCTTTTCGAGTAATCGACCGGCACATTCCGGATTACCGGTTTTTTCTTGTGCCAGTGATAAATTGATTGCTTGAAAAAAATTGGATCGAGAAACAACCGGTTCAGCAGCGCATGACAGTGCCGGGTAATAGTCTGAAATTTTGTCCAACGCTTCCTGATAGCGGCTAAATTTGACCAGTGTCACCAGCGATAAATTGTTGCCGGGCGCAAGTTCCAAAAGCTGGCGCGCTGCTTCGACAGATTGGGTTTCCTCACCCCGGTACCAGTGCAAGATAACTCTTGCCGCATTGGGCAAGTACGCCCTCGGAAACATTGCAAAAGCCCGCTCAAACCAGTATTCAGCTGTTTTATCATCGCCTAAATCCAAATAGGCCATGCCCAGAATACTGGTTCCCCTGCTGGGATCTCTGGAAAATTCTTCACGGTGCCAACGTACACTCTCATTAAGCCTGCCGTAAGCGGACCGGTAAAGTACGCCAATCAGGAAATAGGCCGCCGCAAAGTCAGGTTCTATCTCAACGGCTTTTTTATACAAAGTCATGGCATTATCAAATTGACCGATGGCTTCAAAGGCTTCACCCAGGGTCACATTGATAATCGGTGATAAGGGGTCCAGGGCACGGGCGCTTTCCAGTAACGGCACTGCCCTGCCGGGCTGGCCGGTGTTGCTGACCAGCATATTGCCATACCAATGAAATGCTGATGCATAGTTTGGATCCAACTCGATAGCATGCTTAAAAGATGCTTCGGCATTAGCGTATTCAGCATTGTTGGAAAATACCAGTCCCTGGGATGCATATGCTGCACCCAGTTGATTATCCAGCCTCAATGCCGAGTTGATAGCCTGTCGTGCATTTTCGATAGCAACGGCCTGAGGCTGGTATCCATAAGATCCAAGAATAGTATTGGCATCTGCCAAACCTACATAGGCTAGTGCGTAATCAGGATCGAGCTCCAGCGCCCGTTGGTAATACTCGGTTGCTTCAATTAACCCGGTACTGGTGCGCAGGCTCATTCGCTGTTTACCCAGCATATAGACTTCGTAGGCTTGCAGGTTTTTGGTTGGCCGCCGTTCCAGGTTTGTCCGATCCTGCAATGAAAGCGTTACCTGCAGTTCGTTGCTGATGGCCTGTGCAATCTCAGTTTGAATATCAAAAATACTTTGCGCAGTCAGTTCCCGGTTGAAAGTCTCAGCCCATAGATGCTGATCGGTTACTGCATCAATCAATTGTACGTTGATGCGAATTTGATCACCTACCCGTTGCACCCCACCCTCCAGTACTGTGGCAACCCCCAGCAGTTCCCCGATATTCGGAATACTCATGGTGGTAGCAAGCCGCACGACTGAAGTCCGTGAGATAACCTTCAGATCACTGATTTTGGAAATATGAGTCAATATGTCGTCGTGAATACCAGTGGTGAAAGGCTGATTAAGTTGCTCTCCACTGATGTTCTCGAAAGGTAATACGGCTATTGATCTGGGGTTAAGTCCGGTATCAGCCACAGCAGTTAGTGGCAATTCCCGGGTCAGCCAGATTTGCCACAGCAACCCAGCCGTAATCATCATCACCAGCAGGCTCAGAGTGGCCAGTATCGTGTGGTCGGTTCTGCCAAGTGGTAAATTCTCATGCCCGCCGGCTTTCGGCGTACGCACAATACCCCCAGCGGCTATATCAAACCGCCAGCCAAGAATCAGCGCGATGGGCAGACCACAAATTGCGCCCATCCAGACATAACGGATGGCTGCTTCCGGGATGCCAATCCCCGGGAACGCCGTATCAGCCACTTGCAGTGCCACCCACGCACCCACGATATACAACGCAGCTACTCGGAAAACGCGCCGACGCTTTAGGTCTTTAACGAATTCCCACGGGGATTCAGGCATTCTAAGGCTCAGTTTTCTATGTATGCATAAAGCTTAACATCCGCACCATTAAATGCGCCATTCGGCAGTAGACTGTTTTAATCGGCAGTAATAAAAAAACCTGCTGTAATCCAACGCGCCCGAATGCCATTGGGTTTGGACCAGGATGAGCTTACCTGATTCATAGGTAGTTCCAATTTACCAGCTACCATTTCAAGTGCAGTCTCAATATTTTGATTGGCTTCAAGCGCTAACAGAAAGGTATATTCAGGAATGCTCAGTGGAAAAGTATGGGTTAAATAATCCTTACGTACCAAGGCCACTGGTGATCTTTCCAGATGTGGAAACCCGGCATCATTACGCTTACGCACCTCGTGGTAATACCAGGCTACCGGGAACCGGTAATTACCCAACGCAAAACAAGGCTGTAACAGTAACCGGTTATCTGCTGTATCCACACTGGCAAACGGCTTACCCTCATGCCCCGGCGCATCAAACATGGCGAATAGCTGGAACTCGTAGCGGGCTAAATCAACCATGAAATCAACCCAGCTTTCACGCTGCTCATCAGGCTGCCCGGCATCGGGTCGATTTGCTTCCAGGTAACCTGGGAAGCGTCTGCCCAGTTCATACAGCGTATAACTGACAGATGGCAGTGCTTGCAGATACTGGTAGGCGAAATCATTGAATAATTCTTCACCCAACGCATGACATAGTGCCGGGAATTGTTCCCGCATGCATTTCAACAGCCGCAGGTAATAACTGCGCTGGTAAATCGCCAGTCGTTGGGTACCGCTAAGCCTGGAGGATGGTTCCAAAAGTTGTTCAAGTTGCTGGCTCGAAGTTGATTGTGGAAAAGCCAATGCTTCCTGCATCCAACTCTGCATGGCATGCATTGTTGATGGTAATGTGCTCATACTTGTTCTAAAACAGTATTATTCATCACTTCAGGAACCAGAAAGTCCAATGGGTTGGGCACCGAACCTGTGCTCACAGCCTGCCCGGCTCTATCCGGCAGGGGCATACCATTGGCATCCATATATTCACGGGCTTTCAACAATTCTGTATGGCATTCCTGAAATGCCGGTATATTTCCATCCCATTCCAACAAGGTAGCCGGGGCGTTGCAGTGCGACCACGCCAGGCGAAATAATTCCCAGACATCACTACACACCGGCCCATCATGTGTGTCGATGATATGGGTTCCGCAATGCTGGTGCCCGGCAAGGTGAATCTGAACTACGTTTTCAGATGGGAACGATTCAAGATAAGCAACCGGGTCGGCATCAGCATTGAAGCAGGTTACATAAACGTTATTAACATCCAGCAGTAATTTACAGCCGGTTTCGTTTGATAATTGGCGTAGAAAATCCGGCTCAGTGATATTCGATTGACTGAAAGTAATGTAAGTACTGGGGTTTTCAAGCACTAACGGGCGTTCCAGAAAGTCCTGCACCTGCCGGACCCGTTCAGCCACATGCGAAAATGATTCCTCCGTCAACGGCACCGGCAACAGATCATGAGAATTGACGCCAAGCACACCGGTCCAGCATAAATGGTCGCTCACCCACACGGGCTGCAATTCATCCGCCAGTGCTTTCAGTTTAGCCAGATAGTCAAAATTCAACGGGTCGGTGCTGCCGATTGACATCGAAACACCGTGCAGCACCAGCGGATAACGCTCAGCAACTTCCTGGATAACCCGGCGGGGTCGCCCGCCGGAATCCATAAAGTTTTCTGAAATGGCTTCAAACCAATCCACAGCAGGCCATTCACTCAGGATATACTCAAAGTGGGTATTGCGCAGACCAAGACCGAGGCCCAATCCCGCTTGTTTGGTTATTTCAGGCATATTCGGCTAGCCACAACCTCCGGCTCCGCTCATACCACCGGCTCCACAGGCGGTCATATTGCTACGTGCTTCATTGTCATTTGAAACCCATAAATAAGCAGGACCATCTTTAAATATATCTTCTTTATAAGCATCACCACCGACTCTGGGAAGCTCTGCTGGAAGGTTGGGGTTTTGCTCGCGCAGCTTGGGCCATTCCTGCTGATGAAAAACCTGCCGTGCACGCGCCCATACACTTTTACCCTGATTGGGGCCGTTAGTGCTAAAGCGTTCTGCATTGATCGGGGTAGCGCATGAGCCCAAAGATGCACAGTCATTGCGTCCTGGATTGTCCATTTCTTCGGCAGTGCCATACAAGCCGCAGCCACCCTGGTCTTTGCATTGATTCTGAACATGGCAGGTGTGATCCGGTGTATTTGAACAATACCCCTGCCCGGCACATTCATTTGGTTGGCCAGGCCTGGGGCCACCATTTGGACCAGCTGCGCCGTAGCGGTCTTGTCCTTTGCAACTGTTCAGCCCCATGCAGGCATGCAGCGGTTGCACCGGTTGCAACGGCTTACCAATAGTAGTCGGCCAGATCGGCGCTTGTTGGTATTTATATGGTTTGGGTACAGGTGCACCGGGTGTGGTTGAGTCATCAGACATTTTCAACTCCTGATATTTGATTTATTAATAGTGAGCTTGAGATATTAAGTAATACATCTGCTTAGCTTGCATCAGTCCAGTACTGGCTCACATCCGGTAAGGTTTTGATGTTGTCAATAATCCCGCTTACTGCTTGCAGCTGGCTATTGTCAGTAATGGCTTCGGTCAAGCCGATCAAATTACCATATGCTTCCTGGCGTGAACCCAGATTAAAGTTTTCAAAGGTTGGTGCCAGTACGTGCCCGTCAGCCAGCTCAAAGCGCCGCATAGCCTGAATCAGTTTATCCAGGACCCATATCATCGAGCGGTGCATGCCTTCATTAAAAAATAACTTCTGGCCCTGATCAGGTACCCGATAAACGGTTTCAGTCATGATAAACATGTATTGATACACGCCATTGCAAAGATCGGATAACGCCCAGTACTCCTCAGGATAGACATAACTGTTGCCAATCACGCCTACCGGGCGGGTAATCGGATTGTCCGGGAAATTGGCAATTACTTCCGCAAGCTCATCATCGGTAACAGTGGGCTCGATAGGATCTGGAGGTACTGGCAATGACGGCAACTTTTCCACGTGATCCGGATACCTTTGCAATTGCGCCTGCAATCTCAGGAATTTGTAATAGTGAGAATACTCAGTACGGCTGGGATCATCTGTTGCCCGGTGCTCATACCCTTCACCCTGGTCGCAAATAGTGGCTATCGCCTGCAATGCTTCGAGCTTACTGCTTACCGTCATTAATTCAGTTGGGCCAGCATGGCTATCCGGTTGATTCGAATATTCGGCAGCTGCTGCTGCACTGGGGCATCCATTGCCCGGCGGTGGACAAGGCTCACCCTGCACTGGCGGAATACCCCATGAGTTGAATTTCCCACTTGGATGTACGGTATCGATGTTATTCGGTGAGTAGTTATAGCTTTGAATCTGTGTATCTGCTCCATTCACCTGAAAGTCTTCATCAGTAATTTGTTTGCAACAAATCAAACAGCGGATATACGAATAAAACTGACCTATTGTGTTCCAGTTTCTGTCTTCCGGCCAGGCATCGACTTTTTCAGGGTATTCAATCTGCAGGAAGTGCCAAAACTGCTCATATCCAAATTTGGCCAGCGGAATCAAAACCTTCCGGCCACCTTCGGGCCCTGGTGGTCCCACCGGGTTGTGATAAGGCAGCGGCGTTGGGTATGGAGACGGTGAGTGCAGATACATCTGGGGCGCTTCACCCAATGAATAAAGAATATTCGAGGACAGCGACATATGCAGCATCTCTTCCACCGCAACACTCATAATTACCCCACCGGCTTTATTGGCGAATTGGCTGGCCGGATCCAGTTGCTCTGCGGTGGTAACTGTCCGTTCGATTGAGTAATAGGTATAAAGATAAATCGGGATGGTCGCCAGCTCGATCTCGATCGCAGTTTGCAGATTCTGCTTTAATTGCTGCAATATTTCCTCGCGGCTAAGCTGTTCCAGCATGGCCACCATTTCCCTTTCGCTGGGCGTCAAGGGTCTCAATGGATCTGATCCGTTGCTCATGACTTAATGCTCCGGTTTAGTGATGATGTAATGTTGTCTGAAGCCCGATCGCTCGGTTTCAATAGAATAAAATTTGTGCAGGTAAAAGCCGCACGAACCAGCGCGACGGTGATTCGAATAACTGTTTTGGCAAAGCAGTGCCGACGCATCAGTTGATACTTGAACATCAACAGTATTTGGATGCTGCTATTGAGCTGTTTGATAATCACCCTGCCCCTTGCCGTGATTTTGGATATGTAACCTGTTCAGGAAAGCTGAGTTGCTCAGCTGTAACTTAAAATAGCCGTGACCGCCTGATGAAATAAACCGTCCATCCACAGACAACAGCTTGCCAAGCATGATTTTTCTCCCTGAAAGTCTAAATATAGCGCTTTAAGATTTTTTTTGCGAATTTGCCCACAAAAGAGCGCAGGGTTGATGTTTCAATCTTGCAGAGTTGTGAATAACAGAGCAACGGTAAACGACCTGGCTTGTACTTGAATCGAACAGAACTATGCACCTGGGGTAAAGCTTATATCCATTACTCCGGTCTGCGAAACAGCAACGTCATCCGGTCACTTTCACCAATTGCACGGTAATGCTCGCGGGTGCCTTCGCCACCACGGTATGAAGGTGGTAACGACCACACGCCTTGCGGGTAATCTTTGCTGTCTTTGGGGTTGGCATTAATTTTACTGCTGGCTAACAGCTCGAAGCCGGCAGCCTCTGCCATGGTAATAACTTGTGCTTCCGTGACATAGCCACTTGCCAGCATCTGGTCATAGCTGGTGCCGGGTTCTGCCCGGTGTTCTACCAGGCCCAACATGCCGCCTGGTTTAAGCGCCTTATACATGCTGACAAAGACTTGCGGAGCATAGTTGCCATTCATCCAGTTGTGCACATTGCGAAAGGTCAACACCCGGTCGGCGGTGCCCCCTGGGGCGATTTCAGGACGTTCAGGAATGGATAATCCGGTAACCTGGACCTGGTCGAATCGTTCCGACTCACTGCGCAACCAATCGTTATAATCCCGCTGTACCCGTTTTCGCCAGCCAGGTGTACGTTTTGCATCCAAAGCAAAGCCGGCGGCAACATAGTGGCCGCAATCGCGCACATATGGGGCAATAATTTCAGTCCACCAACCACCACTAGGCCAGATTTCTATGACAGTATGGTTAGGTTGAAGATCGAAAAAGTTTAATACTTCCATCGGATGCCGATAAATGTCGCGTGTGCGACTGGATTGCCTGCGGCGTTGATCATCAATTACAGCCTGTAAGCTGACTGGCCCATTGACGCAGTCAGCAGCCAGGGTATCCGTTACAGGGCTGCTATCCTGCGATGCTAATGCTGTATCAGCGTTGCTTTGATCAGAATTATTGCCACATGCGGTGACCATCGCCATAACCACAATAATCGCAGGTGTATTGCGCAAATTCATGTTTATTACTCCGAAAACGAACCCATGAAGCGACGGTAATATTGCAGCTCTTCAATTGAATCCCGAATATCAGACAGTGCTTCGTGTTTGCTTTCCTTGTGATAGCCTTCCAGTACTTCAGGACACCAGCGGTGTGCGAGTTCCTTGAGTGTGCTTACATCCAGGTTGCGGTAATGGAAATAGCTTTCCAGGCCCGGCATCAGTCTGGCCAGAAACCTGCGATCCTGACAAATACTGTTACCACACATCGGTGAACATTGAGCCGGCACCAGTGGCTTCAGGAAATCCAGCATTTGCTGTTCAGCATCAGCATAACCAACACCACTTTCCAAAACCCGTTGCCACAAACCGGAACCGGTGTGGGTTCTGGTATTCCAACCATCCATTGCCAACAGGCGTGCTTCGTGGTGCTGAATCGCCAATACAGGTGCAACTGCAACCTCATACAGCTGCGCATCCGTTACAATGATAGCGATTTCGAGGATTTCATCAGTGCGACTATCCAAACCAGTCATTTCCAAATCAATCCAGATAAGATGTTGCTCGGTAGAGCTCATGCAAAATCCAATGTTTTTTGATCATGGATAAGCATAACATTGACTGAGCAAACCACCATCAACGTGCTGGCTTGTGTCGCTTCATGGGGCAATCATGGCATGGTTGCGTTACCTGACAAGCATCTGTTGCCGGTCCAGTATCAGCGCCGCATCGGCAGACCGCTGTGTGGTGACAAGGTGGATATCGAACAACAACCCGATCACCAATGGCTGGTTACCCGGATACATAAGCGCAGCACTTTTTTCGCCCGTGCAGATCGTTTCGGGCGACAACAGATGATTGCTGCCAACATGAATCAGGCACTGGTTGTTATTGCTCCCGAACCCTCGCCCAGCCGCGATTTGATCGATCGCTATCTGTGTGCCAATGAAATTTTGGGGATCAAAACCATACTGGTACTGAATAAGATTGATCTCATCGGGGAAAAATTATCACAACTACGGCAGCAACTGACTGCCTATAAGCAACTGGGGTATCAGGTAATTGAATGCAGCGCCAGCAGTGGTGCCGGCATCGATGACTTGCAACAGCAGCTCAGCAACCAGACTGAACCAGCGGTTTGCAGCCTGTTAATCGGTCAATCAGGTGTCGGCAAATCCTCATTACTGAATAGCTTAATACCTGACTTGGCAGTCCAAACCAACAGCTTGTCAAACGCAACCGGCAAAGGCAAGCACACCACTACCATTGCCCATATGTATATGCTGGCTGATCAAAACAGCACTATTATCGATACACCGGGTGTCTGGGAATATGGGTTATGGGTTATGCCACCCAGTGAACTGGCCTATGCTTTCAAGGAGTTTCGTGAGTGGCTGGGCAAATGTCGTTTCCACGATTGTCAGCACTCAGGCGAACCTGAGTGTGTCTTCCAGCAACAAGCAGATCAATGCCCTGATTTTGCCAAACGGTGGCAGTGTTACCGGCGCTTACTGGTAGAGCAGGAACGATTCAATAGCTGATATATTAATTGCATGGTTGTGATATCGGCGGTTGAAATACGAATCCTTTAGTACTAAACTAACCCTACTTACCGTTGGGAACCACCACAATGAGATTTCATACCATAATATTGCTTTTAACCGGATTGCTGCTCGCAGATATTGTAACAGCACAAGACCTATCCCCTCGCAGACAGGGTACCCGCATCATTTCAGATCACAGGGCTGTGGAAAGAACCTTCTTTAACTCTGCCAAGTTTAATTTCGATAACATCATCCAAGGAGCCAATGGCATGGATACCAGTGGTGCCAATGCTGTGTTGGCATTTAACAAGCTGCAGGAACGTGCTGATGAAAGTTACGCAGATGGTGAATATCAACGAGCCTACGAAGAATATATGCAACTGGCGAAATTCAATGATAAATACTCTCAATATATGGTGGGCGCAATGTATGCGAATGGCCAAGGTGTTGATCAGGATTTAGCCGAAGCTTTTGCCTGGTCGTATGTTTCTGCTGAAAACAAACATAAAGAGTTCGTGAATGCGCATGTCAAGCTAAAACAACACATGAACCCAGCACAACAGCAACGTGGCCGTGATCTTGCTAAACAATACCGCGAAGATTTCGGTACCTACGCATTGGCAAACAAAGCCCGCCGGATGGTCCGCAAAAGCAAACGAGGTTGTACCGGGTCGCGCCTGGGCAGTAGTTGTGACAGTGTCGCCAGTGCAAGCTTAAATTGTAATGCCAGCGGTCAAGGTGTATTGAGCAATGAGTGCCTGGCATTTGGTGCCATCGGGCTGCCCAGCATCGCCGGCATGCAACCAAACCATCTGCGCATGGTAGAAAAACAATTGAAAGAGTTAATGAATAACTATAACCCGGGCAAAGTTGAATTGGGTGAACTCGAAATTATAGAAGATTAGCTCGACACACCAACCTGCGGTAGCTGTGCCGCAGGTTAACTTGGGCACAGCACTTTTTTTCGCCCGTACAGATCGCTTAGAACGACGGCATACATTGGTGCCAATGTTGATCAGGCGCTGGTTGCTATTACTCCGGAATCTGTGCCCAGCTGTGATTTATATGATATCCAGCAAAGATTGAATTTGTAATACGAAATCATTAGTATTACTATTGAGTTTCAATAAAAATAATAGCTTATTGACTATCGAGATAAGACCATGCAAAAAACCACCACACTACTCATCACACTTTTACTCAGCTGCATCATTGTCGATGTTATGGCACAAGGGCACGATACAGCCAGCGAGCCCAAATTTAACTTTGGCAATGCCTTCCAGGGCGCAGGCGGGCTTGATTCAGCCAATCTCAATGCTGTGTTGGCATTTGAAAAAGTACAGGAACGTGCAGATCAGCATTATAAAGCCAAGCGCTACAAGCAGGCCTTCAAGGACTACCACGATCTGGCAAAATTCAATGATAAATACTCTCAATACCGGGTGGCATTTATGTATGCCACCGCCCGGGGAGTCGAAAAGAATATGCCGGCAGCCTACGCCTGGTCATACGTAGCTTCGGAAACCAGACAGAAAGGATTTGTGAATTATCACGTCAAGCTCCGTGAACAACTGGTTCCGACACAAATGGATCATGGTAAAGAGTTGGCCTCTGAATATCTGCGCGAATACGGGACATATTCAATAGCCAACCAGGCCCGTGGTTTACTGCGCAAAGGAAAACGAAACTGTACCGGCTCTCGTCTCGGCAGCAGTTGTGACAAAGTTTCCAGTGCAGGTTTTAATTGCGGTGCTACCAGTGAAGGCATTCCCGGTAAGGAATGTATGATTTTAGGTGCTATCGGCCTTCCTGCAATAGCCGGATTGCAACCTGTAGATCTGCGCAAAGCCGAGAATCAATTGGAACAACTGATTGATATCTATAACCCAGGCAAGGTTGAGCTGGGTGAGCTGGAAATCATTGAAGATTAACGTGATACGCCAACCTGCGGCATTCATGCCGCAGGTTAAATTAAGCCAGGCTTGTTTAATTATTATTATCAAAACCTTTAATTGACGGGTACTACATATAGATGCGACTAAAAAATGGTTGCATTAATATACGAAATTGTTAGTATTAACTAATCCACCACTACAAGAGAAATGCTTTATGTCTAAAGTATGTATGTTTTTATTACTCTGCAGTATTGCATCCACAAGCCTTGCACAAGGCTCAGGCGGCATTCCGCAACAGAACTTTGGTAATTCAATACTCGGCACCGCTGGTGCTGATGCCGGGACCATCAACGCCGTTTTGGCTTATCAGAAAATGCAGGAGGCGGCAGATGTTGAATACAAAGCCGAGCGTTATGAGCGGGCCTTTAAGTATTATCATGAGTTAGCCAAATTCAATGATAAATTCTCCCAGTATCGGGTTGGCTACATGTATGCGACAGGCCGTGGCGTAGCAAAAGACATGACAAAGGCATATGCCTGGACCTACGTGGCTTCTGAAACCCGCCAGAAAGGCTTTGTTAATTACCATGTCAAGATTCGTTCAGAATTATCCCCTGCCGAATTAGCTATTGGTAAAGAACTTGCGGGTGAATACTATGGAGAATACGGCACTTTCGCAGTTGCCAGCGACGCGCGAAAATTAATCCGCAAACAAAAACGGCAATGCACCGGCTCCCGTGTCGGCAGCAGTTGTGACCGGGCTTCCAATGTAGGATTCAACTGTGGCCTTACCAGTCAGGGGGTCATTGGTCGTGAATGCCTGACCTTAGGTGCGGTTGGACTGCCATCGGTTTCAGGTTTGCAACCGGCCGATTTACGCAACGCCGAAAAACAGCTTGATGTATTAATCGATACTTATAACCCGGGTCGGGTTGAACTGGGCGAGTTGGAAATCATCGAGGATTAAACACTACCGTTAATCCGCAGCAGCCGGTACTGCTGCGGATTGTTCATCGACCTAAGCTGGACAAGTACATCGTTGCCTGAGCATCACAGCAGCGTACTTGTTATACGAATAAAATAGTACTAATCTATTAGTACCTATTTTCCAAGAAAATCTACATGAAACCAAGAACCATTACGCTGGTAATTTGTGCTTTGCTGGTTGTTGAAGTTGTGTCAGCACAGTCAACCGGTAACACCGGAAGACCGGGACGCCCAACCATTGCTGCGCAAAGAGCGTTTATCTTTGTTCCGCAATTCGACTTTAATAATAGTGTACAAGGTTCCAGCGGCCTGGATGTAAATGGCAGCAATGCCGTGTTTGCCTATAAAAAACTGCAGCAGCGTGCTGATGAAAACTATTCAGATGGCAACTACCAAAAAGCCTACGCAGACTATCTGCAACTAGCCGAGTTCAACGATAAGTATTCACAATACATGCTGGGACAGATGTATGCTCAAGGCCAGGGGGTAAACCAAGATATGGTAGAAGCTTATGCCTGGTCATATGTCTCAGCCGAGTCCAGGCAAAAAGAACTTGTGAATTCGCATGTCCGCTTGAGACAACAATTGACCCCTGAACAGCTCCAGCGTGGCCAGCGGCAGGCTGAAAAATATCACAAAGACCATGGCACCTACGCGTTGGCCAATAAAGCCCGGCGTTTAGTCCGCAAAGGGAAACGTAATTGCACCGGCTCACGGCTGGGCGGCAGTTGTGACCGGGTGGCAGCTTCCAGCTTTAATTGTAATAGCAATGGACAAGGCATACCGAGTAAAGAGTGTTTAATATTTGGGTCCATCGGATTGCCTGCCATAGCCGGGCTGCAACCCAGTGATTTACGGGTAGTGGAAAACCACCTGAAAGATTTGATCAAAAACTATAACCCGGGCCGGGTTGAGCTGGGGGAGTTGGAAATCATTGAAGACTGATGCCACCTGTGCAAAGCCTGTTACATGCCATACGATAAGCTGCTTTTACTTGCGGTCAGCTTCCGGTATAAAGGTGTTTAAAGGCTTATATACCGGCTGGCAAGGTGATTTATAATGCTCTGGCGTAAAGATTTAGAGTGGAAGGGTCCAGAAGTAATCGAAGCCAATGCTTAGCCGTTACAGGAGTTATCGTATGGGTAAAGCTCATTTCGCCACAAACATTGCAGTTGGGCTGGTTCTGGTATTGTTTTTTGGCTATAGCCAGGCGCAGGTTACCGGCATTTCAGGCAGCATGAATGCTGTCCAGGCACTGCAACGGTTTCAACACAATGCAGATCAGTTTTTTGATGACCAGCGTTATGTTTTGGCGCAACGCGACTATTTAAAGCTCAGCAAACTTAGTGATAAATATTCACAATACCGCTTGGCTTATATGTTTTATCACGGCTTGGGAATGCCGCGTGATTTAATTGAAGCCTATGCCTGGTCTTATGTTTCTGCAGAAAGTAACAGGGCTGATTTTGTGGCCTTTCATAAGCAGGTTAAATCTCAGCTGGATGAAGCGCTATTAGATGCGGCACGAGAACGCGCAGCAGAGTATCTGGCGGAAGCCGGGTTATATCGGGCAGCCATTAATGCCCGCAAATTGATTACCCGTGAAAAAAGATCTTGCACCGGATCACGGCTTGGCTCCAGCTGTGACCGTGTTGCTGTAACCAGTGCTACCTGCAATGCCAATATTGGTTCAACGCCCAGTAAGCGTTGTCTGGTCATGGGCTCATTGGGGTTGCCTGGCGTTGCCGGCTTATTGCCATTGCAATTACGCTCTGTTGAACGGGCACTGGACCAATTTATCGCAGAGTATGACCCTGGTCGGGTCGAACTGGGAGAACTGGAAATTATTGAAGATTGAAAAAATAACTTGCAACCCGTGACAATTTTTATGTCACGGGTCAGCATACCTTCAAACCGTTTGGCTTAACTTTGTCCAAACGCACCATTTTTAATCAGCAACAAGGTAATTCAGCTGTAGTGACTGCTGCGGTAAGAACTGCTTGATACAAGCCTGATATAGTGAGCTGGCCAGTTACCAGGAGTCCAATCATGAACATAAAGTGCATGACTATCAGCTCAATACTATTATTCATATCCATAAGCAGTGATGCGCAGGAGATACATAACATTACCGAGAGAACAACTGGCACCAGCATCTTCAATGAGCAAATACATGCCATAGAAGCGCTGGAAATATTACAGCACCGCGCCGATCATTTTTTTGAAAAGGAACAATATGATCTTGCCCTTAGGGATTACTCAATGCTGGCCAGGGTCAGTGATAAGTATTCACAATACTATCTTGCATATATGCACTTTCATGGCTTGGGGATGCCTGAAAACCTGATCGAAGCGTATGCCTGGTCATATGTTGCCGCCGAAACAGGTATACCGGATTATGTCGGCTTTCATCAGGCAGTTCATGTACAACTGAATGAGCAACAATTGATTGTCGCCTGGAAGAAGGCCAATGAATATCAAAACGACGTTGGCATTTACAAAACAGCTATCCGGGCTCGCAAGCTGATTGCCAGAAAAAAGCAACAGTGCACAGGCTCGCGGGTCGGCGCCACCTGTAATAGGATTGGTCGCAGCATCAATACCTGCAATGCCAATATGTCTAAAACCCCCAGCCAAGAATGTTTAATCATCGGGGCGATAGATCTACTGGGAATTGCGGGAACACAACGGTTTCACCTACGCAATGTGGAATTTGCACTAGATCATTTTATTGATGAAAATAACCCGATCCGAGTTGAATTGGGTAAATAAGCGTTTAAACGGTCTCAGTTGAAACAAATACGGGCTATTTATTGAATTTGAACAATGCAAGCCAAATTTGGCCGTTTCCGATTGTTATTCCAGCAAAAGCAACGCAATTTCAGATTAAGTTTTCAGCATAATGGACAATCAGTCACATACCATCTTTTTTACGTTAATTTCCTAAGTCATTTAGTCTGCCGACATTAATTATGGCATTGCATTGATTGTGTAAGCTGATGTACACTATACTTAGTACTAAATGATTAGTACTTTGGTGCACAAAAAATACTTACCCAATTAAAACAAGTGCATTATCAGATTAAGCAACTAGAACAATGGTGCAGTAAACAATAAAAACTGAGCAACAATAAAACTATACGGGGAAGAAAATGAGGCGATCAAATTTAAGGATAAATCTGTGAGGAACTCATCATGCAACGACTTATAACTCTAATATTTCTACTTTTATTACCCATTTATGCCTTTGCCCAGGGATCAGCAACCGGTTCTGGGGCCCCTTCAGGAATCGGTAGCGGCAACCCGCTTGAAATCCAATCAAGTGCTGCGCCCAATGCTGTCAGCGCTTTTCGAGTCATGCAACAGAGCGCTGATGGTTTATTTGCAGCCAAGGATTACCTCAAAGCATTAAACATTTATAAAAAACTGGCAATGCATGGAGATAAGTTTTCTCAATTTCGTGTTGCTATGGCCTATGAATTGGGACTTGGTGTTCCCAAAGACCTGGTTGAAGCTTATGCCTGGTCGTATTTGGCAGCAGAAAACCAACGCAGAAAACTGGTTGAATACCATATATCAGTACGGCAACAGCTAACTGCACAACAACTGGACAATGCCAAGCCCCTTTCCAGGCAATACATTGCTGGTTTTGGCAACTATGCAGTCGCGGTTGAAGCACGCAAGGTGATCAGATCCAACCAAAAACAATGCACTGGATCAAGGACCGGCGGCAGCTGCAGCCATATTGGGGTGTTTACCGCCAGTTGTAATCAAAGCGGTGATCCCAGTGGCCAATGCCTTACTATTGGTTCTGTAGGCTTAGCTGGTGTTGCCGGCGCCCAAAGTTTGGATGTTCGCAATGTACTTGCCAATTTGGAGCAAACCATCATTGATTTTAACCCCGGTTCAGTCGAACTGGGTGAATTGGAAATTATTGAAGATTGAATAACCGCAGTAATAATCCGGCAGCCACCGTAGTTGCCGGATTTCAACATGTCTTTAAATCAGAAGCTGGCAAATCCCCTGTCAGTAACTAAACAGCCCTATTCGTTCGATTGCAGCTCAGAATAAACCTCAGTTGATATTAAAACTAAGACTTTCATTCGCCAAATCTGACAGGTGCCGTGATTGTTGATTAAACACTGGTTGAAATCATCCTGCTAACTCAAGGTCTTTTGTATTAGATCTTAAATGGAAAAAGCACCCTGCTTCTTGACCGATACAGGCCAGCTATTTATGATCAAAACATATTCCATACTGATGCGTATGGTCAATTCTATTCAGAACAGCGTTAGACTGGCATACTAGCTATTGTTTAGCGCATACCTGGCACCTGGAGTTTGATATGAACTGGTTACTCGCCCTTTTATTATTAGCTGGCACTTTGTTTCTGGTTTACCACCGCTCATCGCTGGTTATCGTTACTTTATTCACTGCCATATTTACAGCCGCGGCAATATGGCTTAAGGCCTCAATGCTGCTGGTATTGATCGGCGCTATCAGTGTTTTGATACTTGGAATACTGGCTATTCAACCATTAAGGAAAGCCCTGGTTAGCAACCATATTTTTGCAGTATTCCGCAGGATTATGCCATCCATATCAGACACCGAACGAGAAGCACTCGAAGCGGGTACCGTGTGGTGGGATGCGGAACTATTCAGCGGCCGTCCAAAGTGGAATAAACTGCTTGATGCACCCAAACCGAGCCTTTCTGAACGGGAACAAGCGTTTCTGGATGGTCCGGTAGAAACCCTGTGCAAAATGCTGGATGCATGGGAAATTGTTGAAAATCGCCGTGACCTGTCGGAAGAAGCCTGGCAATTCATCAAAGAGCACCGCTTTTTCAGCATGATTATTCCTGAAGAGCATGGCGGTTTGGGATTTTCAGCCCAGGGGAATTCTGCTGTAGTCACCAAGCTGGCCAGCTGCGACGTTACCGCTGCCGTTACGGTTATGGTACCTAACTCGCTGGGACCTGGTGAGCTATTAATGGATTTTGGCACCGAACAACAAAAGAACTACTATCTGCCCAGATTAGCTGATGGCCGTGAAATACCCTGCTTTGGTTTGACTTCTCCCTCGGCTGGATCTGATGCAGCATCGATGGTTGATTCCGGTATTGTCTGCAAAGGTATTTACCAGGGCGAAGAAACACTCGGTTTACGGCTAAACTGGAATAAACGCTACATCACCCTGGCGCCGGTCGCCACGCTAATCGGCCTGGCATTCAAAGCCTATGATCCAGAGGGACTATTGGGTGATAAGGAAGATCTGGGTATCACCTGTGCACTGGTCCCGGTAGACACACCGGGGGTAGATAACAGCACTCGTCATTTTCCAATTGGATCGGCGTTTATGAACGGCCCTACCCGTGGCAATGATGTATTCATACCCATGGATTATATTATTGGCGGCCAGCAGCGAATCGGCCAGGGCTGGAGCATGCTGATGCATGCGCTTTCAGCCGGACGTGCTATTTCATTGCCGGGATTGGGCACCGCCGGCGCTAAAATGTGCAGCCGCCTGACTGGGGCCTATGCCCGAATTCGTCGTCAATTCAAAATCCCGATAGGTTATTTCGAAGGCGTTGAAGAGCCATTGGCACGGATCGCCGGTAACACCTATCGTATGGATGCGGCCAGACTATTGACACTGGTTTCACTGGATGAAGGTGAAAAACCAAGTGTTTTGTCTGCGTTGCTGAAGTACCAGCTTACCGAAGGCAATCGCCAGTGCATCAATGATGCGATGGATATCCACGGCGGCAAAGGCATTATTCAGGGGCCTAACAACTATCTGGGGCATGCCTACATGGCAATCCCGATAGCCATTACCGTTGAAGGTGCGAATATTTTGACCCGCTGCATGATTGTATTCGGTCAGGGTGTCATTCGCTGTCATCCCTGGTTGCTGTTGGAAATGGAATCGGCCAGCATGCCCGATATCAAAAAGGCCGCCAGTCAGTTTGACCGGGCACTGTTCGGTCACATCGGTTATACCTTAAGCAATCTGGCCCGTTCCTTTTTCCTGGGGCTGACCAATGGTGGTTTGACCAGGGCGCCGGTCAGCAATGAGCTGTCCCATTATTACCGTCGCATTAATCATTTAAGCGCAGCATTCTGCTTTGTTAATGATATTGTGCTGACGGTATTTGGTGGCGGCTTCAAATTTAAAGAAAAAATTTCCGGTCGCCTTGCTGACGTTCTCAGCCATTTGTATATGGCATGCGCAGTTTTAAAACGTTTTGAAGATACCGGCCGCCCTGCTGAAGATCTGCCATTGGCACGCTGGGCGCTACGCGACAGCCTGTACACCATTCAGGAACAACTGGTTGGAGTCATACGACATTTGCGTAATCCATTGTTGGTATTTTGTACCCGGTTGATTACCTTCCCGCGTGGACGTCAATATCATCCACCATCAGATTATCTCGGCAAGCGGGTTGCACGTATTTTGCTATCGGATAACAAAGCCCGAGACCGGCTGATAGAAGGCACTTTTCACTCCGAAGCGGATGATGCTACCGGGCTGGTAAACCAGGCATTTGTAGCCGCACTGGCGACCGCTGATCTGGAAAAGCAGATACGGGCAAGTTTTAAGCGGGTGGTATCTCCTTACAATTGCAAAGAATTGACCGGGTTGGCGATGCAGTCTGGAATCATTGACCAGCAACAGGCTGATGCTATCTGTGAAGCCCAACGGCTGGCTTTGGCCGTGATTAATGTGGACGAATTTCCGTGGCCTCCTGAGCATGCCGAGCTGGGTACCGCGGAAACACCTGCAGCACCTTCAAAAGCTGCTTGAGCGTTCAACAATCATTCCAGGGCATGCTGCCAGCCTGCCCTGATTAAATTTACCATTGGAACTGAATCAACAAGGACATCCATGAGTCATCACCATCCCATCCGTAAAGCAGCCGTGCTCGGGGCCGGCGTAATGGGTGCGCAAATCGCTGCGCATCTGGTAAATGCCGGTATCGATACGTTGTTGTATGAACTGCCTGCCAAGCAAGGCAAGCCCAACGATCTGGTTACTGCGGCGATCCGTCGGCTGAACAAATTGAAGCCTGCTCCATTGGGCGTATCGGAAATTGGTCATCAATTACAGGCATGCAATTACGATCAACACCTGGAATTACTCAACGGTTGTGACCTGATCATAGAAGCCATCGCCGAACGGATGGACTGGAAAAAAGACCTTTACGAAAAGGTGGCGCCGCATATCAATGACCACGCCTGGATCGCCAGTAATACTTCCGGATTAAGCATGACCGAGTTGTCCGGCGCTTTACCGGCAGCATTGCGGACCCGATTCTGCGGTGTGCATTTTTTCAATCCACCGAGATATATGAAACTGGTGGAACTGATTCCACACGAAAATACCAACCAGGATATGCTTGATAATCTTGAGGCATTTCTCACCTCGTTTGTCGGCAAAGGTGTGGTTCGAGCCAAAGACACACCGAATTTTATCGGTAATCGGGTTGGCGTATTTTCAATGCTGGCAACCATGCATCACACCAGCGAATTTGGTTTGGGTTTTGAGATTGTCGATCAATTGACCGGCCCAGCTATCAAACGGCCCAAAAGCGCCACTTACCGGACTGCGGATGTGGTCGGCCTGGATACCATGCAGCATGTTATCAGCACCATGCAAAACACCCTGCCGGATGACCCCTGGAAGCAGTACTACCAGGTGCCGGAAACGCTGGGCAAGTTGGTTGAAGCAGGTGCGCTTGGCCAAAAATCCGGGGCCGGTTTTTATCGCAAGCAAGGCAGAGTCATCAAGGTATTGGATACAGGATCAGGTGACTACGTACAAAGTAATGCTCAGCTCTCTGATGAAATTCAAATTATTCTGAAAGAACGTGACCCAGCCAGGCGAATGGCGGCACTGCGCAACGGCGAGTCGACCGAAGCACGTTTTATGTGGGCAATGTTTCGCGACCTGTTTCATTATTGTGCTTATCACCTGGGTGAAATTGCTGATTCCGCCCGCCAGGTTGATCAGGCAATGCGTTGGGGATACGGTTGGGGTTTTGGTCCATTCGAAAACTGGCAGGCCAGTGGCTGGCAACAGGTTGCAGAGTGGATACAACAGGACATCTCGGCCGGTAAAGCAATGTCTGATGCACCCCTGCCAGCATGGGTGAACGATGGCCGGGATGGCGTGCATTCACCGCAAGGCTCATTTTCAGCTGCAACCCACGAGTTGGTGCCGCGTTCGCCACTGGCTGTTTACCGGCGTCAATTACAGCCGGAGCTATTGGTTGGTGAACAACCGGAACCCGGCAATACTGTTGAGCAGGCTGATGATTGGCGTTTATGGACCCAGACGGGTCACGATGACGTTTTAATCCTAAGCTTTAAAAGCAAGATGCACAGCATCAGTAACGGAGTGATCAACGGCATTCATCGTGGCGTAAGCCTGGCAGAGCAAAGCTACCGGGGGCTGGTAATCTGGCAGTCCAGTGAGCCGTTTTGTGTAGGTGCGGACCTAAAAGGCGCATTGGAGCTGGCGGTAGCCGGTGATCTGGATGGCTTGAGGTCAATGATTGATGGTTTCCAGAAATCGGTGATGCGATTGAAGTATTCACAGGTGCCGACTATTGCCGCAGTTCGTGGCATGGCGCTAGGCGGTGGTTGTGAAATTTTGATGCAATGCAGCCGTACCGTGGCAGCTTTTGAATCTTATATTGGTCTGGTGGAAGTTGGTGTTGGCCTGCTCCCCGGCGGCGGCGGTTTAAAAGAGCTGGCTATCCGCTCGGTCGAAAACACCAAAGCCGGTGACAGTTTTCCATTACTGCAACAATACTATCAGCAGGTGGCCATGGGTAAGGTGGCCGGCTCAGCGCTGGAAGCCAGAAAGTTTGGTTATCTGTCCGAGCGTGACATTATCGTCATGAATCCAGATGAGCTTTTATACACTGCCATCCAGCAGGCCAGAAGCATGCATGATTCCGGGTTCCGGCCACCGATCAGCAACAAAACCTGGCCGGTAGCCGGTGATGTTGGTGTCGCTACGCTGAAAATGATGCTGGCAAACATGCTGGAAGGTCATTTCATTTCTGAACACGACATCGAAATCGGCACCCGGGTGGCACAGGTGATCTGTGGTGGCGAAATTGATCGCGGCACAGCGGTTAACGAGCAATGGCTGCTGCACCAGGAACAGGAGCACTTCCTGGCCTTGACCCAATTGGAAAAAACCCAGCAGCGTATTCAGCACATGCTGACAACCGGTAAACCTTTGAGGAATTGATCATGCAAGACGCATATATAGTATCCGCGGTCCGGACACCGGTAGGCAAAGCATTTAAAGGTGTATTCCGTAACACCAGGCCTGATGACCTGCTGGCGCATGTGATTCGAAAAGCCGTGGCTGAAGTGCCTTCGCTGGATCCTGCAGCCATTCAGGACGCAGTGATCGGCTGTGCCATGCCGGAAGCCGAACAAGGTATGAATGTCGCCCGTATCGGCGTGCTGCTGGCGGGGCTGCCGGACAATGTTCCCGGTGTCACCATCAACCGGTTCTGCTCTTCCGGATTACAGGCGGTAGCGATGGCCGCTGATCGGATAAGGTTGGGCGAAGCCGATGTGATGCTGGCCGGCGGCACCGAGAGTATGAGCATGGTGCCGATGATGGGTCACAAAGTGGCCATGAATCCGGCGGTTTTTCAGGATGACAACCTGGCCATCGCCTACGGTATGGGCATTACCGCTGAAAAAGTTGCCGAGCAATGGCAGATCAGCCGGGATGATCAGGATGAATTCGCATATAACAGCCATCAAAAGGCCCTTGCTGCGATCAACAATAATGAGTTTGAAGAGATCCGGCCATTAACGGTGCGTTCGCACCAACCAGCTGCTGATGGAACTGTTCAATTGCTGGAAAGCATAGCGGATACCGATGAAGGTCCGCGTGCTGATACCACCATAGAGGCATTAAACGGCTTACGCACGGTGTTCCGCTCGGACGGCAGCGTTACTGCCGGCAACAGCTCGCAAATGAGTGATGGCGCCGGGGCATTAATACTGGTCAGTGAAAAAGCATTAAAACTATACAATTTGCAGCCATTGGCGCGGTTCTGTGGTTTTTCCGTAGCCGGTGTTCCGCCGGAAATCATGGGTATAGGCCCTATTGCTGCGATTCCCAAGGTATTAAAGCAAACCGGCATTGCCCTGGATGACATCGATTGGATTGACCTGAACGAGGCATTCGCTGCCCAGGCATTGGCGGTTATTCGTGATGTTGGTTTAAACCCCGACAAGGTTAACCCTTTGGGTGGCGCCATTGCACTGGGGCATCCACTCGGTGCTACCGGGTCGATATTGAGTGCCAAAGCCATTCACGGAATCCGTCGGCGGCAGCAAAAATATGCCATGGTGACAATGTGCATCGGCACCGGTATGGGCGCAGCAGGTATTTTTGAAGCACTTTAATCGCGGCTGACGATTTGGAATCAACTTGACCCGTAGGGTGCAATAAGCGCAGCGCATTGCACCACAATGCAGCTGTGGGCGGATTGTATTGGTGAACAAACTACCTGCTGGTTTCTAATTAATTGCCATCCATGTTTATCGCGGATGCAATCCGCCCCTGCAAATACGGAAGCTTCGACCACCGTCATTCTAATGCTAATTCAGGCTATATCCTGCCGAGCTAAACCGTTATAATGCGCGCTTGTCTTGCAACCAAGCATACAGAAAACAACATGAGAATTATCATTGCCGCCAGCCTGCTGTTATTTGCTGGCACCAGTTTTGCCCAACAGTCAGAAGGTGACCCGCAAACCGGCAAGGTTCGCGCTTATACCTGCGCCGGCTGTCATGGTATTCCCGATTACAATAATGTTTACCCGACCTACCGGGTTCCCAAAGTGGCCGGTCAGAATTACCTGTACCTGGTAAATGCCTTAAACGCCTATAAAGATGGCACCCGCAAACACCCAACCATGCAAGTCCAGGCTGCCAGTATGACTGAGGAAGATATCGCCAATGTGGCGGCTTATTTCTCCACTCTGGGTACAACCAACAGCCAGGGGCAGGACTAATCATGATGCGTTATACACAACTTTTGCTTGTTCTGGGCTTTCTGGTGCTGGGTTCCAGCGCTGCGATGGCTGGTGGTGATGCCGCTGCCGGTGAAGAAAAAGCTCTGATCTGCCAATCCTGTCATGGTCCAGGTGGCAGTCAATCCATTACCCCGGATATACCAACCCTGGCCGGTCAGCATGAAGATTATCTGGCGCATGCCTTGCGTGCCTACCGTTCCGGTGATCGCCAACAAGCGGTGATGAGCACCTTTGCCCAGCAGTTAAATGACCAGGACATTGAAGACCTGGCGGCTTATTTTGCTGATCAGGAAAGCAACTTACGGGATATAAAAATCAAATAAAATACCCGGCATGGCTGCTGCTGCTGCAGCCATGCATCCCACTGCCTGTTGCTAACGGGAAATTGTTTAGTCCTTTGACCAGTTCCCAGCTGCACCCTGGAAATGCATTGTTCCTTGATCGGCCACTATTGCAATAGTCGCTTCAGGTTCACCACGATGCCTGAACAATTGTGACGATACCGGCAACAACTCCCGCCAGCGAGCATTGCCCTGCCGGTATTCAAGCCGGTTATTCTGATGGCGCACAGTTAAAGTATTTTGCTCCCACCCGGGGCGAGGAAATCGAATACTGCTGCGTTGATAGTCACCCATGAGGGCTGAAACCTGCTGATCGGTCAATCGGTGTCGCGCCGGTGGTTGAAGCTTGGGCAGGTCTTTGACCAGCCAATCTTCCAACACCCCTCGCATTGCTCTCAACGGTTTGTTGTCGAACATGGTGATCACCACAAAAAATGCCTTGCCGCTTTCCTTGCTGTAGGAAAATCGGGTCAGATAACCATCCGCATCACCACCATGGCCGTACAACACATGCCCTTTGTGGGTGCTGGCGTAAATACCCAGGCCATATCCGTATTCAAGCCCGGCATTGGAGGCTAAAGTAGTGGTTGGGGTTTCCATGCGCTTGATTTGAGCTTCACTGAAAAGCTGCTTGCCCTGATGTTTACCGCGATTCAACAACAATTGCAGAAAATGGGTCATTTCAATCGGACGTACGTTCATGGCACCTGATGGGCGAAACAGAAAATGCCAGTAACGAATGGGTTCTTTGGGGTCGGTGTTATAGCCGCCAACCAGGTCTTTTTCGACTTCCGGGGTGCGATTAAGGGTAGCGCTCGGCATCTCCAGCGGCTTAAAAACATGCTTTTTCAGATAACGATCAAAATCCGTATCACAGGCTTGTTCCAGCACCCAGCCTGCCATCCCCGGGCCGCTGTTGGAATAAATTCGCTGAGTCCCGGGAGGCCATGCGGCTACTCTGGAGTCGGGTCTGAGCTTAAGCGCAGCGGTTAATGGTTCAGGAACGTTGTATTTGAATTCGAACCAGCTCATGTCGTACCAGCCGGCTGTATGCTCCATCAGCATTGCCAGGGTCATCGGATGACTTTGTCCCCAGGCGTTGGTGTACAGTGCCTCTGGGGTTAAATCGCGCACTTTATCGGTTAATTTAAGACACCCTTGCTGTTCCGCCTGTAATAAAGCCAAACCGGTAAATGCTTTGGATATAGAACCCAAACGGTAATAATCCTGATCGGTCACCGGACTTTGATCATCCCAGGAGCGGATTCCCAGGCCTTTATGCATAAACACCTGGTTGCGATCGACCATCAGCACATAGGCAGAGGCCATACCATGCTGTGCCCGGATGTCGTCAAGCTGCTTAACAATGTTATCCAATTCCGCTGAATCGGCCTGAGCAGTTGTACTAATCATTGCCAATCCAATAAGTGATACATAGGGTTTTATCAACATTTATAAGCCTGCAACGCAGCTGTGTGTTCAATCAATGACATTATGCCGAACTGATTGTTCGGATGTTGGCGCAATAACGGTTAAAATATGGCAACCACCGTATTCCCAAGCTATTATTAAAATACAACTAAAGTATAGGCCGCAGGATGATGCTGAAGTTTATTGCAACAAACCATCAAACAAAATGGCTGCTGAGTTGCCTGCTGGCCTTGTGTTGTTCGACTGCGCTGGCCCAGGCAGACACTGATATTGTCATTAACGAAGTCTTTTATCAGGGCGATTCCAGCTCGGATTGGATAGAACTGAAAAATACCGGCAGCAGTTTGATTGATATTTCCGGCTGGTGGTTTTGCAGCAGATTCAATTATCGAGCGGTTAATCTGCAAACCATTCTGGTCGGCGATGACTATATCCTGCAACCCGGTGAAATAATTGTGCTGTCGGCAGGCTTCGATCTGGATGCGGATTTGGGTGCGGATATTAATCTGTACATTAACGAGTCTTTCGGCAACCCCAATAGCATGGTCGATTTTCTCCAATGGGTGGTCGCCACCCGCGTAGGTCGTTCTAACGAGGCGATTCAAAGAAACTTCTGGAGCGGTGATGTGCCGGCTGGTTTTGTGGATTTTATTGATGGCGCAGCAGCTGGCCAGTCAACCGCTTTTTGTGGTGTTAACAGCGGTGGCGGTTTATTGACCCTGAGCAGCGACTTTGCCAATTCCGCCCCTTCCATGGGAATCGATAATGATGGCAATTGTCTTGAAGAAAGCTTTTTCGCCAGCGGATTTGAGTCTGGGATTTAGCCTGTTTACGGGTCACCAGCCGGTGTTTCGGCAGGCATTGAGTTCCACATATCCATCAGCATGCGCCACTGACCATCATCGTCCAGTTGCCAGATAATCACATATTTACCGCGAAAAGGCGGTAACGGGTTGCCATCCTGAGCGGCCTGCCCGGAATAATAACCCCAGTCATAAGCATATTGACCATTCACCTGCAGGCTTATTGAGGTTGATTGATGCTGCAGGATACTGCGCCCGGACGGCAATACCCAGAATTGATTCAATGCTGTATGACCGGCAACAAAATCACGCCCCGAGCTTGCGGCTATACCATCATCCGAATAAACAGCAACCAAAGCATCTATATCACCATCCATATAAGCCTGTGAAAAACGCTGTGCCTGCTGTTGGATGGCAGCAATGGCTGAATCCTGATCGATTTCATGGGAATTTTCAAAGCTCACATCACAACCGGCAATTAACACCAGCAGGCTGATGTTTATCAGTATTTTTTTAATTGATTGCAGCATCGGCTTATTCAAAGGTGGCAAAGCCCAGCTCATGCAGAATTTCGTCCGGGCGGTACAAAGTATTGTCCTTAACTACGACACGCACCCGGTGCAGATCGTTGATATCTTCCAAAGGATTGCCATCGATGATTAACAAGTGTGCCCGATAGTTTGGCGCTACCCGGCCAAGCCGTTGGTCCATACCCAAATGCTGTGCGGAATCCAGTGTTGCTGAGCGCAGCACGGCTGCCGCCGGGATGCCCGCTTCAACGTAAAATGCCAGTTCACGAATCAAGGCCATACCCGGCAGGCCATTATCCGTTCCCGGCAATATCCGGACTCCCCGTTCATGCAATAGCTTAACCATTTGTTTGGTGGCATCACCGGCAGCCTGATAAGCCTGTTGATTACCTGCATTAAAGCCTTCAGAACTGATCATGCCGCGCCTCACCAATGCAGGCAATTGCTCGGCGATTGGCTTAAACACCGCTGTAACCTCACCCGGCTGGTTATAAAACATATCCAGAAAAATACCCAGGGTAGGATCATGGGCAACATTTTTGTCGACCATCAGATCAACAAACTCAGACACTTCTTCCGACTGCAAATTGATTGACTGAGCCCGCTCACCCACCTCGGTAAAGCGCTTGGGCGTACGTGTGTCAATATCCCTTGCACCCAGAAAATTCAGGAAAATCATGTTGATATGGGTAATTTCATCAAACCCCACATTGACTGCATCTGCAGCACTCATACCGGAAGGGATATGCCCCAGCACAGTCAGACCCAGGCTGTGTGCACGATCCACCATCGGTTTTACCCAGTCTGGCTCAATCGAGCTGTACAATTTGATACCCCGGAAACCAAGCTGGGCGTAGAAGTCAACGTAGCCCAGTGCCTCTTCCAAATTCTCCGCAAGTCTGCCGGTAGGGGCGGCAAACTCGCTTTTTTTGTCAATAAAGCCCATGGCATGAATATCTGGTGCGGCGATATTGCCACCGGCTATGGCCTGTTGGGCACGCACAATATATTCAGGGTTATTGGCCATATCACGGACATTGGTAACCCCTTGCGCCAGGTAGTTAAAATAAGAACCCGGCTGAATATGTGCATGCATGTCCCACAATGCGGGCATTACAAATCCACCCTCGGCATCAACTACCTCTATCTGCTCAGGTATTTCGACTGCACCGGGATACACTGCAGTAACCCGGCCACCCATAATAAACACCGTGCTGTCAGCGGTGACGGATCCGTCTGCTGGGTCAAACAAGTTGGCATTGGTGATCGCCAGTAATCCCTCTATAGGATGGCTTATATTTGCCGAAAAGCGTTGAATATATTCATCTGTCTGCTGTTCCTGCTGCTGTTTCAGCAAATCAATGTGCTGTGACAGACCAGCAGGCGTCATCCCGAACCAGCCGGCATCAAAACCAAACAATTCAAGCTGCTCATCCAGCCAGATAAAATCGGGCATTGCCCGCAGACCGTTGACTGCATACAGGGTAATTTTTTTACCGCCGTCATCAGTGTTTATCTGCTCACTGAGCACGGCTTCGATGGTGGCCTCACCGGAAGGCAGCAACGGCAGTTTGCCGTCTGCATCCTGTAGGATCGCCCTGGCCAGAATCGCGGAATATTCAGGTGACCAGCTTTCCGGCAGATAGAAGCTGTCACCATCAGAAGCCTGATTACCCTGCTCTATCGAAGACTGCCACCGTGCCCGGCCATTTTCTACTTTGAATGTTTCGTTGATCTCACCTTTGAGGTAATTAACCCCGGTTGATTCGAACATCACCGGAATACCTTGATCATTCAACCTGACAACAGTTGTGGTATCCGGTCCACGGCCGCGGTCGTTGAACTCAAAAGTAAAAGTGCGCTGGCCGTCATCGGCAATGGTGACCACCTGGGTGCCGGAAGGCTCACCGATGGTCAGCCATTGGTATTCCAGGGTTTGTGCTGCACTGATTGGGGTGCTGAGCAATAAGCAACTGAATAGAAAAGCAGTTAGACGAATGTGTCGCATAGTGGTCATCTGTTGAACATCAGTGAACATCATAGCGGTCGGCAAGCTCAAAGCAACAGCCGTTAGTCATGTGGCGTACCCTCATCAGCAGTATGGCTGGAACGCTTGTCGGTTTAGCTTCTACTGCTGATGTGTTTGCGGGGCTGAATTGACTGAATATACTTGCCTGTTATAAGCTCAAAGCATATTAAATGTTCAAAACAAGGGATTAAGGAGGCACGATGAAGCATATCATCGTGAAAAGTTGCGGAATATCCGCACACCAGCCAAATATCTGTTTTTATTCGCTTCGCCTTGACTGTTGGCAGTCGTCTTATTGATTGTGCGTGGGCTCAGTTTTCCTTTAAATCAAACTTATAAACAATTCAATTAGAGACTAACTATGACACCTGATGAGATAGCGACACAAAATACAGCAGCACTTAGAGAATACATTGATGATTTCTACGATGCCCTGAATAGCTACTTGGACAGTCCAAATAATAGGGAGGTCTGGTTTGGGAGATTAAGAGAACGATTGAATGAAATTCAAACCGAAGTAACCAATGCGGTTGCTCTTATCCATTCATGGGGCTATGCCCCGAATTACCCGGATGGTTGTCTGGACAGAATGCAACTGTACGGCGGCACCATGACGGACCACTTCCTTCAGGAAATCCATCAAATTGGAAAACACCCTGAGGATCGGGACAGGGGATTAAGACGTATGGCAGAAGTAATTACGTTTATCAGTGATCCATATCACATGGGGTAAATAGATGGGAATCTGGCAAACAGTGGCTATGAATAATGGGTGGACCTCCTCAGTTTAACGGACACTCCAAAGAAGAGACAATATTGTCTCAAAGGAGTAACCGATGTCGAAACGAACACTATATACCCGTGAGTTCAAACTAGAAGCTGTACGTTTATTACAGACTGGTCAAAAAC
>JAJFKX010000003.1 GCA_021772985.1 Gammaproteobacteria bacterium
GCCCAATCGGTTAAGGCAACAATTTACTATTACCAGACCCAATCGATGCTGGGTTAGCGATGTTACCGCGATTGCAACCCGTACAGGCTGGTTATATCTGGCCACCGTCATGGAACTGTATTCGCGGATGATTATTGGCTGATGAATACCAGCTTGAATAAATAGAGGCGTTCGCCTGCGAAGCAGGTTTTGCCCTGAATACACACACTTTGTTACCCAACGGCCATGGCAGTGTCTGTTGCATCGTACCTAAAACAGTAGCCTGGGCCAGATCATGCTGGTCCAGGCACTAAGGTCATTGAATTACTGATGGTTATTCAACCAGTTCCACTACTCTTACTAGCCAGGAGTAGTTGTCATCTGCATTTTTATCAAAGTAACTGACTTCAACAAACTCAGGGGCAGAAGTATCGACAGCAATCTTACGGATATGATGGTCATCATCGAGGAAATCAAAATGAAAACCGGCGATTGCGGTTGTGTTGGTCATACCAGTTAATCGGGTGTCACTTCCAGCAACAGAGGTGCTTTGGACATTCACGATATCAACCACATACCAAGGTGGCAGGTAAGCAAACTCAACCGAGACAAAAAACGGGTCGTCATCATTTTTGTCGTTATAGGCGACTGTCAATACCCCATTTTCTTCCATTATTTCAATTTCATCGATATGGTGGTCACAATTCTCGAAACTAAAATCAAAGCCTGATAATACAAATACATGCTCCGGCGATGGCCTGAAGTTGGTGAGGTCAATTGTGCATTGACCGTGGCAAGATTTCGATTGCTCAAAGACGGTATTGGAGGGGTCTAGAAATACTTTCCAATCTGCAATATACGAAAACAAATCGTCTTCGTTATCATCATGGTATGCAACTTGCCCGTTTGAGGTGGAACCGTCAGGTAATACTATCGGAGACAGTACCGCGATTCTTTCTAGATGATGATCGTCTGAGTCGAATCGAAAGTTGAAAATATTAAGCAGTGTAAGATCATCTGCCGTAAGAGTATCATCATTTGGCGGCAACAGGGACACTTGGCCATTCGCGTTGCCGCTATAATGTAAAGAACGTATTCTAGCTGGGCAATCCCCGTAAATAGCATTGATGCCGGCAATATCATCTGTTCCCAGGAACCGTTGTGACCCGCCATAAAAAGGCTGCATGATGGCCCCAGGGACCGGAGAGTGCCGCAGCCCCAGCGCATGACCGATTTCATGGAGAGCAACCGTCAGCATATCGATAGGCTGGTTATTCGTGTTCTGAAAGGCTAAAGTCCAGTTTTCATCCTCGTCAAAATGCACGTCACCGGCAAGCGTTGGATCATTGAGTGCTAGCGGGGGTGGGAAAGCTGCGTGGGCAAGCACGCCATTAATGCCGTCAAAGTCCGGATCCAATGGGTCGGCGATGCCATGGTTGCCGGCGCCCCAGAGCACAACGATATCGGCATTGTCAGGATTGCCGATTTCAACGAAATTAATATTGACCTCGCTTCCCCAGACCTCGAAGGCCCAACGTACCGCGGCATGCTCTAGGTCATCTGCGATGTCCGGTGTGCCGTTGGCGAAGGAAAAAGTAATGTTGCCACAGTCCCAGGCATTCCCATGCAATACGAAAGGGGAAAAAATGCCGCCAGGGCCACTCTGGTCACCAAGCCCGCCATCATCATAACGAATTACATCCGGCGGAAACTTACGGATCCATTTGATTTCAAAGACATGGCCATCCAGTTCGCCGTCAATGAAAATCTCCACTTCGAATTCTGGAAACAGACCTGCATCAACCAGACCCTGTATATAGAACTGTCCATGATTCAATGTGACTTCAATTTCACCCTGGGGGATTTCATACTCGTCAATTCTGGCTTGAATGATTTCAAGGGTGAAAGACTGGCTCTGAGATAAAAAAGCGAAAAGATTTGCTTCCGCAACCGCTTGGCCTTCCAATGTCGCAGTTACACTATCGAATGCGAATGGGCGCCCGTTAATTGTCGGTTCAAGACGACGCTCGGGATGCTGTACAAAGAAATGCAGCCATAATTCGGGGACCAGGCCTTGAGCACTCGAAAGGCGCAGCAGATGCTTGCTTTCGGCTGCTTGGCTTTGTTCGGCAAACATAGCCAAGCTTCCCGAACTGATATCCAGAGTGCCGGCAATCGGGTTGAACTGGTAACTGAAGCTGCCGCGCTCAAGCTCCAGTAACTGTCTGCCATCTTGTACTTGGGTCAGCACGTCATAGTTGCCTAAGTAAAGGGCTGACTCCATTGCAGCCTGTGTTTCCGCCATTGATAAATAATCTTCACTATTCATATCAGCATGGAACCCCAACAGTAAAGCCGGGGCTCCATTGATATTAACGGTTTGGATGATAGGTTCAGTTTCATTAACGCTCTTGGCGGCATCAGCGCTGCTGAATATTAACTGTGTTATAGCTAACAAAAAATACATAGAAAGGATGCGCATACAATTCTCCTTAAGTTGATATACAAGACAATCATTACTCAATGGAGAGAATAATAAATGATCAATATTTAGCTATTTTCTTACGATTAAGCAGGCAGCCTCCAACTTAATACATTGCACCAGGCAATCTGTCTTCTCAAATTCGGGAATTATATTCACGGTATACCGTTGATTTTATTAGTAGTAAAATTTTCTTAAGAAAACCGTAAACATTTCATTACACCAGATAGAGGCACTTAAAACATATGATAATCACCTCATTTTCAGAACATAGGGTAGTGAATATGAAAGCAGCTTATTTATGTGTATTGTTGACCTTAGTGATGACCAGCATACAGGTGCTTGCATGCCCAGAGTGGCCCGAATGCTACTTAACGGGTATTTATTCCGCTCCTCCCGCAGATATTAACGCTAACGGTACCCTGGATGAGAATGATCGGGATTTCTTTGTGCATGCAGCACTCTATACATCCGACCCCAGCGATGTATTGACTTGCGGACAGGTTGCAGGAATCGATATAGACAAAAATGGAGCAATCGATACGATTGATTTACATCTTTTTGATGTCGCGGTTGAAAATAGCACCCCCATTCCAAATGCGCGAACTTCATGGGGTGATGTGAATGAAGATGGAATGCTTAACCATATGGATGTCATTGTTTACTTTGGAGCCCCCTTTGATGTTAATAATAATCCTACTACCGTTTTGTCTTCAATCAAACCCTGGGGAGACGTGGATGGCAACGGTATAATCGACTTGCAGGATGCAGTAATACTGAAGGAATGTCTAAGTGATCGAATAGGAAAATTACCAGTGATATATTAGCCTTGGCAATTAGTATGTTAAATGCGCCAATCTGAGGGCGTCTATCATTGTTGTATTATTATTATTTAATATTACTGCTAACCGCAATAATACCCGTTTCCTGCGGTTGTGTGATAGTGATCAGGAACTGCTTTTGGTCGAGAGACACTGTGAAAATAAAGTGATTCCTTTGTTTTAGTTCCAACACAGTTTGATTGTCTTTGCTCATAAAATCAAAATATTTGATTTCAATATAGTCCCTCTGGGAAATTTTGGTCGAAATTGAATAGTAAATACCGCTTTCAAAGAGCTGCCAAGGAATTGTACCAAAAAACTCCGGAATGATTATCTCATCCTCGCCGGTTTCCAGAGATAGCCGCCATATACCTTTTTGTCTATATTTTGAGTAATACAGTTGCTTGCCACTACTATCCAAGCGTGCGAGATAACCCCCTCTCCGGGTCAGTTTTCTGTGTTTTAAACTCTTTAAGTCCATCTCCCAAAGCTGCCAGTCACCATCTTGGTCTGATGTAAATATTATTCTCTCTTCATTTTTTGTCCAAATCGGGTATAAGGCATAAATATTGCTATTGGTAAGGAAAGTTTCCTTCTCGGTATGGATATCAATCAAAACAACTCTATGTTGTGCCACTGACAATAATTTTGCATCATCCGCTGACCACTCTATGTGACGGTGTCTGCCCCTAGGGAATACTTTATCTGTAATTTGTTGCTCAACACCCAAAGCGTCTCTTATCCATATCTGGTCCAATCCTGACCGTTCAGAAATAAAGGCTACTTGACTGCCGCTGTTCGAGAAGCGGGCAAACTTATCTGACCGACTCGACTCAATGAATGATTGATCCTTTATAGGGTTTTCTGAAAGTAGCGGGTTGCTCCATAGTCTAATGTTTCCAATTTGCTCCTTTCCCTGAACCAAGGCAATCTGATTTGCCCCAGGAATTGGAGTAGGCGCGAACAGATCACCGCCAATAGCAGTTATGGGTTTGAAGTCACCATTTTCTATCTTCAATGTACCTATTTGACCATTGGCGCCTTTGAGTAGTAGACAATCTGCAGTTAGGCACCATGAGAAATCCCTAAGCGCATAGGGTATCTCGTTAATAAGTCGTTGCTCGCCACTATCTAAATTCAGAATCCATATCTGTGTACTATCCCATTGAACAGCACGTAAGAATGCCAGTTGGTTGCCATCGGGCGACAAGCTGATTCGCCCATCACCGCGGCCCGATTCTGGTGGATTTGTGAGCTGAACTTTTTTGCCGGTATCGATGGAATATCTAAATATTCTATATGGATCAATAAAGGGGTTGTCCAGCGTTTCAAACTCCGTGTCGGTAAAAAACAATGTATTGTTATCGCCCCCCCATATAACGTCCGCGTTAATGCTTGCAGGCTGGCATTGATGTTTGGCGATGTTTCGTATCTGATTTTTTTGCAACACATCTACAACGATAAATTCGCAAGCTCCCTGTTCCGCTTGTCTGTGGAATACCAAAAACTGCCCATCAGGAGACCAGCCAGGGTGGCGATCAATGTACTCGGTACTACTACTTACTTTATAAATAATGCCACTTTCAATTTCTTTAATTAATATATCCCAGCTACCCCCATTAATCTCTTTGTGTGCAAATGCCAGCCACTTACCATCTGGAGAAAAACTGGGATCATGCTCATTGCCCACAATAGTTGTGAGAGGTCTGATGGTGCTTGTAGCTTGCGGGTTTTGTTTGCTTGAAAAATATTGCTGTGATAAAGCAATCAAAATAACAGCCAGCAAGGCAACGAATAAAAACAAACTTGTTATTTTCCAGAAATTTTTCACCTTGGGCTGACTATTACCAGATTCCGGATATGAGATGCCTTCTACGTCTGACTCAGTATAGAGCTTAGGAATTTCTGTTACTGGTGCAATCAACTGGTATCCTTTCTTGGATACCGTCCTAATATATATGGGATCACTACTTGAATCGCCGAGCGCTTTTCTTAAGTACGCTACTCCACGACTCACTGCGCTATCTGAAACCACTGTTTGCCAAACTTCCGAAATCAATTCGTCTTTACTTAGAACTTGATTCGGCTTTATACAGAAATATAGTAATAAGTCCATCACACGAGGCTCAAGAACCAAATCTTGCCTGTTTTTTCTGATAGTCTGTAAATAGGGTATTACTAACCATTCCCCAACCTTTAGAATATCAGTTTTGAAATTATTCATGTTGACTTTTTTTACTCACAGAATACAGGCAGTGGGTTTGGGTTGATTATTGATGATCAGGTGCTGTTTGGCAACTTGCTTCAGAGCTTGATAATTTTGTGAATTGCGGGGTTGAAAATAATTATGATATATGCGGTCTTGGTGGGATATTGGTGAGGCTTGAGTTTTCTAAGCACTTTCTCGGTTCTCAAAATACTATTTTTCATACACTATTGGCGCTATTCTACCGTTTTAGGTATACCGACGTTTCGGGTTGTAGAGCATTTCAGTATATTGAAACACATCTTGCCGTACCTTAGTATGGATTTTATGGGTTTTCCTGCCAATCCGCTCCAGTTTCAGATTGCTGAAAACTCTCCGCCACCGCGTTATCCCAGCAGTTCCCTTTATGGCTCATACTCGGAACCATATTCAATAATTTGACTAATCACTGACATCCGGTCTCTGCCGCATAAGAAGTTAGGACGCCGTGAATTCACGACTCATCATGATTTATATATGTTGAAAGACCACTTATCCATGTCAAAGAGGGCTGGAGAAACGACCAAAAACTCCGCCATGACCGCTCAATGGCTGTGACATGTAGGACGTGGACACCACATGACTCTACCCCTGCGAATACTTCCATGACTTAAAAGATACGGTTGGTCTAACCCACACCCACGACTTGCCCTTCTATAGGGTGGAATAAGCAAAGTGCATTCCACCAACCACTCCTGCATATTGTCAAAACAGATGATGAAATGTATCAAACCAAACAACTGAATAATCATCAGCCACATTAACTAGGCAGCATTTTCGCAGATTGGAAACTGGTAATATCTTTAAATCCACACGTAAACAGGGACAATCGAGACAGACTGATTATCTGCTGCTAGAACAGGCCGCGACCACCTTGAACCAACAACTCACCGAACAGAATGCTGCCCAACAAGCACGTATCCGCGAACAACAACAAATGACCAGGGAACAACGTGCCAATAGACGTACCAGCCGATTTTTATCGAAGAGTTGCGGAAAATGGAAAGTGACCAATCAACACTATGATAATTCTACCTCACAACAAGAGATGCAGAAGGCTTGCAAACGATATCAACAGTACCTGGGCACCGGATACTCAGCGAAAACCGACTTTCAATAACTATGCCATTGAAGCATGTGTCAGCAGGCTATAAACCGTTGCTTCAACCGGGCGTCTCATCAGAACATTGGCCGTTTTTTCAAAGCTGAAATGCTGATCTTACGCACCAGCCCATTACCGGCAATGCTTTACTCCGTTTTTCAGCTTTGCACAGACATGCTATGTTGGTAATACATAATAAAAGGGACAAAGGGTTATAGCTTTTTATTGGAAAGCTGCGCTCGATTAAATCAGAACAGCATAGACGACACATCTCAGAACGATTACTGGCCCTGCGTAAAGCGCTGCGCGAACAAGTAATCGAAAAAAAAGACGTAGGCGAATTAAAAATTGCCACCTGGAACCTGATGCATTTTGGTGGTGCAGGCGGTTAACACCGCCGTACGGAATCGTTGCTGTACATCGCAGAAATTATTGACCACTTTGACTTGGTTTCAATTCAAGAAGTGAAACGTGACTTGCGCCAGCTGGATGAGTTGGTGAAGAAACATTTAGGTGACAACTGGGATTACATTGTTTCTGATACCACCGAAGGCCGGGCCGGCAATGATAAACTCATGGCAATTTTATTCCGGAAAGACCGGGTTAAATTTGCTCGTATGGCTGGAGAGATTGTGCTGCCGCCAGATGCTGCCGTTGTGGATGCAGCGAACATTGAACCCGACGAAAAATTATCCAGTCATCGCCAATTCGCACGAACACTTTACTACCTTAGCTTTCAGGCGGACTGGTTTAAATTCAAACTTTGCTCGGTGCATATTCACTACGGTGCGAAAGGTGGCAAACACAAAAAGTCCGGGCCGCGGAAATTTCCAGACTGGCACAGCTGTTAACCAAGCGCAGCGATGACGAACGAGCTCAAGAGATCAAATACGCCAAGTCCAGAAAATGGGATATCACGCCCATTGCTGCAAACTATATTTTACTGGGTGATTTTAATATCCATAAAACCTGTGATGATCTGGCCAAAGAAGCCTTCATGGAAAATGGCTTTGAAGTACCTGAAGATATCGATGGACTATCCACCAATACCGGCAAACAAGAAGAAGGCTTTGATCAGATTGCACTGCGCTTAAACGACTCACGCTTTTGCCAGTGTGCCGGCGGGGTATTCGACTATCGGCGCTTGCTGTACCGCCCAAGGGCAGTGATTTTTATTGGAAAACCGTTGGCATCGATAAACTTAAGCAACGGGCTAAAAAGAAAGGTGATGATCCGGAGGACATAAAAAATTACTTCGCCAGTTATTACAGGAAAAATCAGATTTCTGATCATTTGCTGCTGTGGACTTCGTTTAAGATTGATTATGCAGATAATTATTTGAAGGGGTTTTTGGTTTAGTTTTTTGAGTTGGTGCTATTAAAGGCACTTAAAATTCACGGTGTCTGGAATTGCACTCATCGGTCTGCTGAAAAGAAACCCATTATGCGCTTTCTCTCGGCACCGTTATTAGGAATTCATATTCTACTTTTGTGATATTCTAACTCCTAGGGGCACGGAAGATAAAATGTATTCCTTTTACCAAGGGTTATCACAAGGAGTGTGCAAATGAAAAAACATTACCTCAATCAAAAACTCGTACTAAAAGTATCGTTTTTACACTTATTTTTATCAATTATTGTGGCATGGTTTATGGTTAGCATAAGTTATGCCGGCTATGATGGCGAAACAATAGAATTCTCACAAGCGACAAATATTTTTATTGCGCCAGGAAACCCAGGGGCTGTTATCCAAGAGCTTGAACTGACGGGGGTATCAATCCCTATTGAGCATATTCTGGAAGGGGCAGCAGTTCTAACCAGTGATAATGAAGCCGCAGCTTTGTTGTTGCTTGACGAGGGTGTCCTTATTTTCCCTGTTTCTGAAATTGAAGGTAGGTTATTGCTGTTCTTTTCAGACGAAGCTGATGCACATCAGATTTTATCTGAAAATGATATATCGATAGAAAGTTCATCAGATATATATTCGGTATTCGTCGAAGATCAAGAAAACATTGACACTGTACTTAATGTTTTGGCCGTAAATGGAGGTGTACTTGATGAGGTTGATTATCTTAGATCTAAGATAAAGGCATATGTTTGTACTCATGATGATAAGAGGACAACGGGTAAATGCTGTACTGGTTTTGCATGTAGTATTTTTACAGGTTATGAAAGTTGCAATCGTGTATTACGGCGATGTGATTTTTCTGAATTTCTTCGCCTGTAAATATTGGCATCTGGTAGCACGAAAGTATAGAACTTAAGTATGATGCTTGTTTTTCACCGGAAACAATTACAAACCGCAGGTTAACACCTAGCGGTTTTTAAGCTAGGAGCATTTATGCAAGCCCAAGAGGTTTTGGATTAGCCATGAGTGGACATGGACACCCATGAATGGCACTAAGTTAAGCTCTTTTAGCACGGTATTGACCGCGATGTGGTGTTACCTGCATTTCATGCCTCGGTGAGGTCATTAATTGGAGGTTTCTCCTTTGTCGTTTAACGCATCTTGGCTCATTTCTTGCTGGTCGTGATAACACAATAGTAGCGGCGATGGCCTCACGTAAGCGAATCAATAAACGCTGCCTTTGGTGTGCTTTCATATCGGTGCGATTGAACATTGGTTCCCACTGTCTTAGTGCCTGTACACCGGCCTTAAAACTAATCCGGCGCGGGACTACGTTGACCTGTTTCGGAGTGTCAGTTAGCCTGAGGAGGTTCACCCATAACTCTAAATCTGGGCCATATCCGATTTACTGTAAAAGATGTCGACACCCTGCTATTAACTGCTATTTGCAAACAACTTTGTCAAACGAATTTGGATCAGCACCCCCTAGCAGCGATATTGTTGCATTAAGGTGATCACCCTCTCTGCGATAGCTTATTTCCTGTGGGTAATCATGATCCGGATTTCTAAAAACAACACTGTTTTTACTCAAATATACGGCTTGGAAGGTTGCCGATGCTTGTCCGGATGGATGTGCAGTGTAGACCCACAAACCCTGGTCACTTTGCTTGATGCTCAGAATCTCGTAAAACCCGACCTTATTGCCACTTATCGATACACCAAAACCAGCTAACGATTGCTCACTGTCAACCACCCAGACTTCTTGGCTGCTGTTATCGGGAGTCGCCCAACAACCGGTGAGCCAACCGAATTGATTAATATTTAAATCGTCGCCTATGACTAATGCAGGGATAAAAGCTATTGCTGCAAATCGCTTCATTTTCTTGATCCAATTTGACTAAACTCGGTAAGTTATACTAAGACTGCAAGTGCCGTCTTGAATTTTTCAGCCAACCTGTATGTACAAATCATTCGAACCGAATCAGTCATTGTCAGCTTTTGTTGAGTGTTTCTGGTCTTGGCAAGTCAACCCAGGTGATAATGCACTCGAGGACATACTTCCGGATGCGGCACCGGAATTTATTGTGCACTTTGCAACAGCACCGTTGGTCAGCAATGAATCAGGGGAATGGGAGCAACAATATCCAGAGTTCCTGTACTGTGCAGCGCATCGCGCTGTGCGACTTTCTGTCAGTGAGCCTATGAGTCTTTTTGCAATTCGGTTTCGACCATGGGGTGTCACAAGGTTTTCAAATCAATCAATGGCAAAAATGCTGGATAGACAAGTCCTGCCAGCTGAAGCACTGGGTAAACTTGGTGCTGAATTGATAAGCGGTGTGCGTGCTGCCAAATCGGACGACTGCCGTGTCCAAGTAGCTAACAGTGTGTTGGAACAAGCCCTGTCATCATCTTCACGGAACGAGTCGCACTTGAACAGATTATTGGGTGTGGCGAATGGTGGTAGATGCAGTTCTGCCGAGATGGCTAAAAATCTCACAATCAGCGATCGGTCATTTAGTCGACTGTGGGCAGATATTGTTGGAATCCAACCTAGGAAGTTTATCCAACTTATGCGATTCCACAACGCACTTTCAATGATCAATGCAGGTGTTGAGTTAGCAACTGTAGCTGCAGACTGCGGTTACAGTGATCAGCCACATATGGCTAGGCAAATTAAGGCGATTTCGGGACTACCTTCATCCGCATTGCGACAACGATTAGGCAATCACGTATATCACGATCTGTTTACCTCCCGTCCCGGCGCCCCGTGGCATCGGCAGAATACACTGTAGCGGGTCATGGATACCCATCCCTTGCTGAATACTTCCAGAGCTAAAAAGATGTGGGTATCTTGATCCGCCTGTCCCCTTCTACTTGCCTTCTACTGTATGCAACCATTCAGAGATGGCTTTGCCGATCTCGTCGGGGCTGTCTTCTTGAATAAAGTGAGAACCTTTTACGGTCACTTCTTCAAGGTTCGGCCAGGTGCGTACAAAGTCACGGGCATACCCCACCAGAAAGGCTCCCGGGTCTGCATTAATAAATAGCTTTGGTACGTCTTTCGAATTCGCAAGATACTTAGCGTAGCTGGCTATGATGGTCACAGTGTCTGCGGGTTCGCCGGCAATGGGTAATTGACGCGGACCGGCGAGAGTAGAACGACGACCTTCTCCCGCATTTAGGAAAGGGCGGCGGTATTCCGCATGTTCCTTTTCACTGAGTGGACGCAAGATGGCGCTCGGCAACAGCGTTTCAATAAAGAAATTATCCTCCAAAGCCATGCGGTCGCCCTGGGGTGAACGCAGCGTGCCAATCGGGCCATGCAGTTCATGCGGGAATTCGTCCCAGGTGGGGAACGGAGTCACAATGGCTTCCATGAAGGCGATCGCCTTGACTGCATCGCGATGCTGGTTCGCCCAGTTGAAGCCCACGCCGGAGCCCCAGTCATGCAAAACGAGAGTGACGTTCTCAGTCACGCCAATTGCTTCGAGCAGTGCAAAGGTGTATTTGCTGTTCTCAGCAAGGGAATAACTGCCATCATTAGTGTTATCGAGCTTGTCGGAATCACCCATACCAATCATATCCACAGCAATTAGGCGGCCTCGTCCTTCCAGATGTGGAATCACATTACGCCATAGATAGATGGAGGTCGGATTGCCGTGCAAGAATACGATGGGGTCGCCCGTGCCTTCATCGACATAGGCCATTCGCTTTCCCAGGACAGTTTTATATTGCTTCTCATAACGTAGGGTTTCACTATCATTATTCATGTGGATGCTTTGCTCCTTGGCTTGGGGTTTATGTTCAGAGCCTTCAGCGGATACAGAGCGAGCCGAGCCAAAGAGAGCGCCGAGCATCATCACAACTAAGAACACGTTTCGAGCAGATATTTCGGGCATGAGTTTCTTCCAATTATTATATGATTGAGTCATATAATAACCAAGCCCTGGGTCGCTTGTCTATAGATTTTTATGACTGAATCATATATATTTTGGTTCATGGAAACGAATGATTACATCACTAACCTCCTGGGCGCGTTTGCGACCACGATTTCGACGCAAATTGAGCAGGCAGTGGCAGGCTTGGGTGGCCGCAACCTGACCCACGAAGCCGCATTGGTAGCCATTCACAATCACCCGAACGAAACCATTGATATGCTGAGCAAGATCCTTGGGCTCACGCATTCCGGCGGGGTTCGATTAATCAATACATTGGAAGAAGAAGGACTGGTCGAGAGGCAACGTAGCGAACAAGACGCACGCGCTGTTGTATTGTATGTCACCGCAAAGGGTCGTCGGCGTGCGCAAAAAGTTTTGCAGGCTCGAGCGCGGGTGATTGCACCAATCCTGGCAAATCTCACAGATGATCAGCAACAATTACTTGTTCCGGTGCTGCAGGCCACACTGGGTGGACTGACCAACGGTCAGGAAGGGGCCAGGAGAATTTGTCGGCTGTGCAATGAGCGTATTTGTCGCCCACAGGGCTGTCCTGTAGAACTGGCAATTGCTGAAGAAGCGGATTAACCCACAATCAGATCGTTTTGGGGCCGAAAACTGCTTTCCAGCCCGCTCCTTGGCCGGTCGCTGCCGCTCATAACGTATTAGTGGTTCGGTGCTTGTATAGCAAGCGGATGCTCGACATGGACACCCATGACTCTAACCCTTGCCATATACTTTTAGGGTTTATTAGTTGTGGGTGCTTGATCCGCCCTCTACTGTACTCACTGCCTGGGTCATTTCGATAAAGTATGGAGCTGCAGTCTGGGTATAACATGTGCACCCATCATGCTGGTGGGTGCTATCGAGTTGATGAACAAGTGTCTTCTTATCGAAAGGAGATACAAATACCCAAGGCTATCAGCTTGGTTTGATATGATTTCACATACCTCTGAACTGCAACGAACAGCACCGTTTGCCTGGCCTTTGCCAGCTTGTAATATGAATATAGAGAGATGAATAATAAACGTTTATATATGTGCTTCACACTGATGCTGTATATTTCTGGTTAGGCAACAAGGTTGGTCGAATAACCCCGCAGATAGCGATGTTCGGTCATTTTTTGGTTCAGGAGTCAACCGGTTTTAATCTGATTAAAAGGAGCGGCACATGCCTCCAGCAACTGCAAATATAAAGGTGCGTGTTCAGGCACGCGGTGGAAAAATCCTTGGGCCGGCGCCTACAGTGAAACAACCACTGCTAACGGTTCGGAATGTTCTGACAGGTGAGACCTTGATTAGCGACGCGCCGATGGACAACAGCTCCTCGGGTACGGTTATACCTGCGTCGCAATTCAACGACAGCGTTTCACGCAACGCGATCGTGGTAGAGCCCCCAACCATCAACAGCCCCAGTTATCCGACACCCGGCCCCTACTGGTTGCAGCCGTCAGCCGATCAGGGTGAACTGATCGTGGCCCTATCCATCACCGAGCCATCGCTGCTTGAGTTCAAAGCCACCGCGTTCGCCCCTGACCCGGTTTATGCATCAGCGACCATGTGGGTAATGCCATACATGCAGCTGCTCAGCGAGCCAGGGTTAATACTGACCATCGCGGGGTTATATGCAACGGTAACAGCGTCTGCAGTGAACCGTACAGCCAGTATCAACGCCAATGTTACGATGATGTGCGGCTGCCCGATCACAGTGCAGCCATCCCAGTCGCTGCCCCCGAATACAGAGCCGTACTGGCCGTCTAATGAGTTTGATGTGTCGGCACAACTTCGCGCCAACGATGGGCTACAGGTCGTGTCATTTCCGTTGACATGCACAGACACCAGCACCTTTACCGGCTCAATGAAGGTGCCGCCCGGGAGCTATGATGTGTGGGTGGTGGCAGCGCAACCGAACGAGACCAATGTCGGATTCGCGCAAACATCGCTAGTGGTGAGCTAAAGTCGGGCCGAGCTGGCTCGGCACAAACACTCACACAACAGTCAAGCCAAGCTCAACCCAGCCCCGGCTTGAAAGACGCATCCAACCGTTCCAGAAAGTCATCACGGTATTTTGCGCCTATGGGAATCGACGTGTTGCCGATTTTCAGCTGGTTTTTTTCGATGATATCGATATGTGAGATGGCCACAATATAAGACCGGTGCAACCTTGCAAACCATGATCCGGGGAGTTGCTGCATAACCTGATCCATGGTCATATAGGTGAGAATCCGCCTGGCTCCGTCATCAAATACCACATAGTTACCTTCTGACTTCACATAACGAATATCCCTGATTGCCATGCGATGCATTTTGCTGCCGCTTTTTATCAAAATGCTATCGGCACTTTCACTTCGGGTATTCATAGCAGTCGAATGGCTGGGTGTGACACCCAAAATCCAGTCACGGCTGAATCGATACAGCCCCCCCATCACAATAAACGCAATCAACATATAAACATTTTCCACCGTCAGCTGATGCAGACTGATATCGCCCAGAGACGGTATGCCAACAAAGATGATTAATCGCTCCATCAGTGTTTTTAATACAAGATAGACAATCGATATCACTGTCAGCCTTAAGCCGAAGGCGGCAAACCGTTTTTGCGCCAAATATTTTGGAATCAACCAAAGCACACAAGCCATAAACAATGCTGCATTGAATACGGCGCCATTGAGCAGCGGCCAAAACAGATTATGATCAGGCTGCTGGAAATAGCCGATACCGTTTTCCGTGCCGGAATTGAAGATCGCGATCCAGCCCGTCCATAGCAATAGATGGACAACTATTTCCAGTCTCAAGCCCAAATCAATTGAAAATTTTTTGGTCATACAGCCACTGTCAGTATTCCATTCACGATTGGCTGATTTAATAGCCAACCTTAAAGTCTAGAACGGGAGAGGAATTTTTTAAATCAAACTTTGCGAGTTTCGTCATTTAAAAACGGGTTTTGGTATAAAACCATCTATCAGAGCAGGTTCTGCGCATTACCGTGACACCAACTCAATGGGCACCACAGGCTTCCATGTTCATAAAAATATTCGCGTCATCGATTCAAAACAGGAAAAGACTCCGCATGGTTTTGATATTCCCGGCAGTGGCAATGCTAAGCGATATAACAGCAGCAACTGAAGCGAGTTATCAGGTGACAATAGATCAGGCGCGTCCACGATACGCCACTGTACAGGCACAGATTACTCCGCAGCAGGGCAAGATATTTCTGAACGATGCCGCCGCCGATACCGGGCTGTACCACGGCTGGGCAACCTTTGTACATTCCATCAAAGCATTCGATGCCGATGGTAACCCGGTTGAAGTTGTATACCTGACCGATGGAAGCTGGCGGTTGTCTTCACCGGCAAATCAGGAAGTTACCCTGCACTATCAAATGCTGTTGCAGCATGACCGATTCCCGAATGATCCAGGCGACGACGAACTGGCATACGCTCAACCCTGGGGAGTCATGTGGACGGGGCGCGCCTTGTTTATTTCAGGTGCAGATGCCGGCAACATTGAGGTTGCATTCGACATTGCTGACAATTGGCGCGTGACAACGCCCTGGCAGCGACATGCTGATAAACAGCACACTTTTAAAGTCGACGGTAACAGACAGTTGCTGGATGCAGCTTTTATGGCGGGCACGCATGATGAGTTTGAATTGCAGCAAGGCAACGCCTTTGTCAGGCTTGGACTAGGTGGCGAGTCAGTCAGATCTCAAGCTGATTTTTTTAAGTCGATTGTGACGCGTTATCTTGACCAATACGGCAACCTGTTTGGCGGGCCGCCAAGTGCCAATATGGTATTGCTCGCCTCTGAAGGCCGGTTGCTGGGCGGCGGGGTTATGGGCAGCAGCATCAGTATGTTATTTGATAGCCAGTTAACGCAGAACATGCTGCCACTGGCTCACTACATCACCACCCATGAGATGTATCACTTATGGAATGCCAATTTCAACTATGAAAATCTCCCTGAACTGTATTGGTTCACGGAAGGGTTTGCGGAATACGCTACTTTCCTGACCGCTTTGCGCGGCGGTGACCTCGATCAAAAAACCTTTCTGGTTCAGCTGGCCGGGCGCTATCAAAACTACCATGACGTATTCGGCGACTTGAGCATGGCTGAAGCCGGAGCAGCTAAACTCGATCACTACGACCTGATCTACAGCGGCGGGATGCTGGCTGCACTGGCGTTGGATATCAACATCAGAGAACAAAGCAGCCATGCGTTTTCTCTAAATACCCTGCACCAATATATCTATGCCAACTACTCACCCGGGAGTCAAACCGGGCTGACAAATGATGAGCTTATCAGTGCGATACAGCGTTCCACCCATATTGATACCCGACAGTTTTTTGAACGCTATATCAAAGGAACCAGCAAACTGCCGATAGATCAGGTTTTACTGTCTTTAGGATTGATGATCAGCAAAACAGATTCTGATGGTCTTTTTGAATTTGCATTCCTTCCTCACAGAAATGCAAACCAACTGGCCGTTTGGCAATCATTAACTGGGGAAAGCCCCTTCTAGATTACAGTTTCATTGTTACCGCTGTTACCAGGACTTGATCGCGGACAAAATCTGCTCCTGCATATCCATTCAACAAAGTCAGAACGCCTGATTGACAGTGAACATGAACACACATGGAGTCATTGAAAATGATCGGTTATTATCTGCTTTCGATTGATTGAGACGCTGTTTTAAGCATGCAAAAACTAACCGGAAGTTGTAATTGTGGTGCGGTCCAATATCAGGTCACCGGGGATATAAAAAATATCGTCAATTGCCACTGCAACATTTGCAGAAAAATGAACGGCTCTGCATTCTCAACCTATGTCGCTGTATCCGGCGATGACTTCAAGCTTCTGAACGGTAAACTGAAAAGACACAAAGTTTCTTCGCATGCCGAAAAAAACTTCTGTGGGCAGTGCGGTACGCCGATTTTCAATTCAAATCCTAAGTACGCTGGTTTAAAGATACTGCACTTTGGCTCATTGGACAATTCAATCAATCTTGAGCCGAAGATCAACATCTATTGCGAATCTCGACTTGATTGGCTTGATAAGCTGCCGGAGATTACCAGCTTGGAACAAGGCCCATAACTGACAACATAGGCTGCCGGCAACCACTTATCGTCATTAACAAAAGTTCCAGTGATAATTAACCTATGGGTTGTCGCGAGCCCAGCAGCTATCATGCGCCCCCGTTTTGCATGATGCCCAGACCATACAGCAATGCCGCCAACATCGCCGCCGCTGTTCGAATGTGGTTCCACACCGTCCACTGACGCAGATAGTCTTCCCACAATGCAACTGCGGCAGGGTCCGTCGCCGAAACTGTGGCCAACTGGTCGTTTAATGGAACGTTGCCGAACACCGTGACCAGAAAAGTGCCGGCAAAGTAACAGATCGCCCCACCCAGTAAGAACATTGTCGAAGGGTGGCTGCGGCTTACCAGTACCAGCGCGATAATGACGAGCGATAACAAGGTGGTTCCCAAGAACGCACCCAGGAACGAGCGGTTGATAACAACAACATTAATCGACTGCATCGCGGCGATGCCCTGCTCGGAGGACACCCGTGCAAGGGCCTTCATCACAAAGCTCGAGAATGCGAAGAACACCCCTCCAACCAGAGCAGAACCGAGCAGCGCTATCATCCCGATAAGGACAATAAGCGAATTCATGCCGCCACTTTCCAAAGGCCTGAAGCAGCGACCCGGTGTGCATATTCGGCAAACTCGATTGGCTCCCGACCCAATGCACGATGGACACCGTCGCACACGTAGGCGTTACGACCATCGAGGACGGTGTCGAATAGATAATTCAGCAGCCAGGCAATTTCTTCCGGAGCCCCGGATTCGGCGATACCGGCTGCAAATGCCTGCTTCGGGACTTGTATGAACTCGATCTCACGTCCGGTGGCAATAGCAATTTCTTTCGCCACTTCAGTAAAGGTCAGCATCCGCGGACCTGTGACTTCGTAGATCTCGCCGTTATGGCTATCCTGGGTTAACGCAGCGACAGCGACATCAGCGATGTCATTCACGTCGACGAACGGTTCTGCTATATCCGCAGCAGGCAAGCTGATTGCTCCATCCCGGACCATACCGAGAAACTCGCCTTCGGAGAAATTCTGGTTGAACCAACTGGCGCGAACCACAGTCCATTCGATCCCTGCATCCTGAACGATACGTTCGCAAAGCTGGGCTTCTTCCTCACCGCGGCCAGACAATAGCACCAGGCGCTGGACACCTTGCATCACGGCTTTTTCGACAAAATCCTGGATGGTTATCCGGGCGCCGGGAATCGCGAGATCCGGTGCGTAAGTAATATAGACTTTGGTAACGCCTTCGAGTACAACTTCCCATGTGCTCCGGTCATTCCAGTCGAAGCGCGGCGTACCGGACCGCGAAGCGATCCGGGTTGCTACGCCATGTACCTTCAGCCGCTCCGCAACACGGCCGCCAGTCTTACCTGTTCCACCCAGTACCAGAGTGATGCCTGCAGAGGACTTGATATTGTTCAATTCGGATTTCATAGCTTGCTCCTGTTATTGGCTTGACACGGTGTCAATTGACATGCTGTCAACCTTAAGGCATGCTTTACGCTATGTCAAGTGAGCTCGTTGAAACCCGCATAAGAATTCTTGAAGCGAGCGTTCGTATGCTTGTGGAGCACGGTGGTCGGGGCGTTCGCATGGGGGACATCGCCAAAGAAACCGGGATCTCCCGCCAGGCCGTCTACCTGCACTTCGCATCACGGGCGGAGCTTTTAAACGCGACAACCAAGTACCGTGACGAGATTCTGGACCTGGATCGCAGGCTCGCCCCATCACGAGCTGCAAAGTGCGGCGTTAAACGCCTGGCGTTATACATCGAGTTTTGGGGCAACTACGTGCCGGAAATTTACGGCGTCGCCAAAGCACTGCTGCTGGCAAAAGACACCGATGATGCGGCCGCAGCCGCCTGGCAAGACCGCATGTCGGCTATGCGAGACGGATGTCGTGCAGCAATCGAGACACTGCATTCCGATGGGAAGCTCGCGCCAGTATGGACGCCCAAAAGAGCAACGGATGCTTTGTGGACAATGCTGTTGCTACCGAACTGGGAAAACCTCACTGCCGAATGCGGCTGGTCGACACAGCAATACGTCGATTGGATGCAGCTAATGGCTGAGCAGATCTTTGTCAAAGATTGAGTAGACCAAGAATCCAGGTGCAGTTACAGAACGGATATCGCGACATGGATACCCATAATTCTAACTCTTAGCCTATCCTTTTAGGGTTTGAAAATTGTGGATATCCTGATCTGCCGTGACCAGAAAAGAGATCGAGGTAGTTGGGCTGTTAGCGAAGACAGAAGTAACCCTGGCTGATGAAATGACTGTTTGCCCCGACGAGTATGGTCAAACTCCATTTTGGAGTACCTCTACAAAAACCCGAGTTATTTTTGCTGAACCCAGGTTACCCAAAAGACAAGATCATTGCATAAGCATCATCCGAAAGGGCGAGTTTACCCGAATCAACCGTTTGGTTGATGAATTTAAAATAGATTCAGCTACTATTTTCGTTTAGCTCATAAGAGCAGTCGCGGTGCAGCGTTCAATTTTACATACGGGATCATTATGAAGTTTTCGGGTATGCCATTTTTCGTCAAAATTCTTGCTGTCATAGGCCTCACTTTGATATTGGCTAATTGTGACCGCGCAGGGCCGACGCCGAACGAACAGCTTTCTTCGGAATGGTTAGATGTATTTTTTTCCGCTTATAGCCTGTTCGACGGCAGTCACCTGGCTTACTACATGGACGATGTTCAACTAGTTGATGAAATTGCCGGTGTCGAGATAGAAAGCAAGGATCAGCTACGAGACATGTTTGAACAAGCTAAGGTGGGATACACCAAACTCAACTGGGTGATTGAAGATCGCATTATCCAGGGTAACCGCGCAACTGTCCGTGGTCGAGCAAAGGGCTTGGCGTTTGGTCGTGAATTCGACGTCGCTTTTTCGACGTGGCTTTACATTGTCGACGATAGGATCGCACATCAGGTCGATTACGTTGATTATGGGGCATTACGTGAACAGATTACCCCCGTCGGAGAACAATAGAAACCCAGTTACGTGGGCATGTGAAATGGGCATGGACACCCATAATTCTACTCCTCTAACGAGATCTTAGGTTATTACCTGGTAACCGACAATCCGATTCTTTGCATGCAAGCAAATTTACTTCGCTATGATTGATCGACAAGATTCGGATAGATTCGTGATTAAATCCAAGCTTTAATATCTCCACAGGCAAGACCACAGGAGATATCCATTGAACTCACCGCGAACAGAACAGCTCCAGCTGACGGTGCTATCCAACGGGCAGATGTATGCATCTGTAGCCGAGAGAAACTCGTTACACGATGGTCACTTTTTCTACGGTGTTGTCACCACCGGAGTATTTTGCAAGCCTTCGTGCAATTCTCGAACTGCAAAGCGAGAAAACATCCGTTTCTTCAGCGATGCTGAATCTGCGGTTCGAGCCGGTTTTCGTGCATGCCACCGGTGCCATCCAGATAACCTGGACCGTGATCTAAACAAACAAATAGAGATTGCCAATTACATTGAGGCACATTCGGATGAGCGCTTAACCTTGGCCAATCTTTCGAAACGAGCGAACCTGTCGCCGTCTCGTTTTCAAAAGTTGTTCAAATCCACCTTCAGTGTGTCCCCAAAACAATACCAGGACGCCGCTCGCCTGGTTCGATTAAAACGTGAACTTAAGGATGGAGAAGATGTAACCGGCGCTATATTTTCTGCAGGGTTCGGTTCAGTAAGCCGTGTCTACGGCGAAGCTGCACGAAATATGGGGATGACACCGGCCACCTATCGAGACGGTGGTGCTGACGAGACAATTTTTCATGCGTACCGTGACTCAGCTCTTGGGCCACTAATGATGGCTGCAACGGAGCGCGGTGTTTGTTTTGCACAGTTTGGCGATAGCAAAAAGTTTCTTCTCGATCAGTTACAGCATGAGTTTCCAAATGCGACACTGGTCGAATCGGCCGCCACTGAAGGGCCGGAACTGGACAACTGGATCAATGCGCTGGATATGCACTTACAAAACCACGCACCTCGTCCAGACTTGCCCCTCGACCTTCGGGGTACGTCCTTTCAGCTGAAGGTATGGCAATTTTTGCTCAGCGTGAAAGAAGGGGATGTAATTAGTTACGGGGAACTCGCTGCGGAAATCGGCTCGCCAAAAGCCTTTCGTGCGGCAGCCTCTGCCTGCGGCGCCAATCGCATTGGTGTGCTGGTTCCCTGCCATCGTGTATTGCGTGGAAATGGTGAGCTTGGTGGTTATCGATGGGGTGTCGAGCGAAAACGCACACTGCTCGATATGGAGCGAAAAAGTTTGGCGCAATCAAAATGATTATGCAGGCCGTAAACACAACAATCGACTGGGACGAAATCGAGAAAGCGCTGCATGGGGAAGGCTATGCGGTCACCCCGCCCTTCCTGAGCAGGGAAACATGCGGTCGTATATGCCAGTACTATAGCGATCCGAACACCCGGTTTCGCACCACAATCAAAATGGCTCGCTATAACTTTGGCCGTGGTGAATACAAGTATTTCGCATACCCATTGCCTGAGGTCGTTCAATCACTACGTGAATGTTTCTACGCAAATCTAGCGCCTATTGCTAACCAGTGGGCACGTCGTTTAGGAAATGAGCCGTTATGGCCGGACGAATTGCAATTACTTAGTAAACGTTGCCACGACGAAAACCAAAGGCGTCCCACGCCATTGATGCTGCATTACCAAAAAGGCGATTACAATTGCTTGCATCAGGATCTCTATGGTCCAATTCATTTTCCATTGCAGGTGATTGTCCAACTGACCAAGGAAAACGATGATTTTTCAGGTGGTGAACTTATTCTGGTTGAGCAGCGGCCACGCATGCAATCACGTCCAATTGTGCTTCGTCTCGAACAGGGTTCAGCTGCAATCATTCCTGTCCGCGATCGCCCTCGGCGAGGGGTCCGAGGTTTCCACCGAGCGGCAATGAGACACGGGGTTGGTGAGATTACTGCCGGTGACAGATACACACTAGGCCTAATCTTCCACGATGCAGCTTAGTATCTAAAACAACGAATTACGGAAAGACAAAGTGGCTATGGACACCCATAATTCCATCTCTCTGTTGTGCCCATTTTGACATGAAAGAGGTGGGTATCCAGATTAACCACATGCGGAAACATCATGCGCCCAGCGACTCACTTGCCTGTTGCGTTAAAGTATCCATCAACTTCACATACGGCCCGGGACCATAACTCACCCGGGCAACGCCGAGCTGAGCCAGACGTTCGATAGACGGCATAGCAGGTTTAGTCATCACGTTGAGCGGCAACTCAATTTGCTCACACAACTCACCAATCAGTGATTCATCGGCAAGCCCCGGCACAAAAAAACCGCTGGCGCCAGCTTCCCGGTATGCAGCAGCACGCTGTTTGGCCGCATCGATCAGATCTGGATGCGGTTGCTCCGCTGATGCTTGCAGGAACAGATCGGTACGTGCATTGATAAACAACGGGATACCACTTGTTATTGCCATTTCACGAATCGCACCAATCCGAATACATTGTGCATCGACAGCATATAACCCGCTGCCGCCAACTATCTGATCTTCAAAATTAATCCCAATTGCCCCGGCATCAATCAAGCGTTGCACATTAGCCGCTACAGCAGCAGGCGCTTCAGCGTAACCACCTTCCGCATCAACCGTTACCGGCAATGACACAGTGGTACAAATGCGGGCAACAATAGCTTCGACCAGATCCAGCGGAATCGCTTGACCGTCTGTAAAACCCTGAGCTGCAGCTACCGACCAGCTGCCGGTAGCAATAGCTTTTCCGCCGGCATTTTCAATGGCCTGTGCGCTACCTGCATCCCATATGTTATATAAAACACATGGATTTCCCGATACATGCAATTCGGCAAAATACCGGCTTTTCTCAATTTGGTTCATGAATAAAATCCTGCTCTGATTGTTGTTGTCTGGCTGACCATTTGCCGTTCATGATCAATTAACCATTGTTTACGCCAGCGGCCGCCACCGTAGCCGGTTAATGATCCATCAGCGCCAATAACCCGATGACACGGCACCATAACGGCTATTGGATTGGCGGCATTGGCTCGCGCCACAGCTCGGCTTGCTGCAGGCCGGCCTACCGCTTGTGCTATCTCGCTATAATTTCGGGTTTGTCCAAGAGGAATATCACCCAAAGCTGTCCAGACAACACGGGTAAAATCACTGCCTAATTGAGCCACAGGTGTTTTGAAGCTCATTTGGGCACCGGCAAAATAGTCCCTCAGTTCAGTGGCAACCTGATCGGTCACGGCATAGCGCCCTATGCCTATTGCCCCTTTTTTTGCCTGGAGGCGCCGCAACGCTTTGGGCAGTTGTTTGCGATCAAAAAACTCCAATAAATACAAAGCATGTCGATCGGTAACCGCCAGCATCGCGCCCAATGGAGTTTCCAGCCAATCAGCATTCAGGCCAGCCCCTTGCGACACTTCAGATGGTGATCGACCAAGCACCCTGGCCAGGGCGTCACGAAACCCGCTGGCAGACTCAAACCCAGCGGCAAACTGCGCTTCAATCACGCTGGCTCCCCGGGTCAAGCTGGACACTGCATGACGAACACGACGCAAACGCGCCATCTCCAGAAAGGTGATATCAAAATGTCTTTTAAACACCCGCCGCACAGTCGATGGTTCTAATCCCATTGCTATGATGCGCTGCTCACTCCAGCGTTGCGTAGGATTGTTTTCCATTGCTTCGATCAGTGTTCGAACCAGGGGGTCAACCTCAGCAGCAGATATTAAAGGCCGGCACCTTTTGCAGGGGCGAAATCCAGCCTCCATACAAGCAGCTACGGTTCTGAAGAACAGGCAGTTGTTACGTTTAGGTTTTCTCGCTGGGCAGGTCAGCCGGCAAAACACTCTGGTAGTGGTTACCGCCACATAAGCACGTCCTTCGTACGCGCAATCACGCACCAGCAGTGCCTGGTATAAGGCATCATCATTAGGCAATTCAAATGGCATACAGTATTAATATCAAATTAGAACCTTGCTTGGCGACGAAAATCGGGCGGCTATTTCAAAAACCCAGAAAACCCATTAATCAAGTCACTATGGAGATAGACATCCATAACTTTAACATTGATGAAAAGGGTTTTAGGTATCCGGATATCGCTTAATAGTGGGTGATGAGATGGACGCCTGCTACTTTTTAACCGGCGTCACAATGCGCCACACTGGTATTTCATACCCAGTCACAAATTGTGAGCAGACGTCCATCATGAATATTAAATTACTCGGTATCGATTTAGCAAAAAATGTGTTTCAACTATGTGCTATTAATCAGGCCAACAAAGTGCTGTTTAATCGTAGCGTTCGGCGAGATAAACTGACCACCGCCATTGCTCAACTTCCGATCACTACCATCGCCATGGAATCGTGCTCCAGTGCCCATTACTGGGGGCGTGTTTTTAATCAGATGGGCCATCAAGTTCATCTGATTCCCGCACAACACGTTAAGCCGTTTGTGCGAGGCAATAAAAACGATGCCAATGATGCCCTGGCTATCTGTGAGGCCGCACAACGTCCAGGCCTACATACCGTACCAGTCAAAACCCTCGCTCAACAAGATATACAATTATTGCATCGTCTACGACAACGGCAAGTACAACACTCTACTGCCCTGGCCAACCAGATACGTAGTTTAGGCAGTGAATATGGTGTGCTGTTTCCCAGTGGCATCAAAGCACTGATTTCGCATTTACCAGAGGCACTGGAAGATGGTAACCACTCATTATCTCCGGTGGCCCGTTTTGCTTTGGCAGAGCACCTGCAACAATTGATACAAACCCGCCAGTGCATCAAACAATGGCAGCAACGTATTGAGCAACTGGCCAGTCAGTACCCAACCTTTCGATTGCTGCAAACCTTACCAGGCTTTGGACCACTGTCTGCTTCTGCTTATCTGGCTGCCATCGGTGATGGCACACAGTTCCGGTGTGGCCGCCAGGTGAGTGCCTGGCTGGGCTTGGTCCCACGTCACCAAGGCAGTGGTGGTAGTGTGCAGTTGCAGGGCATGACTAAGAATGGTGACCGGTATTTACGTAGCTTGCTAATCCATGGTGCCAGAGCAGCAATTACCCGCCATGCCAAACACTGTGAACCTTTGAACACCTGGGTACAGCCGTTGATTCAGCGCCGGGGTTTTAACAAAGCGGTGGTAGCACTAGCCAATAAGCTGGCGCGTATTGGCTGGGTGATGATGACGACCGGCAATGAATTTGATTTGCAGCAGGCTTTTAAACCCGCCCGCTGAGTCTGCCATGCCGATGAGGTAATCAGTCAACAGCCCTGGGAGAGCCTGAACTAGACAAGGTAAAAACCGTGTGGGTGTATAGGCCCCGGGGCATCTCGAAACTCATCCTGGGTCGGCGTGATTAAAACACGCCTTTAACAACCCGAATATATGTCAGCAGACCATTTCTTGATCGGCTATTGGGCAGACAACAATTTAATCAAGAATTGCCCTTGACTGGAGGGAGGCGTCCATATATGTCTATA
>JAJFKX010000021.1 GCA_021772985.1 Gammaproteobacteria bacterium
TTACCCGTTGTGTCAGTTAAATCAAAGTCAGTTGGATGATCTGCGTGCCTGGCAGGGTGATGAGAATGGCGAAGGAATTGAATCGATCTATCCATTGTCTTCAGTACAGCAAGGCATGCTGTTCCACTCCGAAGCGGAAGCAGGCGCGGGCCATTATGTAGTCCAGATGGGGTTGGATTTACGTGGTCTGGATGCACCCGCCTATCGTCGAGCATGGGAACAGTTGCTGGCCAGTCATGGCGTATTGCGCACAGTGTTCTGGGGTTTGGAAGGCGAACAGCCGCAGCAGCTGATTCCGGCGACCAGTGAGTTGCCGTGGCAGGAGTATGACTGGTCGGGTCTGAGTGATGAACAACGGGCTGAGCGTTGGCGGGAGCTGATGAGCAGCGATCGCGAGCGTGGTTATGCAGCGGCGAGTGGTCCGTTGATGCGTTGTTACCTGGTGGCTGAAGGGGAAGGCTCATACCGGTTCTTATGGAGTTATCACCATGCATTGTTGGATGGCTGGTCGATGCCATTGGTGATGCGTGATCTGAGGAGGATATATCAGGGTGAGCTTAGAAACGCGCCTGTCGAAATACGACCTGAGGCACAGTATGCGGATTATATTGGCTGGCTGATCAGTCAGGACAAGGGTGAAGCGGAAGGCTTCTGGCGAGGACATTTAGAGGGTATAGAGGCACCAACGCCATTATCGTTTGGTGCAGCCAAGGTGGGGCAGGCGATTGTTAAGCAAGCCCGTGTAGGGGTCAGGCTAAGTGAGCAACAAAGTGAATGCCTGCAAAAATTTTCTCGGCAACATCATTTAACCCTGAACACTTTGTTTCAGTCGATGTGGGGCTTGTTATTAAGCCGCTACAGCGGTGATTCGGAAGTGGCGTTTGGCACCACTGTGTCCGGTCGTCCGGCAGGACTGAATGGAGTTGGCGAGATCATAGGCCCGTTTATCAGCACCGTACCGGTGCGGGTAAGTGTGGATGAGAGTCAGACTGTGCTGGGCTATTTGGAGAATTTCCAAAGCCAGCACCTGCAGCGTGAACGATATGATTATCTGCCGCTGGTGGACATTCAGCAATGCAGTGAAGTGATGGCAGGTGTGCCGTTGTTTGAAACGCTGGCGGTGTATGAGAATTACCCAACGGCGCAGTTGAGTGAGCAGGAACGCTCCGATGGTGATTCAGGGTTGCAGGTGAGCGGCCGCAGTGGTCAGGAACAGACTCACTATCCGATATCGCTGATCATGATGATGAGCCAGCGGTGCTTAATTATTGGTTTGTACTACGATGCGGACCGTTTCAGTGAAGCAGTGATGGAAAGGTTGCTGGGTCATTACCAGCAGTTGCTGGATGAGTTGACCAATGATGCCGTGCAACTCTTAAGTCAGTTGAGTTTATTGCCTGAAGAAGAACGGCAAGCACTGTTGCAATGGAATGAGACAGCGGTGGACTATCCTGAGGATAAATGTATACACCAGTTGTTTGAAACACAGGCTGCTTTGCATCCTGATGCAATAGCAGTGATCGCAGGCGATCGTCAACTGAGTTATGCAGAACTTAATGCACAGTCAAACCGCCTGGCACATTATCTGATTGAACAGGGGGTTGGCCCAGATACATTGGTAGGGCTGTGTTTGGAACGGTCTGTCGAGATGCTGGTTGGTATCTTGGCAATCGTTAAAGCCGGTGGAGCCTATATGCCATTGGATCCGGGTTTTCCAGAGGCCCGTTTAAGCACAATACTGGCTGATAGTGCAGCGCCGGTGGTGTTCACGCAAAGCCGGTTGTTATCAGTATTACCCTCATCAGCTGCAAGCCATTACGTGCGTTTGGATTGTGCCGAGTTCGCACAATACCTGCTGAGTTACAGTGCCGAGAACCTGGATGTAGATGGGTTAGGTTTAAATTCAAATCACTTGGCTTATGTGATTTATACCTCAGGTTCTACCGGAGAACCCAAAGGGGTAAGTATAGAACATCAAGCTTTGGTCAACCGACTGGATTGGATGCAGTCTCATTATGGTTTGGAGCCGGGCGAGCGGGTTTTACAGAAGACACCGTATACGTTTGATGTATCGGTATGGGAGTTTTTCTGGCCGGTGAGCGTAGGTGCTGTGGTGGTATTTGCTGAACCGGAAGGTCACAAGGATCCCGCTTATCTGCTGGACACTATTAAGCGTTATGAGATCAGCACATTACATTTTGTGCCCTCGATGCTGCAAGTGATGCTCAATGCAGAAGAATGGTCGCAATGTATCGGGGTGCGCAGGGTTTTCTGTAGCGGGGAAGCGTTAAGTCGTGAGTTGGTGCAATCTTATTACCAGACAGGAACAAGCGCGCAACTACATAACCTGTATGGTCCAACAGAAGCAGCGATTGATGTTAGCTATTGGGATTGCGCCGGATATGTTGAGGTCACGACGATCCCGATCGGCAAGCCGATTAATAACATCAAGTTATATTGCCTGGACGCACGCAAACAATTGGTACCGGTTGGGGTTCCCGGTGAATTATATATAGGAGGTGCTGGTCTGGCACGAGGTTATTTGAACCGTGCTGAGTTGACAGCTGAGAAGTTCATAACAGATCCCTTCTGTGATGATGAGCGTTCACGTTTGTATAAGACGGGTGATCTGGTTCGATGGCTGCCGGATGGAAATTTAGAGTTTTTGGGACGAATCGACCACCAGGTGAAGCTGCGCGGGTTCCGGATAGAGCTGGGCGAGGTAGAGAGTCGACTGGAACAGCAGCTGGGTGTGGAGTCTGCACTGGTGCAGGTTTTGGATGGTGCATTGGGTCAGCAACTGGTGGGTTATGTGGCCACAACACAGCAGCTTGATGAGTCTGAACTGAAAACAGCATTACAAGCAGTGTTGCCTGGATACATGGTACCGCTGGTGATCATGCAGCTGGAGTCATTCCCGTTAACGGCCAACGGCAAGGTGGATCGCAAGGCTTTACCGATGCCGGACTGGGAAGCTTACCGGCAGCAGTATGTGGCGCCACGCGATGAAGTGGAATCCCAACTGATAGATATCTATCAATCATTGCTACCGGTCGATCAGGTCGGGATCGACGATAACTTCTTTGAGCTGGGTGGTGATTCGATCATCAGTATCCAGCTGGTCTCGCGGGCCAGGCAGTTTGGTCTTGGCTTGAGCGTACGTGATGTGTTCACCCACCAGACGGTGCGTCAATTGTCGCTGGTGGCAGAGCGCAGTGATGTCAGCGATGCCGAGCAGGGATTGGTAACCGGTGAGGTGGGTTTAACGCCGGCGCAGAGCTGGTTTGCGGAAGCTGATTATGCCAGTGCCCATCACTGGAACCAGGCGATGCTGTTCAAGCTGCCTGCGCAAGCGGATAAAGGACTGCTGGAGCAGTTACTGACAGGACTGGTCAATCACCATGATGCGTTGCGGTTGTATTACCCGGAAGGCGCTTGGCAGAGTCAGGCGATAGCAGCACAGGTTGAACAGATCACGCTGCGTTATGAGGAATTGAGTGGTGTAGAAGATATATCCGGAGAGATTGACCGGATCGGCAGTGAAGTTCAGGGGAGCCTGGATTTGGAGTCCGGTTGTTTGCTGGCGAGCTGTTTGTTTGTATTGCCCGATGGTAGTCAGCGATTGTTGTTGGCGATTCATCACCTGGGCGTGGATGGCGTGTCGTGGCGGATCTTGCAGGAAGATTTATGTATAGGTTATGAGCAGTTGCAACAGTCTGAAGCATTGCAACTGCCGGTCAAGAGTTACTCGTACCAGGCGTGGTCTGCACATTTGCATGAACAGGTGTTGTCCGAGGAACTGGCAGGAGAGCTGGAATACTGGCAGGAACAGGCAGGTGGTGTTGAGCCATTGTATGTGGAGCAAGAGGGCAGCAATCTTGTTGGCCAGAGCAAAGGTCAGCGAGTCAGTTTAAGTGAGACTCAGACCGAGCAGTTGCTCAAACAGGTAAACGCAGCGTATCGGACACAGATCGATGATGTGTTGCTGACGGCATTGTTGTTGGGTTACCGGGAGTGGACGGGACGAGATGGCATCAGTCTGCACCTGGAAGGCCATGGCCGTGAGCTGGTGGGAGAGGAACTGGATATTACCCGGACGGTGGGTTGGTTTACCTCGATCTACCCGGTGACTCTAAGCGGTATGGAGTCAGGCACGCTGGGCGAGCAGTTGATGGGGGTGAAGGAACAGCTGCGATCGATTCCTAACAAGGGTATCGGTTATGGGTTGCTGAGGTATCTGCATCCGGACGCTGAGATCAGGACAAGCTTGAGCCCTGCACAGCCGGTGGAGTTGAGTTTTAACTACCTGGGACAGTTCCAGGGAC
>JAJFKX010000022.1 GCA_021772985.1 Gammaproteobacteria bacterium
TTACCCGTTGTGTCAGTTAAATCAAAGTCAGTTGGATGATCTGCGTGCCTGGCAGGGTGATGAGAATGGCGAAGGAATTGAATCGATCTATCCATTGTCTTCAGTACAGCAAGGCATGCTGTTCCACTCCGAAGCGGAAGCGGGCGCAGGTCATTATGTGGTTCAACTGGGACTGGATCTTCGGAATCTGGATGTGCCAGCCTATCGTCGAGCATGGGAACAGTTGCTGGCCAGTCATGGCGTATTGCGGACAGTGTTCTGGGGTTTGGAAGGCGAACAGCCGCAGCAGGTGATCCCGGCGGTCAGTGAATTGCCATGGCATGAGCATGACTGGTCGGGTTTGAGTGATGAACAACGGGCTGAGCGTTGGCGGGAGTTGATGAGCAGCGATCGCGAGCGTGGTTATGCAGCGGCGAGTGGTCCGCTGATGCGTTGTTATCTGGTGGCTGAAGGGCAAGGCTCATACCGGTTCCTATGGAGTTGTCATCATGCGTTGCTGGATGGCTGGTCGATGCCGTTGGTGATGCGTGATCTGGCCAAGTTGTATGCTGGCGAGCTATCAGGTCAACCGGTAGTGTTGGGGCCTGAGGCACGGTTTGCTGATTATATTGGCTGGCTGATCAGCCAGGATAAAGGGAGAGCGGAAGGATTCTGGCGTGATCATTTATCAGGCATCCAGGCGCCGACGTTATTGCCGTTTGGTGAATCTAAGGTGGGGCAGGTCATTGTTGAGCAGGCTCGAACTGGCGCGCGTTTAAGTGAGCAACAAAGTGAACGCCTGCAGTCATTTGCCCAGCGCCATCATTTAACCCTGAACACCATATTGCAGTCCGCGTGGGGCTTGTTGTTGAGCCGCTACAGTGGCGAATCGGAAGTGGCATTTGGGACCACGGTGTCGGGTCGTCCGGCGGAGCTGGATGGAGTAGGAGAAATTATTGGTCCGTTCATCAACACATTACCGGTGCGGGCGAGTGTGGAAGAAGGACAAAGCGTGCTGGGATATCTGGAGAGATTCCAGCAATTACATCTGCAGCGTGAGCGCTATGGTTATCTGCCGTTGGTGGACATCCAGCAATGCAGTGAAGTGCAAGCAGGTATGCCGCTGTTTGAAACGCTGGTGGTGTATGAGAACTATCCGACAGTTGAATTGAGTGAGCAGGAACGCGCAGACTCTAGTCTACGGTTACAAATGGCCCGTCGTGGTGGTCAGGAACAGACCCACTATCCAATTACCTTGATTATGCTGATGCAGCAAGAGTGTTTACAGCTTGGGCTTTATTACGATGTGGACCGTTTTGATGAAACGACGATGGAACGATTGCTGGGTCAATATCAACAATTATTGAGTGAATTGGCAGCTGAAGCAGAGCGCAGTTTAGCTCAGATCAGTTTGCTTACCAACCAACAACAGCAACAGTTACTGGAGTGGAATGACACGGCTACTGAATTGCCTACAGAGCAAGGGGTTCATGAGCTGTTTGAGCGACAGGCTGAATTAAATCCGGATGCAATTGCGCTGGTGATGGGGGATGAGTACCTCAGTTACCAGGCACTCAACCGTCAAGCCAATCAGCTGGCCGATTATCTGCTGTTGAAGGGTGTAACGTCCGAGCAGCGGGTTGGTGTATGCATGCAACGCAGCCCGGAAATGATAGTTGTTTTGCTGGGTATATTGAAAGCAGGTGGAGCCTATGTGCCATTGGATATGGAATATCCGAAAAACCGTTTGCTGTATATGGTGCAGGATGCAGATGTTGGCTTATTGCTAACGGCCGGCGATGTTGAAGTGGCTGGTCAGCTGGGTGTTCAGGCATTGAATTTGGACACATTAAAAGGTGAATTAACAGGCTGTGGTGATGACAATCCTGGATTGTCGACAAGCAGCAATAACCTGGCCTATGTGATTTACACATCGGGTTCAACGGGGCAGCCCAAGGGCGTGTTGGTGACCCATCAGGGTATCAGGAGGTTATTGTTTGGTGTGGATTACATGTCATTTGATAGCAGCATCAGGATGTTGCAGGCAGCACCGGTAGCGTTTGATGCATCAACACTGGAAATCTGGGGTTCGTTGTCATATGGCGGCAGTTGTATTTTGCTGCCTGGAACTATTCCTGAAGCAGGGGCGTTGGCACATGCTATTGGTGATCAGAAAGTAAATAGTCTATGGCTGACCTCGGCACTGTTTAATGCGCTGATGGATGAGTCGCCGGATTGTTTGTTGGGCTTACGGCAGCTGGCGGTGGGTGGTGAAGCAGTGTCGTGGGCGCACGTGGAACGCTTGCATGGACTTGATCCTGAAGTCCAGGTCATCAATGGATACGGCCCGACGGAGAGTACGACATTTGCATGTTGTTATCAGGTACCACGTGATATGGATGGGAATGCCGGGGTGCCGATTGGTGGCCCGATAGGTAATACGCAGGGTTATATAGTTGATGCCAATATGTCGTTGTTACCGCTAGGCGTGGTGGGCGAGTTATACCTGGGCGGTGAGGGGTTGGCGCGTGGTTATCTGGACAGAGGAGGATTAACTGCGGAACAATTTGTCCCGAACCCATATGGTAAATCGGGCGGGCGTTTGTATCGGACGGGTGATCTGGCACGCTACCGTGAAGATGAGGTGATTGAATATGTAGGCCGAACCGATCACCAGGTGAAGGTGCGCGGGTTCCGAATTGAGTTGGGTGAGATTGAGAGCCGGTTGGAACAGCAACCAGGCGTGGAGTCTGCACTGGTACAGGTGCTGGACAGTGAGCTGGGCCAGCAGTTGGTTGGATATGTAGTCTCACATAGTGGTTTGTGTGAACATGAGTTGAAAGAAGCCCTGCAGCAGGTATTACCAGGTTACATGGTACCGCTGGTGATCATGCAGCTGGAGTCATTCCCGTTAACGGCCAACGGCAAGGTGGACCGCAAGGCCTTGCCGATGCCGGACTGGGAAGCTTACCGGCAGCAGTATGTGGCGCCACGCGATGAAGTGGAATCCCAACTGATAGATATCTATCAATCATTGCTACCGGTCGATCAGGTCGGGATCGACGATAACTTCTTTGAGCTGGG
>JAJFKX010000023.1 GCA_021772985.1 Gammaproteobacteria bacterium
AGATTGGCGGCTTTGGCAGAATTCTTAGGAAAATGAGTGCCCCAATTTAAGGAACTGGGGCAAATTCCACTCATTATTCATACGACGACTCTACTTCTAATAATCCATGACAATGTTGTTTTTTTTGCTTGTGAAATTTACATACAGTTTGGTTTGGGTGACACGAATTGATTCAAGATAGGTCCAAACGCTAATCCCCCACACCTTTTTACTGATGCATGCTCTGTAACCCTTGCTGAAATAATAGGAGCATTCGTTTTCAGTTGATTTGAATGTTCCTTTTAAAGTTTTGGGTAGATCTATGGTGTAATTAATTTTATTTAGCACAACGCCAAAACTTTTTTTTGCTGCAAAGTTATAATGTGTTTGTTTCTTTAAGGTCATGCTGCCACGATTTTTGACCTTGTTATTCATATCGTTAGAGATAGTATTGGCAAATATTGCACGAAAGAGCTTTTCTAGGGGCACTTTATCGTCAATATCTTTTGTTTGTTTTGCGTCCCAGGTTGCTTTTATCAGTTCAAGGCAAGCTTTCTTCTGTGCTTTTTTACTAAATTTTTGCGTAGATAAAAAATTAACAAACTGGCCATTGCCGGTGATGTAGTCATTGGACAATATCAGCGTAACTGTTAAGAACATGACAGCTGTAAAAATAGTTTTTTTGTATTTTAGGTGCTTCATTGAGATTAATACCTCCTCATACAAACACGAAATTTATATTGATTCCTAAGAACTTTTAGGAATGAATTTAAAATTTAGGCTCCGAGCCTAGGTCTTGTTTCCTTTGAAATCATTTAAACATAAGACATAGTTAGGATAAAGCGTTAGGCAAAGGCATTGCTATAATAGTGGTCAGTTTGGTACTATGTTTCCCCTGATTCTTGAGGTGGAAATAAAATGAGTACGCAGCCAGCTAAAGCTCTAGAAACATTTGTTAATCCTAAGCCAGAACGTGATTACACGATTAAAATCGAAATCCCTGAGTTCACTTGCCTATGTCCGAAAACAGGTCAGCCAGATTTTGCCACGTTGTACATTGACTATATTCCTGATCAATTGTGTGTTGAGCTTAAAGCATTGAAAATGTACGTTTGGTCGTTTAGAGATGAAGGCGCTTTTCATGAGGCCATTACCAATCAAATGTTAGATGAGCTGATCGGTGCGTGTTCGCCAAGATATATGAAGTTGCGTTCTAAATTTAATGTGCGCGGTGGGATTTATACGGATGTGGTTTGTGAGTACGAGAAGTCGTAGGTCGGTTAGCCATCGAAGGTGGCGAGCCGACATGTCGAGATAAATATTTTGAATTCAGTGAGCCATGTGATTGTCGGCTCCTCGCCTTCGGCTCGTAACCGACCTACTTAAGACTATCCCTAACCTCTGGCGGCATATAATTCTCATCATGCTTAGCCAATACTTCACGGGCTGCGAATTGACCTGATGCCTGCAAAGAACCGTTGGCGATGACGCCCTGGCCTTCACGAAACAGGTCCGGCAGGATGCCGTTGAAATTGACAGTGATGTCCTGCTGGCCATCGGTTACAACAAAACTGACTGTTAGAGAATCCGGGTCTCGGTGCACACTGCCGGGCTGTACTAATCCGCCAAGTCGGAAACGTTTACCTTCGGGTATTACAGTGCCGACAACATCGCTGGGGCTTTGAAAATACAGCAAATTATCACTGAGTGCGTATAGCATTAATGAGGTCGCGCTGCCCGCACCAATCAAAATAAATAGAGCTATTTTAAGCCTGCGTTTTCGGGTTGGTGTCATGTTGTCTGCTGGTCCTGATGTTGATGCATGTCGGCGATTAGCCGTCGTTGCCGTTTGCCTGAGAACACGGGTGCTAGCGCAACATATAAAGATACCACTAGAGCAATCCCGTATGCGGACAGGATAAACGTTGCATGCGGTCCGGACAACCAATCCATGCTCATTGTTTTACTCCCCAAACCGTTTCCCGCACCCAGTTTTTTTCACGGTCCTGGACCAGCAGGGTGTTTCTGGTACGGCTCAATAGATTGGCAGCAAAAAAGAATTTGGCTGCGCCGACCATTAATAACAATGGCCATAGCATACTGGGGGCAATGCTGGATTCGCCCAACAAACTGACTGTCGTACCCTGATGCAAAGTCGTCCACCACTCCACGGAATAATGAATGATCGGTAAATTCACCACCCCCACTAAAGCCAGTAAACCGGCTGCCCGTGCGGCTCTGCGCGGTTCTTCAATGGCTTGCTGAAGACCGATCACACCCAAATATAAAAACAACAGAACTAACTCTGATGTCATTCGACCATCCCATTGCCAAAAAGTGCCCCAGGTTGGTTTGCCCCATAAACTGCCACTAATTAGAGTAACAACGGTAAATGCTGCGCCTATTGGTGCACAGCACATCGCCAATGTTTCTGCCACCCTGATACGCCAAACCATTCCGATCAGCGCGAAGCCGGCCATTACTGCAAAAATAAGCATCGATTGCCAGGCGCTGGGAACATGAATGAAAATAATCCGGTAGCTGTCACCTTGCAGGTAATCTGCAGGTGCAATAAATAAACCCCAAAATAACCCGGGTACAGCCAGCAGAAAAAAGCCTGCCCAAAGCCACGGGATAATCAGGCCGCTGGTCCGGTAAAACCAGGCCGGTGAGCCCCACCTGTGAAACCATGTTTTGGTGTGTTTCCAGAGTGATGTATTACTAGTCAAGCTTACTCCTGCAAGTGAATCCGCAAGGCTGCGGCAATGGCAAATGGTATCAGTGTTATCGCAAACAGCAGAATAACACCTAGCAACAGCAATTGTGTGTCAGCGATAAAGCCGGAAGCCGCATCACTAACAGCATTGGTGGCAAATACCAATACCGGGACACTGAGCGGCGCAATCAGCAATGCCAGCAACATCCCGCCCTGGCGGCTGCCCAGTGTCAGCGCGGCGCCTAAACTGCCCAGTAAGCTAAGGGTGGGTGTGCCCAGCAGCAGGGACAGGATTAAGGTATCCATCGCAGCCTGCGGTAATTGCATCCAGGCAGCCAGCAATGGACTGATTAAAATAACCGGCAGGCCGGTTACCAACCAGTGGGCAAAGGTCCGTCCGGCAGCCAGCGCCGGCAATGAAGCATCCAGTAACAACCATTGTTCCAGGCGGCCGTTTTGAGCGTCTTCGCGAAACAGGCTTTCCAGGCTGAGCATATTGGATAACAGCGCAGCGATCCAGATCACACCAGCTGCAATTTGGCTAAGTAAAGCCGGCTGTGGGCCGATACCCAGTGGAAACAGTGCAACAACCAATAGCAGGAACCACAAAGGTTGAAACCACTCGCTACGACGTCGAAATGCCAGCCGTAAATCATGTCCGATGATCACCAGTAATTTGTTCATGCGACTGACTGGTGCTGTAATTTGGGGCGGATAATCGGCAATTTAAGCCGCTGGCTGCGAGGCAGATCAGCCAGTCCCAGCGCGTGGCTGGCAATCACAGCGCCACCTCCGGCAGCACAGTGTTCACGGATTTCATGGAGTAGTAAATCTATACTGACCTGATCCAGGTTTACGAACGGTTCATCCAACAACCACAAGCAGCGTGGTACCAAGAATAACCTTGCCAGAGCGGCACGTTTAGCCTGACCTGCTGACAAACTGCCGGCACGTTGGGAACGCAATGCAATTGATTCCAGGCGTGCCAGAGCAGCTTCAATTTTTTGGCTGGCCTCCCGATGCCCCAGATCACTTCCCCATAATCGCAAATACCAGTGGAGGTTTTCCTGCACAGTCAGTTCCTGGTGTAAACCAAGCTGATGTCCGACAAAATGTTGATCACAACAGCTTACAGTTCCCGTGGTTGGCCGCAATACACCAGCCAGTAACTTAATTAAGGTGGTCTTCCCAGCACCATTGGCACCGGTCAGCAGCAAACATCCGCCGATTTTCAGATGAATGCTGGCAGTGCCGAAGACACTGCGATAGAAGCGTTCATAGCTGACTTTGTCGGCTGTTAAAAGTTGATCCATGACTGATGTTATACAAAATCTATGTAAGGGTGATTAATCATCTTTATCGGTGAGCTCTGAGCACGCATGATACACAAATGCACAGCATCATCGGGTCGGCATGTGATTACAGCGTATTGTTTAAACCGGCGCGCCAGCAAAAACAACGGCAACCATCGATCACTGACCACCAGGCAGCCGTATTCTACCGGCCACTGTGGCTGTCGGTTGCCTGCTACGGCAAAACTGGGGTAAGCACTAAAACCGGCTTTTGATAAATGCCGGCTTAAGAGGCAATGCCTGGCAAAATTATGGGTATTTTTGAGCTGCTTTGAAGCAGGGTTACAGGCAGTAATAATCAACCACTCTTGAGTAGCTATGAAACTGCCGGTGGGCACTACTGTCTGTCCAACTTTCAGCGATAGCCAGCCACTGGGTAAATGCACCCGATAATCTGTGTTTAAGTAAGCATTAACCAGTTTTTTCATTGAGTATCTATAATGCGGTTTGCAAATGATGGCAAGACCAAGGTATTACATGACTGAACAGCAACAATTTGATCTTATCGTGATTGGCGGTGGATCAGGCGGAGTACGTGCAGCGCGTATTTCAGCGGGACATGGAGCCAGGGTGGCGATCTGTGAAGAAAGCCGGATGGGTGGAACCTGTGTGATACGTGGTTGTGTGCCTAAAAAGTTGCTGGTCTATGCCTCACATTTTGCGGAAGATTTTGAAGCCGCACAAGGGTTTGGCTGGCGGCTTGATGAAGCTCGGTTTTCCTGGTCATCGTTGATTGCTAATAAGGACAGAGAAATCGACCGGCTCAATCAGGTCTACCACCGTTTACTGGACAATGCCGGTGTTACCACATTTATGGGCCGGGGGGTATTGCTTGATCAGCAGCAGGTGCAGGTGGGTGAACAGGTATTGCATGCTGAGAAAATCCTGATTGCCACAGGTGGTCGGCCTTTTGTACCGGCATTTCCCGGTAGCGAGTTAGCTATCAGCTCTGATGAGGCGTTTCACTTGAAGGAGCTGCCAAAGCGTATTGTGGTTGCTGGCGGTGGTTATATTGCGGTGGAGTTTGCCGGTATTTTTAATGGTATGGGCAGCCAGGTTCGCCTGGATTATCGCGGTGATAAGATTTTGCGTGGTTTTGATGATGATTTGCGTGATCGCCTGGAACATGAAATGCAGGCAAAAGGCATTGTTATTAATCATCACAGCCAGGTAGCAGACTTAAAACGCAAGCAAAATGGAGCGCTCAAGGTCAGTTATCAGGATGGCACTGAAAGCGAAGCTGATCAGGTGATGTTTGCTACCGGAAGAAAACCCTATACCTGGAACCTGGGCCTGGATCAGGCAGGTATTAAAACCGATGTCTCAGGTGCCATTCCAGTGAATGTCGATTCGCGCACCAGCGAGCCACATATATTCGCAGTGGGTGATGTGACCAATCGGATTAACTTGACCCCGGTAGCCATTCGTGAAGGGCATGCTTTTGCAGATACTGAGTTCGGTAACATGCCCCGTCAGGCTGATCATGTACTGGTGCCGTCAGCGGTATTCAGCCAGCCTCCAATCGGCACGGTAGGTTATACCGAACAACAGGCCAAGGAAAAATATGGCCGATTACGTATTTATAAGTCGAGTTTCCGGGCGATGAAACATACGCTGACGGATATTCAAGAAAAGACTTTCATGAAAATGATCGTCGATGATGCCACCAACGTTGTGGTGGGGTTGCACATCATTGGGGTTGATGCAGCCGAAATTGTGCAGGGATTCGCGGTGGCGGTTAAAGCGGGTTTAACCAAAGATCATTTTGATGCTACGGTGGGAATTCATCCAACTTCTGGTGAGGAGTTGGTGACATTACGCGACTTTGAGTTCGCAGAGTAAAGCTATGAGCATAACGCAATTAACAGCTATTCAATTTCGCCCATTGTTATTGGCGATCATTTTATTGACCGGCACCGGACAGGTATCGGCGGCACAACCGAATGATGTCGCTGCAGCTCAGGTACAAAATTACATTATTAAACTGACTAAGCCGGGCTTGCTCAATGCGCCGGATATAGTAGCTGATACCAGCATATGGAATATGGCGAAAAACCGCTCTCTCAATAAAGATATTGAGGTGCAGAATTATCTCCAGCAATTAGAGCTGCAACGTGAACAAACACTGTCAGATGCAGCTCAGTTGATGGGGCATGTGTTACAGCCACAACATAGCTACACAGCATTATTAAATGGTTTTTCTGTCAGCATGACAGCCACAGAAGCTGCGCAAATGGCCGAGCTGTCGGCTGTGGTTGCGGTTGAACCCGAACAGCTGTTTGAATTGCATTTGGATAGTGGTCCAGGGTATATCAATGCTCCCGCAGTCTGGAGTGGTGTCAATAGTCCGCCTAGCCGTGGTGAAGGGGTTATTATCGGGATAATCGACTCCGGTATTAATTGGGAGCACCCATTTTTCGCTGAAACTGCAGAAGACGGCTTTACCCACAGCAACCCTCTGGGTCAACTGTTGGGATTATGCAACAGTCCACAATTTCCGGAAATTCAATGTAATAACAAACTGATCGGTGTTTATGATTTCACTGACGAAGCCGATCAGAATGGATTCGACACCGCGGGGCATGGCAGTCACGTGGCCAGTATAGCGGCAGGTAACCCATTGACTCGAACTTTGGGTTTGGGTGCAGGCGGGCTGCCGGTCGAGTTTAATCTTTCCGGTGTTGCGCCGCGTGCCAATATTATTGCTTATAAGGTATGCCTGAACACCTCTCCGGGGGACCCAAGCGCACAACCCGGCTGCCCAAGCAGTGGTATTTTAGCCGCCCTGGATCAAGCCTTATTGGATGGTGTGGATTTAGTTAATCTGTCATTGGGGGCGGCTGTGCCGGCAGGCTTTACACCTTGGTTGTCTGGTTTTATTAACCTGGAATTACTGGATTTACGGGACGCTGGGATATTGGCAGTGGTTTCTGCCGGTAACAGTGGGCCCCAAGCTGGAACGGTTGGTTCTCCGGCGCATTCTCCATGGGTAATGGCTGCGGGAAATATTACCCATGACCGGGTGCTTGGCAATCCTTTAGTAAACCTGTCTGGGGGGAATAGCTCACCGCCGCAGGGTGTATTTGGTGCTGGAAGATCGGCCGGTATCGGACCTCGGACGATTGTGCATGCGAGTGATTTTGGAAATGCCCTATGCGGTACTGGAGTTGCTGAACTGGGACCAGGTTGTAATGGCAATACAGGCGCCAGTAACCCATTTCCACCTGGAACTTTTAATGGTGAAATTGTGGTCTGTGACCGAGGTATATATGGGCGTGTGGAAAAAGGCTTAAATGTTCTGCAAGCCGGCGCCGGCGGGTATATTCTGGCGAATACCGATGCAAGCGGTGAAAGTATTATCGATGATGATCATTGTCTGCCGACGGTGCATATCGGTGATAACTTCGGTGATCAAATCCGTACCTGGCTGAATACCGGCAATAATCACAGTGGTCGAATAGGAAGTTTTGAAGCTGCGAACGTGCCGGCAGCGGGCGCACAGCTTGCCTTGAGCAGCTCGCGTGGGCCAAATGTTGAAATCCCAGGCGTTTTGAAACCCAATGTGGTTGCCCCAGGCACCAACATTCTTGGTGCGTTGAATATTGAGGATCAATTCCAAGCGATCAGCGGTACATCCATGTCGTCACCGCACACTGCCGGTGCAGCAGCTTTGATTATGGGTGCTCGGCCTGATTGGTCTGTCGCTCAGGTAATGTCTGCTTTGGAAACCACTTCGATTTGGCCGGTGCAGGGAAGTGCTGTTGATCCGGAGATCGGCGCTAATGAACGGGGCGCAGGGGTGTTAAATGCTGGCCAGGCAGTGCGCGCCGGGTTGTTTCTGCCGATAGATAGGAGCGATTTTTTGAGTGCTAACCCTGTCAATGGCGGAAACCCTGGCAGTTTGAATCTTCCAGGCGTGCAACTGGATAATTGTGTGGATCAATGCGCTGCCACAAGAACAGTACAGGATCAGATGGGTGGTGGCAGCTGGCAGTTGTCCACTGATCAGGCGTTTTTGAGCGTTACTCCCAGTAGTTTTAATTTGAGTGCTGATCAGCAAAGAAATATAACCATTACAGCCAACTTAAACAATTCCAACCTGGTTGGAAACTGGCAAACAGCCAACGTGATAATGACCACAAATAGCGCGCCAGATGGACAGCCGTTGACACAAAGGTTACCTGTGGCTGTTCTATTCAGTGGCGGGCAGTTACCACAGGCATTACAGATCACCACTTCGCAAACACGCGGGAGGGTCGAAACCTCGCTGAGTGGTTTGGTAGCCATGAATGATGCTACCTGGCAGGTTTCTGAACTGGTCGAACCTATATTTTCCAGTGGTAATGTTGCACAGGACCTCACCCGGACTGATCCATACGACAGTGATACCGGCCGCCGGGTTGAGTTGCTTAATGTACCGCAAGGGACGCTAAGAATGCGGGTTGAAACACTTGGCTCTTCAGCTGCGGACATTGATTTATATGTTGGGCTGGATTTGAACGGCAATGGACAGGCTGATGAATTCGAAGAGCAGTGCGCAAGTTTGACCACCTCCAATCTGGAGGAATGTGAGTTTGATATGCCGGATGCTGGTAGTTACTGGATACTGCTGCAGAACTGGCAAGCTTCGGCTGCCGGCAGCGATAACATTCGTGCACAATATGCAGCCCTGCATCTGCCCGTCGCCAATACTGATCCGAATCTGTTCATCAATGCACCTGCACGTTCTGATAACAATGCTGAGATCGGTATCACCCTGGGCTGGGATGCGGGCAACTTGCAGGTGGGCGAAAATTACTGGGGCGCGGTAGCGCTGGGAACCAGCCGAGAAAATGCCGGTAATGTCGGCGTATTCTCGGTTTTTGTCGAACGTGATACGGACCATGTCATTCAGACATTACCATTATTTGACGGTATCGCCAGAGACATCAGTCTGCCTGGCAATACTGAGCACAACCTGATTTTTATTGATGTTCCGGACAATGCCACCGAGCTGGATGTCCAGGTTAATGGGACTGATATCGAGCTACAGGCTGTACGGGTACCGTTCAATCTGGCTTTTGCCAACCAGCCTTTTGTTGAGCCTGCCCCGCAAAGCCGCATATTCAGCATCCCTGCTGATGCCAATGGCAATATCAATTTGAATGTTACTCAGCCCGAGTTGTTATCCGGCCGCTGGTATTTGATTCCACGCAATATTGCTGCCGGTGAACGTACTTTAAATATTGCTGCAACGCTTGATTTTGATGACAGTCAGGTAGTGGTGCCACGCGAGACCGCTTACGCGCGCGATGGTGGCAGTACCCGCCAGGGCATTGATTTTGGCCGGGTAGGTAATTTTTACGGTGCTTTGTGGTTTACCTTTGATGAAAATGGTGATCCGATGTTCTTCGGTAGTTCAGCGCCGGTACCGGAAGCTGGTGATCGGACTTTCACTGGTTTGCTACGGACCCCGGTCAGTGATGGCATTAGCCAGCAGCAACAAACAGCAGGCAGGGTAGGGGTCACTATATTGAATGAAGCGGAGCTGGTTTACAGTTATGACCTGCTAGGTGAGTCCGGCAGTGAATTAATGCGTTTTCTTGTAAATACCACTTGCCCATCCGTTAGTGGTGCTTTGTTGAATGTGAATGGCGTATGGGATATCCCACCAGGTGGTCAAGGTGGGGTATCCATGGCTGTCACCCAGTCTGCGCAAGGGTATTTGCGTTATTTCTTTGATGATGCAGGCCAGGCGCGCTGGGTGAGTGCACGCGCCAATGGCAGCTTTGCGGCTAACCCCAACGGCACAGTTTTCCAGGCATCCGGTTTTTGCCCATTGTGCATGCCGGTAACTACTTCGGTTACTGCTGTGGGTACTTATCAGCACGCTTTTAGTAATAACAATCAGGGTGTGCAAAGCATTGAATTCAACCTGCTGTCACCGTTATCGGGTGGGCTGGATGAAAGCGTGGATATCAGCAAACTCAGCAACCAGGTGATGTGCCGCTGAAGGTTTGCCCGAAAGCGTTGGGGGTGCAGATCAACCTGGTTGAATGGTGGGTTTTAGTAAGACTCAAAAATATCTGCCATAAAGCGGAATATTTGGGTCAAAAATGTTGACCTGAGAGCTGAGGTTCGCTAACATTCTCGCTCTTTGGTCCAACGAACTGTAGGAGTATCGCATGTACGCGGTAATCAAGACCGGTGGTAAGCAATATAAAGCGGCGCCAGGTGATGTATTAAGAGTAGAGCACATTGATGCAGAACCAGGCAGCAGCATTAGCCTGGATCAAGTATTAATGATTGCAGATGGTGAGAAAGTATCGGTGGGTAACCCACTGGTGGCTGGATCAAAAGTGCAGGCTGAAGTGCTAAAGCATGGCCGCGGAGATAAGATACGTGTTATCAAGTTTCGCCGCCGCAAGAATTCCCGCACTACTCAAGGCCATCGCCAGAACTATACCGAGCTGAAGATTACTGATATCTCAGTCTGAAACGAGGAATTGAGCAATGGCACATAAGAAAGCTGGCGGCAGTACACGAAACGGCCGCGATTCGAATCCTAAATACCTGGGCGTTAAGCGTTATGGTGGTGAGCAGGTTGAAGCAGGTAATATCCTGGTACGCCAGCGCGGCACACGCTTCCACGCCGGCGACAATGTTGGTGTTGGTCGTGACCATACACTGTTTGCATTGGCCGACGGCAAAGTGGCTTTTGCCCACAAGGGATTTCCAAAACGCAAATTTGTCAGTATAATCGCAGGCTGACGAGTCCCAGAGTTGAAACGTCAAGCAGTATAAGCCCGGTTACTAAATCAGCAGTCACCGGGCTTTTTCTTGTTTAGCCTTGGTCATACCCACAAGTCATCGATTTCTGCCGGCTGTTTATCCGGATAGAAATCCTTCCTGGAATTTTCAATGAAATTCGTAGATGAAGCTGTTATTCAGGTTTCTGCCGGTAAAGGCGGAGACGGATCCTCCAGTTTCCGCCGGGAAAAGTATGTACCTTTCGGCGGGCCTGATGGTGGTGATGGTGGTGATGGTGGCAGTGTTTGGCTGGTCGCCAATACTGGTTTGAATACATTGGTCGATTTTCGCCACACCCGACATTTTAATGCACAGAATGGGCAATCAGGGCGCGGCCGCCAAATGTATGGAAAAGGCGCTGAAAACATCATTATTCGAGTACCGGTGGGAACCAGTGTTTATGACGACGAAGATAACCGGTTATTGGGGGATCTTACTGAATCTGAACAGCGGCTTTGTGTTGCCGAAGGCGGGCAAGGTGGTTTAGGTAATATCCATTTCAAATCCTCAACAAACCGGGCCCCACGTAAAACAACACCAGGGAAACCTGGAGGGGCTGTACGGTTGCGCCTGGAATTAAAATTACTGGCCGATGTTGGTCTGTTGGGCTTGCCCAATGCAGGCAAATCGACACTGATCAGTGCAGTTTCAGCTGCGCGGCCGCGAATCGCAGACTATCCCTTCACTACCTTATATCCGAACCTCGGTGTGGTACGACTGGGGCCGGAGGAAAGTTTTGTTATAGCTGATATTCCCGGCATTATCGCCGGTGCAGCAGATGGGGCAGGGCTGGGGTTACAGTTTCTACGGCATCTTGAGCGGACCCGGTTACTGTTGCACCTGGTGGATATTGCACCACTTGATGGACAGACTCCGGCGCAGCAGATTAAAGAGCTGGAGCACGAAATTCATCGATACAGTGAAAAACTGGCAGCCAAGCCTCGTTGGCTGGTGCTGAATAAGGCGGATATCCTAGCTGATGAAGCAGCCGATGAGATAGCTCGCCAAACATTAACTGAACTCGATTGGGAAATGCCCTGGTTTGTGATTTCAGCAGTAAGCCGCAAGGGGCTAAAGCCATTGCAGTTGGCGGTCATGCAAAAGCTGAAAGCAATGCTGGCAGCTGAGATGCCTGATAAGCCTGAACAGGATATCCGATTTGACCCCCAGCAATGAACAGTACTCCTTCAGGGAATACTAGGTGAAAAGCCGAAGTTCAGCTTCCCAGAATAATCATCGTTGAATAATTACAATGCGCGGATGTGCGCATTTAGGCGTGATTTATGTCGCGCTGCTTTATTGCGATGAATCAATCCTTTGCTGACCGCTTTGTCAATGGCCGGTACAACTTCAATATATGCAGCTTCTGCACCGGATTTGTCTTCGGCAGCAACAGCTTTAACTACTTTTTTGATACTGGTTCGTAAGGCAGAACGCATACTGGCGTTGTGTTTACGGTTAACTTCAGCCTGGCTTGCGCGTTTGCGCGCAGATGCGATGTTAGCCACAGAGTTTACTCTCCTGAGAAGGTTGTGAAAAGCCGCCAATTATGCAATGAATTTTGTTCTCAATCAAGCGTTTGGATTGAGTAATATACTATTCGGTGTTGCTTCATTGGCAAGAAAAATCGCCCAGAAGCTTGGAACAGCTCATAAGCACTTTATAATTCGCCCAATGGCTACATTGTTTCGTTCAACAGCTAATACCAGCAGCGGTACTCTGGTTTCACGGGTGCTGGGATTTGTGCGCGATATTGTGTTGGCGCGCAGTTTCGGAGCAGGCGCGGCAACGGATGCTTTTTTTGTGGCATTCAAAATTCCCAATCTACTGCGACGATTGTTCGCAGAGGGTTCGTTTGCATTGGCATTTGTGCCGGTATTGGCGGAATACCGCGAACAGGGGGACATGCAATCGGCGCGCGAGCTGATAGATAGCGTTTTTGGTAGTTTGCTTGCGATACTGCTGGTGATTACAGCCTTCGGTGTATTGGCAGCACCGTTGGTGATTCGTCTGGTTGCACCGGGTTTTGAACCTGGCAGCGACAGTTATGGCCTGGCCAGCGGGATGTTACGCATTACTTTCCCTTATCTATTGTTTATTTCATTAACCGCGTTGCTGGCCGGGGTGTTGAATACCTGGGAAAAGTTCTGGTTACCTGCGGTCACCCCGGCGTTATTAAATATCAGCCTGATCTGTGCTGCGCTGTTGCTGGCACCGCGACTGGAGGTGCCAATTACTGCGTTGGCCTGGGGAGTGTTGGCCGCAGGTATATTACAATTGTTACTGCAATTGCTGGCATTGCAACGAATGGGCTTATTCCCCAGGCCACGCTGGGGCTTTGCGCATCGAGGCGTACGTAAAATTATGCGCTTGATGGTGCCGACGCTGTTTGGCTCGTCGGTAGCACAAATCAATATCCTTCTGGATACTCTATTGGCAACTTTGCTGCTTACCGGCAGTGTTTCATGGCTGTATTATTCCGACCGCTTATTCGAGTTTCCACTGGGCGTGTTTGGCGTGACATTATCCACTGTGGTACTGCCTAGGCTGGCCAGAATCTTTAACCGACGCGAGCCCGGCCAGGCAAATAGTAACGAATTTACAGCGACTATTAACTGGGCGATGCGGCTGGCTTTATTGATTGGTCTGCCGGCTGCGGTAGGGCTTGGAGTGCTTGCCCAGCCGGTGATCGCCGGGATGTTTCAATATGGTGAATTTACTGCTTTTGATACGCGCATGGCCAGTTGGTCATTAATGGCTTACTGCAGTGGGTTACCGGCTTTTATTGCCATTAAAGTATTGGCACCCGGATTTTACGCCCGTCAGGATACTGTGACACCAGTCAAGATCGGGATTATTGCGATGTTAACCAATATGCTTGGTAATGTGCTGTTATTGCTGTTACTGATGCATCTGCTGACACCGGTAAGTTCAGCTGGATTTTGGGAGCGATTAGCCAGTACACCAGGGTTACACGCAGCCCTGGCTTTGGCCAGCGCCGGTGCAGCTTATTTGAATGCCGGCCTGCTGTGGCGCAAGCTGAGGCAATCTGGGTGGTGGGAATTACCTGTGGGTTGGGCTGTATTTGTGGTTAAAGTGGTACTGTCAGCGCTGACTATGGGGATATTACTCTATTTGACAGTTGAGTATATCGCCATATTCGATAACTGGTTGAGTGGGTTTTGGTGGCAGCGGGCAATGGTATTGCTGACGTTGGTTGGTGGGGGTGTGATGGTGAACGGGCTAATGCTGCTGCTTTTCGGGATAAGACTTAAGGCAATCCTGGCAGGCTCAAATTGACCATGCAGTTGATTCGTGACTGGCAAGCCAGCCCAGAGCCTGTAACAGCGGTCGCTATTGGCAACTTTGACGGTGTGCACCTAGGGCACCAGGCATTGTTATCAAAATGCCGTGAGCTGGCAGGTAAACAACGTAGCGGAGCAATTTCATTCGCGCCGTTGCCGGTAGAAGTGTTGTCTCCGGATTTTTCGCCCGGGCGGATAACCAGCACCCGGCAGCGAATTCAGGAGTTACGTGAGCAACAGCTGGATTTGCTTTGGTTGCTGCGTTTTAATCAGCTATTAGCGCAGCAGACGCCACAGGCATTTATCCAGCGGGTATTGGTTGAGGGGCTTGCAGTCAAGCATGTGGTGGTTGGTAATGATTTTCGTTTTGGTCATTTGCGTGCTGGAGACATTTCGTTGCTCAAATCTTTAGGGGAGGTACACGGGTTTGAGGTGCATCCACACGATACGGTGATTAATGCTGGCCAACGAATCAGCAGCAGCCGCATTCGGCAGGCTTTAAAAATGGGTGACATCAGCACCGCCAGCGGGCTTTTAGGTAGGCCTTATGAAATCTGTGGGCGGGTAGTGCGTGGCCAGCAACTTGGCCGACAGTTGGGTTTTCCAACGATCAATATCGATGTCAGTCGCTGGCGTTGTCTGTTAACCGGGGTGTTTGCGGTACAAATCGAGCCTGAACGGCTAGAGTTACGCAGCAAAACAACGCATAATCACCCGTTTGCTGAGCGGCCTTGGAGTGGGGTTGCCAGTATTGGCTATCGTCCAAGTGTTATCGATACCGTCAACCACAACCGGCACCTGTTGGAGGTGCATGTGTTCGATTGGTCCGGTGATGTTTACGGGCAGCGTGTGCGGGTTCGGTTTATTCAGCGATTGCGTGATGAACAACAGTTTAGCGACTTATCCGTTATGACCGAGCAAATGCATAGCGATGCCAATCAAGCCAGAGCAATATTGCACAATATTATTGAATGAAAATTACCGATGAGTATGGATTATAAGGACACAATAAACCTGCCTAGTACAGCATTTGCAATGAAGGCAAACCTGTCACAGCGGGAGCCGAAAATGCTGGAGCAATGGTATTCGCAGGACTGGTACCAACAAATACAAAACGCTACCAGTGAGCGACCATTATTTATACTGCATGATGGCCCGCCTTATGCGAATGGTGATATCCACATTGGGCATGCCGTCAATAAAATTCTGAAAGACATGGTAGTGCGCTCCAAGTTGATGAGCGGTTTTCGTGCACCGTATGTGCCTGGCTGGGATTGTCATGGATTACCGATTGAAGTGCAGATCGAGAAAAAAATCGGCAAGGTGGGGCAAAAAGTAGATGCCAATACTTTCCGACAACGCTGTCGTGAATATGCTTCGACCCAGATAGAACGCCAGTGCAAAGATTTTAAGCGCCTGGGCGTGCTTGGTGATTGGGACAACCGCTATGCCAGTAGCGACTTTGACTATGAAGCGGATATGTTGCGCGCGCTGGCCAAGATGATTGCTAACGGGTATTTACATCAGGGCGTTAAACCGGTGCATTGGTGTTTTGACTGCGGTTCAGCGTTGGCGGAAGCTGAAATTGAATATCAGGACAAGACATCGTCGAGCATAGATGTGCTGTTTGCAGCGGTTGATGCGCAACAACTGTTGGCCGGTTTTGGTGTTGAAGTGAGCGAGGGTATATCTGTAGGCATTCCTATTTGGACAACGACACCGTGGACCTTACCGGCAAATCTGGCGGTGGCGCTGCACCCCGAAATAGATTATCTGGTGTTACAAGGAGAGCAACAGGGGCGTCAGCTGGCGCTGGTGGTGGCAGCAGAGCTGGTTGATGAGCTGGTGGAACGTTACCAGTTGCAACAGGTTAGCAGCAGCCAAACCCAGCCTGGGGCAGTATTGGAGCGACAGTTATTACAACACCCATTTTATGATCGCCAGTCATTGGTGATTTTGGGCGATCATGTGACCACTGAACAAGGAACTGGCGCGGTCCACACAGCACCTGGTCATGGCCAGGAAGATTTTGCTGCAGGTCGGGCTTACGGCCTGGAAGTATTGAGTCCGGTAGCGGGTAACGGGGTATTTGTTGATGATACCGAAAGATTTGGCGGTCAACATATCTGGAAGGCGAATCCAGCGATTATCGAGGTGCTTCGAGAAACCGGAACACTGTTGTACGTGGATGACTTCAAGCACAGTTACCCACATTGCTGGCGGCATAAAACGCCAACCGCTTTCAGGGTGACGCCACAGTGGTTTTTTGCCATGGATAAAGTTGGAGAGCAGGGCGAAACCTTGCGCCGATTAGCCCAGTCGGCGATTAAACAGGTACGCTGGGTGCCCGAATGGGGTCAGGGACGTATTGATGGAATGGTAGAAAGTCGCCCGGACTGGTGTATTTCACGTCAGCGGACCTGGGGTGTCCCGATTCCAATTTTCATCAACAAGCAAACCGGTGAACGGCATCCGGATACTGTTGCTTTGATCGGGCAAGTGGCCGATATGGTGCAACAGCAGGGCATTGATGCCTGGTTTGTTGACGACATTGCTGCCCGGTTGGGAGTTGATCCACAGCAATGGGAGCCGGTACGCGATATTCTGGATGTGTGGTTTGATTCCGGCGTCAGTCATTGGTGTGTGCTGGAGTCACGCGATAACCTCGAGCGGCCGGCTGATTTATACATGGAAGGTTCTGACCAGCATCGTGGCTGGTTTCAGTCCTCGTTGTTGACCGGTGTGGCAATGGACGGCAAGGCGCCGTATCGTCAGGTGCTGACACATGGTTTCACCGTTGATGCGAATGGGCGCAAAATGTCCAAATCTTTGGGTAATGTGATTGCGCCACAAAAAGTATGGAACAGTCTGGGGGCAGATATTTTGCGGTTGTGGGTGGCAGCCGCTGATTACCGGCAGGAAATGACGGTATCAGATGAAATTCTTAATAGAGTTGGTGATGCCTATCGGCGTATCCGAAACACCTGCCGCTTTTTACTGGGCAATTTGCATGGTTTTGAGCAATCCCGTGATGGTTTGCCAATGGAGGAATTATTACCGCTGGACCGTTGGGCTGTTGATAAAGCCTGGCAGTCTCAACAGGCCATTATGTCTGCTTATGATGATTATCAGTTCCATGTTGTGTATCAACGTATTCACCAGTTTTGTATCGTTGAGCTGGGCGGTTTTTACCTGGACGTGATTAAAGATCGTTTATATACCATGAGTACCGACAACATCGGCCGGCGTTCTGCGCAGACTGCAATGGCGCATATTATCCATGCAATGGTACGCTGGCTGACGCCTGTTATGTGTTTTACGGCTGAAGAAATCTGGCAGAACCTGCCAGGTAAAACAGGTGAGTGGACGATTGGCGACAGTGCTTTGTTGACTACCTGGTATGACCAGCTCGAACCTTTTGTGGACGCCGAACAACAACGCGCACAATGGGATGCACTACTGGCTGTGCGTGTTCCGGTGCGTCGGGCTATCGAGGAATTGCGTAATCAACAGCGATTGGGTAACTCATTGATGGCTTCAGTCATATTGTATGCAGATGGTGAGCTGCTGGGGTATCTGCAGGAGATGGCCGCTGAATTGCATTTTCTGTTGCTGGTTGCCAAGGTTGAGGTACAACCACTGGATGCCGCAGATGGCGGTGCAGAGCGCCACCAGTTAGCCGAGGGTGAATTGGTATTGAAAGTGACAGCGACTGATGAACCCAAATGCATTCGCTGCTGGCAGCACACCGCTGACGTTGGAGCTGATTCCTCACATCCAGAGATTTGTATACGTTGTGTATCCAATGTCAGTGGGAGCGGGGAGATAAGGCTTTGGGGTTAAGTTCTGCCTCTAAGCTGTGGTCAAACCTGTCTTGGCTAGTGATTTCGGCTGTTATTGTTATTCTGGATCAATGGACCAAATGGCTTGTTGCTAATCAGTTTGAGTTATATGAAGCCCGTCCGATCACTGGCTGGTTTAATTTGGTACTGGCCCACAATACCGGTGCCGCGTTCAGTTTTCTCAGTGACTCCTCAGGATGGCAACGCTGGTTTTTTATTGCGCTGACCGTGGTGGTGGTAATCGGGCTGCTTATTTGGCTGCTGCGTTTGTCCAATGCCATGTGGCGTTTGAGGCTGGGCATACTATTGGTATTGGGCGGAGCAATCGGTAATCTGATTGACCGTGTGCGGCTCGGCTATGTCATTGATTTCCTGGATGTGCATGCTGCAGGCTGGCATTGGCCAGCATTCAATATCGCTGATTCAGCGATCTGCTGCGGGGTAGCTTTGTTATTGATTGACAGTTTTTTTGACGGCAATAAAAAACACCGGGCATAAGCCCGGTATTAGGAAAAATCCCTGAAAAGCGTGTTGCTCAGCGAGCGCGACCGGCCCAGCAATTGAGATCGTCACCACCAGCTGTGCGCCTGCCAATACTGTTTAAGCTTAATACTCCGCATACATCATCGACTTGCCGTGCCAAAGGGGTTGCCGAAATGATATAGGCCTGGCCACCGGCTGCGACAGCCGTACTAACCTGGTAACGTCCGGTATCGGTGACGTAATTGGCAACCGCAGTGAACTGATTATTGCGGGTAAACTGGCTCTGCTGAAAAGATGCCTGACGCAGTAATTCATCGATGGCTTCAGTGCGATTGGAGCGGATTACCTGATTGGTATAAGCGGGCACTGCTATAGCCACAATGATAGCCAAAACCGCTATTGTTATGACCAACTCGATCATTGTGAAGCCGGACTGCTGTTTACGTTGCATAGTGCTCTCCAGGGTGTCGATTGGTTGTTGTAATCCAGCTAATATGCAGGATGTTGCAGCTACAGTAAATCCCAACAACCGATCGATGTTTGAGGGTAGGCATGTTATCTCCGTTGACGCCATGCCTGACGACCACAATTAATACTGGACAATGACGCTGATGCCTCGGTTATATCACCGGTCGAGGTTGTCGTGTACAGGTAAATGCGAGTGCCGTCACTGCCACAGCCACGGAACGAATTAAGTGGTGGTGGAAATGGATCGACAATAGATCCACCGGCATCATCATCATCAATGTCGCCATCACCATCGGTGTCACATTGAGCGGGGTCACGCTCACACAACGGCCGCGGGTCAAAAATAATGGCCGGCAGAGTGGGTATGCCTTCCTGTTCCAGGCCAATCACTGCACTACCGCCGACATTATCCAGTTCATTAAATTCGCCATCGCCATTGGTATCAAAAACAGTCGGATTTTCTACTTGATCCGGGTTGGGTACACCGCCTGTATTAGCATCAAAAGCCATCAAAAAGCCAGTGCCGCCGGATACACATGGTTCCAGTGAAGGAATCAAAGAAACAAAGAAAATGACACCATTGCGGCTGATCGCCTGGCGTATCACGCGCTCGCCCTGTTCAGGTAAATCCAGATACCAGCCTAGCGTCGACTGATTACCGTCAGTATCCAGCCAGTCGGGGTCGGCAGCATCAGCGATAATGCGAGAGTTACCTGAAGTTGAAATGGTGGTGGCATTCATACCAGCACGGTTTATGGTCGGGTTGCTGTTGAAGTTAGGCGATGCTGCGCGATCCCAAACAGCATAGAACGTTTGTGTTACCTGTGTAGCCGGATCAACATCACCGGTTTCGATAAACTTTCCGGAACCAAATAAAATCAATGCACCCTGACCAATTCCGAGTGGATGGCCTATCGCTACTGGTGCAGCCGTGATCGGTTGGCCAACACCAGCTGGTCCAGTGGATGAGAATAAGACTTCGCCACCGTTGCCAACCCAGGAACTGGGGTTGCTGGAGGTTACATCAAACCTCCACAAATCTCCACGCAAGTCGCCAGCGTATAAATAGTCAACACGTGCATCCCCATCGATATCTGCGACACCCACCGAGCCAAGACCATTGGGGCTATTAACATCTGCGGTTCCAACCGGGATTTTGATAAAGTCACTGCTGCTGATGCCGCCATTGCTGGCGCCTTGTATAAAAATGATATACAGAGCGGCAGTACCTGTGGTTGAAGCCGAGCCGTCAGCAACAGTGTTGTTATAGCCATTGCCGATAACGATGGCCCATTGGTCATTGTTCATGCGCACAATTTGTGGTGTGGCGTAGGTGAAGCCCAGATCGGCATCATGAGCATCAGTGAACTCAAACAATACTTTGGAGCTGCTGAAAGCATTGGGGTTGGTTATATCCAATGCATATAATCCTTGTCCACCACCGCGCAGTCCGGCGGCCAGAATACTGCGCCAGCCACCAGCCCCAGAGCCAAGCTGTACATCTCCATAGACAGGCGATCCGTCGACATAAAATTCATGTACATAATCCGGGTTGGTCAGCTGGTTTAAACGCGGGAATACTTTGCCGGGAATATAGCCGAATAATTCAACGCCACTGATAGCATCAAAGGCATGCAAGATGCCGTCATTGCCGCCGACGTATACCGTTTGTTTACGACTTATGTTGGCTTCAAAAAATGACTGGTATCCACCGAAGCCGAAGAAAAACCGCGGGGCGCCGACAAACTCCGGATCAGAATTAACCAGATCACCAAGTACATTGGTTCTCATTCTTATATTGGGGTTATTGATATTGCCGCCACGCAGCGCCAGCAGGCGCTGCTCACCCAGGCCGTCATCCAGGCCGGTAGCTGGATCAATATTCAGCATAGCTTGTTGGGTAGGGTGGAGAGTGGCCCATTCAAAGGCAGAGGCGGCGTTGGTGACTGGATTCATAGTGACCAGGTTTCGGCCTGAAGGATCACTGTTATTGAGCAATTCACCGGCTTCCCAGATTGGTTGTCCGTTAAGTGTGCCGTTGTTATTAACCTGAAAACTCAAAAACTTTCCGGACCAATCACTGCTGTCAAACTGTGCCTGGTAGACACGGCTTTCAGTACTGATTGAACCACCATTGGCAGCCGCAGACGCGGCTGTGCCGGAGCGTGCTTCAATGTCATTGAGGACATTGTTCAAAGCAAATATCAGTTCTTCAGGGTCATTGGCGGACAGGAATTGACCACGGCCATTCCAGGCTGCATGCCTGATATCATCAGTAGTAGTGGCTTCGTCTGAGATCGGTTCAGGCCACGCAAATGTCGTATCAAAGTCAGTTGGGCCTGCATCCAGTGTTCCGTTTAGCCCAAAACTTACCGTGTAAGTCACCATATGTTGCGCAGGGTTAAGATCGTTGCGGCTTTCCTGGACAGGAACGACATTATCCAGGGTTGTATCCAGGTCCCGCTCATAGAAATCCATGGCAACATCCGCCAGCGTATTGCTGAAGGCATCAGCATAAGAGGCGCCATCATAGTCACTGTTGCCATCACCATCTGCATTGCCTACGTTGGGCGCGGTTTCATTCCAGAAACCATCTGACATCAGCAAGGTAAAGTTTTGCTGGCACATACCACCTTGGGCGGCAGGCAAAATAGGGGTGCTGTCAGTAATACCTAACGGTGCATGACTGGCGGCATCGTCACCCTGGTCAAAATATTCACCGGCATCTTCAAGTCGTTGACGCAGGGGGGTTCTGTTAGCAGAGTCAATATTCAGGGTGTTATTCAGCAAGGTGCCACGATTAGTGCCTACTGTCAGGTCGCTGATTGCCGTACCGACGGTGTTGTTATTATGCAGAGTGCCAAGGCCTACGCGCATGTTGACACTGTTGATTACCGGAGTTACCGCCCGTTTAAGTACGTATTCACGTTTGCGATAGTAGCTGTACCAGTTGGCAAAGTTTTGCTGATCAGCTGCGGTCATTACCGTATTGACACCGAAGCCTGCTACGGTGGAGGTGAATTGATTGGCATAATCATAAGCTGCGTCGCCGGGATCCGGGCATTCGCCTACGTCAAAATCCCCATCCCCATCGGCATCATTCCAAGTCATATATCCGGGCGGATCTCCAAAACCCTCATCGTTGGTCAGGTCTATTGTTGCAGCTGCATTATATGGATTAGTTCTTGCTGAGGTAATGCTTTGGTTACCAAAAGCATTACCAGCTGAATCATTACCAATCCAAGGCGTATATACCCGAGTCGGGTCATAATAAAGGACGTTGTAACCTGGGCAGGATTCCAGGATTTCATCTCGGTCTGCCCTGGTGGGTGTGATATCCAGGTTACCGGAATTGGGAAAGTCCGGAAATGGAGCGAATGTCTCAGGGCGGCGCAAAATCTCCCAATCCATACTGCCTGAGTCATCCATCAGCAGCAGTACATTAGGTTTAACCGGACGGCCCAGAAACAATGGGACATTTGGAATATCCAGTTCTTCTGCATAGACATACAGTCCATCACATAACAGAAATATGATCAGCAGCCAGGGGCTTAGCAGCAGAGGGTGGACCCTGCGTGGGTTATGACGGCGAATTTCCATATTAACGCTCCTCCTCATCACTTTTACCTGGGACACGCAATGTTCGTGGAATAATCCAGGCAGCTTTCATGAACAGTGTTCCCCGGCTGTTGTACGAGGCGCTAAAGCCGACTCTTATACCAGGGTAAAGCTGGCTGAGAAGCTCTGTTTGTGATTGCTGGCTGTAAATCGGGGTGTCCTCAGGGACATTGACCAGCAAATCATCGATAACTATCTGTCTGTTGGCCAAATCCAACCTTTGTACGTGACCGACATAATCAAACTGGTCCGGGTAATAGTTCGGCATGCCTGGCAGGCCGGCAGCAAATAACTGCATCGACAGGATAAGTAAACCAAACGTGCTTAGCTGGAAAAAACGGTTGCTGGGTGTTTTGATAGGTAACATGTTGAATAGTCCTGAATTCATAACAGAAGCTGGGCCAGGTGTTTAAGCGCTACTCGTAGCGCCGGGCAAAAGTGGATTCAACAACCGCAATATTGTTGTCAATACCTCCGGATGCCCGGGATGTGATGCGATAAAAATGCACGCCAGTGCTGCCAATGCTGAGATCATCACGGGCGTAATATACGTGCTCAACCAGAACCCTGGGCTGGGTTCTTATATAGGGGCTGGGTATGTTTGGATCGACACTACCTGAGCCCGCGCTAACTGTACCGAGGGTGCCTGGATTTATACCATAATTGGCCCCGTGGACAACCCACCAGGCAGTGCTTCTGCGATCGGTGTCTGCTGGATAGTTGCCTGGTTCCCAGATGATATCGGTGCCGGGTACACAGGTGCCGTCACAGGTGAATGGTTGTTGGCTGACATCGCGCAAAGAAGAAAACCAGGCTTCAACCCAACGGGCACCTGATTCAGCCGCTTCGAAGGCGCGTGCAGAATCACGGAAATTGCCAGTCATGCGTTCCTGCAGTATGCCACTGCTGGAGGCAAATACACTGAGCAGCGTAAGTACGATGAGTATCATCAAACCGAGGAACATCGCTGATCCTTGTTGCTTTTGATAACCATGGACAGTGACTTGCAGCATCGCTTTTTCAGAGTATCTGTTCATAATGTCTGATTTCGTAAATTGATATTAAATACCACCGGTCTGCGCAGTTCCCGTTGATTGCTGGCGGCAAAATTAGCGCCCAGCAGATTAATGACCTGGTCATCTGCCTGCATCGAGTGAACAAAAGGTGAAGTGACTATCAGGCCGACTCGAATGGCGATGATATTGCCCACTGCCGCCCAGTTGCCTGCATTCACATAACGATCTGCACTGCCGTCACCATCCAGGTCTTCACCATATTGGAATTGAACGGTTTCGATATTGTTCAGCAGCGGTTGATTATTGATGATGGTAGGTGGGTTGGCACCAACCGCCGGCGGACCAAAGCGACAGGTGAATTGCAGTACATTGGTGGCCGCATTATGAGAAAACATAATTTGTTTTTGCCCAATCGCAGGGTTGCCGGTAGCTGTGACTGGATTCAGGTTGTCGTTGCAGTTGGTATCCGAGAAAATGTTGACTTCGACGGTATCACCATTGCCGGCCAGCCCTTCGGCGGTATTGGCTGTTAATACAGGGGGCACATCGCCCGACAGCACTGAAGGAAAGTTAAAGCCGATGTTGATATTGAAATTTTCGTGTTCCGGAAAAGGGAAATAGCCGGCTTCCCGCATTTTCCGGCTCATGAAGCTGGTAGCGAAGCGGGCATTTTCCTGTAATCTGGAGAGTCCTTCCTGCAATGCATAACTGGCGCGGATACTGGAAAAAATCTGCACCAGCCCAATCATAAGAAAAGCGGTAATCGCCAGAGCAACCATCAGCTCAATAACGCTGAAGCCTGCAGAGTGTTTATCGTTTGGCTGCATTTGAAATCTCATTATGGATACACCGCGAGCCCGAACGACTGCCATTGATTATTAACATCATCGGCATTGAGTGTGCCACTGAAGCTGGCCGTTTCACGCCAGAACACCTTGACGACCGTATTGCCGGTTCCGGAGCATGCCGGTGCGGCTGGATTGCCATCATCGAGAGTGCCGTTGTCAACGCATACAATCCCAGCGCCGGCAGGCAGAATATTGCCCAGTTGCTGCTGCCATTGAGCCAGGTCATCCTGTGCCATGGTAGTGAAATTACATATCGTGCCGCCACCGCCGGTTGCGCAATTGTTGTTAGCGCCACCAACGGCATTGGCGAACAGGCCATTTTCATAAGCGACCAGGTTAGCGCGCATACGGTCAGCCATATCCCGTGCTGCTGTTGCGGCCATGGCCCGGTTGTTGGAATTGTAGGTGTTTTGCACATTGGCGACCTGCAATAAGCCCAGCGCAGTCAAACCTATCGATAAGATAACCACTGCAATCATGACTTCCAATAGCGAATAGCCGTATGCGCGATGGGATGGTCTAAAATTGTTATTCAAAATCATTGTGTTAAAACCATTTTCTATGGATGCACTTGAGTAAAATCAATCTGTCCGACGCTACTGATAGCCAGTTGATTAAATACTGGAATACTGGAATGACTCAGGTTGATACTGGCAGCAACGGCATTGGTTAAGATACCGGTAGCATTGAATCGTAAGCCGTTATTGAAACCATCGATGGAAATGGCTGTGGTGGTGGCGCCGTTGCCCACGCTGAGAGGTTGGTCACCGATATTGAAAGCGCCGTTATTATTATTGTCGATAAATATCAACCAGCCTGATTCCCAATCACCTGCATCACACCCGGCTCCGCCGCTGCTGGGGCAGATAACCACTGTGGTAGACCGGGTCACTGCCTCAGAGCGTGCCTGATTGATCGACGCGATCAGCTCATTGGTAATACCTGCCAGGTCGTTGCGGGCAAAAATCTGTGTCAGGCTGGGTAAAGCCACTGCTGTTAAAATAGTAACAATAGCAATCGCAATCATAATTTCAACGATCGTAAAGCCCTTTTGGCTGGCTTGGGTACAGTGAAATTTTTTCATAATCATTATCCTTATGGATTAGCTGGTCACAGACCACTAACTTCCGATAAACGGTAACTATAACTGATGAACGGTAATAAGCACGGGTAAATGTCTGATTTTCAGAATAATTATAGCGTCATTGGCGCTGGCGTGATGGGTCTTACAACGGCCTGGTTTTTGCAGCAGCAGGGCTATCAGGTAACAGTGTATGAACAGGCACAGGCTTTTTCCGGGTCATCCTGGGCAGGGGGCGGAATAATCAGTCCGGTACCACCCTGGAACTATCCATTGGCAGTTCGGCAATTAATTGCCCAGAGCCTGAGTGATTACCCATCATTACTGGCGGATTTGCAGCGGGCCAGTGGCATAGACTCTGAGTTTGTACAAACCGGTTTATTGTATTGCGGACCCTTCGATGCGGCCAGCGAGCAATGGCGAAGCAAATGCGCTGATTCAGTTGAACCCGGCAGCCTTTCTGATTGGCTGCCTTCAGCTCCCGATATGCCTGTTTGGTGGTTCCGACATGCTGCCCAATTACGCAACCCAAAATTTGGCCAGGCTTTAACCAGGGCAGTGATGGCTCGGGGTGTGAAGGTATACCCTCAGGCTACGGTAAAGCGATTGCTGGTTAAAACCAACCGAGTGAAGGGGCTGTTGTTGGATTCCGGGCAGCGAATACATACGGAGCAGGTGGTATTGGCGGCGGGCGCCTGGTGTGACAATATTCTGGCGAACAGTGGATTACCCTTATTGGGAGTCAAGCCGATACGTGGCCAAATGTTGTTGTGGAAAGGCAAACCAGGCATGTTGTCACACATACTGAGTGGCTATGGCAAGTACCTGATACCCAGAAAAGACGGTTATATATTGGGCGGTAGTACGGTTGAAGATGTTGGCTTTGATTTAGCCAATACTGATGCAGCGCACGCAGAAATCATAGCCGGTTGCCGGAAAATGTATCCAGCTATTGATGACTTGCCACTGGTGCGGCAATGGTCGGGTTTACGCCCTGGGATAGACAGGGAAATACCGGTAATTGGACCAATGCCCGGTCTGGCTGGTTTATGGATTAATGCTGGGCATTACCGCAATGGTCTGGGCATGGCACCGGCATCAGCACAGTTGCTGGTCGACTTGATAACGGGTTCCGATAGCAGCTTTGCGCATGAGAATTACGCTATGCAACCAATGTCTCTGGCTCGATCCATTGCCTGAAAAACAGTATACTTTGCAACTTCAAACCGATGCCGATATAGCTCAGTTGGTAGAGCAACGCATTCGTAATGCGTGGGTCGGGTGTTCGAGTCACCCTATCGGCACCAATAAAATCAATTGCTTACGCTCTTTTTCTGAAATTCACTATGTTGCCTGTGTGAGTTTTGCGTGACTTGTACTTCACACGCCCCGACTCGCGCATCTTTGATGTGAATGGCTTGGAACCGAATTGACCATTCGCGGTGCGACGTCAATCGCCAGTTGTTTGGTGTTGGATATTCGTATGCCGGGCATCAGTGGTCTGGACTTACAACAGCGGCTCAATAAAATGGGCTCAACACTGCCTATTATATTTATCATCGGCCATGGTGATATACCGATGGCTGTGGAAGCTATACGCTGCGGTGCACTCGACTTTTTACAAAAAACCTTTCGCGATCAGGATTTGCTGGATCGTATCAATGATGCATTGGAGCTGGAGGCAGGGGTTCATCAGCGTAAGGTCGAACAGCAAAGCATAATTGATCGTATAGCCAGTATAACCCCACGTGAGCGTGAGGTGATGGAGATGGTGGTGAATGGAAACGCCAATAAGATGATAGCCATTGATCTGAATTTGAGCCAACGAACTGTGGAAATTCACCGCGCCCCAAATAGCGTTCAAGAAAATAGTCATGAATACTGCGGCTTATCGGTTGCCGCTAAATTCTCGTACTACATGCTCGAAATACTGAGCGCCGATTGGCAGCACGCGTTCGTCGATGTCAAAACCAGGGCTGTGCAAAGGGACAGGCTCCCAATCTGCCATTCGGGCACCGAAACGCACAAAACAGCCTGGCACCTCGTGCAAATAGTAGGAAAAATCTTCAGACCCCATGCTGGGATGCTCCATCCTGGCGATACCGGCTTCGCCCACAGTATCGAGGGCTGCACGACGCGCGATAGCAGTTTCTGCAGAGGTATTCACCACCGGTGGATAACCATCGTCGATGCGAACAATGATATTGGCGTTGTGTAGAAGGGCTGTAGCTTCTCCCATGCGCCGCAGGCCATCATGAATATGTTGCCGAACGTCAGGGCGCGTGCTTCGAATAGACCCTTCAAGTCGTGCCTCTTCCGCAATAACGTTGGCGGCTGTTCCGGCATGAACCTGACCGATGGTCACTACTGACGGATGCAGTGGGTTGATCTCCCTCGACACCAGCGTCTGAATGGCTGCAATTAGGAAGCCAGCGATTACAACCGCGTCGATCGCCTCGTGCGGTCTTGCGCCGTGTCCACCTTTGCCAAGAATCTCAATAGCAAAACGGTCAGACTGGGATGTAACTGTGCCCTCGGCGATCATGATACGACCAGTGACAAACTCGTGCGTAACATGACCGGCAAATATCGCCTGAACGTCATCAAGTGCACCGGCACGAATCATTCGTCTGGACCCACCGCCATTTTCCTCGGCCGGCTGAAACACATACGTGACGTTCACGGCTGGCGGAGTCGTTCTTAGCCTGGCTGCAGCACCAAGGACCATTGCCATATGAGCACCGTGACCGCAAGCGTGCACTGCACCCTCATGTATGGATGAATAGTCAGCGCCGGTTGTCTCATTGCCTGGCAACGCATCCATTTCCGCTCGAAGGGCGACCGTCGGTGCGCCTTCTGTCACGATCTGGCGTGCCACGATTCCTTCTCCCTCGCCACCATAGGTGTAAGGCAACTCCAATCGATCCAACTCTTCAATAATGCGCTGTGCTGTCTCAACTTCATGGAAACTCAATTCGGCGTGCTGGTGAAACCAGCGTCGAAGCTTGATCAGGTGCGCGAGTTCTTCTTTAGGCGCGATCGTGTTGGACTCTGCATTTGTCATGTTTAAGGCCTCGTTGTTGGTAGGCATTTCAGGAGAAATAGTGACCCTATGTACACCGCATCGATAGTAGGTGCTATACCTATGACCGCCGCTGAAAGATAACTGTGTAGACTAGGCATTACTGATGCGTACCAGTGCATAGCCAACGTAAAGCGTGAGAATTATTGCGGCCTCTGGTTTCTGAAGCCCCCCTTTTCCTGGTAAAAAGAATCAAGACGACACATGACAGCAACAGTAAGAATGGCAGGCCAAAATGCAGCATAGTCCGATCGAATTTTAATGTTGCAATGGTCGCCGCGACGCCAATCGGCACCAGCGCATCGAAAATGTTACTACCGATGAGATTTCCGACTGAAAGTCCGCCTTTCTTTTTCACTGCAGTCGCAACGGATATCGATAGCTCTGGCAAACTCGTTCCGAGACCGACAATGATGATTGCGATGAACGATTGGCTAACTGCCATTGCTTCGGCCATGTGCTTTGCTGACTGGACAGTGAGTTCAGCACCGCTGACAACAATAGTAAAACCGACCAGCAGATAAACCCAAGAACGAGATCTTGCAGGCAATACATCACTGTGTTTGGTGCTGCTACCTTGAGTTTTTCGGTAAGCAGGAAAATAAAGTAGATAATGTATATCGTAATCAGCGTGGCGCCTTCTGATCGGGACACGGTACCGTCAATAGCAACGAGTGCTAAGATGACTAGTGTTCCGACCAGGATACTGCCGTGCCTGTAGACGATCTGTTTTGGCAGGGTGAGATAGCGCATTAAGCCCACCAAACCCAAAACAAAGCCGAACTGACACAAAGTGCTGCCCAGCGCACTTCCAATCACGACATCGGACGATGATCCACCCAGCAGAAGGTCGCGTATTGCCGCATCGATTGAAATCGTGAGCTCAGGCAGGTCGCTGCCTACGGAGAGTATGGCCACACCGACTACGAAATCTGACATCCCCAGCCGACTGGCGATTGACGTCGCACCGCGAATGGTCAATTCGGTTCCGAGCCACAGTCCAGCAATGCCGATTATCAGGAGAAAGATGTCCACCGTATTACCGTATATTTACAGACCAGCATTTTCGGTCGATCGTTATACGGGGCATTGTTGCTCTATGGCTAATTCGTCATAAAGTCGCCTTCGAATATCGTCGACCAACATGCGAGTGTTGCCGTATTCATTATAGGCAATTTGCTGTCTGACGTATCCTGGGGTGATACTTGCGATACTTGAAAGTTGAGTTGAGATATCGTCTTCGCCGATCTCGCGTGCCGTGTCCGCCGTCGCAACCGCCAAGTCCAGAAAGTATTCGAGTATTGGGCGGGTGGCGCCCGATTCATCTTGTATCAACTCAGCCTCCATTCCCCAGTGAGACGCACGAAAATGGTTCTCCCGTTCAATCCATGCAGATAACCGCCGCGGTATGATTGCCTCGATCGTTTCACGCTTGTTCGCACACACCCATGCAACGAGTACCCGCACAAATCCAGCGATAAACGCCAAATCGGCAACCGTCGAGGGTGAATCCATTACCCTGAATTCCAAGGTCCCAAAGTCTGGGTGCGGGCGAATGTCCCAATGAATATCTTTCAGAACTTGAATAGATCCTGCATGCTTGGCCATCTTGAAAAACTTCACGAATGCCGACCAATCGTTAAAATACGGTGGAATGCCATATGATCTTGATGCGGTCAACAAACGCCGACGATAGCTAGCATAGCCGGTTTCATGGCCCCGCCAAAATGGTGAGTTTGCGGCAACTGCGATCAAAAGGGGCAGGCAGGGCGTGAGGTAACGCATGACCCGAACCGCCTCGTCTCCTGATCGCATGCCGACATGGACATGGCTTGCGAACGCTATTTGTGATTGACCGATATAGCCGTGTTCGGACGCGAGCGCTTCGTATCTGGGTAGCGGAGTAATGAGCGCCAGCCTGCGGCAGAATGGATGGGTGCCAGCACCGATGAGATCCATTCCCAATTCATTACAGCCACGCACCACATCTCGCGTTAGAGTCTGGAAGTAGACTTTTACCTGCTTTGAATTGGCCGTGATTGGAGAATTCAGTTCGACGCAGGATTGAATGAACTCCGGCTTTACATTTGGGTTGTCTGTAAACGACTCCAATACAGGGCCGATTCCGGGCTGCAAATCGAGCGTATCGCAATCCAAAAGCTGAAGCTCCCACTCAACACCCAGGGTATAGGAACCATTACTCGTAAAGTCCATCGCACTCGCCGAGTGAAAATCGTGAACTTGCGCAACTGAAACTAAGCTGCCTTCTTTCTCGAGGCCTTTTTTTTCGAGGCCTTTTTTTTCGAGGCCTTTTTCTTGTCCATGGCTTTTCCGACTTTCACGATTGCCTTGTCAATGTGCAGCGCATGAAACAGATGATGCCGCGCTTCACCTAGGTCTTGTCGTACCTTTGCCAACTCACCACGCATTGTGCGTGCTTCATCTTGTACCGCTTTAACGGCTTCCTTGAGTTTCGCGATTTGCGATTGCATTTCGTCACGAGTTTTGTTTGTCGAAGCCTTGGAAAGCTTCGCCAAGCGCTCTGCTTTTTTTTTCAGTTGCAGCCGCATCTTTTTTAGCCGTGCGTTGGTTCGCTTCAAACTCACCCTTAGGCGATTGCGCTCCTTATGCAATTTTTCTGAACTCTGGTTTGCGAAACGTAGAAACTCCTGTTTCGCTTCGCGTACTGCCTCTAGCTTCGATGCTAATTCTTCTCTCATCACAAATCTCCATGCTTATTGTTCGGTTGAACAACGCCAATCATGGCGAAAGTATCATCAGCGGCCGAGAAAAACTATACGTGATACCCGAAGTTGAATACGGCAATTCCGATTCCTTCTATTCTTAAAGTTGTAGCGGTTAATAGTGCTCAAAAAATGCTGGTTGCTCAAGACGAAATCTTGTCGATCCTGGCCGCCTCTTGCATGATTCGTAAACTTTGTTTGCACACTGGAATCCTGCTGACCGCCAGTCACTATCCGGGCGAAGAGCAGTTTCTTGCCAAGTCTATTCGCGGTCGGGCGCAGGAGGGGAACATCATGCCCATTGAAAAAATCCACGGTTGCGTCGGTTGTGAGAACTGCGTCGAAGCCAACCCGATTGACGTTATCCACATGGGCCTCAATACCGATTAAGCTTTTATCGCCATCAGGATGATCGCCAGATTTGCCGTCTGCGTCGCTTCGCAGGAAATGTAGCCCTTGGCGTCATAGTTATGAACTCAAAACGCACCTTTGTTTATAGCGCACAGTTCATACTTATCATGCATATTGGAATATTGACGATATCGTGCCGTATGAAATGCGGCTAGATATTTTGCTGGTGTTTTCCAATCTTCTGAGTGTGATTGCAAAATCGCTTTCCATGAGAGGTATCCTTTCCTAAAGTTCAAAATCGCTCCCAATATCCGGTGTGTCTAATGTTTGCTCGTAATTGCTGAAATGCACCAAATCACGGACCAAATCCTGTTTCTGCCTGCCTTGCATGCGCTTGATTTGCGTTTGTAAATACTACCGCTCTTTAAGTTGCTTTTTAATCATGGCTTCACGCTGACTCTGATCACGTTGATAACTTTGCGATGCCTCACGCTCGTGGACTTTCCAATATTTATCACTAAGTTAGTCCCATAAACCCTTAAAGCCATGGCGAATGAGGATGCTCCGTTTGTTTTCTTCTATCTGCCAGCGTTCTTTATGGCTCATGTTCAATAATCTGCGCTGCTTGCAGTGTTCGCTGTGGTCAGGGAGAAAGAGGGGACAAGCACAGCTTTGATGATATTTTGCACCAACCCCATCATCTTGCTGATAGCCATAGCATTGGTCCCTGTGTGGCGTGCTTTTCTGTGCGGTGTGGATCAGGTTGTCGGCCACAGCGTTGAATACCTCTATGACTGGATATTTCCATGCCTGTCTGATTTGATCGATGTGTTTGTGATCAATTTGTGTGGCTATGGGCGGTATTTCATGCTTTTGATGTAGCCATGCTGATAGCGTGGGTTCAATTGGCCTTAAAAATTCGGAGATACCGTACAAAACTACTTACGAGATTTTCAAAATCAATAACTTATAATCCAAGTCAATAAGAAAATTTGTACGGTGAAAACCAAGATAATCTATTAATAGAAAATAGCTATATGTGAGTCAGTTCTGGACTGAAAATCCGAGTTGCTTTTCCGCGTGTTGTTATAATCTGCGTGAGTTTGCGTGACTAATCGAACGGCAGTGGCTGCTAGTTACTGTGAATGCGTGAGTTTGTGGGATGCTCCGTATTCATAAGTTACTGAAATATAAACAATTGATAATGCTAGCTTGCCTTCGTAATGCGTGGGTCGGGTGTTCGAGTCACCCTATCGGTACCATTCAAAGCTAATATTTACTATTGTATTTTAAGTTTTCTAGTTTCTAATTTCTTTTAGCAAGGGTTTTTACAAAATTGCTTTTTGTGGATAGCTGATCCAGCAGTTTCTTTGTAAGTCTATATAAGGTAAGTAATTGCCACTCCTGATAGTGGATATTACGAATGGTATCAGTGGGTGAATTTGGTAGCCTTTGTCGGCGATCTAACAAAACACTGCAGAGTCACGGTGAGACGCTAATGAGCACCATTCAAAAGAACCAATAGAGCAAACTGATTGAGAGAAAAGCATTTTCTTGAGGGCAATGATGAAGCTGAAATTTTTAGGTGCTACAGGAACTGTAACCGGGTCGAAATATCTGCTGGAAGCAGACGATCAAAAAATCCTCATTGATTGCGGGTTATTTCAGGGGCTTAAAAAACTGCGCCTGCGCAACTGGGAACCGCTGCCCGTTAATCCGGCCTCAATCGATGCAGTCATCCTGACCCATGCGCATATCGACCATAGTGGCTATTTACCGCTGTTGGTCAAAAATGGTTTCAGGGGAACGGTTTATTGTTCAGCCGCGACTGCTGATTTATGCGCTATTTTATTGCCCGACAGTGCTTATTTGCATGAAGAAGATGCAGCGCGTGCTAATCGTTATGGTTATACACGGCATCATCCGGCTTTACCTTTGTACACACAAGCAGATGCCCGTAAAGCGCTTGCCCGGCTGAGGCCTGTAACATTTGGTGATCATCACCGTTTGAGTGATAGGCTCTCATTTCAACTAACACATGCTGGACATATTTTGGGTGCAGCTTGTATCAGCATCAGTACTGGGCATACCCGGATTGTATTTTCAGGTGATCTCGGCCGCCCGCATGATCCTTTGATGAATGCCCCAGCGATAATTCAGAAGGCCGATTACTTGATTTTGGAATCGACATATGGCGATCGGTTGCATGCAAGTATTGAGCCACTTGATCAGTTGGAAGCGATCATCAATAAAACAGTGGCTCGCTCGGGGAAATTGATTATCCCTTCCTTTGCAGTAGGACGTGCACAAAGCATCATGTACTACATCTATACACTTAAAAAAGCAGGTCGTATTGCTGACATACCAGTTTATCTGGACAGCCCGATGGCAATTAGTACGACCTTACTTTTGCATCAACATAAAAATGAACACCGTTTGTCAAAACAGGACTGCAAAGATGTTTGCGGCAGCGTGACCTATACACGCACCGCTGAACAATCCAAAGCCATTTACTCTTCACATGGTGATCAACCGATCATTATTATTTCGGCCAGCGGCATGCTCACCGGAGGAAGGGTTTTGCATCATCTTAAGCGGTATGTAGAGGATGCACGTAATACTATCTTGTTAGTAGGTTTCCAGGCTATGGGGACGCGTGGAGCCAGGCTTGCCCATGGCGAAACTGAGATTAAAATTCATGGAGAATTATTTGATGTGCGTGCTGAAATCGATGTGCTTGATAACATTTCCGCGCATGCCGATCATAAGGAAATCCAGGAGTGGCTTGCTCATTTTCAAGAACCGCCAGGCAAGACATTTTTAACCCATGGTGAGCCTGAAGCGATCTCTTCGTTCAAATTTAAACTGGAACACCATCTTGGCTGGGATGTGGAGATTCCAGATTATGGCCAGGTTTTTGAACTGTAGTTGCAGCAAACTCACCGTGAACAAGCAGTATTTATGGTTTGGCTGGTGTTATAAATTTTGATGTGTTTCGCCGGGAGAGTCTAAAAAAGGTTTGAAGGCAGATGCAGGTAGATAGTCAATGATAGGCAGTCAATAATGAAAACAAAAGACGCTCATACTCTTTTGCAGCAACATCATCCTAAAGCGATTCAGAAGCGGCTAAGCCAACCCCCTAAATCACAGCATATTTCCGATGCAGTGCTTGGCGGTATTGACGGCTGTGTTACAACCTTTGCTGTCGTATCAGGCACTTTGGGCGCCGGGTTTCCAAAATCTGTGGCATTGGTATTGGGCGTTGCTAATTTACTGGCAGATGGTTTTAGCATGGCTATCAGTAATTATGAAGCAGTTAAAGCCCACGGTGAGTTTGTCGATAGTGTTGTACAAATCGAAGAAGAACACATAGATAAAGTGCCGGCTGGTGAACGGGAGGAAATCCGGCAAATATTTCGGCAAAAAGGTTTTAGCGGCAAAGTGCTTGAACAAATTACCAGCACAATAACCCAGGATCGCCAGCTTTGGGTGCAGACCATGCTGGCAGAAGAATATGGTATACAAAATATCAGCCTGAATCCTTGGCGTTCGGCTATGACCACCTTCACCTCATTTTTTGTTGTTGGACTGGTACCATTAATACCTTTTCTTTTGCCACAATTGGCTATAAAAAACCAGTTCATATTGAGTGCGTGCCTTGCCTGCTTGATGTTTTTTCTAATTGGGATGATGAAAAGTCTGGTATTCTCTAAGCCAGTATTTTTATCAGGTTTGCGCACGCTGCTAACGGGAGGTTCTGCAGCAACGATTGCTTTTATTGCTGGTTATATTTTAAGGAAGTTTTTTGATGTTGCGGGTGCTTAAAACTGGCACGGTGCCTATATATGCTTATTGGTACAAACCGTTGCTATGGCAATATATTTATTAAGTATGACAGAAGAGCCTAATATTACAGTACCACCATCACGCGTCAATCACCGTGTGCTGCGCTGGCTTGGTGTGTGGCTGTTGGCAGTGTGGACGGCCGCAGCCATCGAGCCGAGTTATCGCCAGGACTGGCTGTTGGAAAACATCCTGGTTTTTCTGAGTGTGTTAATACTGTTGCTTATTTACTCGCGCTTGCCCTTTACTACCGGGACCTATGTGGCGTTAACGGTTTTTATGACTTTGCATCTGATTGGCGCACATTACACTTATTCGGAAACACCCATTGGCGATTGGCTGGCAGCAGCTTTCAATTGGCAGCGTAATCACTATGATCGTATAGTGCATTTCAGCTTTGGATTGCTCATGGCCCCAGCGGTGCGGCAAATTATTCGCTGTAACGCTAATGCAGCAAAAGGCTGGGATTTGGTCTTGACTGCCGTTGTGATACTTGGTCTAAGTGCTTTGTTTGAAATTATCGAGGCTGCAACAGCAATGATCGTTAATCCGGAGTTGGGCATGGCCTACTTAGGCACCCAGGGTGATGTTTGGGACTCACAAAAAGACAGTGTATTAGCATTATTCGGCAGCGTCATTTTTCTTATATGTGTGGCCCTGCGACGACGCCAAAAAACCCTGGATAAATTCACACAATGACTGTACTGGATAATACCAGTTCAGGAATTTTATTTTGGCTTAAAACCAATATTTCTAGAATACATCAACTGGAATTTTAAGGTAACTATTGCCGTTATCTTCTGGTGGCGGCATATTTCCGGCACGCATGTTCACCTGAACCGCAGGTAAGATTAGCTTTGGCATGGCTAAGGTTTTATCACGGGCAGCACGCAGCATGACAAATTCGTCTTCGCTGATACCTGCACGCACGTGTATATTGGAGGCTTTTTGTTCGCCTACGGTTGTTTCCCAAGCAAATTCATCACGTCCTGGCGCAAGATAGTCATGGCACAGGAATATCCGGGTTTCATCTGGTAATGCATAAATTTTCTGTATCGAGCGATACAGCTCTCGTGCATCTCCTCCAGGGAAGTCACATCGCGCTGTACCGTAATCCGGCATAAACAAAGTATCTCCGACAAAACAGGCATCACCAATAATATGGGCCATACAGGCTGGTGTATGGCCAGGTGTGTGTATGACTTTGGCTTCAATAAAACCAATCTGATAGGTTTCACCATTTCTGAATAGGTGATCAAATTGGCTGCCATCAGTAGCAAACTCAGCACCGGCATTGAAAATATCTTTGAAAATAGCTTGAACTTTAACCACATGCTCACCAATACCAATTCGCCCCCCGAGTTGCTGTTTAAGATACTGTGCGCCACTTAAATGATCAGCATGCACATGCGTATCAATAATCCAATCCAGTTGCAACTGGTGTTGGTGAATAAAGTCGATAATTTGATCCGCTGACCTGGTGTTGGTTCTGCCTGCAGATGCGTCATAATCTAGCAATGAATCGATGATTGCGCAGTGTCGGCTTTGGGAGTCGATAACGATATAGCTGACATTGTTAGTGGGTTTATCAAAGAAAGCATTGATTTGTGGTTTTTTCATATGGTTACATGATTAAAGATCAGGATAAGTATTGGGTTCGCTTTTAACTGACATGTATGGGCAGCCTAGTTAGATGTATGTTGCGTCCAGAACTTGGCCGTATACATGCCAACCAGCATAGCAGCTATAAAAATAAGCGTTTTGGCAGGCGCAATGCCTACAGCTGCCACTGCCGGGCCAGGGCAAAAACCGACAATACCCCAACCAATACCAAATCCAGCAGCTCCGATAATCAGACGTGCATTAATATCGGTGCGCGTTGGTATTGAAAATTTGGCACTGAAAAGAGGACTTTTCCTGCGTAAAATAAGCCGTAAACCAATTGCATTGACAAAAATCGCAGCGAACATTACAAACGCCAGGCTTGGATCCCAAGCACCAAAAACATCCAGGAAATTCAATACTTTCTGTGGATTAATCATACCCGATATTATCAATCCGGTACTAAACAGAAAACCAGCTAAGAAAATTGAAAACCATTGCATGTTACTAACCTCTTAGGACGTGGCGCAATATATATACAGTCAATATGGCTGTGAGCATAAAAGTCACAGTAGCAACAACTGAGCGGGGTGATATTCTGGCTAACCCACACACTCCATGCCCGGATGTGCATCCGCTACCTAGAACAGTGCCAAACCCAACGATAAACCCGGCTGACAATAGCAATGGTGTGTTGGCATTTATTATTATTAGTGGCGGCTCACCAATAACCAACCAGTAGGTCAATGGTGCTAAAAAAACACCGGCCAGAAACAATAAGCGCCACGACCAGTCCTGTGCTGGCGGTGGCAAAAAATGAGCAATAATTCCGCTCACACCCATAATTCTGCCGTTTGTAGCCATCACAATGATAGCTGCCAGACCAATCATGGAGCCACCAAGTAATGCCGGAAAATAGTTCATTATGTACTCCTTGCCGGAGGGGTGAATTACATATTTGCAGGTTGGCATGCACAGTGGCTATATAGTATGACTAGAGCAATATTTTGCTGATATGCTGGCCCGCTAGATATGATTAATGATCTAATTTTAAGCTTCTCTAATAGGGCTGTCTATTTCGGTATTTGCGGATAGTATTAAGGGTGTTTAGCTGCGAAAATACTTAACATGTATATGCCTGATAGTACCAAATATATAATTCGTGGAATAAAACGTGGACAGAAAAGCACATATTAATTTTTGGTATTTTATTTTGGCAATGTTTTTGGTTTTGTTGGTGCAATCCTGGTTGGAGCGGCTTCAGCAGGTAGAAACGATTGCCTACAGCGAGTTCCAAACTTTGTTGGAAGATGGTCATTTACAGGAAATCAGTATTTCTGAAACCAAGATACGCGGCAAGCTCAAAGCAATTGGCAGTAACGGACACCAATATATTGAAACGGTGCGCATCGAACCGGAGTTTGCCAAGGACCTGGCCGCACACAATGTAGATTTTTCAGGCACCATTGAAAATAACTGGCTTGCACAAGCTCTGTCCTGGGTGTTGCCGATGTTGGTATTCATTGGGGTATGGTTGTTTTTTATCCAGAAAATTGCAAACCGACAGGGAATGGGAGGCATGATGTCAGTGGGTAAGAGCAAAGCCAAAGTTTACGTCGAACATGATACCCAGGTGACTTTTGAAGATGTTGCCGGCGTCGACGAGGCAAAAGCTGAGCTTGAGGAAATAGTTGCATTCCTTGCAGATCCAGATAGTTACGGACGGCTTGGCGCTCATGTACCGAAGGGTATTTTGCTGGTTGGTCCGCCAGGTACTGGTAAAACCTTACTGGCAAGAGCTGTCGCCGGTGAAGCAGGGGTGCCGTTCTACTCGATCAGCGGTGCTGAGTTTGTTGAGATGTTTGTTGGTGTTGGTGCAGCGCGGGTACGTGATTTGTTTGAGCAGGCTCGACGAAGCGCACCCTGCATTATTTTCATTGATGAACTCGATGCTTTAGGCCGGGCACGTGGAGCAGGGCCGATGTTAGGTGGGCATGATGAAAAAGAACAAACGCTCAACCAGCTGCTAAGCGAGCTGGATGGGTTTGATTCTCGGCAAGGTATTGTGTTGCTCTCGGCGACTAATCGCCCGGAAATTCTCGATCCGGCGTTGTTGCGCGCTGGGCGATTTGATCGCCAGGTATTAGTTGATCGACCGGATAAACAAGGCCGTGTTGCGATCCTTGATGTACATGTAAAAAACATCCAGTTGGATGAGCAATTGGAGCTTGCAGAGGTTGCAGCGCTAACTCCGGGGTTTAGTGGGGCTGATTTGGCCAATTTGGTCAATGAGGCAGCTATCCTGGCTACCCGGCGCAAGGCTGATTGTGTCAGCATGGATGATTTCACTCGCGCCATTGAGCGTATTGTTGCTGGTTTGGAAAAGAAAAACCGACTGCTTAATCCGACTGAGCGTAGGGTTGTTGCATATCATGAAATTGGGCATGCACTGGTGCGCATCGCACTGCCGGGTGTAGAAACAGTGCATAAAGTATCTATCATTCCACGCGGTATCGGTTCACTCGGCTACAACATACAACGGCCTACTGAAGATCGTTATCTGATGACCGAAGATGAGCTGATCAATAAAATGGCGGTATTAATGGGTGGCCGTGCCGCCGAAATACTGGTGTTTAACAAGCTATCCACAGGGGCCGCGGACGATCTTGGTCAAGCCACCAACATTGCCCGTGCAATGGTCACTTATTACGGCATGAATGCCAAGCTTGGACAGGTCAATTATTCCCCGGAAGAGCAAAGCTTTTTGCCGTTGCCGGAAGGTTATTTAGCGACACAGCGCAACTATAGTGATCGAACTGCATGGCAAATTGATGAAGCGGTGCGTGAATTGATCAGTCTGGCATTCAAAAAAGCCAGTGATATTCTGGCAACTTATCGCAGCTTACTGGATGAAACTGCAGCAACACTACTGGAAAAAGAAACACTAAATGCAGATGAGTTGCCAATCATCGAGCCTTTGCCGACACAAAGTGAAGTGACTGGCGTGGCCAGTAATAAAGCCGAGATAACCACAACAGGACTCCCGGAAGGGTCTGGTATGACCCAGGCGACTGCCGGTGAATTAATCTAGGCAGATTAAACTTATTCGCCCAGGTTGTGCCTAACAATAACCCTTGTGATGTCTAGCTGTATAAAGCCTGCATGAAGTTTAAATCGATAGTATTGTTAAGCAAGGTTGATTTGCTGGTGAGATTGAACCGCGGTATGGTTCGGTAAGTACTTATTTCATATTAAGAGGTTTTATCGCATTCTAAATATCTGATGTTCAGGAGAAAACCATGTCTGCAAAAAATGTGTATGTGCGCCGTTATCAATATGAATTTTTTGGACCAGATAAGAAAAAACCAAACAAGCCTATTGCGGCTATTTTTTTATACAGTGATAAAAATGAACATGTGGCTTCAATATTTTTCAGCAGTGAAGATGAGGTGCGTATGCCTGTAGAGCAAAATGGCATGGTAATTGCCCATTACTCACTTGCAACTATGAATCCTATTATTGATATGCTAAGAAATGAAAAGCCGGTCATATTCTGCTGGGATGATATCGCACAGACAACCCGAATAGCCTCGGGAAATGAACCGGTGGGTGAGGAGGAACTGAAAAAAATGTTTTCATTCCTGTATATGTAATGTTGGTTTTAGTCCTTAATAGAATATATAAATGAGTTGGAGACATGACTGCATTTACACATAAGAATATATTGGTTTTGGCTTTGAGTGCGCGTCAAGCACGAATTTTCACTCAGGCAAAGCGCTTTTCCGCATTAGAGCTTTCTTTTGAAATGCACCCAGAGAGTGATGTCAAGAAGAATATCGATATCAATACTGACCGCGATGGGCGTAGTTTTGATCGGTTTGGTAAGGGCAGACATGCGATGATGCCCAAGACCAGTAGTGTTGAGCATACACACATCAATTTTGCAAAAGCAGTTATTGATAAAGTTATTCAACTGTACAGAGATGATGATGGTTCTAGCTTGCTGGTGATTGCAACACCAGATTTTGTCGGTTATATCAGAGAGCGCCTTACGCACACCAAGCAAATAAACAAGGTGAGTTACATTGTGTCAAACACGGGTAGCATGACGGTCGGTGATCTGCAGGAGTTAATTATTACCCATAGAGAGATGGGGAAATAAAGATTAATAATTGCTAATGCAGCAGAATGAAAACCTATTCATCAGCCTGTACAGTATAGATTGGTTGACTGGAGTGTATAGGTTACTGCAATATATCAGGTATATAATTTAACCTTAACTAGAATGAAGTTAAGTTTGTTTTATGTCTGGTGCGCAAATATCATCTGGGCTTCTCAGGAAAGAGATTGATGCCTGAAAGTGCTATAAAAGTTTGGTGAAGCTTGCGAGATATTGAAAAACAGGCTGCATAAAATCAACTTTGCGAGTAAGGCAGAAGTTTAGATATCAACTTATTCGGGGTATGGGTTTTGAACTCAGTGATTATAGGCTCACTAATGTTGCTGTTGGCAATGATTTGCTTGGGCAATAAGCTTTTAGTGCGGCTTGCGGTATGAAAATCATGTTTTCTCCTCGCAGGCAATACATTTGTCAGCATAAGGATAGACACGTAGCCGCTCGTATGGAATCGTTTGGCGACATTGGCTGCAGCTGCCGTAACAGTTATTTTCCAACCGCCAAAGCGCTTCATTGACTTGGCTCAGTTCGGCTTGTGCTTCAGTGCATAGATAGTTGAGCACTTCGCGGTTTTCCAGTTCAACTGCCTGTTCGCTGGAGTCGGGGTCGAGAGGTGTATGAATAGTGATATCAATCTGATCAAGCCGGGTAGTCAGTTCAGCTTTTTTTTCCAGCAGTTTATTCCGAATAAAATCATGTTCTATACTGCTGTGATGTGAGGATTGAATTTGATTCATAAGGTTTTCCCTAAAAATGGTTGCTAAAACAGCAGGGATTTCCGGCGAATAAAAAACTGAAAATCCCTGCGCTGGTTCACTGATTCTTTTGCCAATACTAATTAATGCTGATAGCAACCGTTTTTGGTTTGCTTGCTGCAGATTTTGGTAAACGTATATCCAGCACACCATCTGTATATGAGGCTTTTATCTTTTCGGATTTGACATCACCAGGCAGAGTAAAGCTACGCTCAAAGCTACCAAAAAAGCTCTCAATTCGATGGCGCTTTTCATCTTTGGTTTCTTCGTTGTATGTTCTCTCACCATTGATAGTTAGCACATTTTTGTCGAGTGATACGTTGATGTTTTTCTTATCCACACCTGGCAGATCAGCTTTGACAATGTATTCACTATCAGTTTCGCTGATATCTGCACTGGGTGACCAGTTCAATGTAGATGTCAGCTCACCATTGTCATCTCGTAGTGCCGGCCTACCACGGTTGAAAAAGCGGCTGTAGTTATCAAATAAGTCATTGATTTCCCTAAATGGTAGTAACTGCATTTTTGCTCTCCTTTGCCACAAAAGTTATTGCTTAAATTATGCGACTTTCTGGAGGGGCTAATAATTAGGGATACTACTTAGAGTGTTTGTGGTATTTGCCTATGTTATTGCTTTGGTCTGGACAACCGAGGTCTTTGTTTGCCATCGTTTTTGGAAGCCGGTTCAGAATGGATTATCAAAATGTCACAGGGCAGAACATTCAAAAGTTTTTCTGCTGTATTACCGATAAAAAGCCGCCCCAAGCGGCTTCTGGATATTGCCCCCATGATCACCAGCCCGGCATCCAGATCTGTTGCCAACTGCTGTAACTGTTGCTTAACAGTACCTGATGTGAGGTGAGTATGATCAGTTGGTAGCGCATAGGGTTTTAATAATTCATCCAGCAAAGCTTGATGCTGAGTTTTTAGTTCTTCGCTGTCCAACGGTTTATAGTCAGGTAGGTAATAGATGCTCGACACAGGACCCAAGGTGCTGGTGATGGTCAGGTAATTGTGGAAAACATGCAGCTCACTGGAAGTTGAGCTAGCGAAGTCTTGGGCCATATCCATTATCTTCCGATCAAGCGCGAAGGGTTTATCGTGCGCATGAGTCGGATCGACAGCGGCAATAATGGGCTGCTTTTCAGGCCATACGGCTGTTCGTGTCAGCAACAAAGGCAATGGACAGTCTTTGATTAAACGCCAATCATAAGTAGATAGGTAAGCGCGATTCATGTGCTTATGATAGGGGCTGTTTTTGATGATCAGATCAGCATCAACTGCCTCGGCATAGGTCATTAATGATTCAAAATAGGGATGTGACCATACTGCATTGTAGTTCACATCCAAACCGATTTTTTGCAGCTCCTGGGCAGTGCTTTTCAATGTTTCATGAACGCTGCTTATGTGCTCAGCGCGTTCTTGTTCAAGATTACCTGCGATGGAAAAACGATTGCCGGCAAGGTATTCATTGTATACACCGGCAAATAGATACAGTTTTGCTTTAAAGCGAAGGGCAAGGTGTTGCCCACGCTTAACAGCGGGTTGTTCGTGAATCGCTGTGCCAGAGTCGAGTTCAACAATACATAAGATTTTTTTTATTTTATGCATATTATTTTCACGTTTGGAAAATGAATGTGATATACATTTATACACCTTGTATACTGGACAAGTTATAGGCTTATACACCTAATGTATTTCGGTCAATACGGATGTTGATCAACTATCAAACTATGGGTAATGCAAGTATGTTTAACTACAAGGCAGGCAGCTGGTAGCTTTCTCAGGCGAAATTGAAGCATGAAAGGCCACGATAAAACCCTGAAAGCAGAGCAGTATGCTAACGATGATACGCGCCTATTAAGGGCATTGCTGGATGCGGCGGTGGACGCCATAATAGTAATAGACAGGTATGGACTTATCCTGACGTTTAACAGAGCCGCCGAACATATGTTTGGCTATCAGGCTGATGAGGTGTTAGGACAAAACGTTAAGCAGTTGATGCCAGAGCCTTATCAAAGTGAGCATGATGTCTATTTGCATCAATATCAGATCACCCGGCAGGCTAAAATTATAGGAATTGGCCGTGAGGTAATGGCCCGACACAAAGATGGCACATTGTTTTCAGTCAAGCTCTCAGTGGGTGAAGCAGGTGATCATGTTAATGGATATTTTGTGGGCATTCTCCATGACCTTACCGGACTCAGGCAGGTTGAGGGTGAGTTATATAAACAACAACAGCGCATGGTCCATTTTTCCCGTTTGGGTGTGCTGGGGGAAATGACGGCGGGGATCGCTCATGAAATCAACCAACCATTAACCGCTATCTCAACCTATGCTGAAGCGTGTGCACGTTTAATCAAAAATAAGGGATATAAGGCTGCAGAAATCGCTGAGATTTTGGAATTGATCAGAGCGCAGGCGTTACGCGCGGGTGAGGTGATTCGCCGCTTGCGTGATTTAGCTGTACAACATGATAGTGAACGCTGTGAAACCGACCTTAATAAGCTGATTATTGAGGTTGTCAAGCTTGCCGGTGTGGATGCCCACTTGAATGATATTAAAATAATTACAGATCTGGAAAGCCGGTTACCTTTGGTGATTGTGGATTCTGTTCAGATTCAGCAAGTATTATTAAATCTTATCCGCAATGCAATTGACGCGATGACCGATGCTGGTCCTGAAAAAAACACCATTGTGATCAGAAGCAATAAAATAAGCCCTGAGATGATAGAGATATCAGTGATTGATCAGGGGCATGGTATTGCAGATGAAATGGTTGATAAACTGTTTGAGCCATTTCACAGTTCAAAAGCACATGGAATGGGTATTGGTTTGTCAATAAGTCGAACAATTATCACCTCACACGGTGGTTCACTAAAATTTGAATCTATACCTGGTCAAGGTGCCACATTTAAATTTTGCTTGCCGTCGATACCCGAGTTATTAACTGGAGTAGATTGATGACATATTCTAATGCAACCATTTTTATTATTGATGACGATCAGGCTGTCCGCCATGCATTAAGTTTGCTGATCAAGTCAGTAGGATTAACATTTTCTGCTTTTGCTTCAGCTCAGGAGTTTTTACAACACTATACGCCCGAGTTGAGTGGTTGCCTGGTGTTGGATATACGTATGCCAGGTATGAGTGGCCTGGATTTGCAACAACAGCTCAATAAAATGGGCTCAACATTACCTATTATATTTATAACCGGTCATGGTGATGTGCCGATGGCAGTGGAGGCTATACGCCACGGGGCACTGGATTTTTTACAAAAACCCTTTCGTGATCAGGATTTGCTGGATCGGATCAATGATGCATTGGAACAGGATGCTGGAAATCGTCAGCACATGGTTGAACAGCAAAGTATTCTTAGCCGTATCGCCAGCTTAACCCCACGTGAGCGTGAGGTGATGGATATGGTGGTTAATGGGAGCGCCAATAAGGTGATCGCTATTGACCTGAATTTGAGCCAACGAACTGTGGAAATTCATCGCGCCCGTGTGATGGAAAAAATGCAGGCTCGCTCATTGGCACAGCTGGTTAAACTAGTGATGAGAGCAACAGACGATCAATAATCTATAATAATACCAAGTCGTCATCAATTTATAAGTATATAGGTAATTATCCTTATATATAGTGTAAATTTATTTTGGCATTATTTATGGTGTTCGCCGATCCAATTATAACTATAGGTTGAATTTGCCAAGAGCACCATATTTAATGACTGAAAATGTACTTAACGAAGCTAATAGCATACATATTATTGATCAGGATGAAGCAGTACGTAATAGTTTAATTCGATTGCTTCAGCCATTGGGCGTGCAGGTCATCCAGTGCTCTACAGCAGAAATATTTCTGAATCAGCTTAACACCCGTCTGCCAGCTTGCTTACTCATTGAAGTCCATTTGCCGGGTATTAGCGGGCTGGAATTGTTAAAACGCCTGAATGCCATGAATATTAAAATTCCCAGCATCTTGTTTGCTACTCATAGCGATGTGCCTACTGCTGTACATGCTATGCGCGCCGGGGCATTTGACTTTATCGAAAAACCATTTGTTGAGCGTCAGTTGATCAGCCGCATACAGGAAATTCTAAACATTACGCCGTGCGATTGAAGTTGTTTGTTCCTTGGCTGACAGCAACTGATATTCATTCACGATGTTATAACAACCAATTTCGGTAATTGCGGATTGTACGAGGTAATGTGTTTACGGATGATAGGTTATTATGGCTGCTATTGTTTTACAGGCTAAGGGTCTGACCAAGGTTTATCAGACCGGCACGGTCCAGATACATGCTCTGCGAGGTGTGGACTTAGCTCTTTATGAAGGTGAGCTGGTGGTGCTGTTGGGCACGTCCGGTTCCGGCAAATCGACCTTACTCAATATTCTTGGTGGGCTTGATACACCAACCAGTGGTTCGGTGGTGTTTCGTGATCAGCAGTTAAGCCATTCAAATACAGCGGCACTGACCAGCTATCGCCGTGATCATGTGAGTTTTGTGTTCCAGTTTTACAACCTGATTCCCAGCTTGACCGCACGTGAAAATGTTGCGCTGGTCACTGAGATAGCCCGCGACCCGATGAAGCCGGATGATGCTTTGGCTCTGGTGGGGCTGGCACAACGGATGGATCACTTTCCCGCGCAATTATCAGGCGGCGAACAACAGCGGGTGGCCATCGCCCGGGCCATTGCAAAACAGCCGGAAATCCTATTATGTGACGAACCCACTGGCGCACTGGACAGTGAAACCGGAGTTTTAGTACTGCAAGCCATTGAACAAATCAACCGGGAGTTGGGGACTACAACAGCTGTTATCACTCACAATACTGTTATTGGCAGCATGGCAGACCGGGTTTTATCCATCGGTGACGGCTGCATTACCCACGTGGAACGCAACGCCCAACGATGTTTGCCGCATCAGTTGGCTTGGTGAGGCATGCGTGTATTAAATCGTAAATTATTGCGTGATCTATGGTATTTGCGTGGCCAGGTACTGGCCATTGGTGCTGTGATTGCATCCGGCGTGGCAGTGCTGGTGATGTCGCTGTCAACCCTGGAAGCACTGCGTGAAACAAGTACAGCCTATTATCAACGCTATCAATTCGCCGAGGTGTTTGCCAGCGTTAAACGGGCACCGGAGAAACTGTCCAAGCGTGTACATAACATTGCCGGTGTGCACACAGTTGAAACCCGCATTGTCCACTATGCAACGCTGGATGTTGAAGGTTTTGCCGAGCCTGTCATGGGGCAGTTGGTCTCGATACCGGATGACCGCGAGCCAACCTTGAACAAGCTGGCATTACGCGCCGGACGCTGGATAACGCCTGCACGCCACGATGAAGTGATACTGCATGAAGCGTTCGCATCAGCCCACGGCCTACAGCCAGGAGATGAATTACAGGCGGTCTTAAATGGTCACCAGAGGACACTGCGGATCACCGGTATTGCTTTGTCACCGGAATTTATCTATAACCTGGGGCCAGGCGCTTTGCTGCCTGATGAGCTGCGTTTTGGCGTGATTTGGATGAGCCGCGCAGCTTTGGCTGCAGCGTTTGATCTGCAAGGCGCCTTCAATGAGATCAGCCTTACGCTTATCCCAGGCGTGCAGGCAGAACAGGTTATTCAAGCGCTTGATGGTTTGCTTGATGATTATGGCGGTAATGGCGCAATGGCACGCGCAGATCAAATCTCTAACTGGTTTGTCATGAATGAGATCAAGCAACAGGCAACCATGTCAGTAATTTTACCTGGTATTTTCCTGTTGATCGCCGCATTTTTGACCAATATGGTGCTAGCCAGATTGATATCCATAGAGCGCAGCCAGATCGGCTTATTAAAAGCATTTGGCTACCGCAATAGTGAAGTTGCCGCGCATTATGCGTTGCTGGTATCGGCTATAGCCAGCGTTGGTATCATTATCGGTTTTTTAGTCGGGGTATGGCTTGGGCGCTTAAACACCCAAATTTATGCCGACCTTTTCAGGTTTCCGTTATTGCTGTATCGGCCCAGCATGATAGCGTTTGCGCTGGCAGGAGGCTTGAGTTTGCTGACGGCATTAGCAGGCGCTGCGAGTGCGGTAAGACATGCAGTGACCTTAACTCCAGCACAAGCAATGTTGCCGCCGTCACCGCCTATTTTCCAGCGCAGCCGTTGGGCAAGTAACCGGGTCGTGCGTTGGATTGATCAGCCAACACGCATTATGTTACGTGACATCGCTCGCTGGCCGTTACGTTCCGGGTTAACCGGTTCGGGCATTGCAGCGGCTGTGGCATTACTGGTTATGGCTCTGCAATGGGAAGATTCATTGGATTACCTTGCCCAAAGCTATTTCTTTGACGCCCAGCATCAGGATGTCAGCATTGGTTTGGCAGATCCGCAGGCAAGCAATATCGTCCATGATTTCACCCACATGCCCGGCGTTTTAGCAGCTGAACCGGCCCGTCTGGTCAGTGCAGATCTGAGTGCCGGGCCGGTCACCCATCGTGGCGCCATCTATGCTATTAGCGGCAGTGCACAGCTGCAGCCTGCCTATGATGAGCGCCAGCATAGAAACTTTGCAATGCCGGCGAGCGGACTGGTTTTAAGCACGAATCTGGCAGAAAAACTAGAGGTTACCGTTGGTGAATTTATCTGGGTCAAGCTGCGCGAGGGCCGCCGACCATTGGTGCAGTTGCCGATTACCGGGCTGCTGGAAACCTATCTCGGCATGCCTGCCTATATGCACATTGATGCCTTGCATCAACTGCTCCATGAGCGCCGCAGTACAAATCATGTCAGCTTGTTAATTGATACTCATTACACCGCACAATTTTATCGTGAACTTAAAAGCTTACCCAGCGTGTCAGCAGTCATGCTGCGCCAGGCAGCTATTGATGCGTTTTACAGCAAAGTTGTGGAGCATTTAATGGTCTTCGTCTCAATGTTTTCCATCCTTGCCTGTGCACTTGGCTTTGGCATTGCTTACAACAGTACACGCATAGCACTGTCTGAACGCGGGCGTGAACTGGCCACTTTACGGGTACTGGGTTTTCGCAGCGCTGAAATCGCCTACATCCTGCTTGGCGAAATTGTACTGCTAAGCATCATCGCATTACCGTTTGGCTGCTTGTTCGGCTATGGCTTGGTGAATGTAATGACCGCTGCATTCAAGACTGAATTATTCCGTATACCCTTGGTCATTGAACCATCAACCTATGGCGGGGCAATGCTGATCACGCTGCTGACAATTGCTGTTTCAGCAATGATTGTGCTACGCAGAATAAAACGTCTCGATTTAATCAAAGTATTAAAAACCCGTGAGTAAGTTATGACTGCAAACTGGAAACGAATTGTTATCTGGGCAACGATCACGATAGTGCTGTTGGGTATGTTGCTGTTTGCTTTTATGCCCCGCGCGATTATGGTTGACCTGATCACGCTACAACCCAGCAGTATGGCTGTTACCGTTGATGCAGAAGGCCAAACACGGATTCACGACGTGTTCATACTTTCGGCACCGGTTGCCGGTCGAGTATTGAGAATTGATGCGCATGTTGGTGACAGGGTAATCGCAAATGAGACCATATTGGCAAAAATCGAGCCTGCTGATCCGGCGTTTCTCGATCCGCGCAGCGAGGCGCAAAGCCAGGCAGCATTATATACTGCAGAATCAGCGCTTGATCAAGCACAGGCAACCGTAGAGCAGGCGGAAGCTGAGTTGGACTATGCTGCTGCAGAGGTGCGTCGTGCCCGCGAATTGATTGCTGAGGGCACGATATCACAACGTGCTTTGGATGAAGCAGAACGCCTGTATAAGACACAAAATGCGGGTTTGAGGACAGCACAGGCAGGATTACAGATGCGTATGTTCGAACTGGAACAGGCCCGTGCGGCTTTGCTGTCACCCACAGAAACACAACAGCGGCATGGGCTATGTGATTGTGTGCCGATAATGGCACCTGTTAACGGGCGGGTGCTGCAAATTATCAATTTCAGTGAACGGGTGGTGGCTGCCGGTGAGCCCTTGATGGAAATCGGGGACCCTGAAGATATGGAAGTGTGGGTTGATTTTTTATCTGCTGATGCGGTCCGGATTCAGGCAGGGCAGGCAGTGATTATGACCGGTTGGGGAGGTGACCAGCCACTACAAGGGCAAGTGCGTTATGTAGAGCCCTTTGGTTTTACTAAAGTATCAGCATTGGGTATTGAGGAACAGCGGGTTAATGTAATCATTGATTTTGTTAGTGTAGCCGAGGATTGGGGTAATCTTGGGCATGGATATCAGGTTGATGCAAGTGTGGTTTTGTGGGAACAAAGCGACATTTTAGCTGTGCCATTAATAGCACTATTCCGTTATCAGCAGCACTGGGCTGTTTTTGTTATGAACAATGGCAGGGCTATTCTGCGGCATGTGGAGCTGGGGCAGCGTAACGGTGTTGTAGCTGAAATTCTCACTGGTCTTACCGCCGGTGAGCAAGTTGTTTTACACCCTAATAATCGCGTACTGGATGGTATCAGGATAACCGCGCGCAACTGATACAAAACTGTCGTCAATAAGTATTTACCAATAAGTCCTAGGTGTAGTTACGAATTTCGTTTAACAATTGCTTGCATTATTCTGATATCAATATTTATTGAGCATTTCAGGAGGCTTTCATGATGGATGCAGGTAACCGGTTACTGGTTGTTATTGACCCTCGCGAGCCATCAGACTTTGTTGTGCAAAGAGCGATTGAACTGGCACAACAATTTGATGCTGACCTGGAGCTTTTTGCCAGCTATCACATACACTTAGGGTTCTCTATTGAAGTTCTGAAGTCTGAGATTTTTCATCATGCTGTTTTCGATCCTTTAGGTGAATTGGAGTCGATGCTGGAAAAAATTGCTGAGCCGATACGAGCTTATGGAATTGAAGTCACTGTGGATGTTGTCTGTGATGCACCATTACATGAGGCTATTGTTCGTAAAGTGCTGCGCGATAAACCTCGTTGGGTGATAAAAGATGCGTACCATCATGGTGTCTTGCAAGAGCTGAGTTTTGATAATACAGATTGGAATTTGATTCGCGAATGCCCTTGTCCATTATGGCTGGTACGCTCATCCGAGTCGGTAATAAAAGCACCTGTATTGGCAGCAGTTGATCCATTGCACACTCATGATAAACCAGCATCGTTGGATAAGAAGATAGTATCTTTATCACAGTTTATTGCCGGTCAAACAAAAAGCGACTTGCACGTTTTTCACTCGTATGATCCAACTCCTGCATTTATGGTCACACCGGGTGCTGAATCAGCTGGCATTCTAGGGCAAAGCCTTAGTGAGCAGATGCAAGTAATCCACAACAAGGCGTTGAAAGAACTGGCTGATAGTTTTTCGATTTCGGAAGAAAAGGTACATTTGGAATTGGGTTCTGTGAAAAAGAACCTATATGCATTAATAAAAGAGCTAGAGGTTGGTTTGATAGTTATGGGGGCGGTGGCAAGAAACCCATTTAAACGAATCTTTATAGGCAGCACTGCAGAAGAGGTTTTGCAACGCTTACCATGCGATGTGGTTATAGTGAAACCCGAATGGTTTGTTACACACCTTGATAGCACACCTTATGTCAAAGACTTGGATTTAATTAAAGATCGAAAATGGGGGCTAAAATGTTAAAATAGCCTCATTAACAAATAGCCATGTTAGTGCAATAATCCAGGTATGAGCCGACTGCAACAGTATTTATCAGGAACTGTTAAATATTAATAAATAATTATGGATAAGAAGATTTATATTTATGAGGTTGAACCGGAGTTTGCCAGCTATTTTGATGAGTTTAATGCAGATAATAGCCTGGTTTGGTCGGTTGATGCACTTGATGTTGGTAATGTCACTGAATACACGGATGCAGAGGTTATCAGTACTTTTATTGGCTCGAGACTAGATGCAACAGTACTTGAAAAATTAATAAACTTAAAGTTAATCGCTACTCGTTCTACGGGTTTTGATCATATTGATTTGAATTATTGCCGTGACCGTCATATTACTGTGTGCAATGTACCAAATTATGGTTCTGATACGGTTGCTGAGCATGCTTTTGCTATGTTATTAGCGATTACTCACAAGCTTGAAGCCGCCCTGTATGCTACCCGGCATGGAGTTTTTTCCACTCAAGGTTTGCGCGGCATGGATTTGTTTGGAAAAACATTAGGAGTCATAGGGACTGGAAATATTGGGAGCAGCATGGTGCGTATCGCGCATGGGTTTGGGATGAATATTGTTGCTTGTGATCTGATTGAAAATCATGAGTTAGTCCTGAAGTACGGTGTTCAATATATGGATTTTAATGAAGCCCTTGAAAATAGTGATGTAATCAGCATTCATGTCCCTGGCGGAAACGAGACCAGGCATATGTTTGGTGATGCAGAGTTCAGCCGGCTACAGAAAGGGGCAATTCTGATCAATACGTCACGTGGTGATGTGGTCGATACTTTTAGCCTTATCCGGGCATTAACTGATGGGCGCCTGGCTGCCGCCGGACTTGATGTGCTGCCTGCTGAACGGGAGTTGCGTGGCTGTTTTGGTGATGCCGTTGAAATTGAACATTTGTTACATGCGAATCATACCTTGATGAATATGCCCAATGTAATTGTGACGCCGCACAATGCATTTAATACCTTTGAAGCTGTAAGACGTATCATTATGCTAACGATAAACAACATTAAAGCTTATATTGCAGGGCAGCCAGTGAATGTTGTGAGTTAAATTTATAAGTCCTTTTAAATTTATAGTCGCTGTGTTTGTTTAAGTACCTGGCCTATAAATAGCGGAATCAAACTTGTTGTAATTATAACCGTCCAGGTAACAAGGTCTGGTGTGCTCAGTAAAAGTGTTTTTGCCATCAGGGGTGAATAAACAGCAATCGCTATTAGACTTGCAGATATCAACAATGCAGCCCAGATATATGGATTGCGTACTATCCGGTTACTTAGGATGCCATCTCTGCGGCTACGCATATTGAATACATGCCACATTTGCGCAAGTGCCAAAGTGAGAAATGCAACTGTAGTCGGGTAATAAATGTGCTTATCAGGTTGCTTCAACGCCCATAGAAAAGCGATCAGCACGGACAGCGTAATGATGGCGCCATAAAACAAGATGGCCAGCCAGTGCCGGCGGCTGATAATAGATGTCTGGGGCGAACGTGGAGGACGGTGCAATACCTGGTCATCATTTTCCCCAGCCCCAAGCGCTAATGCTGGGAATATGTCAGTCACCAAATTTAGAAAAAGAATTTGCAACGGTAGTAAGGGCAATGGGAGTCCACTGATAACGCCCAGCGTGACCAGCAAAATCTCACTGATATTGCAGGACAGTAAATAAACAACAAATTGCCGAATATTGGAGAAGATGGTTCGCCCTTGACTGATCGCGGTTGTGATTGAAGCAAACGCATCGTCTTTTAAAATCATATCGGACGCTTGTTTGGCAACCTCAGTGCCTCGTAAACCCATGCTGATACCGATATCGGCTTTTTGTAAAGCTGGCGCATCATTTACCCCGTCGCCTGTCATTGCAACAATCTGCCCTGCGCTTTGATACAGTGCAATTAAGTCAAGTTTTTGTTGTGGATTGATACGGGCAAAAACATCTGCATTAAGCATAACTTCTATTTCGGCAGTATCTAACTGTTCAACAGGTTTTATACTATGGCCTTCTATTGCCTGGTTTATTGGAGATGGTGATATGCCGACTGAATGCGCAATGCTAGTGGCGGTAACTGCATTGTCGCCTGTAACCATCACGACTTTTATGCCAGCCTGTTGTGCTTTTTCAATCTCCGCACGTGCATCCAGGCGAGGTGGGTCCTGAAGCCCGATAAGTCCTAGAAACACCAGTTTGCTATTGTCGATATCTGAGATATTGGTGCCGCGTTTTTCCGCCAGGGCCAAGACCCGCAAGCCATTTGCAGCCAACTCACTGGTTTTGTGTAACCAGTAGGTTTTTTGGTTGGCGCGTAACACCACATCACCACTATCCGTCGCCAGTTTTTCAGCTTGCAGCAGAATAACCTCAGGTGCGCCTTTTACGGCTGCGATGATGTCTTCTCCCAATTGATGATAGGTGGTCATCATGCGGGTATCAGGATCAAAGGGTTGTTCGCTGACTTTATTCCGGCGGGATATGCTGATACCGGCATTCCGTGCAGCTACTAACAGTGCCAGCTCCATTGGGTCACCGCTATTGTTATCGGGATGCTCATCATCGACAAGAGTGGCGTTATTACACAATACACACACCCGCATTGCTCTTGCGATGGCGTCCTTGCTGGTATTGTTGGTATTTATTCGGTCGTTAGCAAACTGTACCTGGCCCTGGGGTAATAACAAGTCTGTCACTGACATACGGTTCTGGGTAAGTGTGCCGGTTTTATCAGCGAAGATCACGGTTACAGATCCCAAGGTTTCTACAGCTGATAAATGCTTGATAAGAGCATTGCGGCGCGCCAGTCGCCACATCCCGCGTGCCAACGCTAAGGTGGCAACGATGGGCAGGCTCTCTGGAATTGCAGCGACGGCAAGCGCAATGCCGGTTTTAATCATCAACAGCGGTTCTCGAGCACTGGCGATACCGGTTAAAGTGATGATGGAGACCAGGCATAGCGTTGCACCAATCAGTTGCTGGGATAAGCGTTTTAGACGCTTATCCAGAGGAGTCATTGCTGGAGCAGCCTCGCTCGCCAGTTTGGATATTTTGCCCAATTCGCTGAGCATACCTGTAGCGACGGTCACGCCAATGGCAGTACCACGTAGGATTGCTGTTCCTTTAAAAGCCATATTACTGCGAGCGTACAATGGCACTGATTCGATTAGTGTATCCGTTTGCTTATGAACCGGTGTGGACTCACCGGTTAACAGGGATTCATCACACTGCAGTTGAGTGGTTTGTAACAAACGCAAGTCTGCAGTGACTATATCCCCAGTGTTTAGTAAAACTATATCACCGGGGACAATTTGTTCAGCTGGTACTGCTTTGCTATTACCGTTCCGGCGGATTAGCGTCAAGGTTGCTCCCAACTGATGCAGGGCTTCGATGGAGCGGATCGCTTTACGTTCTGTATAAAAGCCGATACCAGTATTAAGTGCAATGACAACAAGAATGGCAATACCTTCTGCCAGATCGTGAAAAGCAAATGAAAGTGCGGCAGCACTCAATAATAATACTGTCAATAAGCTGCGCAGCTGATCCAGCAAAATTACCCAACTGCTTTTGCGGTTGGCATGATTAATAATATTTAAACCATATTGTTTTTGCTTGCATTCAACTTCAGCTGCACTTAACCCTTGATCTTTTTGTACATCGAGTATTTCTAAAACCGTCTTGGCATCAAGTTGGTAAGCATTATCAAAGGCGCCATCTTGTTGACTTGGGTGCTGGTTGTTTACAGATGCTGATGACATGAGTGTCCTCGGTGAGCTTATTCTGGAAAACCTGATTACCGTAATTAAATCGCTATATGACAGTTTAGTATGAAAAAGCCTTGGCCTGCATACGTGTATTTACGGGTAGACGTGCGGTATATGCGCATGGTTTACATTTAGAGCCCAGGCTATTGTTAATAGTAGAGACCAGGAAACAATATTTATGAGTCAATACACTACTATTAACCTACGCTGGGCAAAGCTGGTAGCCATTTTAGTATTTGCTATGCTACTGAGTAGCTGCTCCAGCATACAAACTGGTTCGCATCACGATGAATCTGCAACCTTTAGTCACTATCGAACCTTCGCTTGGATTGCGTATGACCCTCTCATTTTGGGGATGCGTGAGCAACCAACGATTAGCCCACTGTCGAAAAAGAAAATTGTACAAGCAATTGAAGGCGAATTAATTAACAAAGGGTACGTATATGTGACAAATCCAGACACAGCTGACTTCATCTTGTCTTATACGGTGGGTACACGTGACAAAATCGATACGATGTCTTACCCAAGTGTCTATCGGGCTGGCTGGGACTGGCACACCTATGGACGCGATTTTCACCAGTCTAAGGTAATACACCGTAGTTACACTGAAGGCACGTTAGCCATTGACATCTTCGATGGTAAGAGCAAACAGCCAGTGTGGCACGGTTGGGCCAGTAAGACGATCTCCACATCAGACCGCGAAAACCCGTCACCGGCGATACAAAAAGCGGTTGCGCAAGTCATTGACCAATTCCCGCCAACAAACTGATCGGACGGGGCGGATCTATGGCGGGTAGCCCTTGAAATAACCTTAACAAAAATAATGCAAGAGCATTGATGGTTTTTGAGTTTCTCTAGATTTATTGTTCCTAAGTTTAAAACATACATGAAGAGCATGTGTCTTCGCGTGATAAGTCAGGCGGTTTGTTGGGAAGCATGGTTATCTTCAGATTTACGGTCTAAAGTGAAAATAACCTCATAATGTTTGCCACGTTATAGCCAGTAAAAGTAACAGTTGGCTACAGGTGCCAGGTACTAATGACATGATCAATCTCAGTGAATTTACTTCAATAATTTCTGGGTGTCGCAATTAAGTAGACACACAGCAATTTATTAAAATAAATTCGAGCTAGGTAAGTGTATTTACTGGCAGGCGTACGGTATCTGCGCATGGTTTAGTTTTATGGATTCGGCTATCGTATGAAAATACAAACTATGCAGAATTAATCATGGAAAGATTAATCGAATCGGCAAACGCACAACAGGTATCTTCGGGTGATGTACGGTGCTTGGCTTTAGTGGGTAATTACCTGCCGCGGTTATGTGGGATAGCGACTTTCACCACCGATTTAACCGAGGCGATAGTTGCAGCTTATCCAGGTATAAAAACTTTCGCAATACCGGTTACCGATACTGCGAAAGGTTATCAATACCCTGAGCGTGTGCGCTTTGAAATTCAGCAAAATGACCTGGCATCTTATCGCTATGCAGCAGATTTTCTCAATATCAGCAAAGTGGATACAGTATGTTTACAACATGAGTACGGCATTTTTGGTGGACTGGCTGGTAGTCATATACTGACATTTGTGCGTGAATTGCGAGTCCCTCTGGTGACTGTTTTGCATACTGTGATTAAAGAGCCAAATGACAACCAACGCCGGGTTATGAATGAAATTGCCAAACAGTCTGATCGGCTGGTGGTGATGAGTAAACTGGGTGCGCAGATTCTCAACGAAAATTATTCAGTGCCTGATCAGAAGATAGATTATATACCGCATGGCATTCACGATGTACCGTTCATTGATCCAAATTTTTATAAAGATAAATTTGGTGTTGAGGGTAAAAAAGTGTTGCTGACTTTTGGTTTGCTGGCACCCGGCAAAGGTATTGAGCAAGTTATTAAGGCGTTGCCGGACATTATCAAAAAAGACCCAGATGTGGTTTTTATTGTATTGGGGGTAACACACCCTAACGTGAAAAAGCACGATGGTGAGTCTTATCGCCTGTCGCTTGAACATCTAGCTTGCCAATTGGGGGTTGCTGAATATGTTGCTTTTTATAATCGTTTTGTCAGTCAGAAAGAGCTACTGGAATTCATCGGAGCAGCAGATATTTATATAACGCCTTATTTGCAAAAAGCACAGATTACTTCAGGTACTTTGGCTTATGCCACCGGGATGGGCAAGGCAGTGATTTCTACACCATACTGGTATGCAGAAGAGCTGCTCAACGATGATAGAGGTGTGCTGGTGCCATTTGCCGATGCCTCAGCCATTGCAGTTGCGACACTGGATTTATTAGCCGATGAAAATAAGCGCCATGCGATGCGTAGGCGTGCATTTGAATATGGCCGGCAAATGATTTGGCCAGTAGTGGCTGAGCGATTCGTGCAATGTTTCGACAAAGTTCATGAAAACCGTGCAATACAGCCACATATCTACAGTAATGCCCTCGCATTGCATGCACGTCCCAGAGAATTACCGGAGGTTGACTTGCAGCACCTGCGGCGTATGACGGATAACACCGGGTTATTGCAACATGCCACATTTACGATTCCCAATTATAAGGATGGTTACACTACGGACGATACGGCACGGGGCTTAATATTTGCAACGGTGCTTGATGATTCCGGACACTATACCGAAGAGGCGCAGGATCTTAGTGTGCGTTATTTGGCTTTTTTGCTACACGCTTTTAATCCCTCCAATAAATGTTTTCGCAATTTTATGGGATATGATCGTCGTTGGTTAGAACACAAGGGTTCTGAAGATAGCCATGGCAGAGCGCTGTGGGCGTTGGGCACGGTAATAGGTCGCTCGGACGTGGCGATGTATCGAGGCACTGCAGCACACGTTTTTGATCAGGCATTGTCTACATGTATCACTATCACTAGTCCCCGGTCTTGGGCTTTTACCTTGTTAGGCATTAGTGAATACATGACACATTTTTCAGGTGATCGTAAAGTCCAGGCCATACGAAAGATATTGACTGAGCGGTTATTTCAATTATTACAAAAGGTCACCGGTTCTGGATGGATTTGGTTTGAAGACAGCCTGACCTATGCCAATGGAGTATTGCCACATGCTTTGTTGATCAGTGGCGAAGCCATGGGCGATAAGACAATGGTTGAGGCTGCATTGGAAGCACTTGAGTGGTTATGCGATGTACAAAGCCTGGAATCAGGGTGGTTTTCGCCGATTGGTGCGGATGGGTTTTATGTGCGAGGGGGGCAACGAGCGCGTTTTGACCAGCAGCCAATCGAAGCTCAGACTATGGTGTCTGCTTGTTTAGCCGCTTATCGACAGACAGAAAATCTGATCTGGTGGGATCGTGCTCGCTGGGTATTCGATTGGTTTTTGGGCATGAATGATTTGTCTGAGGCACTTTATGATACCGCTTCTGGGAGTTGTCGGGATGGCCTGCATGCGGATCGACCCAATGAAAATAGGGGAGCAGAGGCAACATTAGCTTTTTTGCACTCATTAGTTGAAATGCGCGCCATGGAAGCTACGGTTAATGTGGATCATGCAATCCGAACAGCTTAATGAAACAATGTTGTTGGTGCGGTATGAGAATAACCCTATCCTTACAGCGGCAGACTGGCCTTATCCGATTAACTCAGTGTTTAATCCCGGTGCGGTAAAACTTGCTGATGGGACAACCTTGTTGCTGGCCCGAGTTGAAGGACGTAGTGGTATTTCACATTTATGTGCTGCGCGTTCCGCGAATGGTATTGATGATTGGGATATTGATTCTCAGCCTACATTGAAGCCTGATCCAGCCAACTATCCTGAGGAAATATGGGGAATAGAAGATCCACGAATAACCTATTTGTCTGAAATCGAACGCTATGCTGTTACCTATACTGCATACTCACAGGCAGGACCTGGTGTATCTATTGCGCTAACCAGTGACTTTGTGCATTTTGAACGCCTTGGTCTTGCCATGCCACCCATCAATAAAGATGCCGCTATTTTGCCACGCAAGGTAAATGGCCGCTGGGCATTAATACATCGCCCAATTGGTGTGCCGCACTCACATATATGGATTTCATTTTCTCCGGATCTGGAACATTGGGGTGATCCGCGGTTAATTTTGCATGCCCGTTCGGGACCTTGGTGGGATGCTGGAAAAATTGGTTTATCGCCACCGCCAATTGAAACCTCGGAAGGTTGGTTAATGCTTTATCATAGTGTTAGGCAAACAGGATCCGGTTTGATATATCGAATGGGCTTGGCGTTGTTTGACTTAGGTTGTCATAAAAATTGCCTGCTCAGATCCAATGTCTGGATCTTTGGCCCCGAAGAGGAATATGAGCGTAGAGGTGATGTGGGCAATGTGGTGTTTCCCTGTGGTTATACCTTGGCTGAAGATGGCGATACTATTCGATTATTTTATGGCAGTGCCGATACCAGCATTGCCATGGCCACTGGCAGTGTGCAACAAATGCTTACCTGGTTACATCAAAATGGCCAGCGAGAGAGTTGGACTGGTATCGTATAGTTAAAGCGGAATATGCATATTATAAATAAAATATTCGGAAAATGAATGCCTATATATTAAGCTACCTAGTGTGTCCTGACTTTTGCCTTAAAAGCATGGTTCAAGGAAAACCTTTTACCATTTGCGAACGCCTTACATGATAAGCTGAAATAATATGAAAATTCTTAGGCGTTCGTGACAAGATACAGAGACTATATTCAATCATTTTCGATCCTTTATTGTGCTTTTTTGTCCTGCCCCAAATCAAAATCTATATTTTTTGTTTTCTCATTTACCATCGCGATAATCACGGCGGCAGCGATAAGGCATACTGGAATCGACATTAGGGCGGCTCGAAAACGGCCGTCGCCCAAATCAATTAGTCCGCCTACCAGTGGTTGAAAAACCACTGCGCTTGAGATGCCAATCATATTGACGAAAGCGATCACGGTGCCAGAGATCGCTGCAGGAACGCCATCTTTTGCCATGGCCAGGGTTAACATTTGAGCACCTCCGAAGAAGCCGCTGAGAAACAGCAACATCGAAAGAAACCATACCGAACCTGTTGAGAATAAAATCACGCCGGCATATGTGGCAGCGGCTAGCAGCGCGTTGGCTACGATAAGCCACTTGCGATGCCTAAGCCAGTCTGAGAGAGCACCTGTAGCGACACTACCTGTGGCTATACCCCAGAAAATCATTGATACGGATATTTCCGCATCTATGGGACTTAGGCCGTGATCAACAGTTAGGGCATTTTGACCCCAAAGCCCCGCGAATACGTTCACGGGCATGTAGTAGAGTGATCCAGCTATTGCGATCAACCAGAGCCTACGATTAGTGACGAGTTTGCGGAGCACTTGCCTTTGTGGGACTCTGATCTCTCGACTCTGGACTTCGGCCTCGTTGTGAAGAAACATATAGGCGATACAAAATAAAAGTGCACCAATGCCGCCAGTAGCGAAATAGGCATAACGCCATCCTTCCGTTTCGATTACAACGGAGAGCACTACAGCACTGATCGCCGTCCCGAGCATTCCGATCATGTTTACCATACCGGATAGAAGAGCAAAACGCTCCGGGGCAAAGCTGTGATTTACAATGTAGAGCGCACCGATGAATCCGAAGGATGCGCCTAGACCAGTCAGCAGCCGACCGATTATTGCAATAGTTGGACTTGCGGTGGAGGCAAAGACAACGATACCGAGTGCGCAAAGTGCGATTGCCGGGACAATAAGTCGGCGTGTGCCATAGTGATCTAGAAGCATTCCAACCACTAACTGCATTGGTGCATATACCCAGAAGAAGAGGCCTGAAATTGTGCCAAGCTCCGTATTCGTAAGCTCGAAGTGCATAGTGATACCCACAGTCGCAAGACTGGGTTCCACGCGAGCGACAAACTCATATAGAAAAAAGGCTGAAGTGATGACGAATGCCACCCAACTAGCGGGTTTTTTAGTTGGCTGGAATCTCAGCATTTACGTCACGCGACAAAAATTATACAAGCAATGATAACTGCTTCCAAAATGATAATAAACGATTGAGTGCCCGATCTTTGAAGCACTGTATGAATAGGTTTATGATTTATCAGTGAAAACACTCCTTAAACATCAAACCAAGCGTGAAGAATTGATCAAATTCTTGCTATTGCTAGGCGTGTTGATTGGTTATTTCGGGTATTTAAGCTGGAAATATGACCTGGCCACAAGTGGAATCGTTTCGGTTCTGACATGGAGTTTTTTTGTTTTATGCACCCCGGTTGCCGATGCCGGGCTTTTGATTGATTTCCCTGTGCGTTTGATTACGGGTTTGCGTATGTTTGTCACGGAAATAGTAGTCTGGGGCATGGCTATAACGCTGAATCTCGTCTGTTTGAAGGTCATACCGGAAACTTATGAAACAACTTTCCTGACTTCATTGCTGCATAAGATTTTAATCACACCTTGGCCATATTGGAGTATTGTTGTTTTGTGCGGAGCGGGCACATTTTTATCTATCCGGTTTGGTGATGAAATGATGGATGTGGCGTCACATGATGAACGAGTCTATCATCATAAACATAATTTTAAACACCGTCTTGTGGGCATGCTTGCCCTGTTTTTTCTTATTATCTGGGCTTATTATCATTTACTTGAAACATTAGGTGTTCAACTGCCTTTGGAGTGATCCTTTTCTACTTTGGTGTTACTTCCACTGCAACTTTTCACTGGTGCAAAAGATATTCGTAAACAATTTTAATTCAGGCGTATTAAGTTGCAAAATATAACTCATCTTATAAACCGAGTAATAAAAATTAGAGGTATAATAATCATTAGCAATGATATTAAAGATGCTCATGACTTCATTAGCATTAATCTTAGTATTCTAATAAATATGCAATATCAATGGCATTAGAGGGATGAGCAATGGTATTACAGGTCACTATTTTCATTATTCCAGCAGAGTGCAACATCTGATAACTATCGCCTGCAAATACAGCATGAACTCCGATACAAACAGGCGGGTTCATTCCGGCCTCTTTTAAATGTTTGACAGTGGCAATCATGGTACGAGCAGTGGAGATAATGTCATCGACTATTACCGGAGTAAGTATTTTATATTTATCCAATTCCGGTGCAGAAATTTCCACATCTTTATCGCCACGCCGGGTTTTACTCAAAATGATATAGGGTACGTCAATCTTTTTCGCTACATCAGTTACCCATTGGCCACTTTCTTCATCCGGGCCGATCAGGACCGGGTTTTGAACATTGCCTTTAATCCATTCTGCAATGGCATCAGCGGCATGTATGATTTTTACTGGGATAGTATAAATTTCGTGCATTGATGTATGGCGGTGTAAATGAGGGTCGACAGTAATCAGGCTGTCAAAATGTTGCGACAAAAAAGTAGCAACTATGTTGGATGTCAAGGCTTCACCATCATGAAAACGCTGGTCCTGCCGCATGTAGCCAAGATAAGGTGCAATCAGTCCTACAGATTTTGCGCCCAACTCTTTCGCAGTTTGCGCAAAGAACATAATGGCTACCAATTTGTTGTCTGGATGATCAAGACTGCAAAACAAAATCACATTCTTATTCCTGACATTCGTTTCAAGCTGTACCAGACTTTCGCCATCCGGAAAATGATGAATTTTCATCTTCCCCAGTTCATACCCGGCTTCTTTAGCCAGAGATATAGCCTGCTGTTCATTGTCTGTGTATGCAAATAACAAAATCATTTTAGCTCACTTGTATTTTTATGATCCCGCCCTGTCCCTCAAGATAAGATAGCGCGTAATTAAGCTCACCCGGTGATTTCGCATGAACGGTAAAAATTGGCTGGCCTTTCTCGATTTTTGTGCCTATGGGTGTGTGAAGATCGACACCTGCCACTTTATCCGCTGGAGCGCCCGCCAGCTTGGCAATACGAGCTATACGGCGGTTATCAATTTTAGTGACCCGTCCTGCTCGGTCTGCTTGAATAATGTGGGTATACCGGGCTTTCGGAATATCACGCAGGCCGCCCTGTGCAGCACAAATTGCCTGAAACTTTTTCCATGCCTTGCCGCTGTCCAGAATATCCATTGCTAACATCCGGCCTTGCCCATTTTTAACGTTGGGTGAAAACTCCAGAATATGACCGGCCAGATCGAGTGCCCGATTACGTAAATCCTGCGGTGCATCATGGTTATTCTTCAAAACAGCCATCAGGTCGCGTGCTTCAAGTGCTGGGCCCATGCCACGCCCGACCGGTTGTGTGCCATCGCTGATATGAACACGCACGGCAATACCCATGGCCGTGCCGGTTTGTTCCAAATAACGGCTAAGCATTTCAGCCATATCCATGCTACGCACCTTGGCCGTTGGCCCGACCGGCATGTCGATTAATACGTGTGATGATCCTGCGGCGATTTTCTTGGATAGAACGGATGCAACTAACTGGCCTTCACTATCTAGGTCGAGCGCTTTTTCTACACGAATCAATCTGTCATCTGCAGGACTAAGGGAAATAGCGCCGCCCCAAACGACACAGCCATTTTCTTTTTCTACAACCTTACGAATCATCGGCACATCGAGGTTAACAGGAGCGAGCACTTCCATTGTATCGGCTGTTCCAGCTGGAGAGGTAATAGCTCGGGAAGATGTTTTCGGCATTGTCAGGCCGTGAGCGGTAACAATCGACACCACAATCGGCGTGGTCCGATTACCGGGAAGCCCGCCAACACAATGCTTGTCGACGACTTGTTCTTTGTCCCAGTTCAGCTTTTCGCCACTATCCACCATAGCACCAGTCAAGTAAGTGATTTCCTCTTCGGTAAGTCTTCCGCCCGCGCAGGCTGTCAGAAAGGAAGAAATATGAATGTCCGAATAGCGTTCAGCGGCCACATCCATGATGATGTTATCAAACTGCTCCTTGCCCAAACTGTTACCGTAAATTTTTGCACGTACATAACTCAAGGAATGGACAGGCGGTGCATGTGAAACTTGAATTTCGTTGCCATCCTGTGCGCCCAAACTTTCCCAGGCATATTCAGATAATCCTGCTTCACCTTGTTCCAGCAAGCTGCTCCTGAGGAGATTTAAGGTTGCATCTAGTGTCCGTCCATTCAGGGTAAGTTGAACACGGGTATGAACCTCGAACCCTTCGGCGCGACAGACATGACAATCTTCGCGCATGTAGATGACAGCTTCCTTGTAGGTATCTATACCAAGGTGCCTAAGCTTTAGCTTTGATTTTAAACTGTCCGGCATAGTTCTATTTCTTGCAAATAATCAGGTGCGAATCAGGTACGATAGCATTCATTTCTAATTATCCCTCAGTATTTTCCTCGTACGTTGCTGGCGTTATGGTAAAGGAGAGTAAGGTTACCAGGTATATCCCTAGCACTTCATAGAGACGACAATTGGTGCGGCTCAGGAATGGCAACAATATGTCGCTTCATTTTCTGGGGTTGAATGATATGAATAGCGAATCTGACTGGGCAAGAAGCTTTGATAGCCAACGCTTTGATGTATGCGGCTTGCAGGTAGGCGTTAAACAATGTCACTTATTATGAATAAACTCTATTATTGTTTCATTAGCGCTAACGCTACAGCCTGTATATGCTAAATAGTTGATCGGAATGTGTCCCAAAGTGTTTTAAATCAAAGAGTTGAAGGTTGTTTGGCTCAAAATATTTGCACGATGGTTATGGAGTTATCCCAAGATAAACCATGATATTAGATAGCTTTAAAGAAAGCCCTGAAAATCCGTGTTGCGTATTACGCTTGCTACTATGGTTTGTTTGAGTTTATGGGATACGCAGTCTTTATAAGTTTATGAAAAAAGCAATTAAATTTTTACGGGTGCCTTCGTAATACGTAGGTCGTATATTCGAATCACCTTGCCGGTAGCAACGGCCAAACTTCTGAGTATTTGGTTGTTAATACGATGCTTATACTTGCGTTAACTGGTGGTGGGCAATAGACTCTATTGGCCCTAGTATGCAGTCACTGCCTTAACCATCGAAATAGTGTGCAATATTAATGGATTAAAATGTCAGGCAAAAATTTTTTAGTAAAAAAACAAGCCTGTGCAGCTCTGCTGTTGCTTGGACTGATCGGCGGCTGTCAGACCGCTCCGGTAGTGCCTTTGGTGGAGCCGCCACCGCCACCGCCACCTGCACCGATTGTGGTACCTGAACCAGAACCTCTACCAGTACCATTAGCAACAGAACTGAAATCTGTTATCGAACTGATGCAAAATGGTGAGGCACAGTTGGCCAGCGATTCACTGGTGGCAATGATTGCCGACCACCCCAGTCCAAAGGTGATGAAGGCATTATTGCTGCAGTTACAGACTGACTCAAATACGCTGTTTGGTGATGATTTTTATGAGATTACGGTGCGGGCAGGTGATACCCTGTCAGACTTGGCCGATCAGCATTTGAGCGATCCTTTGCAGTTTTATGCATTGGCTAAATATAACGATATTGCCATTCCACGTTTGTTGGAAGTGAATCAACGTTTAAAGATACCCATTCGCAGGCAGGGCGATTTCAACGACCAGCGTTCTGAGTTGGAACGGATTGGCACCTATCTGATAGCCAGTGGTGATACGGATGCCGCCTGGAAGGCATTGCTGCAAGCTGCCGATAGCGGCAACCTTTCAGTACCCGGTCAGCAAGAATTGTTTGATTTGTCGATGTCCATTGCTGATGGGTTTATACAGTCAGATCAATTCGAATTGGCAGTAGACACGCTGGAACAAACCGCTGCCCGATTTGAAGCGGGAACCTATCACACTGATTTACAGGCACGACTTATCCGGCTGAAAACCATGGCTGTAGAGAAAACTGCTGCTGCCGTTCAGCAGTAAATTTCAATGGTGGGTCGGGCATCACAGCTACCCATCGGACCTGGGTTTTAGATGTTGATCTAATCAGCGTGTTGATAACAATTGTTCAACTGTTGCCAGCTTAACACTGCAGATAAATGCATCCATCGCGGTTTCCAGATCTTTTAGCGTCGGGAATGACGGCGCAATGCGGATGTTACGGTCATCAGGGTCAATGCCATAAGGGAAAGTGGCCCCAGCCGGGGTTAACGCCACACCCAGTTCGGCACATAATTTAACGACTGTTCTCGCAAGGCCCGGCAGCGTATTGAATGAAACAAAATAGCCTCCTTTTGGATGGCTCCACTCTCCGGCTCCCAGCCCGTTAATCGATGATAGCTTGTCCAGCACCAGACGAAATTTGGGTCTGAGAATTTGTGCATGTTTTGCCATATGCCGCCTGATGCCGTCAAAATCCCTAAAAAACCTCACGTGTCTTAGCTGATTGATTTTATCCGGCCCTATGGTAATGATTTGCAGATGCTGCTTAAAAGCTCGCAGGTTTTGCCTGCTTGCGGCCATAAATGCAACCGCAGCGCCCGGTAAGGTTATTTTTGATGATGAACCGAATGCAACAACGGCATTTTGTGTATTTGAACGTCTGGCCTCTGCAAGCAGGCTGTTTACTTGCGTCTCGGATTCGAGGTCGTGCATTGAATAGGCATTATCCCACATTATCCTGAAAGTATTGCCGGCCAGTCTGGGAAGTTCAGCCAGTTGATTAACGACCTCTGCGCTGTAGCAGACACCGGTTGGGTTGGAATATTTAGGCACACACCATATACCAACAATGCTTGGATCGGATTCGACCAGTTCGGTGACTTTCTGCATGTCGGGGCCAGCATCGGTCATCGGCACTGGCAGCATCTCAATCCCCAGGTGCTCGCAGATGTAAAAATGCCGATCATACCCTGGAGCCGGGCATATAAAGCGGGGGCGACCCAACAATGACCATGCACTTCCCGGGCCACTCACGCCGATGAAATGTGCGAAATTCACATATTCGAACATGAGTGCCAGCGAGCTGTTCCCGGCAACCAGCATGTCGTCAGGCGAAACGCCCAGCATGGGTGCGAACAGGCGCTTGGCTTCAATCAGCCCATCCAGCCCCCCATAGTTGCGTGTATCTATACCACTCAAGGATTGATAGTCGCCATTCAAGATACCGTCCAGCCTCTCGCTCAATGCCACTTGTTCAAAAGATGGAATACCTCTAACTAAATTCAGAGAGACTTTACTGAGTTTCAACTGCTCGTATTGCTCACGCAGCCGCTTGTGAAGCAGCATGAGTTCACTTGCAGGGTATTCGCTAAGCAACATACAGAATGCCTAAGCATGAAATACTACTGGATCACCTTGATAGTATTTGGGTTTTCGACTGCATTCTTGCGGTAAGTACTGGGCGGCATTCCTGCAATTTTCCGGAATGTCTTGGAAAAGTTGCTGGCGCTGGAAAAGCCGGTATTTTCGGCGATTTGTGAAATGCTTATTGCCTCAGTTCGTAAAAGTTTTTTTGCCCGTCTGATGCGAAATTCATTCAACCAGGTTTTTGGACTGCGACCGGTAATATTCTTTACTTTGTTGAATAACTGCCGCTGACTGAGATATGCCAACATAGCGAGTTTCTTAACACTCAAATCAGGTTCATGAAAATGATCGTTGATCAGGGATTTCCACCGCTGGTAGAAATCCCGATCACACGGTCTCAGTGCATGTGTAATATCACAGTTAAGAATTACTGGTTGATATCCGGCTAAATATTCATCGCCGCATTCTTCACTGTTCGCGATGCTGACGTAAGTTTTCGGGTGTCTGACAATTGAGGGTGGTAATTCGAGGTGGTGGGTAATTTTAATACTTTGGTGTGCGGATGGCTTCCTTGATAACATATTTTCCTCCTTGATAACTATAGTACCCATACTCCATCCATGGAGCATCGCCATTAATATACATATCACAAAATACCTATGGCGATCAAGTTTCGGGTTACCCTTGGTATTCGGTCAATCTGGCAGTGGGCAGGGCATAGTCGATATATGGCTAGCAGGCTGTCGGACCTAGGGTTATTCTGCTGTAGATAAAGCTGGAGCTGGTTGGTTTTCTATATTTATTCGCTAAATAGCAAGTTGCTCATCCCAAAAATACAAAAATGTCACTAAGAAAAAAATACCATTATGAACAAAATTATTGCCGATACGGCAAAGCCTGTTGCGATGTTAGTTGCTACTGTAAAACAGTAAATGGTAAAGCTCCTGACATGGAGCAATTTATTATCCATAGTTCATGACGCTGATTATTTACTCAGTAAAGCACCTGCGACATTTTGTGGTTATTTATTCTCTACAAGAAAGTCACTTGTTTAAGCAGTTGTCATCATGACTATTATGTCGGCTACTATGCCGTTTGTCTCTGTGGAGGGTTATTTGAGTTACCCTGAACTGCGCATGCTTATCGGTGGCGAATGGGTTAAAGGCGTAAACCCCGATGCGCAACCGGTATACAACCCTGCTGATCAATCAGTGCTTGGTTGGCTGCCGCATGCGGATCACAAATTACTGGGAAGCGCAGTGGATGCTGCCGCCAAGGGATTTGAACATTGGCGTTTTACATCTGCAAATACCAAGGCGGAATTATTGTTGCGCTGTGCTGATCTGCTAACGCAGCGGCAGTCTGACTATGCACTGCTGACCACCTTGGAGCAAGGCAAGCCTCTGACGGAATCTGTTGGGGAGTGGGATCGTGTGATCGAAACTTTTCGCTGGCATGCGCAGGCTGTTGAGCAGCTGGAAGATATTTCATATCAGCAAAACGGACAGCAGCATCGTACCTACAGTCGCCTTGAACCGGTTGGTATTTGTGCTGGTTTTACCGCCTGGAACTTTCCTGCATTACTGCCTGCCCGAAAAATTGCACCAGCGATTGCAGCAGGGTGCAGCATGGTGATAAAGGCCTCTGAAGAAACACCAGCAAGTGCCATAGCACTGCTCTCGGCAATGGTTGATGCCGGCTTGCCGGATGGTGTAGTAAACCTGGTTTTCGGTCAACCTGAGATTGTCTCAGAATTTCTGCTAACTCATCCCCAGGTTCGGAAATGCACCTTCACGGGTTCAGTACCGGTCGGGAAAAAACTGGCCAGATTATGTGCAGACGGACTTAAACGTTGTACCTTTGAGCTGGGTGGGCATGCACCCGTTGTGGTATTCGAAGATGCGGACGTCGAACAAGCAGTTGCGCAATTGGCATCATTTAAGTATCGCAATGCCGGCCAGGCCTGCATTGCACCGAGTCGTTTTTATATACAAAGATCAATACACTCTCAGTTTGCCGATGCGTTCACCGAATACTCGAACTCCATCATCGTTGGCAACGGATGTGACCCTGCAACAGTGATGGGCCCAATGGCCAATTCACGGCGTATTATCGCTATGCAGGAGCTGTGCAACGATGCACAGAGTCAGGGAGCACGCTGCCTGACTGGTAATGGTTTAGATGTAAACGACCTGATAGAAGAAAATGGTCATTACTGGCAGCCAACCATATTTGCCGATGTTCCTGCACATGCTGCAATGATGCAGTTGGAACCTTTTGGTCCGATATCGGCGCTCAACGCATTCGATGATATCGATACGCTGTTGCAGCAAGTCAATGAGCTAGCGTATGGCTTGGCCTCATATGTATTCACTCAATCACGGGCTACTGCTGACACAATGGTACGGCATGTAGAAGCAGGTGGAATTGTAATTAATTCGGTGGCTGTGATGGAAGCGGACACACCATTTGGGGGCGTCAAGGAAAGTGGTTATGGGTACGAAGGTGGAATGGAAGGCATCGATGGTTTCTTGCACAAAAAGCTTGTAAGGGATTATCTACAATGATCGATGCTGACAATGTTTACTTATCAGAGAATAAAGTCTCGAATCGCGATAAATTATTAACTTTATCAACCAATTTAAAAGTGGCTATTGTCGGAGCAACCGGCGCAGTTGGGAAAACACTGCTGGAGCTGTTTGATGAGCGAAACTTTGACTATGGACAAATTTGGCTGATTGCATCTTCTCGCTCTGCCGGCCAGATCATCCACCATCGTGGCGTAAACCATCAGGTATATGATCTGGAAACATTCGATTTCCGGGGTGTTGATTTAGTCTTCAGCTCTGCAGGGACCGCCACCAGTAAGAACTGGGGACGCCGTATCGCAGCTCAGGGTCCTGTGGTTATTGATAATACTAATGCCTTTCGGATGGAACCCGATGTGGGCTTAATAGTCCCCCAGGTCAACAGTAATCAAGTGTTACATAAACTGAAATCCCGGATCATAGCAAACCCGAACTGTACAACTATTCCTATGGTTAGGGCTCTTCAACCAGTGCATCAGGAATACAGTCTGAATAAGCTTGTAATCAGTACTTATCAGGCAGCATCTGGAGGAGGTATCGCCGGCCTTGAGCAGTTCACCAGCGGCAGCCAACTGGTGCTGGATAATCCCGAAGCCATTCCGGAGGCTGGTCGATTCCAGGCGCCACTGCCGTTCAATCTGATCCCCAGAATTGATGCTCTGTTGGATAGTGGCTTTACATTAGAAGAACAGAAAATAGCCCAGGAATCCAGAAAAATCATGGGCCTGCCGAAGCTTAATGTTACAGCCACTGCGGTTCGGGTGCCGGTGATGAACTGTCATTCGCAAGCTATTTATTTTGAATGTGATTCGCGCCTGGATTATTCGCGTTTAACAACCATTCTTGACGATACTGGCGGCATCATCTTGTATCGCGGAATCGGGGAGGCTGAAGGATACCCTACGCCCCGCGGCGTATCCGGTTCAGATCATGTACATGTGGGCAGAGTGCGCATCGACCCTGATAATGATAGGGCAGGCTGGATGTGGGTTGTATCAGATAATCTACGGGTCGGTGCAGCTTTGAATGCAATCCAAATTGCTGAGGATTTAATCCAGTCGGAGTCAAGTGTTTTATGTGCATCAGCGTATTAAAATTTGGCGGTTCATCGTTTGCTGAGCGAACGGACTTCGAGCGAATAGCTGACTATCTTAAGAGCCGGATATCAAAAAACGGGGATAAACTCATCGTCGTAGTCAGCGCTCCTGGAGGAATGACGGAATGGCTGCGCGGCCGATCACTCGATTTGAATCAATCCCCTTCTGCCGAGTCGATAGCTACGCTGCTTCCACTGGCTGATATGGTTGGGATGGGGCTATTGCGGATAGCAGTTGAGGCTCAGGGTTTGAGAGTTACTTCATTGTCCGGCTACCAACTGGGAATTCGCACAGATTCGAATTTCTCATGGGCTAAAGTTGCACATTTCGATAGCAAACCTTTAAACAAGGCATTGTCTGAAGCAGATGTGGTGGTCATTCCAGGTGGACAGGGAATGGATGCACAAGGTCGTTTGACCTGGTTGGGGAAAAACAGCTCCGACCTGACCGCGGTAGCAATAGCCGCAGTCTTGGATGTCAGGAAATGTGAAATTTTCTCAGATGTAGATGGGGTCTATAGTTCCGATCCAAACTTGATAAAAAATACGCAGCTATTTAATGAAGTTCCATATTCAAGCGCAATAAAAATGTCCTTGAGCGGGGCAAAAATGATGCATTACGGTGCAATCAAGCATGCCATGGAAAATGAAGTCATGATTATCTGCCGATTGAATAAGGGCAGCTATGATATTGGCACGCGCATCGGCATAGGAAACCACCAGCCGGCGGTGGTCGCTGACTTGCGTTCAGAGGTCTTTGGTTTTCCATCTATAACAGAACAGGATAAAGCACATCAATTATTGGATGATGCCAATATTCCGGCTATTCGGCTCCAGCAAAAGAGCCAATTTATCAGTGTGATTACCTGTGGTTTTTTTGATGCGCTTGATTTTTTCCAGCGAAAGCGTATCCAATTCACTGTGCTCAGTACCCGGCTGGTCAGTGAATTTGGGGTTGATGGGAATATCCAACGACATCTGATCGCGGATAAAAACATCCTTTACTATTCACAACGTCTTCATGATCAGTTCTATGCTGAAGCTGCGAGCTATGCGCCTTAAGGATAAAGTAGCCATTGTGACGGGTGCTGGATCAGGTTTCGGTTCAGGTATAGCACAGCGCTTCGCAGCAGCAGGTGCTCATGTGATTATCAACGACATTGACCGTGCTGCTGCTGAGCAAGTTACCCTGTTAATCAATAACAAAGGTCATTCGGCTGTGCCGGTGGTCGGGGATGTTTCCTGCGCAAAGGACATGGCAAGAATGGTTGCCCGCGGTATAGAGCATTTTGGCAGCCTGGATATTATGGTTAATAATGCTGGTATCACACATACAAACCGTTCCATGCTGGATGTCGATGAGGCGACATTCGAACGGGTTTTTGCAGTTAACGTCAAAGCTTGCTATTTGTCTGCACTGAACGTAATTCCTCAGTTCATAAACCAGGGGCGCGGTGGTGTAATACTCAATATCGCTTCTATCGCGGGGTTGCGCCCACGGCCTGGGTTGACTTGGTATTGCGCCAGTAAAGGTGCGCTCATTGCGATGACAAGAGCTATGGCGGTGGAGCTTGCGGAAAAATCAATTCGTGTCAATGCATTATGTCCGGTTGCTGGTGACACACCCTTGTTACCCAGGTTTCTGGCAGACAACACATCTGAAGCAATGGCTGCGATGATATCCACCATCCCAATGGGTCGTTTGGCAACACCTGGAGACATTGCTGATGCCGCATTATTTATGGTATCTGATGAGGCTTCTTTTATCACTGGCTCAATCCTTGAGGTCGATGGTGGCCGCGGAATTTAAAAGCTGCGTTTTAGCAACAATCAATTTCCTTTTTGGCTATAAGAATTGCCATTATTAACTATATTCAAAGGTAACACGTCCGTAGTATAAGAGTTGCGCCGGTAGTAGTTGAGTTATAACCCTGTTCGTTTTTCATTGGGCTTTTGGCGCACCTTTTTTTACTGAAGCACATTGAAAGGATCAAGGTTAGGGTAAACCTGGATTCAACTCACTATTGTTATGTTTAACTTTTCATGTACAGGAGTAAATCATGAATAACGTTAGCAAAAATAATCGGTACTTAGGTACTCTCCTCGGATAAGAGGAATTAGCATGGAGGGGTGCTGCAAAGTGCCTCTCTGTGTGCCTCTATTGTTTGAATGTATTTATGAAATCAAGAGCGAGTATGGATACTTCTCCCAGCATTACAGCAGCACAAAAAAATAATTCAATTGATCACGGAAAGATTGAAATTCACACTGATAAAATACGCCACTTCGGCGCTGCAGAAGGCGCAGGATTCTATCTGATTACCAATCAGGAACTGGCTGACCACTTTACTCTTAGTGATGGAGATGGTCGTTATACCAATTTGAAAGTGCTGGGGCTCGATAGTAGCAATACATTACAAAGCTTGATTGAATCGGATATTCCGGAGCTGGCTCATATACTGGTGATTTCACCAAAAAATTTTTTGGTCTCACCTGATCCGGAAGCATTGGGCAAGCGTAAGTTGATTGTTTTGCCATGTGCTTCGACTCCTGCAGACGATAGTGTAATAGATCATTTCATCAAAGTGATGGAACGATCCGATCCGCATGCTGAGAGAGAATTTGTTGAAAATTTCTTTGAGCTGGGGCGGGCCAGTAATCAGCTGAAATTTATCAATGATGAGTATTCAACTCAGGCTGTCTTTGAGCACCTGGATGACAGCTACGAATGGAATGTTCAGGCAGGGCCATTGGAGTGGGGTGACCAACAAATTGCTCCATCGGGCGAATTGAGTGTGTGCCCGGTAAGCATTATGGAGTTCGACAACTCCAGGCATCTGGAAATCAATGGTGAACTGACATTGCAGGGACCACTGGCCATACACTGCGGTACACCGTCATATTATCAAGATGACCGGGCTCGACTGCACGCAAGCCTTTCAACCATGATGCTGCGACCAATCATTGTCAATGTTGAACATGGGCGAATTACCGATGTGCGCGCAACACATGCCGATTCCAAACCTGCTGCAGAGACTTTGCAAGCATTGATAGAAATTGACTCTCGCTATGGCGTGTTATGGGAATGTGGGTTCGGCATTAACAGGCAACACAATCTGTTGTCTGGAAACATAGGCATGAATGAACCCTATGGAGCTGAGAACGGTTGTTCGCATTGGGGGTTAGGCCTGACACCTTATACCCAGTACGCGCTAATTTTGCTGGCACCCGGAAGCCGGGTAACAGGCAAGGATGACAAGCATCTGATCGGAGCACCTGCACCTTTATCACGCAGAAGCGGCATGAACAATGTAAAAAAAGGAGCATGCGGGTGCTACCCATCCTGAGGAGAGCAATGTGAACTCTGAACGCTGCACAGCTATCGATGGATCTGTGAGTCAGCTGCCAGATGAAAATGACGACGATACAATCGCTCGGATTATGCGCCTCTCAGAACAACCGGGTGTGATTTCATTCGCAGGTGGTTTTCCAGCACCGGAAGTACAGAACTGGCAGGCGCTTCGCGATCTGACCATGATGACGCTGAACAGCAGCAAAAACAGCGCGTTTCGATATGGTCCTACCTCAGGTATTACAAAATTACGGGAGCTTTTGGCCAGCCGCATGCGAAAGCTTGGCCGCACCACTGTATTAGACGAAATTCTGATTACCGCTGGCGGCGTTGCCGGGCTTGATTTAATCGCAGCAACCTATTTGAAACCAGGCGATAATGTTATCGTCGGCTCGCCTTCCTATCTGGGTGCACTACAAGTATTTCGCAATCATCGCGTAAATATGATCAGTGTTCCCGTATTTGACCAAGGGCTGAATCTGGAGTTGCTGGAGCAAGCGCTTATCGCCGCTGATGCAGAAAACAACCCGGTCAAATATATCTACACTGTTCCATCATTCGATAATCCAACCGGTGTGACAACTGGACTTGCCCACCGGCAGCAACTGATCAAGCTGGCTACCACCCATGGAGCCTGGATTCTTGAGGATGGCGCTTACCAGGAATTGTATTTTGAGTCTCCCCCGGATTCCATGCTTACTGCTTTGGAACCAGATTGCGTTATTCACATAAATACATTTTCAAAAATGCTTTGCCCCGGTTTCAGACTGGGGTGGATCGTAGCCCCAGCCCCGGTTATTTCTCGGTTGTCATATAGAAAACAGGGCTGGGATCAATGTGCGAGTACGGTTGGTCAGCACGTGGCAGTGACTGCGTTGAGCACCGGTTATATGGAGGACCAACTGGAACTTGCACGCAAATTCTATTTGCGCAGGTGCAATCTGATTATTGATTGCCTTGGTCAGGAACTTGGTGATATTGCGACGTGGAATGTGCCGGAAGGAGGTTTTTACATTTGGATGCAGTTGCCGACCGGTGTCAGCGCCGAGATTGTATCGGATACTGCATTGACTGCCAGTAATGTCGCAGTGCTACCAGGCACTAGTTTTTATGCTAAAAATCCAGAGCAGGGCACCTTAAGACTGTGCTTCAGTTCTGTTGACGAGAACCGGATTGAGGAAGGCATCAAAGGATTGAGAAACGCCGTAATTAGCCATCTGGAGCCGGAACTTCGTTCCTTGGCCAGCTAACTCTTCATTAATTAACTTTATAGGTGTGAATATGCAAATTGTAGAGAACCCCTCAAAACACAAGGATATTGATCTGCATCCGGAGCTTAGAAAACGAACCGATCAACTGATGGACTCCATGATTAAGGAGTTTTATGAAACTGCGCCATTTGCTCGACACCTGATGTCCAGCGATGAAATCAATATTGAATACTACAAACGACATACCATTGAAATCATATTACGTTTACGTATGAAACGGACTTGTGATGCACTGGCAATCCGTTACTTCACCAAAAAAGATCCGATTCGTGCCAAGCAATGGTCGCATTATGCTGATGATGAAATGCTGCATGACACCCAGTTTTTTGCTCGCGATCTCGAAAAGCTGGGAGTAACCCTGGACGAAATCTATGCCACCGACCCATTGTTCACCACCAAGCTTTTGACTGGTTATTATCAATGGGGGCTGGAGTTCGAAGAAAGCCCGCTGGTGTTGATCACGAGTGTGTATTTTGTTGAATACACAACCGCCAAAACTCAACCGAGCTGGCTGGATAATATCGAAGAGTCACTGGGCAAAGGTAAAGTGCACGGCGCCCGTGGCCACGTTGATCTGGACGTTAACGACAGTCACGATGATTTTGTCTGGAGTGTGCTGGCATCGCTGATAAAAACGCCGGAAGATGCGCAACGGATGCTGGAGCATATGCGCAATATCGGCAAATTATGGGTTGCATTCTTTGTGGAACTGTATCACCTGACTGCCGATCAGGGTAAGGCTAAACCACAAAACATCATGGATACAGCGGAAGCGCTAAGAATGGCTGTGTAGCTGGGGAAGATCATGAGCGAACCCATGAGAGCGGTTGAGCAGACAATCGATCATTCTGCTAATGGATATCAGCTTCATCATGTTACGCCGGAGGATGGCTTTTCCCCTGCACAGCAAACATGGTTGAAAAATGGATTGATCAAGGCATTTCCAGATTTAAAGATGGTGGAATATTTTGCTGCCAAAACAAACTGGTTCAATGAATATGATCATCTGATCTACTGTGTCGAAGACAGCAGTGGCGATATTGTGGGATTGCTTGCCGCCCGCTGGCTTGAGCTGGCGGCCACGGACAATAGCCCTGCGGTTCGGTTTGTACAGGCGACCACTCAGTTTATTGTGCCGCGCTGGCAGGGTACATCGATGCTGCGTAATATCTGGGGGAGATTCCTGAGTCTGGCCCCATGTAGTAATCGCGGCTTTCCAGAACTGTTTGTGCTCAAGACATGCAATCCGCTGGCGTTCAGACCAATGCATACTTTCGCGCGTATCCCCGGCATAGAAGTCTATCCACAAATTGACGGATCACCTCAGGCTCATGCGATGGCAGTAATGGCAAAGCGAATTGCCGATCGGGTTTGTCCAGATCAGAAGTTTGATGTGGATACCGGTGTCATCAGTGATATCAGTACGCCACCAGATTTTTATCCACAACTGCCCGAGGGTAAACCGGGGTCGCTGATTAGTTACTATTTTCACAGTCATCTGACATGTGCGGACCGGTTACTGTGTATTACCCATCTTAAGACCGAGCGGGCGCGTTCTATTGTACTGAATGCATTCGCGGTTAAAGCCGCGTAAGCAAGGAGTTATACCTATGAATGATATCGTTGTCAGACCTGAACGCTATAGGCAGTTCGGACCTGCTGAAGGCTCAGTATTCTGCTTGATTACAAACACTGAACTGCGGGACAGAATCAAGTTGGAACGCAGTGGTGATTATGCTGATTACCTTATTTATTACAATGATGAGGAAGGTCAGATTGAATCGTTGTTAAAAAACGAACTGCCTGAACATGCACATGTATTGGTGGTTTCACCACGAACCTTTTTTCGCTCCCCGGATCAGGAATATATTGGCTCGCGGCGCAAATTGATTGCAATGGCATGTAATTCAACTCCTACGCCGATTAAGGATGTGATTCATTTTCTGCGGATGATCGAAAACACTCGACCGGATATCCAACAGGGATTTGTAGACCGATTCTTTGATCTCGGACCAAGAGCTGAGCATCTGGTGATTCGTGATGACGAACGCGGAACCGAGGCTATATTCCAGCATCTGCGTGAGGACTATCAATGGAATATTCAGGCTGGTTATCTTGACTGGGGTGAACAACAAATATCACCATCAGGTGAAATCAGTGTACTACCTGCTGATATCTGGGAATTCAGCGATACACTCAAGCTGGCTATTGATGGTGAAGTTACCTTCTGTGGTCTCCCGATACTTCACTCCGGAGAAGTTTCTTTTCTGCGTCGCGATCAACAGCATATTTTTAACGAACTCAAAGCGATGCACACCTCACCGATTATTGCCAAACTTAAAAATGGTGCGATCACGGATTTACGTGCCGTTGAAAAAAGAGGTGAATCCGCGGTCCGTATCCTGGAAACATTATTTCACGTTGATTCACGCTATCGCACCGTGTGGGAGTTGGGGTTCGCGGTGAATACCACATTGGAATTGATCTGGGACAACCGGGCAATGAATGAGGTATTTGGTGCCAGCAATGGATGTCTTCATTTTGGAATCGGGCTAACACCATATACCCAATATCATCTCGATATCATTTGCCCGGGGACCACTATTTATGATGAGCAGGGTAATGTGTTCTTCGGCGGTGGTCAGATGATCAAGAGTTCTGCAGCATAACGGAGTATGTTGCATTGCATGCTCCCATCCCAGAGGACTATTTTCAGGCACGTCATCAATTCAGACTCGCAGCACATGAGCATGGCGCAGAAATTCGCAGCTACCCTGTCCAGGTTCGTGGACCAAACAATGAGGAGCTTACCATCGATGCTGCAATCATCGGTAGCGCAACACCAGATAACACGCTGATTGTATCCAGCGGACTGCACGGTGTTGAGGGATTTCTTGGCTCGGCACTCCAGGCCCAGGCATTAACCCGTCGAATGTTCAAACCGAGGTCAGCTACCGATCGGACAGTATTGATCCACGCGCTTAATCCTTATGGTTTTGCACATTTAAGACGGGTAAATGAAGACAATGTTGACCTGAATCGAAACTACGGTTCTGATTCGGCAACTGATAACAATTGCGAATTTCAATATGAGAAACTGAACGCATTTCTGAATCCTGGAAATCCACCTTCGCGAATACGCAATACGCTGTTTCCCATCGAGGCGTATCGAATGATCAGGCGCTATGGGTTGCCCATGCTCAAACAGGTGATTGCTGAGGGGCAATTTCAATTCCCAAACGGGTTGTTTTTTGGTGGAACTGCGCTTTGCCAGGCCACTCGGATTGTACAGAGCCATTTAGCAGACTGGGTTGCTGGTGCCGGGCATGTTCTGCACCTGGATATTCATACAGGTCTGGGAAAGCATGGTGAACTGAAGCTACTGCTGGATAATCGCTACACCACTGTTGTTCACAAAGGCCTGAAGACCTTGTTCCCAGCGGTGACAGTTGATCGGCATGATTCCAGTGGGGGAGCCTATCAGGCCAAAGGAACGTTTGCGCAATGGTGTGAAAAACAACGTGAGGATCAGTCCTACATTTTTGTTTGTGCAGAATTTGGGACTTATAACTCCCTGCGGATATTGCAAGCTTTACGCAACGAAAACCACATACATCACTGGGGTACGGCTTCAGCGTCAATGTTATATCGCGCTAAACGACATCTCCGTGACTGCTTCTGTCCCAATTCGGAGCGCTGGCGGAGCCATACTGTAGCAACTGGATTGTCGCTACTTGATTGTGCGAGTTCTGCATGAGTGTCTGAAGAATTGTCATGCATATTATGATTCGACAGTAATATATTCGGCATCTTACAAGGAGGTACATGCCATGACTGCTAAAACAGAAGACATCTTTGTTTTCGTTGAGCCTGTGAACCACGGCTATAAGGTAGTTCTGGCAGCCAAACAGATGGGTTTCAAACTGGCTGTCATACACCAGTTAGACTTGTTTGCCCCCAAACCTTACGAGGCTGCACTGG
>JAJFKX010000024.1 GCA_021772985.1 Gammaproteobacteria bacterium
GCCTGTGAACCACGGCTATAAGGTAGTTCTGGCAGCCAAACAGATGGGTTTCAAACTGGCTGTCATACACCAGTTAGACTTGTTTGCCCCCAAACCTTACGAGGCTGCACTGGACGCCTTTGATATTGATATTGCAGTTGATTCCTGGGTTGACCTGGAACAGTTGCATGCCATCGTTGAACGGGAATTGGCAGGGCACCGGATTGTTGGTACTTATGCCGGTGCTGAAATAACCTTAAAGTTTGATGTTTCCCTGCGTCACAAAGCCGGATTGCCAGCTACGCCGGTGGAGGTCATTGATTTTTGTCTGAATAAATTCAAGGTCAGAAATCACCTGTACCAACAGGGGTTGACTGGATTGCGTTGCTTATCCAAACAACAGATATTGGAACTCGACCATTGGCCATTCGACAGGCCCATGTACTTCAAGCCCTGTCATGGTGGCGGCAGCATCAAGGTATTTCGCTGCGAATCATTTGAAGATCTCCAACAGGCGGTAGCAAGCTGGGACGACAAGGACGACGTTCACGTTTCAATTTTGCGCGAGTATCTGGAGCTGGAAAATGAATACCTGCTTGAAGAAGCGGCAGAGGGTGAATTGATCTCCGTTGAATCTTTCGTCTACGGTGGCGATGTTCAGGTGCTCGGCATCAGTTCCAGAACTGTCCTCAAACGCGATATAAGTGTCGAGATGGGTGCCACATTTCCCTATCGGCAGCAATTTGAAAATGCAGTTCTGGAAAAAGTGAAACAACTGCATCAGGCGCTGGGCATTGTTCATGGTCCGACACATACCGAGATTATGGTGTCGGATGATGGTGCAGTTGAACTTATCGAAATGAACCTGAGATTTGCCGGAGCTGATGTACTGGAGATTTGCTGTAGGGCATATGAATCCAATATTGCAGAAAGCCTGGTGAGATTGGGCTGTGGGCAAAATCCTCGCTTACCGGCATCATCCGCCAATAAAGTGGCAACGCTGCAATACATACTGGCGCCTAATACTGTGAAGCGTTTTGATTCGATCAGGTTTCCTGAACAGGCCGACTTTTATCGGGCACAGAAACCACTGGGTACAGATTTGATGTCGACCGACAATCAGCTTGATCATGTTGGCTGTTTTATTATGGCTGGTGATGATTACGACTCACTGATGCAAGCCGCCGATAAGGTACGTCACGGTATCAGGATCAACGACGCGATTATCGGTGACGATATCAATAACATTGTTATTCAGCGGTGAGGTAGTTGTTATGAGTAATCAGAAATATGCAATCGTAGTTGACCCCACATCTAGCGGGTCTCTACTGGCCCCTGAGCTGAAGACCTACGGTGTTGAATCCATTGCTGTTCATGGCCGCCCACTCCCGGACACATTGGTTAAATCGCACGTGGCGGAAAACTTCAGTTATGAATTTTATCTAGACGGTGATTATGCTGAGCTGGTCAAAAAACTCTCCAGGTTTGAGCTTGTCGGCATTTTTGCAGGAAATGAGCCAGGGGTAAAACTGGCAGACAGGCTAATTCATGATTTTGGTTTATCCGGCAACGATTACGAGCTCAGTGAAGCGCGTACCGATAAATATGAAATGCAGGAGGCGGTACGTCGTGCAGGCCTAAAGGCGATTCATCAGTTTAAGGCTGATAACACCACGGCCATAGTCGATTGGGTCAAAGATCATGATTGCTTCCCGGTTATTGTCAAACCGGTCAGCTCAGGCGGTACCGATGGGGTAATACGCTGTACATCTCTGGAGATGGTTGCCAACAGCTGTGAAGCCATCTTAAATAAGATGAATCTTTTCGGATTTCACAACACCGAGGCAATGGTGCAGGAATTTATCGAAGGTACTGAGTCCGCAGTTAATACGGTCAGCTGTAATGGCCAGCATATTCTGACCGAAATGTATGAATACAGGAAATACATCGGCCAGACAGGCTCTCCAGTTTACCGAGAAATGCGTTATAAGACACCAGCAAATGCAACTGACCAATCTTTGTTGAAGTATAACGAAGATGTTTTAGCTGCACTGGGTGTGCGGGTCGGACCAATGCACAGCGAAATCATGCTGACAGGAGATGGGCCGGTATTAATAGAAACGGGAGCAAGAATGGCCGGGGCTTTCATTCCACTGCACACCCGTCGTTGCGCCCGTTATTCGCAATTAGATCTTTCTGTTGATGCGGTATTAGCTCCTGACAGGTTCTTCGAGAAAATGAAAATTGGTCAGGTTTTTCATAAATACGCATCTGCGTACTGTCTTTCAAGCGACCAGGGCGGGGTTGTCAGCGACGTACCAGGACGAGATGAGATTGAGAAGCTGCCATCGTATATCGATTCGTTATGGCGGGTTTCAGAAGGGGCATATCTCAACGCTACCTCTGACCTGATTTCGTCACCGGGTTTTGTTTATCTGGGTCATGAGGATGAAGCTCAATTGAACAGAGATGTTGAATATATTGAGTCACTGGAACGGAACCATCGACTAGTGAGCTTCAAGACAAAATTGCATTAGGTATGTATCTATATGCAAACTGATCAAGACCAAAAGATAGCAATTCTTCCGGGCACATCACCTGGAGTTTGTCTTAGATATCCGTGTGGTATCATGCTAGACAACATCTCGGCGACTGCTTCTGACCACTTCGGAATGCTGGCGCGGACATGCGGTAGCAACTGGATTGTCGCTACTTGATTGTGCGAGTTCTGCATGAGTGTCTGAAAAGTTGTCATGCAATTATGATTTGACAGTAATATATTCGGCATCTTACAAGGAGGTACATGCCATGACTGCTGAAACAGAAGACATCTTTGTTTTCGTTGAGCCTGTGAACCACGGCTATAAGGTAGTTCTGGCAGCCAAACAGATGGGTTTCAAACTGGCTGTCATACACCAGTTAGACTTGTTTGCCCCCAAACCTTACGAGGCTGCACTGG
>JAJFKX010000025.1 GCA_021772985.1 Gammaproteobacteria bacterium
ATCGTTGTTCCAGAGTCAGTTGTCGGTACGTTATAGTCATAACACTTGAATCCGTCGTGTGAGAGCTTCCGATTCTACCGGCACTGGCTCTGTTTGATTAACTTTCAAGTGTTGCGGTTATTCTGGGAATTCACCCACCCATTAATTTTTGAACACAGATAGCATCCGATCAGTAGGTTCTGAATGTATTGTAAGATAGCGGCTATCAGTACCGGGTGTCTGAATGCATCACAGTAGCCAGAGTAATGGCATTAAAAGAGATTAAGATGATCATGAATACAGGGGCTGAACTGCATTTTTTCTGTGGCAAAGCTGCGGCAGGCAAGACTACTTTGTCAAAGCAGGTAGCATCTGAAAAGAACGCAATTCTTATTAGCGAGGATATTTGGCTTTCTAAGTTGTATCCAGACGAGTTAAATGAATTGCCAGACTATGTTAGGTTTTCAAATCGCCTTAAATCAGTGCTTTTTGATCATGTAACTGATCTATTGAATCGCGGTATTTCGGTAGTGCTGGACTTTCCTGGAAACACTGTAGAGCAGCGTTCCTGGTTCAAGCCTGTTATAGAAAAAGCAGGTTGTAATCATGTTCTGCACTATATTGAGGCTAGCGATACTTTATGTAAGCAACAGTTGCATAAACGAAATCAGGATCTGCCAGAGGGCAACGCACCTCTAACAAACGAGTTCTTTGATTTTGTGACCTCCTATTTTCAAGAACCGTGTTCAAGCGAGGGTTTCAATATTAAAAAGCACGTTAAAAACTAGTTATGGGATTCGGCTACTTAACAAAGCATTTCAGGGGAATACCAAGCCGACGCTTCGCTCTGGTTTACCTTCCCCTGAACACGGCGCTATAGTGCAAAGGAAAACTAAAACGCACCTCATTGCTTTCTTTCTGACGCCAGTTGGCCCATTGTTCGTGTTGCTGACTATAGCTTTGGTATCTGGTGAACTGACTCTTCTATGGCGGTTGGAGCCACTTTTGGTTTTTTGGAGTTTCACGCTTGTCTATGCAATTACAGGGTTGATCGGCATTCCGTTGCACTTCGCATTGGTTAGGATTGGCTTCGCAGTACTACCTGTATACCTGGTAGCAGGTGCAGTGCTCGGTTATGGTGTGGCTGTCGTCTATCAACTTATCGCCATCTATCAACTTACCAGCGAATGGTGGCTTGCGCTGTGTGGCGCGGCAGCTGCGTTGGTGTTCGCTTGGCTGTTAGGCGTGCGTTTGCGCTATAACAAATCACTCAACACCACTCCGACTGCTGCGCAGCCTCCGTCCGACGCGGTCAATCGCCGCTTGGGTTAGCTCAAACGTTAGTCCGAATTAATATTCAAGATTATCAATGTTTAAACGCGAAAGAGTCTAGACACCCATTAATCCCCCAAAGTGCAGTAGATAGACATTCGCTCATTGCTCTACAATATCAATTCAAATAGTCAATTAATCAATGATTAAGTGGCGTGGTTAAATCGAGGGAAGATATGGCGAAGATACTGCTAACGGGATTCGAAGCCTACGGACATACCCCCCATAATCCAGCGGAATCCGTTGCGCGCAGTCTTGACGGAAATCTTGTCGGTGAATCAGAGATCATCACACGCATAGTCCCAAATAATTTTTTCGAATGTATCGAATTTGTGCAGGACTCGATTACCGAAATTGAGCCGGAAGTAGTAGTGATGATGGGCGAGTATGGAGGACGGGCGACAATCACCGTCGAACGTATCGCCCAGAACTTGAATGACTCGACCAGGTACGGGCTAAAAGACAATATGGGATGTTCACTTCAGGACCAAATGACGGCACCCGACGGCCCTGCAGCATACTATTCAACACTGCCATTACGAGCCATGGTAAAGGCCATGCGTGAGTCCGGTATTCCTGCTGATATTTCAGATACTCCAGGTACATTTTGCTGCAACCACTTGATGTATGGTGTTCTTCATCACATTCATTCGAACAATCTGCCGACTCGTGCAGGATGGATTCACCTTCCTCATCTGCCACAGGTCGCAGCGCTACCGGAGAATCTTGGGTCTCCGAGCATGTCGGTGGAGACGTCTTCATTGGGGGTCGAGATCGCAATACGCTCAGTTCTTGAAAACTCTCAGGACATCAATGAGCCAATCTCGTCACGATTGCAGATTTAGTTGGCCTAATAAGTAAATAAGAAGTAAATAGACACCCATTACCTTCTGTCAATTTGATCTACGGTTCGCACACTGATCGAGTGCATCAGAGCATCAATGCCCGTTGGGTGCGGTGAGTTCAATTGATCAACGCAACACTTTATATTCACATAGTAATATGAGGTGTCGACAATGTCATATCGAACTAGGATTATTTATTCTGCTCATCAAAAAGAGTTAATGTGGGATCGGTGGAAGAAAGGAAGTACATTACACGATATAGCGCGACTATTTAATCGTGGGCATTCTTCGGTTCAACGAATACTTCAAGAAGCTGGTGGCTTCCGCCCCAGGACAAGGAAGCGTTCAATTCTGTCACTAACACTTGATGAAAGAGAAACGATCTCGAGAGGTATAGCGATGGATTTATCAATGCGAACAATTGCTACAAAGTTAGGTCGGTCACCCTCGACAGTAAGCCGAGAAATTAGGCGCAATGGAGGGTATGCTAGTTATCGAGCGGTTGCCGCCGATAAAGCAGCGTGGCGAAGAGCTCTTCGACCTAAACCGTGTAAGCTTGCTGGGCAATTGAATCTGAAAAACCTGATTGCCCGAAAGTTACAATGCCATTGGTCTCCTGAGCAAATAGCAGGCTGGTTAAAGCGTCAATACCCGAACGACGAACATTATCACGTGTCACACGAAACGATTTATAAGAGTTTATTTATTCAAACCAGAGGCGTTCTTAAAAAGGAGCTTCTAGCTTGTTTGAGAAGCCGACGAGTTATGCGGCGCTCTCGTTATTCAAGTCTGAAAAGGAAAGGACTCGGCACTATTGTAGATGCGGTGTCAATCAGTGAACGGCCGGCCTCTGTCGAGGATCGTGCTGTTCCAGGGCACTGGGAAGGTGACTTAATTGCTGGATCAAATAATAGCTATATCGCCACATTAGTAGAACGGCATTCGCGCTACGTGATGCTAGCTAAAGTTAAGAATCGTCGCACTGATACAATCATCGACGCATTGATCAAACAATCACAAAAGCTACCAACTGAACTTTACAAATCGCTAACTTGGGATAGAGGCTCAGAACTTGCTGGCCACAAGACTTTTACTCTGGCGACAGATATTGATGTGTACTTCTGTGATCCACACAGCCCTTGGCAACGTGGTTCCAATGAGAATACAAACAGGCTTCTGAGGCAATATTTCCCAAAAGGGACAGATTTATCGATACACTCACAGTCTAAGCTGAGTGCAGTGGCTCGACAATTAAATGAGCGGCCTCGTAAAACGTTAGAATACGAGACGCCAGCTGGACGATTTAACGCATGTGTTGCGTCGATCGGTTGAACTCACAACCCATTGCTGCCAGTCCTTCCGGGTTTTGAGATCGCCATCCATGGCAATCCGCATACAGTAAGCAGGTTCCGTTTACGGAAAATGCACGACTGACAAGAGGTTCCCGTCCGGGTCACGAAACCAGGCAACCCTTGATCCATCTGGTGTGGTCAATGCGCCATTTGCTTCGTGTGGAAACCCTTCGAATTGTTCAAATTCAACCCCGTTCGCTTTGAGTATGGTGATAGTGCTATCCACATCGGGTACGGCAAATCCGAGTACGGTATGCTCAGTTGGAGTGGTCGATTTGACCGGTGCAACCCTTAGTTCACTACCGCTTACGTCAAATACTAAGGCGCCATCTGATTTGCCCTTGAGTTCAAGCCCAAGCACATCACGATAAAACACTTCAGCCTTGGCCAGACGAGAAGTCAGGATAATTGATTGTAATTTTGATTGTGAAAGCATGTTTCGCTCCTTTGATTAATGAGTTGACACTTCTGGTCAACAAAAGGAACGACGCAACTGGAGTAACAAATGAAGAACATCTGCAACCCCGGAAACGCAAAAACCGCGACTTGCGCGGCTCAATAGAAATTCCATCCTAGTCGATATCAAATAAGGTTGTCAATCAGAACAGCAATTATTCGCCGATGACTGACTTTAAAAAGTATCAATAGACATCCACTAATCCCCAGAATTAGATCGTGGGTGTCTGAATGCATTCAAGGTGTTAGGTGATACAATCAAATTCGGCAAGATCGAATTTCATTGGTTTCCAGGAGACACCACAAAAATGTCTAGACGAGGCCTGCTCTTATGGTGCTTTTACGCACTTTTTGCCGGGTTCGCATTGTATCTGAATTGGGATGCGAGTCTGTTCGAATTTGGCGGACGACTAGGCCTGGTCAAATGTTGTATATGGCTTGGGCTTTGTTGGTTTCTCGCTTATAGCATCTACTGCAGTACACGTGAAGATTTATTCCGAAGCATTGGAAATATCCTGTCATTTTATTGGGGCCGTCAAATTGGTATGGATTTGTACCTTGGCCTCTCGCTCGGCCTTTTAATAATATACTTAAATGAAGGCACTCTTGCTGTATTACTTTGGTTCATCCCAATAGTGGCCTTCGCAAATCTAGCTGTATTGCTTTACTTTGCGATTCACTTCGATTCTATCGTGCTCAAATTTCTAGCTTAAGTAGAATTCGTAATAGGTGATTGTGCTCACTGGAATCTTGATCGCTCCCACATCCCTGAATAAGATATAGGACAGGCATGATTCAAAAACAATAGAAACGTAATTATTCATGACCTCAAAAAGAAAAAACCAAATTTACACATTGCTCAAAGGCATCGAAACTGGTGATGAAGCATCGATCGCCGTTGTCAATCCTGACAAGTACATCCAGCATAATCCTCAGACTCACGAAGGAGGAGAAGGCCTTGCGGCACTGTTCAAACGACTAGCCAAAAGCTCACCCCGCGTCAATATCGTGCGCATCTTCTCGGATGATGACTATGTTTTTGCTCACACTGAGTACGACTTTGATACTTCGAGGATCGGTTTTGAAATCTTCCGATTCGAGGACGACCTGACTGTTGAGCATTGGGACAACATCCAGTTGAGAGAAGGACCCAATCCCTCCGGTCACTCCATGGTTGATGGTCCAACCGAAGCAACCGATCTTGACAGAACTGATTACAACCGGGAAACCGTACGATCCTTCATTGCCGAGGTCCTTATCAATGGTCAGCTCGACAAATTAGCAAATTACATTGATAACGAATGCTACACCGAACATAACCCACGTATCGGTGATGATCTGTCGGCGCTACGCTCGGCTTTATCCGGTCCAGCGTCTAACCAGGATATCACTATAAAGTACGACAAAATACATCGTACCCTGGCAGCGGGAAGTTTTGTGCTGACTGTCAGTGAAGGTTCTGTAAATGGAGTTCACTCCTCGTTTTTTGACCTTTTTCGAATTGCCGATGGCAAACTTGTAGAACACTGGGATACCACCGAGACAGTCTCCCCGCGCAGCGAATGGAAAAATGACAACGGCAAATTCTAAGGCTGAACTTAAACCATTGGTATTACCGTCACATACGAATCAAGTAAACACAGGAGCATACATAGATGATCAAATTTATTATGTGTATAACGCGGCACCAAGCAATGTCCCGCGAACAATTCAAAAATTACTGGGTGAATAAACATGGCCCATTCTTCATGGAAAATGCTGGGGCAATGAGGGCTAAAAAATATGTGCAATCGCTTACGGTAGACACCCCTCTAAACGAAGCATTGAGGAGTTCTAGAGGAATGCTGCACGAATTTGATGGCGTCGCCGAGGTATGGTTTGAATCGGAACAAGACCTGATGGAAGGAATGAGTTCGCCGGAGGGCCAGAAACTAGCTGCTGCGTTGCTGGAAGATGAGGGGAATTTTATCGACCACTCAAAATCTTCCGCATTCATCGTTACGGAGCATCAGCTTTAAGAGCAGGTATCGGAAATATAGGACAGGCAAGATCCAAAAACAATAGGACCACTCAAAACCTGATATACCTGAGTTATCCCAGCCCGAGAACCATAAAAACAGGGCAAATTCCACACCAAACCACCCGTGTTTTTTAGCTTCTTAGACAGTTGCCTGGTCGTGCAGGCAACGCAATAAGCAATTACAAACCGGGAAAACAGATAACACCTCAAACTTCACCCTTTACAAGACGGACAGGCAATATTTCAGTTGACATATTCCTTTATAGGAATATATTATAGGTATGGCTCGGGCACCTACCACATTTGATTCATTTAATGCGATAGCAGAACCGAGACGACGGGCAATCATTGAATCGCTGATCGGCAAGGAAATGACGGTTAATCAGGTTGTGGAAACCATGGGATGGAATCAGCCCATGGTTTCAAAGCACCTCGGTGTTCTGAAACAGGTGGGATTGGTTTCAGAAAGAAAACAAGGCCGGTACCGTGTTTACAAAGTGAATGCCGCACAGTTGAAACCTATACAAGAATGGGTAATCCAGTTTGAACAGTATTGGATGAACAGCCTGGATCATCTGGAAAACTACTTAAATGAAATTCAATCAATAGAGGTAAAGGATGAGTAATAGCAACAAACAGATGGTGGAACCGTCGATAATAACCCGAGAGTTTGATGCGCCAAGGCAATTGGTTTTTGACGCATGGACCCAGGTAGAGCATTTGAAAAACTGGATGTTCCCACAACAGGGATTTACCTGTGAGTACGTTTCCGCCGAGATCAAACCAGGAGGCACCTCTCTGCATAAGATGACCGCCCCGAATGGCCATGAAATGTGGCTGTTGACCAAATACGAGGAAGTAAACTCTCCTGACACCCTCGTTTTCAGGCAGTATATGTCAAACGAAGCCGGTGACATTCTGCCTAATATGCAGATGCCCAACTGGCCAAAGGAAATGCGGGCGACCATCAAGCTTGAAGATCAAAATGGCAAAACCAAATTACAGCTAATCTGGCAACCCATAGACCCGACCAAAGAAGAAGCCGAAGCATTTGAAGCCTCTCGCGCTCAACACGGTAACGGCTGGGGCGCAGGCTTAGAACAGCTGACCAGATATCTTGGAACCTTGTAATAAGCCCTGCTTGGTCTGAGGTCCGTTTTTTTGCAGCGCTCCGGTTTTTAGCCGGAGCGCTATCATATTAAGCCCTCAGAGTGAAACTGCCTATTTGTGTATAAACTTGAACCCGCCGTGTTATCAGCGGACTTAGTCAGTTAAATCACTTCAATCTGCTTTCTGCTTATTTTTCAATTCAGCATTGCCGGCAATCGCAGGGGCCGATGGACAAGTGATGGTGCAGGCCGACAACGATCCCTTACAATTGCGAGTGCCATTGGCAAATGCGCAACTGGCAATCACCGAATCCGGTCCCACCGACATGGTATTACCGGAGCTGCCATTGCTGTAACCACAATAGATACTCCAATAACCATTGGTTTCTGCGATATTGCCGCCGACAAAAGGCAGACCCACCAGACCACAATTATTGTAGCCACCAAACCCGATACCATCGGAAACCGCGCTATAAGCGCAATTGATCGAGTGTGGAATGATATGCTGCTGAATGCTATCCGGGGCTGGGCACTGAAACGTAACCTGTGCCTGGGTGACACCGAAACTCATAGACAATAAAACGATCATTAACTGTTTCATATTAACCTCCTTACCAGTTTTGGACAGTTACACTATGGGTACCTTGTGCATCAGTTATCTGTACTTCTGCAGGTGGCTCCAATAACGGCTGGGATGATGTACCACTGGCTACATAGTAAGTAACCAATTGGCTGGCTTTACTTGGCGTGTTCTGCCATAACTCCCAACCGCCACCGTAGGTCTGTTTAAAAAATAGCTCGTATCCACCGGTTGGATACACCGCACTGGCCAATCCATAGATGACGTCGGCATCCTCTGTTGAAGTGCCAAAATTGCGAACGTATGCTTTATAGGAAATTTCCGAACCGTTAGCCAGCTCTGTTTTGTGGCTAGACATTGCTTACACCCCTTTATATTTGATGAATAACCGGTGCAATAAATTCAGCTGCACCGTGGCATTCGAGTCACATGCTTAATACCCCTTAACGCGAATACCTGATCTTAGTATAAGAAACTTTTCCTAGAAATCAATTTAACCCAAAAGTTACTGTAAGCTTTTCTAATCCATGGCACCCAGCGTCTCTAACCGCCCTTTGGCAATAAGATTATCAGGGTTCAATTCAAGCGATCTTTGCAAAACTTCAATAGCCTTTTGGTTTTCCTCAATTTTCATGTAACTTGCCCCCAAGCTACTGAATGCCCGCCAGGAATCTGGATGAGATTCTGCGTTCAACTCAAATAAAGCAACGGCTTCCTGAAATTGATTCAAACTCATGTACTTCCAACCCAACCCGTTGATCCCTGGTTCTGTCTTTTCCCCTGCGTTACGCGGGTTTGATAAAAATTCCCGATAAACCGACCGCGCTGCATCGATAGAATCATGCGACAGGGTGTAATCGAGGATATTGGTGAGACTCGGCAATTCTATACGACGAATGCTGAATGGTGTTCTCGCGATACCACTCGCATTCGGATCGCCCACATAATCGTTGATATAAAGGTGATTGCTCGATGCATCTGCATAGATACCATTAGGGTTTGAGAACAACGCGTTGCTGCCGGTGCCATCTTGTTGACCACGCTCACCGGTTCCGGCAAGCACGCTAACAACTCCGGCCGGTGAAATCCTGTAGACCTTGTTGTCCTGAAAACTGGTAGCGTAGAACACACCATTTAAATAGGTAATGTGTCCAATTCCATTGCCTTGCGAGTCAGCGAATAACGATGTTTCACCCTGGGGTGTAATTTTTACGATCTTTGAGCTTGAAAAACTCACTACATAAACATTATCGACCTCATCTTTAGCAATGCCGTTAGGGCAATTAAAGTGTTCAGATCTGGCAAATTCACCAAGCTGCCCGGTAGCATCTATTTTCATTATCGACTGATCGTTGCAATTGCAGATCAGCAATTCATTGGCTTCATTGAAAATCAATCCTACCGGGCCATTCAGCCCCTCATCAACCACGGTTGATACTTCCCCTGAGCGGGATACGCGGTTGATGTAATGACCGAAATAACTCGCTTGGTAAAGCGTGCCGTTGTTATCAAATGTATTACCGGATGCGCCATAAAATCCGGTTGCGTACGGTTTCATTTCAAGACTATTAGGGTTCAAACGCCAAACGGTTTCCTTAAAATCAGCAATGTACACATAACCCAATTGATCAACCAAAATCCCTCCTACAGCACCTGGATGACTGGCAACAATGGTGCTGACAATGGGCTCTGATATTGGTGGAACTGTTGTTGTGGCAACTGATACCGAGCTCACGGTGACTAAAAAAATTGCGCTGACAATAAGCTTGAACATGACTGACCTTCATTATGTAGTGTAAATAATCGATTACGATGGTAGCTCAACAACTGTGCTCAAAGTACGAAGTAACGTTGAGTAGCGTAATTTAGGCGGTAAGAAACAAGCACCCAAGAGTACAGAAACTTTTAATCTGTATAATCGATTTGACCCCATTTCCTTCGACGTCATTTGAGCTGCTTGATCATCCAACAGTGCCAGGGACTATAAAACCGGCCTTCGCAAACTGATAGAAACAACTCGAGATGAAGCCTGGTCAGTAAGCCAAATAATTTTGTGACAGGATGGGTATGCAATTATGAAAACAATCAGCAGGGTGATGTCATGGGTCCTTTTGGGGCTTCTGGTTCCAGTGGCAGGGCTAGCTCCAGCCACGGAAATTACCGACCTGCGTGATGGCAAATTGTACCCTACTGTCACGATTGGAAGTCAGACATGGCTGGCGGAGAATCTAAGCTTCGACACCGGACAGGAAAGCCGTTGTCTAGCAGGCTTGCAAGCCAACTGTGAGCAATATGGACGGCTGTACACCTGGCTGGCAGCAATGCGAGCTTGCCCGGCCGGCTGGCGGCTCGCCTCAGAGGCCGATTGGCAGGCCCTTGAACGATCCCTTGGGATGACGGAAGAACAAGTGCGTAGCCGGGAATATCGGGGGAGGGACGAAGGGACACAGCTTCGCGATGGTGGCACTTCCGGCTTCAGCATACTCCTGTCCGGCTACATGCGGCCCGACGGAACCCCGCGACGGGCGCGTGAGCGAGCTGCGTTTTGGACGGCGACAGAGCACCAGCCGGGAGCTACGTCGTGACACCGTGACTTAAGCCAAGACCCACGAATCTATCGATCACCAGTGGAACAGGGTTACTATCTCAGCGTCCGATGCATACTGGCCGCCAACTAGTTCGGCTACGCTAGCGCCTACCAGCGTTGGTTATTGACTCGGGTTACCTTAGTGGCGCATTAAAGAGCGTTATAACACCTGCAACACAACCACTTACACATAACAAGTACTTTGAAAACTTCACAACAGGCCGAATCCCTTTAATGCTGTATCTTTTTTATGGGCATATATACATATAGGAGGAAACTATGAATGAAACAAATACCGGTTACATTCTTACCGAAATTTGGAATACCAAACCCTCTTAGCTGGCTCTTTCATCCGACCAGAGGAAACATTTCTTCGATGCTAAAGTTCATCCCTTTATCGGCGAAATGCTGGCTGCAGGGGCCGAAATACTGGGCTGCGCGATCAATGACAATGATAGCAGTGAGCGCATCGACTACCGCTATATGGCGGTGTGGAAAATACCCAGTAAGTCGTTCTCTGAGCAACTCGAATCAAGCACTAAGAAAATAGGTTTTCTTGACTATTTTGAGCAAGCAAATTTTAGCGGTCAGCTTATTCCGCCACCTGTCATGAACAATGACATGATTACACTGTAATAGTCCTGCTGACATTGGTATCAACTATTAAAAATAATCTACCGCAGACAATATATACCGTAACTGTCACCGGTGTTGTTGAGGCTGTCTTATCTCAAGATATGTAGCTGATCATCCGGCGTGTCAGGAATCAAAAAAGCAATTACTTAAGCTGGTTACAGCAGCTGTCACCGCATGCGGGAACAACCTATCACCGATAAACGCCTGATTCAGACTGAGCAATACCAATACCGTCATACGCGCAGCAACCACATCTCTGTGAGGGGCCGCCGACCTGGTGTTCCAGCATTGGATAAGTTGCTCCAGAAACAATTGATCCTGTTGCTGATGGGCCAATAAATAGTCTGCTGGAACCCGCCGTTTTATCGCCTGCAATTCAGCCTCGTGCCCCATTAGCTGGACCAGCGGGTCATTGCAGATAGCAGTAAACATCTTGCGCAAGCGGTTTGCAAATGCTTTGCGGGTCACTGTCCTGGCTTTCAAAATCGGTAAGCGAATCTCATTTTGTGTCTGCTCCAGTAACTCCATGAACAGCAGTTCTTTAGATGGGTAAAACTTATAGAAAGACCCCTTGGCGATGGCCGCTGCAGTGGTCAATTGCTCTACACTGGTTTTTGCGACTCCGGCACCTGCAAACAAATGACGGGCAACATCACGTAATCGCTGGTTTATCTGAGTTTGTTCGTATTGGTCAAAAGCGCGTGGCATTACAATTTCCTTTTAGTGACTATTTGACTATATTATATTATTAGTCATAGAATGATCGAAGCTATTTTATGGATTCCCAGCCATGTTGAAGATCAGATGGCGATTGATAATGTTGCTAGCGCTAAACGGCTTTGCTTTTGCAGCGCTGACGATTTTTGCGGTGATATCAGGTATCGAGCATTGGGTTATGCTGATAATGCTTGCCGGTATAGCAGTAGCTGCTGCCACGAGGGCGCCTGAAGCTCCATTAATCAATGCCTTTTTTGCGGGCTTTTTTGCACTTTTGTGTGCGGTTTGGACACAAGCGGTTTTTTTGCAGACTTACTTTGAAAATAATCCTGTATATCGTTCCATCGATATTCCTTTTGGCCTTGATCCACAGCTTTACATTCTGTTGATCGCTCCAGTGGGTGCCTGTGTGAGTGGTTTATTCACACAATTGATAGCCTGGTTAGTGACCAGACTAAAATAACCAATTCCAGGTGTTCTCAATTCCAATTATCTGCCTCAGGAAAGTTAAATGACCAGTGATTTATGGGCTTTGGTAGCAACTCTTGGTCTGTGTTTTTTCCAAATCGGGTTGGCCAGTATTGTCACTTTGCGCCAATTGGGTCCGGCATGGGTGGCCGGCCCGCGTGATCAACCCAGGGAGGTCGCCGGAATCAGTGGCAGGATAGTGCGGGCACATCGAAATTTGTTGGAAATTTTTCCACAATTTGCTGCTGCACTGTTTGTTGTACATATTGCAGGGGAAAATGGCGATCTTGCAATTTTAGGCGCATGGATGTTCTTTATCGCACGCTGTATCTATGTACCTGCTTACATGTTCGGGCCGGTCGGCTTAAGACCATTATGCTGGGTGGTTGCACAGATAGGGATAATAATAATTCTGTGTGAGCTTTTTGTATGAGCCGATATTTGACCTGATTACCGAACCCCGCTCTGATCAGAGTTATATTTTGAACTCTAATAGTCGATTGTATTGACAAGCCATTATGTTTGATAGATACTTGATTAATCAATTACTAATCAAGCAATACGCAATGAACACAGTTACTAATACCAGATCAATGAAACTGGTGATGTCATTATCATCGCTGTACAGTCAGTTGATCAAAAAACTGGACCTGCGACTAAGTATTCATGGCATCAGTTTTACGGAGTATTTGGTTTTGTCCAACCTGGATAGCGCTCCAAACAAAACCATGCGCCGCATTGATCTGGCAGAAAGTATTGGACTGACTGCATCGGGCGTTACTCGAATGCTGGCGCCGATGGAAAAGATACATCTGGTTCAAAAGGAAAAAAACCCTCGTGATGCCAGGGTCAGTCTGGTCAAACTTTCTGATGCAGGCGAACAAATATACAGGGATGCAAGTATCAGTTTTCAGGAAAGTGCTGAGCAACTAATACAGCCCCTCAATGATAAACAACTCGACCAGCTTCTTCGGCTGGTTGAATTAGTGTGATATGAAATTCCTATATATTGCCTGAGCCAAACAGCAATAGAGCCTGGATAAGTTCCAACGTAACTGGTTTCGAATTAATGAAAACAAATCCAATGTACTCAAGCTATGCCGGGGCTTACGCCGAAGCAATCAAAGCTAATATTTACAATGCCCATTTTGAGCGCCCTTCTTTGCTTTCGTTATTGCCGGATGTACAAGGAGCTTCAGTATTGGATCTTGGCTGTGGCCCGGGTGTGTATGCCCAAGTCCTGACAGAAAAAGGTGCAACCGTAACCGCCATAGATGGCTCAGCTGAGATGGTGGCTATGGTTAAGGATAGCCTGGGTGAAAAAGTCAGGTGCTACGCTCAGGACCTTAAACTGGGCCTGCCTGATGAAAACGATAATGCTTATGACTTAATCATCTGCCCTTTGGCTATTCATTATTTAAAAGATTGGACCGTGCTATTAAAAGATATACGCCGGGTATTTAAAAAAGATGGTGTATTTGTTTTTTCCACACACCACCCAATGGTTGATTTTAACTCTTCACTTTCAGGTAACTATTTTCAAACCGAACTGGTGGAGGAACAATGGAATACCATTGGAAAACCTGTCGAAGTAGCCTTTTACAGAAGGTCGTTAACTTCTATATTTGAAGCAATCAAAAACGCTGGGCTGGTGGTGACGGATTTTAACGAAGGAACTCCTTTACCTGAGCTGGAACTATCCAACCCTGAAAAATTTGCAGAGCTTAAAACCAAGCCCTGTTTCCTGTTTTTCAGATGTGAAATAAGAACATAAGCAGATGAACACCTGCCCGACACACATGCAATGCTGTTTATAACAAAATTCGTTCTCTAATTAATATCACCGGATATCATAATGAAAGACCTGGCGCCTGAGATCACCCGACAACGATTACTTATCGAAGGTCTGTATTCGATTCTTTTGGATCAATCAAAAATAGAAGCCTATTTGCTGGGCCTTGCCGACCACCTCAATCTGCACAGCTATGGGAACCCGCTTGTGCATGCACCCGAAGGTATCGGAAAACAGGAAAATCAGGGATTTGACGCATTTTTGCCGTTGATAGACTCTGGAATTTCGCTTTACGTGTGGACGTCATCTAAATTCTTTGCCACAGTATTATTCACCTGTAAAGCGTTTGATACTGCTGAAGCGATTGCATACACCTGCCAATATTTCGCCACAACTGAGCTGCAGAATCGCTCGTTTTAAGCGCCAAACTCTTATTTACTGGCATCGGTTAATAATCTAAGCCTATTCGCCATGGTTTTTAGTATCTTGCAATAACCTGCTTTTGACCATTCTTATCCGGCGGCGGCTGATAGGAATTTGCTGGTTGTCGCTGGTCACTGCTGCACACTGGCCACGACCAAGAACCAATAACTGGGTCACCTGTGCTGTATTAACAATATGTGAGCGATGCGTACGAACAAATGCAGGCGGTAATTGCCGCTCCAGTCTATCCAGTCTGTCGTAATGCAACAGACTGCGATCATCTGTTGTGACAACCTCTACATAGTCATCAGCACCGGCAAACCGCACGATACTACTAACCGGAACGATCTCCACCCGACCTAGCGAACGAATGATCAAACGCATTTCCTCACTGCGTGCTTCCCGAGCTCTGGCAATCGCCCGTGACAACCGTTCTGCGGATACCGGTTTTGAGACAAAATCGACCACATCATGATCAAAAGCTTCCAGGGCCCGGTCCACATTCGCGGATACAATCACGGTTGCCGGGTGATTCGATTCCACACTGCGCAACGCTTCAAAACCATCGCGGCCGGAAAGATCCAGATCCAGCAATAACAACTCAACCGGTAACTCAGCCAGGTATTTACAGGCCGTATCCAGGTTATCAGCCAGGGTAATATCATCAGGCTCGATAGCCAGTTCATGGGCGACCAGTCGGCGTAACCGCCTGGCTGCCGGTGCTTCATCTTCAACTATCAGAACATTCAACCAGTACTCCTTGTGTAATCACATTCAATGAGTACTAACCGTCCCGGTAAAACAAAGCTGAGATACCCAACCACCATCAGCGCCTGGCCCATCAGTAAATGACGCTGATGTGCCGAACGCAGCGGTCAGTCGCTTGCGCACATACGCCAAGCCTTCACCTCCAGATGCGTTCTTCTGACTGCCTGGTGCATCTACCGGCGGTGTTGTCAGCGTTAATGTCAGCTGCTCAGCCAGGTTAATTTGATTAAGCTTGAACATCGCACCGTCTGCAAAGCGGCCATGGGTAAAAGCGTTTTCGATCAGTGTGTGAATAATACCCGGTGGTACCGCGAATTTTTCGTCTATATTTTCTACCTGCAACGAAAAAGCCCGATCAACCCGGTAAGACATCACTTCCAAATGTCGTTGACACAGTGCAATTTCATCTGCCAGGGGAACCAGGGGCCGGTGGCTCATCTGGCCCAGCAGGCGGAATTCTTCGGCCAATGCATCAATCATTTTTACCCCGGTGGCTGGGTCCGATTCAACCCACTCTGTTAACGCATTCAGGGTATTCATCAAAAAGTGTGGGGCAATACGACGCCGCAACAACTCCAGTTCCAGTTGCTCAGCCCGGCTTTGGATCGCTTGTCTGTCTGCCCGGATGTGGCGCATTACCCGAGCCTGGTCGACAAACAATGCCACTGTTAACATGCCGGCAGCAAAATAGAAGGTCCGATCCAGGAAAGCCTGCTCGTCGACAATAATCAGCAGCAGAAAACCAATCAGCGCACCAGCTGTAATAACAGCACCCTTGATACCTGTCAGTGCAGGCTTAATTACGCTTAATAAGGCCATTAAACAAATCGCTGCCAAACTAAGCAGCGCCTTGAAATCAAAACCTGGTGCAAATGTTACAACCAGGACAATGACAGTTACTGCTATACCCAGTAAAACACGCCAGTATTTTGGCTGAAACCGTCGCGCCACATAAGCCATCATGGCTAATGCAAACCCGGATGCACAGAAGGTAACTGCAATCAGCCGCCAGATTTGCCATGGATACGAATAAACAACAAACCCCCGTAATGATTCAGCACATAACTGTCCACCCGCAAACATCGCCATCAGAGCAATCATTACCGTTCCGAACTGGCGTCGATCTGTAATAGAAATAAGACCAAAATACACCGCGGCCAGCACAAAGGCGCTGGCGGTCAGCAATGCCGGCACGTAATAGAAGCTAAGTGGTGCAGTTGCCGGCCGGGCGGCGGCTACGTAAAGGTAATGAACCGGCGTATGCACCTGGACTAGATTATGGAAACTAGCCATCTTGATACTCAGCTCATTTGCACCTGCGCGTAGCAAACGCCACGGGACAAATATGGCTGCATCCAGCTTTCCCGGAGTTTCCTCTGCTTTTGATGCCCCTGGTGCCCCATTGCTACCTATCAGGTCACCGTTCCAATAAAACTCACTTGAAGCCAATGCACCGATATGCAGCGCTAATGGGGTTTCAGCAGCTACAACTTCAGGCGGCAGTTCAATACTGGCCTTAAACCAAATTATTCGACCTTGTGGATTAAGGTCATGCAACTCGCGGACTTCGCATTCAGCAGCATTAAAATCCGGCGGATTTGTTACATCACTAACACATACGATCGCATCTTCTACAACCTGGAAGAATCGTGGACTTTCCTGAGCTGCGGATGACCCCGCAAATATCACTACAGCAAAGTTAAAAAGTAACAATCGAATCAACATGGGCCTATTTTAACCCGCCCAACAATGCAGCATGGCACCGCTGACCGAATGCTTGTTACCACCCACCGATGTGAAGCTGTAAAAAGAAAGTTATCTGGTTATTGTGCGCTTAAACACAACCGAGATTTACCATGACTGTTTCAACCTTTAGTAAATATGTCTTCACAGCGCTGACTGGGTTAGTTGCTTTATCCAGCGTGCACGCGGGAACGCCTGAAATCACTTTTGAGCCTTATCAGTTTGAAGCCTCTGACGGCACCACTGTAGATGCTGAACGAGGCGCGTATAAAGTATCAGAAAACCGCAGCAACCCGGATGCCCGCGATATTGAGCTCCAATTTGTTCGCTTCAAATCAACCAGCGACAACCCCGGCTCCCCGATTGTTTATCTCGCCGGCGGTCCGGGTGGTTCAGGGGTTGGCACAGCCCGTGGACGGCGGTTCCCATTATTTATGGCGATGCGTGAGTTTGGTGATGTGATTGCTTTCGATCAACGTGGTACCGGCTGGTCAAACCATATACCTGAATGCGAGACCGAGCACCGGTTTCCACTGGATATGCCCTTAACAGCCGAACATTCGATTCCGGTATTGCGCCAGGCCGCAGATGAATGCAGTGCTTTCTGGAAAGCGCAGGGTGTTGATCTGGCTGGCTACAATACGTTTGAAAATGCCCGCGATATTGAAGTGTTACGCCGAGCGCTTGGATCTGAAAAGCTGAATTTATGGGGCATCAGCTATGGTTCGCATCTGGCCATGGCGGTACTCAAAGTGATGCCGGATGATATCGAGCGAATAGTCCTGACCGGTATCGAAGGCCTGAACGCTACCGTTAAACTGCCAGGCCGTACCGATGCTTATTTTCAGCGCCTGCAAATGGCAATTAATGCTGACCCGGGTGCTGCTGAAGCTTTTCCGGACCTTGCCGGACTGATGCACAGTGTGCATGACAAGCTTGAGGCCCAACCTATCGCAACCACTTTTACTGATTCGTCCGGCGAAACCATAACCATGACCATCGGCAAACTGGAGATGCAAATGGTTGGATCCTTTTCGATTGCTGATCCCGCCACTGCAGCACGGTTGCCTGGCATGTATGCAATGGCCGCTGCCGGGGATCTGAGCCTCATAGCACCGTTTATTTATGAAAACCTGCGACGCGACCCGGTTTCATTCCGTGGCATGTCCGAAGCTATGGATATCATGTCTGGCATCTCTGCCCAGCGGTTGGCATTGGTGCGCGAACAGGCCAAATCTTCATTGCTGGGCGACCTGTTGAACTTTCCTATGCCGCATCTTGTAGGTGCATTTGGCCTGAGCGACCTGGGCGATGAATTCCGGGCACCGGTCAAAACCAGCGTTCCAACACTGATTTTATCCAGCACCCTGGATGGACGAACCTACCCTGATGCTGCTGCCGAAGCCATCAGTGGCCCGGCAGTTCAAATGGTCGTGGTTGAGAACGGTGGTCACAATGTGTTTATGCAATCACCTGAAATCAGCGACCTCATTTTACGCTTCATGCATGGAGAAACCGTAGCCCGGAAGGTAACACTGGCTTTGCCCAAGTTCCTATATTAATCAACTGCTATATCAGTCCAGGCATAGGTAAAACATAACCTGGACAGCATGCCCAACCCTGACGGTCATCAGTTATTCACTGATGACCGTCTTTTGTTTGAATCATCAAAACCTGCCTGAGTTAGTGGGGTTGATCTGAAATCTGATTTCCATTTCCGCCTTTTCGTACCGAACAGCGAGCGATTTTCCTACATACAACCAGTGGCGATATCAGTAAATTAGTATCCAGCGATTAAACACGGGTGCCGAATCAACATTTTGCCTCGAGTTGATTGCTGAACTAATACAGAGCGGTATTAGCAACTGTTGAAGTGCAACCGAAAACAACAACCAAAGGAAACACTCATGTTACTGGAACAAACCTGGCGCGGCGTAAGCAATAACCGATATGACTTTCAGGTTCATCCGAACCAATCTTCATGGCCTTACTGGGGTGGTGTTTATATGCTTTGCAGCAAGAACGAGTTGGGTTGGGTTGTACATTACATTGGTGACAGTGACGACTTATCCAAAACACTGACACCCGGTGATGATAACGAACTGCATTCCAGTGCCTTATATGCCACCCATGTTCACATCATCCTGGGTAGTGACCCGATGAAGAGAAAGCGGATCGCAAGAGACTTAACGGCGGCTTTACAGCCAGTCTACAACGCCAACGTTAACGTGTTGGAGCAGCTGAGTCAGGTAGCATAGTGCAAACTAGCCTGCTACGCCGATAACCGCTTAATCACGGCGCAGCACTACCCCATAATGGTAAGGCGGCAGCTCGATAATATCGCTTTCCGGTAAAAATCCAGCTTGTTGTGCCCATTGCAGGCATTGTTCCGGACGGGGGCGAACACTCATCGGCGGTCCACGAGGTGTCTCCGGATCAAAATTCCAGTGGATAATCCCAATACGCCCACCATTGTTCAAATTACGATACGCCTCTCGCAACAAACTAACCGGTTGCTCATGGTGGAGAATGTTAAACACCATTGCATAATCCATACTTTCCGCAGCTAATCCGGTGCCTTCATTGATGAAATCTCTAGCGCTGAATTCGATATTACTCAGGCCATGATGTTGCGCATGCTTGCCGGCTGTTGCCAGCATTTCAGGCTCGATATCCAAAGCGTAAACTGTACCTGTTACACAATGCGCAGCAGGGATGGTAAAGGTCCCGTATCCGCAGCCAAATTCGACCACATCCTGGCAACCCGCAGTTAATCCCAGCTTGTTCAGGATTATGTCTGGATCAAAATATGCATCCCAGGTCCCCTGCTGTGGCATGCCACTTTCGCGGATTTTCATGTTGTTGCAAACCTAATTTTTTATCTGACATGAGCGATTTGCGCAAGTATAACAGCGTACTAACAACCCGATAGCCATCTTGCTTACTTTTGCTGTTGGCTAATGGGGAATCGATTTTCTACGCCTTCGACATGGATACCAATAACTTTGAATCGAACTGCATCACAATTCATTGAGTCAGTCACAACGGTGGATCACCAGGTGACAGTAGGATTATCGTTGTGCTGCTGTCCGAGTGGGTCTCGGTAGCTATTGCCACCAACTCAGATGGTCCCAGCCTGAGAATAGCAGCCTCCAATATTGCTTAACTGTATGCCGGTATTGATCGATAGCTGTTAACTACAGCTTATTGATACCCAACTCACATTTAGAATGTAATAAAACAGCGTCTCAGCACTAAGTGTTTCCTGGTACTTTTCCTGTTTAAGTTTGATGAGTTCATGCTACTTAGAACTTTTCATGCTAACCGCATTTTCTCCTGATACTATAAGTTTGAATCCCGGTAGAGTTTTGATTAACAGGCAAACGTAACATGACATCCAAAAGACAACGCGGTGTTCGTGTTTCATCAGCAAAACTTCAGCATGCTCTGGTTGAATCCGGGCTGAAAACTCAGACGGCAGTTGCAGAACGCATTGCCGATGATGAACAACTGGAATCGGTGCCCCGCGGTCTGGTTAATAAGGTGTTTCGCGGCGAACCTGTGGATCCGCGCAGCGTTGAACGGGTTGCCAGAGCATTGGGTGTAGATGCCTGGACGTTGTACATCTCAAATGATGACCTGCAGGCAACGACTCCAACAGCAACCATGAAACAACACACAGCCGCCGGATCCGGAATGCTGCAATCGCGCCTGATTAAACGAGTTGCCGTTATCCTGGCTAGCCTGTTGTTGGTTGTGGTTCTAATTTTTCAGCTCACCCCGGATGCGATCTACAGATCACCTTCTGAAACACCGAGAGAGCAACCCAAACCCCGTACCCAACAGCCTACTGTCAGAGTCCTGCCAGTGGCTGCACCCGGTCATGCACAGATTACCCGATCACTAACTAGCGAGCTGGATCAGCTATGGAGGGTAGTGCCCGACACCAGTGAGGCCGGCACCGGTGCTCCTGACGCACAAACCCTGTTGCGACAGGGTTCGGTGGATCGTGTTGTTGAGGCCCATTCCACATTAACAGGCCGCTGGCTTGGAATGACCGTGTACTTGCATCAAACAGGGTCCATGCAAGCCGTCTGGCAGGGTATTTTACCCGCAGCGGCATCGCAACAGCGAACGGATTTGTTGATGCGCGCGGCAGCCACCGCAATTACCACCGAAGCCGCCCTGCCAACCTACGCTCAGGAAGCGCAGGCCAAATATTTGACTGGCCGCGGCTATCTGGACCGGGCGCGTACTGAAGCCAGCACCCGGCGGGCGTTGACCGAGTTTGAAAGTGCGTTACGCATCGACCCGGCATTTGCCGAGGCCTATGCCGGGCTTTGCGAGGCATTGGTGATGGAACATGTGCGCACCGGTGCGTTGGACCGCTTGACCGAGGCCGACGCGCAATGTGCCCGTGCGCTGGAGTTAGCGCCAGAGAATTTGGAAGCGCTGCGTACCCAGGCATACCTGGATCGCAAACACGGCCGGATCAATACTTCATTAAACGGGTTTACCTCAGTGTTACAGAAATCACCCGCAAACACCAATGCCTTGCTGGGCATTGCCGATGTTTACCTGACACTTTATCAGCGTGGCGAAGATGATCAGGCATTAGACAAAGCTCTATCAGGCCTGAGCCATGCAGGCAAACTGGAACCGGCTTTTTGGAAAATCCCTTTCACCTTGGCCCGGGTACATTATTTTGATGACAATCTCGATGCCGCTATTATCGCAGCTGACCGCGCTGTCAATTTGGATGCGAACTTGCTAACCCTAAGCAACTTGGGCACCTATCAATATTGCCGGGGAGATTTCGAAGCAGCACGTTCTGCTTACTTGCAAGCCCGGGATTTAGCACCGATGTCGTATGTCGGTGAGCAACAGCTGGCTGCCGTTAACTATAATTTGCAGGCTTTTGACGCCGCTGTACGAGGTTTCAAAACAGCATTGGATTTACATCAGCAAAGTGGCGCCGCAGAAGATCATAGAGTTTGGAGTAATTATGCTGACGCCTTGCGCCATGCCGGGCAGCACAGCGATGCCGCCGATAATTATGCAAAAGCCATCGCACTGGTGGAACAGGATATTACCCGGGGCGATGGTAACCCCTCACACGCCATTGCACGTGCTTATTATTACGAGATGCTGAGTTTGGTTAATCCGGGTCAGGCCAACCTGCAGCTGGCTGCGCTGGAGGAACTTGCAGACCTGCGCGAAACCGCTGATTCGCTTTCCGTGATGTTCCTGGCCATTATCTATCAGCTACGTGGCTTACCTGAGCAGGCTGAACAATTAAGAACCATTGGTGCCCAGGGTTGCCCGGGCTTTGCCGAGTCTCCAGATTTCGAGTTATAGCTAACACTTTCATTCACTAACTCAAACCATCCACTCTTAGCTACGGCTAAAACATACAAAAACGTCCTAAAGACGCATGCCATCTCTGCATTAACAGCGAATACTGGGCGCTGATATTTCCACAGTGTCTTGCGCTAACCCTCCGCTGGGGGCAGATTGCCGGCAGCAAGCCCGATAGGACCTCATGAATCATTTAAAAACCACTACAGCTATTTTCACCTTGGCCCTGGCGATCCAAACTACTGCGATGGAATTTGAGCTTGACTTCGACATCTTAGTAAAAAGTGGCAACCCCTCTCCTGATGGCAATGGTGTGTTCTCTAATGAGTTTCTAGTACCCATGCTGAATAACTCCGGTGATGTGGTTTTCTGGGCCAAGCTGTTGGCCACCACCGACCCGGGTACTTTGGATGACTTTGGTTTTTTCCGGGCTGATACTCAAAGCATGCTCAATATCGCCCGGGGTGGCGCTCCATCCGCCGCCGGCAACGCTTTGCGACTGGATCGCAATTCGATAACTGCGGGCAGCCCATTCACAGTCCGGGCTTATGCCATTGATGGCGCCGGCCGGGTCAGTTTTGCAGCCCCGGATAACCTGGGCTTGTGGGCTGTGTATCAATCCAATGGATCACAATCTAATGTTGTTATCCAGCAAGGTGAAAACGCCAGCTTCGGTGATGACGTTAATCTGGTTGTATCAGCGATCAGCCTGGAAACCAATGATGCGGGTGAACTCACCTATTTTGTTTTTGCCGATACTGATGTCCTGCCCAGCCAACCATTGCTGGTTCGCAGCGGGCAGGGTGATCATCAAGTGTTGTTCAGCCAGGGCCAGGATTTGCCTGATGGCCGGCAAATCACCTCTTTACTGCTGGCCCAGGGAGGTATTGGACTCAACAACTCGGGTCGGGTGGCGACGCTGCTACAGACTGCCGGAGCCAACTTTGGGATATATACCACCGATGGGCTGGTAACCAGCAAAATCATGCATACCGGGGAGCCGGCAGTTGATGGCTTGGGCAGTTTTATTTTTGCTCAGGGAGCGATACCGGCGTTTAACGACAACAATCAGGTATTAGCATTGCTTGATGTGGACGATATTACCAACGATTATCGCGGCCTGTTTTTCCATGACGGTACGCAGCTGACTGAATGGCGGCGCACCGGTGACAACACCTTTGGCGGCGTATTGACCAGTTTTGTCGGTAATTTCGATCTGAATAATGTCGGCTCCGGCGTTTATGATATGTTTTCTGGAGGTGTCACCCGGCTGGTGATGCGGCAGGGCGGCAATGAGCAGCTGGTGGTTACTGCCTTCGAAACCTTGCCCCCACCGATTAACTTACCGATCGAAAACCCCTTTGCCTTTGTTATCAACAACAACGATCAATTGATGTTTACCGCCGGGGTCCGCGATAACGGCTTAGCCCGTGTCGGTTTATTTCTCTATGATCCTGAAAACGGACTGGTATTGATTGCCCGAACTGGAGCGCCTTTCCAGGGGGATATTCTGGCTGAGTTTGAAGTGGCTCTGCCAGTTTTCCCAGTGACCAACCGTTACCGTGAAAATGCCATGAACAGCTTCAACGATCAGGGGGAAATCGCCTTCCGTTATACCCTGGAAAATGGTGAGGCTGGTATCGCGTTGGCTTCAGTGGAGTTTTTGCCGGAAGGGTTTATTTTTCGGGATGGGTTTGAACAATAAAAAAGATCATCTCAAAACCCCGTCAGGCATCAAGCTAGTAATATAACAATGACGATAAGGAGATAGCCGATGCCGGTGGGCTGCCCGAATAACATTGCACCAATTTTATCTTTCTGATTTTGCTAGAGTAGCCGCCACGGCAGCTGAAATATGCCGCCAAACGCAACTGGCTTTATAGCAAGATTAGAGGAATCTGGTATGGAATACCTGCACACCATGGTTCGGGTAAACGATCTCGAGCAGTCTTTGGATTTTTATTGCAAAAAATTAGGCTTGGTTGAAATCAACCGTTACGACAATAAAAACGGTCGCTTCACATTGGTATTCCTGGCTGCACCTGGTGATGTTGAGCAAGCCCGGCAACAACAGGCCCCATTGGTTGAATTAACCTATAACTGGGACACGGAAGAATATGCCGGTGGCCGAAATTTTGGGCATCTGGCTTATCGTGTTGATGATATTTATGCCCTATGCGAGCACCTGCTGCAATCCGGCGTCACCATTAACCGTCCTCCTCGTGACGGTCATATGGCATTTATACGTTCACCGGATGGCATTTCAATTGAGCTATTGCAAAAGGGCGATGATCTACCCGGTAAAGAACCGTGGTTCTCAATGCCAAACAGCGGCGAATGGTAACAACCATATCTGAGTCCAACCAGCCTGGAGCAGGTAGCATCTAATATTGCTTATCTGTTCACGGGCATCGTTCCATGGACATTCACTCGTTTGCCGTTCACCGTTTGACTTGATTTTAAGCGCTGTTTCTCACGCCATTCAATTGGCACGTAACTGCAACAATCTACTGCCCAGTTGGGATGAAATTTTTATTTCATCATCAGCTACGTGCATCCAGGTCATTGGAAACAAAGCCACTGGTGTTATCAATGCATAAAACCTTTGGTTTCCTGAGTCATTGATCATTAATACCGGCAAACGTGTTGAGGTTTTAGTCCGATATTGATTCAGCCATTGACCCAGTGCGTTGGCATCGACCTGCAATACCCCACCACAGCTGTCGCTGGTAAGTCCGCTGAGTACCAGCTTGCCACTAATATTTTGATCATCGAATTGACCAGCGTACTGGTAGTCGCCGACATCACAAGTTGTACTATACGCTTGCTCGCCGTCACTCAAAAAAGCTGCGGCCAGCATAGCGGCCGAAAATTCCATTTGTGAAGTCCAGCGTGCATTCGACAGCAGTGCTACGCTTAACTGTTCATCAGGATACAGCAATAGAATCGACCGCATGCCGTCATTGATACCCGAATGATGGACAATATGCCTGCCATGGTAATCGCTGCCTATCCGCCAACCTACTGCAACACGATACCAATCAGTGCCGACAGTGGCACCTGCGTTGGTGACAACCGGCTGCAGCAGGCGCTGAAACAGGCCGGCTGAAATTACGGAACCGTCGAAATGTGCTGCACCGAAAGCAGCCAAATCACTTGCACTGCTGCCCAGACCGGCACCAGCCCAACTGAAACTATGATCAGCCACAGCTAGTTGCTGCACCGAACCATCAGCTGACACAGCATACTGCATGGAATCCTCTCGCCGTGGCTGATTTACCCTATTAGCAGCCAGCGTGTTTAACTCTAACTGCTTTGCCAACCCTCTCACTTGATCATCGAAACGTTGGCTGGCAGCTTTTTCCATAACCGCCGATAGCAAAGTGTAGCCACTGCTGGAATAGAGATAACCGGAACCCGGAGTAAATGCCAGTGGCCGGTTGATAAACAACTCCAAGGCTTCCACTGCCGAGGTATACGGCCCGTTGTTACTGGCTCTCTGGACAAGATTGTAATGTTGAATGCCGCTGGTGTGTGCAGCCAGCTGCTCCAAACTGATAGCGCTTAGCGCGGTCGGAATTTCAGGCAAGTATTCACCAACACGATCCGACAATGCTAATTGCCGTTGCTCTATCAATCCGGCCAGCAGGGTAACCGTGATCAGCTTGGAGACACTGGCCAAACCAAAACGGGTGGATTCAGTAACCGGCAACGCCTGCTCAACATCAGCATACCCGGTTTGACCCTGCCATAGCAGCTGCCCGCGGTAATGCACCGCAGCGGCCATACCCGGCACTTGGTTAGTTTCACGTAACAGATCCAGCAAGCGGTTTGCGGTTTGTTGGGGTGACGCTGAGAGCACATCACCGGTACATGTAATTGCTATCACCAATAGCAACCGTTTCAATATTATTGGGTACATGCTCGACAAGCCCGTTCTAAAGAGATACCGGCTTACCGGTCAGATCGAAGTAATTGGCCCCGGCTGGCAAGCCCTGGCCATCGTAAAGATTTTGCGCCCTGGCCCAGCCCTGCTGCAGATGGTTTACCGGGTTCCCGCTGGTATTCATATAGCGGATGATCGTCCGGCGGTTAGTGTCATCATATTCATACAAAATGACAGCAACACCGGTATCCAGTCGGTTGACCGGTTTCCCGTTGATATCAAGGAACTTAATTGCTATCAGGTTATGGTTGTCATCATAGCTGTAATCGAGTTGACAGAATCCACGTGTTTTGTGGGCAACCCGATTGCCCTCGGTATCGAAATACGACCGGGACAAAAACTGTATGCCGTCATTGCTCCATAGCACCTGAGCTCGGGCATAACCCCAGGCTTCCACCATCATCGGCTTACCATATTGATCAGCAAAATATGAACTCAGCATATTGCCAAAGTCATCATATGATCTGATACCACGCCCCCAACCGTAAGCATTCAGGATGGCATTGTCCCGTTCGTCTTCGTAACGAACCATCAGCTCATAACCCCATCGGGTATAGGTCTGGATTCCACGTGCAACATTCGGACCGTTTCCACGCAATGGATTACCCTGTCGGTCCAGCACATTCCAGGATTGCACTAACCCCTGTTTGTCAAAAACCATTTTATCCTGGGCTGCGCCAGTGTCATTCGCCAGCAGTTCACCGTTTGTATCAACATTCTGCATCAGCGCCAGCCAACTATCCGGACCATACTTCAGTATCAGGGTGCCAAATGCCAGCCCAGGCCGCATGTTGACAGGCTGACCCTGCAGGTCGGAGCGCTGTTCAAGCACTGTGCCATCAACACGTATTTGCCAACGGTATTCAGCAATACCCCAGCTGTCCTGTATCCGCTTGCCGTTGGTATCCTCGAAGTGCAATGAGCTCCTGTAACCCAAATCGTTAAGATTATAGATTTCGCGGTAAACATCACCCCGGCTGAGCATTGGGTTGCCCTGATAATCAAAACAATAACGAATTTCCTGTCCATCCTGGTAATAAATATCTACCCTGGAGCAATGCCAGAAATAATTAGCTGTATGGTTGGGTTCCAGCAATAAATTGCCACGCCGGAAGCTGACCTGGATCAGCCGGCCAGCCTGATCATAATCGAAGCGATAATGGTTGCGGACACGTGCTTGTTCACTGCTGAGTGAACCAGCACCGGCAATATCTGCAAATGGGCTTTCCCGGAACGCTAACGTTGTGAACCGGGTTGAATACTGGATTTGTCTGCCGTTGCTAAACTCTGAAGCTGCTGTGGGCGGCTGGAAATATAGCGTCAACATAACAACGGCTACGCGTAACATGTTTGAGAACATCTAAACACCTCACTGACAGGAATGGTTGTGGCCAGCATAATCAACAGGCGGCAGCTGTCATGAGCGTTACGGTATTTTTATCTGAGCAAACCCTGAGCAATAACTGAGCACAGGCAAGTACTTGAAAAATAAATGCGTTTTGGAAGTTGTTGCGCCGTTAGCTCAGCCCTCGCATTAACAAAAAATCAATCTGATCACATCCCGGCAGCAGGCAGCACTATTTGTAACCGGGCCAAATCCAGTTGTTCGCGTGAATTGACAGTGTAATAGACGGTACCGCCATCGGCTGTAGCGCTAAGATCAGATACGCTGCAACTGTCGCTGACCGGTATTTGCAACATCAGTCTATTATTCAAGTCGTTAAAGTGATAACGGTATAGCGCATCACTGGTTGCAGATAACGGTGCGATGTACCAGATACCATGGCTGTCCACCACCCAGCTGCTGCGGCACATGTGCGGAATTAGTTCCGCTTCACTGTCATCAGCAGCTAGCGCCACCAGTCTGTCATTAGAATCGCCTTGCAAAGCACAATACAGAGTTTCAGACCGCGGTTGCTGCTGCACATCAGTACACGCTTTAGCCGTTACCAGCCGGCTGTCACCCGAATCGATATTTAGTTCATACCAGCCATTCTGCTGATCTGCAGATGCTGGCACGAATACACTGAAATCACCAGCAAAGCGAACCGGCGCAGAGGCTGATGACAGATACCGTACAGGAACCAAATCCTGTTGCTGAAGGCTATATATTGTGCTTTCCTGACCATCATCGGCCAGTGCGAAAGTGACTGCCACATGCCGGCCAGATTCACTGCTGTGTATGGCAACTGCTGGCTTATCCAGATTTTGAATCAGCGGAACAGCTTTGCCGTTCTCTTCCTGCAACCAGACATTGCTTATTTCGTCCCGGCTACTGATAAACAACAACCCGTCTGAACTGGCACTTACTGAACGAATGCTATGGTCAACGATACTGACGGGGCGTGGAAATGAATTGCCTGTTTGGGATACCGACCAGGTATTGAAACGATCAGCAATTCTGAGCGTTTGGACGCTGTAGGGCCCGGTAACCCCAAAGCGATCGATGCGATGATCTTCCCCATATGCTTTATAGCCAGTATCTACATTCAGATAAGTCAGCCCAGGTTTCCATGGACTGCGGTGAGCCACCAGTACTTCATCAATAGATAACCAATCATAAAAACCGATATCTCGCAATGTCATCAGCGTATCAATATCTGCACTGCCTATCGGCCAGCGTTGCAGGCTTTGCCCTCGGCGCATATCACAAACAAAACTGATCCGGTCATCGTTCAGATAGCGCAATTGGCTAATTTGCACACAGTCAGAATTGGGTAATCCCAGCCTGACTGGAGCAGCTTCAGGTTCGACCTGTATAACATCCCAACCTCCCTCGGCTGTGCGGTCGGTAAAAACCAATGTTTGCTCGGTTTGCCAATCGGGTGCAGCCGCATAAGCATCGTTGCAAGGGATAACCCGTATGCTCTGAATGCTTTCCAGATCCAGTACATGTATCTCACACCTGGGCTGGGTCGCCAATACCGCCAGAAAACCGTCAGCAGGCGAAAAACGCGGCGCACGCAACTCCCCAGCGTGCGAAAACAAAGTGTAGGACGAACGTGTATAAATTTCTTTTACCCGCAAAACCTGATTTCCGCCGGTCAATGTGATGTATGCCATATAATTGCCATCACTGCTGAAATCGAATTCACGGACATGTGGCAGACTTACTTCAAAAGCCTCGCTGCTAAACTCCAGTTCACCCAGAACCGGGGCATCGCCGTTAAGCAAATACCACATACCCATCGTGATCAGCAGCACAGCGGAAACCAAGCGCAGGCTGAAACCTGAACGATGGTGCTTTGCCTGAACAAAGATTGGTTTTTGCAACAGTCGGTAACCCAGACGCGGAATGGTTTTGATATAACGTGGATCGTCAGGTGAATCACCCAATATCCGCCGTAGATCTGAAACTGCACGGGTGATGGCCTCATCACTGACTGGACGGTTACCCCAAGCCTTCGCAATCAATTCATCCTTAGTCAGGATCAAAGATTCAGCTTGTGCCAAAGCCACTAACAGTTTCATACACTGTGGCGGTAGCTGGCATATTAGCGTATCTTTTTGCGCGCTAAGCGCTCGCGGATTGACTAGCCAGTCACCGAGATAAAATCCCGGTAATAGCTTTACGGATGCTGGAGAAGGATTAACGCTATTCACAGGTTGTGAAGTTTAACATTGGGTTTTTACAGTGTCCTGAAGCCGGGCCAATAACTGGCTATGCAATTAGCTGCACAACCACAAGTTGCAGCATACGTATTTTGAATGTTCTTTTTTTTCGTCGCCGAGAGGCAACACTGTTCACAAGGGCAGACTTATTTCAAATTGCATGCCACCATCATCAGGTATTGTTGCTACTATTTCACCACCGAGCAAATGTGTCAGCTCACGGGTTATAGCCAAACCCAGCCCGCTGCCACCTTGGCTTCTTGCTCTGGCCTGACTGGTGCGATAAAACCGGTCAAAAATATTCTCAAGTTCGGTTGCAGAAACCCCAGAGCCATAATCTCTTATCAATATACGAATAAGTTCACCATCAGCACTGACATTAATACCAACCTGGCCGTTTTCGGGGCTGTGGGTTAATGCATTTTGCAACACATTGACCAATACCTGACGCAGTCGCATTGGATCAGTGGTGATTTCCGGAAACTCTTCGGAGCTAAGTGTGCAACGTACCCTATGGTTACGAAAAGGTACTGCTCTGATAGCCGAGTTCAATACTTCCTGAAGCTCGGTTGGTACCATATTTAATGTGAGTTCACGGCTTTCCGCAAGGCTTAGCTCTTGTAAATCAGCCACTAAGTTTTGCAACTGCAGCACATCATTAAACAAGTTTTCAACAAGCTCAGATGTCAGCTCGCTGACATCATCACGTACAGCCTCCAAACTGCATCGCAAACCGGTTAACGGGGTACGCAACTCGTGCGCCACGTCGCTTACCATCCGCTTGCGCAACAACTCTGTCCTGGCCAACCGGCTGGACATATCGTTAAACCGGCTAGCCAACTGCCCAACTTCATCGTCACCACTAATAGCTACCTGATAACCCAGTTCACCAGTACCGACACGCTCACTGGCATCAGCCAGATCCCGTAACGGCCTGGTAATCTGACGGCCCACGAAAAACACGATTACCAACCCAGCCGGGATAAAAATAGCCAGTAATAGCATCGCAGTACTACGGGTCGCGGACAAAAATTCCTGTTGCGGGCGAGATAATGAATCTCGAGGCAATGGCAACCACATCACCTGGCCAACCGTAACTCCGCCAACAATAACTGGTGCTGCATTCTGCATGCTCTCCATCAGCATCCAGCGGTTACCACTATTAGAATCAGACAGGCGAACATGCAAGCTATCACCTTCTATTTTGGCGGCTGTCACTTCAATTGTTTCCGGCGACCAGTACCGTTCACCGTTATTACCCATCACCAATAATAATGCCGGCCTTTCAGGCAATTGATGATCTGCCAGGGCGCGTTGCACAGCCTGCCAGCCACCACCTTCATATACATGGGCAAGCCTGCTTGCAACCGGGTTCGGTGTTGGTGTATTGCGGTCTACTTCCTGTCTCAAAAACGTTTCGAATCGATATTCAGTGGAGCGATTTTGCAACCAGACAAAAGTAATCGCACCCACTGCCAGGACCAACGCCAGCAGCAGTAACAATTTGCCCCGGATGCCCAGTTTAGCTACCGAAAAACCGGCGTTCATTATGCTTTTTCCTGACCTGAGGTACTGAATCGATAACCATAACCAGTAACCGTTTCAATATATTCAGGAGCCAGCCGGTCAAGCTCAATGCGTTTACGAATATTCGAAATGTGGATATCGATATTTTTGCGGCTGCCTTCAAAATCGCGCCCCAGAGCACGTTCGATCAATTCGTCACGACTGTAAGCCCTGCCGGGTGCATTCATCAGCGTTTCCAGGATACGGTATTCACTGTTGGTCAACCGCACCGCAACACCAGCCTTGGTCACACAGCGCTGTTGTTTATCCAGACTGAGGTCTCCAGCCTGGATCAAATGCGCTTGCCGCTGTTCATTACTACGGAGCCGCGCCTTTACCCTGGCTAACAGTTCCTTAGGGCTGAAAGGTTTGATCAGATAATCATCAGCGCCCAAACCCAACCCGGCGATAATATCGTTCTCTGTACTCAATGCAGTCAACATGATGATCGGGGTATCCATGTTGATGCGCACTCGCCGGCAAATTTCCCGGCCATCCAGGCCAGGCAGCATCAGGTCAATAATAAATAAATCGAAGTACTCTTGTTCCACCCTCGCCAAGCCGGCCAGACCATCTGCCTCGGTATGCACCTCAAAACCATCACGTTGCAAATACAAGGCGATGGTTCTGCGGGTGGTTTCGTGGTCTTCAATGACCAGAACTTTTTGCACACTCAATCCTGTTTATTAATCAACTGCATACCCAATCCACTGCCGCAACTGATCTGCAACAGGTGAAGCATTGTGGTTGGTGTTGGATAACACTACCAGCGCATAACCACTTTCCGGAAATACCGAGAAATCGGCATTAATCCCAGGCGCGCCTCCATTATGGCCGACGTAGCGTTTTCCGTTAACCCGTCCATCCTGATAAAGATAAGCATAACCGCCCGCATCATTTCGCGATCCTTTAGCGGTGGTCATTTGTTCTCGGTAGTCGGGGTCAATCAAAGTACCATCGTATAAGGCTGTTGCAAATGCCAGTAGATCATTGGCTGACGCATAACCACCGCCAGCAGGACTGCCGATATTGCCTCTGATATGTTCATTGGAAACCAGCTCACCAGCACTATCGTCAGGCACAAAATAACCATTTGCCTTGCCACTGGCCGACTCGGTTTTGGTGTAGTGATCGGAATGCGGCATCCCAGCGGGTGTGTAGATGTGCTTGCGGATGTAATCGTAATAACTTTGACCGGTAATTTCCTCAATGATCAAACCAAGTACCACCGGCCCGCAGTTGCTATATTGCTGTTGTGCTCCCGGCTCAAAATCCAAAGACTCTTCAACAAACAGCTCAGCAAGCTCACCCACGGTGGTGATACTGTCCTTACGCTGTTCGTACTCATCAGTCCAGTAGGAACCCATGCCGGAGGTGTGGGTTAACAAATGATGGATGGTCACCCGATCACGAACCTGTTGATTAGGGTAATCAGGCAGGTGTTTGCCTACCGTATCGGTGAATGCCAGCTTACCCTGAGCAACCAATTGAGTAACCGCCAGGCCGGTAAACATTTTATTCATGGAACCCAGGTTGATCGGCGTATCCAGGGTGTTTTCACGACCGTTTTCAATATCGGCCAGACCGTAGGCTTCAGCAAACAACGGCCGGCCGTTTTGAGCCAACAAAATGCTGCCGGAAAATTCACCTTTGGCCACACGATCCGCCATGTACTGCTGGAGTCTGATCACAACCTCTTCTGAACTGAGGTTTTTATCTTCAGCCTTTGGAGGAGCCCCGCTCCTGGCTACCGCCATAGCGTTGATTTTTAAGCCCGGCGCTAAATCCAGAGTGATATTCATCCATTTATCACGCTCCGAAGATGCCATAAAAGTAATCTGTTCTGCATCACTTGAAGTAATACTGTGCACAGTAATATCGCCATTGTCATCGTAGAGCATGTTCATTATCCTGGCTAATCCAGTTGCCCCTCTACGCTCAATAAAATCCTGGGTAAATACTTCAGTTGTTATTTCGTTACGTTGTTCACCCATATTCCAGTAATCCACAAAATGGTTGGCAGCGGCATGCTCTGTTGCGTTAGCTGTGCTTTGAATCAGCACAACAACCAGTAGTGCGATCAGCAATTTATTCATGTATTCGGCTCCTGTTCTTATTCGGTATGGCTTTAAATTGATGGCTAAACACACCCATCAAGCCGCTTTGATAGTTTTGAAAGCCAGCTTAAGTGCTGTGAGTAAAGAACGGGTAAAGAATGGGTAGTTGGGTTATAGCTTGAAATTTCGGGCACTAATCTGCCATGGGTTAAACCATGCCGCGTTGTGCCTCAAAGTATCTGATCATTCCTGCATATGGACTGTCAGGCATTGCCCTCGATTTGATCAGTTGCAGATGCAAATCCTGAATCTCCGCAGGCACACTATCTGATCTGCTGATCGAGAGTTCAAGTACTCGTTCTTTAGCATTTTGGGTTTCGACCTTTGCTCGAATCACGGCTAGCTCAGCTCCGTGTCTGACCACCCATATTGATGGATCTCCCAGCACTTCGGCGAGTGCATCGGAACCTGCCAGAACCAAAGCCAGGGAGCGCAATAAGGTGGATTTCCCAGTGCCGTTTTCACCTAGTATCACCGACTATTTTCGATTGTCCCACCCGGCAAGTCGAAATCAACAAACAGTCGTTCGGAACAGCGGACATTTTCGAGTTCGAGTGATTTAAGAAACATGACAGTAAAACCCTCGATGGATACTTCAAAGTATAGCTGAATAGGTGGCTAACTAATAAACTCCCACGCTTCACAGGCTGGCTGCAAATTGCTTAATTATTCCAATTCATTGACTGCCGTCAGCCAGACTAATTGTGACTGGGTTTTGGATTTTAAATTTGAGCCGTTTTATTGCAAAGGCTTCAAACTTTGCAGCACTGTGGGAATCAATTCTGTCACCGTCGGGTGAATATGCGTTGCCCTAGAAAGTACGGTATAAGGTTGCTGCGCATACATGTTGTCTAACAATACATGTACCGCCTCATCGCCGCTGAGTCCAAGAATAGAGGCGCCCAGTATTTCCCGAGTATCGGCATCGACCAGTACTTTCATAAACCCCCGGGTTTCTCCGAATTCACGGGCGCGGCCGACGCGGCTCATCGGCCGTGTCCCAATCAACGCATTGCGTCCCGACTCCCGAACCTGCCGCTCCGTCATCCCGACCCTGCCCAGTGGGGGGTCGATAAAAAGGCCATAACATAGTATCCGGTCATTCACGCTGCGGGAGTCACTGTCAAGGAGGTTCGCAGCTACAATTTCGAAGTCGTTATAGGCTGTATGGGTAAAAGCGCCACGACCGTTAACTTCCCCCATGGCCCAGATACCCGGCACATTGGTCTGTAGCTGGTCATCAACAACAATCAAACCTCGTTCAGTCATTTCAATACCGGTGTGCTCAAGCCCCAGGTCATGGGTGTTTGGTACCCGGCCTACTGCCAGCAACACATGACTGCCGTCTATAGGTGTCGAATCATCCGCACAATCAATATTCATGCGCACACCCATCGGACCGCGTTCGAACCCAATACACTCTGCATTGAGACGAATGTTGACGCCTTCACCCTCAAGGATTTCCTGGACCGCTGCCGAGACATCATCATCCTCACGACCGATAAGGCGGTCCTGAACCTCGATGACGGTAACCTCGGCACCAAACCGACGATACATTTGTGCGAACTCAAGACCAATGTAGCTGCCACCAACAATGAGCAGATGCTCGGGCAGAAAATCAACTTCCATCATTCCTGAATTGGTCAGATAGTCAATATCCTCTATTCCTGGGAAATCCGGCACTCTTGCGCGTGCTCCCACATTAATGAATATTCGTTCAGCGGTCAGCGTTTCACCATTGACCTCGATTGATTTTGGGCCATTAAACAGTGCGTGACCGCGGATCAGAGATACATTTTCCATCCCTTTGATCCAGCTTTCCACATTACGATTTGAGCTTCCCGCAACCTCATCTTTACGTGCTTTTACCTGGGCCATATCAACCGTTACAGACCCACCTACCTGCACGCCAAATGATCCGGCACGCCGCGCCAGATCCGCTATCCGTGCACTGCCCACCAGTGTTTTGGTGGGGATGCAACCCACATTGACACAAGTACCTCCAAGTAAATGTCGCTCGACAATCGCTGTTTTCATACCTGCCTGACCAAGTCGCTCAGCCAGTGGCGGCCCTGCCTGTCCGGCTCCAATCACAACGGCATCATAATGTTGGGTCATATGAATTCTCGCGGGTAAACTTTCAGCAGTATTGAATTAATCATATCGAAATGACCACGGAATTACATAATGCGCCTTTCTACACAGGCATGTATTTTTATCAATCATTGACTGTTGCTGTTTCGATTGTTGTGATCAGCAGCAGTTTCCAATGTGACAGCTCTACTGCTTGAAATAAGCTGACTTGGTGGGTTGGTTCAAGCAAAGCAATTCAAAAAACCACATTGCTCAAGACGGCAATACCTGCGTTCATTTGTGCAATTTTTCCAAGCGGATCTTTGCTGACCGCAAAAGTATTCTTGAATAAAGCTTATGAAATCCGAGCAATATATTGAACCCGCTGCTTAACTCCTGCTTACCCGTTTTTTTGTTTTCACGGGACACAACTGCAGAACCAAACCATAACAAGGTTTGTCCCGGATTGGTTGTATTTTCGGTAACCATAAACCAGGATCTGGTACGCTCGGCAAAGTCACACATCAGCAACTGATTCCCGGTTCGATGCTCTACGTGCCAGGCGGCGAATGTGTCTGTCAAACCATTGGCCACCAGTTTAGCCTGATGATCAGTTGAAGGTTTTGCAGCGAGGTATTTTAAAATGACTCGTTCCAGTCTGAAGATAGGCGTGGTGTAAAACGCCAATACAAAATCAGATAACACCACTGACTTTTTAAGCCTGACAGTATAACAATCTGTATAGGCTTGCACTGCTGCAGATTTTGATCCAGCATTGTATTTATTCAAAATTGCATTTTCTGGTAATGAACAAGCCTGTATGGACATAATTTAACCTGCGGTTCAGTTATTGCTCAGCCATTCAATTGAGTCGTTATAGCTTTCCAGGGCATGCGCCAAAAAGTTTTTCTCAATCACATGCCGTTTAACTTTTAGAGTTGGCGTTAATTCACCGGATTCTGTAGTCCATGCAGAATTCGAAATCAGAATCCGGCCAACCCGCGCATGCTTTTCCAACGTTTGATTCACCTGACTTAAGGTAACCTGTAATGATTGGGTAATCTGATCGCGGTTGAGTGCCTTGGCATGCTCACTTAAATTAATCACCAATACCGGTTGTTTTAACATGCTGCCCATTAAGCACATCAATTCAATATATTCGTTTTCCGCAAATTGTTTTTCAATTGGAATGGGAGCAACGTATTTGCCTTTTTCAGTTTTAAATATATCTTTTTTTCTTCCGGTTATTGACACATATCCCTGTTCATCAACAGCACCCAAATCACCTGTATGCACATAGCCGTTTTGGATTGTCTCAGCGGTTTTTTCAGGGTCTTTGTAATAACCCAACATGGTTGAATCACTGCGTATCAAGATTTCACCGTCATCAGCAATTTTTATCTTGCAGTTTTCCCCAGGATGGCAAATAGTGCCCAATTTCACCGGCATGCCTGGTTTGTTCAAACAGCCCACAGCCAAGGTTTCGGTCATACCCCAGCCTTCACTGATGGTGATGTCGATTTTCTGATACCACTCCAATATTTTTTCTGATAGCGGTGCTGAGCCACTTAAAAATAACCGGGCATCTTGTAAACCAAGGCCCTTTTTTATGGATTTTTTGGTTAAGCTGCTTATTACAGGTATTTTCAACAGCCTGGATAACTTTTTCTGAGGCACTTTCTCCAACACGCTCTTTTGAAATAAAGTCCACAACCTCGGAACAGAACCGAACATGGTTGGTGAAGCCCTTTGCAAATCTCGGGAGAAACTCTCAAGTGACTCTACAAAATAGCACTGAAAGCCATAAGTTAAAAAACTTGACTCAATATATGCACGCTCGGTGCAATGTGCCAGCGGTAGATAAGATAAACAACGATCTTCACTGGTCAGTTGCATGCGCTGCCCAGTGTGCTTGCCTGCATTCACATAATTGGCAAAACTGTGCAGCGCACCTTTTGGTTCTCCGGTGCTTCCAGAAGTGTACAAAATGGTCATTACAGCTTCTGGATCAGGTGTGAAATCAAGCGAATTAACCGGTTGTTTTAGCAGATCGCTCCATTGATGCTGCGCATGCATGGTCGGGTAAGGAAAAGCTAACCGTGTGATTGCAGAATCTATTCCTGATTCCTGCTCTGGAGAGTTATCAAGTTTACCCACGAAAATGGCCCGGCATTCAGCATTTTCCAGAATATATCGGATCGTACCGGCATTCGCAGTTGGATAAATCGGTACGCTGATATAACCAGCCAGCATCAAGGCAAAATCGGTGATGAACCATTCCGCACAATTCTTGGACAAGATAGCAACCTTATCGCCAATGACAATTTCCATCGCCACCAACGCACTGGCCAGATGCTTGGCCTGCTGATAAATCTCCTGCCAGGTAAAGGTTTTCAGTTGCCCGGCGATCGGCTGAAACAGCACCTCGCGATCACCGCAGTGTTCCGCCCAGAAACGCAGTTTATCGATAGGTAGTGGTAAATCGCGAGTGTTAATGCTGTTATTCATGACTGGATATGACTACGACTTCGACCAAAGACACCAGCAAGCTTTATAGCATCTTGCTTAACATTCACCTAAAACGGGTTCAATGTATACCCACCTGTTTGCAGCAATGCGTGCGCCGTCATTGCAGATAACGACATAGTTACTCCTGGTAATAAATCTTCTGTGGTAACACCATAATATGCTGCACTCTGGCCGCACACATAGACTTCCACCTGCTTATCCAGCAAAGCGGCAATCAGTGCAGCGTTGACATTTTTCTGGTTATGCACTGTTGCATAATGTGCATCCACCGTTACATCCTGGACAGCCTGGCCATGAATAACAAAAGCAAGTTTAATATTTTCAGGCTTTACACCAGCTTCTGCGTGCATATTTAAAAACCGCGCCCCGCTCAGCAACGAGCGATTAAGCTCGGCGGGTTGTGCTGCCCCATTTACATCAAAACTGACTTTAAAAACCGCTCCCGATGGAATGGGCTGCATCCCTGGAACTGTTGCTACCTGACCAAATTTTGAAATAACAGCTCCATCATGAAACTTATCGAGTTGAGCAAACGCAACTGTATTTACGCAGATGCTGAAAACAAATCCTGCAAACAGCTTACTTAATCCTGACATATCAACTTCCTATTGCCTGAGTGTGCATAAATTTTATGCTCAGATTAAATCAATATTATCGACTTAACCATGCGACGCTTAATACAATACTATCAACAGCCCCATGTACAACTACCAACGGCCACAGACTTCTCGATATACGGTTCAAATAAACCATACCCAAGGTAAATCCAATCAACCCGGTGAGTAGCATTCCAGTTAAGCCTTGTGAAATATGGGCTGAACCGAACCATGCGCCACTGATTGCACAAGCCAAAACTCTACCCCATTTCGAATCTGAAGTTAAAACCAATAACCGGTGCAATAGAAAACCACGAAAAAATAATTCTTCCCCAAACGCAATGAATACCCAGGTTACTACAGTAACGTCCAGTAAAAACCAAACGAAATCGATGGGTTGCTGGGTCACAGCACTCGACGTCGTGGGCTGCCCGAACAACCCGATTAGAATAAACCCACCACCGAGATAGGCTATACCAAACCAAAATAAAACCCTTCCAACATGCTTCATGAACATGGCTTTAGGTGGCAATGCTTTCAACCCGAGTTGATCACGGCTGATCCCTCTGATACGGCTGATCATTGCAATGCAAACCATCCCTGCACCCATCACCAATACACCGGTATCAATCACATCGTAAACACGTAGAGACCATGCCCCCCAAAAAACCATGCTTAACACCATCAAATCAATAATCGCTGCTCGTTTCATAGTTGCACTGCCATTTAAATAGAATTAGAATCTTATTCTAATAATTCTAACATCATACCCATGACAAAGATCAATAGCCCACAGGTCATACACCCGGTCAAACAACAGCGTAGCCTGCAAACACAGCAAAAAATCCTGGCAGTAGTGGAAAAATTGGTACTCAGCGGTCAGTTTGAACAGAGCACTGTGCAAACTATCGTACAGCAGGCCGGCTGCTCAGTAGGTGCGTTTTATGGTCGTTTTAAAGATAAACGTGCGGTCTTATTCAGCTTCTACGACACTCGTTGCAGCCAATTGGAGCAGCTAGCCATAGCAGTTCTAAACCCACAGCGTAGAGCCAAACTGGCAACCATCATAAAAGACTTCACCCATTTGATTGTCAGTCATTCATTGCAGCATGCAGAATTTATTCGCACTGGCCCTTTTTCCAGCCAAACAGTTAAAAATGATGTTTTCTTGGTCCGTGCTCAGCAGCTTAATGCGTTGCTTTATAAGTCTTTGCAAAAGTTGTTAGCTCAAAGGAAACAAGAGCTAAAGTACCGTATCAACAACCAAACAAGCATGTTCCTACTTGCAATCATTGGCGGATTAACGCGTGATGGTATCGTCACTGGAAGGTGGTTAATAAAAAAAGGATCTATTGATGGTCAGCGATTCGAGCAGGAACTTAACCGGGCTGTCAGCCGCTATCTCGGTTTGTAAAATAATGGTTTAGAGGCCCTCAATGAATGTGATATTGCCTCGGCACAAATTGTCTCCTCAAGTTATTTAACCTACACTGGTCAAACTGCATAAATTCGTATCAATAGGGGTTGTTGAAGTTTGCGCCAATGCTTGAGCTTAGCGCATTCCATCGGCAGTACCGGCGAACAGCAGGTACTATAAATCAGCACAAATAAACAGGAGGGAACCATGCCTGCAAATCATCAAAGCCGTTTGGATTTCATTAAACAACACCCCAGAGCGCAAGCCTGGGCCAGTCTGGCTGACGCCACCGCAATGCAACAAAAAGTTACCCCGGGTCCAGTCAAACTGGATGAAGGTTGCTTCCAAGGCAAGCGGGCTGTGATTATTGGTTCCGGAGTTTCCGGACTAACAACCGCTTATGAATTACTGGCCAGTAAAACCGGCATGGAAGTGGTGGTGCTGGAAGCCAATAATCGTACTGGTGGGCGCTGCTTAAGCCTGCGTACCGGTGATACCTTGATTGAGGATATCAACAGCGACTTATTCAATTCACCTCCCGCCAAACCACAGGTGGTTCGCTTTAAACGGCCACTGGGTGATGCCGAACCGTACCTTAATGCAGGGCCTGGCCGTATTCCTTCCAGTCATAAAAGACTTTTAGATTACCTGAAACAGTTTGGCGTTGAGATTCAGGTGTATGTGATGAACAGCGACTCCAACCTGACTCAAATGAAAGGCGGGCCATTTCACAGTCAACCAGTAGTCAATCGTCGCCTGATTTACAACACCAATGGCTGGTTGGCAGAAATGGTTTACCAAAACGCCGGCACCTTAATCGATAGTGTAAAACCTGATGTCGATGATCTGCAAAAGGATTCGTTGGCTGAAAAACTGCAGAGTCTTATGGTCACTTTTGGTGGTCTGGATAAAGATGGACGTTATGTCCCCCACCCCAATCCGGATGGACAGGATGAAACTACATCAGACCGTGGCGGCTATACCGCCTTACCATGTGTAGATGCAGGCGAAGTGGCCAAGGCGCTTAAACTGGAAACCTTACTGGAATCTGAATTCTGGTCAAAAACAGGGGTTTATCAATCGATGGACTTTCTTTGGCAACCCACATTGTTTCAACCAGTCGGCGGCATGGATAAGGTGCAACACGCGTTTGCCCAGCAGGTTGCCGCATTGGGTGGCGTTATTCATTTGAATAACCCGGTCAGTAAAATCGATTGGGATTCTGCTACACAAAAATACCTCATTCATGTCAATCAAATCGGCACCGACGAAACCATGGTTTACGAAGCTGATGTTTGCTTCTGCAATGCGGCTATACCTTTTTTATCGCGGATGTTATCCAACCGCTTACAGGGCAACACACCAAACCTGGGCTTTGATGATGACTTCAAACAGGCACTTAAAACTGTTTATAAATCACAGTTTGACCCTGACTACCAAGAGGATAAATCATGCTATGTGCCCCGGTTTTTGGCCTGCACTACCAAAGTTGGCTGGCAGGCCAACCGGAATTTGTGGCAAGGCAGTGAGCTGGCATCGGTTAGTAAAACCGTGCTTAACGATGAACACCAGGAAAGCCTGAGTGTTTACGGTGTGCCCGATTCCGAAATTGGTGTGGTACCCATTTTTGGTGGAATTTCCTGGACCGATCACTGCATTACTCAAATCTGGTATCCGTCCAATGACTACCACGATAAAAAAGGAATTTTGACCGGTTGTTATAACTTTTCTGAAAATGCTTACGAGATGGGTTTGTTACCTGCTGAAGCACGCCTGGACATAGCCCGTGAAGGTGCCGGTGCGTTCAGCAAACCGTTCGCAAAAGGCCTGGATGACGGCGTGGCTATTGCCTGGCAAAACATGCCGCACATTAAAGGTGGTTGGGCACAATGGCATGAGGTTGGTGAAAATACCGAAGAAAGTGTCGCCACTTTCAACATACTGATTCAGGGTACTGGAATAGATGGCAGCGACCCAAGTTTCTTTATTGTCGGTGATCAGCTGTCTTCTTTACCAGGCTGGCAGGAAGGTGCTATTGCTGCAGCAGTAAATGCACTCAGCCGTTTAAGACGGCCAGATCTGGCGATTGCACATTTTTCTGTATTACCGGATACCCGATTAATAGTCGAGGGCGTTTAGCCTTTTAACTTATGGGTGCTGAAAATTCACAGCACCCATTACACCAGCTGGTTCAAAATAACCACGTATCTTTTACCTGAATCTAATCACGCTGCCTGTTTTTGAAGCTGTTGGGACACATGCTCATATTGATATGTGGTGATTTCATGCATGTTTTCATCGGGATCATAAAAATACAGCGACCACGCCAGCTTATGATCAGCAAGCCTTGATAACAGGCCATGCCCTTCCAAATGTGCTTTCCATTGCAAAAACTCATCCCCATCAGCACCAAATGCCAATGCAGTAGAAGGCGTGAACGTTTCCCTTTCGAACAAGGCCAGGTGTATTTTCCCGGCAGGATCTTCCAATGTTAAAGGACCATGCTTATCAGCCCACAGTTTGAGTGATTCCACAACTGAAAAACCCAGCGCTTGCTGATACCATTTTGCTGCTGCTGCTCTGTCAGTGACGTAAATATGGATATGGTCGATTCCGGTTAATTTTGGATGTGTGTTCATTGGTTTATCTCATTGATTATTGAATATATGCCAATAGCATAAAACCTCAACTTAACTTTAGGTCAAGCAATAATGTCCGAACCAACTTCTGCTTCTCAAAGTGGGCTATTACCAAGCTACTCTGAGTGCATCGATTTACTCCATTCAGCTATTTGTTCAAGCAACCAGACACGCGCAGGCTCATGATCGGTGCGTGGATGCCACACTGCGATAACATCAAATCCGGGCACATCGATAGGCTTCTGGATCATACGCAGATTTTCTGAACGCCTTGCGAATAATCTACGTGGCATCAAGGCTATCAGGTCGTCTTGTTGCAATACCTCAGTAAGAATCAAAAAACTCGGTACTGAAAGCGAAACTCTTCGGCTGGTACCCAGTGCTTTGAGGGCGCTATCAGTTGGGCCTGCAAACGAACCACTGGATGGTGAAACCAAGACATGATCATAAGCTAGAAATTGTTTTAACGACACTTTTCGCGACTGAATCGGGTGTTGTCTACGCACTACGGCAACGTATTCTTCGTGATACAAAAATTGCGTTCGAAGCGATGTGTCGGTGAATTCAGGAATGGTAATAGCCATATCGATACTGCCACGCGCCAGCATCAGTGCCAGATCTGTAATCTCCAGATTGCGAATACCCAGTTTCATTTTGGGCGCCAAATGTCGAAGCTTTGCCAACATCGGTACGACTAATGCAGACTGCATATAATCATTAACCGATAGCATCAGCTTTGCCTGGCTGTTGTAGGGATCAAACTGTTCCGGACTCAGCAGCTGTGTGGCGTCAGCAATCAGTTGCCGAACTGCAGGTGCCAACGCCTCGGCTCGCGGCGTAGGTAATAAACCATGTTGGGTACGTACAAACAACGGGTCACCAAAAACCTCTCTCAGGCGCGACAACATGCCACTGACTGCTGGTTGAGTGACGTGCAGTATTTCAGCAGTTCGTGAAACATTCTGTTCTTCAAGCAGCACGCTTAGCGCTCGTAACAGGTTCAAATTCAAGCTTCTGATATCAGACATATTTATATTAGAAATAAAATAATTTAATTGGATTTATATCACTTAACACCCTAGGCTGACAATATTAAACAGACACATTGGCAAAAGATGTCTGCTACAGAGTCAGGAGCTAATAGCTTGAAAATTATTGAACAACTAGATCATCGCATCATCCAGGCGCCTATTGGTTCGGCAACTACCGTCGAACTTGCCGCCGCGGTCTCAAATGCCGGCGGCATGGGCTCACTGGCAATGTCGTGGACTGAAGCTGGAGCTGCTCATGCACTGGTTTCCAAATTGAAGAGCATGACCGACGGCTTGTTCGCGGTTAATTTTGTTCTGTCATTTCAACCCAAAGCGCTTGCAGCTGTGCTGCACGCCGGCGCACCGGTGATCACTTTCTCCTGGGGAATAGATGCGGCTCACATTCACAATGCAAAACGTGCAGGCGCCCTGGTCGGTGTCCAGGTTGGTTCCGCCGCTGGCGCACAGCAGGCGATTGACTGCAATGCAGATTTTGTGATTTGCCAGGGTATGGAAGCTGGTGGCCACGTGCAGTCCACTACTTCTCTGAAACAACTGTTGCCGCAAGTGTTGGCAGTGGCCGAACACACGCCGGTGTTTGCTGCAGGTGGAATGGCAGATAACCTCGATGTTTGGAGGGCACTGGATAGTGGTGCCGCTGGAGCTATGCTGGGTACCCGATTTGTTGCAGCTCAAGAGAGCAATGCACACCCAGCCTACCAGCAGGCTGTGGTTAATGCGGGTGACCATTCTACCGCCTATACCGGATGTTTTAATGGCGAATGGCCTTGCGCCAGCCACCGGGTATTGCGCAACCAAACCTTGGAACGCTGGGAGGCAGCTGGATGCCCAATGTCAGGGCATCGACCTGGTGAAGGAGAATTGATTGCAACCACAGCTTCGGGTTGGGAAATCCCCCGTTACCATATGGCAGCACCGGTGGTTACCACTTCCGGTGATGTTCTCAACCTTGCACTTTACGCCGGCACCGGGTGTACCAAAATCAAAGCGGTTTTGCCTGCTGAAAAAATTGTTCAGCGACTATCTGAAAAACCCAACCCCACTACAAGTCACAACCCCAAGCCAATTTGAAAATAGCTGGAAGCGAGCGCACTACATGATCAGTATTGCTCAACCCTCTAGCTTCACAATTTACGAAAATTAAAAAATATAAAACAGGAGTAAGAGAAGTGGATATTGATATGAATAAAGTCGAGCAGTTTGCTGGACAAGTTGTTGGTGACATCGCTGCAACTTTCTCGGGTGTCATGACCAATATTGGTCACAAGCTCGGTCTGTATAAGGCCATGGCTGGTGCTGGTGCAATGTCACCTAAAGCACTGGCTGATAAAACCAATACACATGAGCGATATGTACACGAGTGGCTCAACAACCAAACAGCAGGCGGTTATGTAATCTTTGATACAGACTCCGGAGAGTACACCTTACCGGACGAGCACGTCCCGGTGTTGGCTGACGATGAAAGCCCGGTATTTCTGGTGCCGGCACTGGACGTTGCTTCGTCCTTGTGGTTAGACGAGGACAAAATTACTGACGTGTTTCGTAGTGGCCGTGGCATTGCCTGGTCCGAACATCATCATCGCCTGTTCTGTGGCAGCGAAGCGTTGTTTCGTCCAGGCTATAAAGCACACTTAACCGCCAGCTGGATTAAATCGCTCGATGGCGTTGAGCAGAAACTGAAGGCCGGAGCAAAAGTTGCCGATGTCGGTTGCGGTCATGGCGCTTCCACGATTGTGCTGGCGCAGCAATATCCGAACTCAACATTCTACGGTTTCGACAGTCATGACGAATCTATAGAAATAGCTAATCAGCGGGCGCAGCAAGCTGGCCTGAACGGGAATATTCACTTTAGTGTAGCTACAGCTAAAGATTATGCTGAACAGGACTTTGACCTGATCTGCTTTATGGATTGCCTGCATGACATGGGTGATCCGGTTGGTGCTGCCGAACATGCAAGGCAACGCTTGTCCGAAGATGGCACGGTAATGTTGGTTGAACCCGCTGCGGCTGATTCAGTGAACGACAATATAAACCCGGTAAGCCGCCTGTATTACGCTGCCTCAACTGCTGTGTGTACACCCTGTTCATTATCACAGGAAGTCGGCCTTGCACTGGGTGCTCAAGCTGGCCAACAGCGCCTGTCCGAAGTTATGCAGACAGCTGGGTTTAATAGTACCCAACGGGTTGCAGAGACACCGTTTAATATTGTGCTTGAAGCCAAGGCTGCATAATTGCCGGCTCGTTTTTTCGTATTGAGAAACTGCAACCTGGAAGTAACAAATTGAGTCTCACCAGCTACCCGGAAATCACTCTGGTGTGACTCGTTACTTCCTTTACTCAAGCTGCTCCGTCACTTGATCATATGACAATAGCAGAAGTGTTTCGATGTTACTCAACCGTTCGAAAAATTCAGCCAACTGCTTTTTAAGCTGATTATTGTCGATACCTGTCACACGGACAAAAGCGAAAACACCTATGCTTGCCTCTATCAGTTGCATGCCTGTTTGATTGCAAACATCCAGGATAGCGTCTCCGCAGCATGGTAACCTCTGTATTGGTCAACGTCCCGCCAGGTCCAAACCATCAAGATCGATAATCTCACCATTTTTGATCACCATCGAGATGGCTTTGGCATTATTGATATCTATACTTGGATCTGCGTTCAACAATACCAGGTCAGCCAGTTTACCCTGCTGCACTGTGCCCATATCCCGCTCCCGTCCAAGGAACCTCGCACCATGCAGTGTTGCCATCCTGATAATTTCCAGTGGTGGAATACCGGCAGCAGCCAGTAATTCCATTTCACGATGTACCGCAGGGCCTAGAGTCTGATCCGTCCCGACCACCAAGACTGCACCAGCGGCATGCAATTGCTTCAGGTTTTCCTGTGCCACTGGTGTCATCAACTTCATCCACCAGGTCCATTGCCGATCCTGGTATTGCTGCCGGGTTTCGGTTTTTAATCGAATAATTTCATCGGCACTTAACGATGTCTGATACAACGGTTGGTCAAGGTATTCAGGATGCTCTGCAAGCCGGCTGTAATTCTCGCCAATGGTGAGTGTGGTTACCATCGGTATTTGTTTGGCCGCCATCAACTGTGCAAATTTCTCCGAGATTGGTCCTACGATTACCGGATGTGACAGATTGTCGATCCCCGCGAAAATTGCCTGTCGCGCACGAATTTCACTGGGTGTGTGGACGGTGGTGCGGATGCCATGATCATTGTAATATTCGATGATCTTTTCCATCAGATTCACCGGTAAATGCGGAATCATCGGGCGCATGCCCCAACCACGCTCCTCTAAAGTCAGCTTCAGGATATCCGGCTTGCGGGCTATATGACGATCCAGCACTGGAATAGCTTCCGGCCAGGAGGAAACCGTTGAATCACCAAAATAGCTGCCATGACTGCCGGGATAGGTAACGATAGCACCGGTTGCGAAAATACGTGGAGAAACGATTTCACCTGAACGCTCGGCAGCTCGCATCGTAAATATAAAATCCGGATGATTACCAGAGTCATAAATGCTGGTAACACCCGAATACAAATAGGAATGCAACGCATGAATTCCTTCATTGCGGTTAATCCCTGCCTCAGGCTGGCCATCTTCATTCAGCACGCTACCACCCTGAAGGTGTACATGCATATCCATTAATCCGGGTATCAGAAACTTACCCGAAGCATCAATGCGATTACCCTGCAGACTGCCACCGACTGCAGCAGGAACCACTGCAGATATTCGCTCGTTGATCACCTGCACCGACATATCTGATTTAGCCGGACTGCCTGTTCCATCAATCACCGAGACGTGCTCGATAACATAAGTAGCCGCCGCCAGCGATGCAGGCAAAAACAAAATTGTTGCCATACACAAGGTTTTTAGACCGGTTTTCATTGGTGCGTCCTTGGAATTGTTCGAAAATCAGTATATAGGAACCGTTGATTTTATTTGCTCTAAAAGCTGAGGCTGCACTATACCTGCTGACATACCCGGTGATTAAAGACATCAATTAAGAATATCTGCTCAGGCTATAGTTTAAGCGATAATTATTACCCCAATGGTGGAGCTTTGCTGCATAAATATATGGCTATACCGACTATGTAAAATAAAACCCAAACACATCTTGGGTTTTGAATATGTGATATAGCCGTGGTGGACTGAAGAACAACAAAAACAGCAGCAATAACACCAGCCACAAAAGAAATATTGCCAACAAGAATTCAGTTAAAGGGTATTCCCCATTGTCACTATCCTGGTTCAGGAATATGAATCAATGGGGGTACCTGTACAATTGGAATTTAATTGACTTTTCTGGCTAAGAAATCACGTATGTAGCCAGCCATCAACTGTCCGTCTTCTTCCAGCGCGAAGTGCCCGGTGTCAAGTAAATGTACCTCAATATCCTTAAGATCCCGCTGATAAGGATGCGCCCCGTCGGCAGGGAAAATGTAGTCATTCTTACCCCATACGATTAAGGTTGGTGGTTGATATTCACGGAAATAGGCCTGCCACTGTGGATACAAAGGAACATTGGTACGGTAGTCATAAAACATCGCGAGCTGAATTTCATTATTTTCTGGCCGGGTCAGATGTTGCAAATCCACCTGCCAGTTGTCCGGGCTGATCTTCTCGGCGTCGCGTACTCCATGGGTATATTGCCATTGCAAACCATCCAGGGAATGAAAGCCTTCCAGTGCCTTACCATTTTCCAGGGTGTTGGCATTCCAATAGCGCTTGATCGGTTCCCAGAATTCTTTCAGTCCCTCTTCATAAGCATTGCCGTTTTGCACAATCAAAGCGGTAACCTTATCCGGGTATTTGGCTGCAATTCGATAACCTACAGGTGCACCGTAATCCATCAGGTACAAGCTGTACTTTTCGACTTCCAGGGCCGCCAGAAAACCTTCTACAATATTTGCCATGTTGGCAAAAGTGTAATCAAATTCTGACATTGGTGGCTGTGTGCTTCTGCCAAAGCCGGGATAGTCTGGTGCCAACAAATGATATTCATCTGACAGATCACGGATTAAATTTCGGAACATATGCGATGAGGTTGGATAACCATGCAGCAATACGATAGTGGGTGCATTTTTGGGACCTGCTTCACGGTAGAAAATATCCAGCCCCTCTACCTGCACTGTTTTATAGGTGGTCGGTGTAGTGGCTGCTGCTGCATTGGCAATACTGCTGGTACTGATGGCCAGCAACAATGCCAGAGATGTCAGTAATGAGGTTGTTGTGAATAATTTTTTCATTTTAATTCTCCAAGTCAGTTTTCAAATTAGTTTCTGTGGGTTACCTGATTTAGTGACTAATTTCAGGGTGAAGATGAAAGACTTTGCTGGTGATCTTCCAGCCGACATCAGTTTTCAGCAGTGTGAATAAGTCGGTGAAACGATTGCCGGTCCATTTATCCAGCTCTAGCCGGACACTGGCTACAGTGTTATTCAGATCGATACTGGTGATCTGTGCCTGTAATTCTCGTGCCGCGCCGTTCTGGTCATTCCATTCAAACAACTGCTGAATAGGTCCGGCTAACAGGTCATCACCGATATAGCCAAAGATTGTTGCATCCTTATGAAACGCTGGTTTCATCTGCTCGCCACTACCGTTTTTAGCGCCATCCAGATAACCTTGGATCACTTTACTGATCGCGTCATACTCGATGACTTTATTGGTTGCATTACTCATGAGTTTTACTCCTCTGATGATCCGGGAATTAAGCTGCTGACGGGATCAGCGAGGCATAGCCATTTTTAGCCAGGCTCTCTCCAACGACTTTGAAATAGTCGGGGCTCCCGGTGACACCAAATGCATCGACCAGCCGGTTCACATAATTGAACAACGAGACCACATTGATGGTGTCTTCAATCATCTGCTCAGCAATACCCTGAGCTTTCAGTGCATCGATATCTGCAATATTGATTTGCGCCGGTGTCCGGGTCAGTTTTTCAGCGAATACCAGTAATATTTTGAGCTGATTGCTGATGCCTTTAATATCCGGCCCCATTTCCAGGGTTACTGCTGTGGCCTGGTCAACGCCCATTGCAATCAATGTGGCGCGATGCGCCTGTACACAAAAATGACAACCATTGATACGTGATACATGTGCAGCAATGATTTCGCGCTCTGCCTTGGTAAGCTCAGATTCCCCCAGCATTACCTTTTCGGTGAAGTCGAGTAATGGTTTATACAATCTGGGTGAATGCAGAAATACATCAGCAACACCTTTGAAATTGCGTGAGTAGCTAAAATTTGCCATTTTGAATCTCCATTATATGAGTTATTAATACTTGGTCTGGTTACTAGCCATTAATTGGCCTGTGTGCTTATTTAAAGGGATTTATGAAAAATCGACAAACGATATTTTCTTGTGTTAGGCTTACAAAAAATAAGTCATAATATGAGCAGACGCGTTTATCCCCTTAATTCGTTACGAGCCTTTGAGGCCTCCGCCCGGCAATTGAGCTTTGTGAAAGCTGCACAGGAATTGCATGTAACCCCAGCGGCTGTCAGCCACCAGGTGAAACGGTTAGAAGCATATCTGGGTGTGCAGCTTTTCCGACGCTTACCTCGCGGGCTGTTACTGGCAGAAACCGGCCAAGTGTTGTTATCCGAGCTGCGGGAGATCTTCCAGCAATTGGATAAAGCCATGGAACGGGTGATGGAAAGTGAATCACGTGGTGGCTTGACGATTAGCGTGGCACCCATCTTCGCAGTTAAATGGCTGGTCCCCCGGCTACGCAGATTTGATGATTTATACCCGGATATTGATGTACGGATGTCATCCAGCCTTGGCTTGATAGATTTTCAACGTGATGGCTTTGATGCTGCGGTGCGCCTGGGTAGCGGACAGTATCCAGGACTGGAGTCAGTCAAGTTATTTGACGAGTCGGTAATCCCGATGTGCAGTCCACGTTTATTGGACGGCCCACATGGATTGCATGCGCCTGATGATCTCCACCACCATGTGCTACTGCACAATGATTCGATGGCATACGACCCTTTAGCCCCAGACTGGCGTGCCTGGCTGAAAGCCGTCGATGCCACTCGCGTGGATGCTTCGCGAGGGCCCCATTTTGGCCAGCCCGATCACGCCCTGCAGGCTGCCATCGACGGCGCAGGTGTGGTGCTGGGTTGGCAATATCTGGCTGCAGATGACATTCTGGCCGGGCGCCTGATACAACCATTCAGTCTCGCCCTGCCACTTGGTTCATCGTTTTATCTGGTGTATCCGGAAGCGTATACCAGTAGAAAAAAAATCACGGTTTTTCGTGATTGGCTAATAGAGGAAGTCGGCCAGGATTGAATAGTTGAATATTCTTGTGCGTAATTTTAAAGTTACCTGAACACTCACAGATCATTATTTATAGGACAAAGACCACAGCAATGATCAAATACATTGTCGTGGTCTTATCAGCCATATTTGATTTTGGAATAGATTCTAAGTTAACCCCTTGTAACAACAACCACCTGGGAAATTATACCTGTCAGGTTTTTAATTATTGGACACCCTGAGCTGGAAGGTAGGTGAAAGGGGGGTAATAAGGGTGTTTCAGCCACTCACCATCCTTCTCATATTCGGTCACCCAACGACAGCTCTGATCACATGTGATCAGCTCGCGCATATGCAATGAATTTCCTTGTGGAAAATCGATAGTAAAATCTCTGATCATCTTGCCTGCCTCTTCAACTGTACCTATTCCATCGAAGATATTGCCATCGGTAGTAACACCCCAAAACTCAATTTGCTCGGATACATAGTTCCAGCCAAATGTTTTGTGGGCCAGTTCAACTGGTTTGCCGTTAACGATCTTGAAATCCCGCCAGATCATGTACTTTTTATCTGGCCCCCATTCAACCAGCAACTCAAAACCATCGATACCTGCTTGCTTCATTCCAGCAACTGCCTCCTGACCAAAACCACTGATGTCCATTGACCAATGCCCAACATGAAAATCAAGGCTTTGTAGTTGATTCGCCTTAGCTGTAACTGCTGCTTCACTTGCAGTCACATCTTGGGTATGGATAAGGGCTGGTGTTATCGCCAGGCACACTATTGCACCAGCAATCTGGATTCGTTTGAGTATTTTCATTTGTCAAAATTTCCTTTTAATCAGGTTAATACGAAGCTATTGAGATTTCTTCATGAACAATCCAGGTCAGTCATCCAGATTTACAGTGAGTACTCGAACGTACTCTCCTGCAAGCCACTCAACGGCGCTGAGATCAAAGAGGCTGTCACCGAACCAATCGTGAAGCAGAACCAAGCTGGCGCATGTGCCTTTTCCCCCAACAACGTAGACGGTAAGCTTTTCAAATTGAATGGCCATCAACAAATGCTTTTCGACCGATTGACTAAACCCAGAGCAAGACCAAAACAAAGGTATTAAGAGGATTTGTTCAGCTGTTAAGCTTGGCAATAAATGACCACTTTTGATGTCTCGGTTGAATATTTGGCTAGCTTGTTGGGCATCGTTGTTGCACTGGTGCATAAAATTTATTTGTAATTTCTGATACGAATCATTTCTAACAAAGCAAAAAGCCGTGGACAATGAGCAGCAGATGATTAAAAACTGAGCACTGCCTGAGCATACCCAAGTGTCTGCTATTAATGCTTTTCCCAGGCACGTAATGAGCACTGATGAGATGGGCGACTATTCTGGGCGCACAAAGAAATCGAACTGCCAACAACAAAGTCCGAATCGAAGATGACTAATATGCATATCCTTTCAGGCATTAAAGCGCCGAAGAAAACCAAGTTTGTTTTTCCACCGTATGAATTCGATATCCGGATTGGAGAATTGCAATGCTCCAACCAGCGTGTACCACTTCGTCCACAAGCAGCAGAAGTGCTCGGATTACTGCTGAGTAAAAAAGGCGAAGTCGTCAGCCGCAAGGAAATTCAGCAACAGCTCTGGGGACAAACAATAGTTGAATTCGATCAAGGCTTGAATTTTTGTATCCGACAGATTCGACAGGCTTTAAACGACCATGCAGCCAACCCCAGGTTCATCGAAACAATACCCAAAAAGGGCTACCGATTTATTGCATCAGTAACACCACAGGCAACGCGGATTAGAAGCTTGATCGCTGCTGGCATGGCTATGTTACTGGTTGCAATCGGCACCGTCGGTTTCATCAACAGTAGACCGCCAATCACTGCGTTAGGCATTGGCTCTTCAGTTTTGGGCACTGAACATTCTGCAGCTCGTGACGCCTACATATATGGTCGGACACTGTTAAATGAATACGCTACTGACCTGGTTCCGCAGAGCGTCAAGCATTTTCAGAAAGCCATAAAAATTGACCCGGGATATGCACTCGCCCACGCAGCACTGGCCGAGGCTTATCTGAACCCTTTTGGAGAACAGGCAATATCAATGCCCAAGGCGAGGTTGGTGGCTCAAACAGCGCTTAATCTGGATCCCGGTTTAGCCATAGCCCATCACACATTAGGCTATATCTACTGGTGGGGTGACTGGGACTGGAAAACTGCGGAACAAACCTTTCGGCATGCCAGTTTGATTGATAAAACCTGGGCAGATCCTCACCGATCCCTGGCGCTGCTGGCGCTGGCAAAGGGTGACATCTCCAATGCTATCCACCATATGGAAACATCACTCGAACTTGATCCACATTCAGGGCTTGCAGATGCCCAGGCAGGTTGGGTATTTTATCTGGCCAGACAGTACCAGCGTGCCGTTGATTACTGCCAGTTCAGTCTGGAACTTAGCCCGGATAATCAGAGCGCAATGACCTGTCTGGTCCTGGCTAACTACCACATGAACAATTTACCGGAATCAGTTGCAATTGCAGAGCAAATCCTGCTTGTCAGTGGTGCTGAAAACCGGTTACCGCTAAAAGGTTCAGGCCCAATGGAAAAATTGCAAAGTTTTTGGCGATTAGAGTTGCAACGCTACCATTTAACTCCCGTGACTGTGGCCGGACGCCATGCGTTGCTGGGCAACAAACAGCAAGCCATTCACTACCTGAATAAAGCCTACCGGCAACGCTCCCGGAAGTTGTTTTTTATTTCTACCCATCCACAATTCGACAATATTCGTGATGAGCCCGGTTATGTTGAACTGAGTGCCAAAATCATGAATCCACTGATGCCTGATGAAACCAAACAAATAACAACCACTGATCAACCGATAACTTATCTTGCAAACAATGCCATAAACTCCTCTGAGGCTGGATAAACATTGCAGATGTATGTACCTGGTGTCTATTGATAATAACTGCGATAAAACCAACAACATCATAGTTTTATAAACAGGGTAAAATATTCGATGACTGACGAATTTTATTGACTGCAGGCAATTACACCTGCAAGCCATAACCACAGCAAAGAAATACACAACCACAAAACAGCTAACGGTTATCATGGTTTTAAATTTCATTTTCGTTAAGATTATGAGTGCACCAAGCTTGTGCATAACTGGGACTCACGCATGACAGATACAAACATTATCGCCGCCATACTAATGGTCTACCTTACTTTCATGCTGGTTATCGGCGTATGGGCAAGGCGCAGTGCTGGTACCAGCGAGGGCTATTTTCTTGCCGGGCGCAAACTGCCCTACTGGATCGCGGCATTCAGTATGAACGCTACCGGTGAAAGCGCCTGGTTGCTGCTGGGACTTTCCGGTGCGGCTTATCTTACCGGATTACAGGCATTTTGGATTGTTGCCGGTGAAGTCATAGGCGTTGGTTTGGCATGGATGCTGGTTGCCAAAAAACTGAACGACCGATCGCGCAAACTTGACGCCATAACCGTCCCAGACTTTCTGGCTGAGAGCTTTAGGGAAAAAACCGCAGCTCGGCATGCCAGCAAAATTCGCCTGATAAGCGTGGTCATCATTCTGTCTATGGCGACCGCCTATATCGCTGCACAAATGTTGGCAACCGGCAAAGCGTTCAATGTTTTCCTGGGCTGGGATTATTCCACCGGTGTCTGGGTGGGCGGCCTGGTAACCGTTGCTTACACCGCTTTTGGCGGCTTTAAGGCGGTCGCTTATACCGATGCCGTGCAGGCGTTATTTATGTTATTTGCACTGCTGGCTATCCCCTTGGTCGGATTGATGCATATTGGCGGCATCACTCCGCTTTGGCAGGGCCTGGAAAATGTAGGCCCAGCTTATTCATCTATTCTAGGAGCTACTGATGTCACTACCTTCTCGATCATTGCAGTACTGAGCGCCTTGGCGATCGGCCTGCCGATGCTCGGCGTTCCCCAATTACTGGTCCGCTTTATGGCGATCAGGGATACCACCGAGGTCAAGAAAGCAGCGGGTGTATCCATTGTTGTAATTTTATTGTTTGATGCCGGAGCGGTGGCCACCGGATTGGTCGGCCGGGTTTTATTTCCGGATGTAATAACCCTTGGCGGCGATAGTGAAAATATCATGCCGACACTTGCACAAGAACTGTTCCCACCGGTCATTACAGGGCTAATGGTTGTTGCTGTTTTGTCTGCGGTCATGTCAACGGTAAGCTCATTGCTGAACCTGGCATCCTCAGCGATCATACATGACTTCTATAACAAGGTTCGCCACGCCTTCTCCACCTCAAAACAATCCAGCAAACTACGTGAAGCATCACTCGCCCAATGGACAACACTACTGCTGGGCCTGGGTGGCTGCCTGATTGCCATGCAGCAAAGCGGCATGATATTTGGCCTGGTGCTGTTCGCCTGGAGCGGTTTGGGTGCTGCATTTGGCCCCGTGATCTTGTGCTTACTGCATTGGAAAAAAACCACCCAACAAGGTGTGATGGCAGGCATGATTACAGGCTTTAGCACCAGCATATTGTGGGTCTTATTTGCCAAAGAACATTTTTATGACCTGTATGAGATGGTACCAGCCTTTATCGCGGCATTATGTGTAACCATTGTCGTCAGTTATATGACAGCAACCAAAGTATCGAATCCGAAAGACAGCACGGCACCTTCAGCCTGACTCAATTTCAAAAATGGCGCTTGGGATGATGATTGGATAGCAGCGAAAAACGAGCTGTCGGCAGATCATTCAATCAAGCCTCATTTTGGAAACTGCAACAGGCAAGGTAAATGGCCAAACCCAACAAAAAAGGACCGGTAAGAACCATCCAGGTCAGCTGTGCTGCCTGCAAGACAGCATTATTTCGCTACCGCAAGGGTGGCAAAGGCGCCTTGGTGAAATGCTTTAAGGAGCGCATCGTCAAGGATTACACACGACAACCCTGCCTTTGCCCAGGCTGTGGGGCTGAATTTGCCCGCGACACGCTGGTCCGTGGCACACCAGCCTATAAAATAATTGGCGGCAAAGTGACCAGCAAATAGTCCGGCCAGCTCATTACCTGTTTTGCTGTTATTGTTCAGCTCACTGTCAAACACTGGGGTAAAACCATAAATACTGTATATCCAATTCCTCCGATACACCGGCTTATCAGGGATAGAATGGCTGGGTGGCGATGAACTATACGCATCTAAAACAGACAATTGAAGAACAGCCACTAACCGGCCTGCAGCTGGTTGTGATCGCCATTTGCTTCACGCTTAATATGATGGATGGAATGGATGTTCTGGTCATTTCATATTCAGCGAGCTTGATCATGAATGAGTGGAACCTGCCGGCCAGCCAGTTCGGTATTGTCTTCAGCGCTGGATTATTTGGCATGGCAATCGGCGCAATGCTGATATCACCGCGGGCTGATCTTATCGGTCGCCGGAAAATGATCATGATCAGCGCAACCGTTATTGCCACCGGAATGATATTAAGCAGTTATGCATCTTCGGTTTTGCAACTCGGTATTTTGCGCTTGCTGACCGGTATCGGAATCGGTTCGATGTTGGCCTCAGTGACTTCAATGTCCACGGAGTATTCATCACGCAAGCGGCGTAACCTGGTGATTGGATTTGTACTCGCAGGTTATCCGATTGGGGCCACCCTGACAGGTTTTTTGGCTGCCTGGTTATTACCAGAGCATGGCTGGCGGGTTTTGTTTCTGGCTTCCGGTTGTATCTCCGCAATGATGCTTCCGCTGATTTATTTCCTGATGCCTGAATCCCTGGTATTTTTGGCCAAGCGGCAGCCATCAGGGGCATTGCAAAAATGCAATGTGATTTTGAAAAAAATGCAACTGGACCGACTGGAAAACCTACCTGATTTATCTACACAACCGTTGTTGAAATACAATGTCCGAACCCTGTTTGCAGCAGAAAGAAAAACCTGGACCATATGGCTTTGGGTGGCATTTTTTATGGCGTTTCTAAGCATGTATTTCATCATCAGCTGGGTCCCCAAGCTGGCCGTTAATGCCGGCTTAGGGCTTGAAAACGCTATTTATGCAGGTTCTTTGTTCAATTTGGGAGCTTTTTTTGGCATTATCTTATTAGGCCATTATTCCAATCAATTCGGGCTACGCCGCTTGATCAAAGTGTTCTTCATTTTCACGGTGGTTTTTATGTTGACCTATGGCTGGGTCCAGGTACCGGTGCCGGTGATGCTGGCTGAAATATTTCTGTTGGGTTTTTTCTTACAGGGCGCATTTATCGGCCTATATGCCATTGCTGCCCGAATTTACCCCACAGAAATCAGAACCATGGGGGTGGGGTGGGCAATAGGGGCGGCACGGACAGGGGCCATTATCGGTCCATATATTGGTGGATTGACCATCGCCATGGGTTGGTCGACAGGACTCAATTTCACTGTTTTTGCCTTGCCATGTTTAATCGCAGCATTAGCGGTTGGCTATATCCAGGCACCTGCTCTGGAAGAAACTGGATGACTTTTTATTAAAAGACCAGATAGACATTAAGTATCAGCCAGGTATACCCCGGCATGCTGAGCATAGACGGAAAAACGGGAACCTGGCAAGACCAGTTTGACAATGCCAAAGCCAATCTGGTGATGGGTTTTCGGGATACCAGACCAGCTGAAAAAGTTGGTATCGTAATTATGCGAGCCGGCTCCGGCGGTGGCCGACATAATCAAGTAGCTGCAATGGTCAGGTGGGCTCTGGATATGATGAGTACCGGACTCCTGTGACTCAGGTGGTTTATCGCTAACCCGGTTTTCCGATGATGGACTGTGTCCCGGATATGCGCCGCGGCATTGTCAACGATCAGGGCGAATATATGTTTTAGCTATGCGTCTGCTTTTATTCTGCAAACAAGGCTGCTGAGAGTGATCTGATATTAAGCACTGTTTATCCACACCCGGTAGCTGATTAGATGGACGACAGCGCTAAATTTAGGCAAGGTATGCTATCCAGGATCAACCTGACAGCAAGAGATTAAATAATGCCTAAAACCATATTAGCTTCATTGGCTGCTGTTGCAGCCTTGACTTTAGCGGCATGTTCCAAGGAAGCACCACCAACTACCACGGCAGAAACACCGCCCGAGACAACAGCTGAAGCACCCGGCCTGAGTATTGAGTTTGAAAAATATCAACTCGACAATGGGCTTGAAGTTGTCCTGCATGTGGACAAATCCGACCCGATCGTAGCGATTAATCTGGCTGCTCACGTTGGCTCCAGCAGGGAATTACAGGGCCGAACCGGGTTTGCGCATTTATTTGAGCATTTGCTTTTTCTGGACTCAGAGAATTTAGGCTACGGCGGCCTGGACGAAATGAATACCCGTATTGGTGGTGCTGGTACCAATGGCTTTACCACCAGCGACATGACCCAGTATTTTCAGGCAGTACCAGCCGATGCCCTGGAAAAAATTATTTGGGCGGAAGCCGACAAGTTAGGCTTTTTTATCAACACCGTTACCCAACCAGTGATCGATAACGAAAAACAGGTGGTAAAAAATGAAAAACGCCAGCGCGTGGATAATCAGCCTTATGGCCATAATTTTGACCTGATTGGCAAAACCATATACCCGGCCGACCACCCCTACAGCTGGCAGGTGATAGGCAGCCTGGCAGATTTGGATGCCGCCACTTTGCAGGATGTTAAAGATTTTTACCGTCGCTGGTATGTACCCAACAATGTTACTTTGACTTTGACTGGTGATTTTGATCCTGCCCTGGCCAAAATTTTAGTTGAGAAATATTTTGGTGAAATACCCAAAGGTGAAGAGGTTGCACCAAGACAGCCGCGTAAAGCCGTGCTAAGTGAAACTATCTCATTAATGCATGAAGACAGCTTCGCCACTGTACCCCAGCTCACGATGATCTGGCCAGGTGTTGAAGAATATCACCCGGATAGTTATGCATTAAACATTCTGGCGGAATATTTGAGCGTAGGTAAACGCGCGCCCCTGAATGAGATTTTGATCGATGAGACCAAACTGACATCCAGCGTTGCTGCCTTTCATTTTGCCAAGGAGTTGGCCGGAGAATTTTACTTACAAATAGGCGCCACCGCGGATGGCGACCTGGATGCTTTACCACCGGCCATCAATGATGCATTTATGCGTTTTGAGGAAAATGGTATTTCCGAAGCCGATCTGGATCGCATTAAAGCAGGTCTTGAGGTGGCTTTTTATAATCAAATTCAAAGCGTCCTGGGCAAAGCCATTCAACTCAGCCAATACAATATTTTTACCGGTGATCCGGGCTTTTTTGCCAAAGAAATTGGTGCCATACAAGCAGTGAGCACTCAGGATGTCATGGATGTATACAACATGTACATCAAAGATAAGCATCATGTATTGACCAGTTTTGTACCCAACGGCAAGCCTGAGCTGGCACTTGCCGGCGCACAACCAGCAGCGGTAGTGGAAGAACCCATTGTCCAGGGTGCGGAAGCTGAGGTGGCTTTCGATCCCACCCAACGGACTTTTCAACCCACACCATCGAGCTTTGACCGCACTGCCGAACCAGAATTTGGCCAGCCCTACACGCTACCTGCACCGGAAGTTTGGCGCAGTCAAATGGATAATGGTATTGCAACCTACGGTATCGAAAGTACAGAAACTCCTTTAATTTTCTTTGCACTCAGCATTGCCGCAGGACGTGACCGGGGAGACCCGGCCAAACCCGCCGTCGCTGCACTAACCGCTGACCTGCTGCAGAAAGGCACTGCTAATCGCAGTACTGCCGAGTTGGAAGATGCAATCAAGGCTCTGGGCTCTGATATTTCAATCAGTGTTGGTGTGGATAACACCACTATTCTTGGTAATACCCTGGCCAGAAATTTTGCTGCGACTATCGCCCTGGTCGAGGAAATGTTGTTGGAACCCCGCTGGGATCAACAAGAATTTGACTTATTAAAACGCCGCCAGTTGGACCAACTGGATCAAGCTGCCGGAAACCCCAATGCCATTGCACAACGAGAATCCGCAAAATTAAGTTACCCCGCAGGCCATATTTTGAGTTACACCACTTATGGGACCCGGGAGAAACTGGAAACCGTCACCCTGGATGATTTGAAAGCTTTCTATACAACCAACTATTCACCGGTGAACGCATCCCTGCGAATTGTGGGTGATACAAGCCTTGAAGACGTAAACCAGGCTTTTGCCGGGATCAGTTCGAGCTGGAATACAGCCACACCAGGTCAAACCGCACTGTCGCCCGCCCGCCCGGTGGAAGCATCTGAAATCTACTTCTATGATATCCCCGGCGCTAAACAATCGATATTGGTTATTCAACGCCCCTCACTGGCAGCCACAGACCTGGATTATCCCTTGGCGGGTGCAATGAATTTCCTGCTAGGCAACATTTATACCTCGCGGCTTAATACTGAATTGCGGGTTAATAAAGGTTATACCTATGGTATTCGCTCTGGTTTTGCCGGCGGTAAAAAAGAAGGCCGCTTCGCGATCACCAGTAGTGTGCGTTCAAATGTGACCAAAGAGTCAATGGAACTGATTCGCGATATTGTCAGTGATTATGGGCCCGGTTTCAGCGCAGCTGATCTGAGCACTTTAAAAGGCGCTTTATTGCGTGGTCAGGCGCGGCAAAATGAAACACTGCTTGCTAAACTTTCGATGCTCGGGGCGATCGCAAATTTTGGTTATCCAGATGATTATCAGGCGCAGAATGCCTCACGTATTGAAGCAATGACCCTGCCTGATTTCAAAACACTGGCAGCGACATACCTGCGTCCTGATGCCATGAATTGGCTGGTGGTAGGTGACGCAGAAACCCAGGCTGCTCGGCTGAGCGAGCTTGGCTATGGCGAACCGGTGTTGTTGGAAAAGGTGGAGTAGCCAGATCTGCCGCGGACTCTGTTCTCCGCGGCAATCCAGTGGTCTTACGCCGGCACGGCTTCCGCTAGCTCAACGGGTACCTGTTGGTTACTTTCGTAGAGATCTAGATGACTTACCTGTGGCGGTTGAATTTTGCCTTGCATCTTTGCTTTAGCATATTCCAACAGCTGCATGACTTGTTCAGACTTGAGCGGAGAATGTAAGCAAACTTCCCAATCTGATGAACCCTCAGGGTATTTTGTGACTGGCACAATCAAGCGATTTCGATGCTGTTGGGTAACTGCCAGACTATTACCAGCTTGGGTATCGCCATCTACCAGCACTACTTTGGCATCCTGGTCTACCCATTGCCATTGACTGTAACTGTAGGTTTGCAGCACCAGTAAAATATTTTTCAGCACCCGTACCTGACGTTCCGCAAGCCCGTCCTGTCCAATGGTCAAAAAATCGCTTCTCATGTTTCAACTCCTGCTAGTTCACTTCAGCTGGTTAGTCAGTACCTCCTGTTGCTGACAACCAGGCACACAGTTTGTGTTGATGCTCAGATTAGGCCATTGCAGCTAGTTGAACCTTCCCGAAACCTTCCGATTAAATATTGATAAATATAACCAGGCAGGACACTTTGCTTTGGCGTTAAACAAGTAGCTGCCTCGCTTTTGTTGCCGTAAGGCCGCTGTGTTAGGGTATTAGGTGCTGAAAGCAAATGATAAACAAAGGGTAAGCAAGAGGTTATTAGCTTTTAGCAAAATCCGAAAAAACAAAAAGGGGAAAATCATGAATAAAACAGCATCATTACGTTGGCATAATTCTAACAGTGCTTTTTTAGTTGTATCACTGATTATGTTAGTTCAGTTCCTGGCAACCAGTGCTGTGTTAGCCCAGGTTCCTGATGAATGTCCGTATGTATGTAACGGCACTTACGCCCTTTGCATATCGGCGACCTGTGATGATCAGGGTAATTGCGGGCAAGGCGACACAACCAATAGTGGTGGTGGATATTGTTACGTATTCGAAGGCACTTCCTGTTCTTATTACGGACCCTGCGAGACAAGTGGGCTGTATTCCACGTATTCAGAGAATTTATTGGATACCTATGGTTTTCAAAATCAGTCATGTGATGCCCTGCCAGGCAACTCTGATTGTATGGGTGAAATATGCAGCCTCACCGGTGATAGTGTCAAACTGAAAAACATCAACACAGGTGAAACCGACACAGTTCCCACAGCTAACTGTGAATGCACAACGCCAGTTTCAGGCGCCGGCACATTTCAGGCACTATATCTAAACGAGGGAAATTGTACTGTTAACTGGTCGACGCGTTAGCGTTTCCTCAAGTACGGAGTGATCACCAACACCTGCAGTTCATACCTCAGCTTCTGTTGAAAATGTGGGCGTCTTAGCCGGCGCCCACTATTCCTGGTTTATCTGCAAGTGAAGAGATGGTGTCTCAACACTTGTTCTCGATCAAAGTAATACAGTTAGACCTAGATTCCATTGAGCAGATCAGCGCAGGTTTTTTGCACCTCAACGAGGACCGAATTTTGATCAAACAATATTCGATATTGGTCTGCTATTTTAGCCAGTGCATTCTTCAAAGAGGCTTGATTGGATAACACCACCAACATTTTGCTTGATTCAAATTCGAGACCCTCATCACCTTTCCAGGCGCCTTTACTGTCAATAACGGTAAAACCCTGCTCCATTTCCTTGCTGATGTTTGATCTTAAAAATGCCTCCCACTGAGCTTCCGTTACTTCATCACTGCTGCCAATTGACATGCCAAAATAAACGATCCCCCGTTGAGTATAGGTGCATTGATTAACCTGACCCTGTGAATGCATACAACCGGTTAACACAAGGGCAAGTGCTAAAAAAATTAACAGCAATAAATACTGGTTTTTTGAATGACTCATTAAACTAAGTGCTCACTTGTTTAGAAAGGCAAGCAACGGCGGAATCACCTGCTGGTGGGCGTCCTCCTGGATGTAATGACCTGCATCCTGAATTCGCATAACTTCTGCTTTTGGAAAGTCTTTTAGCCACAGCTTATCGAGAACCTCCGGCCTGAACGCAATATCTTTCATCGGCCAGGCGATAAACACGGGTTTGTCGGTAAATGCCGGCACCAGCCGGCTATTTATTTCAGCTAAAAAATCGCTGACCCGCCCTTCAGGCCCGGAAGGGATTTCACGTGGGAATACCAGCATCGAGGTACGCGAAGACCAGCTCGGATGGGGCGCCAGATAGGCTGCCTTTTCCTGGTCGCCCAGTCGCTCCGGGTACACCAGCCCCGCTTTAAATAAGAATACCTTGACGAAGGCATTCATCCCCTTGACCATGAATTCACCAATGCCGGGTGTGCGGAACAATCGCAGTGCTAATGGCAACGACACCTTAGCTGGAGGACGGTGCGCAAATGTGTTCAACACAGCAAGGCTTCGCAATCGCTCAGGATATCGCGCAGCCCAGGCCAACCCGATTGGCCCGCCCCAGTCCTGAACAAGGATTGTTGCGTCATGCAAATCGAATGATTCGAGCAGGGCTTCACATCGATCAGCATGCTGCGGGATTTGATAAAGCGCTGCAATATCAGGTTTTTCAGAGCGCCCAAAACCAAGATGATCCATCACAATTGCCCGGTAACCTGCCTGGGTAACCGCCTGGATAAAGTGCCGATAAAGATAACCCCAGGTCGGATTCCCATGTACCATCACAATCGGTCGGCCAGTACGCGGTCCTTCATCGACATAGTGCATCCGGCCATCCGGACCATCAAACCAGCGAGGCTGGTAGGGCCAGGTTCCTCCGAAGGTCCAGTCTTGGTCGGTCATGCGGTGTTTGGCCATTTGTTATTCCTGAATAATGTAGTCGTAGTGTCTCAATTCTGACTTATTATTCATCAAAAGCTGAACCAGTACTCTTTCAACTTAATAATTGCGGGTTCAGCGTTCCTGTGATGTTTAAGAATTACCACACCTATACGCAAGCCAGACGCAGTATTTTTGAATACAATGAGGTTTTCTACAACTGTAGCCCATTGATTCAACACTTAGCCATATAACATCGTATGATTATGACGTGACAGCTAGTGTCACTTGGCTTGTGTGGCTGATATTTTGAGGAGGTTCAACCGTGATCGGTGCCTGATTTCGAAAACACACAATAAATAATCATCAGAGGGAATCACCATGTCTAGCAGCAACCCATTGACCATCGGCCCGGGCGAATCGGTAACTATCATCTATGTGGGCGAACAGATCCCCAACCAGGTGGTGATTTTGAACCAAAGCAATGTGCCAGGAAATTTCACCATCTACGGCGCCGTTCGTGAGGGTAAAACATGGCTCAAACAGTGGGGTTACTTTGGGACCATTGAAGCAAACGCTGAGCTAGGCCCCCTGGTAAATTGGCCCTCAAATACAGCCATAATCCAAAACAACAGCGTAGCAGCGGCTACCCTGTCTATTGGTGGGCCAGGCATTTTCCCCTGGTCTGAAAACTAAGCGGTTATGGACACCCACAATTTCCTTTTTATACATTGCTAAAGATCCAGGGCTCCACTCTCCCGCTGTTGCAGCAGGTTTCACCGGTTTATGAACTGCTGTAAGCTGCCCTTGCATATGGCGCAGTGCCAAGAAATTTCTTGATGATTTCTTGCCTGTTGCATCAGCCATCACGCAACTAGAGAAGGATACAATATGACCCAGGCACTGTCAGTATGTCAGTTCAATAAAGCCATTGTCAGGGCACCAGCGCAATCGGTTGTTAACGGCCTTCGTGCGGGTGATGGGGAAAGCCCAACCTATCAAGGCATTCTGGCTGAGCATCAGGCCTATGTCAGCGCACTCAGAGCTGCAGGTGTTGCCGTATTGGAGCTGCCCGCACTTGAGCAATTTCCAGACTCGATATTTGTTGAAGATCCTGCGCTTGTATTTTCCGAAGCTGCGGTTTTATTGCGGCCCGGTGCGCCAAATCGTACAGCTGAGTCAGCGGCAATTGAAGCGACTTTGCAGCAGCAGTTTGAACGGGTTTATACCATGCCACCCGGCAGATTTGCCGAAGGCGGCGATGTTCTGGTGACACCCGAAAAGGTCATGATCGGACTTTCTAATCGTACCGATACTAGCGGGGCTGAAGCACTTGGCGATATCCTCCGTAAGCTTGGCCGCAAGGTGGAGATTGTTGCAACACCATCAACAATATTGCATTTCAAAAGCGATTGCGGGCTGCTTGACGAGGAAACAGTACTTACAACCGCACGGCTGGCGCAGACCGGTGTGTTTGATAGCTTTGACCAGATTATCACCCCTCCTGGTGAAGAGGGAGCCGCCAATGTGTTGCGTATTAATGATATTGCATTGTTGGGTGATCAGTTTCCGCGAACAGCGGAGACCCTGGATAAACGTGGGTTTAATGTCCTACCCATAGCCACATCACAGATTGCCAAAATTGATGCCGGTCTTTCATGCATGTCCTTGCGCTGGATGTGCGAGCCAGCCAATTGATGGCTGATTCGATGCAACCGACAGTCTAGCCATGATTCAACCTGCAGCACACTCACAAGATCATCGGCAAACATCGGCCTCTCCCAGCCTTGGCTTTTGGAAGTGCTGGGCGATGTCGGTCGGTGTGATGATCGGGTCTGGCGTTTTCCTGCTGCCTGCGGTTCTTGCACCATACGGCTCGATCAGTTTTTGGGGGTGGCTGGTGACTTCAGCTGGCGCCATATTGATCGCTTTGACGTTGGGCCGGCTGGCTGGGAGAACAACAAAAACCGGCGGCTTTTACATCTATGTGCAGAGTGCTTTTGGTGATTTGGCTGGTTTTGCAGTCGCTTGGAGTTATTGGCTCAGCATCATATTTGCGGTGGCCGCGATCAGTGTCGCGTTTGCCGGTTATGCCGGTGCAGTTATCCCGGTGCTGGGAAGTAATGCATTGGTGCAGGCATTGGTTGCAGTTGTTATTGTTTGGACACTTACAGCTGTAAATATCAAAGGCGTTGCAGAAGCTGCTACAACACAGCTGGTGATGACTGTCTTAAAAATAATTCCGCTGCTGGTCATCATTGTTCTCGGCGTTGTTGCCGGTTCAGCGGACAATATTCCACCCTATAATCCGCAAAATATCCCTCTCCATAAGGCCTTGGCGGCAACTGCATTGTTAACCATGTGGGCCTTTATCGGACTGGAAGCAGGTGCGGTAGCCGCCACTGATGTTATTGACCCCAAAAGAACCATTCCACGTGCAATCGTATTCGGCACACTGACCGTCGCAGTAATTTACATCGCATCGACGGCTGCTGTAATGCTGCTGATCCCTGCTGATGTGCTGGCTCAGTCTACTGCCCCGTTTGCTGACGCTGCTCAAAAGCTGGGCCCGGCGGGCAGTATGTTGATTGCTGTAGGGGCGCTTGTTTCAACTGCGGGATCACTTAATGGAAATATTTTTTTAAGCGGGCAGATGCCGATGGCAGTGGCTAATGATAAGCTTGCACCAACAATACTACAGTTGAAAAATACCGGTGGGGCACCGGTTGCAGCATTGCTGGCTTCCTCTGGATTAGCTACTTTGCTGATATTTCTTAATTACAACAGCGGCTTGGTTGCAGCATTCACATTTCTAATTTCAATGTCGACCCTGGCAACTCTATTACCTTATGCTCTGTCCGCATTGGCAGAAATCAAACAATCCGCCGCCACAGCAAAAACCTGGGCCTTGATCGCCATGATTGCACTTGGCTATTCAGTGATTGCGATGGCAGGCGCCGGCATAAAAACGCTTGTCTGGGGCACTGCTCTGATTATTGCCGGCTTGCCAATATTTTATTGGTCTAAACGTCGATTCAGATTGCGCTGACCTCAGACGAAGAGCCACTTTTTTAAACGCTACCTCTCAGGATAGCGAATTCTTTTTGTATATCGATTCCCTATAATATCCTCAATGATTACCTCGCCATTCAACCACACACCTCCCGAATACGGGGGTACATTATTTTCAATTCTGGTTGAGAAGCGCCCTGAATGACGCCTGAAAGACTGATCAAAGTTATGATATGGGAAACCATCGCAATGACTGCAGTTTAATTCACCTTTTGCCTGCACCACTGAGAAATAAAACTCTTCTGGATCAATGCTGACCTCTAACTGATAAAACGTATCGTGACTGACAAGCAACACATCAATCTCTGGTGGCGTCAGTTCGATATCACCAATGATCATCTGCGACAGTCGTTGCGCAGGCAAAGTCAGCAAAGCTGCTGGTGTTTCACCAGCCTGCTCCCATAAATCAATAATGCGATCATCGTCGGTAAGGATATAGATATCACCTGGAAAAAGCCTGCCATTAAGGCTGAATGATTCCGCCTGCTGTTCCAGTTCAAAAACACTGTCAAATAAATCACCAATAGAAAAGCCGGGATCGTAAAAATCTGTACCCGTAAATACTGGATAACTTTGCGACGGAGATTGGTCAAAACGGGTCAGTAAATTGGTAGAAGTGCTGATGATATTATTCTCGAATGAACTCCAGTTAACATCATATTCCCAACTTTGATTCTGTTCATTCCAGCGTACAATTTTGGCATCAACCTGTACTGTGCTGAGAAACAGCGGCACACCCTGTTGAAGACTCCGCAACTCATCAATACTCACGGTAATTTCGCGGCCTGCCGCATCCCGTTCTATAGCTACAGTTCCACTTCGTGGGAATCGGCTGCCAGGCGTACCGACCGGGGTTAGCTCATTGGCTGCCAGCTCAGGCTTCACGGTAGCGATCACCTTATCTCCAAGAATCACATTGAAAGTCGGCCTGACCTCCCGTGCCGGACAACCACCCAGATTGAGGTACGCAACTGAGAATCGTAATTTGGCTGCGGCGCCCGGGTTGGTGCTGGTTGCGCTCGACCAGCTTTCAGTGGTACCACCACCTCTGGTTTCAGATTGCCCCCAGGTATGGCTGTAGGATGCCTCAACACCCACCTTGGCCAGCTTAAATGGATTGATGGAAAACTCAGTTGATACTTTGCCACCTACTGTATTGGAACTGCTGGTGGTATTGCTCCAGGTATCACTAATGGTTTCACCATTGGATTTGGTGATGGTCCCGATTGGAATCACATCATAGTCGTACAGATTGATCGAGATTACCGGGTTGGCTGCGATTAACGGGTCATTGTAGGGCCGCGGCACAGTAGCAGGCATATTGATACCGGTCACTTCCATGTAATCACTGTAAGGGTCGTAATCGGTGGACCAGGCACGCGGGTCGGTCAGATGACAGTCTCGATCAACTACCGGATTGCACGCTGTCAGACCATCAAGCGGCGTGTAGGTATAGCCCTCCAACTCCAGTCGATTAGAAATGCCGTCTTTGTCGTCATCAGCATCAGCGTCAAGCCAGATCGTTTCACCAGCTGGGGTCAGCAGTGCAACTTGTGCCTGCTTTGAGGCAGTTGGTGACTCTGGGCTATCAGTACCGCCATCGCAGGCGGTAAACCCTAGAATGGCGATAAAAACCAGCAGCAGTATTTCGATTCGCTTAAATGTTACCCCATCGACCCGCATACCAACTCCTTGTTATTGATGTCATTATTTATCTGCATCATATCGCAGATACACATCTATTCTCAGCTTTATACTTCACCTCTAGAAGGTAGAGTCTGAATGTCAATGCTTTCTGCAACTGAACAATTAATACTGGAAAGAAAAAACCCGTAATGAATCCGGACACGCACAATTTTAACTTTCGCATCGCTAGACATATGGGTGTCTTAATTCATCCCCTGGAGCTCAGCAATGCCACCTCACTTTCGATAACGCCTTAGTCTCTAAGCCGCCTTAACCGGCGGTAGGCAGCCGGCGCCGACAAACCGGCCTGCTCACCCAGGTATTCTGCGGTCAACCGAGCGTTTTGCTGCACCAGCTTAAGGATTTTCAGATCTATCTGATCCAGTTGTATCTGCATTTGTTTAGACCATTCACTACCGTTCCAAATGCTGACTTACAATCGTCTGCATTGAATCAGTCAATTGCAGCTGTGCTGCATTTCGCCAGAATTCTTTTGCCAAGGCTGTAGCAGATTCCCATACCGCGAGCGTATTAACCGTTGGCCGCGCTTCATCTACAGCAGTGTTGCGCAAGTTCCCGCTGGCGGGTGGCGCATAAGCCATGGACAGCTGGTCGAATGCCGGCGCAAGCACATAACCTGTTTCAGTTGGGTATAGCAAGATGTTGTATTGATGGCGATCTGTATTGGCTATTAATGCGCCAAATGCATCCAGCAAAGCGATACGTTGTGTATCCGCGCCGCTCAGCAATCCACGGTGTTCGAGACCAACTGCTGCATCTGCCCAGGTAATATCCGGTTGCCCGGATGCAGCTGCAAGTGTCATCACTGCGCGGCGCCCATTGATACCGATTCGGTCAAACCGATTAACCATTAGGCACCGGTAAGCATCCACGTCATGCAACTCTGATTCTGCTGACTCAACACCGGCATTTCGAAGGGTAGTCAGCGCAAGGTGTTCAAGCGCCAGCAGGTCCTGCCAGCGTCTTGAGTTATCGGTTGCATCTGTTGCGAATTTAACAATCCGATGCCGGCCTTCAACCAGTACAGTAAACTTTGGTTGCTCACCACCGGCAGAAGAACCGGGGTTTTCCCCAGCCAGTGCTGCATCGCTTAAAACAGGAAAATCATCAATGGTCCGGGTTTGATATTGCAATGCCTGATAACGATTGAATGATTCTTCACCGATAACAAGATTACCCGGCAGATCCTCTCCTCTTCGGGTAAGCGCAATAAGCACATGATGATCCGACCATCTGTTCAAATCTCCTGGCAAGTCTAGTTCGGTACGGTATCGGGCAAAGGATCGACCAAGGAATCCGCGGGGAGCAATGTCGTGCATTTCCGGCGGTAATCCATCGATGATGTTTTCCTCCGGTAACCACACAGACTCACTGGCAGCAAGTGTGGCGAGCGTACCCGTTCGCGCTATTGTCCCATCGGCATCAACCCGAAAAACCGGAAACTCGTCACTGGTCAGGCCCGTCAGTTTTTGTCTTGTCGCATAACGAGTGCCACGCGCCCGTCCTAACCGGATGACTTGCGATGCTTCTCTTTTGTAAGCATTGCTGAGCGTTTCGCGGCTGATGTTCCCTTCTGCGATCAGCTCACTGCTTTTGCGTGAGCCATTGGTTAAGTATGGGTGCAATCTAAACATAAACTTGATGATTTACATTTTCATATCAATTTGATATATATAATTATATTTCTATATATTCAATAATAACTTGACGATTTATCTGACGTTTTCAATCAAAGTATACATAGCGTTCATACTGAACGCCACATATACACTGCCTGGAGAAGAGACTTCTCCAGCATCAGTCATCAGTTAGCTGGCCTGTTATTACTTATCTGCCTGCCAGCGATCATGCAGTTCATCGGTGATACCTCTAGCTTCGGCGATCATGGCCTGGAGCATCCACAGGTAATCGCTGTTGATGGTTGCATTTGGGTGTTCGGGCGGGTGGGTGGCGGTGTAGAGTTGGGTCAGGCGTTCGGTGAGTTTGTCTTGCAGGGTTAGGGTATCGATTGTTTCGGGGATAGTGAAGACGCCATCGATGAGATTAGGCGATGGGGAAGAATTGTGTTTTTTGTAATCGCTGGGGTTTTCGTGGATGTAGGTGAGATTGCTTGCAGACGTGGTAAGATTTTGGGTAGCCATGGTCAACTCTGATGTAGTTGGTTGTGGTTAGGGGCTTTGCGGTGTTGCCGCACCGTGAGGCTCCGATTTATCTAATCAAGATAAGGGCATTATAGCACAATGATACGCGCCATTAAACTTAACTAACTGTTTTTATAGTATTTTATTAACTCAACCCTTGTAACTTAACTCGTATAGTTTTCGTTTAAAGCATCAAATATTTTGATGAAATTTGTACAATATTACCAAACACTAATTAATAAGCTAGAACTCATAACTCATCAAAAATAATACCCTTTACTTAGCTAGCAAGTAGAACACTCGAACCATAGATTCACTCATGATAATCTGCTGTGGAGGTTGCTAGGTATCCTAATTATTTTATGTAGGGTTAAGGTTCACTTGCCGCTCACTAGAATTTATATTGGTGTTGATTGTATGATATTGCATACTCAGCATATATAAAACTGTGTTAACGACACGGTGAATTAGTTTGCAGGCGATTGTAAATCAAAGGGCAAAGGGAGATATTTCATTGAATACAAATCATTATTTTACATGTTCAGAATCAACCTTTAGCAATGCAATTAACATAGATATATCGTTATTATTAGACGTTAATGCTTGTCTGATTTTGATGAATTCTAGCATTATTGCTATGACCAGATTTTGGGCATTAGTAGATTCCTATACCAACAAAACATTGTCAGCGTATTTAATGAATAAAAAACAAGACGCTTTGCTAATCAATACCTAAAAAGCTGGCACTCGCACATTCATTACGAATGTATTCATCTGACAACTGCCAATAGAAAGGGCTAATAATAAAGAGAATTAAAATGGGATATTTCCTAGCAGAGATTAGAGATCCAATACAGATAGTTGCGATATCGTTTATTGTATTCATATTTGTACTTTCCTGGATTGGCCTATGGGTGAGAAATAAGTTTTTATCAACATTGAGCACACATGCTGAAACAATCCTCACATCTCTTGGTATTTTCTTTACATTTCTAGGTGTTTTCCTCGGTCTACAAGAGTTCAACACCTCCAATATACAAGCGTCCATTCCGATATTGCTTGATGGTCTTAGACTCGCATTTCTTTCTAGCGTGTTTGGGTTGGGCACGGCGCTAACTTTTCGAGCTATTGTGAGGCCAATTTTTAGCCCCAGCCGTGTCAACCCAGAAAACGCAACAGCTGCTGATTTATTGAATGAACTGGCAAACCTCAACAAATCAACACTTGCAGTAAAAGATGCAATCGCAGGCGAAGGTGACTCTAGTGTCGCAACACAATTGGTAAAGCTTCGTACTGATTTTCGAGATTTCGCCGAGAAAGTATCTCAAGATGGAGCTGATGCGCTAATAAAAGCGTTAGAAGAAGTAATTAAAGATTTTAATAACAAAATTAATGAACAATTTGGGGAGAACTTTAAGCACTTAAATGAAGCAGTTTCCGCGCTTTTAGAATGGCAAAGAGAATATAAAGTGCAGGTGGAAGTTCTAATTTCCGCCTTCAACGAGACGAAGAGTGGTATCGATAACATCCAAAATAGTGTTGCAAATATTCAAGAATCCACTTCTAAGATTCCAGATCATATGAATGCATTGGACGGAGTCTTCGATAATATGGATAAACGAATGATTGAAATTCATGAAGGACTATCGAGTTTGTCTCAGATGAGAGAAAAAGCCCGGGAAGCGCTTCCAATTATAGAAAAAAATCTTACGGATTTAACTGAAGGATTAGAGCTTTCTATAAACAAGCAGTTAAACACTTTTAACACAAGCATAGAAAACTCAGAAAATATACAAAATGAGCTGATAATTAAATTTCAAGGTGTAGTCGATAGTCTCAATATTGGTGCAGATAATATTTTAGATTCTACTTCTAAAGTGTCAAAAGAGGTAGAAACGATAATTCAGCGGTTCAATTCCCAACAGGAAGAATACTCAAGATCTCTGAGAAATAATTTGGAAGACGCCACGTCTTCCGTTGAAGAAATACTCAATAAGAGTTTCAAAGAACTCGACGATGGTATGAGAGATGAGCTTCAACGGTGTCTCGACATGATGGGCAAGAATTTGACTGCTGTAACGAAAGCTTTTGTTGAACAGTACGAACCATTTGCTGCGCGGTTAGCGCAGGCCATGGAGAACACAGGAAATCGAAATGTCTGAGTTTAGCAAAATTCTCATTTCTACTCAGAGAAGCAATGATGAGGCCTGGATATCAACCGCAGACATGATGTCTGGTCTAATGATGGTATTCCTATTCATAGCCATAGTGTACATTCAAAATGTTGGAACCTATCTCGATGATATTAACGATGCACAACAGCAGATTTGTTCACAATTGCAGCGTGAATTTGAAGGTGTCAAAGAGCAATGGATGATATCTATTTGTGAAGATGGATTAGTGGTTAATTTTCAAAATGAAGCCATTTTCCCGCCTGGTGATGATAATCCCAGCATTGAGTTTCAACAAATTCTCAAAGAATTTTATCCTCGATTTATGACAATTATCTGGAACAACAGAGAAGATATAAGTGAACTACGAATTGAAGGGCATACCTCAAGTGAAGGGAGATCCGATATGTCGCAGTTTGAAGCGTATCTCTACAACACTCAACTTTCGCAGAACAGGTCGAGGAATGTAATGAATTATGTATTGAATCTTGATGAAGTCCAGTATGACAAAAATTACATGTTGTGGTCATTCAATAATTTGACAGCACATGGATTGTCTTCATCAGATCTGATTCTGGATGAAGCCGCGAACGAGGATCAAATTCGCTCTAGAAGAGTAGAATTTAGACTTGGCACTACTGCTCAAGATAGATTGTCAGAATTAGTTAGAACTCTTGATGAAACTCAATAATCCTTTCGAAGATTTGGCAGCTCTAAGAAAGCGAATGGGAGTCGCTGAGAATAAGCTTCAGTACGATATTTCAGTAGATCCTTTTGCCGCAATTAAGATTAATCTAGAAAGAGAAGGAATTGAGGTATCTAGAGAAGATATAGTAAAAGTTGGCCCTTTTTTAACGTACAAAGGTGACGTACTTGCGATTCTATATATATATGATAGTTTCTATGGATACGAAGACCTAATTACTGAATCAGTAGATAAAAATGCACCAAAGTTTCATTTCACATGGTGCAAGACTCTTGATCGCATGGAAGCTAAAGGAAGATTCCAAAGATATATTTTATCTCGAAGGAAACAGAATAAATTTAAAGTTCAAGCCAAAGAGCGGGAACCATTAAAGGTGCAAAGATACGGGAAAATACATGTAATGCAAAACGTAACCCTGTACTCATGTAAGAATTGCCTAGATGAACTATCGTATAAGGGCTACTCGACTAGAGAATGGAGCCCTGATCAGAAACGCAACGCAGTTCGCGATTTTAATATCCAGGCATTTATCAATGAGAATGAAGGGACCGTCGATACAATGCGCTTCTATGCTACTCAGTATTCAGATAATACCGTACCGCTAATGGACTACACCAATGATTTCCCTGAGATATCTAGACGACTGAGAGAGCAAGCCAATTGGAAATGTTCGAACACTAAATGTCGTGTTGATATGACTCAGCGTAAAGAAGGCTTGCACGTTCATCATCTAAACGGTGTGAAAAACGATAATAAACTTGAGAATTTGGCAGTATTGTGTGCACTTTGTCATAAAAATATAGATGAGTTTCATCATCGAATGTTTGTGTCGAAACCGGTAGAGGAGTTTATCCTCAGAAATAGGCCAAACCGTTAAACTAGCGAACCTTGGGGTACCCACATCCTCCTATCGAAAGTTGTAGGAGAGCATTGGGACACCCACCATATTCATGAATGATGGGTCTCCTTCGCCGGCCACCAGGCCATTACTGATCATAGTCCTATGACGTGATATAAGGCACCGCCGCACGCTTGGTATCCTCCGGATTGACGCGGCCCTGTTTGTAGGGTTGCGGCCAGATGTCTTTTTTTCACACCCAGAGAGACTTTGGAACATCCACCATATTCAGCGCTATGTTCAATGGGCACTCCATCCCGCTACGAAAATCAACTGTTCATCATTACCCTCCCTATAAAAACACCCACATAGCCCATATTGGTTGTATATGACATTATTGATAATCTATCTGCTGATAGCCTTGCTGGTTTCCTTTTTCTGCTCCATTGCCGAGGCGGTGCTGTTGTCGGTACGGCCGGCCTTTGTCAATGCCCGTCTGAAGCAAAACGCCCGGGGTGCGCGTTCGCTGGAGCAATTGATCAACAATCTGGACCGGCCGCTGGCGGCAATTCTGACCCTGAACACTGTGGCGCACACGGTCGGTGCTGTGGGTGTGGGCGCGCAGGCCACGTTGGTGTTCGGTAATGAGTACGTCGGTCTCAGCTCGGCTTTGCTGACGTTGCTGATTCTGGTATTTTCCGAAATTATTCCCAAAACCCTGGGTGCCGCTTATTGGCCGGTACTGGCCGGCTGGTTGGGGCCGGTCATCGCCTGGTTGACCTGGCTGCTCACGCCATTTGTATGGCTTTCGCAGAAACTGACCCAGTTAATAGCCCGTGATGGCGCCAGCGCATTCAATTTCAGCCGTGATGAGTTCGAGGCGATGGCCGAAATTGGCGCCGAAGAAGGTCACATTGAACCCCAGGAACTGGAAATTGTTTCCAATCTGATGCGCCTGCGCCTGCTGACGGTGCGCGATATCATGACGCCGCGCACGGTGATGTTTCTGGCCGCTGCGGATATGCGCGTGGAAGAATATTTCAGCGAGAACGCCAACAAACCTTTTTCACGCATTCCGGTCTATGAAAAACATCGCGATGACATTACCGGTTATGTACTCAGGAACGACCTGTTTGCAGCACAGGCCATGGACCAGTTCGACCGCCGCCTGCACGAATTTAAACGCACCTGTCTGGCGGTTCCGGAACAGCTTGTGGCATCCGATCTGTTCGAGCAATTGCTGCGCGAACGCACCCATATTGCCTTCGTGGTGGACGAATACGGCTCGGTGCAGGGCCTGGTCACGCAGGAAGATGTGATGGAAACGCTGATTGGGCTGGAAATTACCGACGAATCCGATACCGTTGACAACATGCGGGCACTGGCACGCAAACGCTGGCAGGAACGCATCAGGACGTTGGGCGTAAACCCCGGCGACCTGGAATAACCAGAGCCGGGCTGCTCAGGCGTCCATCAGGTGTTGCGCCACCTGTTCGTACTGTCAAAGCTTTGAAACACCCACCATATTCATTAATGATGGGTGTCCTTCGCCGATCACCAAACCATTACTAATCATAGTCCGATGACGTGACATACGGCACTGACGCGCGCTTGGTATCCTCCGGATTGACGCGGCCCTGCTTGTAGGGTTGCGGCCAGATGTCTTTTTTCCACGCCCACACAAACCCAAGATCCGAGGCGCCATAGTGACAGCCGATGCAACTGGTTTGTTCAGGCACCGGTGAATTCTGGAAATAGGTCTCGAGGATGGGGTTCAACGCACCAACCTGGGGGATCGGCAGCCCGGCATAGCGTGGAAACGCATCCGACTCGGCCAAATTGTTGCGCTTGATAATCGCCTGCAGCGCGGGTGGCATGTCATCGGTTACTTCACCGGACATGCCGCGCATCTGAAAAAAGGGCCGTGCATAAAACACGCCCGGATCGGTAGGCCAGTTGGTCACCTCAAGCTGGTAGTTCTGCCACACCGTACCTTTCAGCAAATCCTGAAACTGCGTGTTCATCGCCTGGGTCGAATAGCCCTTGCCGTTGTCCTGTGGCAAAGGCACGGGCGTATTGGGAATCTTCCACAGACGACTCACTTCAACCGGCACGCGGTCTGCCATCTCGGGAAAATCATTGCCGGGCTGATAGCTGAACCCATCCGGATAGAACACCTGGCCGTTGCTGTTAAACGACGCGCGACGCCCATCCGGCAGCGCTTTTTTCCCGACTGGCGGCAGGTTATCGACGTGACTGAAAGTGGACCAAAGCCCCTGCGGGAACTGCGTTGTCCGCACCACCACATGCAAACCAACCAGACCGACGATGGCCTTTTCGGCACCGGCATCCGGATTCGACGGGTTCTTGACCAGCGCCTCGGTGGTGTAATAACGCGACAGATCATCCTTTTGCTCCCACGGCGCTGCCGGGTCGGTGATCATCACGCGCCACGCAGTCTTGATCGTGATCGAATTGCCGTGAACCCGCTGTGTGGCGATGGTTTGGGTCTGCGGCTGCAGCATCAGTACCACCGGATCTTCTGATTTGGACTGCGCCTCGGTCGCCGTCACGGGCGGGATCGCCACCGGTGAAGGCGATTTAGGTAAGTTGCCCTTCCAGAAATAGCCGTTACCGCGGATGTAATCGTAAAACACCCGGTTCATCGCAACCGTGTAGCGGACATAGCGGCGGTTCTGGTCGATCAGCGGGCCGGAAAAGGCCTCATCGAAGGTATCATCATCCACATGGCCGGTCTTGGAGATACCTTCCAATTCCAGCGGCAGGCTGTAGGCATCGGCAAACCAGTCGATCGGTTCCGGCGGCATCGAAAGATCCTCGCCATCTGCGGGACTGGTAAACAGATCATCATCGGTGCGCAGGGTTTCGAATACGGCGACCCAATTGCCCGCCTGATAATTCCCGCTGGCATAGATTTCCCGGAAATCCGCTTCGGGCACCCCGCCATCAGCAAGCCCGCGTACATAACCCTGGTCACCTTCACGCTCCGCCGGCCAGATCAGCCCGATAAAGGTCTGCCAGGCGTTGTAGTCAAAAAACGGCCGATCCTCGATATCGGTCATTACGTCCCGGGAGTGGGGTCTTACGTGCATCGGTACATCGGGCGTCAATGTGGGCACCAGCTGTTTGTACGGATGCGTGACACGCTCGGAATGGGCAGGCTCGCTGTCAGCGTAGTTGACCAACGGCGTTTTTGACTCGCCGATGGTTCCCGCATAATCCGCCGCACTCAGCACAGTCACTGCCAGCAGTGCGATCAGACTTACCGTTAACCGCAAACAATTTTTATATTGCATTATGAATTCCCCCTGTTGATTGAGCACACTTTTGATAGTTATCGGGTGCTATATCCATGCCACCCACGCTCGCCTAATAATAGCCTAACATCGTATCACCTGCCCGAACCCATCCGCCAAAACCAAATCACCCACATGGTTTCTGCACAATTTTGCCGGCACTTTTGAAAAAGCTCATAAGGAGAAATATGGGTGTCCATATATCCTGAAAAATTAGCAAGTTATCCCAGTGCCCGCCAGCGGACTGGCGCTTGACTCTGACTCCACTACTTTTACACTGCTCTGGAGCTAAGCTCGGTTTTACAACAACTTCAGAACTTCAGGGACTTTGCTATGACCTATCGCATCATCCATATCCTCCTGGCATGTTTCTGCATCGCCCTGGCCGCCAGTACCTTAGGCAGCCAACCGCTGGCAGGTGTCGTTGGCAGTAACGGTGCGGACGGCAGCGTGGGCGACCCTGGTACTAATGGCGGGCCCGGTGCTGACGGAGCGTCAGGTGGGAATGGTGGCGACGGCGAAGACGGTAGTGCCGCTCTCACACCTGCAGCCGCTGAAGTTGTGATGGTCGAAGCTGTCGACATGGTGACCGGTGGCAACGGTGGCCGCGGCGGAGACGGTGGAGTGGGCGGAAATGGTGGAGAGGGTCAGGATGGCGGCCCGGGCGGAGCTGGTGGTGGTGGCGGCAGCAGTGGCAATCCGGGCAATGGCGGACCGGGGGTCAGCGGCGACAGTTACCAGTTGATCAATGCGGGCGTCATCACAGGCGGAAATGGTGGGGCTGACGGTAATGGCGGCAACGGCGGCAATGGTGGCAACGGTAGTGCCGGTGCCAATGGGACAAACGGAGTAACTCCAGGTGCATCCGGTGGAACCGGCAGTGATGGCGGCCCGGGTGGTAATGGCGGTAATGGTGGCGTCGGCGGAATGGTGAACGGTAGTGGCGGCGCAGGTGGTCAAGGTGGAACCGGGGGATTCGGTGGTAACGGCGGTAATGGCGCCGTTGGTGATATAGCAGGCAACGGCGGTGCCGGTGGCAACGGTGGCGCCCCGAGTGCTGGTGGAACAGGTGGCGTTGGCGGAGCTGGTGCCATTTCCGGGGTAGACGGTACGGACGGCTTCACGCCCACTTCTGGCGGCGATGGCGGCAATGGTGGTGACGGCGGGGATGCGGCGAATCCGGGTCAGGCAGGCGGCGGCGGCGGAAGCGGTGGCGCTGGGGGTTCATTCGGCAACGGAGGCAATGGCGGTAATGGCGGCCAGGGTGCTGACGGCAACCTGGCAGTTGATGGTGGCGCTGGAGGCGACGGTGGAGTCGGCGGCGCTGCCGGCTCGCTCGCTGGCGATGGTGGTGCTGGCGGTGATGGCGGAGTAGGTGGTAATGGTGGCCCCGGCGCGACCGGTGGTGACGGTGCGGATGGCGCTTCATTCGGTGATGACGGACAGGACGGCACTGACGGTGGAGCCGGTGCCGCTGGTGGTGATGGTGGAGACGGAGGCGCTGGCGGTGTTGCCGTGGTAGGTCTCGCGGGAATCAACGGGGACGGAGGAAACGGCGGGGACGGAGGAAACGGCGGTGTTGGTGGTGACGGGGGCAATGGCGCTTCAGGGGACTTGTTGATCAATGGCGGTGCGGGTGGTGACGGTGGTGACGGCGGAAATCCCGGGCCGGGTGGGCCCGGCGGTGTGGGGGGTACCGGTTCTATTTCAGGCGCTGCAGGTGTGAACGGTATTGTGCCGACTACCCCGAACGGCAATGGTGGATCGGGTGGCAATGGTGCTGATGGCCTTGCAATGGAGGTCAACGGCGGCGATGGTGGAGCTGGCGGAAATGGTGGCCTGTTCGGCAATGGCGGAAATGCAGGCGACGGTGGAGAGGGTGCTGACGGGGACCCCGGAACCGATGGTACCAATCCAGGAGAACCTGGCGGTGACGGCCAGGACGGTGGTAATGCCGGTAACGGTGGAAACGGAGGCAATGCAGGCTCACTGGCTGGCAACGGTGGTGACGGCGGAAATGGAGCCGACGGCGGCCCCGGGGGTGATGGTGGAAATGGGGCGGACGGGGCCGCCATGGATCCCGGTGGTGACGGCGGTAATGGCGGAAACGGCGGTGATGGCGGAAACGGCGGAACGGGTGGCGTCGCACCTGCCGGCATACCTGGCAACGGTGGTTTTCCCGGGTTAGGCGGTACTGGAGGCAGCGGCGGTATCGAGGGCATTGGTACACCCGATGGGATTCCAGGTAGCAACGGAACCTCGGGAAGCGATGGGTCAGGGTTTGCGCTGAACCAGGTCAAGCACGTGGTTCTGCCGGCAAATGGGTTAACCCGGAAGCCCGGCACGGGTTTACTGGGAATGGGCAACAGCACTGGAGGGCATAGCGCGCTTTTCGTCACCCAGACCGTGATCGTGCCTGTCAGCGAGGGCCAGGCAATTAAACCCGATTCACAGGCTGTGGCCAAGCCAATCCCGACCAGCCGTCAACAAGCCTTCTTGGGTTCTGTTTCAGAAGGCGGAGTCGGCGTAGTGGCGATAGGCAACACGCAGGTTGTAACCCGCGGCTCGATCAACGGTGGTTTGGATGGGGATGGAAGCACCCGTGCTGATGCTGTCGATTTCAGTGGCGGTGGTAATGTCCTGACACTGGAATCCGGATACAGCTTCATGGGCAATGTGGTGAGCAGCAGCGGTGTGAGTCCGGGTGACACGCTCGCGCTGGGCGGTGCCGCCGACGGTAGCTTTGACCTCAACCAAATTGGGCCTTCAGCCCTGTTCCAGGGTTTTGCGGCCTTCCTCAAAAACGGCACCAGCACCTGGATGGTGACGGGCGACAAGCCACTCGATTTCACCGTCGAGGCCGGCACGCTCAATGTGGGTGGCAGCATCGGTAATGCCCAGGCCACAGGCGGTATACTCGCCGGAACTGGAGCCGTGGCTGATATCGTCCTTGAGGACGGAGCCCAAATTGCACCCGGTGGTTCACCCGGAACACTTAGTGGTGCCAGCCTCGCCTGGGATGCTGGCGGCAGCTTCAACTTCGAGCTTGGCAGTTCGGCCCCGGCCAGCGATCTCCTGGCGCTTTCGGGCGGGCTTTCAATGGCAAGTAATAACGGTAGCGGCTTCATATTTCATTTTTTCGACGCCGCCGGCACTCCCCAGGTGGGTGTGCTGTACACCTTGATTAGCTTTGGCAACGTGGCGGGATTCAGCGTCGATGACTTCAGCTTCGACTACACCGGCACCCTCGGCGCTTTCAATGGCGAGTTCATCCTCAACGCTGATTCCCTGCAATTCCTGGCCGGCGATACTTCCCAGGTCATCACATTCGAAAACCCTGGAGCCCAGATGGTGGGTGACAGTATTGGGGTCAATCCGACGGCGAGCAGCGGGCTTCCAGTCAGCCTGGTCACCTCCACACCTGACATCTGCATGGTCACCGGCAGTGGACCGTTTAGCGTTGATTTGCTCGCATTCGGCGATTGCATAATGACCGCCAGCCAGGAAGGAAATGAAAACTTCCTTCCGGCCGAACCGGTGACCATCGGGTTTGATGTCAACGCAGTTCCAGTTCCGGTTCCAGCACTGGGCCAGACCAATTTGCTGTTGCTGGGGTTATTGCTGGCTGCCATCGGAGCGATCATAGTGCGTGCTAGGCTCCAGTGAGCTGACGGGCACGGGGCATTAGCGGGCATTGTGGGAATGGGCATTGGTGGGCATTGGGACACCCACCTCTCTGCTGTTCGAATAGATGCTGACTTACACGAAACAGCTTTCCGTGAAACGGGCATTGAAGCTTTTACCTGAATAATGGGTGTCCTTACCCGGCCCCCCTACTCCCCGTTGTGATCAGGCCTCAGTGCTTCCACAATTGAAGCGCTGACCGAGTAAATATCCTGATCACTTGTATAGTAGAGCGTTTTACCATCTGCACTGACGAATGGACACAGCTCATGAGCGGACGTATTAATTACCGTCATCGGACGTGGTGTCGACCAGTTCTTATTATCGAGCCGGAACGCTACATAAATGTCTCCGCGCCCCTCTCCACCACGCCTATTCGATGCAAAAAGCAGATAGGAGCCATCCGGTGCTACAAACGGATCCGCCTCATACCAGAGTGTATTGATGCCTTTGGGTAGTGCTTCAACGGACATATAAGCGCCGGCGTCATGTCTGGCCCGGTAAAGGTTGTAGTCGCCCGGCCCTTTCGCATCCCGGTCTGAGGCAAAGATCAGGTCCCCATTGGTGTCGAAACTGATATAGAATTCTTTTGCAGCTGTATTGACAGGCTCTGGCAGCACCACAGGCTTGCTCCAACTGGAAACGCCCATGCGGTCGAGATAGGCAATCTGAGTGTTTTCGCCTTCGTGACGGATATAGTAGAGCCGTTGGCCATCCGGTGTAATGTAAGGATCATTGGCGCTGAGATCGGCTGTTCCGACAACCCGTCGAATATGAACCCAACCGGCCTTTGTCCGGTGATAGTGTTCTATGGATTGCCAGTCGCCATGCTCGATACCAACGAACAAGTCCTGGCAGTCTTCAGAGAGAGAAATACCAAACTCGTGCCTGCCCTGTTGTGATATGTCGCCCTCAGCCAGAATCTCTGGCGACTGCGGCGGTGCTGAACAGCCATCAGACGCATCGGAAAAGATGCCGGATCGCTCCATCTGCAAGTCGATCATTGCTTCATCTATGGCCCAACTCCACATCGTATGCCCCGGCCTGCCGGCGTCCGCGGCAAGACCTACGACTCGTCCCTGCCCCGTCTTGAGGCCGTTCGGCGCGGGTAGTGGCTGGTCATAGGCCACATCAGGGCTGACTATTTCCCAGCCCGCCGCACGAAACCCATTCACCAGATCATCGGCATAAAGCGCGGCCATATCATTCTCATGCAACAGCAACACATGCACAGGCGAATAGCCAAGTGTCTGAACAGCAATACCGTCGTAATACTCGGCCGCATAAAGCATCATGCGAACATAAAACCGGCCGAGCTGCCGGTAGTCGATTGTTTTGCCGGAACTCAGCGCCTGCTGGAGCCGCAGATCGACATGCCAGTCGTAATTGTCGACGGTGACATAACCATTTGTGAGTCCCCTGGCCTTAAGCCCTTCGGCAATCTTCCCGACCTTATCCGCGGCGCGGCCCTCATCAAGGTAAGGGTAGCGAAACCAGGGTCTGCGATTGGGCAAACCGGATAACTCAACTTCGGTGTGGTCAATCCCGGCCAGATACTCATCAATTTCCGTTCTGCTTGCCCACGGATGATTGTGAGTATGGTTGGCGATGCGATGTCCGGCATCGGCATATCGGCGGACACGATCCTTGCCACCTGCTTGTTCGAAACCACGCGTGGTAATAAAAAACGCAGCAGGACCAGCCTCAACCGACTGCAGAGCCTGGATCAGAACCGTGGCCCGTTGATCACCTGAAAACACCTGTCCGTCTTCGCGGGGGGCATCGTCAAAGGTCAACGCAATGCGCTTTTGAGCATTCGCGATGGGCGGCAGGCAGGTGCAAATAAGCACAAGCAGGAAAGGGATCAGGTCTTTCATTGCAATACGCTTCCCTCTACAACTACGAGCATGAGCTACACCAACCATTTTTATGAACCTATAGCTTTTGATCAACCAATCACTTCCAGCACACTCATCAACCTATCACCACAATCACCATCAAGCTTGAACTGCAAAAAATTATCAGCACGGGTGCGGCCGTTGTTGATTGCTGCAACCGGCAGCCCGGCGTTGGCGGCGTCTCGTACAATCCGGTAACCGGACCAGACCACTAACGAGGTACCGACAGCTAATACCGCATCACAAGCGTTGATTGCCTGATTGACCCGCTGCATGCGAGCCGGTGGGACAGACTCACCAAAAAACACCACCCTGGGTTTGAGGGTGCCACTGCAATTCGGACAATCAGCTACATTAAACCCAGGATACGCCTGCTTGTCCAACTCAACATCACCATCCGGATTGATGCCTAACACCTCTGCCTGCCATTGAGTATTAATGTCGCTGAGCAATTCCTGCAGCCTATCTCTGGATAAATGTTGCTGACACTGCAGGCAAGTTACATCACTCAATGCACCATGCAAATTGATGTAATTGGCGTGACCGGCACTGCGATGCAGATTATCCACATTTTGGGTAATCAACTGCGCGACCCGTCCTTGCTGCTCAAGTGTTGCCAACACGATATGACTGTTATTGGGTTTGGCCTGCTGCATCAAAGGCCAACCAAGAAACGACCGTGCCCAATAGCGGCGTCGGATTTTGGCGCTGTGCAGGAAATCCTGATACATAATGGGGTCACGGCGCTGCCAACTGCCGCTGTTATCACGATATGCTGGAATACCCGATGCCGTGCTGCAACCAGCACCGGTTAATACCAGCAAACGCTTATGCTCTTTTATCCACCGTGCCAATTCTGCAACTGTTGCAGTTGGCGCATCAATGCCATTTTGTTCACGAAAACGAGGGATACGAATACGTGCTAGGTGGATACTCATGGTCATATATTCTGCTGCAGTTCAATGACAGATGCCATTGGCATGCTTCGGCATCACAAGTGAAAGAACATGGAAACCCACAACATTCTCTTTATTCATTGCTAAGAATGTGGGTGTCCAAATTGAGCTCTATCATGATCCCGACTTGGATGATGTGTGAAGCCTTGGACCAGGGTGATCTAATCCCCTTGCTCCAGGATTTCCCAATAAGCCCCCCGAGCACACCGATCAATGCCGTATTTGTGCATAACCGACATTTAGCGCCTAAGGTTCGCGTTTTTATTAATTTTCTGGTAGAACGGATGGAGGCTGTATCAGCTTCGCAAATAAAAAAGGAACATAACTAAGATGCCTCTATACTTTGGGCCACACGCAGAGTAAGCACCAGAAAGCCAGGGTGTCCCAACTCATTTTTGTTCGAAATCCGGCAATGCCCCATGACCATCCTTACTCATCCAATGCCTCCGCCTCCCCAACTATCCAATCGGTGACGCGCCCGAGATAGCCGGGCGGAAAGCCCCCGAAGGGCAAATAGATCTTTTTATGCATGCTGTGATCCTCACGGGGATAGACAAAGATGTCGATGTCTTGCCCCGTTCGGCGTTTCAAATCCTCAAGATACCCGACCGACGACGCCGTATCCACATTCTCATCAAGCGCTGCATAGATATACAACATTGGCACGCCAGAATTTTGCTCAAGAAAGTCAGCGCCGCGGTAAGTCAGGTAGTAGGCGATCCGCCGGACGGAGGCGTCGCGATAAGGCCTGATCCCCACTTGCGATCCAAAAAGCTGCTGAATCACTGCACCATGTTTTTTAATGAAGGTGTCCAGACGTGATTGCAATGCATCCAGTGCGGGCCCTTCGTGGTAAGCCGGATCACCCACCGACCGGACAAAGTGATCCGCCGCATCACTGGTAAAGGCGAGAACGTCAGCGATTTCATCTTCAGTGAGACCTGCGCTCTGGAACCGGATGCGACGCTGAAAACGCGAAAAGTGGCGATACCCCAAGACCGGGGCAACCCGAGCATAGGCGAATTTGATGTCATCGCGGGCGAGCACCACTTCCGGCATTAAATGTCCGCCTTCGGAATGACCGATATAGCCTAATTTGCGGCCGTCGATATCGTCGCGGGTTTGCAGATAATCAAAGCCGGCGTGAATATCCGCGACCGTATTGCGAAAATCCGCATAGTAGTATTTGCCCTCTGAATCAGCTACGCCACGTTTGTCGTAGAAGAGTACCGCTACGCCGTTCCAGGCCAGCACAGTAGCGTGGATTCTGGCGGAGATATTACTCCTGCCCTCACGGTCAGAGCCGCCCACTTGCACCACAGCCGGATGGGGTCCATCGCCGCTGGGTAGGACAAGCCGACCAGCCAATTGCACACCATCGCTGCTTTGATAATAAACCGACTCTACATGCGTGCCGATATTTGCATAATAGATAAAGACCCAGCCCAGCACGCCGCCGATGATCACAATGACCAGCACCAGAAGAATTAATATTAAGCGGAATTTCCCTTTCATAAATTGTGTTTTCCATATGTTCTAAGTCACGCACCCAGAAAATACTGGTTATTGTCTGCACACTCCATAGCTAAAGTCTGAATCGAATGTGAATCTGATCTGAATTTCTGTAATGCGTTGTAAAAACAATGGTTTACTGAGCGAGAACAAATGGGTGGCCTTCGCCGAATTTCGCCTGAACATTGAAACATATAGGGAAAATGTGGGTGTCCAAATTTTTCTTGTCTAATAAGCCATGAGCTTCTGCAAAACGCTTCGGGTCTTCTGGGATTGTGCTGACTGCGTACATCAACTGAACATCAATACAAAACATCTGTGTTGGTATTGCCCGGAAAGCACATAATATTCAGTTTTTAGTCGATTGCTTCAAACCCGCCGGCAAACAATTCTTCATCATCAATCAACACCGCGTCATTACCATCACCGTCGATGTAGCTGGTGGTCAACGGCCCATTGAAACTGACAACACCAGCCTGCAGTAAACCGGCAAACCAATGTTTCGTTTATCTGACAAAAACAGGGCGGGCATTACAGTTAAGTTAAGCAGCTTATAATGATGCCTACACCAGCCATGATCGCCTGCTAAGCACAAGGGTAAGATCATTGGCGACAGGTGCATTTAATAATAATAATTTCGGAGAATAAATATGAAATGTAGGTGCCTTATCTCTTCCACATTTCCTATGGATGTGGATGTCCCGACTCTCGATTAAATGTTACCGAGGTGCCTGACCAGCTTCTGAACCGGTTTGCGTTTTGCTGCACTCGCAATGGCTTCTACTTCGACCAGCCACTCCGGTTCGACCAGTCCGGCGACAAACACAGTGGTAATTGCCGGCTGTACACCATCCAGCATAGCTTTTCGAACCTCGACCAGTCCGCCCATGTCTTCTCGCCTTACCAGGTAAAAAGACATTTTGATAATGTTTGAGAGCCCCATGCCGGCTTCATTCAAAACCGCCTCTACATTGCTGATTGCCTGATGGCATTGACCTGCAAAGTCCGCCGGCAAATGCCCTTCCGGCGATACCCCCACCTGACCCGATACATAAACGGTTCTGGTTGTTTCCGGCGCTTCGACCCCGTGTGCATATATGCCGGCATAGCGCTCGTTAACGGTAAATGGATTCAATCTTGTAGCGGCACTCATTGTAATCACCTCAAGGTTATTTAGGATGATATAAGGATAATCCCTTCAATGAATGCTAAAAAGGCGGTATAAAGAACTACATTATCTACTATTTGTCGTTAATGAAATCACAAATCAGACATCTTACTGCAATGACCGCCGTAGTCCAGGTGGCAGAACATGGCACATTTGTCGCAGCAGCCAAGGTGCTGGGTATGTCGACTTCTGCGATCAGCAAAGCCATCGCACGACTTGAACAAGACCTTAAGGTCAAGCTGTTTCATCGAACCACCCGCAGCGTTAGCCTGACCCCGGAAGGCGAACGCTATGTACTTGGCATCAAGCCGCTGCTGATTGAAATCGATGCGCTAACGGCTGAAATCCGTGATCATCGGGCAACCCCCAAAGGGCTTCTCCGGATTAGTGCACCGGATGCATTTGCCCGCAATGTGCTAGCGCCTGTTCTCAATCAGTTTCGATCTCGATACCCGGACATACAAATCGATTTATCACTGGAAGACCGAGATGTCGATCTTGCAGGCGAACAACTGGATGTCGCCATCCGGACCGGCGGATTGCCGGATAATGCCACGCTGGTGGCCCGCAAGCTCTATTCAGATCCGCTGATCACCTGTGCGGCACAGGGTTATCTGGATACACACGGCACCCCCAAAAACCCACAGGATCTGCAGCAGCACAATTGCCTGCCATTCAGAAATTTACGCACCGGCCGTACTGTCCCCTGGTTGTTCGCCAACGACGAACGCATGGTTCCGGCTGGCCAGCCGACTATCAATGATATTGAAGCGGTATGCCAGATTGCGGTATCCGGCGCCGGCATCGCACAACTGCCCGGACATCTAGCGGCACGGTTCATCAGCACAGGCCAGCTTCAAGAGATACTGCGTTTGTTTCGTCCGCCAGATGTGCCGGTCTCAGCCATCTATCTGAACAGGCGTTTTGTATCCCCCCGGATCAGATCGTTTATTGATTTCATGCTGACCATCGATCTGCCGGCAGTAGATGGTTAGGAAAGAAAGATGTGGGTGTCTCAACTTATCAATTTCTTACTATTGTGGGAATTTTGCATACAAATATTCTTGCTTGATTGAGCTATAAGCTATTGATTATTTATATCCTTAAGAAAGTTTTGTACAATACACCTGTGGCCCTAGCAAAGGAATGGGCGTGGGCAGCCATGATTCTTACTTACCATGCATATAATAATAAGAGTGTCCAAACACCTACTTTATAATTCGTTTAAAGTACCGTAACCGGTTGAATTAAAACAAAAACTAGACTTCATTAGCGAAACTCACGAGTTGGCCGTGCCAAGTCGGATTCGTGTGGTTTAGAGGTTCGGGCTAGACACTAACTTCCATGTAAATTTATGTGCTGCAAGTAGATAAAATGAAAATTCTATTGGGTGATGATCACAGACTGTTTTCCACTGGCATTGTTACGCTTTTCGGTAATGTAATACCGGACTTTGGAGCCACATGCGTCTATAGCGGCGTTGATATGCCACAAAAAATCAAGACCGAATCATTCGATCCGGCGTTGTTTGATTCGCACATTCCTGACCGGGATGGGGTCAATATTTTAAAAACATTACAGGATTCGGCCAGTCTGATACCGGTTGATATCCTTGCAGAATCAGATAACCTGCTGGACGCTGAGAAAACCTTTGACGCCAGCAAAGCCGAACTGCTGAGACTGGGTTGAGTTCAGCTATGTTAAACCAAACCGCCCGCAATAATCAGCAAGCTATTCAAGTTGATAAAACCCTTTTGGTTTACAAAAATATCCCTGCAGTGCTGATTTCCAATCTGCTTGGCTGCATCCCGCTGGCTTTTATTGTGTGGAACACTGGCGCCAAAACAGCAGTGGTTGTCTGGTTGGTACTGCACTGTGGCCTGATTATGGTACGTGCCGTGCACCAATACACCTTTCAGCCAGCGTCGGCTTCAGCCGCATCGGTTTTGCGCTACGGTAAGATCAACCTTTTGTTTATCGGACTGGCAGGCGGCATCTGGGGTCTTACCGGCCTACTGTTTTTTGACCCTGATGTAGTTACCATCTATTCATTTTTGGTCCTGACCCTGGTTTGTATGATCAGTGGCAGCATGAGCGCGATATCTTCACTGCCGCCAGCCTATATCATTTTCTCATCACTCACCATGGGACCACTTATTGTCATCACTTTGATACAAGGCACAGCCTTTTATACTTTGATGGGCATTGGTGCTTTGGCCTATTTGTTCATGACCATCCTATTCAGCCGCAATTTGAATCGGGCCATTCACGACAGTCTGACCCTGAAATATGAAAATCTGGATCTGTTCGAAAGCCTAAGGATACAGACCGAAGCAGCCGAAAAGGCTAACCTGGATAAGTCACGGTTTCTAGCCGCTGCCAGTCATGATGTTCGCCAGCCCCTGCATGCCATTAATCTGTTTGCACATGTTCTTGAGGATCAGCTTGACCGCGACGACCAACGGAATAACCTGGCCGGAGTTCAAAGGGGGCTGAATTCTCTGAGTGAACTGTTTGATGCTTTACTTGATGTTTCCAAAATCGATGCCAATGTTACCCGGGTCAACAAAACCCATTTCAGACTTGATGAGATGGTTACCCATGTGATCTCGCTATTTGAAAACAATGCACGCGAAAAAGGCATCGAAATGAGCCATTATGATTGCCAGCATTTGGTGCACACTGATCACGGATTGCTCGAACAAATATTGACCAACCTGCTCGGCAATGCGGTTCGCTACACCCACCAGGGCAGAGTCGAGGTATTTTGTGACCAAATCACAGACAATACCCTGACATTACACGTCAAGGATTCGGGTATCGGTATTGCTGAGACCGACCTCGATTCTATCTTTGATGAATTCACCCAACTGAACAACCCGGAACGTGATCGTAACAAGGGATTGGGTCTCGGACTAGCCATTACTCACCGGTTGACCAACTTGCTCCAACTTCCACTGAAGGTAAGCTCCGAACCTTTTAGCGGAAGTGATTTCACTGTGCAGATACAATTGAGCCATAAGCAGATACAGCCCCTTGTTGCAAAAATGCCTGTAAGCATCAGCAAACATCTGGCAGGCCTGAAGATTCTGGTAGTCGATAATGAAGAAGAAATTGTTACCGGATTACAGCTGTTGCTGAAAAGCTGGCAATGTCAGGTATCGACAAGCCACTCAACCACAGATGCCTTGCAGGTTACCCATTCCGGAACTCAGCCGGATTTGGTAATTACCGACTATCGGATGCCGGGTGAGCTGACCGGTCTGGAATTGATCCAATCGTTACGACAACAACACCCTAACCTTGCCGGCTTAATCGTCACCGGTGATACCAGTCCGCACATTCCACTCAAAGCACAAAAGCACAATCTCATGTTACTGCACAAACCCGTTAAGCCTGCCCAATTGCATATTGCCATTACCCAAACGCTAAAACGGGCAGAACAAAGTAGTACAAACCCGAGTACTTTATGAATATTGGTAGTGAAAACTGGTTTTTCGTTTTATCCAACTGGATACAGTGAGATCTGGGTGTCCGAATTCAGTCGCTCTTTGACACTCAACTTTCGGGATGCCCTGAGGACATCCCGAGTCTATTTCAAACCTGTGATCAATCTGGGTAGCGCAACGGCTCAGAAAAGCGGTTGCCCAGAATATCTTCGATGATCAGCTCGCCATTCATGTATACGCCGCCTGAATATGGCGGTTCATTATTTTCAATCAAAGTGATATACCGCCCCGCCTGACGCTGCAGCGACTGGTCAAAATGACTGTATGGCTGACCGCTGCAATGACTACAGTGCAAAGCACCTTTTGCCTGAACCACAGGAAAATTAAACTCTTGCGGATCAATAGTAACCTGCAGTTCAAAAACACCGGTCTTTTTGGTTATCAATACGTTGATCTCGGGTGGCGACTGCTGAACATCACCGACGATCAACTGTGACGACCTCTGTGCGGGCACCTGCAGCAGAGCTTCCGGCGTTTCACCACCCTGCTCCCAGGACTCCAAAATCCGTTCATCGTCGGTCATAATGTAGATTTCGCCAGGGAACCGCTTACCATTCAAGGTGAACGAATCTTCCTGCTGCTCCAGTACAAAAACACTGTCAAATAAATCACCGATAGTAAAACCGGTACGATAAAAATCGGTACTGGTAAACATCGGATAACTGTAATTCAATCGTTGCGAATAACGGGCCATCAGATTGGTTGATGTGCTGATGATGTTGTTTTCGAAAGAACTCCAGTTGACATCAAAATCCCAACTCTGGGTCTGTTCATTCCAGCGAACTACTTTGGCTTCCACCTGCACCACATCCAGAAACAGCGGCACACCCTGCTGAATACTAACCAGTTCATCAACGCTGACGGTGATCTCACGGCCTGCGGCATCATGCTCCACGGCCACGCTTCCAGAACGCGGGAACCGGCTGCTCGGCGTCCCAATGGGGGTCAGCTCTATGGCCGCCAACTCCGGCTTTATAGTGGCAATAATTCTGTCACCCAGAATCAGATTGAATGTCGGCCGCACTTCGCGTGCCGGACAGCCACCCTGGTTAATAAATGCCACCGACAGGCGCAATCGGGCAGCTGCACCGGGATTGGTGCTGGTTGCCTCCGACCAGCTATCTGTGGTCCCGCCACCAATGGTTTGCGACTGCCCCCAGGTATGGCTATAGGAACTTTCAACAGCCACCTTAAGCATCTTGAATGGGTTCAGCGATGCCTCAGTAGTAACCTTGCCACCAACGGTGTTAGAACTGGAGGTGGTATTGCTCCAGGTATTACTGATGGTTTGTCCGTTGGATTTAGTGATGGTGCCGATGGGAATCACATCATAGTCATGCAGTTCCACACCAATAATCGGATTGGCGGCAATCAGTGGTCTATTATAAGGCTGCGGTACCGTCGCCGGCAGGTTAATCCCGGTCACTTCCATATAGTCGCTGTACGGATCCTGATCAGTGGACCAGGACCGGGGGTCGGTTAGATGACAGTCTGGATAGGTATCCGGATTGCATGCTTCCAATCCATCCAGCGGCGTATAGGTGTAACCCTCAAGTTCTAACCTGTTGGTAATGCCATCCTTATCGTCATCGGCATCGGCCTGCAACCAGATAATGTCTCCTTCCGGTGTTTTGTATGCAACCTGGTTGTGTTTAGAAACAGATGTTGTGGTACGGTCATTCAAAACCTGAGCACAGGCACTCAACCCTGTCATTACCAATACCGTAAAAAACTGCGCAATGCTGGTTACGCCCCCAATCTTTCGATAATTACCCACTTTATACTCCCCTTTTTGTGAAGCATTATCATATACCAAATGCAAATCTAAATTCTTAACCGGTTCCGGCTGGAATAATGTCTGGAAAGTCCTGCTGAGTGCGAAAAGGAGCGGGGACACCCACATTTCTCGCTTTACCAGTTGCTAAAGATGTGGGTGTCTCAACTCATCTCTCAACTCATCAGTGCATAACGCCTAAATATTTAATCTTAGGCGTCGAACACTGTGCTGCAGCCGTTGAATCTACTGCCATTCTGGGGGTTAGTAACTGTTAGACACTGATATTTACGCGTGAACCTCGCTAACGTCTGTCCTTCATTCAAAACGAGGTGATAGACATGAACTCAAGACTTAAGAACGGCCTGCAGGATCTTGGCCTGGTGTTGGTAAGCACGGTGGTTATCATGTTGATGGGAGCCGCTGTCGCTGTCGCAGAGGATTCCGAAAAATATGAAGCTAAGTTCACTGCAGATGGAGAATTGATTCGACCATCAGGCTGGCGAGAGTGGGTATTTGTCGGTAGTCCACTAACACCTAACTCTCTGAATGGCGGCACGGCGTCGTTTCCTGAGTTTCATTCCGTCTACATAGACCCAGTGAGCTGGGCGCACTGGAAAGAAACCGGCGAGTTTCGCGAGGGCACGATGCTCGCAAAAGAACTGACTTTGGTGGGCGCTACCGCAGCGACCAGCGGAATTGGATTCTTCAATGGCGACCTGCAGGGATTAGAAATCGCACATAAAGATACCAAGCGGTACTCGAAAGATACTGGCGGATGGGCTTACTACACGTTTGGCCACAAACCCGAACCGTATGCTGACACAGTAGCGGCTATGCCGAATGCTGCTTGCGCAGCGTGCCATACAGCAGCAGCAGCCGATGACATGGTTTTCACGCAGTACTATCCGATTCTCACAACTGCAAAAGCAGCTGGCGATGATGGCGCGGGCGTTGGAGGCGAGGAGTAATTGTGGGCCAGTCCCAATACGAGATTGATACGGTCATCTTCGTTCTGGGTGCCATCTGCATGGTGTCGCTTATGGGACTGGCCATTTGAATCGTCTGATGGAGCAAACAAAATGCACATGAAAATAGTTACCGCCTTGGTGGCGATCTTGGCTTTTACTACCGCAAGTGCTGACGAAATACCGCTATCAACTTACGAAAGTCTTGTCGATGAAACCGGCACCATTTCTTTACCAAAAAACTTGCGGCGTGACTGGGCATTTCTCGGCACCTGGTCAATTGCCGAAGAAGATGTTGTAGCCAGTAGCGAGGCAAGTAGTCGTGGCGCCGCTGGTCTACACAATGTATATACACAACCAGCAACGATCGACCACTTCCTCGAAACAGGTAAATTCCCTGACGGTGCTGTCATCGTCAAGGAGTTATTGAAAACAGTTACCACCTCCATGACGACCGGTACGGTAAGCCGAGGGACAAAAGTGGAGGGTTGGTTTGTAATGGTCAAGGATACACAGGGGCGATTCGAGTCAAGTCCGCTCTGGGGTGACGGTTGGGGGTGGTCACTATTCAATGCTGATCAAACTGAAACGACCGTAACAACGAACTATAAGACAGAGTGCATCGGCTGCCACATCCCTGCGCGCAAAGATGACTGGATATACTTGAGTGGGTATCCGATTCTAAAGACGGCGAACTAGCAACCAGCGCGCTGTGACGATGATTCAAAAAAGGGCGCTCTTTTGCTTGATCATCACCGCTGCAGTCTTCACTACACAGGGACTGCGGTTTATTCCGGAGAGCTCGCCAGCCGCGCGCGGTGCTGCCGCTGCCAACTCGCACGGTTGTATCGAATGTCACGGCCGGTCGGAACCTGGTTTTCCAGATGACGCCAACCTGTCATGTGTCGACCTAAGCGTTAAAATCACTCACCCTCGCTACGATGGTCGATGCAGCGATGTGCTTGCCTATTTTGAAGTGGTTAGATTGAAACGGACATTTCACCGGCGTGCAGAGTCTCCGAATCAAAGCCGATTTCTGCAAGGAGAAATCCTCGCGCGACAATACAATTGCTTTCAGTGCCATGGTGAATTGGGACAGGGAGGGTTTCGAAACGCCGGTGCACTCAAGGGCTACATTCCCGGGTATTTTGGTAATGACTTCGCACTGCTAACCCGAAACGGAAGTACTGAATCCGTACAAGCCTGGATCCGAAAGGGTGTCGATCCGATCCTGTTATCAAGACCGATCGAAGGGAAGATAGCCGAGTTCTTTATCGAGAAGCAAGAAATCAGCATGCCTGTTTTCGGGACCTTGCCGGACACAGCAATTCAAATTCTGGCGGACTACGTCATTGCATTGAACGAACTCGGCGCTATGGATGCAAAAGCGATCCGTGCGTACGGCCAGCGAACACAATAGAGCGCAGAAAAAGGAGACCAAAAGGAGACTGGACAGCCACATTTCTCACTAAAAATATGGGTGTCTCAACTCTTGGACCTGGGTGTTCCAGCTCTGCAACTTTGTTTGCGAGCATCTGATGCTACCAGCACTGGCTCTGTTTGATTAATATTCAAGTGTTGCGGTTATTTTGTGTATTCATTGTGTCCAAATTAATTGCTCAGGCCGCTGCCCTATCCTCACTGCACACTTTGCTCATCACAATCTGATATGGGTTCAAGACGGATTGAACAGGTGCATCCGGGGTAACACCCGTTCTGGCTGCCCAATCCTCTTGATCTACATCTTGGATGCGGACCCATGGCATATTGCCAGCATTACCTGCTTGGACCCCCGATATTGCTCTGATAACCCGGGAAACCATGTTGCGCTTTTGTTCCCGGCTCAACGTGCCTTTGAGAACATGTATGTCAATGAATGGCATCATTAATCTCCTATAATTTTTTGGCTGGATCGACATGCCCAGCTCAAACATTTCATTAATTGCAACAACCACCAGCTGATATGGCGGTTAACCCGCTCTCTAGCCCTGCGCCTGAATCAGCTAAATGATCTCAGAGCTAGAGAGAGGCAACGCGCTAATGCTCGTTTTGTGCTTATTTACTGGTTATAACGATGCGCATTAAAATGTTCGCCAACTTTTTTATGTTTTTATCGAAAAACTTCAGCTGACCGGTAATAAAAAAGCCCTGGGCAGCGAACCTATCTCAGCGCTTATATCGGCAGTCTTTGATGCGATATTCAGGTTAAAGCAGGTTTGCAATGAACCTGCACCACGATAATCAACAACCACTGTGCTTGTATGAGACCTTGTCAAATACAAGCTTGCCTGTTCCGTGCGAATTTAAGACGTCTGCTCGGCAAAACTCACGAATAAGCAGAATCAGAGTATGATTGGCTTGTCACCAATAGAAACTTTTTGACTTATCTGATGAGTGCCAATCAGATCGAATACGCACAGATGACCCGACTGATCAACCGCTGTCAGTCCGGCCATCGCAGCAGCGCGGATGAGTTGTATGCGCTGGTCCATGCGCATCTGAAAAATATCGCGCGCCGCCAGAACAAGGGCTCAAAGCATCTGGATGCTACAGAGATGGTGAATATCGTGTATCTCCGCTTGTCCAGGAATAAAGATTTTGAATACCAAAATCGCCAGCATTTCTTTCGTACTGCGGCTCTGGCAGCCCGTCAGATCATTATTGATGAAGCACGCCGCAAACTGACCCATCTGGAAACCGTGTGCGACCCTATGGAGCTGGATGCCAGCACGAAACCATTGCATTTGATGTTAGAACTGGATAGTGCACTAAAGAAGCTGGAAACATCGGATGCGGAATCGGCAAGGGTTTTTGAACTCAAGTATTTTGTTGGAATGACCGATAATGAAGTGGCCGATTCGCTGTCCTTAACCAATCGGACCGTGCAAAGAAAATGGCTGCAGGCCAAGCAGCAATTGCAAAAGGAATTGCCGGAACCTGGCTAATCCGGATATTGCAGAATCTTTAAAGGCTGTTTGACAACTGCTCGTTATCGGCTTGCTGGGCCTGTACCCAGGCGGCTTGCAAGGCAGCGACCTCATCATGTTTGCCCTGTCCCGCAAGTGCCTGCAGCAATGCGTTGCGGGTTTTTTGCAACATGCCGGCGTGAGGCGGAAGATGTTGTCTCAATTCCAATGCTTTTTCCAGGTAAACCTGCGCTTGCACATATTCCTGATGGGCGTTGAACAATCTGCCCAGCGCAGTCAGCGGAAAAGCGGTTTCAGGATGATCGGAACCCATGGTTGTTTGCAGCCTTTGTAAGGCACGGTTCAGATAAGCCGCTGAGGATTCCAACTGGCCGCGTTGCAGGTCCACCAGGCCAAGACCGTAATAGGGCCACGCCAGGCTGGAGCTATCATCGGGCAGTTGCTGTTGCTTGATTTCCAGAGATTGCTCGAAGCGTTGCTGAGCCTGGTCGTATTCGCCTAGCTCAACCAACACCTCGCCGATATTACCGTGCATATTGGCTGTCCAGACGGCATCGGGGCCTACCGCAGAGGTAATCAGCTCAAAGGCTTGCAGATAAGTTTGTCTGGCTTTTTCGAATTGGCCCGCCAACTGGTAAGCATACCCGGTGTTGTGCAATATGCTGCCTAATTGGCCGGGGCCGGCCTGCATATGGATGCTGGCTTGATAAGCTTCCTGAAGGTGGTTGATGGCTTTTTCGTAATGACCCGACTTGGTGAAAAATGCCGCCAGGCTGCTGGCTGTTCTGGCAGTGACCAAGGCATTATTGCCGTAGATGGTTTTGGTTAATTGATACGATTGCTCCCCTATCTCCAGGGCCTCCCGGTATTGGCCCAGGCCATCCAGCGCCACTGCCATTCCAAACAGCGCCTGGGCATACCTGGGATGGTTTGTGCCATAGCGTTCAAGGGCGATATCGTGCGCGATCAGATAGTTGTCATAACTGGCCTGATATATACCTGTGTCCCGGTAAGAACTGGCAAGGACAATATGAAACCCAAGCCGCTCAGCAATATGGCTGTCATCTGCAACGACGGCACCCAGTTCATCCAAAGATTGCCTGCTTAGCTGGATGGCATCCTCGGAACGATCTAATTCGTTATAAATATATGCCAGACTCAAATTTAAATGGTGTCTGGAGACACCGCCTGACTGGCTATACAGCGCAATAGCCTGCTCCGCAAAGGGCAACGCTTGGCCGGGTTCGCGTAAACCGAACAACAACCAGGCTTTGTGGCTTAATGCTTCGGCTTTTAAGTGCTGCAATTCAAACTGCGAGTCGATCAGCGGTAAAGTTGCATCGATCAGTTCCAGGCCGGCAGCATGTTCGCCAAGATCAATATATCGGGCAACCAGCGCCAGTTTAAGCTCAGCATAATTGAGTAGATCGGATTGCTTCAGCCGTTCGAGTTCATCGGCGCCCCGATCCAACAACTGTTTGGCCGAGATGGCTTCACCCAGGTGATTGGCAGGGTCTGAAATATCGAATAATCCGGTAATGAATTCAGAGGTTCGCTGCGCCTTTAAAGCCGCCAGCTCGGCACCCGCCCGGCTGACATTGATCTGGTGAATATAGGCAACCAGCGCGATTACCAGCCCGAGAGCGAGCCCGGAAGCAATCAGCGAAGCCAAACGGTTACGTTGAATCAGTTTGCGCACGCGATATACGGAATCATGCTGTCGAATGGAGATCGGACGGTGTTCCAGGTAGCTGACAATATCGTCAGCCAGCAGATCAGCGCCGGAATAACGATCCTCCGGTTTTCTGGCGGTGGCCTTTTCGGCAATCCGGTTGAGGTCACCAAAACCGTTCGGCCATGCTGGGTTTCGGGTGCCTGCAGTATGCACATGTTCATCCAGTGATGGCAGCAGCCGGGAAGCGACCTGGGTAGCCCAGGAAGATGGGGCGGAATCGGCATCCACCCGGTGCGGCGAGGTACCGGACAACATGCTGTAGATCAATAAGCCGAGCTGGTAAATGTCTGATTCAGTCGTAATGGGTTTGCCCAAGGCCTGCTCCGGACTGCACACCGACAATGTCATCGCAGTCGATACCAGCTCGCCGGTATCGGTTGAATCGCTGGCGCCCAGCAGCTCGGCTATGCCAAAATCCAGCAGCCGGACCTCACCGTCGGTATCGATCAGAATGTTATTGGACTTGATATCGCCATGAATCACCAGCCGGCGGTGGCAATGAGCAATAATCCGGCACAGGCGCACCAGTTGACGCAACCGGGCAGCCGCATCCAGCGATTGTTGTTGACAATATTCATGCAGCGGCATGCCGTGGATAAACTCCATCACGATATACGGGCGGCCATCCTCGCTGACGCCTCCATCCAACATACGGCTGACACCGAGGGCATCCAGGTTGGCCAAAATGCGTTGTTCGTGTTTGAAACGCGCCAGCAGATCATCACGCGAGATATCGCTGGACTTGATGATTTTTAAGGCAACTTCCTGTTCAAAATCAGCGTGCCGGCGGACTGCGCGATAAACCGCACCCATGCCACCGCGCCCAACCCTTTCAATGATGCAGTAAGAGCCAATCATGGTTCCAGGCTGCAGTATTCTCTCAGCGGCGGGCAGATCGGCAGCTTCGCTACCGATCTGCGTCAGAATCTTCAGGCCGCCGCCTGTTTCAAACAAGTTGCCTTCGGTCATGGATAAACCATTCCGGTATCTGTTGTGTATGCATTGTTATTGCTAGCAGTCTGTCAGGCTTAGGTGTTTGTCATGGCAGAAAGTCCGGGTTGAGGCAGTTTTTACTTTTATGAGCTCAATAGCGGACTCGAGCGAATTAATGGCGGAAAAATGGGCAAATCCGGCTTTCGCAATAGAACAACCCTATAACCGACAGATTGCTAAACCACGATGTTAGCACACCCCCGCCTTAACCCGACCGATACAAAAATGGCGAACTCTCCATCGCTGATCGTTATAGCAGGTAAACAGATGGTAAACGGCATCGACCGGATATCAAATAAACACGGAGATATCGCAATGAAATATGTATATGTATTGATGGGATTATTAATGCTTGGGTCAACCGCACAGGCGCAAACGGTTTTGAGTGTTGGCAATGATGCTAGCTGCGATTTTGATTCGCTTGCTGATGCGCTTGATTCCATACCGGTTAATGCGCTGGATGGCGAATACCAAATCAAAGTTGCTGATACGATCATCACAGAACCAGTAGTCATCGATAAATCGGTGGAAATCACAGGTGGGTTGTTAATTTGTGGCGGCAATCCGGCAGCTGGTCGCAGGCTTGAAATTGATGGCGATAATTTTGATTCTGGTTTTATCGGCAGTGGATTACGCATCACTGCAATCAACACCAGCAAAGTTATACGGCTGAATAATTTTACTATCAGCAATCATGAATCCGGCCTGGGTGGTGGCATATCCATGCAAACCATATTACCCGAGGGCAATATTGAGTTGATTCTGAAAAGTGTGTCGCTGATTGGTAATACTGCAATCAATGCAGGTATTGGCGGTGGACTATTGATGCTGGGGCCGGGCAACAAGAAACTGCTGATGCAATCAGTTTTTATCCATAATAATCGTGCATCACGTGGCGCTGGGGTATTTTGCGAAAGCAACGGCGAGATTGAATTTCTTTCCGGTGAAGTGTCCTCCAATACTGCTGAATATTTCAGCTCAAGTCCATCCGCCAATAACCCGGATTCCGCGCGTGGCGGTGGTTTTTATCTGGAAAATTGCGAGTTGATGACGCACAGAGACCCTGAGCAGCCCGATGCACAGCGCATTGTTCGCGACAATGAAGCATTTCGTGATTTAACCCCGTTCCCATTTCAACCCGGGTTCCCCAATTATGGCGGTGCCGGGATTTTTATGGTCGATTCGAGCATTGATATGCCACAGATTGCTCCATTGTTTATTGAGAACAATCACGCATACCTGCTGGGCGATGATGACAACAATTATTTATTCGCCTTTGACAAAGCGGTTGGCGCCGGCATGTTTGCTGTTCGCTCCAACATTACCAGCGACTCCATGCGTCTTATCGGTAACAAGGCACGACGCGGTGGCGGTCTGTTTGTGATCGATTCAGACTTGAACTTGCGTGGTGCCATTACCAGCAATATTAATTGCGGCTATGCGGCACAGGAAGCCTGTATTTTGATTGAAAATAATGAAGCTTTTGGGGTACGTGAAGTTGACGGGCCGTTCTGTGAACATCACCCGGGCATAGGCGGTGCGATTTACAGCACCCGTTCCAGTCTGGAAATCGACAGCGTTTTGTTTCGCGACAATCAAGCAGGCTATGACGGAGATTCATGTGTATTTGGCTTAGACTTCAATATAGGAACAGTACGTGGCTCGGCAATATACGTAAATGCCGGCAGCGCTGAGCTGACCAATAACGTCTTCTATCGCAATGGAGGTTATGGCGCGAATGATGTGATCGGCATCGGACCTGGTTCAACTGCAGCTAACCTGGATTTAGACCTGCGTATTCATAATTCAACATTTGCAGAACATCAACTGAGCGGCGATGACGATGCCGAAGATCTTGGCTTCATCAGTCATGCACCAAAACGGTTGAATGAAAGTGGCTATAACTCCGTTAATCTGGTTATCGAAGGCTCTTTGTTCAGTGACAGCAACGGCACTTTGCCATTGTTGTCTGAATTTACCAGACATTTACTTGAGTTGGATGGCACCTCCGAGTCTGCAGTACGCTGCAGTGTGCTTGATGACCCGGCTGATCTGACCAGGCTCAACACACTGGTGGAAACGGATAATCTTGTTGACCGGGGCCAAAACCTGCTGGATCCGAGCAATGGCAATTTCAACCTCGACACCGCCGGCTCCGGCGTGGATTTATGTGATTTTCCCGTACTGACCACCGCCACTATTCTGGATGCCGCTCGGCATCAACGGCCTCGCGATGTGGCCAGCGTCGATAATGGCGGGTTGGTTGACGTTGGCGCACTGGAAGCAGATGGAAACGTTGTGCCGTTTTTTGATGTAGTGCCTGTATTTGACCTGGTTGCTCCGGATGTTGACGGTGATCCGCACTTTGAAGAAGTCAATACCGGGACACCGGTAACCTTTGTGGTCAGATTGACCAATAACGGTCTTAGCCAGGCACCACTGAACACCGGCTTTCGCTACATCATGCGTGGCGTGGACCCGGACTCTGTGGTTGTCGATGCAAGTATCGAGTTCTTTTGCTCCACCCAGCCATTTGCCGATTTTGCCTTGGAAATTAATTGCGAAAATTTCTTAGGTCCTATATTGCCGGGGGGCACCACCGGAGCCGTGACATTGACCGCCGTAGCCGATGGCGCGCCGGCGGTCACTTTCAGCTATCTGCAAGCGGTAAACGTTACCTTTACCGGCGGCGCAATGGATGCCATTCCGGCGAATGACTTCTTAACCGCCACCTTAGCGGTGACGGGCGATGCGCCGATAGCCGATTTATCCATAACCAATAATGATCTTGTCGATCCGGTGATGCCGGAAGAATTGATCAGCTACGTGCTGACAGTGGTTAACAATGGCCCGGCTATTGCCACCGATGTGCTGATCGCTGATGATTTGCCTGCTGAGGTTACTTTTTTCTCAGAATCCAGTTTGGGCTTTGATTGTGTGCACAATGCTGGATCTGTGCTTTGCATGATCCCCAGCATGCCACCCAGCTCCAGCCGATCGATGCAGATCAATGTACTCGCACCAGACGATGAATTGGACGTTATCAACAGTGCATCGGTCAGCGCCAACGAACCTGACCCGAACCTGAGCAACAATACGGCTATAGAAACCACAACCGTGATGGTAGACCCGGATATCCTGTTTAAAGATAGTTACGAATAATCCATCAGTTGCAGATTTCATGAGTTTGCCGGAGGGCTTGGTTCAATACAGTTGAGTTCAGCTTGTCCTGTCGGACTGTCAATTTTCTATATTGTCAGATGGATGGGACGAGCTGAATTTCGAACTTTGCCCGTTACTAACGTCACGAGCGCTTCAACTCTAGCTCAATCAATAAGGCAAGTAGTTGAGCAGCGACCATCAGCACCACACGCAAAACGTTGCGCCGAACAACCACTGGGGTTGCCGCCAACCGAGCCGCCGATCAGTGTGATTCTGGTAGCCATCCTGGTCGGGTTGGTACTTCCTTGACCAAACTGAAAAATACGCCCTGCTATGTCAAATAGACTCAAGGGTATCGGGTTTCCATCACTGTCAACAAACGCATCTTGTATGGCAACCAGGTCGGTCAGGTTATCAAATGTCCACACACCAAAGGAGCCGTCTTCAAAAATAAATTTAATCGCTATTGCAGGAATGGGCTGAACGTCGTTCAAACCTACACCCAACTGGCCATTGATGTTGATGGCCCTTGCTATGCTGCTGATAGTGTTATTGTTATTGATTGCATACCTGCCCAGTTGTCGAGCCAATGCCACGTTGCCAACAACATCGTAAGCTGATGCAGCACCTGCTACCGGTGGTACGTTGTAGTTGCCCACAAGCGGTGGACCACCCATCCGGATGTTCTCCGTCGCAGTGATGCCCATTGACGCCAGGTAATCCAACAACCAGTCGTATTCTTGAAAATCAGTCAATTCGGTTGCGGTTGGCTGCAGTTCAGCCACATTCATCAGCAACTGATTATCGTTACCCAGTGCGATCACTTCATGACGGATCACATCAGCCATTTCAGTGATGCTTGCATTTGGTTGATCAGCTTTTCCACTAACCGGACCAAGCGGCGAATCTTCAAGGATGAAGTATTTACGTAATACTGTTTGGCCAAAATCTGCAATATAAACTGTTACGCCAAAATGGGCAGCGCTGCCAGCCGTAATGATGGCCTTGCTTTGTGACTGTGAGGCATTGCAGTAGTCACATAAAGCGACCTTGGAGATATGTGCATTGGCCGTAGAGACAAACAATACACCTAAAAGAAACAAATATTTCATATCAAATTCCATTGATACCCTTTCGCTCCGTGCATTACATTCGGTGCACCTCCTGTGCGTCTTCCTTTTGGATGTATAAAAATTCTAACACGGTGATATAGACGAAAGCCTTAATCACCCGCTGAATGAGCCAGCATCATAATCGACAAGCTCTATTTTAGATGTAGGAGTAACTTGTGCTGCTTTGTAAGATATTTCCGACGCTTGCAGGACACCAACAATTCTCACTTTATCCTTTGCTAAAGATGTGGGTGTCTCAACTCTGGTCGAGCCGACTATTAATGATATTGAAGCTATATGCCTGGTTGCGGTATCCAGCACCGACATCGCACAACTGCTCGGATATCTAGCGGCACGATTCATAAGCACAGGTCAACTTCAAGAGATACTGCGTTTGTTTCGTCTGCCCGATGTACCGGTCTCAGCTATCTATCTGAACAGGCGTTTTGTATCCCCCCGGATCAGATCGTTTATTGATTTCATGCTGAAGGTCAAGCTGCCGGCAGTAGATGGTTAGGAAAGAAAAATGTGAGTGTCTCGACTTATCTTTTCCGCATATGACCAGGTTTTAGTATTCTTTTACTTTGTTGAATTCAGCAGGCAATATTGGGGTTTTGGCTTTCCATTCGATTTGCCCAACTGAATTCACTTAGGAAGGAAATTTAATGAAAGTGTACCTTGCGCGTCATGCTGAATCTGAATGGAATAAGGATTTCAGAATTCAAGGCAATCTCGATAGTGAACTAACAAGAGCTGGTGAAAACCAGGCACATAAGCTGGCTGGATTCTTCGCATCAGTTGCGCCAGAGATCATATACTCATCTTCCGTTGGGCGCGCCCAAAAGACTGCAAAAATAATAGCATCGGCCAACAATATTCAACTTATAGAATGTCAGTTACTAGAAGAGCAAAATTGTGGGCCACTGGAAGGCTGTTCTTTGCACCAATTAAAATATCATAACCAAGATCTATACAATTTGTTGGTGGGCAGTCATCCGCAACAACGGCTGCCACATGGAGAATCGGTTCACGATGCTGGAATGAGGCTGGTTCAATTTATCGAACAGCTGGTAGCCGATGGTAAGTACAAAACTGTTGCTGGAATAACCCATGGTAACAGTTTGATGGGTTTGGTATGGCACCTGCTGGGCCACAGTGAAGATGATGCGAGTCGATATAATCATCCAAACGTCAGCGTTACCGAGTTGAATGTAGTAGGCGATAAAATTTCTGTCAATGGATGGGCTAATTTGACACATCTATTTTAGCAGAACGTATTTTTTTAATCGTTTATGTGGAGTGAAAACCGGTTGATGAAGTTGGATGAAAAAAAAGTCCGGACACCCACATTTCACACCTTACCCGTTGCTACAGATGTGGGTGTCTCAACTCTTCTTGGCTTATCGAAGGCTTTGCCTATTGCTGAAAGCTTGGAGAAATGTGGGTGTCTAAACTCAGCTAGCCTCGCCATCGATCGTACCATCCCGTACGAGAATGGCGAGGCTGTAACATGAGTCCGTTGCAGAGGTTAGTCTTCCGGTCGTCCGGCACCGGGGTTCATTACCGATACATCGGCGTTGGCCCAGGCCTGCTCCAGTTCAATATCGACCGCGGCTGCCTCTTCGGATTTACCCTGCGCCCGTAGCGAGGTCGCCATGCCATGCAAAGACCAGCCGTTTTTTGGGAAATGCTGCAGATCTTCGCGGAAGGCCCGCTCTGCATCACCGTATCGGTCTGCAAGAAGGAGAATATCACCCAAGTCTTGACGGGTCGGCATTGTCCATTCGGGCGGCTCACCGTACTTAAGAGCATCTTCGAGCCGGACGGCCTCATACAGATGATCGGCCGCTGACTCCATGTTGCCGGCCGCTGCATCCACCCAGCCTGCCAACACGCTTTCCGCAACAGCCACCAGGTCGACGGACCGGTTGAATTCCATCTGAATATCATCCAGTTCCGATGATGACGCAATCGATCGCAACTTCGCTAATTCGGCTGCGGCTGCGGCTCGATCTTGTCGCGCTGCGAATGCACGGCCGCGGGCGTAGTGCCAGATCGCCCTGGCATGTGGTTGAGATTCGGGAGGCGCAGCAGCTGCCAACAGGTCGTCCCAACGCGCGAAACGAACCCGCACCAGCAACGGCCGGATAGACCAATGCTGTAGAAAATCCATACCGGGCGAGCCAAACAATTCTGCAGGCAACAATCGGGACACAGTTTCTGCAGCCTCGATCGAATCATTGCTGCGGCCGATCATCATGGTGGCGAACGCCATAAAGTCGTAGTTGTGCGGGTAATAGCCCGCAGTATACATACCCATCGCCGGGTTCTGGTCCTGAATATAGGTTTCATCGGCATGAATAGCATGTTTATTCGCCTCCACAGCGTCCAGGTAGCGGCCGACCCGGATATAAATATGGCCGGGCATGTGCACCAGATGGCCCGCTCCCGGCATCAATTTAGCCAGGCGCTCGGCACACTCGATGGCGCGTTCCGGGTAGAGCTTTTCCACTGCGTGAATGAAGAAGTGGCACGCACCGGGGTGTTTTTCGTTTACCGCGATCACCGACTCAAGACTGGCTAGCGCGTCGGCGATGCCGGGGTTCGGGCTACCATCCTCTGCCCAGTAGTCCCAGGGTCTGAGATCCATCAGAGATTCTGCGTACAGTACGGCGACTTCCTGGTTATCCGGATAACGAGCAGCAACGCTGGCCATTGCGTCGGAATACGCCTGGTCGAGGGGAACACGATCCACCGGCGGCTTGGCCGCGTAACGCACAGCCAGCGCGTCAATCAATGCCTGCTCGTGCTTCGAGGCATGTTCGCGCCGCGTCAGTGCACCCTGCACTGCGGCATATGCAGCAATAGCGGAAGGTTCATCCATGGGCAGGTTGATGTTTGGCCCCCAAGCCATGGATTCACCCCACCAGCACATTGCGCAGTCCGCATCCAGTCGCTGCGCCTCTTTAAATGCACGGACGGCTTCGGCGTGGTTGAACGCGTAGTAAAGGCGCATGCCCTGATCAAAATAATTCTGGGCAGACGCAAGGCCTGTAGTGATCGGGACGTGATGATCACCCAAATCATCGTACAGCGGCACAGATTCAATTGCTGGCTGACGCGATTCGCTGAGTGGATCAGGGATTGCCAAAGACTCGACGGCGTTTGCGGCGACTCTGATCTCGCCGGTGTCCCGGACCTCAGCGTTGCTCGAGAGTACCGCCGGATTCAAATCAGAAAGTCTATCGAAAGCAGTGATTGCACCGACAACGGCATCCTGCGGTGCCTCGACTAAAAAGATTGCGCCGGTTGAAAAGGTTTTCCCACTCTTGATGACCGAAACCTGTTCGATTTCGATAGACCATGCGGTCGAACCGAAGAGGGCGATCAGCAGGCCCACTGTTCGTGCGAATTGTTTCATTACAGACTCCAGTATTTTCCAGAGCGACCGCATTAGTCGCTTCGTTTGGGTACCAGGAGAATAGTCGACCATCGTGTTAGCACCCGTTTTCAGGAGCGTGGAAATTGTAGGCGATAGTGATGGAGATGCCGACTGCGTCATTGCCTCCGGCGGTTATAATGGTGGTCTTGCTTGTCTGACTCGGCGAGCTGTGGAGCTCCGGACGGTGGCGCGAATGGTATTTTTGAGGTGACTGAAATGGCTAGGCAAACATGGCAGCGCTGAGAATCAACACGCTGGGCGAGCTGGTGGTCCTTCGCGACGACCAGCCGTTGAATTTGCCTGCGTCAAAGCGCGCACGCGCGTTGCTCGCGTATCTGGCTTTGACCGCACGGCCGCACCGGCGCGATCGTTTATGCGAGGTGTTTTGGGAGATTCCCGACGATCCCCGCGGTGCCTTGCGCTGGGCTCTGAGCAAGCTGCGCAGTGTGGTGAATGAGGAGGGTGCCGATCGTCTGAAGGCCGATCGCGAGCGCGTCGCGTTGGAAACGGCGGATACCGACATCGACATCCAGTTACTGTCGGCTGAACTGAAGAGTTCGACACTGTCGGTCGGGCGACTGCGGGCAATAGCTGACCAACTGCGTGAGCCAATGCTCGCGGGCATCGACTTGCCGGATCAGGCGTTATTTCAGCAATGGCTGACGGCCGAAAGGGAGGACGCCAAACGGCTGCTCGCCAAAGCGTTGGGACGGCTCGCATGCCATCTCGATCATCCACCTAACAAAGCCGTTGTCTGGACACGCGAGTGGCTGGAACTTGAGCCTTTTGATACCAACGCAGCAACGCAGCTCGTGACGCAACTCGAACAACTCGGCGAATCCCGAGAGCTTGAGAGCTTGTCTCGGGATTTGACGATGCGATTTCGCAACGCAGCTATCAGTTGGTCCCCAGCCAAGAGGGCAGATACTCCGCCACTCACTGAGGACGACGGCGAAACCGTCCAGGTCCGACAGTTGCTGGCGCGACAGAAAATCCAGTTCTGCACGGCGGCGGACGGAGCACGCATTGCGTACGCCTCGGTCGGGCAGGGTGTGCCGATCATCAAGGCTGCCAACTGGCTGAGTCACCTTGAGCTGGACTGGGATGCGCCAATCTGGAGTCCGTTGTTTCGGGAGCTCGCGCGCGATCACTATTTCGTGCGCTATGACGAACGCGGCAACGGATTGTCGGACTGGGACGTCAGCGAACTCTCGCAGGAGGCGTTCGTCGCCGACCTTGAGACCGTGGTTGAGGCCACCGAACTGGAACGTTTTGCGTTGCTTGGCATTTCGCAGGGTGCTGCCGTGTCGATTGAATACGCGGTCCGACATCCGCAACGCGTTTCCCACCTCATTCTGTTCGGCGGTTACGCGGCTGGCTGGCGGATTGGTGCAACAGCAGCGACCATCAAGGAGCGGGAAGCGATCATGACGCTGACATCCAGCGGGTGGGGTCAGGACAATCCGGCGTATCGGCAGATCTTTTCTTCCACTTTCATGCCAAGCGCAACGGCAAAAGAGCTTAGCTGGTTCAACGAATTTCAGCGTCGAACTACCTCGCCCGAAAACGCGGTCCGATTCTTATCAGCCTTTGGCGATATCGACGTGCGCGATCGATTGGCCGAGGTGTCGGTGCCAACGTTGGTGATTCACTCCCTGGGGGACCGACGGATACCGACTACAATCGGCCGCGACATCGCCGCCGCCATTCCCAACGCCGAGTTTTTAGGTCTGGAGAGCGATGGCCACCTGCTGCTGGGTCGTGAACCTGCCTCGAAGACGTTCGTTGATGCCGTACAAGACTTTATAGCGCGCACATAGCACGAAGAACGCTTTTTCCACGCTCGGCACCACGCTCGATTCAACGGTCGCGCCCTAGCATTGCTCCCGAATTACCTAGCAGTCGGCTGTCGCCGTCTCGATCCCAAATTGGATTAAGGAGTCTTCTAATGGCTATCTATCGCACACAACTGCCCCAGACCGAAGGTGGTCTTTTTCTGACCGACGCGGGTCTTGAGACGGATTTGATCTTCAATCACGGAATCGAAATCCGCGAATTTGCCGCGCACACATTGCTGGAATCGCCCGAGGGCCGCTTCGTGTTGGCGCAATATTTCCGTGGTTTCCTGACGCTCGCCGACCGGCACAACGCGGGCTTCGTTTTTGACAGCCCAACCTGGAAAGCGCACTCACACTGGTCGGAGGCGCTCGGTGCGAGTGAAGCTGAGTTAGCTGAGGTCAACCGTGCGGCCATCAACTTCATTGCCGACCTGCGCGATGAATTCGCCGCAAATCGTAGACCGATTGTGCTGAATGCCGTTATTGGCCCTTGTGGCGATGCTTACGCTCCCGAAAAGATGATTTCAGCCGACGCGGCTGCGCGTCATCACGCGCAACAGATCGGCTGGCTCGCTGAAACGGAAGTCGACATGGTCTCGGCACTGACATTTACGCAGTCCTCTGAAGCGATCGGGATCGTCCGCGCTGCCAACGATGCGGGGCTGCCGATCGCTGTCTCGTTCACCGTTGAGACGGACGGCAGACTGCCCACCGGTCAGCCCATTGGTGAGGCCATTGCCGAGGTCGACGCCGCGACTGGCCAGGGCGCTGAGTATTTCATGATCAACTGTGCCCATCCCGAGCACTTCCGAAATGCCTTGCACGATGAGCAATGGCTCCGTCGCATCCGCGGTTTTCGCTGCAATGCTTCGCGTTGCAGCCATGCAGAACTTGATGAGGCCGAAACCCTCGATGCCGGCGATCCGGCAGAACTCTCGCAGCAATACCGGGAGCTGGCCACGGCCATGCCATGGGTCAACGTGTTTGGCGGCTGCTGTGGTTCCGACCTTCGTCATGTGACGGCCATTGCGGACAGTGTTATTTCTAACTCAGCTGCGGATTGATGCGAATAACATCGCCTCGTTTGCCGTAAAAACATCCGCTATCCTAGCTAACATGGCAACCAAATTAGCAGCGCCGTCCAATGAGGATATCTGGCGAAAATACGATTCCGTCGAGCAACGCCTCAGCACTCCATTCAGTGAGCAAAGAGTCCAGACACCAACAATTCTCACTTTATCCGTTGCTAAAGATGTGGGTGTCTCAACTCTGTCGTGGCAAACGAACGCGGTTATAGTTGGCTATTAAGGGTTCAGCTATAAGACAGTCTTGCCCATCAATCTCTGCCTGTGTCAGTAACTGCCTTTGCAGCAAATCATTAATGACCTTTTGCATATCGCTTTTCGGGAAGCAATAACGGTTTACCAAAACATCCAAAGACAGAACCGGACAATCTACAAAAGCCAACGCGACATAATGACCAACTTGATTAACATATGCTTGAACATCTGCCAAGGTGTTTTTTACCAGCTCTGCTGCATGCCTGATTGAACTTGCAATCATGTGCCGGTAAGCGTCAGCACGCCCGTTGCGCAATTCCGCTAAAGCCGGGATGTATTCTGATTTCGCGTGTTGCATAAAATAAAGACATTGGCCAAACCAAATCAGCCGCTTATCAAAAGACAGCCCACACGCACCAAGCGCCCGCGACAGCCTGCCGTTGCCATCACAAAACGGGTGGATATGAACTAGCCTATGTAACAATAGTGCCGACCGTTGCAGTGACGGATCGCTACCGTTAACAAGTTCTAATAATGTATCAAGGTATCGCCCCATTGCTGATGGCAAAGGCGGCACAAAATCGACCAGATTTGTAAGCGGGTTTTTAACGGCAATAGGTGCGCGTCTCAGCCCCGGTTTAACCTTGTTTAGCGTCAATCTTTTATGCAATTTAATCAGCGCATCAATGGTTATTTTTTGCCCCGCGTCGTGCTTGTCGATACAAGACAACATACGGGTAACGGCGAACGTTTTTGCGTTTGCAATCCCTTCTTGCGTCTTGTGATTGCGAGCAAAAAAAATAACAGGCAGAGGCAGCTTTTCCAATACCCGGAGGTTATCGGTAGCTGAGACCTGAAAATAAAATAACCATTGCAGCCGATCACATATGGCCGCCGCCATCAATCAGACCGCCGCGGCTTGCTTAGTGCTGGGGGGTGCTGTTGTTTTCGGTCTTTTTCTTTCAGCAGCCAGCCCTTATCTGCCATCCATTTCAGCAAGCCATCCGCTGCCATTACGAACGCTGACATAAGCCAAGCAAACAGCAGGAAATCGTAATAGCGACCTTCGCCGACCATAGCATAAGGTAAATACATGCAAACCGGGGTAAATAGCAAAACAATTAAGCCAAGGTAACGCCAGTGGCGCGTAAATATCCGCTCTGGTTTTTCGACACGTCCAAGCGGGTCATTCAATAAACCCTGTTTATATAGAACATACATACCCGCAACTGACACCAAACGAAAGCCCGCCCATGTGACCAGTAAAAGCCCAATAAATGACGCGGGGCTGCCGTCGCATAGTGGGTATGCAAGCAATGAAATACCCACAGCGAACAGCACCGCCACATAATTAATTACTAATGATTTTTGTATTGTGTTACTTCTCATTTTTGATACTCCAAAAGATCGGGCCATACCTTGACCCGATCAGTTATTAATAGATCATTGACGAATTATTTATAGGGGTCAAGTTCTATAACAATCGGATAATCAAGTTTAGATAAATCACCCTGAAAAATTTCCAATACTTGCCGCTGGACATGCGCCTGAATAATTGCGCGCTCGGCTTCGATTGCTGCCGGATCATGAAGCAGACTTTCATAGGCGTACATGTCAAAACCTACACCCCCGTTCGGATCGCAACCGGGGCAAGGTGGCTCAACTCCAACGTCATCAACACAGGCATAATGCGTATGCAATACGGGGTTTTGCACGCTGTAAACTTCGTGGAAATTTTCAACGCTTTCATCTAGGCATACGGTTTGTGAGGTCGATAAAACATCACCACAATGCACCGTAGGGGCAGCGGTCAATAAGTAAGTAGCCAAGCCACCGCTCAAGCCTCCCAAAGTAGGCCCCATACTGCCGCCGCTAAAGAATCCGCCGACAACGCCGCCAAATGCAGTGCCAAGCGTAGAAATTAGCGTTCTGAAACTTTGCCGCCTTGCGTTAACTGAGTCGGTTTGTGACATTGTTAACGGGCCTAATGTATGGGTCGAGCTTATACATCGGGCATCCTCCACAGGGTCGCCGTCGCCGCCGTCGCCTTCGTCATGATCCCAGTCGTCCCGACCATCCCAACGCTGGAAAAATGGATCATCAAACGATCCGCCATAATTACCGCCACCAACGACCGTTATACGCCCAAGATCAAAAGTGGTATATCCCCACGCGCAAGAATCAGACGTGACCCCAGACATGTTGATAGCCATGACAGCAATTGCCGTTGAAAAGTATAATTTTGTTTTCACGAGAATGGTTCCTTTGTGTTCCCTGGAAAAATAGCCAGCGGTTTTCGTTGCATGAGAGTGAAAACGCGTGAATGCCTGATCCCTTCAGACAATCTGACAAGCCAGACACCAACCGCGCCTAGCTCTTAATTAACTTATAGCTTACAACTTCAGTCTGTCAATTGCCGCCCAATATTGCCTAATAAGCATCAACACGCCTTAAGCCTTATGGAACAAGGCATCGGGTGGTTTTCCTAAAAGCTATCGGAGGATTTTCTTACCAACTATTGAGCGATTTTCTTACAAAGAAAGGTGCTAAAGATGTGGGTGTCTCAACTCATCACGATGCCAAGGCCCTCCTGTGATGGCACAACCAGTATCAAAGCACTGGCTGGATGATGAATGATAGGACCTCCCACTCGACTTCACCCAGCCAGACCCCAGGTGTAGATTGCGTCTGACCTCAGGCAGATGGAAGATCCATTGCAAAAGTATCATCCGCTGTTGGCCTCGGTTCTGTCAAGACAGTGACTTTTCCAACCAGTTATGCATTGATGTCTGACTTTGTTTATATGTGTGCCGAAACACTACCTTGGCGCAAGTCGATCTGTTCAGCGGTCTCGATCAGAGTGCCGTGAAGACTGTCTGCTGCCACGCAGCCAGTGCACATGACCCTGCAAAAACCAGCGGCCACTGTGCTGATTAGGGCTAGGTTCCCTTACTGCACGTAACTGGCTATCCTAAGTAAAGTGAAGGATTTTTCCCAACAGCTCAGCGAGGCGCAAGCCGACATTTTCACCGCGCTCGGAATCGACACGGCCTTTTCGGTTGTAACCAGGTCGAACCGGCCGGACCTCGGCGAGTTCCAGTCAAACGGTGCACTGCAGGCGGCCAATGCCACCGGCCGACAACCGCGTGAGATTGCCGAGGCTGCAGCGGCACGCTGGTCCGCCACCGAGATTGCAGAACGGCCGGAAATCGCCGGACCGGGTTTCCTGAATTTCACCATCACAGCCGAAGCCCTTGCCGCACGCGCCGAAGCTATCGCGGACGATCCGCGTGCAGGCGCTACGTTCATCGAGACACCACGCACCGTCGTCATTGATCATGGCGGACCAAACGTCGCCAAAGGCATGCACGTCGGACATCTGCGTTCATCGATCATCGGTTATAGCCTGAAACGCCTGTTTCGCTTTCGGGGTGATGTGGTTTTCGGCGACGTCCATCTCGGCGACTGGGGGTTGCAGATGGGACTGCTGATCATTGCCCTTGCCGATGAACTCGGCGGCCTCGATGCTGCCAGACTCATGCCCCGTCCGGCACAGCTGACGCTAGAGGACCTCGAAGCGATATACCCGGCCGCCGCCGCTCGAGCCAGGGACGAGCCGGCATTCCGCTTGCGTGCGCGTGAGGCAACGGCAAAACTCCAAAGCAGCAGCGAACCACATAGAACGATCTGGCAGACGCTCAGAAAAGTCTCGTTAGAGACTCTGCAACGTGACTTCTCCCTGCTTGGTGTTGATTTCGACCTTTGGCTCGGTGAGAGCGATGCGGATCCGCTCATCCCTGAGATGATCACGGAGCTGGAACGTCTGGATTTGCTTGAAGACAGTGAAGGTGCCCGTGTCATTCGCGTTGCCAAGCCGGGCGAAACGCATAAGAAAAAACTGGCTGATGGCAGTGTGATCGACATCGAGGTACCGAGTCCGCTCATTGTCGTATCCTCTGAAGGCTCATCGATGTACGGTACAACCGATCTCGCGACAATTCTGCTGCGTGCCCGTAACCTCGAACCCGACCTGTATCTCTATGTCGTCGATCAACGCCAGGCCGAGCACTTCGAGCAAGTTTTCCGCGCTGCGTCCCGGGCTGGTTTCGCACCGTACAGTGCACTCGAACATATTGGCTTCGGCACCATGAACGGCGCTGATGGCAGGCCCTTTAAAACGCGCGCAGGTGGTGTGCTTAAACTACGCGATTTGATCCACCAGGCCGAAGACGCCGTACGCGCCCGTCTGCGTGCCGACAAGCTCGGCGCGACCTTCTCGGCACAGGAATTCGAGGGCGTCGCGCACAAGGTCGCGATTGCGGCAATCAAGTTCGCCGACCTCGCTAACTTCAGATCGACATCTTACGTGTTCGACCTCGATAGATTCACGAGCTTCGAGGGCAGATCTGGTCCGTATCTGCTCTATCAAGCCGTTAGAATTAAGAGTATCTTGACGAAAGCACGAGAGCAGCGTGCAGAGCTGGGGCCCGTCAACATCGGACACGACACCGAGCGAGCCCTCGTACTCGTGCTCGACGCGTTTGATGGCGTGCTTGTGCGCGCGTATGAAAAACGTGCGCCGCACCTGATCGCTGATCACGCGTACACGCTCGCGCAGCAGTTCTCCACCTTTTACAGTCATTGCCCGGTGCTGCGAGAACATGGCGCGGTTAGAGCCTCGCGTCTCACGCTTGTCAGCGCGGTCCTCGCACAGCTCGAAAGGTCGCTTGATCTGCTGGGCATCGAGATTCCCGAGCGAATGTAAACTGACCAGGGGCAACAGCGCACCCTGCTTGACCTGACACTTGGTCCTCGCACAGACACCGATGCAGGCTTAATCGCCTGCGCTTTGGTCGGCTAATTGTCGGTGTAGATACACCAATTCCATCGCTGCTACACGCGCCATCTGATCCGGGCTTGCAGCGGCACCGTGGCCACCTTCTATGTTCTCGAAGTAGAGGTTGTCGTAGCCCATCGCTTGCATGCGCGCATACATTTTTCGTGCGTGGCCGGGGTGTACGCGATCGTCGCGTGTCGAGGTTGCAAAAAACATCCGGGGATAATCCGCAGCCTTTCTGAGATTGTGGTAAGGCGATAACTTCTCGAGATACGCACGATCATTTTCATCGTCGGGATTGCCGTACTCGGCCATCCAACTCGCACCCGCCAGAAGCTTGTGATAACGCAGCATGTCGAGCAATGGCACGCGACAGATAATCGCACTGAACAGATCAGGCCGCCGCGTCAGCATCGCTCCCATTAGCAGACCACCGTTCGAACCACCCTTGATAGCAAGACACGTGGACGAAGTAACGCCTGACGTGATCAAGTCTTCAGCCACTGCGATGAAATCGTCGAAGGCCAGCACGCGTTTTTCACGCAGAACGGCTCGATGCCATTTCGGGCCGTATTCACCACCGCCACGAATATTGGCGACAACGTAGGCACCGCCTGTAGCCAGCCACTCTTGCACCATTGCTGGCAGATACTGCGGTGTAAAGGACCGTTCGAAGCCTCCATAGCCAAAAAGCAACACAGGTGTCGTGCCATCGCGCCGGGTGCCGGCCGGCTCGATCAGAAAATATGGTATGCGGGTATCATCGCTCGAATCTGCAAAGTGCTGTGACACCGTGTAACCCGATGCATCGAAGCGTTCAGGTGCTGACTTTATTGGCTTTGGCCTGGCATCATCGTCGAGCAGATACAAGGTGCCAGGCTCGAGAAAGCTTGTAAACGAGAACATTGCAACATCGGAGTGACCATTGACGTTCTGCACGCCCACTGTGCCGTTGTCTGGGAATGGTAACTGCTCCGTTTTCCAACATCCCCCAGAAAAAGTTGCCCTGAGCACGCGGCCCTTCACGTCTTCGATCAACACGATAAATGCACAACCCCGACCAGCGGCGACGCCCATCACCGAGCTGTGTGCGTCCGGTGTATAGACCAGACTGAACCGATGGTCGCCAGAATGCCGCAATGCATCAAGGTCAAGTGATACAACACTGCCAGGCTCGAATCGCTGGCTGCCTCGATTCCAGGGCTCTTTTACCTGAAGCAGTGCCTGCCATCCGCAAACACCGGCAAGTTCCACACTCAATGGAACAGGCAGCTCAATCAGCCGACCGTCATCTCGCAGCCAATAGTTCTGCGATTCGAAAAACCCGATGCGACGCGTGATGAACACGAATCGCTCTCCATCGCATAGACTCGCACCGACAAACACAGCCATGTCCGAAGCCTGACCCTGATAGACAACCGTTGCATCGGCGAGTGACATGCCGCGCTCGAGTATACGAATCACAATTGCGTAACCGGCATCGCTCGCACCGAGCGGATCTTTACTAGACCCGACGAGCAAGCGGTTTTCATCAAGCCAAGCCACGCTCAGCTTTGCTTCTGAAAGCTCGAAACCGTCACTGACAAACGCTTTTGCTTCAATGTCAAATTCACGTATTACTGCAGCGTCCTTGCCACCGTCTGACAGCGATAGCAGTGCCCTAGACTTGTCAGATGCCAGTCGATTGGCACCTTTGAATACCCAGTTACCGCCTTCGGACTCATTCAAGGCGTCGATGCTGAGTAACGTCTGCCACTCGGTATCATCGCCGATATAGTCCTCAAGCGTTGCCCGCCGCCAAATGCCCCGTGGATTGCTGGCATCCTGCCAAAAATTATAAATGAAGCCATTCGCATAACTACCGTAGGGAACACGATCATCAGCGGTCAGCTTAGCGAAAATGCGGTCACGGAACCCCTCGAATGCACAATCCGTTTCGAGAACCTCACTGGTCTTTGCATTTTGTTGTCCAACCCAGGCGAGCGCGTCGTCGCTAAGAATATCTTCAAGCCAGAGGTACTCGTCGTTTCTCATCATCTTGTTCTGTTCATGAATTTTGGTCCACGATTAGCCTTAGCTGAGGAAGTATTCCCGATTATAGGGTCAAGTCATGCCTCACTTTCAACCAACGCTGCCTGACAGGACCCACGGGCGACACCAATAGTCCTTCGCAGCTCTGACGACATCGCACCCGAATCTGACCGCTTCTTCCCGCTTCCCTGCTCGTAGCGCTTGTTCCAGCCTTCTGACATCTCTTATCTTACTTCGCGGGATCGCCTGTCCAGTAATACTGGGGTGATGCCGTCACGTCTACGCACAGACTTAAGATTCCGAATCTAAGGCCGAGCGCCGTTAATTGGCACCGGTATTCTGGACTTCCCAGGGTTACGCAGATAAACCCAGGCTATGATGCAAAATTTTGAACACTTTCATCTTGGACTTATGCAAAACGGTTTTCTCTCAGATCTATTAGTCATTTCTTGCAAATATTACTAAAACCAATGAGAGGATAACGAACGGCAATTCAGTCAGGACTGCCAAAAAACCAATCACTCCGAGCATTTTTCACTCTCTAAAGCAGCCGATCACGGTTCAGTGTAGAATTTCGCCTGTAAATGTTCCCCTGGCGAGGGTTTATTATGGCTGTTGAGCTGCACGGATATCAGTACAGCGTGTACACTCGGATTGCGCGGATAGCGTTGGCAGAAAAGAAGGTTAACTACACACATATAGAAGTCGACCCGTTCCAGGAGTTCATTCCTGAACAATATCGCGCTATGCACCCATTCTTACGAGTACCTACTCTAAAACACGATGATTTCATCCTATACGAAACGTCCGCCATTACACGATATGTCGACGACAGTTTTAGTGGCCCACAACTTCAGCCCAACCATTCGCGTGAGCGCGCCAGAATGTCGCAGATCATCTCAGTCATCGACAACTATGGTTATTGGCCTATGGTACGCCAGGTAGCCTCACACCGGATTTTCAAACCTCGTTTTGGAGAACGTACTGACGAGCAAGAAATAAAGAGGGGGCTGAAAGCATCCGCACCCGTGCTAGATGCCATTGAAGAGTTGTTCACCGGTCGCCAGTTCCTCGTTGGAACTCATCTATCGCTCTGTGATATTCACTTAGCGCCGATGATGGCCTACTTTGTAATGACAGACGAGGGCACCGCTATGCTGTCAGGGCGACAACAGCTTTCTCGGTGGTGGACATATATGCAGGAACACCCAAGTGTCGTTGCTACAGATCCGGGACTGCCGCCATATCAAAGCTCGATCAGTGAATCGTAAGTTAGCGACTACTTTTCTACTAGAACCTATCTCAAAATAATACATAAGCGTAAGACAGTAACTATTGATTTTGGTTACTTCGATCACAAGACGTGTAGGCTGGAGCCGCTTGAAAATCCCTTCAGCTCGAAAATGTTACTTATGTCTCCGGAACGGGCCACAGAATAATGGTGGCCAGGGGCGGACTAAAATAGCCAGGAGCTGTTTTGGTCAGCTGCAAGCTGATCCGCAGGACTCAAACCAGGGAAGGTTTGAGCAATCGAACCACCGACACGCGGATTTTCAGCCCACGATTGATTTGCCTCTAAATAATTGATAAAAAATAGAAATTTTGGATTTTTCCGTACAAATTTTCTTAACTTTTTGCTCTGCAACTCATTGATTCTTCGTATTTCAATACGTGATTCGTACACGATTTAAGGGGGAAAGATCAATTGTGGGTGTATTTCTATCCATAATTCCCAGTTATCGATAGTTAGGCAAACGAAACTAGCTCTAAAAACCATCGATAATCGGGGGTTATGGTTATTATTTAGAAAATGAAAATTTCGCCCAGGTTGACTTATCGTCACCTACGGCTTTTGCAGGGTAGACGAACTCAGCACCTTCACCGTCGTGTCTGATGCCGCTGACGCCAATCATCATATTCCAGGTGTTGCCCGCAAATTTTTTGCGTAACACTTGCACTTGGCGGTGTGTTCCTTTTGCAAACTTCGGCCCCGTTCTGTTTTCGACATCCTCAAGCCCGGAGTAGGGTACCCAGAATCCAGCATAATCGATGAGGTTCCATGGGCCAGATTCATTGTTCCACCCTTCCTCGGTAAGTACAGCTTCTCCCATGGAAGCAGAGAGATGAAACTTGTGAAGACGGCGAGTTTCTGCATGTTCTATATAAAGATCTAAAACCGTGTAGTCTTCTGCTTTGCCACTGGTGCAAATGTAAAAATAGTCCTTATCGTGCATCAGGTGAATGACAACCTGAGCCGGCAGTTCGATTTTTGTGGCTGCGTCCCATTCATCATTACCACAACGGCCATCGAGCAGCGCGGCTTTGCTGGTTGGGTTGATCGCAATAGTTTTGGAAGCATTGGCTTCGACGGCCACGAACGATAGCGTGGCGCCCAATAACAGCAGCTTGAATGTATTTTGCATGGAATTTCTCGGAGTTATCAGATTTGGATACTTATTTATTCTGTAGTTTGCAGACAGAATCAGGCTAGTGCAGATGCGCTTTTGTTAAAGGATTATGGTTTGGGTCTGAGGTTCTCAATAATACTTGCGTCAACCCAATAGATATCGACGTTATCGGTCGCACGCTCCACCATTCTGTTAAAGAATAGATACTTGCCGTCAGGTGTCACCCTTGCGCCTGATTCCGACTCGTCCGTATTAATCTCATCACCCATTTTAATGGCCTCACCCCAAGTGCCATCTGGCTGTCGAAAACTAACAAAAAGATCGGCGTTACGAACCGGGTTATTTCTTTGTCCGTCCCATAGAATGTAGGATTCGTCCGGTGCAATAAAGGGGTGCGCGTTCCACCGTCCCGTATTGATTGCTTTAGGTAGTGGTTGTGGCGCTTCACGTACGCCATCGATCAGGCGTGAATAACGCAACAGGCCGTGACCGTCTCGGGTGGCTTCATCAAGCACATAGGTGCCCCTGGCGGAACTGGTTAGGCGCATGATGCGTAGTTCTTCAAATGGGGAACCAAGGCTTTTTATGTCTGACCAACCACCCTCGATGCGTTCTTTATAACGCCTGCCCAAATGCATGGTTTTACCATCGGGCGCGATAAACGGCTGGCCGATACGGGGCGATATGACTTTTTCAGACCATGCATTGTTTTTGTTTTCAAAAACAATAAACTGCTGTTCCAGATTGCCTGCGACCTCTACCTCTCTGATTAGGTAAAACTCTTTCATATCAGGAGAAAAAACCCCGCTAATTTCCCAGCCCTGAGTGGAAACAATGCCCGGCGCAAAAGGCTCTGGTGTTAAGCCTGGCGGCGTTTGCCCAAAGTACGGACCTTCTGGAACAGCAGAGCCGTCCTGAGCATAGCCTCCGCTGAGCGTCACCAAAGCAGTGATCAGCAGTACAAACAATGTTGCAAGGCGCTGCATAACGTTTCCCTTAGAATTATTCACTGGTCAGCCCAGATAGCCATTTAACTGAGCGCACCACAGTTTCGGGAAATGCAGTGCCGTGATCGGAATTTTCAATGACCTCAAGGCCGGTCAACGCAATTCCTGCCGCTTTTTTTCGCTGCAGCAGCGACTCAAATTCCCTGGTGAAGCTCATTGCCTCTGATCGCTCCAATTCACCGATAGATAGAAACACTGCTACGTTCAGCCCCTGTTGTTGAAGCGTGGTTTCAACTGCCAATTTTTCCAGATAAGCAAGGCTTTGCTGATCAAATGCCGGGCTGCCTAAAATATAATGGTTAAAGGTATCTGGTTGGGCGATCAAGATGTATGCACCAAATTCACCACCTGCGGAATAGCCGAAGTAAGTCCGTTCATGGGGATTGGCTCGATAATTTTTCTCTATATAGTTGATAACGTCGTCACGGATGAAGGACAGGTGGTTAATGGCCTCTCCTGTTGGGCCTCTAGCCGTTTCATATTTTACAATCGTATAATCGCGAGACCTGCTGGCGTGTGCCCTATCACCTCCAAGATCTGTTTGCCAGGATATGCCAACCACAATAGCATTTTGCATAAGATACTCTGTAGACCCAGACAGCATTTCCATATGCCAGGCCGCATCCGTGGCGTAGATGACAGGGTATGGGGCATCGACGGTGTCTGAGTACCCTTCTGGCAATCGTATATAAAGCTCATATTGCCTGCCGGTATTGCTGTCTTTAATGGGCACAACCTGGGTTCTCGGCATTTCATAGGCTTTTTGCTCAACCACCCCAACGCCAGCAACAGGAAGTAACAGCAAGACCACAAAGAAACGTATTTTATTTTTCACCCTGCCTCTCCTGGTTGTGATTGAGCTGTCCCACTGAGAAATGCGGGCACGATCTGTTTTGCTGTCATCTGCAGGGTACTGTTATCATTTTCATGAGCAGTCACCACAATGATCAAATCAAGCTCTTCAATCAGGATGATGTACTGACCGCCACCACCTTGAGCGGACGTGCTGAAGTAACTTTTATCGCCATGTTTTAAATCCGCACTCCACCAGAAATACCCGTAGCCCAGCTTAGAGACATGCTTGCCGCCGCCGTAGACATCATCATCACCAGTGGTGAGAAGCCTGCTGGCTGCTCGGTTGATAAACGCTTCCGGAACTAACTGTTCACCCTTCCATTGGCCTTTGCCGGCAGCCAACATCCCCCACTTGAGCATATCCCGCGATGTCATACTGGTGCGCCAACCCGCCTCTGGCAGGCCATTAGGCGCGGTCTGCCAGTTGTAATTCGCGATGCCCAGTTTGTCGAGGAGTTCGTGCTTTATAAAGTCTTCAACAGTGCCAGGCACAACAGCGTTCAGCACCTGCATCACCAGGCCTGGGCCGGTACCGTATAGAAAGGTCTGAGACTCGGCGGTAATTGGCGCACTATGTTCGAAAATAGCTTGAAGGTGCTGCTGACCTTGTATCTGGCTGGGGTCTGTTTCAAATTCCGCCCACTGTTCTGCAGTGATACGAATACCGGTGGTCATGGTCATCGCTGTATGCAGCGTGACTAACTCTGCACCTTCGACGAACGTTGTTGGGTCCAGATCTTGCAGAAAACTGACCAGAGGTTTGTCTAAATCCGCCATGCTCAGATAACCTAGCTGGATTGCGCGACCCAGAGCCATGCCTGTATAGGTTTTCGTCGCTGAAGCTTGTGGGTGTGGCAGGTCGACCCTGCCGCGTAAATAATAGGACTCGAATAACAGTTTACCCTTATGGGCAATAAGCAGGCTGTCTAAACTCCCGTGATGGCTGCCGGCAATCTCCTGAGCCAACCGCATAATGCTATCCTTATTGCCGCCATCAACACCTAATTTGCCGACCGGAATACCATCGTTTTTATCGGCAGGCGCTGCATCAATAAAGGCGTTATCGAGAAAGGGTATATCTCTGAATGATCCTGAAGCCTCGGCGGTTGTCGCCTCTGGTGCGTGGTTGTTATTTTCTTTAGCGCTTGCCGCGATATAGCTACCAGCACCGCTTAACAGAGCGATAATCAGTAGACTTCTAATAGTTAAATGGATTGTCATATTAAATCTCTTGCTTCCAAAAAAAAGCCTCACGAAGATAAAATCAAAACGTTTAGTGAGGTTTCTGTCTCATGACGGGTTATTGTTTGGGCCTCATTGCTTTAATGAATCGGATATCAGCCCAGTAAATATCCACCTTGCGGCCGTTTTCAGTTCTCACACGTCGATCAAAAAAGAGGTATTTCCCATCAGGTGATACGCTCGGGTAATTTTCGGCATGCTCGGTATTGATCTCGTTACCCAGGTTGACAGCAGGTCCCCAGGAGCCATCGCGCTCACGAAAGCTGATATAAAGATCAGACTGGCCATAACCACTTTCCCTGATACTGTCCCAGACGATGTAGGATTCGTCTGGTGCAATAAAGGGGTGAGCGTTATAGCGACCAACAGTAAACTGTTCGCCGAGTGACCTTGGAGCTTCATAGTTGCCGTTGATCAAGCGCGAAAAGCGCAGCGGAACATCCAGGCTTTCACTAAAGGTATCAAAATAACGGTTTCCACTCCTGGCCGCAGAAAGCCGCATGATGCGCTCATTGGCGAAAGGCAAACCGAGGCTTTTTAACCCTGACCATCCTGCATTGCTATGTTCTATATAGTTGTTCTGAAAATAGATGGTGTTACCATCCGGTGAGACAGACGGCTCAGTCTCACCCTCAAATACTATCGACTGCTGCCAACGATTATTTTTGTATTCAAGGGCGATCAGGTGGCGATAGGTGTTCTCGGCATCACCCCTGACAAAGTAGAATGTATTGATGTCCGCTCCAAACATGCCCTCCTTTTCTTCCAGTTCAACCGTGTTGACAATGCCGGGCGCAAAGACCTCAGGCGTTGAACCCGGTGGCGTTTGCCCGAGGTAAGGCCCTTCGAGAATCGGAAAGTCGTCCTGGCTGTGCGCTCGACCGCTGATCGCTAGAATGAGCATTGCCAAGGCCATCAAAAGCAAGTAATCAGGTATCTGCACATGTCTGTAAAAGCTGAAATAGATGCCCATAGGGTTCTCATTGTTGTTACAACACTCAAATTCATTCGTGTAACGCTGCTCTGAGTAGAGCGGTGCGCATTTGTATCAATCTAGGTGGGCTGAGGCTGAAACACTTGACGTTTGACTGATTTCTAGCTGATTTCCAGCTGAAGAAAAAATTATCTGTTCTTTTTCAGATGCTTATGAGATGCTTTCGGCTCCGGGCCAGGGTTGCTTTTCTCGTTTAAGTAATACATGACGCAAAAGCCGGGCAACATCAGGTAGCATATCGTCTTGCTAACAGCCGGCTTCAAAGCGCGTTTAAATACCGCATAGTGTCCAAATACAAGGCGTTGCATTGATCAGTTGAACTCACGATTGACAGCGGCGTCTTTGAATCACGGCTAGCCCGGATATTGCATGAGTTTGCTGAGAATTCTGGTTCAGCTGGTAGGTTCAGTTTGGTCTATCGGGTTGTAAGCCATAGCTGGCTATGGCGTCAGGCTGATAGGCCGGGATGAACCTGTCAGATGGAGCAGAAACTCAGCAGGTACAAACAGTCTTTTTCAAAAATAAGCAAAGTCGTGTATAAATTTATGAGTTACAAGGAAAAAACAGACTGCACTACCGAAACTCGTGCAATATCCGGGCTTGTAGTCCAACCAGAGGTTATATGATGTCACAGTATTGGATGGGCGATTTTTTTATTGACTTGTCCAGGAATCAAATCACTCGAAAACAGCAGTCTCAAACGATTGCACCTAAAGCGTTGGCTGTTTTAACTTGCCTGGCTGAAAATCAGGGCAAGGTCGTTAGCCATGAAACGTTGCTGTCTGAAGTCTGGTCAGGCTCGATTGTTTCACCCAATACATTGCAGAGAAGCATCGCCCAATTAAGAAAAGCACTGGGCGACGACGGCAAAGTCCAGGTTTATATTAAAACTCATGCCAAACAAGGATACAGTTTGGAGTGCGATGTCCGATGGTTGGATGAAAACGACTCGACAACACCCAACAGTACCCAGGAGAATGCCGTCGGCGAAACCCTTGCTAGTGAGGCTAATAGCATTACTCGTAAAGCTAATCGACCATATCCATTAAAGACTGGTTTATGGTTGGTTTCAATTGCCGTTGGAATAATTCTTTTAGGTATTATTGGTTATCAATATTCTTCGCCTGAACAAACCTCGCAATTAACGTTTGATACATTACGCTCGATTACCGCCACTGACGATAAAGAGTTTGATGCAAGTTATACCCCTGATGGTCAATACATCGTTTTCCACCGTTATTTGGATAGACAATGCGCTAATCAATTATGGGCCAAAAATATCAGCACACAGCAAGAAATCCTGCTGACCAAAGATTGGGGCGCTTACGGCAGGCACAGCTTTTCTGGTGATGGCAAACGGCTGGTGTTTTTAGCCACCGAAGCCTGCAGTGAATCGATTACACAGAAAAATTGTTACAACCTGGTCAGCTTGGATTTTGAGAAGGCGCTTGCAAGCCCGCAACAGCCGTCTGTAATCCTGCAATGCCAAAACTCAGAAGTAAAACAGCCTGTTTGGTTAAGTGACGACAATATTGCCCTGTTACAAAAACATTCCGAGCGTTGGAAATTGATCAATTATTCAATAAGCGAGAATCGCAGCACCGACTTATACGAACTGCAAGAGGGCAATTTAATCCACTTTGCCTACTCCGTCAGGGATGATCTGATAGCCGTAACTAGTATCCATAATAATGGCCAGCACTTCATTGAAATGCTCAAACCGAATGGGCGTATAGTTTCCAGCTACCCGATCGAATACCCGCAAGAAATACCTGAGTCACGACTGCTCTATCCGAATTTTGATCCGTTAAACGAACAGCTTATTTTGAGCACCGGCAGGCAACTTTTCACACTTTCCTATGACGGCAAAGTCAGCAAAATTAGTTTGCCCTTTTCAGATAATATGCAACTACCCGAATTTCACCCGAACGGTAAACGACTGCTCATGATTAAGGGACCGTATGACAGCGATATCGTCTCACTGCCACGTAGGCAAATTACTGAGACAACACCTGGTGTGTTGCCAAGTTTCGAGCGCTCAATTGTTGGCGAAGACTTCGCCATCTTTCAACCGGATGGCGATTTAATTGCTTTCCAGTCCGAGCGCTCGGGAGAGCAGCAACTTTGGATAAGCACCGGCAACGGGCCACAACAACTCACCCACTTTCCGGTGGATACATCCATTGCCGGGTTCAATTGGTCAGCAGACGGTAACAGCCTTCTGGTCAATGCCAATAACGTGCTGACACAGGTATTTCTGGATTCAACTCACAACGTTTTCCCTTTAGCGGACCCTGTATCCCGGTTGTTCCAATGGGACAGTCAAAACAACAGTGCTTTATTGCTGCTACGTATCAATGGGGTATCAAAGCTTGTGGAGTACGATTTAGACAGCACCGAGATGATAGAAATAACAGATAAGAGAGTATTATGGGCACTCAAAAGCGACGATGGGCAACTAATTTATAAAGATCACCTGGATCAATTTTGGCAACCAGGGCCCGTCGAACCAAAGCATATTGAGCCATTAAGCGGACAAGCAGGACGCGCTAAATCTTTTGTAATCAACGGCAATGCGATCTACGCGATCAATGCAGAAAACCAACTATGGTCCTACGACCTTATCAATGACACTTTTAACATTCTTGGCGAAGTCAGAGGTGATGTCGATCATCTAACTGATATTAATCAGACACAGCTTTTGATGACCATCCAAGTGGCTGCTAAAAAAGAGGTAGTTGAACTTTCTTTAAGCGAATAGGGCAATTTGTACGCTCAAAAAAACGCCAAACGCTCGTAAGTCATTGATCAAATGGTGGCCAGGGGCGGAATCGAACCACCGACACGCGGATTTTCAGTCCGCTGCTCTACCAACTGAGCTACCTGGCCAGCGAGGAAAATAGACAGCTACCGGAATTCGGTAGCCGCCTATTAGACCTTCCCGGCGCGGCAATGTCAACTACCCGGATACTTTACCAGGGCGGACCGTAAATTGGGCTGTAAGGGGTAGCTATACACGCGTTTGAGAGCAACTGCCCTTCTTCAATCTTTGCTACTTTGTCCTATTTGGTTTTAGGAAAAATCTGGCGTCACATTTCGGGCTATTCCCCTTGTGACATAGCGGCAGCTATACCTCGGCGGACAATAGACCAAACTGTTTAGCCAGCTTTGCCCTAAATCCCAAATCCCCGATAAAGTTTCCGGGGGCGCAACCTTTTTCAAAGACCATTGACCCACATAGACCCATGCTCGTAAGCAGCAGCATCGGTCAACTGGCACAAGCCACTGTCATAAACTAGCAGTTTCTCACAGCCAGTCAATTCACTTGTACAAGCGGTTAACTCAGGCTGGTGATCCTGTGGATCGACAAGAGTCGATAAACATGTTGATGATTAGCCCATAATTCCCAAAATCAAGCCGATCAAGGTGAACTGAATGGTGTGATATCCACCATTGATCAACCACAATTTCAGGCTTTTGTGTTCAAACAGGTAATTCACACCAAACGAACCCGCCACCCAGAACAAACCCGCTGAGAAGCCGTAAATCAGGCCGTTGTGCAAACCGGCATCCGGCCCCAGGAAAAACGCAAACACGTAACTGGCCAATAGACACAATACAAATGCCAGCCCATAAATTTTTGCCGGATTGCTGTTTTTCATTTGCTCTTCGGTGACACCGCTATGTTGCATCCAGACTTTGGCAAACAGCATCGGTGAATACCACAAACCACCCAATACAAATCCCGATAATGCGGCCAGAAAAACCGCTAAATAATTAACTTCAGGCATAGATTACTCCCGTTCTTCTCGTTTTAATTTTTCAATGCTAGCCCCGAGCAATGCAGCTGTCTTGTAATTTTGTCCACAACAAAATCTAGTCGAAGCCCTCCTTATATATACATAGCGCTGCCATCGGGCGTGCGCAAACGCCAGTACTCCCTGGGCGTTGTGCCGGTAATGGCACGAAAATCGCGGTACAAATGCGAATCATCGTAATAACCCAGCTGCTCGGCGGTATCCAACCAGGCGTTATAGTTTTTTGCAGGTTGCTTCAGTAGAAAATCGAACCTGCACAAACGTGCATAGCTTTTAGGCGCCAAACCGATATGCTCACGAAAATCCCGATGCAGCAAACTGCGGCTGATACCCAGCTTACGGCTAAGCTGCTGAATACCTATCTGGCCGCGGCTGTTTTCCAATTGCTGGGTGGCGTGCATCAACCAGGCAGGCGTGCTGCTTGCCATATCCAGCTCTTGGCGCAGCCAATTTTCCAATACGGTAAATCGTTGTGCTGCTGTTTGTATGCTCAATAGCTGGTCGCTTAAAGAATCAATCTGTTGCCCCCAAATTGAAGAAATCAAAGGTACCCGGCCGGTTACATCAGTCAACGGCAATCGCAGTAACCGCCAGGCGCCTAGCGGTTTCAGGCTAACTGAAATCAGGTGTGAACCATTGGGCGTATGCACGGTAAGAAAACGCTGTTGCATGCCGGACAACCAGCCGCACTCATAAGGTTTATCACAGGCCTTCCCATCCACAGCCAAAACCTTATGCGGATTACCCAGATTGAACATCAATTCAACCGTGGTGCGTGGCAGAATTTTTTCAGTAAAGGGCGGCAAATCGCCATAGCCTTCCCACAGGCTGGCTACGCTATCTGCCAGATCCAGCGCTGGTTGTGCTTCAGTAAATATCCAATCTCCAATACCGGTATCAATGGTTTGGGTATGGATATTCAGTGGCATATCGGTGGTCGGTTATGCTTCCGGTGGCCGATAGCCTTCCGGTGTTGCCGAACCATCTCCAAAAAAGAAGTTTTCCATCTCCTGTTCCAAAAATGCCCGGTGTTTAGGGTCGATGGGCGTTAAACGATTTTCGTTGATCAACATGGTTTGATGTGCCAACCAGCGCATCCAGCCAGGTTTGGAAACATTTTCCAGAATACGCTGACCCAGTTCGCCCGGGTAAGGCGCTGCAGCCAGGGCTTCGCCAGGTTCGTTCATCACCACGCAATTAACAGTATTACTCATTTAAAACTCTCTAACAGTGTTCGTACAGGCTTGGGCAAACCCAGCGCCAACGCCTGTTCGATTGTAAACCATTGCTGCTGATCCGTATCGGCAACAAGCATCGGTGCGACAGCACCACTCAGCCAGGGTGTTATAAACATGCTGCGATGGGTCAACTCATGACGGATTACCGGCAATGTTTCGGCTGCTGTGGAAGCATCCGGTCTGGCTTCCGGCAGTGACCATAAACCACCCCAGATACCAGCAGGCGGCCGTCGCTCCATCAATACCCTATTATCTGTATCACGTTGTACCAGCCAATGGACTTGTTGTTCGGGCCGGAGCATTTTAGGTTTCTTGCCGGGTAGTTCACTGACCTTATCGTGCTGCAAAGCAAAACAGTCGACACTTACCGGGCATTGATCGCAATCCGGTTTGCTGCGGGTACACAACATTGCACCCAGGTCCATGCTGGCCTGGGTATAGTTGGCCCCGTCACGTTCCGGCAAGCGTTGTTCGGCCAGCAACCACAATTGTTTGGCTATTTTGCTCTGCCCCGGCCAGCCATGGATACCGGCATGCCGTGCCAGGACTCTTTTTACATTGCCATCCAGAATCGGCAATATCGCATCAGCGCTTTGACTGACAATGGCATTGGCGGTCGAATGCCCAATCCCGGGCAGCTGTTCCAATTGATCTGGATTATCAGGCAAATTCCCGGCATGTTGCCGCAGGCAAATATTGGCTGCCCGGTGCAGATTACGCGCCCGGCTGTAATAACCCAGGCCCGACCAATACGCCAGCACTTCGTCCAGCTGCGCATTTGCCAGTGTTTCCAGATTCGGAAAGCGCTGCATAAATTTTAGAAAATAAGGTATGACCGTGCTCACCTGGGTTTGCTGCAGCATTACTTCTGCAATCCAGAAACCATAAGCATTGCCCGGTTGTTGCCATGGCAGGTTTTTGCGACCGTGCTGTTCCCACCATCCCAGCAGGCGATCAGCAAATGTGGATTGTTGACGTTGGGCCTTATTCAAGCGGCTGATTATCTATTTTTATTTTGCCTCGAGAGGCAAAATAGCATCAATAAAACTGGCGGCGTCAAACGGGCGTAAATCTTCAGCACGTTCCCCTACGCCAATAAAGCGGATCGGAATTTTTAATTCATTGGCAATCGCAAACAACACCCCGCCACGCGCCGTACCGTCCAGCTTGGTGACGGTAATTCCGCTGAGTTTTGCCGCCTGATTAAACTCGCGTGCCTGGTGCAATGCATTTTGTCCGGTGGAGGCATCCACTACCAGCATCACCTCATGCGGTGCGGTCTGATCCTGACGCTTGATCACCCGCACCACTTTTTCCAGCTCGGCCATCAGGTTGGTTTGTGTGTGCAGGCGGCCGGCCGTATCAGCAATCAGAATGTCGACATTTTTCGCCTGGGCAGACTGCATTGCATCAAACACCACTGCCGCCGGGTCGGCACCGGCCTGTTGTGCCACCACCGGCACCTGGTTGCGCTCACCCCATACCTGCAACTGCTCGGCAGCGGCAGCCCGGAAGGTATCGCCGGCGGCCAGCATCACCGATAAACCTTCTTCCCGAAAACGCTGGGTTAATTTACCGATGGTGGTGGTTTTGCCCACTCCGTTTACACCAACCATCAGCAACACATATGGGCGATGATCAGGGTCGATGCTCAAATATTGCTCGCACGGTTCCAACAAATCGAACAACTCGGCCTGAATGGCAGGCAACACCTGCTGTGGAGTGCTGACAACACCAGCCTTTTGCGCCTGGCGTAACGCTTCCAGAATCCGGGTGGTGGTTGCCACACCCAAATCAGCCCCCAACAGTACTGCTTCCAGGTCTTCCAGCAGATTCTCATCGATACTGCCGGCGCTGGTAATAAGTTCACGGATTTCATCACTCAACACCGAACGCGACCGGGCCAGTCGGTCACGCCAATTGGAATTGTTGACCGGACGGTTATCTGATGATTTTTTTCGAAACAGATTCAGCATATCGATTGTTATTTAAGCAAAATGATAAAACATCAAAAATGAAGCCTTGGGCTGCACATGATATAACGTCTGACCATGAGGAAAACCAGAGCCAAAGCCAAATCAACGCCTGGCGTACGCATTATCGGTGGCCAATGGCGTGGCCGCCGTTTGCCAGTCGCGGATGTAGAAGGTTTGCGGCCCAGCGGCGACCGGCTGCGGGAAACACTGTTCAACTGGTTGCAACCGGTAATCCACGACACACATTGCCTGGATTTGTTTGCCGGCACAGGTGCTCTGGGCTTTGAAGCTATCTCGCGAGGCGCCAGCTGTGCAGTGCTGGTAGAACAAAACAACACAGCACTGGATGGTTTATTGCATGCGCGTGAACTGTTGTCCGCTGATACCGTTGAGGTTAAACATGCTGATGCTGTGGTGTTATGTGACCAGCCGCCCGGCTTCCCCTGCGCCCCGTTTGATCTGGTTTTTATCGACCCGCCGTGGTCGCATGGCAGCCACAATCAGATATTAAAACAGTTATTACAACACAACTGGCTTAAACCGGGTGCATTCGTTTATATAGAAATACCGGTCAGGCAGGAAATTTCCAGTTTTTCTCAACTACATGAAATTAAAAGAAAAATATCAGGTGAAGCTCTGGCTTTACTATTTTGTTATAAAAAATAATATTTTCTGTGAAAGCAATTAACCCGTGCCGGGGTCTTCTTTTTCGAACCATCGCCAGATGGTTCAACCTCTGACTCTAACCCCCTTTAGGCGGCAATTATGCCGCCTTTTTTTTATCAAAAATCATTCAAGGAACCCCTAAGCTTTAAGCCCGGATATAATAGGCTGATGAATGCTGATACCCCCATTGGTTGTGACTATCGTGTGGCAGTCTATCCTGGCACATTTGATCCGATTACCACCGGACATGCCGATCTGGTTGCACGTGCCAGTCGGCTGTTTGACCGCTTGATTGTATCCATTGCCGAGAGCCCGCATAAACAACCCACACTCAGTCTGGCACAGCGGATCGAATTGGCGCAGCATGTACTGGCCAATCACCCCAATGTTGAAGTAATGGGCTTTAATACCCTGCTGGCTGATTTTGTACAGCAGCTGGGCGCTGGTGTGCTGCTGCGCGGTCTGCGTGCTGTCTCAGATTTCGAGTATGAATTTCAGCTGGCCAGTATGAACCGGCATTTGATCAGTAATGTGGAAACCGTATTTCTAACACCAGCCGAGCAATACAGCTTTATTTCTTCCTCGCTGGTCAAGGAAATCGCGCGCCTGGGTGGCAATGTATCCGAATTTGTTCATCCCAAGGTGTTTGCGGCACTGGTCGATCACTACCAGCACGACTGAGATGGCGCTTAAAATCACCGATGAATGCATCAATTGCGATGTATGTGAACCGGAATGCCCCAATCAGGCTATTTCCCAGGGCTTGGAGTTTTACGTTATTGACCCGGCCAGCTGCACTGAGTGTGTCGGGCATTTTGATACCCCACAATGTGTTGAAGTTTGTCCGGTGGAGTGTATTCCCCTGGATCCGGACCATCCTGAAAGTGAACCGGAGCTGATGGCCAAATATCAACTGTTACAACGAGAAGACGCCGCATGAAACGATTTATTTCAACCACAACCCCCGGCATGGCAGTGGGCCTGGCTTTGATTTGCCTGCTGGGTGTATACGCACCATTTGCACTGGCCCAGAAACCTGCCAAAGCTGCAGTTGCCAGTGCCCATTACCTGGCCACCGAAGCCGGTCATGAAGTGCTGGCCAATGGCGGTAATGCATTTGATGCGGCGATCGCGGTATCGGCTGCGTTGGCAGTGGTTGAACCCTCCAGCTCAGGACTTGGCGGAGGCGCATTCTGGTTATTGCATCGGGCAGAAGACAATCACCAGGTGATGATTGATGGCCGTGAAATTGCGCCCATGGCGGCCGATCGGGATATGTACCTGGACGAAAACGGTGAAGTGAATCGTGATCTGGCAGTTAATGGTCCGCTGGCTGCAGGCATTCCCGGACATGCCGCCGGCATGGTGCATCTGGCTAAAAATTACGGCCGGCTGCCATTAAGTGAAAGCCTGAAACCGGCAATTCGCCTGGCTACTGAAGGTTTTCCGGTTGATGAGAAATATCATTCATTAATGGGTTATCGTGCCGAAACCATCCGGCGCTGGCCGGCGGCAACCGACGCATTGTTGGTTGATGGCGAAAACCCACCGATCGGGCACCTGATCAAACTACCGGATATCGCCAACACCCTGCGACTGATTGCTGCACAGGGTTTTGATGGCTTTTATAAAGGTGAACTCGCCGACAAACTGGTTAAAGGTGTGCGTGATGCAGGTGGTATCTGGAACCATGCAGATCTGGCCGGATATACCATCAAGGAACGACAACCCATCCGCACCAGTTATCAGGGATACCAACTGGTGACCGCACCCCCACCCTCATCCGGTGGTGTGGCGATTGCAGAAATCCTCAACATTGTCGAACCTTACAACATCAGTACTATGGATGATGCCAAACGTATCCACGTATTGGCGGAAGCAATGCGCCGAGCCTACCGCGACCGCAGCATTTACCTGGGTGATCCGGATTTTTTCGAGGTGCCGGTCAGGTTGCTGACCAGCCGTGATTACGCCGCTGGGCTGCGAGCGTCCATGCGTCTGGATAAAGCTTCTGACAGCAACAACCTGGCTGGTTTCGAAGACTCTCCCAAGGGTACTGATACCAGCCACTTTTCGCTAATTGATACTGACGGCAATATGGTAGCCGCCACATTGACGGTAAACCTGCCCTACGGCTCAGCTTTTATGGCACCCGGCACCGGTTTTTTGCTGAACAACGAAATGGATGATTTTTCCGCCAAGGCCGGTGCACCCAATGCTTATGGCTTGCTGGGTTACTCAGCCAATGCCATCGAACCGGGTAAACGCATGCTGTCCAGCATGACACCTACATTTGTACTGGGTGAACAACGGGTTGCTGTACTGGGGACCCCTGGCGGAAGCCGTATCATTACCATGGTTTTGCTGGGCCTGCTGGATTTTATTGATGGCAACGGGCCGGTTTCCTGGGTGTCATTGCCGCGTATTCACCACCAGTATCAGCCTGATGAAATCAGCGCTGAACCGGATGCATTGAGCGCTGACCAGATCGCGACTCTGCAGGCTCTCGGGCATACCGTGAACGTGCGCGAGCGTACCTGGGGGAATATGCATGGGGTCATGTGGAATAAACAAACCGGTGAAGTGGAAGGCGGCAGTGATCCGCGCTGGCCATCAGGTAGAGCTATCGTCAGATAATCCGCTACCGGAATCTACCCAGGCATGAACCTGCTGGCTTTTGCCATTGGCCTGCTGATCTGTGTTTTCCTGGGTATATTGCTGTCTTATTTCACTGCTCTGAATTGGGCGCCTGCAGCATTGTTAGTCTATGCTGCACTGCATTTTCATGCCGCAGTAATGGACTATGCCGGGGCTGAAACAGATGCGGATGATGCTGAAAAACCCGTTAATAAACAGCAATCCGGCTTTATCCAGCAGCATCCGGCCATCTGGATTTGGCTGCGAACCTTGCTGGTAACTTTCATCCTGGCGGGACTGGGTGCTTATCTACAAATTCATGGCGGGTAACCACCTTTAACAAGACATATGACTTCTGGCTGACGCACAAGCCTGCCTATTTGCTAAAATCTAGTTTCCTCAAACCCTGGATATGACTATGGGCTGGATTCTTTTAGGTTTAATCGTAGTGGCGGTGGTCTTTGCCATTTCCATCTACAACCGTCTGGTAGCAGCACGCAACCAGCACCAAAACGCGTTTGCACAAATCGATGTGCAACTTACCCGACGCTATGATTTGATTCCCAATTTGGTAGAAATTGCCAAGGGCTACATGAAACATGAAAAGGAAACACTGGAAGCGGTGATTCAGGCGCGCAATGCAGCGGTCAGTGGTTTGCAGCAAGCCAAGCAAAACCCTGGGGACCCGGCGGCCATGCAGCAGTTGTCGCAAGCTGAACAGGGTGTTTCCGGTGCGCTGGGCCGTCTGTTTGCACTCTCGGAAGCCTACCCTGACCTGAAAGCCAATGAAAATATGATGCAGCTGTCGGAAGAACTGACTACCACCGAAAACAAGGTGTCATTTGCCCGTCAGGCATTTAACGATGCCATCATGATTTACAATACTCTGCGCGAAAGCTTCCCGGCCAATTTCTTCGCCGGCTGGTTTAATTTCAATAAAGCTGAACTGCTGGAAATTGAATCAGAAGAAAAACGCGAAGCACCGCAAGTTTCTTTCACCTGAGTAATGCTTTCAGCGGTGGGCGAGCCCGCCGCTGTTTTGATCCAGAATAAATTAATGATGCACAAACTGGCTATCGCCGTGCTGTTCACCTGTCTGGCCTTTGGCAGCACTGCCAATGACTGTGAACAGCTTTACCAACAGCACCTGCAAACCGATATGTCGCTTGATTATCAGGCCTTCGACCAAACACCGGGACAGGGCTTTCGGGCGCTGGCAGAGATCAGTTGTCAAAAACAGGCTGCCGATCTGATTGAGAGCTACATCCGTACCACCGGTGCCGAACAGTCTTCCTTGCGCTGGCACATCGCCCAACTTAGAGCTTCGCATGGCGATTATGAAAGCGCTATTGATTACGCCAATCAGGTGTTATTAAAAAAAGAAGACTTTTCGGTGCGCGCGTTACGCTGGAATGATTACGTACTGGCCACCGTAGGTTTTCTGGAGCGTGACAAAGAAAAACTGCTGTATCACCGTGATCGCGTGGCTACCGCTAGCGATGAACACCAGGGCAATGTAATGAATTTGAAGCTGTTAGATAGCCTGATCAAATATTTTGACTACAACTACAATTACGCCACCAGCCGCATCGAATAACTTGTCCGATGGGTGATGATATGCACAGGAGACCAGCAGCATGAACTTCTTTCAGCAGCAGGCCAAAGCACGCTCACTCAGCAAGCGTCTGGTATTTTTATTCTTTCTGGCGGTAGCAGCAGTGGTGCTGGCCATGATGCTACTGGTGCTGGTGTTATTGGGGCACCCCCAGGAGGTCGGCCCAAGTGGCTTGGTACCGGCATTATTTTCACCCACCAATCTGGCTGATCAGAGCATGTTGCTCACTTGGACCGGGTTGGGCACTGCCGGTATATTGGGCTTTTCCAGCCTGTTTCGGGTTGCCGGATTACGTGGTGGTGGCGGGAAAGTTGCCCAGGAACTGGGTGGCCAGCGGGTTGATCCCGATACCCGGGACCCATTACAACGGCGGCTGGTTAACGTTGTTGAAGAAATTGCCCTGGCCTCCGGCGTTCCAGTGCCGGATATTTATGTATTGGATCATGAATCCGGCATCAATGCATTTGCTGCTGGTTACAGCCCATCCGATGCCGTGGTTGCAGTTACCCGCGGCACCCTGGAGACTTTGAACCGATCTGAACTACAAGGTGTCATCGCGCACGAATTCAGTCATATCCTGAACGGTGACATGCGCTTGAATATTAAGCTGATGGGGATCTTGTTCGGTATTTTGGTGTTGGCGATTATGGGTCGCAAATTACTGCATAACGCTTATTTATTTGGTGGTGGCCGCCGCCGCGAGGGTAATGCCGGGGTGGTCTTGGCGATTGCCATCGGTTTGGTTGTGGTTGGTTATATCGGCTTGTTTTTCGGCCGCTGGATCAAGGCCGCAGTGGCCCGGCAACGCGAATATCTGGCTGATGCTTCAGCCGTTCAATTTACCCGGGACCCAAATGGTATTGCCGGCGCACTAAAAAAAATCGGCGCCAGCCAACATGGTGCAATTCTCGAGGCTGAAGCTGAAGAAGTCAGCCATATGCTGTTTGGCCCCGGCCAGGCAGTCAAGATGTTCGCTACCCATCCGCCATTGTTTGAACGAATTAAAGCCGTTGATCCGAGCTTTCAGCCTGAAGAAATAAAAATAATTGCCGAACGGATGGCTCGCGAAAAACGCCGCAGCCTGGAAGACGCCAAACGTGAATCCGAACAACGCACCAAGAAGGCCAAAGCACCAGGCGGGTTCGATCTGAGCGCTGACAGTATTATCGAAAATATCGGCCACCCACACTGGCAGGCTATTTTGGCTGCTGCGGTATTGGCAGAATCATTGCCGGACCCACTGGTTCGTGCCGCTCGACACCATGAGTGGTCGCCGGCGCTGGTGTTAATGCTGATGCTGGACCCGGATCAAACCATCAAGACCCAGCAGCTGGAAAGCATTAGTCGGCATCTGGGCGACACCACAACTCAGCAGGTGTCTGAACTGATGCGGCAATTTGGTGAAGTCACAGCCACTCAGCGTCTACCATTGCTGGAAATTGCCCTGCCTGCGGTCAAACGGCGTTCCCGCAAGGAAATCCAGAGTTTGCATACAACAGTGCGTGATCTGAGCATTGCCGATCAGCGGATTGATCCGTTCGAGTTTTTACTCAGCCAGATTATCTCCAGTTACCTGCAGGATGCCATGCAACCGGCCAGCGTAAAAGAACATGGCCGCTTTCACCTGAAACAGCGACAGGATGCAGTAGCAACCAGTCTCGCCGCTTTGGCCTGGTTCGGACACATCGATAACAAAGCTGCTGCACTTACCGCTTATACAGCCGGTTTGAACATTACTGAATTGAAAGACCTGCCATCATCACCCAGCTGGCCCCAGCATAAAAGCTGGGCTGATGACCTGAAAAGATCCTTAGAGGCACTGAATCTGCTCACCCCTAAGGATAAACAACAACTGGTTAAAGCCTGGCTGACCACGGTGCTGCATGACCAGCAAGCCACCGCAGATGAATTGGAATTGCTGCGTGCATACTGCGCCACTATCCATGTGCCGATGCCACCGCTGAGCGCACCAGAGTAAGCATGTACCGGCTGATTGATTTAGCCGGTGATTGTAACGGGGACTAGCATGCGAAGAACTGCGCTGATTCTCCTTGGGATATTGAGCTGGCACTACTCTGCTACTGCTGACGTTCAAACCAGACAATTGAACCCTGTATTGGCCGAGTTCGGTGATGTATCAGCTAATTTTGTGATCAGCACGGATAGTCAATGGGTGGTATTTTCTGCAGAAAACATCATCGACAACCGAAAAAACCTGTTCAGTGCCCGCTTGAACAACAACTCCCCGGCACTACAGTTAAATGACCCGGTTATCGACGGCGGTGATATCCGTGATGATATCGGCCCGAACTTTAAAATCACAGCGGACAATAATATTGTGGTTTATCGCTCGCTCGACCCTGATAGTGGTGAACTTAATCTGTTCAGTGTTTCATTGGATGGTTCCAGGGCACCTCAATTATTGAACAATTCCAGTGCCCAGGGAACCCGGGTGCGATTTGATTTTTTCCCGACCAATGATGGCCGGGTGGTCTACCGCTCCAATGAAAACAATCTGACCGATTATGAAATATTCATAGTCCCCGCTGATGGTTCTGCTGCACCGGTTAGAATCAGTCCGGATTTACCACCAGGATTAGAAATAATTTTTATCGCTGGCCTGGACCCCACCCATAGTTGGGCTATCTATTTGCTTACCGGTGGTATCGCAGTAGCACCAAAACTGTTTGCCGTTAACCTGGATAACCCCAGCCTGGTGACTGATCTTACCGCTGGACTGGCGATTCCCGAACAGTTTGTGGAAACACAGCCGGATTGGATCAGCGACACACATGTTGTGTTCACCTTTGCGGTGGGTGATTTCACCCCCGATCTGATTTATTCAGCTGTATTGGATGGATCAACAAGCCCACAACTGCTGAGCAATTTTGTTGGTTCTGAAGTGTTGGGGATTGGTCCCAGCAGCAATTCAGATGCATCAATAATTGCCTATACATCGAATAACAACGGTCAATCACTGATGTATGTTTCAACGGTTGACGGGGCTACCTCACCAGTACCGATTGCAGCGCCCAACGGTGGTGTTTTTACCAATTTTGCCTTGTTCAGTCCGGACTCACAGCAAATCGTCAACTCTGTTGAAGGTAGCGGAACCGGAACTTTATTTAGTTTCCATACCGACGGCGGTGGTAACCCAATCAACCTCAATCCAACCGGGGTTCCGTCATTATTTATACCCGAAGGATTTCAGATTACTGCTGATGGAACAACCGTGGTATACCTCGCCAGCATAGATAGTGCAGCAGATTTGGACTTATACAGTGCCCCAATTACTGGCGGAGAAGTATTCAGACTTAATACCCAACCGGTAGCCTCTCCAAGACTGACTGATTTCCAACTGACCAATGACAGTCAGTCGGTCACCTATCTGTCTGCCGAAGGTAATGCTTTCAGCTCGGCACTGGACGGCAGCAGTCCCCCCGTTAAACTCAATGGAAAACTGGTTCCCGGCGGCAGCCTGATTGAACTGGACAGCCCTTTCCCACCTGTAACCTTTAATGTTGCCTTCGCGAATACACCTGATGAAAGCCGTTTCATCTACCGGGCCGACCAGAATTTTGTTGGTCAATATGAATTATTTGCTGCCGGGCTTCCACCGCTACCAGCTGCAGCAAACGTACCGGCCGTGTCTTATTGGAGCTTGCTGGTATTACTGTTATTGATTGTTAGCAGTTATTTCATCCCGGCAAGGGAAGTTTCCCAGCAAAAATGAGGCTCTCAATCTACCCCATAAAATGATTCCACAGTGTTAGCATGACTGCATGAATCAGTTATACAACCGGCTGGCTGACACCACCAGCACCTACTTGCAACAACACCTGGACAACCCGGTTCACTGGCAGCCGTGGGACCAACAGGCATTGGCTACCGCCAAACAACTGGATAAGCCGATATTGCTATCTGTTGGTTACGCCGCCTGCCATTGGTGCCATGTTATGGCGCATCAGAGTTTTGAGGACCAAGCCATAGCAAAATTGATGAATGAGAATTTCATCAACATCAAAGTCGATCGACAGGAACGACCGGACCTGGACAGTCAATATCAATTAACTCACCAACTGTTCACTGGCCGAACTGGTGGCTGGCCATTAACTGTATTTCTTGACCCACAGGACTTAACACCTTTTTTTGCCGGTACTTATTTTCCACCGCAGCCAGCACGTGGCATGCCGGGCTTTGCAGATATCCTGCAGCGTCTGGCAGTGCTGTTTGCAGAGCGTCGGGAAGATTTGCAACAGCAGGCGCTGCGTATTCGTGAAGCATTAACTGAATTATCCGGCAGTGCCGCTGCTGCCGGCGAGCAACTTGACAATAAGCCGCTGCAACAGGCTTATGGAAACTTATTGGGCAGCGTGGACCAACAATACGGAGGAATCGGCGATGCACCCAAATTCCCCCGTTGCCCGGAACTGAATTTGCTGGCCTTATTGGCACAACAGGGTAATAAGGAATGCACCGCAGTACTCCGCAATGCTTTGCAGGCGATTCTTGATGGTGGCCTTTATGACCACTTGGGTGGCGGTTTTTACCGTTATTGCGTAGATGTCGATTGGAGCATCCCACACTTTGAGAAGATGCTTTATGACAATGCCCAACTGCTGCCTTTACTGGCTCTGCACGCTGATCAGTTAAACAATGCCCTCCCTGCAATCAGGGCCACCATTAACTGGCTGGAGCGGCGTATGGCACAGCCTGCGGGAAACGGGATACTGTACGCCGCCGCGTTGGATGCCGATAGCCTTGATGACGGTGGACATTCCGAGGAAGGCGCTTATTACGTGTGGCAAGCTCAACAGGTTGAAAAGTTAATTGGAGCCGATTCCTACCCGGGTTTTGCCAGACATTATGGCCTGGACCGATCGCCCAATTTCGAAGGTCAGGCCTGGCATTTGCGCTGCCGCCCTGGACAACAAGCCATGCCGGAGCTGGATAAGGCTCGTGAATTACTGCTGCAGTCTCGTCAGCAACGAACCTTGCCAACGCTTGATGTGCAGGCATTGTGTGGCTGGAATGCGATGCTCTCTGATGGTCTTTTGCGGGCCGGATACAGCTTGTCTGATCAAACCTTGACCAGCAAAGGTTGCCAGCTGATTGCAAGCTTATGGGATAACCTATGGTTTGATTCCGATTCACAGCCACGCCTGGCTCAGCGTTTTGCCAGTGGAGCTGCCCAGGGAGAAGCATTTCTAGATGATGCAGCCGGCTTATTGGTGGCTATGATTACCAATCTGCAACAGCGGCTGCAACCATCAGGCCTGGCGCACTGCAAGCAATTGGCTGATTATTTACTGGATCAGTTTTATGATCCAGAGCATGGCGGGTTTTGGCTGTCGCCACACAGTAATACCGACTTGCTGGTCCGCAACAAACCATTTTTAGATGATGCTACACCGGCCGGCAATGCGTTGGCCTGTCAGGCATTGCTAAGGCTGGGGCATTTGTGTGGGGATACTCGCTACCTCGATGCCGCAGAAAAAACGCTTCAGGCTGCCTGGAGTGATTTGCAACGCTACCCGGGCGCCGGGGCGAGTATGCTGATTGCGCTGGATCAATATTTGCAACCAGTTCCACAAGTGTTGGCTTGTGGTGAATTCAATAACACTGAAATCAACACCTGGCTGGCAAGAACTGATGTCGATAGTTATTTCATTGATAAAGCGACCAGCTGGCAGCAGCCGGAATCAACTCTGGGCAGCCTGATTAAAACAGCCCGCCAGCAACCAACAGCGGTGATGGTATGTGTCGGCAATCGTTGCCTGCCTTTGTGCGCATCGCTGGATGAAGCGGCGCAACAGTTGTGAAAATGACCCGCTCCGTTGGTGCCACAGGAAAAGGCAATAGCTATTAAGTTATCAGTTAGTTAACGCGACTTTGTGATGCACTAGCACAGGTTACAGTCTGTTATAACATCACATTCTTATTTGATTAACCTACCTTTAACACAGTATCTTAATGGGCGTTTATGGTTGCTCGGCAATAGTCAACCAACCATGACGGGGAGTCTATTTCACACAACAGAAGGAATTAGAATATGAATAACATCGGCAAAATCGCTTTCATTATCGGTTTGGTTATTGCTGTTATCGGGGCATTCGGTATCAGCGCAAGCTGGTTTGGCTGGGCTTTGGTCGTACTTGGGGTAGTTGTCGGCTTTATGAATGTAAGCCCCTCTGAAACTCGCGGTTTCCTGATTGCAGGCATGGCATTGTTATTGTCAGCCAGTGCACTGAATGGCATCCCTTATGTTGGTGACCATATTTCCGCGATAATGTCCAACCTTAGCTTGTTCCTCGGCGGCGCTGTATTTATCGTTGCCATTATGTCTTTGTTCCAAAGCGCCAGAGACTAACCACTAAAAATAACGCTTTCGACAAGGGCACTACGGTGCCCTTGTTTTTAGGATTTATCTCAAAACTCTACGCAATAACCCGCGCATATTTTTGAATTAAGCCCATTCGACTGGACGTCACCTTTGAAGTCCACTATAAATATCTTTGCCAGTATGTAGCCAGGCCCACAGGAATACACATGAGTCAACCTGCATTAAAAGTCCACCACGGCGCTTATCCAGAACTTTCCGTACCGGCCGTACTGGTCGGTTACTTTTTAGGCGCAGTGATTGCGGTCAGTATCGGCTATGCTGCACTGATCCTCGGCTTCTCCATTGAGGGCTCTGAACTGGCCGCAATTCTCGGCTTTGCGATCTTGCGCGGCATGTTACGCCGCAGCAGTATCATCGAAGTCAACATCGTACAAACCGTAGCCAGTGCGGTGAACGGCGCTTCCTCCGGTTTGATGTTTTCAGTGCCGGCCATTTTTATCCTGGCGGGTATGCGCGATGATCCCAGTTTGCTCAATTTTGACCCAGTGCTGATGACCTTTGGCGCCATCGCCGGCGCCTTTTTGGGAATTGGCTTTATCATTCCGTTGCGCAAGCAGATGATTGATTACGAACGCTTGACCTTTCCGGGCGGCGTGGCTGTGGCAACAATCCTCAAGTCACCGGGTGCCGGGATACGCAAAGCGATGGTGCTGGTGGGCGCGGCCCTGTTTGCCGGTTTGCTGCATTTCATCAGCCAAACCACCGGGGTTGAATATTGGGACCTGGGCGGTGCACTGGGCTTGCCTGAATACTTCAATGGTATTTGGTATTTATCGCTGCTTACCGTCGGGGTTGGCTATATTGCCGGCAAGGGAGGCGTAGCATTTATTATCGGGGGTTATCTGTGTTACTGGGTATTATCACCCATGTTGGATGGTTTAAATCAGTTTCCAGTCAACGAAGCTGGGCAGGCGATTTCTGATCCGGGCGCGTTGCGCTCGTTGTTGTATCGCCCAGTCGGCATTGGCATGTTGATTGGTGGCGCGCTGGCGGGCATTGCGCTGGCATTACCATTGATTGTCAGCGCCATTCGCAACATGCAGAGTGCCTCTAAAGCTGAATCTGCCGTATCCAAAGACGAAATGCCAATCAAACTGCTGTACATCGCAGTGGCCGGCGCGGCTATCTTACTAACCATTATGGCTGTCACTTCTGCTGAACAAGTCGGCCTGGCGCGTGGCTTGGTGATGGCGGCTGCAGGGACCTTGTGGATCTGGATTGCAGGAGTCATTCTTTCTGAAGCAATCGGCCGGACCAATTGGTCACCGTTATCCGGCATGACCTTGATCGCGGTAACCATCCTGATTTTTATTACCCGCGGCATGGATGAAAATCAGGCAATTATCGCCGCCATTATGGTGGGAGCAGCCACTTGTGTGGCAATGTCACAAGCGACGGATTTAATGCTGGATCTGAAAACCGGCTATCTGGTCGGCGCCACCCCGCGAATGCAGCAATATGGTCAATTCCTGGGAGCCTGGCTGGGTCCGATCCTGATCCTGGCTTTGATTTTTATTTTGCATGAGGCTTACACCCTGGGCAGTGACAAACTACCGGCCCCTCAAGGTCAGGTTCTGGCTGGGTTGATACAGGGAATTCTGGGCGGTGATGTACCCGTTGAAAAATACCTGGCAGGTGCGGGCCTGGGTGCGATGCTGAGCCTGTTTCAGCCGGGCCTGGGCATTACCGTCGGTCTGGGTTTTTATCTGCCATTCGCGATCGTATTAACCTACAGCATCGGTACCCTGCTGCGAGTATTGAGTAATTGGAAACTGGGTGACAGTTTTGCTGATAATCTCGGAATCCCGATCGCTGCAGGTTTTATTGTCGGTGAAGCCCTGGTCGGGGTCGGTTTTGCGATTGACAAAATCTTAGCTGCGGGGATTTGAGCATGCCTTTTTTATTATTGATTATTGGATTTGTGTTCGCCGCCCTGGTGGCAGTACTGGATGTTACCCAAGTCAACTGGTTACTGTTTGCCGCTCCATTAGTGGTTGGTTTTTTGGGGGTAATCTGGCACCGGCGCCGGTTGCACGCAGAAGCCAGTCATGGCGACGTGGTACAGGGTAACCTGACAACTTTGCAAACAGCGCTGGGCAATATCGTCAACAACCTGGAACCGATGGTAGCTAATCGCGACCAGTTGCCACCCCATCAGGCACGTTTTGATATCGATCGCCTGTTTCGCGAAGATTTAAACAGTTTTGCCAACGCCAGGGAAGCGATGAGCCATGCCTTCGGCCTGCAGGCATATGCTGATGTGATGAGTGCTTTTGCAGCCGGTGAGCGTTACATTAACCGGGTCTGGTCAGCTTCTGCAGATGGTTACGTTGACGAAGTCAATGAGTACCTTCAACGGGCACTGAATCAATTTAAAGACGCGTCTCAGCTATTTGCTTCGCAACAAACAAAACGGGCCGAACGAAGCGCACAAACTGCAACCACCTGATTGTTCTGGCTTTGCAAGCAATCCACCATATTATGGGTCATATGACAGGTTACCCAATCAAGTCTGGACCCTATGATGAAATACCTGAACAGGGGCGTTAAAAGCCTCTTTACAGTACTTTTAACCGTTCTTTTGCTAACAGCTTGTGATCGGTCATCGACTGATAGCACTGTAACAAGTCAATTTGGCATGGCACCCAGCTTCCATTTAAGCACTCCAGATGGTGAACTCATTAGCTTGCCACGCCAATCTGAAAGCCTCGATATCTATCTATTTTGGGCCACCTGGTGCCCTTACTGTGGACAGTTGATGCCGCATTTGCAAAGCATTAAAGATGAATACGGTGATCGGGTAACTATCTATGCGATCAATATCAAAGAAAACGGTGATCCAGTCGAGTACATGAATCAACGCGGCTATGATTTTACTTTATTGCTGGAAGGTGATGATGTTGCTGAGCTGTATGACGTGGATAGCACGCCCGGTTTAATGTTAGTGGATGGTAACGGCTATCACCGCTTCGATATGAGCACTTTGCTTGCACCATCTTCCAAAGCCCTGGAGGGCTTGAGCCATCGCCAACGTTCGCGGCGTATTGCGCCTTGGTGGGCGGGCCAGATTCGTCAACAAATTGATCAAATCATCGCTGAAAACTGAAATTATTATCTGCCGAACCTCTGATTGAATCAGAGGTTCGGCAATATCAAAACTCTCTAATCAATCAACTTCAAACGCAAAAACTTGAAGTTTGATTCACTGGTATCGATCGATGCATTACAAAAAGTCTGCAGTAATTCCCTTACAAACCAGAGGCGCTTTTCCCCATCGCTTGCGATTAAAACAAGTATTAGCCAAAAGTATTATAAATTTTTGATGTATTTGTAAGCAGCCACTAAAAATACGGGTCACAGGTAAAGCTTATCACTGGTATTAACTAAGGAGAGTTTTACGATGAATCGCTTTCAGCCTATTCGACAAGCCGGCCTTTTCATTTTTTTGAGTATGTTTTTTTTGACTGCCTGCCAGCAATCAACGCCTTCTGCTCAGGATGCGGGCAATTATCTACTAGCGCCTACATTCCATCTTAATACCACCGATGGTCAAACCATTAGCCTGCCCAAACTGGGTGAATCTGAGAAAAAAGTACAGCTGTTTCTGTTCTGGGCTACCTGGTGTACTTACTGCCATGAGTTGATGCCGCATTTGCAAAGCATCAAAGACGAATATGGTACCCAGGTTGATGTGTATGCCATTAATATCAGTGACAATAATGATCCGGAAAGCTATATCACCAGTAATGGTTATGAATTCACACTACTGCTGGAAGGCGATGATGTTGCCAAGCAATATGGTGCTGAAGGCACACCAGGGTTGGTTGTTGTAGATAACCGGGGACAAATGCGCTTCCAGCTTTCCAGAGAATTGGCACCGACCTATAAAGCCCTGGAGGGTTTGCCCAATAACCAGCGTTCACGTCGTATAGCGCCCTGGTGGAGCGCACAAATACGCAAGGAAATCAGGAATATTCTGCACAGCTGATAAGCGCAGATCATTGCAACAGCTCACAAAGCCGCATCATCCTGTTCACCAGTACGGATTCGCACTGCTTGTTCCAGCGGCAGCACAAATACCTTGCCGTCACCGATTTTCCCTGATGCAGCGGATTCCACAATGGCTTCAACTGCTGCTTCACAACGCTCGTCGGTAACCGCTATTTCCAGTTTCAATTTGGGCAGAAAGTCGACTATGTACTCGGCCCCCCGGTATAACTCAGTATGTCCTTTCTGCCTGCCAAAGCCTTTGACTTCGGTGACCGTCATACCCTGTATTCCGGCTTCCGCCAACGCATCGCGTACATCATCCAGCCGAAAAGGCTTGATGATGGCTATAATCATCTTCATCTTATAACCTCAATCTTTTATAAAAGTGTAACCCACCTGGAGCCAGGCATGATCGACTTTAGTTTCATTGATGATCTTACCCGCAAGCTCAGTGAGCGCGTCCCGGAAAACGTCAAGGCCTTACGGGAAGATATGGAGGCCAACTTCAAGGCTGTATTGTCATCAGCATTTGACCGTATGGACCTGGTGACCCGAGATGAGTTTGAAGCCCAAAAGAAAGTGCTGGAGCGCGCCTGTGAAAAACTGGAAGCACTCGAGCAGCAGCTCAATAACACAAACTCTGATTAACACATTCGACAGCTGGCGCATATAGCCTATACGATGTGCTACTAAAAACAGCATTTGAATCATTATGCAAACCGGCTCGCCAAAATATCGGAAAGTGTTAATAACAGCATTGCTGTTGAGCTGTTGCCTGACATTTAATGCATCAGCTTTGCAGCTGCAAACCATTGACTCACCAGCCACAGGTCACAGTGCACAGCCACACTTGGCTAAAGGTGCTGACGGAACACTGTTATTAAGCTGGCTGGAGCACGCCGATGGACACGCAACACTGCGTTTTGCACAACTGCATGAGCATGCATGGCAACCAGCCCAAACCGTTACCAGCGGCCGGGATTGGTTTGTTAATTGGGCAGATTTTCCATCGGTAGTCCCGATTAATGACAATCTATGGGCAGCCCACTGGCTGCATAAACGCCCTGGTGGAACCTATGCTTATGATGTAGCCCTATCGGTGTCCACGGATAATGGCAAGAGCTGGTCAGCACAACTTACACCACATAATGACGGCACCCCCACCGAACATGGTTTCGTCAGTTTATTTCCCTGGCAAGATGGGGTAGGCGTGTTGTGGCTGGACGGCCGTAATATGCTCGAATCTGAACACGGGGAGAGCACTGACCGGTCTATCCAAGACTCCGGCATGACTTTGCGTTCAGTGGTGGTTAGTTCGGATGGTGAACTGCACAATCCGCAATTAACTGATGGACTGGTATGCGATTGCTGTCAGACCGATGTTGCAATGCTGCCACAAGGCCCGGTAGCTGTTTACCGCAACCGGACTGCGGATGAAATCCGTGATATCCAGGTGGTGCGTGCTGTTGATAATCAATGGCAAACACCAACAACGCTAAATGATGATCACTGGCATATTGCCGGCTGCCCGGTCAACGGCCCGGCAATTTCTGCTCGTGAGCGGCAAATTGCGGCAGTCTGGTTTACCGGCGCTGATGAGCAGCCTCGAGTGCGGCTGGCATTTTCGACTGACGCCGGCCAAAGTTTCGGTCAGGCGATTGATGTGGATGATCAATTGCCGATCGGACGTGTTGATGTAGAACTACTGCCCGATGGAGGTGCCGCCGTGCTGTGGGCCTGTACCCGTAATAAAGCGCAAGCACTGTGTTTACGACGGGTCACTGATAACAACCACCTGGGGCCAATCAAACAGCTTGATAGCATTGGCAAATCCGGCGGGTTTCCCCAACTGGCATTAATCGATACCAGCCTGGTGTTAGCCTGGGTTGAATCTCAGGGTGAGATATCGCAGGTGAGAACCGCCCAAGTATCCCTTGATTTGCTCTGAGTAATAACTACTCAACGTGACCATTGTTCAGAGCAAGCGATGGTTTATTGTTTGAACTGGCTGATGCACTTTTCTATTTTCCCACTGATAATGCTTGACCTTCCAGTGGCAGGAAGCTAGAAACTGGCGAGCAATTACCCTATCAAGCTTGTTGGACTATGTCAGTATTACCCTATTCTCAGCGCCCAAAATCGCTCGCCTGGCCTGGCAATTCAATCGCAATACTGTTGTTATGTATTTCGACATGGCTGGTTCTAACCGGGACAGCATCGGCTGCAGCCATTACCTTTAATACCGCATTACCAGTGAGCAAGGATGAGTTGCTGTTACGCGAGCAATTGATTATTGCGCAATCGTCGAACGAGCAAACCGATCTGGAACTTACCGAAGTAACCGCAGCAACTGTTTTGGGCTACGGTATTACCTCAAAATGGAGTGTATTTGGTGTTTTGCCGGTGCGCTTTATAACTCGTGATTTTGGCGCTGTTGATAACCATCAGGCCGGATTGGGAGATGCGATGCTGTTCACACGTTATGAGGTTTGGCGTGCTGATCAACAAGGACGAACCATGCGTTTGTCCCCTTTTGCCGGAGTACGTGTGCCTACCGGTGAAGATGGCCGAACCGGGGATGGCTCAGTGGACGTGTTTGGCGGGTTGATTTTTACCCAGGCTTCAGTGGATTACGTGTGGGATGCGCAAATCAGCTATACCGAGAACCGGCAGGCTGATGGTTTCACCCGCGGAGATATCATTGCGTTTAACAACTCTCTGCAATATCGGCTGTTACCGGGCAAAATTACCACCGACACCAAAGGTTTCTTATTTGCAGTGCTGGAGTTAAATGCTGAGCAGCGTGGAGATAATCGGATTCAAAGCGTGTCTGTGCAACAATCCGGTGGTTTTCAACTCTCACTGACACCAGGCTTGCAATACACTACTCGACGTTGGGTAGCTGATGTAGCGGTGCAGATTCCGGTTATCAATGCTGGCCATGTGAACGGGCTAAAACCTGATTATTCGATATTTAGCAGTGTGCGATTTAATTTTTAATTGACCGGAGCAACCCATCTTGAAATCAATTGGACAGAAGGTTTTTATTTCAAAATCATTAGCGATAGTTATTCTCGTGCTGTTGTCAGCGACTGTGTCCATAGCCGGTGAAATGCAATATGACATCCGTGTTGATGGCATCACCTGCCCATTTTGCGTGGCAACCTCTGAAAAAGAGTTGCAACGCATAGCTGGAGTGAGCCGGGTTACGGCAAACCTGGAACAAGGCGTAATTATGGTTTGTGCCGATGACAGTGTGAATTTCACTGATGAGCAATTGCGTGAATTGTTTTTGGAAAAAGGATTTACTTACCGTGAATTCAGCCGCACAGAGCACTGCAACATAGTCGAGCAGGACTAATTAATATGGGTCCTACAACGATATGGCAGCGTTTTGGTGCAGCCCGGCATTGGGGCTGGCTGGTATTGTTCAGCTCGTCGGCCACCTTGATATGTTGCGCGTTACCGATTGTCCTGGTTGCGCTTGGCCTGGGTGCAGTATCTGCCTCATTGTTTGCTAATTTGCCATTTCTGGTCACACTGGCACAACATAAACTGTGGCTGTTTATCAGCACTGGTTGTTTATTGTTGCTGAGTGGCTGGCTGTTGTATCGCTCCGGTCGCAGTTGTCCTACTGACCCGAAGCTGGCGATGCAATGTGCAATCGCCGACCGTTGGAATCGCCGTTTTTGGTGGGGTTCAGTGGTTGTATGGACAATAGGCCTGGCAGCAGCATATCTGACACTACCGATATGGCAGTTACTGATGAAAGGGTAATCACTCTGATCAGATTTCAGACCGGCTAACAACCATGTTATCTAGTTGTTACAAAATAATAACCCGGATATTGCAAGAGATTTTAATCAACTCTGATATTGTTACCTGCCAAATTTTTCAGAATCGGGCAATTTGAATCCTCATCTCCCGGACAAGCTTGTTCCAGTTCCACCAGGCTGGAACGCATCGACTGCAGCTCAACCAGTTTATGATCAACGGTATTCAAATGTTGTTTCAGGATGGTTTTAACCTCGGCATTGGTTCGCTGCCGGTTAGCTTGCAAGCTGAGCAGACTGCGGCATTCCTCGATACTAAAACCTAACAGACGGGCACGTCCGACAAAGCGTAACTGTTCAAGTTGCCGGTCAGCATAGTAGCGATAGCCATTGCCATGCCGTGGGGCTGTGACCAACCCGATGTCCTCATAATAACGAATGGTTTTGGCCGGTAACCCGGTTTGTTCAGCCGCTTGCCCAATGTTCATAACCAATAATCTAATGATTTAATTTATTGACCTTCCAGTGACTGGAAAGTTTATTCTTGCTGTATACCAATAGCCATAGGTGCTAATTATGAACGATTGTCATGCTAATGCTGATCACCATCCTCGCCAATCAGTGACTGCTGCACAGGCCACACTGCATTGTCTGACCGGTTGTGTAATCGGTGAAGTTTCCGGTTTGCTGATTGGTGTCAGCCTCGGCTTCAGTGCCTGGCAGACGATCACACTGGCGACTGCGCTGGCTTATATTTCCGGAATGTCGCTAGGTGTTGTGCCGGTCATGCGGCGGCAGTCGATCAGCTTCTGGCCGGCATTGAAAATCATCTGGCTGGGTGAGGTGGTTTCCATCGGGGTGATGGAAATAGCCATGAACGCTGCCGATTATGCGGTCGGCGGAATGCAGTCAGGTACGGTATTTTCACCCGTGTTTTGGCTTGGCATTGGTGTGGCTATCCCTGCCGGCTTTATAGCTGCCTGGCCTGTCAACTGGTGGTTGCTGAAACGCAAGCTAAAAGCCTGCCATTAACAAACAGTCATTAGACTTACTATTTATTCTTACGTCCCACCACAAACCAGCGAGTGGCAACAAAACATTTGCTCGAGTTTATACTTGCACGGCTTTCGCCAATATTGAATAGTCCCGATCAACCCATGGTTAGCTGCTTCCACCAATCACTGAATACTAACGGCATAATCATTGCCTGCAACCCTATAAACACACCCAGCCCCCACCAGTAGGCTTTGTGTACCCGGCCATGGTTTCGCCTGTCATAGAGCATAACGCCGATAATTAACAGTAAATGCGTGACTAGTATCAGTGGTCCGGCAGTATCCGGTGGTAAGCCAAAAATATACGTATAAATCCGACCAAACGCAGACTCCAAAGGCCCCAAAATTGCCAGCAACATAAACCGCATATGAAAGTCGACTTTACGCCGCATAATCATCGCGGCCGGCACAAATATCATTACCGTCAACAGTGAGCCAAATAATCGAAAACCAGCACTTATGGTTCCTTCCTGGAGGTTGTTTACGGCGGCGTGGATCTGGATCAGGTCAATCTGTAAGGCGATACCCAGAAAGATATTCAGGCTAATCAGACCAATCCCAGCCAAACCCAATTGGCGGTGTAATACCCGGTTGCCATTTGCGATTAACCATGGTTGGACAATAAACAACAATACCCACAGCATTGATGCCACTGCATGGGCATGCATCCAGCGACTGGGAGCACTGTAGTCACCACCCATCAGGGGAATAAAATAGCGAGGCGAAAAGCCTATGATTGCTACGATCAGAAGAAAAACACCAAAACCGGTAAAAAAACGGGCGTCTTGTTTCAAGCTTGCCATGATTGTGTTTCCCGGAAAACGAAAGCCAATGCCGAACGTAAGTCGCGGATGGCTGTGTTCAACACCCGAAGTCGAATGGTTTCTTCCACTTATATACTCCCAGGTTGGGTAATTTGACCCAACCGTCACATGTCAGATCATCAACAGCATAGCAATGTGGTTGCTGCAACAGATTATTGCTCAATACACCATGCTGCGTGCCTTGGTAAGGAATAATCCGTTCCCACGCAGCAGCATGGGAACGGAAGCATACGTTATGCTATTGAGGACACTGTGGCCCGGTTCCCTGTACCAACAACCTCAGGTTAAAAGTCTCGCCTATACCATTAAATTGGCCCTCGCCATCAATTGTTGCAATGGCATTGGTGCAATCGATCAACTCAAAAAACAACGTCCCGAATGTCACCACATTTGCTGCGCCCGGATTATTCAGCTGGCCACCATCACCAATCCGCAAGGTAGCAGTTACCTGTTCGCCGATGCGTATTTCATTGGAAATCACATTGGTGATCAACCAGCGCTGTTCACCGTTGAGATAACCATAAAAGGTAAACACGATACCCAGATCAGCGGCTACAATATTAAAACCGGCGCCATTAAAATTGGGATCAAACCAGCCACCGGTCAGTGATGCCAGGGTAAAAATGCCGGGCCCGGCAAAAACAGCACCTGGTCCAAATACCGCATTGTTGAAATTACCTGCCTCACCACTGTCAAATCCTGATGTCACCAGATAATAGGTTCGTCCGGCCACCAGCCGGACTGCGTTGATCTGCGATGTGCCGATGCCACCGGTGCCATCATCATCACCTGCCAGACATCCCAGTAATGGATTAGCGGGGTTATAACGGTCATCATAAACATGAATAAAACCATCAAAACCTGCCTGGTCAGAGGTAACAAGGTAGTCAGCAGTTGTGCTGACGCTGAATGCCTGAGCGATATAAGGGGAATTATCACCATTAGCACTCAACCCTGAGCAAGATGCAAGCGGGCGTGAAAAAGTATCCTCATTGACCGTTGAGCCGATAAGTTCAGTACCACCACCAGCGGGGCCAGACCTGCCTGGTCCCTGAACAGTATTGACAAAAGTACCCAATGCGCCCTCGGCAAAGCTGGTGACCACAATCAGGTAAGTGACATCGGCCTCCAGAAAAACGTTACTTATCGTTGAAGTTCTGGTATCCCCGTCATCGTCATCGCCCGCAATACAGCCCTGTAGAGGGTTCGAAGTGAATGAGTCGTACAGCAGCAAAAAGCCATCAAAGTTATCCTGTTGAGAGCGAATTGTGTAATTACCCGGTATTTCAACCCTTATCAGTAGTCCGGTATTGGCAACCGTACGACCACTAAGTGTCTGGCAGTCTTCTTCCGGCCTCTGAAATGTATTAGATTCTCCGGTTAACTCACCACTATAAGTGAATGTTTGTTGTGCAAAGCCAGACTCTGCAAAAATCAACATAGGCAATACCAGCAATACTGCAAAATACTTCGTCATCATAGACTCCCCGGGTATATCTGATACAAGTTGCTCAGATAGTGTTGATAGAATTATTATTTATATATATGCAAGCGCTTGTTTTAACCATACTATAACAAATGACTACAGTATGTAATCCCAGCACCAAGACTTTAGCAACTCTCAAAACTGCCATCAGCTTGCTCTAATTACTTGGAAATCGCATCATCCAGGTACCCTTTCATCGGATGTGCAGATCAGTGCTTCATTGGTAATGCAGAAGGTAATCTGCAGGTAGCGTCGACATGGCCGGGGCACCCGGGATGCCTAAAACCAATGTGTTACTTGCTTAAATCAGCTGTGCAAGCTGGAAATATTATGCTTTTCTTTAGCGCAATTTTGCTGCAGGTATGCCTGGGCTGATCTCATACCTCGTAAAAAGTAGTACCTTGTAAACCTAGGTATATTATGTTTACAATACATCATGTCCGTATCCACCACCGAAGAATTGCTGGCCAAATGGGAGCGTCAACTGCGCAAAGGGTTGCTGCATTTGTTGGTACTGGCGGTTTTGGATAAGGGCGAAACCTACGGTTATGAACTGATTTCGAAACTTGGAAAACAGCTTGGTGCCGATATGGCAGAAGGCACCATCTATCCGTTGTTAAGCCGATTACAGTCTGAAAAGCTGATCAGTGCTGAATGGCAAATCATGGAGTCTGGGCCGGCACGCAAGTATTACCACATTACCGATGCGGGTAGGGATTTGTTAAACCAGATGCTCTCGCACTGGGCACATGTCAATGATGGAATTGAGAGAATGGTGCATCCATGAATATCCAGCCCCCTACATTTTCCGACCCCATTGCATCTGAGCTATGGCGTGATTATTTTTCAAAAATTGAGCGTTTGTGTAATGCTCTGAGCAAGCAACAACGTCAGGATGTTGTGCTTGAAATCCGCGCTCACCTGTTGGAAAGTATGTTGCAGGATGACCGGCAAGATGATCTTTCACGGGTCAAATCCGCCATTCAACGACTCGGTGATCCACAAGAGTTTGTTCCCGGTTGGGTGGAAACCCGATTGAGTCTGGCAACCGAACCTGGCAACGGCATTCGTAATCTATACCGTTTGTTCAAAATCAACGCCGGCAAAGGGTTGCAGCACCTTTTGACCTCATTGTTGTTCGGTTTTTGCTACATGCTGGTGTTTTATATGTTCATCATGGCGTTATTGAAAATCATTTTTCCGGCAAATATTGGCTTTTATACCGGTCCATCTGGAATTCCCTTTATCGGTTTTGTGGATGCAGATCAATTCACTGAGCATCTTGGCTGGTGGTTCATTCCAATCGGACTGATCGTTTCCGGTCTGCTGCTGGCTGTACTTTCATGGATGTTAAGCCGCTTTTACAGGCGTTGATTTTTTTTATCCATTAACCTCGTTATCCGATGTATATCGAATTAGGAAAAGCATAATGACCAACTTCAAATTAAAAATCTGGCGAATCTTTAAAAAGACCTCCAAGTACATATCAATCATGATTGTGCTGGTGCTGATCTTAGCTTTTATTACCGAAACTGCATTTAGACACTCCGATCAGTCACGCTACCCTGCGCCTGGAAAGGTCATCGATATCGGAACCCACGAACTGCATATCTGGTGCCAGGGGCAGGGCAGTCCCACTATTGTTCTGGATGCTGGTGCCGGTACTTTTTCAACTTCCTGGCGATATGTGATGGAAACTCTGGCGGAGCACAATCAGACCTGTGCTTTTGATCGCTCCGGATTCGGCTGGAGTGAATCCGGAGCAGGCCCATATGACGGATTGCAAGCCAGCCGGGAGTTGCATGCATTGCTTGAACGAGCCGACATCGACAAGCCTTTTGTATATGTTGGTCACTCGCTTGGTGCGATGCTGGGTCAGGTTTACTACGGCCAATATCCGCAGGATCTGACTGGGCTGGTAATGATAGAACCTGCCGACCCGGAGATTTTTATTGCTGAAATAAGCGAGGATCGAGGTGAACCGGTTTTACGGGATGCTGAAATCAAAGCTTGTGGCCTACGCTGTCCAATGGGCATGACAGCTGCTTTACTGGGTGTATTTCGTTTTGCTTTTAGTCAATTCGATATCGTCAACGATCCGAAATTTCATCCGCTAGCTCTGGCTGAATTCAAGGCAAGAACGGTCCGTCCTGAAGCTGTTCGGATGGGGTTATACAGCGGCCGTTTTCTGACCACTATCGCATTTCAAACCGGCGATGTTGAATCATTTGGAGAGCTACCGATTATGCTGGTGCACGGCAGTGAATCGGGATCGTTGCTGGGCGATTCAGAAACCTTGGAAGATCTTGAAAATGATCGAAAAAACATGCTTGAGGCATGGACACGGACGATGCAACGCTCTAGTAACAATCTAGGTTTTCGATTGATAACCGGGGCCAACCACCTGAGCCTGGTGACCTACAAAGAATATGCGGAGCAAGTTGCAGTGGCCATCCGGGAAATGGTTGCCTTTACGGGTTCAAATGATGGTGCCTGATTTTGATCTGTTATCAAATATGAGCATTAGCAAGGGTTAACCAATGTTAACCCTTGCATAAGCAAAACCTGCCAACCATGTTTATTCGTCGCATTCGTGCTGGCATTTACTGGCTATCCAGGTTTCGATGTGGGTGCGCAGTTGTGTTAGTGGAATGGTCCCGTTTTCCAACACGCGATCATGAAACTCGCGAATATCAAACGTTGCCCCCAGTGCTGCCTCGGCTTGCTCACGCAATGCGACTATTTCCAAACCACCGGAGTCGTAGGCGGTGAGCTGGCCGGGGAGGATAGCGATACGATCGACCATCTCATCGGAACGCGCATCCGGGAAACGCCCGGACTCCTGCATAAACTCTATGGCCTGCTCACGGGTCCAGCCAAACAAATGAATGCCGGGATCAACCACCATTCCACGTGCCGGCCAGGCTCGGCGTTTGATGGGGCCGGTAGTGGTTTTATATAAGCCCATCTCTTCGGCCAAGGCTTCAGAATAACGTGCCCAACCCTCACCAGGTCCGGAAAACCAGATAATCCGGGTGACCGGATGTAAACCTTCAGTCGATTGGCTGATGGCAACCTGCAAATGATGCCCTGGCCAGGTTTCATGAAAGGCGGTGGCTTCGGCATTGCCACGCGATTGTTCTTCCGGTTGATACAGAGGAATACGGTACTCACCGGGCCGCTCCGAGGTTGCCGGATTGTAATGTGCAGACCGTCCGGTGCCCTCTTCGTGGGCTTCAAAGGGCACCACTTCAACAGCTTGCTCGGGCATGCGGGTTACCCAGTTGGGCATTTCCACCTCAGCCAATTCGACCATCCCACGGGAAAATTCAAGCAGTTCATCCTGGCTGGTGAAACGGTCAGCCGGATCATTTTTGGCTTTATCCAGAATCGCCTTGAAGTCCTCCAGACCATAAGCCAGTCTGCCCAATTCGATGACCTTTTCACGGTTGTCGGCTACGGTTTGTTGGCCAAGCTCGTAAACTTCGCGACCGGAACGGTTGAGTGTTGTATAACCCTGCAAAGAAGCCTGGTAGCAGGCTAACCCATCTGGGTTTGCAGTAACCGACAATTCCTCTCTGGCAGCATCGATATAAGTAGCCGCCAAATAATCGCGATAGGCTTGCAAAGTCGGAGTGATCTGCGCATTCACGATGTGTTGCAGGTCCGCTGCAAAACCCTGGTCATCGTCACGTGCTGCCGGTGAGTAAAACGGCGATGCCTCAAGCGCCAGCGCCAATAACCCATCGATTTGATCAATAACCCGTTGCACCACCGCCTTGGGTGCAGAATAACCTTGCTGTAAACCAGCATCCAGGTTGGTCATTTCCTGTTCGATGAAACCGGCAAATTTGGACCACCGGGTAACCGCCTGCTGGCGTAATTCCGGCGTTCCAACCGGTTGCATCTGTGCCAACTGGGCGTAACTTGAATGCCAGCCACCCATCTGATTGACATTCCAGAGGTCACTGCGGCATACACGTTGCGCTGCCTCTGATTGCAATTGCTGGACTAAATAAGCATAAGTAATCCATTCACCACTACCGATTAAGTTATCCGGGTTAGCCATTTCCAACTGCCGTAACATTTCATCGCGGGACTCTTCAGCTATACGTCTGGCATCCGGATGATTGTTTTGCAGGCCATCATGCCGGTCTATATCCACTCCAGCGAAATAAGCTATTTCCGGTGTCCTTTGCAGGGTTTCAGCGTAATAGCGATCGGCGACTGCATTGACCAATGATGCATCGTCATTTGATGGGTTATCTACGCCAGGCTGTTCAACACTGTCGGTGGAATTGTCAGCGGTTGGTTTGTCGCAGGCAGATAAACCGATAGACAAATAAATCGAAACAATGAGTAGGCGGAATACGGAAGCGTAGGTCATAACAATTACTTTTCTCAATACAATGTGAATTTTTTAGCCAACAGTAAAACAGGCATACTTGGGTAGCTACGTCTGAATGCCATGATCGTACAGTATTTGCAGTAGCATCTCATAACCTCTTCCAGGTCAACGCGTCACTTTCTTACAAACCAACGCATAACTTGATTAATGTTTCGGCGGTGTTGCTTTGGCATGCTAATCAACGGATCACTTCCGTCACCTGAACATGCACAGACTTGAACAACAACAAATTTCATTATGAGCCTGGCGATCGTATATAGCCGTGCCCAGGTCGGTATTCAGGCGCCGGAAGTGCGTGTTGAAGTTCACCTTGCGGGTGGCTTACCGCGGATGTCCATAGTGGGTTTACCTGAAGCAGCTGTTAAGGAAAGCAAGGACCGAGTCCACGCAGCATTACAAAACAGCGCTTTCCAGGTCCCGGCCCGCCGGATCACGATATCTTTGGCGCCAGCTGATTTACCCAAAGAAGGCAGCCGCTTTGACCTGGCGATTGCGATGGGTATTTTGGCCGCATCCAGGCAGGTAAACGCTGAAGCATTGTCTGATTATGAGTTTCTAGGTGAATTATCGCTGAGCGGTGAATTACGGGCCAACGGTGGTATCCTGCCGGCGGCATTGGCAGCCCGGGACTCAGGACGACAATTGATTATCCCTTATCTGGATGCTGGTGAAGCGGCTTTGATCAAAAGCGCTGACAGCCTGGCTGCTGGTAATTTGCTGGATGTTTGCAATCATTTACAACAACACCGGCTATTGCCCGATTGTCACACCCTGTGCTCCCAAACGACACAACCTGCCGACAACAAGGATTGTCCGGATATGTCCGATGTTCGTGGCCAGCATCTGGCCCGGCGGGCTTTGGAGGTCGCTGCAGCGGGCGGCCATAATCTGCTGATGGTGGGGCCACCGGGTACCGGTAAAACCATGCTGGCGAGCCGCTTGGCCGGCATTCTGCCGCAATTAACTGATGCACAGGCACTGGAAGCTGCGGCAGTCGCTTCCATTTGCGGGCAGCGATTGGTTGTCGCCAACTGGAAACAGCGACCCTTTCGGCAACCACATCATACCTGCAGCGGCGTTGCCCTGGTCGGAGGTGGCTCGCATCCCCGACCGGGTGAGATATCACTGGCACATCAAGGTGTGCTGTTTCTTGACGAATTACCTGAATTTGACCGGCGTGCACTGGAAGTTTTGCGCGAACCCATGGAATCCGGGCGGATTGTGATATCCAGAGCAGCCAGGCAGGCTGAGTTCCCCGCCCGGTTTCAATTGATTGCGGCAATGAACCCTTGTCCCTGTGGCTATGCCGGTGACAGCAGCCACAATCGCTGTCAGTGTACGCGGCAGCAGATTAACCGCTATCGATCACGGATATCCGGCCCATTGCTGGATCGTATCGACATTCAGATTGAAGTACCTCGACAAAATCAGCGAGTACTGCAGGATGATTCCAAACATTCGGAATCCAGTCAGGCTATTCAGCAGCGGGTGATTGCAGCACAACAATTGCAGATGCAACGTAGCAACTGCAGCAATGCACTGATGGACAATCGGCAGATTCGAGCACATTGTCAACTCAGCAGTGCTGACCAGAACCTGCTTGAGGTTGCCTGCGAACGTCTGCAGCTGTCCGCCCGGGCATGGCAGAGAATACTCAAAGTGGCTCGTTCGATCGCAGATTTGAACGCCAGTCAGCGAATCCAAACGTCAGATTTAACCGAAGCTATAGGTTATAGACGGTTAAATATTTAAATACTTTGTTTTTCAATTGGTTTTATCGACAAAACGTGCACGAAACTTTCACACCACCTTTGGCATCATATAGTCGTGCTTGGATCTGTTTCCCTCCCTAGACGGATCCGGCAAGAGGTTCGGTCAATCCCCCAAATAGCCGAATCCTGACTTGACCCCGTGAGATTCCCTAACTCACGGGGTTTTTTTTGCCTCGCATAAATCACGTCATCAGGCAATCAACTGATCATATTCCGAGGGTGGCTTTCGGCCTGCATTTTGATCCGCTTCATTATGCTCAAATACATCCTTCCAGGCCAGGTATTGCCCCCCGCAAACCAGTACCTGCAATAACATCAGGAACATATTCAATATCAGATTTTCAAGCATCACAGCAACTGCGCCACCAATCAGGGTAATCGCAGATAGCAGTAATGACATCATAATAATAGCTGCTGCGCTGACAACTACCTGCGCTAAGCCAAATAGCAATAGCGCACGCCAGTTCAGCAAACTTGCACGAATACTTTCAAGCACCGCAGCGGCAGGAGCAAGCTGATCAAATGCCACCCTTGGTATCGCGAAAAACAAGGCCAGGCTAATCACCGCAAACACAATCAAAACCAGCGACATCAACAGCCAGACCCTATCTATTGGCAAATCACTGAGTTGCAATTGATTGATATCAGTGATTTGCCCGAGCTCCGGCAATAATATTACCGCAGCTATGCTAAGCATGATCACCGCCAGTACCAGCCATAACAGCAATAACCCGGCCAGACGTATTACCATTGAACGAGCGGGTCCGTTCAACACCGCGAACAAATTACTTGATTGTGGTTTTTCATTACGGTCGGCACGGGCAAATGCGTACATCACACCGGCCTGCAATCCGGGTGTCAACAACAACAAAAATACCGGCCCGATAATTGGCACGATCCAGATTAACGATATCGCTGCCCACAATAATGCCAGCCATAAAAAAACCTGATAATAACGTCCGATCAGATCTCCTGCCTGCATCAGCCATTGCCATCCACGCCTGGCAGGTAATATGTTAATCCGTGGATTGGGTTGTTGCATAGTTTCGCTGTCCCCAGGTGGCTAACCGACCACCGATAAAATAAATACCCCAGGTCAGAACGATTGATAACAGTAACCCGGCCAGTAGACCGAATGTATCCGACCAATGCCATTCAGCCCATAATTGTGAACTCAATAGAAAAAAATCATCGCTTCTCCAGCGGTCCAGCGGCAACGCCGGTTGCAACCAATTGACACCACGGCTGATGAGAATAGATGCTGCCTCATACATATCACCAAATACCGATACGAATGGCGCAATGACCATAGCCAGACTGAACCCAGATAATGCCCAGGTAGTCCAGTGCGACCAGTTGCCGCGCAGACATCGGTAAAACCACCAGATTCCCGGAAAAATCGTCAACACATATGGCATCAGTATGGTAACCAGATAGATGCCATCATTGCCGTAGGTATTAAAACCGGTCAATTGGCCTGCATAATCAGAGCCCACCACTACCCATTCGAACCAGTAACTCAGTAACCCGGCGCCATATTCCGGGCTGATTTCAAGCCGGGTAACCTCACCACCAGTCCAGATACAACCAAACGCATGCAGCAACTCGTGGACCGGTACATATATCCACCAACCAACTACCGCCGACAATACCAGCGAAAATATTCTTGGCCAGCTGTGTTGCGATATCGCCTGCTCCAACAGCAGTTGATAATCATGCAGTGGACGTAACCAGAAACCTGGTGGTGATTGATGTTTGACCGTATTCATCAGTAATCTGGTAACAGCTCAATGACCTGTTCCGGGGTTTCTGCTACCCGCCAGCAATCTACCAGAAAGCCTGCATTGGTGGCGATAAAACCCTGTTGCCCGGCATCATTCAGAAACTCCAGTAATTTTGAATAATAACCCGCTGTGTTCAATATTATGATCTCACCATGGTACAAGCCTACACGTTTCAGGGTGATGGCCTCAAACAGCTCCTCCAGGGTACCGACACCACCTGGAACAGCAATCACAGCAGCAGAGTTAAGCAGCATACGTTCTTTGCGGACGCGCATATCATCTACCACCTGCAAATCCGTCAGTTGTCGGTGCCCAACTTCCCGTTGCAATAGAAATTCTGGAATTATCCCGAATACCTGGCCACCTGACTCCAACGCGGCATTGGCAAGTGTACCCATCAACCCGGTACCGCCTCCACCGTAACTGATGACAATGCCTGCCTGTGCCAGCAAATTGCCCAACTGTTTGACTGCCTGATGAAAGTATTCGGGGATATCTGTACTGGCCGCAGCGTATACAGTTACCCTATCAGGCAATGTTTCTGGCTTGTGATGATTGTTTTGCAGGTCTGCGGACATATTTATTACACCAGCGGTCAAACTATTATTCTAACGAATAGTAAAGGCCAACATATTACCTGGGACTCAGAATGTATCAACGTTTTAATACTCAAGCCGGTATACCGATCAGTTATATTTTGATCGGTATTTGTGTGGTTATGTTTGTGTTGCAAAATATCAGCAACCCTTATCTGTTTAGCCCGTTGGCTTTGTGGGCAGTGCAAACTGATTCGTTTTACCCCTGGCAACTGGTCACCTATGGGTTTCTGCATGGTTCCATGACCCATTTGTTTTTCAATATGCTGGCTCTGTATATGTTTGGCTCACAGTTGGAAATGAGTTGGGGAAAACAACGCTTTGCGCTGTATTACATTACCTGCCTGGTAGGTGCCGGATTAACTCAACTGGTGGTCAATCTTGGTGACCCGGCGGGCGGTGTCACAATCGGCGCTTCCGGTGCGGTGTTTGGACTGCTGTTGGCTTACGGACTTCGCTATCCTAACAACACGATTATGTTGCTGATTCCTCCCATTCCAATCAAAGCCAAGTACTTTGTCTGGATATATGGCGCACTGGAACTGTATCTGGGTGTAAGTGGCCGGGCACCCGGCATCGCCCATTTTGCACACCTGGGTGGCCTGTTATTTGGCTTTATCTTACTGTGGCAATGGGGTTGGCGACCACGCAAATAAAGCTGGGATATTATTTAATTTTAGCCAGTAACGAGCGAATCCTGGCCGTAACTGAAGCAGGTTCATCTACCAGACCCAGCTGTAACAGCTGCTTGGCTTCATGCATATACTCAGAGTGTTGCTTAGCCAGCCGGTAGAACGAATCGTAAGCCCAGGCTCTTGTAAACTTATTGGTATCAGCTAAATTTTTTCGAATAAATGCTTCTGCCTGGTGTTTGGTGGTCGCCGGAATTTTCAAAAACCGAAAACTCTGCAACAGATGCAAACGAGCCTGCCAGCTTTGAGTACTGCTGAGTAACCGCAGTAATACATCTGTTTGCTGGCCATTAAGCTGCTGTTGCCGCTCCAGATGATATTTCAGCAACCAGCTCGCTGCTATTTCAGTTTCCAGATGGGCGATTGCCAGCAATACCCGCTTTGCAAAACCCGATGATTGCCAGTGCTGCAGATACACCATCTGCAACCTGTCAATATCCGGCCTGTTACCCAGCAGCAGATCATCTGCCAGCAGTATTTCAGGCAAATGCATGATGGTTATTTTGCTTGGTCAGACCGCTTGAATTAGGGCAGTTTGTTGTATTCGGGCGAAACCAGTACCCGTCATAAGGTGGCCAGGATGATACCTATCCATAAACCCACCAGGCTGATATTGGAGAGCATGAAGGCGTATAACCTGTGAATGACGTTATTCGGTCCGATATGAATGATGGTATGCGCTATCCGAAAAAACAGGTATGCCCAGGCTGAAAAAACCAATAAAGTAGTCTCGAGGTTCATTGCCAGGCAAGCCAAACAACCTGCATAAAATAACACCGGCATTTCAAAAAGATTGAGGTAATTCCGCGTGGTTTTCATCACATCTTCAGGTAAATCACCACGGTCCAGCAACTTATATGATCCCAGACTTACCTGACCCGATTCAATTGAACCCATCCTGGCGCGAAAGGCTATCAGCAAAACTATTACTGTCCACAACACCATCCCTACCATTGGATATAACATTGTCCTGTTCCTCTAGAAATTGTTGGTAAGGTTTGTTTGCGGGCTACAGCCCGCAAACTATCAAGCTTGTGATTGCTGCTTAATCATCCAATACAAAAGTAACTTTAAGGCTGACCCGAAATTCAGCAATTTCACCGTTGGCGTTGCAGGTTACTTTTTGACTTTCCACCCATGCGCCCCGGACATTTTTCAGGGTTTTGCTGGCGCGTTGAATGCCTTTTTCGATCGCGTCTTCAAAACCCTGTGTGGACGAAGCGATAATTTCCGTTACTCGTGCTACTGCCATAATTTTTCTCCTTGGTTTTACATTAATTGCCTGGAACTGTTATTGCTGTCTCAGCTGGATGTTATCCGTTACAGCTCCGTTGATAAATTTCCAATGCTTCCGGCATCCATTGTTCAAATTGCCTGACCCGGGTAGCGCTACTGGGGTGGGTTGACATAAATTCAGGTGGTGCCTTACCGGCGCCCTGGCCCATCCGTTGCCACAGCTTGGGGGCCTCACGAGGATCAAAACAGGCGCGGGCCAGATAGATTAAACCGATGAAGTCGGCTTCTGACTCATGATCACGTGAAAACGGCAACAACACACCAAATTTGGCGCCTGCCCCCAGCGCAGCCATCACCATCTGCTGTTGCCCAGGGTCCATACCGGAAACCGACATGCCCGCTGCCATAGTGCCTAATTGGGTGAGTTTCTGGTAGGCCATCCTTTCTGCCCCATGACGGGCTATTGCATGGGCTATTTCGTGCCCCATAATTACTGCCAGACCGTCTACATTCTGAGCAATCGGCAAAATTCCTGTGTATACGGCTACCTTTCCGCCGGGCAATGCAAAAGCATTCGCCTGCTCGGATTGGATCAGGCTATATTCCCAGTCAAAACCGGGATCGTCTGCGGCTGCGGCCTGTTCAATTCGTCGGCCAATACTGCGAATGGCATCCAATTCCTGTCCAGACTGTATCACCTGAGACTGGGATAAAATCTGGCGGTAGGACTGTAATCCTAATGCTGCTTCCTGCTCGCGGCTCATATCGACTATCTGCGACCTGCCTGTAACCGGTACTTCCTGCTGGTTGCTGAAATAGTAATACAACCCATAAATGGCAAACAGGATAATCGGTAACAAGCGAAATCGCCCGCCTGGCCTGGCTGCTGTACGTCCGAATCGATTCATATCATGAAACTGTTTGGTTTTTAACTAAGTTTACCCCAGAACCCGCTAATATACCGGGGCTGGTGAAAGTAGATACACTTTGCAACATATTGCAATCCTGATATACAAGACTAAATGGAGTTAAATATGCGCACATTTTTTGGTTTGTTGTGGCTGATTGGTGTCAGTATATGGGCACATGCCGACGATGGTGTACCAGCACCGGCAAGCTTGAAAACCTCGGTTAAAAATTATTCTTTGACTACCGACCACATTGCCACCAGCGGTAGCCTTTCTGAAGCCAATCTGCATGATTTGAAGCAACACGGAATCCGACAGGTCATCGATCTGCGTCAACCCAATGAAGGCACCAGTATTGAACAGGGTTGGAGCAATGCTGCCGGTGTCGATTATGTTAACTTGCCGGTAGCACGTGGTGCGCTGCCCGACGATGCTTTGGTTGAACAGCTTGGTGTTTTACTGGATCAGGCAGTTGATAAGCCTACCTTGTTGCATTGCAGCTCGGGAAATCGTGCCGGAATTGTATTGGCGATGTATTTTCATCAACGCGGAAAAACCATTGAGCAAGCTTTAGACATAGCCAGATCGACAGGTACTCGTGAGCGGGTTATCCCAGTTTTGCGAGCGCGATTATCCAGTAAAGACGGGGGTTGAAATGCTTGTATCAGTTCCCTGGGCTAACCTTCATCATTAGGGCTTAGCGCTGTGGTATCAGTTAACCACAGGTACAAGGACAAGTCATCACCCAGCAGGTATTCATCCTCTACCAGCCATGATTGAGTAAATTGCTGTTCGGGTTGCTTCGAAACATTTGGAATATATAGCAAAATTACCGCTAACAGGCACAAAGCCACTGTAGCGAAAGTAGGACGCCAATCAAGCGTCTTAAACCAAACGTGGCCAGACTCAGAAATACTATCCAGGCTGACCTCCCGGGCAGCCCGCATACGACTGACAAGCTCCGCCGGCATATCCGCAACCGATTGATCCAGCAATTTGGCTGCCTCTTTTTCCAGCGAATCTAATTGATTCAGATTCATATTTTGTTGGTTACTTGGTTTCATTATTCAAACTCCGCCATACCCAATGCACCCAGCGCCTTTCTCAATGCCGCTCGGGCACGGGCATAATGTGTTTTCACGCTGCCAACACTGATCCCCATTGCCGTTGCGGTTTCAGCTTCGGTTAAACCTTCCCAGGCGCGCAGCAGGAAAGTCTGCTGTTGACGCGCACCCAGCCGGCTTAACACCCGATCCAGGTATTCTAGCTTATGTTGGGTATCCAATTGCCGCCATGCCGCAGGCTTAGGCTCGATCGCTTCTGGTTGATAATTGTTGTCATCCTTATCTCGCCCGCCCATGTCACTGAATAGACTCAGCCAGCGACTGCGCACCCGGTGCCGCCGAAAGTGATCGCGTAACCGGTTTTGAACCACCCGGTAAAATAATGGAGCACGTTCAGCCGGCGGGCGTTGAGCATAACTGCGAACAAAAGCCAGCATTGCATCCTGCAGTAAATCAAGTGCCAGTTGCTCATCGTGTACAGCAAACTGCAGCATCCTGAATGCTCGTGGCTGGGCGTTACGAAAAAAAAGATCCAGCTCATTTCTGAGCTGGCTTTTATCAAGGCAGGCTTGAGCGGTGGTTGACATATTCAGGTTAGTAATACGCTGCTGTGTTGTCATACTGAATCATCAGTGCAAACTTAGTGCCGCAAAATTCCAATGATATGTCCAATCATTTCACGTGCCGGCCGTGGTAATTGATGCGGTGAAAAGGTTTCACCATTAATAATTACCGTACCCGACCACTCATTCTCGCCATTGGCTCGATTGCGGTTAGATGCCTGACGACGGTCCTGGCGTTGGTCGGTGATAGTCAAATCGACAAGCTCAAGTAATACATCCTGTTCACCGCGAGGCAATTTAGTCAGATCAATTTCACCATTGAACACAGTGGTTCGCGATGCACTTCGGGTGAACAAGCCAGCACTGCCGCTGACACTGGATGTTGCCCTGATTTCCCCATTCAGCGTTGGCCCGTTCGGATCCGGTTGGAAACCGTTAAAGGTAGCCCGGACGTTAAATTCGCTACCTGGTCGTTCAAACTCACCTTGTGCAATGGTTACCGCCTGCCCTCCATTATCATCGGTAAAAGTGGTTTGGCGCTCTACCGTGACGCCGGCCAAAACAATCGAGCTGGATAACAAAACTGTTAACATCAGAATTATGTTTTGATAACGGCTAATGGTTGATTTCAAATTCATCTGGACCTCGTTGTTGTCGCGTGAATGCTGTAATAACTGTAATAACGTCGTCGAATCAAAATAGTTGACATTAACAATCTATCGGACTTGGCTTGATTGTGCTGCGAAAAAGCAGAGTTTGGTCATTTCAGCTCCTGTTTTCAGCATATATCCAGCCTTTTGGCTCACTGCATTGCATAAGCAGATTCATGCCAAACTTTACCTCGCAGCGATCGCTTGAATTCGATAATCTGCCGGTATTCTGACAAAGCGTAACTTATTCAACCTGGCGAACAGCGCAAATACGGTTACAATCGAGTTTCAATAACAACTATCTGGAGTCGCAACATGGGTATGTTCGATTTTCTTAAAGGCGGCAAAAAAGCCAAACCTTCCTCGCCAACTAAATCCCCTAGTCAGGTTTTACGTGATGCGGGCCTTGATCCAAGCACTCTAAAATTCGGTTTTGGCAGCGATGGGACTATTACCATTTCCGGCACAGCAGTCAGTGATTCTGAACGGCAACGCATTGCCAGCGTGGTGGGAGATATCCCCGGTGTTACAGCCGTCAACAACCAGATTGAACTGGCGGCAGTGGGCGCTGAAAGCAGCACTACCGATACGGTTGAGTTTTCTGGCGGCAGCGATCCGGCTCCTGAGCAGGCAGCCGATTCGGAAGCTAAAACCTATACCGTGGTTGCTGGTGACACTTTATGGAAAATCGCCAGTGATCATTACGGTAAAGGCAATCAGTACATGAAAATCTTTGAAGCCAATCGGAATATCCTGGACGACCCGGATAAGATCCAAATTGGCCAGGTATTAAAAATACCGGATTAAGCCTTTCTGGAGATGGTTATTCACGGATGGGTACAAAGCACCCATCCGTGAGTAGTTTGCCTATGTCGTGGCCGACTGGGTTTCTGCAATCCAGTCATTCACAACTTGTTCCAACAAAGTCAACGGCAATGCACCATTGGCCAATACCTGATCATGAAATGCTTTGATATCAAACCTGCTGCCCAATTCGGCTTTGGCATGTTCACGCAATTCTAAAATCTTCAGCATCCCCACCTTGTAAGCCAGTGCTTGTCCCGGATTAACCAGATAACGCTCGATTTCAGAGGTGACATCATCACGACCCATGCCGGTATGCTCAATCATGTATTCAATCGCCTGCTCACGTGTCCAGCGCTTGTAATGCAAGCCGGTGTCAACCACCAACCGCACACCCCGGAATATTTCTGCCTGCAAACGTCCCAGGTTATCCAATGGATCATCCTGAAAACCCAATTCCCATGCTAGTTGCTCCGAATACAATGCCCAGCCTTCGTTATAAGCAGTGAACGGCACCAACCGCCTGAACATCGGGAGGCCTTCCAATTTCTGGGTTATGGCAATCTGGAAATGATGCCCTGGAATGCCTTCATGATAAGCCAGTGTGCGCATGCCAAAGCGAGGGATTTCCTCGACATTACGCAAATTCGCAAAAAACACACCTGGACGTTTACCGTCTAAAGACGGGCCCTGATAGTAAGCACCCGGTGCCGTTTCTTCCGAGAATTCCGGAACTCGCTTAACTTCCACACCGGTATCTGGACGCAGGTTAAAATACTGATCCATTGCTGGATCGATTTGGTCCAATATGGCTTGGTAATCCGCCAGAATCTGCTCTCTTCCGGCATCTGTATCAGGATATAGCTGATCCGGGCGATGACCGATCTGATCCACGCGCTCACCTATGCTACCTTCAACGAGTCCTTCACCGACCAATATCGCATTCATTTCCGAGCTGATTCGGTTAACTTCACTTAGCCCGAGTTGGTGTACCTGTTCCGGTGTCATATTGGTAGTCGTATGCTGCCTAACCTGGTCAGCATAAAATTCCTCACCATCAGGCAGACGCCACACACCGCCATTACTGGTGACTTTAGGCAGCAACTCCTGGAGATAAGTCTTCAGCTCTGCATAGGCCGGATATACATCACCTTCAATGCTTGCCAGTACCTGTTGCTCCAGTTGATCTCTTTGATCTTGATTTAATTCTCCTTCCGGCAATTCATCAAGCTTATCGCCAAAAGTGGTAAACAGCATATTTTCTGCGGCCGGTTTACCCACAAACCCATCAATTTGGTCGATCACTTTTTCGACTGCGAATCGCGGTGGCAAAATGCCTTTTTCTTCCCGCAGTTTCAGGCCCTCCACTGCACCTTCAAACTGGCGAGGGAATAACTTCAACCGAGCAATGTAATGTTCTGCGCCTTTATGGTTTTCAACCATGTGCTGCTGTGCCATGAAATTAGGCAGATTGCTTTGAATCCCAAACATCTGGTTGACTGGGAAATTGTGCCAGATCCAGGCCTCATCATCGACCTGACTACCCATGAAATAGTCCCATACATCAAACGAGAGTAATGACTGATCGGCATAATCTTCACGGTCATAACGTTTGAAGACATCGTACTCATCACTCCATTGTTCAACCTGGCGAAGATTCCCTTCCGGGGTTGTGTCACCAAGCTTGGCATTATGTCCAGTGATCCCGATTGGCTCCAGAATCCGTAAGTTGGTAAGCATTTCCGGATTCTGCAAGGCGAATTTGGCAAATACCCGGGTGTAATACCAATCCAGCTTGATCGGTTTGAAGTACCAGAAATTGACAAATAAGGTGCCGCCAATCAACAACGCCACAATCAACAGGCGAAAAAACCATTTAAGAACTTTTTTCATTCTCATTATCTCGTTTCGGTAATCCAGTAAGCTTAGCAACAGGCTAGAGGGTTTACCATGGGCGTATAGTCATATGTTGCAGCATTAACTCTATGAATCTTCAAAAAATTTATAATCGATTATCGGATTTTCCAGGTGGGAAAAAACTGTTCAGTTTATTGGTTTGCTGGAATGCACCTTACTTTGGAAGCATTTCACCGGTTTTTACCGAACTAAAACAGGGTGCGGCGGCAGCGCAAATGAAAAACCGCCGCAAGGTGCATAATCACATTAAGACTGTACATGCCATTGCCTGTTGTAATTTATGTGAACTGGTTGCCGGTACCGCGATGATAGTCAGCCTGCCTGCAGACAAACGCTGGATTCCCAAAGGTATGCAAGTGCAATACCTGCGCAAAGCCACCACCGATTTATCAGCCCGTTGCGAGCCAGGCAAGCTTGATGCAGGTATTAACGGTGACTTTCCGGTTAGCGTGGATGTTACCGATAGTCATGGGCAGGTAGTAGTGTCAGCAATTATTACTATGTATATCAGCGATAAAAAACAAGCTGTTTAATATTCGTAACACCATTGCACGACTATGTTTTATAGCGTGCTGGTTCATGAACCATCTCCGCTGGTATCAGTATCTGTTGGCGGGACTAAATACAAATCCTTACTGTAATGATGATCCATGATATTGGGTTGCCAGCCCTGCACGCTTGGATTGACCAGACGTTTGGTAACATAGGTATACAATGGCAAGATTGGCTGATCGGCTAACAACATCCGTTCTGCTTCACGCATTAATCTAGCCCGTCGTGAAGGTATCCTCTCGCTCTGGATTTGTTCCAGCAATCGATCATAACTGGGGTTGTTATATCCAGAATCATTCTGACCGTGTTGAGACTGATAAATTTCCAAAAAGGTATAAGCATCACTGTAATCACCAATCCAGCCTGCACGGAATATTTCAGTCACCCGGCGTTGCCGGCGATTTTGCAGGAAAACTTTCCACTCTTCGTTGATCAGGGTAGTTTGCACTCCCAGTGATTGCTTCCACATAGCAGCTACAGCCAGGGCAATTTTCTTATGATTTTCGTTGGTGTTATAACGCAATTCAATCCGCAATGGATTATCTGCTGAATATCCTGCCTGGGCATATAAGTCACTGGCCATTTGTGCTCGTTCCGCCTGGCTCAGTTCAACGTAATCAAATACCATCGGCTGATAATCTGGAATGCCTGGTGGGATTAAATTGAAACTTGGCAGTTCACCGAATCTGGTTACCTTTTCAGTGAGCAATTCACGATCAATGGCAAGGTTCAAAGCCTGACGCAGGGCAAGATTATCTTCAAAAGGATCGTTGGTAATGTTGTAACCTAAAAAATAAGTTCCCAACCATGGGCTTATCATCAGCGATTCCGATAAGTTATCCTGCAACCAGGTAAATTGGCTGTTAGGTACTTCAAAAGTCCAGTCCAGCTCACCGGCACGAAACCGGTTGAGTTCCGCATTACGGTCTACAATCGGATAATAAAAAATCCTGTCCAACCAGACCGAATCAGCATCCCAGTAATACTGATTACGATCAATGGCAATGTGCGAATGCACCACCCACTCGGCCAACTGATAGGCGCCATTGCTAAGTAATCTACCTGGTCGCACATGCTGATTACCCCATTGCTCAATACTGGACTGGTGAACTGGAAAAGTTGAGCTATGGCTTAGTAATGTCAGGAAATAAGGCGTAGGGTCATGTAACTGGATTTGCACTGTGTGATCATTAAGTGCGCTCACTCCCAGCTGGTCAACAGGTAATTCTCCAGACAGGATTTGCTGGGCATTTAACAGTGGCTCCAGGATTCGGCCATATTTTGAACCTGTCGCTGGATCGGTACTTCGTCGAAACCCATAGACAAAATCATTTGCAGTGACCAAATCCCCATTTGACCAACGTGCTTCCGGGCGCAGATAAAAAGTATAAGTTTTGCCATCACGACTCACGTCCCAGCTGCTGGCTGCCCCGGGAATAATTTCACCGTCAATGGTCTCTGCAGTCAACCCCTGAAACAAATCACGGATAATATTGCCTGCTGGCACCCCTTCCGACAAATGCGGATCCAGTGTATCCGGTTCCTCACCGTTGCCGCGCCGCAATACCCGTTGTGGATCAATCTCCAGAATTGCTGCAATTGGGTTTTCGGAGTTGTCCCCTGATTGTTCAGTTAATGGCTTATTGTTTTGTTCTACAGCAACCGATGTCTGAGCGGTGTCTTGAGGTTGCTCTGTATGACGATCACAGCCGGACAACAACATCACCAACAGCAAAGTCACCCAAAACTTGATTGTGGTTAGTTCCATACTGGCTGCTTTCATGGTCATAAGCATACAACCGCCTACCAATGTGAATCCAGTCATACCTGCTTAATGGTAGCTCTTATTCGGTTTAACCTGCGCTGCTATTGGTTATGATCATACATTTATAAGCCAATTTCATATGCGTTTCGACGCACAAAGGCTGACAGATTGTATTATCTACGTGATAATCGTCTCAAAATGTTAATAACAATTGAATATGTCCCAAAGTCAAAACAACCCTGAACAGGTTCGTGCTATTACCCGTAAACAGGAACTTGTTGATTACCTGGCAAGTGGCTGCAAGCCTGAATCGAATTGGCGAATTGGCACCGAGCATGAAAAATTTGGTTTTTGCTGGAAAACCCTGAAACCGTTGCCTTATGAAGGCGAACACGGTATTGAGGCTATTTTGACCGGGCTGCAGCAAACTTTTAACTGGCAACCCGTCTATGAAGACGGCCATTTGATCGCATTGCTGAAAGATGGCTGCTCAGTGACTCTGGAACCTGGGGGTCAATTGGAGTTGTCAGGAAAACCATTGGAAAATCTGCATCAAACATGTGATGAGGTACATAACCATCTGCACGAAGTAAAAACTATCGCAGACCCATTGGATGTTGGCTTTATCGGGTTAGGATTCCAGCCAAAATGGAAACGTGAAGACATGCACTGGATGCCCAAACAGCGTTATAAAATTATGCGTGAGCATATGCTGAAAGTGGGCACCCTGGGTCACGATATGATGACCCGCACCTGCACCATTCAAGTTAACCTGGATTTTTCCAGTGAAGCCGATATGGTTAAGAAATTCCGGGTAGGCTTGGCACTGCAACCGCTGGCTACAGCTTTGTTTGCCAATTCTGCATTCGTGGATGGCAAACCCTCAGGTTATTTAAGTTACCGCGCCCATATCTGGACCGATACCGATTACCAGCGGACCGGGCAATTGCCGTTTGTGTTTGAACCCGGCATGGGTTTCGAAAGGTATGTGGATTACATGCTGGACGTGCCCATGTATTTTGTTTACCGGGACGGTCAATATATTAACGCTGCCGGACAATCTTTCCGTGATTTTATGCAGGGTAAGTTACCTGCTTTGCCGGGAGAATATCCATCCTTGCAGGATTGGGATGATCACCTGACTACTGCTTTTCCAGAAGTTCGGCTCAAACGATTTTTAGAAATGCGTGGCGCTGATGGCGGTCCCTGGCGGCGCATCTGTGCTTTACCCGCATTCTGGGTTGGCTTGCTATATCATCAACCCAGCCTGGATGCTGCCTGGGAGTTAGTCAAGGATTGGACTATCGAAGACCGGGCCCAATTAATGGAAGCAGTGACCAGATTGGGTTTGCGAGCCTCGGTTAAAGGCCAGCCATTGATTGATTTAGCTGGAGCTGTACTGACATTGTCCAAAGCAGGGTTAGTTGCTCGTCAACAACTAAACTCCACAGGACAGGACGAAGCAGGCTTTTTATCAACGTTAGAAGATATTGTGGCTTGTGGGATTAGCCCGGCTGAGAAAAAAATACGCCTATACAATGAACAATGGGGCCAGAATATTGACCCCATTTTTAAGGGATTTGCCTACTGACTGAGCTTAATCAGTGCTACCTTATCAGGCTGGAATTGAATCCAGCGCGCTAAGATATCTTAACCGGTTAGCTCTGGTCTTCGGTTTTCCAAACCACCAGTTTCCAGTCTTCACGACGGCCGCTGTCAGCCTTAAGACCTACGTAATAAATCTTACCAGCTTCAACATCCAGTACCAGCGGTTCGGTAGGTGGAAAACTGCGGTCACCGGCTAAGCCTGGTACAAAACTGCGATTCACTGAACCATCACTAACGGTGCCGATTTCATGCCGGCCGGGTTTCAACCATACGGCACCACGCCGCGATGGAAATTCCTGACCATCCACTTTGTTAATTTTAACGGCGTACAGGTAGTTCGCCGGTAAATCAACACTGGTAATCACTTGTCCATGGGGTTCATGAGGCTGTGCAATAAAACGGCTTAAATCAGTACCGCCACCACAGGCAGCCAGTACAAATGTACTTAGCGCAATCAACATCAGGTTTTTCAATGAGCGTAACATTAGTATTTCTCCATAAATCATTCAGGCAACCGACCTACGAAAGGCTTCTTATATGAGCTACTGTAGTACGCCAGCAGACTATTTGCAAATATTGCATTCAATAGACCGTAGTTATTATAAAATTATCACAGTTTGATTATTACCAGTAACTTCAATATTGACCCTGAACGCACTCTTTCCAAATACCTGGCGCTAATCCTGAAATGGTAAATTGACCGATAGCTATCCTCACCAACCTTAGGGTGGGCAAGCCCACTGCTGCCGTCATCCGTCTTACCTGCCGGTTACGACCCTCAGTAATCGTCAATTTCAACCAACTGACGTGCTTACCTTTACGTGGTGCAACCGAAACTGGTCTGGGCCATAACCAACCTGGCTTCCCAGGCAGCACTTCAACCACAGCAGGCCGGGTTCGGCCGCCCTTAAGGCAGATTCCATCTGTTAGTTGTTTTATGGCAGCAGCCGTTGGGATACCTTCTACTTGTGCCAGGTATGTTTTTGGCCAGTTTTTACCCGGAGAACTGATTTTAGCCTGCAAAACACCATCATCCGTTAACAACATTAACCCCTCACTATCTCGGTCAAGCCTACCGACCGGGTATACATCAGACTGATTGATGTAATCCGCCAGCGTTGCCCTGTCTTCGCTATCGGTAAATTGCGATAACACACCGTAGGGTTTGTTGAATGCAATCAACACACGCTAAAAGGGCAATTTAAAATGTGGCGCCAGTTCTCGAATTTGCCGGCCGAAATCATTTTGAATTCGAGTCAATGACTGATCGTTATCGGCTTCAAAACGCAATACCAGCACGGGTGTTGTATTGGATGCTCGAATCAAGCCCCATCCATCAGTAAAATCAGCCCGCAGACCATCAATGGTATTCAAATCCGCATTAGTGAAACTGGCTGCTTGCTGAAACCGCATAATAAATTCGTGGTTTTCACCTTCATCGGTATCAATATGTAATTCAGGCGTACTGATACCCGTAGGTAAAGAATGTAATAAACCATAGGTATCTTGCTGGCGGGAGATAATGGCCAATAACCTGGCCGCTGCAAACAATGCATCGTCAAAGCCGTACCATGGTTTGCCAAAGAAAAAATGACCACTCATTTCACCAGCCAGTGGCGCATCCAATTCACGCATTTTACGTTTGACCAATGAATGTCCAGTCCGCCACATTACCGGTTTGCCTCCATGCTGGCGAATACATTCTGCCAGCCTGCCACTGCATTTGACATCGAAAATAATCGTTTCACCAGGCTGGCTGTTTAACACATCTTCAGCCAACAGCATCATTACCCGATCTGCCCAAATAATCTCACAGCTGTCTATTGTTTCACCTGGAATAACCACACCCAAACGATCGCCGTCGCCATCAAAAGCCAAACCTAATTCAGCCTGATGTTCAATCAGTGCTTTTTTCAGGTCATTCAAATTTTCCGGGTTACTGGGATCCGGGTGATGATTTGGAAAATGCCCGTCGACTTCAGCAAATAAATTGATTGTTTCAACACCCAATGAGCGAAACAACTGAGGTCCGATACAACCGGCGATACCGTTACCGTAATCGGCCACGATCTTCATCGGCCTTACTAACTTGTTATGCGTAATCACAGCCTGCAGATAATCTGCCAACACCTGCCGGGTTTGATAGCTGCCCTGGTGCTTAGCCGTGATCAGCCTGTCGGCATGGATACGGGCGTGCAGCGCCATGATTTCCTCACCAGCTAAAGTGGTGCCCGCTACCATAATTTTACAACCGTTATAGTTCGGCGGGTTATGACTACCGGTCAACATAATTCCACTGCCGCCTGCTAGCGTGTGTGCTGCATAATACAAAACCGGGGTAGGCACAGCACCAAGATCGATAACCTGTACACCCGCGGCACGGATGCCCTCGGCCAATGCAGCACTTAGCCGTGGTCCCGATAAACGACCATCGCGACCTATCACTAACTGTTCAACGCCAGCCTCCAGTGACTCACTGGCGACTGCCTGACCTATTAAACGGACACCGGACTCAGTCAGGGTCTGATCAACAATTCCACGGATATCATAAGCTCGGAATATGCTGCTCTCAGGCAATTGCAATGACATGGTTGTCCTGTTGTCTGCTGGGTTTATTACCAAGGCATCTTGGATTTATTGTCGGCCGCTATGGCCAAAACCACCTGCGCCGCGTTTGCTTTCTGCGAATTCATTAACGACATTGAATTGAGCTTGGATTACCGGCACGATAACCAGTTGAGCCAACCGTTCTCCGATCTCCATCACAAATGGCAGCTTACCCCGGTTCCAGCAAGGCACCATCAGCGGCCCCTGATAATCGCTATCGATCAGACCTACCAGATTACCAAGCACAATACCATGCTTATGACCAAGCCCGGAGCGAGGCAATACCATCCCGGCCAACCCGGGATCTGCAATGTGAATCGCCATTCCAGTAGAAATTAATTGCGTTTCACCTGGTTCCAGCGTGATCGGTTGCTCCAGCATTGCCCGCAGATCCAGTCCGGCAGAGCCTTGAGTAGCATAATCTGGTAACGGGAATTCGGTGCCTAGACGTTTATCCAGGATACGTAAATCTATGGTTTGCATGGTTGTCGTCGTTATTATGTATGTTGTTGTTGTAGTCGCTTGTATTCAGCAGCAATTTCATCAACCAGCCGACAAGCAAGAGAACACTTCGCCTGGCACGGCAGTGATTGTTGCCGCCCATCAGGATACAACAACAGTAATGCATTATCATTGCAATCAAAACCCCGGCCGTTACCCACTTGATTGGCTGCAATCATATGCAGGTTTTTATTGCGCAATTTGCGCAGTGCATGTTTCTCAATATCATTGGTTTCGGCAGCAAAACCAACTGTAAATGGTCTGTTTGGTAAGGCTGCGACGCCAGCCAGAATATCTGGATTTTGAATTAATCTCAGCGTCAAATCTCCACCATCTTTTTTGATCTTTGTCTCGCTGGTCTCGGCTGGGCGATAATCCGCTACCGCAGCACAACCGATAAATATGTCGCAATCATCAATATGTAACATCACCTGCTCGCGCATCTCCAGAGCACTTCGCACATTGATCCGTTGGGTAACGGTTGGGCATTCCTGTTGGCACGGCCCCGCTACCAAGGTCGTATCGGCACCAGCATCAGCTGCAGCCTGTGCTACTGCAAAGCCCATCCGACCGGAGCTGCGATTGCCCAAAAACCGAACCGGATCCATATCCTCGTAGGTTGGCCCCGCAGTAATCACCACGGTTTTACCCTGTAACACCTTATTCATGTGTTTAAGACCGTTTTTTGATTTTTATTAAAATAATCCCTGAGCTGTTCAACAATCTGCAATGGCTCCAACATTCGGCCAGGGCCGAACTCACCACATGCCTGATCACCACTATCGGGGCCAATCAGACGCACACCACGTTTGCTTAACACCTCGGCATTGTGTTGAGTGGCTGGATGCTGCCACATCTGTTGATTCATTGCAGGTGCCAGTATCAACGGCGCGGTTGTTGCCAAACACAAGGTAGCCAGTAAATCATCCGCCAGACCATGTGCCAGCCTTGCCATAATGTCGGCACTGGCTGGGGCAATCAGTACCATTTCAGCCCAGCGAGCCAGTTCGATATGGCCCATCGCCTGCTCGGCCCGCAGATCAAATAAACTACTGCGCACCGCTTTTCCAGACAACGCCTGGAGTGTCAGTGGCGTGATAAATGACTCGGCAGCTGCGGTCATCACTACTTGTACGTCACTGCCGGCTTTAATCAACAAACGAGTCAATTCTGCAGCCTTGTAGGCAGCAATTCCGCCACTAATGCCCAGCAAAATGCGACGTTTGTTCAATGTTTCTCCCTGTGTTGTGCTCATCAAGTGTCTCTTTGCTTACAAGATTGTGCGTTTTGTTCATACATCACGCAATCATCTATATGCGTATGCTGACAGCAATTTCATCCCCTAACAGCATAACCTTACTACACAAGGCAATGAACAATGGCAATAACAGACTGGCCCATAGCCGAACGACCCCGAGAAAAACTGCTGATGCATGGCGCTGGCACACTCAGCGACTCCGAATTGCTGGCGATTTTTCTGCGCATAGGATTACCCGGCAAATCAGCTGTTGAATTAGCACGTGAACTGTTACAAAACTTTGGCAGCCTGCGCCGATTATTGTGTGCTGAAAAAAAACAGTTCTGTGAACAACCTGGCTTGGGACCGGCTAAATATGTGCAATTGCAGGCGGTATTGGAGATCGCCCGGCGACATATTGGTGAGCAGCTGAAACATGGAGAAGAACTCACCAGCGTTGAACATACCCGCAGTTTTTTGCGACATGTATTGCGTGATCAACGCCATGAGCAATTTGGTTGCCTGTTCCTGGATAATCGACACCGGGTATTAAAATGGGAAGTATTGTTCAAAGGCACCATTGATGCAGCTGCGGTTTATCCACGGATAGTGGCCGAACGAGCTTTATCTCACAATGCCGCTGCGGTTATCGCAGCGCACAACCACCCCTCCGGAGTGGCTGAACCCAGCCATGCAGATATCACCATTACCAAACGCTTGAAGCAGGCCCTGGCATTACTGGATATACGTATGCTTGATCATTTTATTGTTGGCGATAACGAACCCGTTTCAATGGCGGAACTGGGGATGCTTTAGAGCTGTTTTAATAAGCAATATACTGGCTCCGGCCTGCTTACTTGCAATCAATAGTCTGCTGACAGTTCGGTCTCTGCAAGGTTATCGTGCCAAGCTTGCATTTTTAAGCATTGCTAGTGTTGATTTACTCTGTTCGTTCAGGCATTATGGGCGGCTATTTCACTGAAATTACTGATGGAATTCAATCATGTCTCGAGTCTGTCAAGTGACTGGCAAGCGGCCTGCAGTTGGGAATCACGTATCGCACTCTAACATCAAGACGCGACGCCGGTTTTTACCTAACCTGCATTCACATCGCTTTTGGGTTGCCAGCGAAAATCGCTGGGTGAAACTGCGTGTGTCTACCAAAGGCCTTCGGATTATCGATAAACGCGGTATTGATGCTGTGTTAACTGATATGCGCAAACGCGGCGAAAAGGTTTAAGGAGTTTCAACATGGCAAAATCTGCACGTGACAAAATCCGTATGAATTCTTCTGCCGGTACCGGTCATTTCTATACAACTGATAAGAACAAAAAAAATACGCCGGAAAAATTGGAAATGAAAAAGTATGATCCGGTGGTACGTAAGCATGTGATGTACAAGGAAGGCAAAATTAAGTAACTGCATTTCGATTTGATCACTAAAAACCGCCTTCCAGGCGGTTTTTTTACGTCTAAGCTTTCCTCAGTAACAAATTACCGTAGTCATCCACGCTGGCTTGCCAACTCTGAGCTATCCAAACCGTTGCCAGTTCATCAACGACAATTGCCGGTCCGGCTTGCTGTTTGCTGCCTACCGGTATTTGCTTGCGCTCAAGCACAGGCACAGGCGTGTCTAATCCGGATACCCACTGCTGCTGCTTGACCCTGGACGTTCCTGGCTGGATATTTGGTAAATTGTGTAAACTCGGTGCGCTACTGGCGGTAATCCGTACATTCACCAACTCCACTGAGCGCTCCAACCGATGGCCATTTTGTTGTGCGTGAAGTTGTTCAAATTGTTCATACGCCAGTTTTATCGGATTATCTGAGGAGGCTTCCCAAGCAACAGTAATACTGTGACTTTGACCATGGTAACGGCAATCCAGTTGTCGGCGAATATTGATTTTCAGCGGATCAACACCTTCTTCGGTCAATTGCATACAAGCAATTTCGGTCAATTGCTCAAGCGCGCTGTTAATATCAAGCACATCAGCCTGATGCAATAACTGCAACTGGCTTTTGCTCAGCTCTCTACCTGGAGCAGCCAACAACATGCCTAACGCAGATAAAACCCCACTGTGCACAGGTACCAGTGCACGTGTCATACCTAAGTTGTCAGCCAAGGCACAGACATGCAGCCCTCCAGCGCCGCCGAAACTGATCAAAGTCAATTCGGCTGGATCGTGTCCGCGCTCAGCGGACATCACCCGTAAAGCTCTGGCCATATGCTCATTAGCAATATCCAGAACTCCCCGAGCTGCCTGTTCTACGGTTATACCTAATGTGTCAGCTATTTTGCCAAATGCTTTTTGGGCGGCCGCTTTATCCAATTGCATATTGCCTGCCAACCTGGCGAAATCAGGAATGTGTCCAAGCACCGTATGAGCATCAGTGACCGTCGGTTGAAGACCACCTTGGGCATAACATGCAGGACCTGGATCAGCACCGGCAGACTGTGGGCCAACTTGCAAACCGCCGGCTGTGTCCAGCCAGGCAATTGAGCCGCCACCTGCCCCAATGGTATGCATATCCACCATTGGCACTGCCACAGGCCAGCGGCCAATACGACCCTGACTGGTCAATATCGGTCGCTTTTCCACCAGGGCTACATCCGTCGAAGTTCCACCCATATCAAAACTCAACAGCCGCTGTTCACCTATTAACCGGCCCACCCCGGCAACCGCTGCCAAACCACCGGCCGGGCCTGACAGCAGCAGACGTACAGCCTGTTGACCGGCCTGATTGGCCGCAATGGTATGTCCTGAGCTCTGCATAACAGCGATTCGAGCTTGTGGAAGTTGCTGCTGCAGATTTGCCAGATAACTTTGCAGCATGCCGCCAACCCGGGCATTTAACCAGGTGGTAATACCCCGTTCATATTCACCAATGGCCGGTAATATATCAGCTGAGCAGCTAACGAATAGCTGGTCGGATAATGCCTCAGCCAATTGTTGCTCCTGGCTGGAATCCAGCCAGGAAAACAGTAAACAGATAGCTACCGCTTCGGGTTGTGATTGTTTGATCTGCTCAACCAATTTATTGATTTTCTGCTGATCAAGTTCTACCAGTTCTGTCCCGTCAGCAGCCAGCCTTACAGGAACCTCAAAACACAAATCCTGCGGTACCGGCGGCATTACCGGTTTTGGGCTTAAGTTGTAAATTTCCGGGCGGTTTTGACGTCCCAGAGTCAACAAATCAGCAAACCCTTGATTGGTTACAAAGGCTACTTTAGCGCCACGGCCCTCCAGTACTGCATTGGTGCCAACAGTTGTTCCATGCACTAATCGACACTCTTCCCGACTTAATCCTAATTGTTGCAGACCCGAAATAATTGCCTGACCAGGGTCATCAGGCGTTGATAAAACTTTCAACGTTTTCAGCTGACCAGCTGAATTAACATAGACAAAATCAGTGAACGTGCCACCGGTATCAACACCTATCAAAGGCTGTTTGTGAATCGTTGTTTGGTTGGCCATACTTGACATGCGCGCTAGTCTACCAGTGATCACATTGCTAAGGGCTTTGCTATGCGTGGTTTGTCATTCACAATAGCTGTATGCCTGAGTTACCTGAAGTTGAAACTACCCGCCGCGGTTTGTGGCCATACCTGGAAAATCAGGTGTTACAGCAAGTCATCACCCGTAGAAAAAACCTCCGCTGGCCCATACCAGCTACCATTACCAGGCTGCGCGACCAACCGGTAATTGATTTTCAACGCCGGGCCAAATACTTACTTTTGCAACTTCCGAATGGTTACATTATTACCCACCTGGGCATGTCTGGTTCGATGCGTGTGGAATTATCAACTGATAGTCCACCACGCAAACATGATCATGTTGACTGGCTGCTGAATTCAAACCGGTTGATTCGCTTTCATGATCCACGTAGGTTTGGCTTTATGCTGTGGCAACCGGGTGACAATCCGGAATGCCACAAGCTATTGGCCAAACTCGGCCCGGAGCCTCTCGGTGAACAGTTCTCGGGCGACTGGTTATGGCACCAAGCCCAGAGACGCAGCGTTGCGGTCAAATCGTTTTTGATGAACAATCAAGTGGTCGTCGGGGTTGGTAATATTTATGCTTCAGAGGCATTGTTTATGGCAGGTATTCATCCCTTGCGTGCTGCCGGTCGAGTCAGTCTGCAACGCTATCGGCTACTTGCAGAAGCGGTGATAAAAGTATTACAACGCTCCATCAAACAAGGTGGAACCACCCTCAGAGATTTTGTCGGCGGGCAGGGAGAACCCGGTTATTTCAAGCAACAACTGAATGTTTATGGCCGGGATGGCCTGAGCTGTAAACATTGCGATAATATTATTACCAGCAAAATCATCGGCCAGCGAAACAGCTATTATTGCCCGAAATGTCAAAGATAAGCGGAATAAATCGATGGATTTGAGCCTCTCACAAGCATTGCAGTCTCCAGCTCACTGGACGATGGTGGGCTTAACTTTAATCACAGTTTCTGTTGCTGTGGTTATCCATTTCAGCTGTCTGAATTGGTTAAATCAACGATTACCAAGGCTACCCATTGTTCCACGCCGACGGGTATTATTTATTATTGTTATTGCTTTATTGGCTCATGTCATCGAAGTCTGGATATTTGGCCTCGCCTACTGGCTGGCCACTCATTACCCAGAGCTGGGGACATTAGCCAGCCCGGAAAATACTTCTCTGTTGCAATGCGTATATTTTGCGGCCAGTACTTTTTCCACGCTGGGGTACGGCGATATTGTCCCTCTGGGTCCGATCCGTCTGTTGGCTGGCCTGGAAGCATTGACCGGCTTTGTGCTGATTACCTGGACAGCATCATTTGCGTACCTGGAAATGCAGCGGGACTGGTCCAGTTAGATAGCCAGTGTCTCTGATTTACTCTTGAGACAACTCGATATAGGTTTTGCCGTGCTGCGCTGCCAGAGTATTCAGTTCAGCTATTTTTGGTCCGGTCAATTGTACCAATACAGTCTGCTGTGCGGCCAACGCACTATTCAGCTCGGCTGCTATCTCGCGCATACCCTGGGTCGGCGGACCACTGTGATTAAAACCTGTGTAATACAGCCAGCCATATCGCGATAACAGCTTGGCACCGCCATCACGGCCCGCCAGGATGTCATAGTCAACTTGTGCATTCGGGCTATACAATGCCTGTTCAATCTCGCCAGCCTGAGCCAGTATTTCTTTGCCCAGAGCAACCAACCCATCTTCCTCAGCAGTCTCCGGGAGGCGTGTATGATGCGCTTTGATTTGGGTTTTAATAGAACGTAACTGGGCTGCATATTCAGCAATCATTGTAATTTTATCGCGCACCTCAAGCTGAAAATCGACCTGTGCCTGCAAGGCTGCAGTATCGGCCTGTTTGCGTGGATCAGGCAGAATGGACACTGGCTGCTGATAAGCCTGACCGGCAATGTTCAGCCGTAATAGATACTGCCCAGGCGCTGCTACAGGGCCGGTTCGAATATCGCCAACATCAGTGCGCGCACCAGCAATCCACCGAGCACCACGATGGCGTAAGTCCCAGTTGATACGGTTTAAACCGGCGGCAGTTTTTAATTCGGCTTTATTTTTAGCACCCGGCCTCCAGTCAGGATGTTCAGGCTCTGTGTATAGCGGTTGTAACTCACTGCTCATGGTGCGAATGATCTCACCTTGTGCGTTTAACACATCCAATGTGATTTCGGAGTCAACCGCTTCAGCGAGATAGTAAGTGATGCTGAACCCTTCCGGCGGGTTGGCCGCAGCACCATCAGAGTATTCATTCGGGGCTCTGGTATATGTCCAACGTATCGCAGCCGATGGCGGAAACAAATGTGCAGTTTGTGCTTTGATATCCTTGGTGACTTGGCGCACCGGCGTGAGATCATCAAGAATCCAGGCTGAACGGCCAATCGTGCCGACCACCAGATCATCATCAGCCACTGCCAGATCGGCAATTGCTACCGTTGGCATATTTAACTGTAAGGACTCCCAACTGGCACCGGCATCCCGTGATGCCATTACTCCTCGCTCGGTTCCCAGATATAACATGCCCGATTGCTGTGGGTCCTCACGGATGACATGCAGATAAACTTCGTCATCCAGGTCGCTTGTCAAACTTTGCCAATGACGACCGTAATCGGTCGTTTTCCATAAGTAGGGGGTTTCATCATCCAAACGATGGGCATCTGCTGTCAGATAAGCTGTACCCGCATCGAACCGCGATGCTTCAATATTATTCACAGTGCTCCAATCCGGCATCCCTGCAGGTGTGACATCGGCCCAGGTTTTGCCGTCGTCACGTGAAATGTGTACCAGGCCATCATCACTGCCTGCCCATATAACCCCTGCTTCCAGCGGTGATTCCGCTAGCGCGAAAATGGTGCTGTAAAACTCTACTCCGGTATTATCACCGGTAATCGGCCCACCAGACCAAGCCTGTTTACTGGCATCATTTCGGGTAAGGTCCGGGCTGATAATTTCCCAATTTTGCCCACCGTTGCGAGTTCGTTGCAGAGTTTGGCTGGCATGATAGATCACCTTGGAATCATGCGGCGAGATCATAATTGGAGCAGTCCATTGAAAGCGATGCCGAAGATCAACTGCACCATGACCAGAGCCGTTATCCGGGTAAATTCCGACATGCGGTGATTCACCGGTACGCTCGTCATAACGTGAAAAATATCCTAAATATTCACCTGCATAGACGATGTTGTGATCATTTGGATCAGCTACTACAAAACCGGCTTCCCCGCCTCCTACTGGATGCCAGTCCCAAAACAAAATGCCACCGGCATGCAGGCTGTTACTCGGGCCAGCCATGGTACCCCAGTCCTGAATACTGCCTAATACCCGGTACGGTTTGCGGGTATCAGTAGAAATCCGGTAAAACTGTGCGGTTGGCAATGGTGGCCGTATCCAACTATCCCCGCCATCCAGCGACAACGATACTCCTGCATCACTGCCGACCAGCATCCGTTTCGGATTTTCAGGATCAATCCAAATATCATGATAATCCCATCCACCTCCTTTGGCAGAGCGGATATCTTCACCACCATCGATGGTCTTCAACATACCAACCTGTGGAAACCACACGGTATCCGCATCGGTTGGATCAATGGTCAATGTCGAGTAGTACCAGGCGCGCTGTGTCAGGCCTGGTGAGCCACTGACATGCTTCCAGCTGACTCCACCGTCATCGGAACGATACAAACCACCTTGGTCTGCTTCGATCAACGCGTAAACCCGGTCCGGGCTGGTCGGTGCCACCCGCACACCAACTCTTCCCCAAATACCCTCCGGCAGGCCGTTTTTATCCAGCTTTTCCCAGCTATCTCCCCCGTCTCTGGAAATATACAAGCCACTGCCGGGACCACCGCTTTGCATATTCCAGGGTGAGCGTCGGGTTTGCCACATGCCAGCAAATATAATGCTTGGGTTTGCAGGATTGAAAGCTACATCTGAAGCACCGGTATCCTCATCCACAAATAACACCTGCTCCCAGTTTTCACCCCCATTGGTAGTCCGATAGATGCCACGTTCGGCACCTGCTCCAAATGGGCTTCCCAGTACTGCTGCAAAAACGATTTGCTCATTAACAGGGTGAATTGCCATGCTGCCGATCTGGCCTTCGGCTTCCCAAACATGGGACCAGTTGTTACCACCATCGGTAGATTTGTAAATGCCGTTGCCTTCACCTACATTGCCACGAATATTGGCTTCCCCTGAACCGACATAAACCACATTGGCATTGGAGTTGGCTACCGCCACCGAGCCAGTTGAGGAAATTGACTGCTCATCAAATACCGCCGACCATTGCAACCCGCCATTTTCCGACTTCCAGACTCCGCCTGAAGCAGTTGCTGCGTAATATGTTAAAGGATCACCTGCGATACCGGTCACCCGGGCCACCCGGCCACTTGCTGCCGGGCCAATCAGTCGGTATTCAAGACCATTTTCTGTTTGTTCTTGCTCATCCTGAGCTGACAGGCTGCCGTGTAGCAACAACACAATCATTAATAGCAATTTGCGCAATAACAATGTGGTCATCGTGGTTATCCTTCAGGCTGGTTATATTTGGCTCGATTATTGCATAAATTCAAAAAGCTGAACGCAGGGTTGATTACACACTAAATCCGATATTATTAGATTGATAGAATTCTAGTCACCAAGTAAGGTCATTAGTACCTGCGGATTGTATAGTGAGTGATTAGCCTGTTCGGCTAACAATACTTTCAATTCCGATGCACTTTGTGAACTGGCAAATTGCTGCTTACTTTTGCCGGTACTCTGTGCAATTGAGCGGCTAAGCACAACCAACCGGCTGCGAATATCCGCATGATCATCAGCTATATAGCGAGCATACAAGCGTGCCAAAGAAGCGCGTGCGCTACGAACATAGAACTTTGCAACGGGGCCATCATCGTTAGCAAATGCCTGTTCACTGAAGATAATGGCGTCTATGGCATCATCCCAGTCGTCCTGCCAGCTTATGGATCGATTTTCGGTAGCTGAGCAGGCCGTCATATCTATGGCTTTCAGATACGTGGTCAATGCAACCATAACTGGCTCAGGTGGTATTGCGCCACTGAATTCTTCTTCAATCTGACCATGTACAAAGGCTGTCAGCGCTGCTATATCGTGACGATCTACCTGATCCTGGCCATCTGGTAAAGCCAGGTCAGGAATGGCCACCGGGTTGAAGGTGTCGTCAGCCCGCAACTTGCCGAAAACACCTGACGTTACATCTGCCGTGCCCGCAGCACCGGATACTCCTGCAAATAAAAAATCCGGATTACCGCGGCCATTGCGGTGACAACTGGAACAGCTCATCTGCGCCTTGGCAGCTTGCCCACCCAGCAGTGCAGAACTGCCAAACACTAACTCTCCTGCTCTGATCTGTGTGGCATGAACAGTATCTCGAGCAGGCAATAAACAACTGACCGGTTCTCTGGTCAGTGCTGTTATCCGATCAGTTGTTGCTGCAAGCCAGCTCAGTTCCGGCAGGTCCAAAGGAACGGCAATTTTGATATTTTCTCTGTTGCTCTCACTGAGTTCCGCTGATCTGCTGGCGCCGGTTAAGACCAGCACCAGCAGGCTGATTATGACTCCGCAGCGGCGATCCATTGACTCAGCTCGTCAATTTGCGCACACCCGAAATTGCACAATTTTTCCAATTTGGCCAGCTGTATCCTGGCTGCTGGAAAATCACCCTGTTCAACATAATATTCACCAAGGTATTCATTGGCATTGAGATGATCTGGTGCCAGTTCAAGCGCCGCCCGATAGAAGTCAACGGCCCTTGTGGAATTGCCAGCCATGCGATAAGCAAAGCCCAGATAGGTCAATACATCAGGGTGCGGTCCATAAACCATATGTGCGTCTTGCAATTGAGCAATTGCCTCCTGATAACGCCCAAGATTGATCAACCTGACTGCATCTAAGTATGCGAATTCCCCCGTTGCCTTTGAAAAATCAACATTCCCCGGTAACAGACCAACGTTGCTGTCTCCCTGATTTGCCATGATGGTTGTAAGCTTATCGAATGCCTGTTGTAATTTCTCAGGGCAACTATCAGCACAAGCAATCACCATCTTCTGTAATTCTTCTAATTCCTCAGCAGCATTTTCCGGCTTGTCTCGCTGGATATAAACCATGCCCAATTGAGCCCGGGCATCGTACAGTTCTTCATCATAACGGATCGCTTTTTTTAGTGAGTTACCGGCACTTTTCCATTTCTCAAGACCGATTTGTGAAAGACCCAGCACATAATGCGAGTTAGCATCCTTGCGAGCAACAGCCGTGACTCTTTTCATGCTGCGTTCTGCAGCTTTAAAGTCTCCAGCAGAGTACTCATCAATGCCCTGGCGATAAATATCAGTGATATCAACACCTGGGTTATTAAAACTGGGTGCACTCGATGCACTGCCGGTACTGCTGGCGTATGCCGGCGCCTCAAACAACAGCATGAAAAGCATAGTAAAAAATGCTGTTATAAGGCGAAAGGTATTCAGATTTGACATGTCCGTCTCCTGTTATTGCATTCGGATTTAAGCCTGGCGAATGTAATAGGATTAGTCTGACAGAAGACCAATATGTCCGGCTAATTAACGGACACCTATTAAGCCTCCCATTACGCCTGTGCTCTATGCTACAACAAAATCACCTCAGGTAAGCCAAATGCCAGGATCTTTACCGTTTCCTGACAATATCCTTACTCTCTCATTAACCATCCTTGCGCCAGTTTATATCCACCCCGGTATCACGTGAGCCGGATTCAACACTGACATTCCAATGCTCGGAAAACTCGTAGCGGGCATTAGCGGTATTACCATTATCAAATAAACCAAGCCCGTAACTGACAAACAATTTCGGGAACAAGTAAATTCCCAGGTTCAATGCTCCTTGACCATTAGCATGATCAAAGTTACTCCCGGTGGCAATATAGGCGAGAGCACTTTCCTCATTGGTCGCTGGACTGGTATATACACGCACAGTTGGCCCCTGTGCCAGGCCTGTTACCGCTACACCGGCTTGCTCAACTTGTGGATCACCAAAAATTTTGCGCACCGCGCGAATATCCAGACGTGGATTATCTGCCGGGGCATCTTTATATACTATGCGGCTATCTTCCAAGGTGAGGTTTTGGCCAAAAAACTGCACCCTGCCATCCTGCAAAGTTATTTCTCCATCAACTTCCGGCATTGACTGATTATCCCAAATCAAATCAAGCGTGCCGGTAAGATGAGTTTCGACAATATCCGCATCAATGGCCACTTCATCACCCAAGGTCAAGCTTAACTGACCGGTTATCGGTACTGGTTCGAGCTCCTGTTGCTCGGGTTTGCTGATACCAACCATTACCACATCTTCAGATTCCGTCACTCGGCTTGTACTGCCTTTCGGCGGCTTGATCATGGCACTAGGAATCTGTAACTCACCGTTAATCTGATAACCTTGGGGCGATGCATTTAATTTCAGATTTGGACTGACCTTTACTTTGATAGCTTCACTATCAAACAATTGCAATTGCTCTCCGGAAATGGTCAGCTCAGCCATTCGGGTACCTGGGTGCAGGCTACCCTTCAGCTCTGCGTGTCCCTGGCCTGCTGAAAATCCACCACTTAGCTCAAGCATCTCTCCCGGTTTGCTTTGGCCAGCCAGCTGCAGATTTTTAAGTTGCAGGCCGAGTGGCTGATAATGGATTTCACTGTTCTGTAAATTGATATCCAGTGCTATCAATGGCTGTCGAACTGGCCCGCTAAGCGTTGCAAGCAGGTGTAATTCTCCAGCAATGCGATCCAGCTCGGGCAGCGGTTTTTGCAGCCAATCCAGCTTAGGCATGTCCAGTATGATAGTGCCGCTGAGCTGTTGCTCGCTGGCGTCCATTGGTCCATAGCGGATATCACCCTTTATGGTGTTGCTGTTTTCAACAGTTAGTTGTAACCGAGTGTGCAGTTGCTGATCTTGCTCCAATAATAGTGACAAATTCCCACCATTCAGTTGTAATGGTGGGGTATCACTATCCAGAAAACGGATCTCACCAGTACTTAATTGCAGTTCCCCTTCAAGCCGTTCCAGCTGCTCAGACCAACCAGCCTGTATATTTCCGGACAATAAATGATCACTGCGCAAGCCGGTTTGCAGCCACGCTTCAGCCAGCTCCAGTGGCAAATCATGTAAATTCATTGATGCCTGGTTTACATCTTGCTGTTGGTAATCAACACATAAGCCAGGATGATTGTTGTTCCTGCCGTTCGGGCCATCCAAGCATAACTGCTGCAGTGAAATGTCATTTGCAGCAACATTCAGGATCGCAGGCTGCCTCAACAACCAAGGCCCGGTAAGTTGATTATCTATGCTCAGCTGTTCCACGCTACCATGCCAACTGCCGGGCAATGGCCATTGATCCCAATTGCCTGCCAAACGTAAATCAAGCTTGGCTTCAGGATGGCTGGCGTGTAGTTCTAATTGTTGTTGCTTATCATCTGAAGTCAGTTGACCGGTCAGCAATGTGATTGGTGCCTGATCTGGTAGCCGCAGATTGTTGATCGACAGGCTCATGTCGGCAATCAATTCATCGGCAATGCCGGATACTTCACCATTCAATGCCAATGTTTCCACTCGTATGTCTGACCACGACAGCTGCGTACCGCTGAGATCGACCCTTAATGCTATGTTTTCAGATGACAGTGCTGCGCCGTTGATCGACTTCCCATTAATATTGGCTTGCAATGCGCCACTTGCATTGGGTAGCAAATTACGCAGTTCTGGAATAGAAATATCCGCTTGTAAGGCTTGCTCACTGCCCTGTAAATCCAGTTGTGCATCGCCCGAACGTATCTGCAAGCCGTCAGTACGCAGATTACCGTCAACATATTGCAGCTGACCATTGCCGCTGACTGGTTGCCCACGCAAACTGCCCGCCAGCTGTTGGATATTCAGCACCGCATTAAGCTGGTCTTTAGTTTGGCTGCCATTGCTGGTGGCCTGCAGATTAATAACCCCCGGGAAATCCGGCCAATGCAAGCCAGGATTGATCTGTTCAGCTGTGATACCGACATCCCAATCCAGTCCAGTATGCCAACCAAGCTGACCATTGATCATCATTTGCCCAGCCAGGGTCTGCAATACCAGTTCTTGAAGCTTAAATTCGGTTTCCCCCAGACGACCATTCAGCGCCAACCCTGCGCTTGGAATATCCTTTCCGGCAAGCTCGGTGTTCAAGGTCACAGCCAGATCCGTTAATGTTCCATTGGCCTGCAGTTGACCCTGTCTGCTAGTGAATTGTGCACTGCTACCGCTTTGTGGGGGCCAACTGAGCTGTTGCCAGCTAATCAACGTATCCAGTTGCTGGTCTTGCAGTGAATAATCACCTTTGCCGTTGATCCGCCAATCGGTCCCGGGTACCCGCAAGTTAAATTTATCCAGGGTCATCAACCGATCAGCCAGGTGCGCTTCCAAGGTGCCTGATACTCCGGGTAAACCAGCCAATTCCGGTTGCGTTAAGTCTGGCTTAATATCCTGCAGTTGTATCGCAAGCCGGGCATTTGTCGTTTCTGATTGCAACCTATATTCACCTGACCCGCTAATCCTGCCCTGCAGTACCGGGCCCGAGAATTGCTCCACGATCAACTGTTCCAGATCACCAGCTACCGTTACTCGCCACTCTCCTCGGATGGCTTCAGGATAGCTGAGTACAGCATTGAGTTGAGTGTTGTGATCATTCAGTTCACCGCTACTGGTTAGCAGCAGATCACTGATCGCCAGGTTGGCCGCATCGCTGTCACCAGCTGGCCAGAGCAATTCCGAATCTAAGTTATGTAACGATAACTGCCAGGTTGGATTACTCAGTAAGTTTTGCAGGGTCGCTTCAAGCCCAACCGATAATATGCCGCTGGTACTTGCCTGAAGAGTTAATTCCTGCAATGAACCCTGGCTGTGCATGTCGGCCGTTAAGCCCTGTAATTCGGGCACCCACACAGAATCTTGATGGTCCAGCATCAGCTTCAAATTATGTCGGAATGGCAGCTCCAGCTCTGAATCACCACTGACATGTATGCTCGTTCCACCCGCATTGATAAGCAATTGTTGCAAATCAAGTCGTTCAAAATAACTCAGCTTAGCCTGCACGCTGTCAATTAAAATGGGCTGCGTATCAGAACCAGTCGTTAACGAGACCTGGTTTATTTGCAAATTCTCAAGCTGTACAGCAATCGGGCTGGTCAGCTTAGGGATAACAGATGATTGCTTGGTTTCAGGATTATCGGGCGATTCACTCAGTTGCAGATTAACATTATTGATCTGTAACCGGCGGATCTGCAGGTCCGGCCAGGGCAGCAGATTCAACTTAACCGCGAGTTGTAACTGTTGCACATCAATTGCAATTCCAGGTGTTTGATAACTGATATCGCTCAACCTCAAACTATCACCCAGAGTACCCTGGTGGCTGCCAATGGTGAGTCCTGCTACCCTCGCCTGGCTTAATGCAAAGTTGGTCCCGGATTCAGTTCCCAACACCCACCAACGCAATATCGGCACCGCTAATACCGCCAACAGCAGCAAACCAACAAAGCTATATACAAAGCGCTTCATCCACAGCATTAATCAGGGCCCTCCCAGAAATGGCAGCGAACCGAAGGTGAATATCGGCGAACCGATGGTCAGATGCAAGCGGATCGGGCTACCTGTGTCGTTCAGGGCGCTGGCGATATCCAGCCGAATCGGGCCAACCAGAGTATAAAACCGCACACCTAAACCCACACCCAGGCGCAAATTAGGATCTCCGAAATCATTGAAAGCATTGCCTGCATCAGTAAATGCCGCCAGTGACCAGTTTTCCCCAACCCGGTGCTCATATTCAACTTTGGCGGTCAACAAATGATTTGAACCGTTGCGGTTGTTGCTCAGACTTTCGAAACCATAACCACGGATACTGCGATCGCCTCCAGCCTGAAAGCGGTAGCGTTCCGGTAAATCCGTCAACGAAAAATCCAAACTCTGATTACCGAGCATTAAGTCCAGGTTGGTGGTGCCCGCTTCGGTATAGCCAAGTTCTCCGGATAACAAAACTTTGGAACGTTCATTCAATAAAATTTGGTGATTAAGGCCAAAGTAACCCTGTATGAAACTGGTATCAGAAGCGATACCTTTGAGCGCACCCAGGACTCGCAAATGCCCCCGCGTTCCATGAATACCAAAGCCACTGCCTCGAATTTTTTGTAGGTCAAATGATACTCCAGCAGTAACCACTTGTTGATCGGTTTGCAACAGAGGAACCAGGCTGGGGTTAGCCTCCAGCAAAGCCTGCTGCTCCGGTAGCGGGTTGCTGCTTTCGGCATCATAGTTTTCATTCAGAAAACTAAGGAAATACCGTCGCTCAAGTATCCAGCCCTCCCGTGCTACCTGCTGTCCAATTCGGGATTGATTAATCAAACCAAAAGTCCCCAATTGACTGATCCGATTGCCATCCAACCTTGGAAAGATATCATCACCGCTGTCGGTGTCTTCAAATTCAAAATCATCATCCTGACTTTGCAGGCTGGCAGAAGCAAAATAATAATCACCAGGGCTGTTGCCACGTGGTCGTAGATAGTCTGAACGCAGAAAAAATTCCTGATCGGTCTGCTGCGCACCAAAACCAAATGACAGGCTGTCGCCATGACTGTTTAATCGGTAAATATCCCAACCCGCCTGAAATCTGGGCCCCGTGTCGGTGCCGAAACCGACCCCTGCAGTGTAAGTATTACGCTTGCGCATCTTCAAGCTAACCACCAAATCAATCACCGGTGGTGAATGCTCAGCATTAACACTCTCAGTAATATCCACGGTGCTGAAATAACCACTGGCCGCCAGCTCACCACGCAACTGGTCCACCAAACTGGCTTGATAATCATCACCGGTCTGAAAGCGTGGAAACCGCTGCAATACCTGGGGCTGTAATGGCACTTCGCCATAAGTTATCCGACCGAATTCTGCGCGTTCAGCGGTATCGAAATGCAGTTGGATATCGGCATGATTAATTGCCGTATCCACGCGGATTTCGCTACTGGTATAACGGCCGTTGACATATCCCAGTGCCCTTGCCAATCGGGGCAACACTGCTTTGGCTTGATCGTAGTCTGGCTGCAACAACACTGCCCCGGCAGGTAATGGCCATTCAGCAAGCCAGTCTTGCAACTTTTTTTGCTGCTTACCCGGACCGATTAGTATGATATCTGACGTAGCTACTGTCAGCGCAGTCCCTGGCTCTATCTGCAGTTGTAATTGCCAATTCTCCTCTATCGATTCTGGCTCTATGATAAGCACATCAATCTGTGGCTGATAATAACCAAACGGTTTCAAAGCATCAGCTGCCTGCTCACGGATATTCTGTTGCAGAGAACGTAATCGCCAGGCCGACACCTGATCACTGGCTTTCAATCTTAGTAATGCCGGCGAGCTGGCCACATTATCACGCAGCTTATCGGTAACTCCATCAATACTGATATCCACACCCGCCGCCAGCACTGTCCCTGATTGCAATAAGCAGCATATTGCCAGTCGTTTGAGAAATATTGTGCTCAATGAAGTGGACAAACCTTAAATTATTGTTGGTTGAGACAAGTATAGACAAGCCTTGTTAATAAACCGATCGATTTTTATTGCAAGCGGTGTCTATATACCCAACTATTGACCGTGTTTAAGACATTCTACGTACATGCATTTGCCAGGTTGTCCAACTTTTACCTGCCCAAAAACAAACCCCGGTAAATACCGGGGTTTGTTATTTTAGCTATTCGAAAATAATAGCTGATTACAAAGTTACCGTATCAGTATTGGAACAAACAGTTGTCGAATTTTGTTCACAGATCTGATATGTCCAGGTACCTGAACCTGGCCGATCTCTATAAGAACCATCATTTCGAGTTCTTCTAAGGAAGCTACCATTACGGTATATATCCACTCGTGTTCCATTGGCGCCACTCCATGTCAAAATCACACGTGTTGAACCAGAAGGTTGTGCACTTAGAGTGATATTACTGGGTGCGGTTACTGTCACGTTTTGTGACTGGTTGTCGGTAGCACCGCCATCATCAGTAACGGTCAAAGTGACATTAAATGTTCCGGAACCACCATAGGTATGATTAGTGGTTACACCACTGCCGGTACCGCCATCACCAAAGGCCCATGCATAACTGACAATGGTGCCATCGCTGTCGCTGCTGCCACTGCCGTCAAAGCTACACGCTAGATCAGTACAATTGAAGGTAAAACTGGCAGTAGGTGGCTGATTACCCGGTCCACCAGCATCACGTTCGAACTGTACAAAACGAGAATCTGGTTGAGTCGGGCTGGTGAACGCAAAACAACTTGCAACCCATTGATCTGGATCACCCGGGAATTCACGGGCAGTCAGATAATCACCAGTGCGGTCATTATTCGGTCCGTTAACACCCTGAATCACCGATACGTAGTCCAGCGGCGCAAATACATTGCCATTGCTGGCATCGGAAACATACGCCAGACATTCCAATGCCTGGGTACCACCCGCAGCCATAATGGTGCCACCCACATCGCCATTGCCGCTGGCTGCAGCTGATGGATAAATGTAGGCAAAATCATTGCTGAAGATATCCTGATCATCAATATGACTCAGGTTGCTGGTGGCATCAAAACGCGATACCCGGGTATACGGGTAGCTGAAAGTGCCGTCTTGTGAGGGAACCCACATAAATCCGACCACACCGTTGGCAGCATAACCGCCCAAAATCCGGCTATCCAGGAAGTCACATGGGTTAAAACCACCAGGATCAGTACATACCCGGTTATTGTTGGTCCAGGAAGCAACCGAGCGATCTACTGAACTTGGTGATGACTGGCCGGTAGCCCAGGACCAGATACGTACCGTTGACAGCGATACATGATCGGCAAAATACATCGGATCGGTGGCACCATGGGCAAAACGGAAGCTGCCAAAGCTGGTTTCAGTATGCAACTGGGCATTAACCGTGCCGGCACATGCGGCCAGTTCAGTCAGCGGAAAACGTATCACCGCAGCCCCTTCAAAAGTGAAGCTTTGACCCTGCGGCCTGAAAGAATTGGTGGATAAATACAAAAACTGACTGCCTATCGCCAGGTCAGGAAAATCCAGCAACGCATTGCTGGTAAAACCGATTGACCCCGGAGTTACATCAAAAAAGCATTCAAAACTGCCATCGGCATTTTGATCCACATTGATCCGCTGGGCATTGCCGTTGGCATCGGATATGTATTGTTGCTGCATGAACAGGGTATCGTTGACCGCATCATATTCAGCCTGCTGATCACAACAAAAACCACCATTTACTGGTGGGAACGGGCCGGTAAAAGGATCCAGATGGGTAAATGTATCACCACTATTGGATGAGCGGGCTGCAAACCAGTTTGAGGTGTACAGCACCTGACTGGTTGAAGCTGCCACACTGGGCTCACCAACAACCGAGGAGAAACCGTTTGGCACTACTGGCGTCACCGAGGTATTGCGAATCAGAGTGATATTGCTGGGTGCACGGATCGCCGGGTTTGATTCAACACCATTCTTACTGATGCTAAATGGATCAGCCGGCGTGGGATCCGGCATCGGCCGCCGTTCCGGATGATGGTCGCTGTAATCAACCCGGTTTTTCAGAAACTCCAATTGACTTCTGGCGTACGCCTGTTTTTCCTCTTCGGTCGTCCATGGTACTGCTCCGGGTTTACCTCTGGGAACGGCAACAGTGCCACTGCGTTGAATGCCGAATTGTTTCAGCTCCTGTTGTTCCGGTGGCTTATCTTGAGCGATGGCGGTGATAGAAATAATCGCCAGGCAAAGAATCAGCCAGCTCATTAATTTGTAGATTTTCATTGTTGGACCTCCTTGATCCAGATTACAAAATACGGGCCGAATGAGAATTCGCCCGGCCCCTTTCCAGTGCTAAAGTCTTCCTTTCACTTTAGACGCCTTGCGCGCACATAATACGTGTATTACTGTGATTAAAGCATCGGTAGCCATTTTGACTTAACCCGGAGACACCAGCACTCTACCGGCCAGATCCAACCCTTATAAAATCATCGATGGGTCAAATCGACCTGTAACCCTCTATTTAAATCATGCAAACATAAAACCAACTGGCAGCCTGTTGGCCATGGCCGGTTTAATATAACCAACCTAATATAGGATCATATACGCTCATCAGACATCCAAATCGGCCAGGTTGTAGCTGTTCTCAGACCAGTGATAGACAGCAGGAGCTACTCGGCAACACCAATGAGTTCCACTTTTACATGAATTATTTATATCTATTTAGCATACTCTATATCAAAAATCCCCGTACTTTGGCAAGGACTTTATTACCGCACCGTACATCAGACAGTCTCTGCTATTTGATTACACGACGGATATCACTTAATCAGATTTGTTATTCATTCCCATACTGACATCATCAATCACAACTTCACTGATCAATAACAAAAAGGCCCACCTGCAAATTAATGCAGGCGGGCCAGTTAACCAACGATATGGTCGTTAGATATTGATCATATTACCATTGACGATTCGAACTTTTTGACCACTAAACAGGGTCAGCTCAAAACCATCAAAAATTTCGTTATAGCTGCGGCTGTAATCTCTTAATACACCCAATGCCTGGGTTTCACCGATAAAATTACCACGGCCGTCGGAGCGCCAGTGCATCCCCGCTGCATCCCTCGCATGGGTAATATTGGTGACTAGCTTATTCAATTCCCCACCTACCGTTAAGGTTCCGTTATACGCAACCAGTGAACCCCCGGATGCATTTGCCTGGACCGGATTGGGAATAATAAAGTCTTCATTAAAGAACGCCTTCAACAAAGTCGCAGCGGCGGCCACAAAAGTCGAGTGCCCACCAGGATAGGCCGGATGTGCAGGCGAGCCTTCGGGATACCCCATTGGCAGCAATGCTCGATTACGCTGACCTCCAACATTATTGGCAAGTACCCGCGCTAACGCCTCTGAATCGAGTAACTCCTGATTGATATCATAATCTCGAAGGCCTCGCAGTTGAACATTAACCCGACCTGCGTAAACTTCCGGACGTAACCGGCGATGAGCTAACCACTTCTGATACCATGCCCCGGTTAAACCAAGCCGTGGTCCATGGGAGACAATGTGGGTAATATCAGCTGGTCCAAAACTTGTAAACCCTGACTGTGTAGAGCTGTTGGCGCGGGTGTACGGGTTATTCGGGCACAGTGCATCCTCACCGTAACCCAATAAAATAAAAGCCGCATACAAACCTGTTTGTACTGGAAAATCCACATGTACAAATTCACTTAAATCCCGCATTGAAGCAATATGCGTCGGTACGTTTTCAAACCGGGTTGAGGTGCTCGGTGGAACACCGTTCTGGATATTCAACCACGCATTGAACCGGGTCATAAAATCATTTCTGGAGCCTTTGATAGGTGCCCTGTATCGCTGTCCGAACCGCGGCCTTCTGCCAGCTGCAATAGCACTCACGTCGCCGACTTCCAAGCGGCCAAAAGCAAATGGCTGAAGCAAGAACTGGCTAACGAATGGACCCGCTTCTGCGCCCGGCAGGGTACCTCGAAAAACCGTTTCCGGGGTAACCGTTCCACCATCATTCAGGAAAATATCAGACCGCGAGAAGGCATTCAGATCAGTCGCCGCTGCAGCAATTTTATTATTGGTATCGTACTTCAGAAATGCTACATCCCGGGTTTGCGAATACCAATACAGCTCGCCCATTTCTGCTGCTGTTTCAGCACCGGCAAAAGCAGGTGCAGCCAACATCCGATTATCGTTGCCATCCACGCCAAACAACTCAAACGAATAACCTGCTTGTGGACTGACCAGCCGCACCCGATCAGCGGCTCCTGGGTTACCTACGATTATGTTTTCAAAATCTACCGGATTGCCACTGTCCAGCGCATTCAGGTATGAATTATAGGAAGCGGGCATAACTTCACCCACGTCATTGTGTTCCAGTGTTTTCGTAAAACTGCCACGGAAATCAGCATATAAGCCTTCATCACCACTAACGGGCTGAATATCCGGCCCATTATTCAAAGTCAAATAGCTTTCAGCGGCATCTACACGCAGCTCAAAAGAGTCTATCCGGCGATCGGCTCGCGACGAGCCGAACACCGGATGCATACCTGAACCGCCCATCGCCGATGCACTGGTACTTACACCAGTGGAAGTCGCTGCCAACACCACGGCACTGGCTCCGCCGGCCAATACTTGACGGCGCTTAAAACTTAAACCGGATGAATCTTTATGCTTTAGTTCTGCAGGGTCTGCAGCTGAAGAAATTTCCATATTGCTCTTGGTATTATCCATAATTACCTCTACTTTAATTGTTTTTATTTTTCATACCCTTGGCTTTCCAATGCTTTCCGTCAGGCAGCATTTCCAGCTGTAGATAGAAATCTGTTCCACGCGTTATGAAGCGAGACAATCGTCTTATAAGGTGAAATCAGATCGGTGAAACTACCACAAGCATTGTTTGCATCTTGTTATGGATTTGTTGCAGTGCTATTAAGCCATACATTGATCAACGTATAGGTTGCTCAGATTATAGTTATCAGGAACCCCTGATCAGAGGTTCCTGAAGCATAGGTTTACCTATCACCTGATATCTGCGGTCGCTTGTCCGATAATCTGAATGGATTGACCAGGCTGCAAGCGTTCAGCGCCACGTAGCACTATTTCATCTCCTGCCTGCAAACCGCCCCCCAATACCTCTACCAGGTTACCCAAACCCATACCAGTCTGCACATCTACTTGCTCAACGTTATGTTCGTCGATCAACCTGTAAACAAACTGGCGGTCTCCACGCAATACCAGAGCGTCCCTGGGGATGGTAACTTCCGGCACATAACTGTGCTCCGGTAATGCTACTTGCACCGGGCTACCGATTCGCCATATTGGGTCATGAGCATGGACGCGCATTTCAAACATCCGGGAGCTTTCATCAGCAACCTGGGTAATCACTTTGATGTCTTCATAGCCTTCACTATCATCACCACGCATTGCGATCTGCATACCTGGATCAACATTGCCCGCCATGTTTAATGGCACCTGTACCCGGACTTCGCGATTGACAATATCAACCAATCTTGCAATTTCTGCGCCTATTGTGACGTGCTCACCCATCTGGACCATCCGGCTGACCAATTGCCCGCTGAAAGGCGCCGATACCTTGGCACGATCAAGCTGCAGTTCTGTTTGCTGCAGTTGAATAATGGCTTGTGCTAATTGCTGGCGTACCACTTCAGCCTGTGAGCGGGTTTCTTCCAACTGGCTGGCGGCAACGCGATTGTTACTACTCAAACTTTCCTGTCGCTGAACCTGACTATCCTGATAGGTCAGCTGTGATTTCAGGCTGTTGATTTGACTTTGATGGTTTTCCCGTTGCAATTGCAACTCCCGATCATCCAATTGCGCAATCGGTTCACCTGCTTCTATCATGCTGCCGATTTCCGCAACCCAAATCACTCGTCCGCTTTGTTCAGCGGCAATCCGTGCATCATGACTGCTGATCACTGTGCCCGGTAACCACTGGCTGGCTGCCTGCTCACCGGATACTGCAGTAGTGGTTGTCACCAGTGCTGGAGGTGGTCCCTGTTGCGTATCGCCCTGTTGATCGCTTTGGGCAACACCATCTCCTGTAAAGACCCAGATCAATGCGCCACTCAACAAGACAAATCCGCCAATTGCTGAAACTGTGAAAATCGTTTTTTTATGCTCTGACATGTTCATATCCTATATCTGCTATCAGGCGACGGATTCAAGTAATGGTGATGTTTGTGCAGTCGTCTGTTCTACTTGTTTAGCTTTGCCCAAGCGCAACAGACTGGGTAACAGCAACAATGTAAATACCAAACTGCAGGCCATGCCACCAACAATGGAAGTTGCCAGACCTCGGTAAATTACACTGCCCTCGGCTGGCAGCAACAATAATGGCAGCATGCCGAAAATGCTGGTCAAAGTACTCATGAAAATCGGCCGCAGGCGTAAGCGCAAGGCTTGCTCAACCGCAGCATCACGGCTTAATCCTTCACGTTCAGCTCGGCGTGTCTGATCTACCAGTAAAATAGCGTTATTAACCACCAATCCCAACAAAATGATGAAGCCGATCATGGTCAGCAAATCCATTGGTTGGAAACTGAAAATATTCAATAATCGCAGCGCCACGACTCCTCCAACGGTTGCCAGCGGAATGGTCAACACCACCAGCAAGCTGTCTTTTAGAGAACGGAACAGACCTGACATAAGCAGGAATAGAATTCCCAGCGCCATTAAAAAGTTGCGCCCCATGGTGCCGATTGCTACTTGTAAACTGTCGGCACTACCGCCGTATATGAGCGCACCATCAGCAGGTAGGGCTTGCCGGATACCCGGCTCCACCTGTGATTGAATGGTTGCGACTGCCGACTCCAGGGAAACGTTTTCCGGCGGGCTTAGCGACACTGTTATGGTTCGCCGACCGGCAACCCGACGGATTTGGCCCGGACCAGTGGTATTGATAACCTCAACCAGATTACCCAGCGTGGTCAAATTATTCGTACCGGTTTGGTTCCCCCCTGCTACTGGATTAATAACCGGCATGCTGGCCAGCTCTTCCGGGGTATCCCAGCCGCCGACCCGCATAATGATGTCCATTCGCCGCTCACCATCAAAATGTTCACCCAGCCATTGGCCATTACCAAAGCTGCGGATCAGTGATGCTACACCAGGACGGTCCCAACCGGATTCCACAATACGCTCATCACGCGGTAACAATCTGATTTCCGGTTGCCCGCCCTCAATACTAGGGAACATTTGCACATTCGCTCCCGGGAAGGTTTGTTGTAATAATTCCCGGGTACGCTGAGCTGCAACACCTAATGCTTCTGGATCAACAGATTGCAGATGTAAAGCGATGTCCCGGCCATTACCAAACCCACCGAACAAATTGCCCTGTGCAGCGAACCCTTGGAAATCTGGAATTCCTGCCAGAATTTCCTCACGCACAATGGTCTCCAGTTCTTGAACACGGCTTTGATCCTGGACTCGCGCGCCTATTGTTCCACCACCAGGCCAGATAATCACATAATAATTTTTTAATGCTGGTTCTTTGGTCCCAGCCATATAGGGTGCAAGACGTTCGACAATGGGATTAACAACTTCAGCTTCAATGGTGTCAACAGTTGCACCAGGCGGCATATTCAGGAATGCATCGACCGCATCACGTTTCACCGGCGGCAGGTAGTCCAGCTGTGGCATTAACACCCATACCAATAATGCCGGACCGATAATCAGGCCGCCAATCAAACTCCAGCGTTTGGTGGGCGTTGCAGTCAGCTGCATCAAAAATTTGATGATATTTCGTGACCAACCCGGTTGCGTTGCATCACTTTGTTTATCGGTTAGCTGTTTGGGCTTTAACCAGGTGCCTGCCATCGCTGGTAACACGGTTAACGCAACAAACAATGAAATCACTACCGCAATTGCGATAGTCAAAGCCAGGTCAGCAAACAATTGACCCTCGACATCCTGCAGAAATAATACCGGAATAAAAATCGCCACCGTGGTCGCGGTTGAAGCCAATAACGCGCCCTGTACCTGTTTTGTCCCTAACAATGCTGCACGCAACGGAACCTCCCCCTGCTCGCGGTGCCGGACAATATTTTCCGACACTACGATGGCTGCATCCAACACCATCCCGACAGCAAACGCCAGACCTGCCAGAGAAATAACATTCAACGTACGGCCAGTTAAATACAATACCACCGCCGTTGCCAGCAGCGAGATCGGAATGGCGGTGGCAATGACTATCGTGGCCCGGCGATCACGAAGGAACCACCACAAAACACCAATCGCCAGGATCACGCCCAATATTAAATTGGTAGAAACCATTGCCACCGCACGCTTAATGAATACCGATGCATCAAATGATTGACGAATATCCAGGCCTGCTGCCTTAAGCGGACCTTCACGAATCAGATCAACTTCAGCCTTGACCCTTTCCAGGGATGCCAGAGCATTGGCACCGTTAGCCTTTAACACCTGTATGCCAATGGCAGGGTTGCCGTTTTGAACAGTAAAACCCTGCCGTTTACCCCGGGCGACTTCTATATCAGCGATATCACCCAAATGAACCGGGCTGCCATTGCGCCAATCCAAAACCATGCCACTGAGTTGCTCGGGACTGTAGCGCCCTTCAAAACGCAATGTGTATTGCCGGCGGCCAACATCAATAAAACCACCCGATACATCGTTGGCCCGACCAGCGCGAGCAGCTATTGTGGGAATGCTGATACCGTATTGTGCTGCACGGTAAGGATCGATAGTGATCTGCAGTTCTTCATCGGCTCCAGCATTTATTTCTACCCCGGCGACCCCTTCAATCGCTTCCAATCGAGGCCGGATAGTATCGATCAGGTATTGTTGATAGTCTTCTACCGGACCTTCTGTCCCAGGTAACAACTGTACAAAAAACCAGGTCAGTGACTCATTAGCACCGCCGCCACCGCCACCCATGTTGACACGGGGTGGATCAGCATCGGCTGGCAGCGGTGGCAGGCGGTTCAAACGACCGATTACATCCATCAAGGTGGTTTGCATATCGGTTTCTAAAGTGAACTGCATATTGATCCAGGCACCACCATTGAAGGCATTGGCTTCCATGATTTCCATACCTGGTAAACCTTGCAGCACCGTTTCAATGGGTTCTAATATCTGTGCTTCAATTTCCTTCGGTGAGGCTGCCCGCCAGTTGGCATTGATACTGATTTGCGGTCGTTCAATATTAGGAAACAATTGAACTGGTAAATCGCTCAAAGCGACCAAACCAAACAATACAACGATGGCGATTACAACGCCGATACCGGCAGGGTTTTTTAAAGCTGTCTCTGTCAGAGCCACGACTGGATCCTTTGTTGTTTCCAGCTTAGATGCAGGAAAAAACAAAACGCTTAATGGCAAACGATAAAAAGCACGTCAAATGCGACTAAAGAACATCTTCGTAGAAAATACTGCCAAACTAGGTGGTTATCAGGACATCCGTAGCCGGGTTATACACCCGGCATAATAATTTAATTGGGCTTTTTGAACGGGAACAAACTCAATAACAGCAGGCTATCAGCTCGGATAATCCTGCGCTGATCGCCAACTTACGCAACCGATAGTCGTACTTCAATATTGTTGCGGGTTGCATTCGAGTAAGGGCAAACCTGATGCGCTGCCTGCACAAGGTTTTCGACCACTTGTTTATCCATACCAGGTGCATTGATCTTTAAATCCACCTCGATACCAAAACCAGCTGGAATCGGTCCAATTCCAACGGCGGAGTCAATCGACAAATCATCAGGTAAAGCAAGCTGTTGTTGCCGTGCAACAAATTTCATTGCGCCAATAAAACATGCCGCATATCCTGCTGCAAACAATTGCTCAGGGTTGGCCCCTTCGCCGCCTGCGCCACCCATCTCCCGGGGGGTGCTCAATTTTACATTCAAAGCTCCATCCGACGATTGAGCCTGACCATCACGGCCACCGGTAGCAGTGGCGTGAGCTGTATAAACCACATTATCTAATTGCATAACTTATTCCTTTGCTAATTTGAATCACTGCAGCAAAACCCGGAATTCAGATCACGGACTTGTGTCCTGACCGGGTTTTATACAGCTTATCAGTGAATGGCTGCATTATCGGGCAGTCTAATGCACGTGCCCGTGCGCTATTTCTTCCGCACTAGCTTCGCGAACATTTTCAACGCAGACTGCAAAGTGCAAGCGCACACCTGCCAATGCATGATTGGCATCTATGGTTACTGTTTCATCTTCAATTGCAGTTACCATCACAGGTACTGTGCCGCGCTCTGTTTGTGCTTGCAACTGCATGCCCACTTGCAGATTCTCAATGCCTTGAAAAGCTGACATTGGTACCTGTTGCACCGCCGCTTGCTGATGCTCGCCGTAACCATCCTTTGGCTCGACTACAACATCCAGTTTATCACCGGGGCTTTTACCTTCCAGTGCGGTTTCCAGACCACTGATAATGCCACCACTGCCTTGCAAAAAAGCCAATGGTTCCCGGCCATCGGAAGTATCCAGCGTTTCACCAGCATCGTTCTTCAGGGTGTAATGGATTTCAACAATAGTATTGTTTGCGATTTGCATAAACTATCTCTGGCTGATTTTAATGTGTGGAATTTGTGCCGCTGACGGCAAAACTCAAGGAGCAATTAACAACACCTGCTGCACTCAAGCAGCTTAAATGGTATTCAGTGCATTTACACCCTTCAACTCAGGCATATAAATAACCAGCCAGGTACGAGCTTGAATGGCCCGGCTGTTATAAAGCTTTGACAATCTGTTTGCTTGATCTCACTGATGAGCTTTGCAAGCTTACCTCATCCGGCCGACAGGTTGCCGGTCTTATTGTTGTAACTGTTCCAGTTTATCCCGGTAATGGCGGCTCAATTTGACCTGTTTCCCGGTTTCCAATGTAAGAAAATACTCACCGTTGCTATGCGGTTCCAGGCTTTTAATACGCTGCACGTTAATCATTGTTGAGCGGTGCACACGCTGTAATATCGAAGGATCGGCATCGGCTTCAATTTTTTTCATGGTGGTGCGAACCACATGCGTTTCCTCATCAGTTTGAACACACATGTAATCACCCGCCGCCTCAATCCAGCGGATGTCTTCCTGGGCAATACGTAAAATTGTATGACCATCTTTAAACACCAGCTTTTTAGGACGGACCAGCTTAGCCAGTTGTTCAGCCTGTTGCCTGGGATCACTCAACTCTGCCTCACGTTGGCCGGTCAACCGTGCCAGCAGCTGCCTCAATTGCTGTTGCTGTTCTGAGCGATGACGCTGCCTTAACATTTTGCGGGCGCGATCGATGGCCTCACGCAGACGTTCTTCTTCTACAGGTTTCAGCAGATAATCCAATGCCTCTGCAGCAAATGCCTTGACTGCGTATTCGTCATACGCAGTGACAAAGATGATGTAGGGAATGCTGTTTAAGAGCCTTGGATCAGCACATAACGCGTCGACCACACCAAGACCATCAATTCCGGGCATCTGGATATCCATCAACACCACATCCGGCTTGTGCTCGGCAATACGTGCAAGTGCCTGCCTGCCATTCTCAGCCTCGCAGACTACTGTAATGCCTCTTACTTGAGCTAACCTGATCCGCAGACCTTGGCGTGCCAACGGTTCATCGTCAACCAGCATTAAACGTAAGTTCTTGTGCTCCTCATTATGCATAGATCATTACTCAACCATTGTTTACCGCTCATACGGAATTTTTAAACATACTCTGACACCAGCAGGTTCTTGATTAATCACCTCAAAACTCTGCTGGTCGCCATACAACACCTGTAAACGTCCGCGTGTATTGGTTAAACCCACACCAATACCTGGTTGTGGCTGGCTGCTGATAGCACTGCGGTCAATACCAGGCCCATCATCGGCAACGCAAAGCCGTAATTGTCCCGCATCAGTTACCTCGGCACTGATCCGTACTTCACCACCGGCTTCACTTGGTGCAATGGCATATTTGATGGCATTTTCGATCAATGGTTGCAATAACATGCAAGGCACCAATGCCGGCTTGGCGGCATCTTCAATTTCCCAATCGATTTTCAAACGCTTACCCAAACGCAATTGCTCAATGGCCAGATATTGTTGCAATGCTTCGAGTTCCTGTTTCAGTGGTAACTTTTGCATCGGTTCCATTTCCAGGGTGTGCCGCAAAAACCTGCTCAATTTGGTAACCATCTTGTTAGCAATTTGCATCTCTCCCGCCAGTACCAGCGTTGAAATGGCATTAAGCGTGTTGAACAAGAAATGTGGGTTCAATTGGTAACGCAACATCTTTAATTGCGCCTCATGGGCCATACTGGTCGCTTCCAGTAATTGCTGCCGTTGCTGCTGTACTTTGCGGTAATATTTGATGCCGAAATACAAACCCGACCAGGTCAGCATGACATACCAGGAAAGCGTGAACTCCTTAAATGCATGCCACCACGCATTCAATTGCCAATCGCTGGGATACAGGTTGATATACGCCAACACCCTGCTGGCTTCAAAAATCACCCCAATCAATAACGATGCAATCCCTGCTAATAACAATATCTGCTGTGGCGGTCGGTTCCAGATCCATTGATAAAATTGTCGCAAAAACAGCGTCAACACAAAACCGCTAACGGCATACACCAGACTGGGGAAAATATAAATCAGCAACTTTTCATGCACTAATCCCTGCATGAAGTTCATCAATGCATAACCAGTCCAACCGCCGATTTGCAACAGCCAGAACAACGGAGTGCGTTGGGTTATTGTGTGCCAGGAAACCATGTAATCAGGTTACCGTATCGTGCAAAGCTGCTGGGTTATACCGACTTGTAAGTCGGTCAATCTGTCGCATCAGACACTTGCATGCCTGATTCAATGCCTTCTGCCGGTTTCCGCTGGCGCGGCGGCGCAAAATACATGACTTGCTGCTCATTACGGATTGTCAGTGAAATTTCCGGTGAGTTCAGATTAACCAACCCATTCTTATCGACCGTACCCAGTAATATCCAATCATCCCCGAGGTCCTTTTCTAATTCGCTTATACCGTACTCTTCAGTGACTCGGGTCAATTGGGTTTCCCATCCTGCTGCCAATAGCTCATTCAAATAAGCACTGTTGGCATCTGATTGCCAAGCGATGTGCCCGCGTTGCTGCCGTTCCAAACGACGGTTCTTATTTTGCAGCGTGTGACTGGCAGGTAATTGAAATACATTATGCTGGCCAAATTCACCGGCCAAAGCCTTACAGACCAATGCGTTGTAATAATGATTCCCTGATGTACACAATACGGCATTCAAATGGTGCAGGCTGACCCAGTCTTTGGCGTGCTCGGACAATAATTCCCCATAATAGATGTCAATGCCGGCCAGCCGCGCGGGTTTTAGTGCCGACCAGGAACCATCAACCAGCTTTACGCTAATGCCTGCATTTCCAAGGGACTGTGCAAATGCGATCGAAAAAGGATTGGCTCCAGTAATCAATAAACCACCAGCGTGTTTGGCTGACAGACCTAATTGTTTGGCAACTTTTTCGATCGTTAATCCGTGCACGATAACCGTGACCAAGATCACACCAAACACAATCGGTAATAATTGCCCGGCATCTGTATATCCGGCCTCTACCATGGCCGGCCCAAACAAACCTGCAGTCGCTGCGGCAACGATACCTCGGGGCGCAATCCAGGCCAACAGCTTTCTGTCTGAATGGCGCATCCCTGAACCCAGGGTTGCCAGCCAGATACTCAGCGGCCGTATCAATAGCAAAAACGCAATGATCAACAACACCGATTGCAGGTTCATTGATTTCAGAACATCAACATCCAGGCTGGCCGTCAAAACGATAAATAAAGCAGATACCAGTATGATGCTGAGGTTTTCTTTAAACCGACGCAAATCTTCCAACCCACCCAGGTTGATGTTCCCCATTACCAAACCCATCAACGTGACCGCCAGCAAACCCGCCTCATGTTGAAATAAATTGGCCAATTCATAGGCAATCAAGACCAACGCCATCAGTATTGGTGGTTTCAAATGTTCCGGCACTAAACCTCTGGCATACACCTTGCCAATCAGCCAGCCACCCAATCCACCAAACAGCAACGCTGCAAATATCGCTTTACCTAAATCCAACAGGACTTGGACACCAGAACCACTGTCACCTGAATAGATAAAGTATTGATATACCAATACTGCCAGCAACACCCCGGTTGGATCATTAACAATACCCTCCCATTTTAATAATGAAGCACTGTCCTGATTTAGTTTTGCATGCCGTAATAAAGGCTGTATCACCGTCGGACCGGTTACCACCAGCATAGCGCCAAGCACCAATGCTACCGGCCAGCTTAAACCACCAATAAAGTGTGCTGCGACAGACCCCAAACCCCAGGCAATAGGTGGTCCCAATACCACCAGTCTGCGGATATGCACCCCTACCCGGCGAAATTCACGTAACTCCAGGTCGAGGCCACCTTCAAACAACACCAAAGCCACCCCCAGACCGACCAAACTCTGAAAACCGGGCATCTCACTGTCGATCTCCAAGATTCCACCCCAAAGCTCAGCAACAGGCCCCAGTAACAGGCCTACCGCTATCAGTACAATAATTGCCGGAATCCGAATCCGCCAGGCCACCCACTGCGCTACCAGCCCGGCAACGACCACGACCAATGTTGTAAATCCAATGTGCATCCCGTGTTCTGCGCCCATAACTAATTGCCCAATGGTTATAACCGGTTATTGTTGTCCATTTACCAAATTAACTGGATAGTTGTCCAGCTTCACCCGTTGCCGTGCGCGTTGTATGCGCAGTTCATCATTGATGCTCATGCATTCTGGCCAACCCTGCAAATGGGCTGTCACAATTTCACTCAAAGCCTGGACATGAGCAGCTGAATCATTCAAAGCTGGAATATAATCAAGCCTTTGACCACCTGCCTGAACAAACAACTCTTGGTTCTGCATAGCAATTTCTTCGAGTGTTTCCAAACAATCGACAGCAAATCCTGGGCAAACCACTTGCAGGTGCTTGCTCCCGGACTTAGCCATATCCTCTAAAACATGATCAGTATAAGGTTGTAACCATGGCTCACGCCCTAGTCGCGATTGAAAAGTTACCTGCCATGCCTCTTCCGGCAAACCCAACTCCGCAGTAATCAGACGGGCGCTGGCATGACATTGACAGTAATAGGGGTCGCCCTGTCTGAAATACCGCTGTGGAATACCGTGAAAAGAAAATAGCAGCTGCTCAGCTTTACCATGCAGTTGCTGGTAGTCACGTATGCTATCAGCAATTGCGCGATACCACACCGGATGCTGAAAATACTGGTTGATAAAGCGTAATTCCGGTAACCACCGCTGCCGTTGCAAGGCATTGCTGACAGCATCAAAAACACTAGCAGTGGTGGTGGCTGAATATTGAGGATAAAGGGGCAGTACCAGCAATCGGTCAATACCTTGCTCTTGTAACTGTATCAGCGCTTCAGGAATCGCTGGAGAGCCGTAAGTCATCGCGATGCCCAGTTTTATGTTGGCCAATGGTTCAGTCTGTTTGAGTGCAGCGGCCAATTGTTGACTGAATACCATTAATGGAGAACCATCATCGCGCCAGATTTTGGCATATGCTTTGGCAGAACGCTTACTGCGAAATGGCAAAATGACTCCGTTTAATAACAACCACCACAACCACCGCGGTAATTCGACGACTCGACGATCCCATAAAAACTGCTTTAAATAGGCCCTGACAGCTGTGGCTGTGGGGGCTTCTGGTGTTCCCAGGTTTACCATCAACAATCCGATTTGCCCCGATCGTTGATGGTCATAACTGGCACCCTGAAAAAAATTCGCCATGCTCGGACACCTTTTGAAAATAGCATCATAACCGATGCTTTGTAACCGGCCTATTGGCGCACACTTTTCCGCTGGAATAGCGTTATATAGGCTTTCCGGCTGGCTTGCAGAGATCATTGCACTTTGCAAATGATTGCTCGGCTGTTAGCATTGTCATTCCTGATAGTAGGCTAAATGTTTAAATCTGATTGTTATGCAGGCTTCTAGAGTCCAACACTGGTATCTCCGGGTTATTTTATTAACCGCCGGTTTGCTTACATGTGCGGTGATTTCCTCAACTGCCTTAGCACAACCATTTGGCTATTCGATTAACTCCGATAGTCGCACAGCTAATGATGCATCACTCGATAATCTATACCTGATTGATCTGGCCACCGGTGATGCCACACGCATTGGCCCGGTTGGCTTTTTAGATGTGGAAGGTCTGGCCTTCAGTTCCGATGGCACCTTATATGGAGCCGATGATGAAAGTAACTCCCTGATCCAGATCAACATTGATACCGGAGCAGGGCAGGCTTTGGGTGGTCAAGCAAACAATCTGCAACTTGACCCGACCCAGCTGTTTGACTTTGGTCTGACTTTTCGCTGTAGCGACGATCAACCCATATTGTCTTCAGATAATATGCAGCAATTGCTGATGGCAGATCTGAGTGACAATGCCCGTGCCACCTTAATCGGCGGCACCAGCAATGTCCCCATTACCGGTCTGGCAAATCTGGTCACTGCCGATGGTGAACAGTTTTATGGTTTAGGTGCGGGTAACTCAGCGAGTCTATACCTGATCGACAGTGAAACCGGCACCGCTACTGAAGTAGGTCCATTGCAGAATGCTGCGCCTTATACAGATGCAGGCTTGGCTTTCGATGAAGAGGGTCAGCTTTGGGCGATTACAGATCGAACCAGTATCGCCAGCGAAACCATGCCCAGCCAGATTTTACGCATCGATATTCAAACTGGCGCAGCCACGGTGGTTGCAGAAACTATTGATGGCATCGAATCATTGGCCATCACCGCACCAGATTGTGACGGCCCCGATGGTGATAATGGTGAACCAGCTTTTGATGTACCTACCCTAAGCCGTTTTGGATTACTTGCATTGATGTTGGTGCTGGTGGTACTTGCCGGTTATCATCTACGCAGAATCAGTTAATCGGAATTAAACATGCTGCAAGGTATTAGTATCTGGCAATTACTTATTCTCCTGGCCATTGTCCTGTTGGTCTTTGGCACTAAACGATTACGCAACCTGGGTGGTGACCTGGGTACTGCAATCCGCGGCTTCCGAAAAGGCCTGGGTGATGATGAAGACGCTGCCGATGATAAACAGCCTGAACAACTGGATGATAGTACTGAGGCAACCAGTAAAACACGTACTGAAAGCAAAACACACAGCTCCAGTTAACCCCACTTATGTTTGATATTGGTTTCGGTGAGCTGATCATCATCGGGCTGATCGGCCTGTTGGTGCTTGGTCCTGAGCGATTACCTGCAGTTGCCAAAACCCTTGGCGGTTTTGTCCGCAAGGCACGTCGCACCTGGAATCAAATGCGCATTGAACTGGAACAGGAAGTTGACCGATCACGTATTCAGGACATCAAAGACACGATGACCGAAACCCGCAAAGAACTTAAGGAATCGATCCAGTCAGTGGATGATACTTTTCGTCAGGCAGGTGATCAACTGCAAGATGAAGTCAAAAAAATTGATCCATCCGATCAAACCAATGACAACTCAACAGACACATGACCGATACCGATAGCCCAGAAGACGACCGTGAACAAACGCTGTTGGAGCACTTGCTGGAGTTACGCAAACGGTTAATGCGGGCGCTATATGCTATTGCGGGCGCCACCATCGTACTGCTGCCTTTTTCGCAGGAAATCTACTCATTTATGGCTGAGCCCATGCTGCGTCACCTTCCAGAAGGCAGCAGCATGATTGCCATTGATGTGACTACACCCTTTTTAACCCCGTTCAAATTAACGCTGATGTGCGGGATGATTTTGGCAATTCCTGTAGTGATTTATCAGGTCTGGTCTTTTGTGGCCCCTGGCCTGTATGATCGTGAAAAACATCTGGCCAAGCCGTTGTTGGTCTCTGCCACCTTGTTGTTTTACCTGGGTTGTGCATTTGCTTACTACATTGTATTTCCGGTCGCCTTTGAATTTTTCAACAAGATGGCACCAGAAGGCGTTGCGGTTTCTACCGACATCAAAAGCTATCTGCAGTTTATCCTGTCTTTATTTTTTGCATTTGGGGTTGCCTTCGAACTGCCTATTGCAATTATTATTCTGGTTGCGCTAGGGGTAACTACACCAGCCAAACTGGCTACCAAGCGACCATATATTTTTGTCGGCGCCTTTGCTGTTGGTATGCTGTTGACACCACCGGATATTATTTCCCAGACACTGTTAGCAATACCAATATGGCTGCTGTTTGAGTTTGGTCTGGTATTGTCTCGACTACTTGTCAGCAAGCGTAGGGAAGCCGAACAAGAAACAGAAAGTTGAGGGCTAGTGGCTCATTGCTCCAATCGGTGCTGGTGAGATAATCCATAAAACCCTGAGTTACAAACCCAGTCTATTATTTATTCCCGTTCCCAAGCTACAGTAACCTGAAACGAATTGGTGTTATGCCATAACCCAGTCTAACCAGGGTCGCCAATAGTCACCGGGACACGCGGTTATGCAGATCCTCAAGAAAAACCATTGACATACCTAAGTATTCTATGTATTGTTCAACCCTAGAATCTCTATGTATTAATTTTTCGACTATTGTGGAGGTATATGAAATGACAATCCCAAAGGATTTGGTTGCAGCATCATCGACACCACTCATCTTGTCGATCTTGAGCCACGGTGATAGTTATGGATACGCGATTATCCAGCAAATACATGACTTATCTGGCGGTGATATTGAATGGGCAGACGGGATGCTGTACCCGATTTTGCACCGGCTGGAAAAAAAGAAATTAATTGAATCTTACTGGGGAGTCGCTGAGACAGGCCGCAAACGTAAATATTATCGCTTGCGAAAAATGGGCCTGCAGGAACTGGTTCAGCATCGCAAAAACTGGAACAACCTGCATAACATGCTACGCAAACTGGAAGGAGGAACACTATGTTTCAATTAGAACAAGCTATCCATGACTGGTGTGAAACCGTGCTGGTTAACCATTGTGGCAACCAGGCCAAAACCGATGAGATTAAAGATCATCTGTACTGTGTCATCGAAGCTTTGGCTGCAGAGGGCTTAAGTCAGGAACAGGCATTTAATGCCGCGACCAGACAACTTGGCGAGGCTGACGATCTGATGGCTGAGTATGCAAAAAACAAAAACTTGCTCAGCATGCTCTGTTCAGCTGATGCCCATATTGAGTCTAAACTGAGGAAAGTAAAAATGGATCCTAAAAAAACAGCACGTTATCAACTGACCACTGCCCTGGGCTTTGCCGCAGCCATTTTGGGCTCATCCTATTTACTCAAAGGTAGCGAACATGGCTTTACAGTAATGCTGATACTGATTGCATTGTGGTTTATTCCCTTTTCGATCATTAATGCCAACAGCGGTGGAAAATCTGCAAAATCTGAAATTGAATGCTTGCGGAATTATTTCCGTAAAACACAAAAAGCGAAGTAGGCCGTTGCAACTGACCATAGCTCTCTTCGTTTTCGGAGAGAGCATAAAGACCATCTTCAGCTTTGCAGGCTATCCAATAAACCCTGTAAACCCGACAGTGAAGACCAATCCCGGCGAAATACATAGCGTGGCAGACGCCACCTGTTGCTGGCCTGGGTAACCGGTTCCGGCTCGGTGGTAAAAGCCGCCACAACTCCAGTTTGTTGTTGATGCGTCGGTAAATACCGCTCAGCGAGGATATCCGGGCAATGTCCATATGGGTAGGCAAAATAACGTGCCGAACCGGACCCCAGCAATGCATCCAGATAAGCCTGACCCTGGTCAATCTGCCAGTGACACTCTGCAAAGTCTTTAATGTTCTCAAATGAGCCATAATCATTACCAAAACGCAGTGCCTGTTCAATTCTGTGGTGCTTATGATCCCAGGAGTGGTTCTGGATATTCAAGAGGCCCTCTGATTGCGCCTGCACCCACCATTCATCACTCCACCAGCCTTTGCCTATCAGACAGTTTTGATCCAGTGAGACACGTGCTTGCGGAGATACGATAACAAAACTGGTCGCCAGCCCTTGTGCATTTTTGTATTGCGGATTGACAGCAACAAAATCCAGTAAAATATTATGGAAACTTCGTTGCGGTCCAAAGCTCGGATGTGGCAGGTCATACCAATCAAACCAGCTGCCATCATCAAATGTAATTGCCACACAGGGGTGCGGCAAAGCATCCATACACTGCTGAATAAAAGCGGCAACCAGTTGATCCAGTGAAATTACTGTCCAACCGCTGAAACTGATTACTTCCAGATCTTCAGCCAGGCCGATATGATCGTTGGTAGCATAATTATTACCATCTACCTGCACAGAATGATAAGTCAAAATGGGTACCCCATCCTGATGTTTTTGCTTGATCACAATGACAACTTTTGATTGTTCAATAGCACATTATAAGTAAGTATTGGCTAATCAAGGAATTTGATGACAGCAACCGGCATAGCTTGAGCCTTGTCAGTTATTCACCAGCCAAAATCACTGACTTCGTCCGGATTCCCCTGATAGCTGAGCATTGATGTATGGTCGCTGATCATACCGTTATCTCACCTGGAGCCTTGATAGTTAACTATTCCTGCACCACTCTCGTTCTCAGAATACAGGCACTGAAGAAAAACCGTATTAACCGAGCATGTTGCTGCGAATTCCCAGATTAAACCACACAGCATTACGTAAACACTTACATAGCTTATACTGCTTGCAAAGAAAGTACTAAAAATGAGGCTTCTATCAAGATGAAAAACACTCTGTTTATCTGGAAAGATATCGCGATATTAGTCGCTGATGGCTTGACTTCATCACTGCATCGTCATCATTTGATCAAACTTACTATGCCGCTTGAAGGGAAGGTGTCTGTCCGTGTGGCAAACAGTCAAAGCAGCCAAGAATTTCGCTCTGTGGTAGTGCAGCCTGATGTTGAGCATGAAATGTGTTGTCCCAGCCGTTTTATTACCGTATTACTTGCAGCAGATTTCTTCGGTTGTAAGAAGCATGCATGGAAAGTACTCGAAGACCCTTCTCGAGCTGTGGTTCCCTTGCAAATCCCAACAAAGTACATTACTGAGATTCAATCTTTGATTATCGAAAATGCATCACCTGAAGATGTGCTGTTAGCTGGCCAAAAAATTGTTGAGTTCGCTACCAACAAACAACAGATTATCGAGAAAATTTCACTAGACCCACGCATTATCGATATTTTGAATTTTATTGAACAACATCTTGACCAAAAATTATCCATTGATGATATTGCAGAAAAAATCCATTTGTCTCCACCACGCACAATGACTTTATTTAAAAGGCATATCGGCATACCTGTGCGCAGGTATATTCAATGGATGAGAATTAGAAAAGCGATTTACCTGATTGGTATGGGCGCTAATTTCACTGATGTATCTCACCAGGTCGGCTTTACCGATTTAGCTCACTTCAGTAAATCATTCAAGTCGGTTTTTGGCTTTGCCCCTCAGGAGGTTATCGGCAAACAAATGGACATCAAAGTTTGTGAGGCTTTGACTTAATAGGCAGCTAACCTTTAGAGAATAAATATAACTTGCTGCCTGCCTGTAATGAGCGTAACTCAAGATGTTTTGTTGGGTACTTCAATGGTTCCTAATCACTGGATCAGTTTTCTACAGCATATCAGCGCTCAGCCAATCACGCGGCTCCAGACATTTATACAGTTTTGCTTCTTCGCTATCAGCATCCGGTTGCCAGTTGTATTTCCAAATAACTTTGGGTGGCATAGACATCAAAATAGATTCTGTACGCCCATCAGATTGCAAACCAAACAACGTTCCACGGTCGTAAAGTAAATTAAATTCAACATATCGGCCACGGCGATAAAGTTGAAATTCTTTTTGCTGTTCAATGAAGCTACTATTTTTTCTACGCTCGACAATCGGCAGGTAAGCTTTTAAGTAGCTATCCCCAACTGATTTCAGAAAATCAAAGCAGGTAGAGAATGGCCAATGGTTTAAGTCGTCAAAAAATAACCCGCCGACACCACGCGTTTCCTGACGGTGGCGCAAATAAAAATATCGATCACAATAAGCTTTGTATTCTGGATAAACCTGTTCTCCATAAGGTTCACAGGCAGATTTCGCTGTTTGATGCCAGTGCTGAATATCTTCCAACGCCGGATAAAACGGCGTAAGATCATAGCCACCACCAAACCACCAAACGGGTTGTCTATCAGGTGCTTCCGCGATAAATAACCTGACATTCATATGGCTGGTGGGCACCCAGGGGTTTTGTGGGTGGATCACCAGTGATACTCCCATTGCCTGAAAACTACAACCAGTTAATTCAGGCCTGGCCACTGTAGCCGGCTTGGGTAGTTTTGGCCCATGGATATGTGAAAAGGCAATGCCTGCCTGCTCAAATACCTGACCATCGCGCAACACCCGGGTTACTCCACCTCCGCCTTGTTCACGGCTCCAGGCGTCATCCTGAAACTTAGCCACACCGTCGGTTTGTTCAATAGCCGCGCAGATGGTTGTCTGCAACTGTTGCAAATAAGTTTTAACTGCCTGGATATCATCGCTTGATGGTGTACTGGTGGTGGTATGTTGTTGCTCGTTCATCGTAATAGTTTATCAGTTACCAAATCACGAATCTGACTGGATTGGATGTGATTACTACACTGACCCACAACAATTAGGTCCAATTGATCAGGAAAATAATGCAGTACCTGCGACGTTGTTTTAGCAGGTATCTGCATGGTTTGATTAGCACTGGTAGAAATCAAAGGTGTCTGCTTACACAATTGTAAAGCCAGTGGGTGAGCAGGGCAGCGCAAGGCGATTCTTGAACCACCACCAGTTAACCAGTCAGGTGCTGCTTCTGAACAGGGAAATAACCAGGTAAGTGCAGCCGGCCAGCTCTGTTGTGCCTTGGGCCATAAATGTTGATAGCTGGAATCAAGCCAATCAACCACTTGCCTCAGATCATTCACTAAACTGATCAAGCCTTTGTCTTTTGTACGCTGTTTCAGGGCCAGGATTTTTGTCGCTGCATATTCATTATCAGCTGCACATCCCAACCCAAACATCGCCTCGGTTGGATAAGCAATTACCGCACCTTTTCGCAATGCCAGGCTAACTTGTTCAATGTCTGCGGTGATAATGGTCATACCTTATGACCCCTTGATAACCTCTGATTAAGCAGCTTCGACAGGTTTTTTGCTGGCTTTTTTGCTGGCTTTTTTCCGCGAGGCTTTTTTCTTTTTACTCTTTTTGCTTACCTTCTTTTTCTTGCTGGTCTTTTTTGCTGCTGTTTTTTTACTGCCTTTTTTACCCCAGCGACCTTTCCGTTCGGGCGCGTTGGCCAATAATTCAATGCATTCTTCAACCGTCAACGTCTCCGGCTCACGACCCTTGGGCACACTCAGGTTCTTTTTCCCGTCCGTGATATAAGGGCCATAGCGACCACGCAACACCTGGATACCTTGTTCTTCGAAAATATTGATGGTGCGATTGGCATCAGCCTGTTTTTTCTCAGCTACCAGTTCCAATGCCCGTTCACGGCTTACCGAATAGGGGTCATCTTCTTTTGGAAGTGAAGCGAATTTTTTACCGTAGCGCACGTACGGACCAAACCGGCCAATATTGACGATTAATTCTTCACCTTCCGGGGTTTCCCCCAATTCGCGCGGTAGCTTGAATAATTCCAGCGCCTCTTCCAAAGTTATGCTGTTTAATTTTTGACCGGGCAGCAAGCTGGCGAAACGCGGTTTTTCTTCGTCTTCTGCCGTACCTATCTGTGCAAATGGACCATAACGCCCGAACCTGACAGAAACCGGCTCACCACTTTTTGGATCGATACCCAATTCCCGTGCCTGCCGGGCTTCAGCTCTGGATACATTTTTCTCGGTGGATTCAATCTGCTGAATAAACGGCTCCCAGAACCCCTGCAATACCGGCAACCAGTTTTGTTCACCACGTGCAATCGCATCTAATTGATCTTCCAGTCGTGCGGTAAAATCGTAGTCAACATATCGTTCGAAATAACCAGACAAGAACTTGGCAACCACAATGCCGGTATCCGTAGGCGTAAAGCGACGACGATCCAGCTCTACATACTCACGCTCCTGCAAAACGGAGATAATGCTGGCATAGGTTGAGGGTCTGCCGATACCGTACTCTTCCAGCGTTTTAATCAGACTGGCTTCACTGTAACGTGGCGGTGGTTCGGTAAAATGTTGTTCTGCACGGATATCCTTCAGGTCGATAACATCGCCTTCACCCATATCCGGCAAGCGAACCTCTTTTTGCTGCTTACCGCCGATTGGCGCTTCTTCATAGACCGATAAAAATCCGGGTTCACCAATGGTCGACCCACTGGTCCGGAAACGGCTGTCATTAGCAGCAGCGAATTCAATTGTAACCGTATCCATTACCGCCGGAATCATCTGACAAGCGACGCTGCGACTCCATATGAGACTGTAAATTTTGAACTGATCATCAGTTAAATACGATTTTAATTTGTCTGGCGTATGGCTGACAAGCGTAGGCCGGATAGCCTCATGTGCTTCCTGGGCATTGCGCGATTTAGTGCTGTAATAATTTGGTTTTTCGGGTAATTTGGCTGCACCAAATTGTTGACTGATTTGCGCTCGAATTTCACTAATAGCATCTTGTGCCAACGCTACTGAATCTGTACGCATATAGGTAATCAGCCCCTGATTACCACCATCAATGGCAATACCTTCATACAATTGTTGGGCGATGCGCATAATTTTGGCTGCGGGCATACGCAATTTACGCGAAGCTTCCTGTTGCAGGGTTGAGGTAATAAACGGTGGTGAAGGCCTGCGTTTCCGTTGCCGTTTTTTCACATCGGCAACCTTTAGCTTACCGTTTGCACCTTCCAATAAGGTGGCAAGAACCTGCTGGGCATGCTCATCGTTATTAATATCGAACTGGTCAAGCTTTTTGCCTTCCCAACGAACCAGGTTTGCACTGAAATCAAACTTCTGCTCGGTCAAATCTGCTTCAATGGTCCAGTATTCCTGGGCAATGAAATTATCTATTTCCTCTTCACGATCAACAATCAGCCGCAAGGCGGGGGTTTGCACCCTGCCAGCCGATAGCCGCGGCTGCAGCTTTTTCCACAACAATGGTGATAAGTTAAAACCTACCAGATAGTCCAGTGCTCGCCTAGCCTGTTGCGCATCAACCAAGTCCATCGAAACCCGTCTGGGATTGGTTACCGCTTCATTAATTGCTCGTTTGGTAATTTCGCTGAAAACCACACGGTACAACTCGCGGCCAGCCAGTAAGTTTTTATCTTTAAGAATTTCCTGAACATGCCAGGCAATCGCTTCACCTTCGCGGTCAAGATCAGTGGCCAGATATATGGCTTCGGCTTTTTTAGCCGCCTTGACGATATTATCAACATGCTTTTTATTGCGCTCAATCAACTCGTAGCGCATGGCAAAATCATTTTCCGGTTCAACCGCACCAGTTTTGGGTACCAGATCACGCACATGACCATAAGAGGCCAGCACATGGTAATCGCTGCCCAGGTATTTATTGATAGTCGTGGCTTTGGCCGGCGACTCAACGATCAGTAGATTTTTAGCCACGATAACGCCTTTTTCTATCAATCACCTGAACAACTAACAAGGCGGGACAATCAGTGCCTTGCCTCCTGTTCATCATAAAATACCAAATCTTCTATCCAGGCGTAGTTTGCTTCCTGCCCCGGCTGGTTGAATAGCACCATTAATATTACCCATTTCAAATCATCCAGATCGACATCTTCCTGTTCCAGTGCCATGCTGCGGTCAATCACGACTTCCCGACATGCAGCATCCAGCACTCCAAGGTTTTCCAAGTGCATTAAAAAACCCCGGCATTCCGTATCCAGCCGCAGCTGTTCCTGGGTATTAAACAATCGTATTGGTGGCACACTGTTATCATTATCTTTCACCAACATGCGCTGTTGAGCTAACTCATCCAGCCAGCGGAACGCTTTGCTGATTTCATTGGTGGTGAAACCGGCCTGGTGCAGACTGTTTTCCAGATCATCCCTATCGGGAGCTATTTCAGGTTCGTCGTAAATATAATTTTCAAACAAGTACATCAATACATCGAGTACGTTTTCTTTCATCAACCAACCTCGTGTATTCGGGTCCAGTTTCCGCCAGCCTCTAAGGCCACATGGCCACGCAACTCCAGCATGAGCAGCATGGAGGAAATAGCTTCCGGCGTCAAATCTGTCACCTCGACCAGCTCGTCAAGTGTCAGTGAGTCGCCATCCAATGCTTTCCATAGCTGCCAATAATCTTCATCAAAATCAGCAGTTATAAAGTCGTTATTGTGGCTGCCAGTAACTTGTTCAATAGCCTGCTCTCGCTTGGTGTTTTCAGCCGTTTGCATCGTATTGGTTAAGCCTGCAGCCATCCTGCCTGCCTGCGGGGCAATTTCTTCCAATACCTGGCTGGCGTTTTCGACCAGCTGCGCGCCATCCCTGATCAAAGCATGACATCCCCTGCTGGTCGCATTTCTTACTGACCCTGGAACTGCCAATGTTTCACGTCCCTGCTCCGCAGCCAATCGGGCGGTAATCAGCGAGCCGCTACGCAAACCCGCTTCAATCACCAATGTGGCGATTGACAGACCACTAATAATACGATTCCGCGCCGGGAAATGTCCTGGGCGCGCCTCGGCTCCCAAGGCAAACTCCGAAACCAGCGCACCTTGTGCAGCAATTCTCTGCGCCAGTTGCTTGTTGATTGCTGGATAAACCCGGTCAACACCTGTTCCCAATACAGCGATTGTCGGCTGTTGGTGCTCCAGGGCTGCGGTGTGTGCAGCAGCATCAATGCCTTCTGCCAACCCGCTGGTTATGACCAGTCCGGCAGTTGCTAGCTGTGCCGTCATCTCTGTCGTCAAAGACAAACCCGTATGACTGGGGTTTCGGCTACCAACCAGAGCAATTTGTGGTCGCCACAAATATTCCAGATTACCGACAACGAATAGAATTATCGGTGCATTATTGATATCGGCCAACAATTGCGGATAATCATTGTCGCCCAATACCAACATGTGATGCCGTGGCTGTTGGCACCACTTCAAATGCGCTTCGATTCGAGCGTGATCCGGTGATTTGAGCCATTGCAAGGTTTCTGCAGGCAGCTTTACATGTTGCGCAAGCGCTGCTTCCAGCATGGCAGCCGGATCAGAATAAGCTTGTTGTAGTTGACTCAGGCGCCGATTACCCAACCCCGGCGCCAAATACAGCAGCAGCCATCTAGCAGCTAATTCAAGATCCGGCAAATCGACCCCGGACTATACCCACCTGACTGATTAACACAGCTAGATCATCTAGAGGGTCTCATTAGGGTGACGTAAATTATCCCCTGCGCGAATTTCTCGTTTACCATCCAAAATAATGGCGTAACTTAGCATTGGATAGCTGCGGTATACCATCAACCGTCCAGCTAATTCATCCGGAATAGTTACATTAACTTCGCTGGGTGTGCCAAAAATGCGGCGGAAGCTATCATGCCGTCCCTTGACAGGGTCTGCAATTTCCTTACCAGGCCGAAATGCTGAAAACACGTGCCCTGGCTCTACACCATCATCACTGCCAACATCCAACATCACAATATTATTGTGCGCAGCTGTCGGGCCTATCTCAAACAAGTCCAGTACATGTGCATTATCTGGTACGACGTCCATAGCACGTGGGTAAAAGTTAGCATCATAAACATAATCGTCTATCGGCAATATATAATTTCCGACTTCAATTTCACGACGACCTTCGGTAACTTTTAAAATCGAAACATCACCTTGCTGCTTGAGTACACGAGCGCGGGAAATTTCAAATAGTTCATAACCAATGATTGGATAATCTTTGTTATCCAATGACCTGATCCCGCGTACCAGTAGTGAATCACTACGGTATTTCGGGCGGTGAGTATCACCGGCATACCTCGGGATTAATGAACGCCGCAGATAACGTTCGCGGGTATGTTCACGGCGTGAATCCTGGTAAACAAAGTTGGTCATTGCCACCACGACTTCACTGCCCACCGGCGCCTGAAGGCCACGCACGTAGACGTTCATGCCGGTATATGCCGACATACGTTCTTCTTCAATACCTACGATATACGGTAGCCGGTCAAATTCATCGGCATCTACCATCCGGGGGTAGCGCAAAAAACCGTCCAAATCTTTCAATGGAATTGCACTAAGTGCATCTCTTTCGTCGAGCACACGCATTTGTGGCGAGCGACGCTCAACCATCAATGCAGGGCGACCATCAAGGTAGCGTAGATTCAACACATCGCCTGGAAAGATCATATGCGGGTTGGCGACCTGTGGGTTAGCCTGCCAGATCGCCGGCCATTCCCATGGCCTGATCAAAAACTTTTGGGAAATATCCCATAAGGTATCACCAGGTTGAACTACATACTCTTCAGGGTGATCTGGGCGGAGCTCAGGACCACTGTCTTGTTGAGCTGATAAAGGCAGCCATAGCATGCCGAGGCAAGCTAGCAATAAAAAAGCTGCTGGTATTTGACGTTTCACTTGCGGACTCCTGTATGCTAGTACCGATTCGAGCAAGGTCTTAGGTTAACGCTCAATCGCGCACCAATAATACCTTACTGGCGTGAAAATTCTATTTTAATCGGTATTTTACTATCATAAAGTGATTTAATGCATTAACTCTATGATAATGAATCGCATAGTCTTATGAGTCAACTGAGCATACTTGAATACCCAGACCCTCGGCTACGCACTATTGCTACGCCGGTGGTCGATTTTAATGAAGCCTTAGAAATCCTGGTAAACAACATGCGTGAGACCATGTACCAGGCCAATGGAATTGGTCTGGCAGCTACCCAGGTGGATATACATCAACGGCTATTAGTCATGGACGTCAGCGCCGAACAAGATGATTTCATGTTGTTTATCAACCCTGAAATTATTGCCCGGGACGGGCTGCAAACCCATGAAGAAGGGTGTTTATCAGTTCCAGGCATTTTCGCCAACGTAAAACGCGCTGAGCAGCTCAAAGTGCGCGCCCAGAGCTTGGCTGGTGAAACCTTCGAAAAGGACCTGGACGGACTTGCCGCAGTATGCCTGCAACACGAAATGGATCATCTGCAAGGCAAACTGTTTGTTGATTATTTATCGCCGTTGAAACGCGCCATGGTCAATAAAAAGCTGGAAAAACAGCGTCGTCAGGAAGTCACCTGAACGATGGAATTCCGGGTTAGTTACTAGAGCCTGAGAGGTGCAGTCTTTGCGCATTATCTACGCCGGCACACCGGCATTTGCAGTCCCTGCCCTAAAGTTTTTATTGGCCAGTGAGCACCAAATAATTGCAGTATTGACTCAACCAGACCGCCCAGCAGGACGTGGCCGTAAACTACAAGCCAGCCCGGTGAAGCAATCTGTATCAGATACCAATATTCCCATACTTCAACCGCTCAGCCTGCGTGATGAGTCTATTCAAAACCAATTACGTGGTCTAAATCCGGATTTAATGGTAGTTACTGCCTATGGCTTACTATTACCCGAAGAGGTGTTGCATCTCCCCAGATATGGGTGTTGGAACATACATGCTTCATTATTGCCGCACTGGCGGGGCGCTGCCCCGATTCAACGGGCTATCGAAGCAGGTGATGAAATTACTGGAGTCACCATCATGCAGATGGACCGTGGACTGGATACTGGCAATATATTGAAACAACGCGAACTGCCTATAGCAGATCATGATACTTCGGCCAGTTTACATGACAAGCTGTCCAATATCGGCGCCGATCTGCTGATTGAGTGTATCTCCATGCTAAGCAGCGGTGGCTCACTGCGACCTGAAAAGCAAAACGCTGAATTGGCTACTTATGCACCACGGCTGGACAAACCCGAAGCAGCGATCAATTGGACCGAATCGGCCATTGTGATTAGCCGAAAGGTTCGTGCCTACAACCCCTGGCCAATAAGCTGGACCGAGCTGTTGAATAAGCGCACACGAATTTGGCAGGCACACGCCTTAGAAGGTGATTATGGGAAGCCAGGCGAACTGTCTAACAGGGCTGGTAAATTGATTGTCGCATGTGCTGAAGGTGGTTTGGATATTCAATTATTGCAACCGGAAGGCAGCCGGGTTATCTCTGCGCGTGACTGGTTGAACGCGCACGGTAGCCAACTGCTTCAAGCCAAAACAGCAGAGTCATGACCAAGAGCACCACCAACGCACGGGAATGTGCGCTGCGGGTCTTGCTTGGAGTGTTCGATAATGGCCTAAGCTTGGATCATGCTCTGGCACAACACTTACCAGGCCTTTCCGAGCCGCGAGATCGCGCTTTTGCGCAGCAACTGGCCTATGGTGTCCTCCGATACCATACTGCTCTCGATGATCTGGCAGGGCAATTATTGCGCAAACCTTTGGCTGACAAGCACCTCGACCTTTGCCTATGTATATGGCTTGGACTGGAACAGCTTTGGCATCTTCAATCACCCCCACATGCGGTGATTCATGCAACCGTTGAACTTGCCAGGTTGCGCAAAAAAAACTGGGCAACAGGAATGTTGAATGCTGTGCTGCGCCGTTTTCAACGCGAGCAGGTACAATTAGTTGCGGCACTCTCCAAACAACCTGACTTGCGTTATGCCTGCCCCGAATGGCTGTTGCAACGGATGCGCAATGACTGGCCTGATAACTGGATGGAAATAGCTGCAGCTGCACTGCAACAACCTCCGATGTGGTTACGAGTCAACCTTAGTAAGATCAGCCGAACAGCTTATCTGGCAGAGCTGGCCGAACAGGAAATAACTGCACAATCCGGTACTGGTATTGCCGACATATGCTTACAACAGGCATGCCCGGTACAACAATTGCCTGGCTTTGCTGATGGGCTGGTTTCAGTACAAGACAGTGCAGCTCAATGTGCCGTCCCTTTACTGGAATTAGCCGTGGGTCAAAACGTACTTGACGCTTGTGCAGCGCCCGGTGGCAAAACCACTCAGATACTGGAGAGCCAAATCGAGCTCTCATGCCTTACCGCAATAGATATCAAGCCAGCCCGGATGGTTAAAATTCATGAAAACCTGAATCGCCTGCAACTGGATTGCAAATTGATCACCGCCAATGCTATCGATTTGGAAACCTGGTGGGATGGCAATTATTATGACCGCATCTTACTGGATGCCCCGTGTTCTGCCAGTGGTGTTATTCGTAGGCATCCTGATATCAAGCAACGTTTGCAGTCAAAAGATATAGAACGCCTGGGCAAGCTGCAGCAGCAATTACTCACAAAGCTCTGGTCTGCCTTGTGTCCAGGCGGTATGCTGGTTTATGTAACCTGTTCTATATTTAGTGAGGAAAACCAGCAGGTAGTGTCAGATTTTTTAGCAACACACCCGGATGCGCGGCTAGCGCCCTTCAGCATGCCTATTGGTCAGCAAATCGACCCGGGTTGGCAAATCCTTCCCGGCCCGGACAATACAGATGGTCTGTTTTTTGCGCGTCTACAAAAAATCGATTAGCACAACCCTGGTTGGCCTGTTATTACTGATGAGTGGCTGCACTTCGGCCCCAGAAACCGCTAATGGGCATTTAGCTGTAAAAAACCTGGCATTGTCATGGCGGCAACAGTTATTTGTTCAGGCCGGTTTGGAATTAGGGCTTAGTGACGCCACTATTACCGCACTTGAAAGTGGGGTGCCAATAACCATTTCAGTTGATCTACGTCTGGGACGACGCTACTCAGGCTGGGCGCGCGAATTACGTACTCAATCTTTCCACTGGCGGATTCGTTATTTGCCTTTGAGTGAGCACTATGCATTGGAAAATCCCATTACCAACGCCACTGAAACATATCCACGGCTACGCACCTTGTTAACAGCATTACGCGTTCCTATCTGGTACACCACCCAGGTCGAATCACATGAAATTAGCGATAGCCACTATCAAATGCAGGTTCGTACACGCCTTAACAGATTACAACTTCCACCTCCATTAAGATTGCCGGCAATGTTCTCCTCAGAATGGCGGCTGTCGGATCGCTGGCATACTTTATTGATTCCAATCCCCGATATTGATCAACAGTTAACACCTTGAGCATGCGTAGCTTAATTAGCAAATTGACCAATAGCCTGCTACTTAGCCGGGTGCTGCCGGTGCTGGCGGTAGTTGCATTGTTATTGGCTGCGATCTTGTTGGTTACTGATGTACAACAAGCCGGTGAGCGTATTTCCGCACTCAATTTGTGGATTTTGGGCTTGGGTGTATTAGCGTTGCTGTTCTTATTATCAGCGATCGGGGCACGCCTGTATAACCTTTTGCAGGCACTCCGGCATGGTACACCGGGTGCACAGCTGACACGTCGGCTTGTCTTGATATTTTTACTGCTTACCATCCCGCCAGTATTGATCGTATATTTCTTTTCATTGGAATTTTTGGAGGAAACCATTGACGGCTGGCTGGATGTTGGACAAGAACAGGCCTTAGCAGATTCACTTGAGTTAGGTCGACTATTTTTGGATTTGCGCACTTTGGAAGCACAACGTGAAGTCCGCGAGCTGGCAATTAATCTGAGCAGTCAAATAGAAGGGGAAAACAATATCGACTGGTTTCCATTACTAGTCAACAAAGTAAGCAGTAATGGCCCCAGTGAATTGAGCATATTAGATAGTAGCGGGAATGTTTTGGCTACAGCCAGTATTCGCGGCATTGGGCTCAAACCGGATCGACCCAGCGATTTCACCTTGGTTCAAATCCTGGACAACGGTCTGTTTGCCGCGGCTGAACCTGTCAATATTAATTCGCCCAATTCCGCAAGCACGGATACGGTTTTGGAATTGACAGACGTGTTGAAAATTCGGGCAGCTATGGTTCTTAAACAACCTGCAACAACCCATGATCCACGTATTCTGCAGGCTATTTACTTTCTTCCGGAAAGTTTCACCGTGCTGGCCAGCAGCGTTGAAAGGGCGTATTACCAAAACCAAACCGTGACCTTTTTGCGTCAGGCCCTGAAAGTCAGTTTTGTAATCATCTTGACCTTGGTATTGCTGCTCAGCGTATTGCTAGCAATATTAGCAGCCCTGACTGCTGCACAACGACTGGTTCGCCCACTGACCCAGTTGGCACAGGCCACCGGAGAAGTAGCTGCTGGGCGTTACCATCAGGAACTGACCACGGAAAGCGCCGATGAACTAGGCTTTCTGGTAGAGTCGTTTAACCACATGAGCCTGGAGTTGGAACACAGCCGCTCGGCCCTGGAAGATCAACGGCAATATCTGGAAACCGTACTCGGCAGGCTGTCAGCAGGGGTATTGTCAATTGACGGCAATGGTCGACTGGTGACCAGCAATACCAGTGCCAGTGATATCCTCGGTTATGCACTCGAACCCTGGCATGGTCAATCATTAAATACCATCAGTAACCAGGAGCCGCGTTTGCACCTGCTGTTTGAAAGGCTGGAAGAACGCCGCCATCAGCAAGGTGAGTGGCGTGAAGAAATCAAATTAGTTGGTGCAGACAAACCATTGGTATTGATGTGCCGTGGCAGCCAGTTGCCGGGTGCTGATGGCGGACTGGTGGTGGTATTTGATGACGTAACCCTATTGACCGAAGCACAACGTGAGGCTGCCTGGGCTGAAGTTGCTCAACGGTTAGCACATGAGGTCAAAAACCCTTTGACACCGATCCGCCTGTCGGCTGAACGGCTTGGGGTCAAACTGGCTGACTCACTTTCTCCAGATCAGCAAAAGCTGTTGGAAAAGTCCACGCGGACCATTATCCATCAAGTTGACGCTCTGCAGGCATTGGTGAATAGCTTTGGCGATTATGCACGTGAACCCAGGAGTATTCTGCGACCTGTTGATCTCCACATTATCGTTGAAGATGTATTGGCATTGTATGAACCAGTGGAAGAAGCTGTTTCCTTTGAACGCCAGCTAGCGGCTGATCCATCACTGGCGATGGCTGATCCAGACCGGCTACGCCAGATTCTACATAACTTGATCCGGAATGCGATTGAGGCTCGTAGCCAGGATAGTCGTATTTTGCGAATTCAGTTGGCTACAGAAAATTACAGCAAAAATCAATTACCCGGCTTAATATTCACAATCAGTGATAACGGTCCGGGCGTAAGACCGGATTTGCTTGAACGGATTTTTGAACCCTACATCACCAGCAAAAACCGCGGCACCGGGTTGGGCCTGGCAATTGTCAAACGCATTGTGGACCAGCATGGCGGGAGCATACGGATTGAAAACCTTGAAGCAGGCGGCGCTGTAATCCATTTGTGGTTACCTGCTGCAATCACCGGCAAATAAAAAACCACCTTTTCCGAAGTATGCTGATCAATGACGAATTTAATAGCTGTTATTCATTATGTGTGGTAAATTTACCACATTGCTAACCAATTTGAGCCATGCCCACACCCCATATTCTAATTGTTGATGATGAGCAGGATATCCGCGAGTTAATTTCCGATATCCTGGTTGATGAAGGCTACACTGTCAGCACTGCAGGAACTGCAACGGAAGCCAATCAACATTACACTGATATCGCTCTGGACTTGGTGTTGCTGGATATATGGATGCCGGATGCAGATGGCATCAGTTTGTTACAGGACTGGCAAAACGACCAGCCATTGACTTGCCCGGTGGTGATGATGTCTGGTCATGGTACTGTCGAAACCGCGGTCCAAGCCACCCGCCTCGGTGCTTCTGATTTTATTGAGAAACCGATTGCACTGGCCAGATTACTGGCCACAGTCAAACAGACAATTAAACTCGCCAATCAACAACAGGAAAACACCCTATCATTCAGTGGCTCGATGGCGCCAATACCAGAGCCGCAAGGCAAGAGCATTATCCGCCAGGACTTGCGTCGTCAAATGAGCCAATTAGCTGAACATCCCCATCATTTCTGTTTAGTAGGAGCAGCTGGTACGCATAAAAGTGCGATTGCCGGTTGGATACATCAGCACAGCAGCTTAGCTGTCAAAGCATTGCTCACTTACCAAAACCCAGAGCAATTGGAAAACCTGATTAAACATAATAAGCTGACTGGATGTTTGCAGTTAGATGCACAAGACCTGCCAAGTCTGGCAGTACAAAACAGGCTGGCACAATACTTTAAGGAGCCATCCTCCAATAATCTTAGGCTGGTGTTGTTAACTGAAACAACGCCACGGACTTTACTGGAAAATAAACAGATCAGCGAACCATTGTTTTTCGCTATAAGCGCAGCCGTGGTTAATTTGCCTTCATTGTGCGAACATAGCGAAGATATCCCCGACTTGCTTCGTTATTACACGGAACTATTACCGGATCAGGAAAAACTTCCATATCGCCATATGTCATTGGCCGGTCAGAATTGTTTACGTCAATATAGCTGGCCGGGCAATGAACAGGAACTGGTTAATTTGATCCGGCAACTGTTATTGCTCGGGGGCGAAGGTGAAATTAGCCGCGAGGAAGTCGAGCAGGTTCTGGACAGCCAATCCACCAACAATGCTGCTCACACCGGAGGCAGTATTTTTGATCAACCATTAAGGCAGGCGCGCGAAGACTTTGAACGTGAATACCTGATATATCATTTGCAACGCTCCGATGGCAGCGTCGGCGCCATGGCAGAGTTGGTTGGTATGGAACGCACTCATTTATATCGCAAATTAAGGGGTTTGGGATTAGATCCCAAACAGGTTTCGCGTACAGATTAGACCATAAGAATCGGCTGGAAAACACTAAACTTACCTCACAATATGAAAATTATTATTCTTGGAGCTGGCCAGGTAGGCGCCGGATTAGCCTACAGTCTGGTACGCGAAAACAATGACATCACCATTGTTGATACCAATGAGTTACGTTTACGTGAATTACAAGACCGTATTGATATTCGAGGTGTTGTCGGCAATGGTTCACACCCACGAGTATTGCAGCGGGCAGGTGTCGAAGATGCTGACATGGTTGTGGCTGTCACCAACAGCGATGAAGTCAATATGATTGCCTGTCAAATTGCCTATACTTTATTCAACACACCGACGCGCATCGCCCGCGTGCGGGAAGCCGAATATCTGGCACATCCCAAATTGTTTGAACGGCAACACATTCCGATTGACCTGTTGATCAGCCCCGAACAGCTGATCTGTGATCATATCAAGCATCTGATTGAATATCCTGGAGCATTGCAAGTACTCGACTTTGCTGATGGTAAAGCTCAAATGGTCGCGGTACGAGCGCTCTCTGATGGCCCATTGGTCGGGCAGCAACTGCGCACACTGCGGGAACATATCCCAGCTAAAATTGACGCCAGAGTTGTAGCTATCTTCCGCGATAATGAAGCCATTATCCCTGAAGGTGATACAGTTATTCGTCGTGATGATCTGGTCTTCTTTCTTGCCGCACATCATGACATCCGCACGGTGATGCGCGAACTGCGGCGCCTTGATGACCCTGTCAAGCGTGTGATGTTAGCCGGCGGCGGAAACATCGGCAGCAAGCTGGCTGCAGAACTGGAAGATCACTATCACGTCAAACTTATCGAACGTAGCTCCAGTAAAGCACACGCTATCGCTGAAAGCCTGGAAAAAGCCATTGTATTGGTTGGTGATTGTGCAGATGAGGAATTATTGAATGAGGAAGGCATTGACCGTATTGATGTTTTCTGTGCGTTAACCAACGATGACGAAGCCAATATTTTGTCTTCCATGCTGGCCAAGCGTTTAGGCGCAGATAAGGTGCTGACCTTGATCAACCGACCGGCGTATGCAGACCTGGTAGAAAGCGATCGTATCGACGTTGCCATCTCACCCAGGCAAGTCACTATAGGAGCGTTATTAACCCGCATCCGCCGTGGCAATATAGCCAGAGTGCATTCGCTACGCCGCGGTGCTGCAGAAGCCATCGAGGCAGTTGCTGAAGGCAACGCTAATAATTCGCAAGTTGTCGGCCGCAGCATCGCCGAAATCAACATTCCAGAAGGTGCCACAATTGGTGGCGTGGTACGAGGGGATAAGGTTTTGATGGCACATCATGACACTGTTATCGAAACCGGTGATCACCTGATCCTGCTGGTCACGGACAAACGTCATATCCACGAGATTGAACAGTTGTTTGAGGTCTCGGCCACCTTCGTATAAGCCAGACTCTGATGAAAACTGCAACTTTTCAACGTCTGTTCGGGCTTTTGCTAACACTTACCGGCGTCAGCCAAATTCCACCATTATTGGTCGCCCTCTATTTCAAGGATACCAGTTTCGAACCCTTTTTGATCAGCGCCTGTGGAGAAATTCTTATTGGTCTGATGCTGTTTTTACCGGTCAGATCAGGTCGTATAGAATTACGGGTCCGTGATGGTTTTCTGGTGGTGGTACTGGCTTGGCTAACGGTCGGTATTGGTGGCGCAATTCCTCTTTGGTTGATCAAACAACCTCATATCGGCGCTGTAGATGGTTTATTTGAGGCAATCTCAGCGTTAACCACTACCGGAGCAACCGTCCTCACTGGCCTTGATGATATGCCCCGGGGGTTGCTTTATCATCGTGCTCAACTGCAGTGGCTGGGTGGCATAGGGATCATTGTTTTGGCAGTAGCCATTTTGCCAATGTTACGTATTGGTGGTATGCAATTGTTCCGTGCTGAAACGCCCGGACCCATGAAAGATTCTAAATTAACACCGCGAATTACTGAAACAGCCAAAGCTTTGTGGCTAATATATCTAGTGCTGACAGCTGCCTGTGCATTGGCGTATTGGTTGGCAGGCATGCAATTGTTCGACGCAGTTACCCACGCATTTACCACTGTTCCAATTGGCGGTTTTTCCAATTACGACAGCAGTCTGGCTCATTTTGCCAATCCGTTAATAGAAATAGTTGCCATGCTGTTTATGGTGATTGCCGGAATGAACTTTGCATTGCATTTTCTGGCTTGGCGAAATGCCAGTACCCAAGGCTATTTTCAGGATTCCGAGCTACGTACATTTTTGGGGCTGTTGGGCTTTTTCATATTGCTTACTACATTCGAGATTCTCAGGTTGGATGTCACCCAGGATATTGGTCATGCATTGCGTTTAGGTGCCTTTCAAACCATCTCAAGCCTAACCACAACCGGCTACACCACGGATAGTTTTTACCTATGGCCCGGTTATCTGCCCACTTTGTTTTTGATCTTATGTCTTATTGGAGGTTGTGCCGGCTCTACCGGTGGTGGCATGAAAGTGATCCGGATCATGCTGCTCTATCAACAGATGGTCCGGGAAATCAAACGTTTGGTTCACCCCAATGCTGTTTTGGCGATCAAACTGGGTGATCGTGCAGTTTCGGATAATGTCATCAGCGCAGTTTGGGCTTTCTTCTTTTTATATGCTGCGTGTATCTTGGGCATTGGAATGCTATTACATGCCAGTGGCCTGGACGTGCTCACTGCTTTTTCGGCAACGATTGCCTGCCTCACCAACCTGGGTCCAGGGCTGGGTGAGGTTGGTCCACACTATGGTAATCTGAGTGCTTTCGCTAAACTACTGCTGACTTTTGCAATGCTGCTGGGAAGGCTGGAACTGTTCACTCTACTGGTACTGTTTACACCTGGCTTTTGGAAAGATTGATGGATACAGCAGCCCTGGAAAAGTTGCTCGGCGGCCCACGAGATAGTGCCATGCTACGCCTGACGTTGGCCCGTCAGCTGTATGCCGAGCAACAAATCAACGCAGCAATAGCACATTTGCGACAAGCCGTATTACGGCAGCCAGATTACAGCGCCGCCTGGAAGCTGCTTGGCAACTATTTAGCTCAGAATGGCAATATTGAAGATGCCCGCCAAGCTTTTGAACAAGGTATTGCCGCTGCTAAAGTAAATGGTGATATACAAAGTGAAAAAGAAATGCTGGTTTTTTTGCGTCGCCTGGATAAATAATCCATGACCTGATTAGTACTCTTTCAATGTGCTAATACCGGATTCAATTAGTTTATCAAAGTTTGTGCCAATCTATTACTAACCGGAGGTATTTTTGGCACTAACGCCCAAATCGATTATACGACCACTGGTATTGGGGCAAATTCCAGCAGGCACATTGCTCTACTCCTTCATTTAGTGCTGCCAATGCAATGGCATCATCGTCCGCATCAATCCCAAATGGCGCAGCGGCAAAACGCAATTTGAAACTATGTCCATCCGCTAGCCGTTCACAACCCGCAAATACAACCGCACAATGGGTCTTACGGACTAACCTGGACAATAACGTCATGGTTTGTGCCGGTTGTCCAAAAAATAAGGCAGGTCGGCCCTGCCCGGTTTTCGGTCTCTGGTCAGGTAAGATGCCGACATATCCAGCATTACGCAAAATCTTCAATAACAGCCGAATGCCAGACGCTGTAGCTGGCACTGCTCGACCACCAGTACGCTCCCGGTATCTGCGCAACTGTAACTCTGCTTGAGGATTAGACAGTGGCTTATACAACATTGCCGTATTATCCAAAGTCGCACTGAGATAAAGTCCAACCAGCTCCCATTGGCCGAAATGCGGGACCGAAACGATTACGCCACGGCCAGCAGAATGTGCCGCTTCCAGGATTTCCTGACCTTCAATGACCGTTACTAACCCCAACATATCGGCTGTTGGCTTATGCCATAACAGTGCACTTTCTATTAATGCCTGCACACGATGCAAGATATGCTGACGCAGCACCTGTTTTTGCTCTGACTGTGTAAAATCTGGCAGACATAATGCAATATTATTGCTTGCACGATTGCGCCGGCGGTTGGGAAATAACACCAATACCCTGGCTAATACCTTTGCGATTAACAACCTCATTGCAGCAGGTAATTTAGCCAGCAATTTGCCTAACCAGATCAGATAATCTATTTTTCCCACATACATAATTTGATATTTGATTGGTTATGATTTTACTTCTTCAACGAGTTAGCCGCGCAGATGTAAGTATTGCCGGTAACACTATCGCACAAATTGGCCGGGGAATATTAGCACTGGTCGGCTTCGAGCGCGGTGATAGGCAATCTGAATTACAACGAATGGGGAAGCGTTTACTTAACTATCGTCTTTTTTCCGATGCCAACGGCAAAATGAATTTAAGCATTCAGGATGTCCAAGGCGAATTATTGCTGGTACCTCAATTCACATTGGCCGCTGATACCAGTCAAGGCAACAGGCCGGGGTTTTCATATGCAGCTGCACCGGATGATGGGTTACGCTTATTTCAAATATTCACTGATCAAATTCAGCAGAACTATGCAAAAACCGAATGTGGAGAGTTTGGAGCAGATATGCAAATCGGCTTGATCAATGACGGACCAGTTACTTTCTGGTTACAAAGTGCTAAAGCGCACCGCACCTGAAATTTATTGAATAAGTAAACATATGAACATATTTTCATATATAATGATTTCCTGGTTAATATATACGTTGCCTAACAAAATTGAATATCACACCCACTACCCATGAAAAGCTTGCTGCGGCAGCAGAGTTACTTGCTGCACTCGCGTATCCGGTACGTTTAAAAATCATATGGTTGCTAGCCGAACAGGGACAGCAATCAGTTAATCATCTTGCTGAACAATTGGCAATGGATCAAAGCGCAATCTCACATCAACTACGAATTTTGCGACAGGCCAAACTGGTTATTACTCATCGTGATGGCCGTCAGATTTTTTATCAGGTCACCGACCAGCATGTGGTACACATCATTCGCGACGCGGTTCTGCATGCCAATGAGTAAGCTTACCTGATCATGCATCACCATAGCCACCACAATAGCGGAGGAAATGAACAGCGACTGTTCTGGGCAATGCTGATCACCGGTTTGTTTATGTTGATCGAAGTAGCCGGCGCAATTTTATCCGGATCATTGGCATTATTTGCTGATGCCGGACACATGCTCAGTGATTTTGCTGCTCTGTTGCTTGCACTCATCGCGTTTCGGATCAGTCATAAGCCAGCAGATCATCGGCGTAGCTATGGCTATGACCGTTTACAAATTTTGGCGGCTTTTGTTAATGGCCTGACTCTGATCGGAATTGCCATCTGGATTTGTTACGAAGCCATTCAGCGCTTTTTTGAGCCAGTCATGATTCTTGCCGGGCCAATGCTGGTTGTTGCGCTGGTGGGTTTGCTGGTCAATATCGTAGTATTTTTTATACTGACACGTGGCGGCAGCGAAAACCTCAACATGAAAGCAGCCGCACTGCATGTATTGGGCGATTTACTTGGCTCGGTTGCCGCAATTGCGGCTGCTCTGATCATTTTGGCAACAGGTTGGATGCCGGCTGATCCGCTGCTATCTATTATCGTTGCATTACTGGTATTACGCGCTGGCTATGCCGTACTTCGGCAATCAGCACACATCCTGTTAGAAGGTACACCCGATAACACCCCTCAAGACCTAATCATTGATACCCTGCAAGCCATTGATGGTGTAAAAGACGTACATCATTTACATATTTGGGCATTGACTGCAGAACGCCGGTTAGCCACCGTACATGTAGTTGCTGAACCCCATAAGACTGATCAAATTCGAGTGGCAGTCAGCCAGACCCTGGTTGAAAAATTCCATATTACACACCCTACAGTGCAAGTTGAAATTCGACCATGCGATTCTTGAAATCCGTCCTGATGAAATAGGCGGAAAGGGAAACAAAACACCTCAAACTGTTAAATAATAATGCTTTTCAGCTAATGCATAGTGCAGACAGGTACCAGCGTTAATTTTTGAATTTTAATTGTTAATTATTAAAATTGGTTGAATATTGTTTCATGAAAAATGTGCGTGGCTCGGTGTTAGTTAACACATTTCCACGGTTGTCCAATAACTCGGCACGAACACTATGAGTACCACGTTCAATGGAGCTGATGGTAGCGCTAGGGGTATTGACCAGCGCTTGTCTTTGATCATCTATATAAATCGCGATACGCATTCCCGGCAGCATTTCCGGTTGAACCTCAAAACTAACTTCCAGGCTTTGCCCCGAACCCCAGAATGTCTCATCAGCAACTGGCGTCAACATTTTCAAAACCAATGGCGATGCATTATCGTTGTCAAAACCCTGATTCAGTGATGAGCTGGGGGCTGCAGGTGTGCTGGTCACGATATTGGGTTCTGGCAGTATCAGCGGTTCTGCATCAGGCTCTGGTGGTTGGTCCGAATAAACAACATTGCCATTTTCATCATAAGATTTATAAATTTCACCGGCTGAGGCAATCGTAGTCATTGCTGCGACGCCAATGCAAAACAACAGTATAGATAACCACAGAATAATCTGCCGATCGCTGATTTTTTGGTTAGCCATACCCATACTTTGCTCCATGGTTAAAGTGTCACAACCAAATTGACTGACCTTTATATCAATAATTCAGTTGTGTGCTTTGTTTGACAATACCAATGCGTTGTGAATTCAGGATGAATAATACATTTCAAATTCAAGTGGATGGGTGGTCATACGCATCCGATTCACATCCTGCATTTTCAGGTTGATATAGCCATCGATCAGATCATCCGAGAATACACCGCCGGCCTTCAGAAACTCGCGGTCAGCATCCAACGCCGCCAAAGCTTCATCCAAACTGCCGGCTACACTGGGAATATCTTTTTCCTCTTCCGGTGGCAAATCGTATAAATCCTTATCCATTGCTGAACCTGGATCAATCTTGTTCAAAATACCATCGATGCCTGCCATCAGCATCACTGCAAAAGTCAGGTAACTGCTGCCAACTGCATCACCAAAGCGAATTTCAATACGCCGTGCCTTAGGGTTGTTAACCCAGGGAATTCGACAAGATGCTGAACGATTTCGAGCGGAATAAGCCAGCGCAACAGGTGCTTCAAAACCTTTTACCAGACGTTTGTAGCTGTTAGTAGTGGAATTCGCAAATGCATTGATTGCATGCGCATGCTTAAAAATACCCCCAATATAGTGTAGCGCTGTGTCGGATAAGCCTCCGTAACCTTCTCCGGCAAACAAGTTACTGCCATTCTTGGCAATCGACTGATGCACATGCATACCGCTACCATTATCACCGACTACCGGTTTGGGCATAAATGTTGCAGTGTGACCAAACTGATGTGCCGTGTTTCGGACGACATACTTAAACAACATCATTTCGTCAGCTTTGCGTGTAAGTGTGTTAAAACGTGTGCCGATTTCACATTGCCCTGCGGTGCCTACTTCGTGGTGATGAACTTCTACCGGAACACCTACTGCTTCCAGGATATTGCACATGGTCCCACGTAAATCACTAAGTGAATCCACTGGTGAGACCGGAAAATACCCACCTTTCACACCCGGCCTATGTCCACTGTTACCTTCCGGGTAGTCGGTATTTGAACTCCAGGCTGCCTCTAATGAGTCGATTGCATAAGATGATCCGCTCATGACTACTTGCCAGCGAACCGAATCAAATACAAAAAACTCAGGTTCCGGCCCAAAATAGGCTACATCACCAACACCACTGGCCTGCAGGTAAGCTTCCGCACGTTTGGCCAATGATCGTGGGCAACGTGAGTACGGTGTCATAGTACTGGGTTCCAGCACATCACAACGCAAAATCAAGGTATTTTGTTCTGCAAATGGATCAGCTACCGCTGTGGATTTATCCGGCATCAACACCATATCCGATTCGCTAATACCCTTCCAACCGGGTATCGAAGACCCATCAAACATCTTGCCATCTTCCAATAATTCTTCATCAACAGCACTGGATGGAATGGTGATGTGGTGTTCTTTACCGAGCGTATCGGCAAATCGCAAATCGACAAAGTTAATATCTTCGTCGGCTAATTTTTTTAAAATCGCTTCATTACTCATGCTGAATATCGCTTCCTGAGGATAATGGTTGGCAGAAAACTGACCTTAATTGGAGATTGGTAATTATAGTGGGGCATAGCAGATATTGCTGCACTATTTATCACAAACAGATGGCATTTTAACACGCTGCATAAAGTGTCTTTTGTTTTTACTATCGAGGTTTTATCTACTTTGATAATCAACCAGTGAAGCACGCAACCCAGGACAGTGCTGCCACGAATTCAACCCGGCAGCCTGATTCATTCAATCCTCAGTCAATCGCAATTTACTGATACTGGACGCGTGCTGTTTCAGCAGCTGCGCACCGTTAGAATTGCAAATATATGATCAACCTGACCCTGACCTTCCACTGCTGGCGAGTCAGAAAATCAGCAATGATCAGACTAATTGAGGCATACTTTATAGCCTGAATTTAGCCATAAAATCATCCACTGTGAGCTTGACTAAAGCTTGCTGATCATCACAACTGGCAACAATATTCCCAGCCTGACGGGCCGGATAATGTTGTGCTATTGCCCGCTTGAATTTATCGATCAACACGGGAATACCTTCACTTCTACGACGGCGGTGACCAATAGGGTAGTCAATAGCTACTTTTTCGGTGCTGCTGCCATCCGTAAAGAAAATCTGGATGGCATTACCAATTGCTCGCTTCTCAGGATCAAAATAATCCCTGGTGTAACTTTCGTTCTCACTAACCTGCATCTTGTCGCGTAGTACATCAATACGTGGATCCGAAGCCACCTCATCATTGTAGCTGTCAGCAGTAAGTTCACCAAAAATCAAAGGTGCCGCTACCATATATTGAATGCAGTGATCACGATCTGCATAGTTATCCAGTGGGCCAACCTTATTAATAATACGATCACCAGCTTCCTGTGTATTGATTACAATACGATCAATCTCATCCAGCCGATCTTTGACCAGTGGGTGTAATATCAGTGCGCACTCCACAGCTGTTTGTGCATGAAATTCTGCTGGGAATGAGATTTTAAACAACACGTTTTCCATCACATAGTTACCAAAATCACGCTGGAATTTGAACGAATTGCCTTTAAACAACACATCGTAAAAACCCCAGGTTTTAGCGCTTAGAGCCGATGGGTAACCCATTTCACCCCGGATGGCCAGCAACGCCAGTGTCACCGCTCTGCGGCAGGCATCACCTGCAGCCCAGCTCTTACGTGAACCGGTATTGGGGGCATGCCGGTAAGTGCGCAGGGCACCACCATCGATCCAGGCATTGGAGACTGCGTTGATGACATCATCTCTATCCCCACCCAGCATATGGGTAACTACCGCAGTCGATGCCACACGGACCAGTAATACGTGATCCAAACCAACACGGTTGTAACTGTTCTCAAGTGCCAGCACGCCTTGAATTTCATGTGCTTTAATCGCAGCGGTTAGCACTGCTTGCATGCTTAACGGGTCTTTCCCTTGGCTGCGGTTTTGTCGTGATACATAATCAGCTACTGCCAGAATAGCGCCCAGGTTATCGGATGGGTGCCCCCATTCTGCCGCCAGCCAGGTATCATTAAAATCCAGGTACCGGATAAGCACCCCGATATTGAATGCTGCTTGTACTGGATCCAGCTCATAAGCAGTACCTGGAATCCGGGCACCGCCTGCCAAATCCGCACCGGGCACCAACGGACCCAACAGTTTGGTGCATTCTGGAAAACGCATAGCCAGGGCAGCACATGCCAGACTGTCCATTAAACAGTATCTAGCGGTTGAATAAGCTTCATCACTATCGATTTGATAATGACAGACGTAATCAGCAATTTTTTGCAGTACTTCATCAGCTGCTGGTCGTTGGGTGGATTTGATATCTATGTGCGACATGGTTTAGTGCTTTCCGGGTTGGGCATTTAAGTAACTGCGAAATTGTAGCGTTTGCGATCTACAGAGACAAAAAAATGGGGGGCTATTAGCCCCCCCATAGGGTTTGCGTGGCTGTTGTTGTTAGAAATCGTAACGCAAGCCGATTTGCATACGCCACAACGATGCACTTGACGTTAGCCGCTCTGAGGCCGGACCATCGAAGTTATCGAAACTAAACTGACCGTTGTCATTGATGCTGGCATCAACAATTGGGTTATTGAACTCAAAGCCAATCTGGGTCAATTGATTGGCGCCGCTATCAATCAGGTTCAGGAAGTTTTCAATATCAAAGAACAACGTAATTCTGTCATCCGAGAAAAAGCCTGGCAATTCCTGACTTAAACGGATATCAAGGTCAGTGAAGGTGCTGCTGTTGAACGCATTACGTGGTGCAATCTGACCCCGAAAGCTATCCAAACCACTTGACGCCAGGAAAGCATTGAATGCAGCGGTGTCAAAACCATCACCAAACACCACTAAAGGATCATTCTCCAACGGTACATAGAACAATGATCTGTCTTCTCTCTCACGACTGTCACCGAACAAGTTATTGTTGCTTCCGCCGGTATCAAAGGTGTAACTGAAAGGCCGGCCTGAACGAATTGAGGCAAACAGGTTCAATTTCGTTTCATAATCACCAAAGAATGCTTTGGTCAAAGTCCCGCGGAAAACCGCATTGTGTGGGATTTCATCATTCGCGGTTGCGACCGTTGGATTGTTGAAATCGTCCACCGAAACATTACCAAAGTTACTGGTTGGCACCGAACTGGTTACCGGATGTACTTCTTCAGCATTGGTATAGGAATAGCCAATGGTGGTTTCGAAATCAAAACCACTGCCACCGATGTCATACCAGCCTTTATTCAAAGCAAGTGCGATATTATGGGTACGGCCACCACTGCCATTGGTCAGTAAAATATCGTCTGTGCTGCGTGAGTCACACAAACTGGTATCACCAGGGTTAGACGCGCAATCCGGATCCAGGAAATCTACTTCACGATAAATGGGTCGACCATCCGGTGCGGTACCAGTTTGCGCAATATTCAGAGCCTGAAACAGGTAAGGATCTATTGCATTTGAGTAAATGTAATCCAGCGTGACATTGAAATCATCCAGGAAGTTATGGGTAATACCAAAATTGGCTCGGAATACCTTTGATAACTCCAGATCAGGATCAACAGCACCCACCTGACCGTCACCGGAAACCAGTTGATCCAATGCGAATTGTGGAATACTAAAGCCATCTACAGAACCAGGGCCTAACAAGCCAGAGCTGTCATTCAATCGCACGTTATCGGTAACCACACCGACGTTACTGAAAGAACCGGAGAAAATCACATTCGGATCACCGCCGGAGAATACACCAACACCACCACGCAGGGTGGTAAAGCCCCACGAATGAGTCGGTAACTCATAACTGAACCCCACTCTTGGTTGTAATGCATCCAGACCATCAAATACCTGCGCGGCATTGTCAAAGCCGTAGCGTTGGTTGAAGAACGTATTGCTGAGCGGAAGATCATTAGACTTGTAATAATCGTAGCGCAAACCAGCCAACAGGGTTAAACCACTTGCCAATGTCCATTCATCCTGCAGGTAAAAGGTATGAATATCACGTTTGAATTCCGCAGCGACATCGTTGAAGTTGCCCGTGGTCACACCATTAAACTCAAAGTCGGTAGGATCTTGTGCCGCGAAGGCTTCAATACTATCGAAAACCAGAGCACCGGCACTGGCAGGCAGGAACTCATTAAAGACCTCACTGGAATCAAGCTCATAACCAAACGTGACTACATGGTCAGCTACTGCGTAATCTGCCTTCAATTTAACCTGATCGGTTTCACTATTTAAAGTGTTGGTCTGGCGAAAGAAGTCAGGGCCTGCAAACACACTGCCGCCAGGCAGTTCGATCTCAACTTCGGCAAAGCCTCGACCTAGCAGTGGGATTTGTGTGTCTTTGTTATCAAACCTGGAGACACGAAATTCAGTCGACAACTGATCTGTCCAGTTGGAGAAGAAACGCAATGAATAAGCATCAATACTGTTACCCGAGTTGTAGAAATGCGATGAAAACGCCAAATCTCCAAAAGTAGCATTATTGTCCTGTTGGGTGGTGAAGTCTTCGCGAGTGCGTTGATAATTAAATGCCACACGATGGTCTTCGTTGATATTGGCATCAACCCGCACTAGGATTCTGCGGTTATCATCCGTGGCTGAAGACAGCGGTAATACACCTGGATCAAAGTTATAGACATTTCGAAAAATGCTATCAATCTGCGAAATCTCATCCTGGGTGATATTGGCTATATTTGGAAAACCTGATCCAATTGGGCCATCGTCAATTGCTTCGTCACCGATGGTTTCTTCATAAGCAACAAAGAAAAACAACCGGTCTTTGATAATTGGTCCACCGACGAAACCACCAAAGTTATGTGAGACAAAATCACCGGAACTGCTGCTTGCCAGGGCATCACCGCGATAATAATCAAATATCCCACCGGTGAATTCATTGGTACCGGATTTGGTCACCACGTTGATATTACAGCCACTGAAGTTACCGTATTCAACATCAAACGGGGCAAACTCTACTGAAACCTGATTAATCGCGTCCAGTGGGAATGGCTGAGCTTCTCCAGGGAATGCCACATTCAAACCAAAAGTATCGTCCTGTCTTACACCGTCTACAGTGAAACTGTTGAAACGTGAGTTAGCACCAGCACAACTAACGGCGCCATCCTGGTTGGCCGGATCAATGGTCACCCGAGGGTCAGCACGGAACACATCGCGAATATCGCGTGCAATTGAAGGCAAATCCTTAATATCACCCAAATCATAAGAAGTACCAGGGCCTAAAGCACGCTGGAAACCACCCACATCAGCAACACCCAACACCTGCAAGCTGCCGAGATCGGCTGATTCATCTTCCAAGGCGAAGACCAAATTGGCTGAACCGGACAATGAGACGAACACCTCATCAACCCGTTCATCCACATAAATATCGCTATCTACCTGGACACTATACGGCCCACCTACTTCCAGACCACGGGCTGTAAACTGTCCCGAGCTGGTAGTGGTGGTGGTTATCTGGCGATTGGTTCGAGTATCGGTCACAGTAACATCAGCATTGGGAATAGGATTACCCTGTGGATCCACTACCGATCCAGAGATTGCTGATGTTACCTGCTGGGCCATTACCGGTTCGACAAAAGCCGCGGCTAATACGGTGCTAATAGCACCAGCTAGTACTAGTTTCTTGAAAGACATGGCTAAACCTCTTATTTTAGTTTGCTCTGCATAAAAGGGCGATCGCTGTGCTCTGCTAAATTACAACGAGTCCATTTGAGATTTTTCGGGCCTATCCTGGCCACCGAACTATACTCGCACATATTAAACCAGTGTTAAATGACACTTTGTTTACCAACCAGTAACTCTATCGATCAACACAACCGGCTTTAATGACATATTCTCATTAAGTATGTAATGTAAAGCCATGAAATTTATATCATCAATACCCATGGAATAACTATGAAACACTGTTTTTTAGCTGTCTTGATCTGTGGATTAAGTTATTTTAGCTACGCAGCCGAACTGACCTCTGGACCCATGCTTGGTTATGCATCTGCGCGCGAAGCCGCTATCTGGTTGCAGTCTGATAGGCCGGTTTCTGCCACTTTGAGCTACTGGCCACTAAGTCAACCTGATCTCAAAAGACATAGTCCCAACCTCGTTACTAAGGCCGAACATGCTAATGCAATAACACTGATTGCTACTGATCTTGCACCTGGCACGGATTATGGCTACGAAATTCTGCTCGATGACCAACCTCAAACTGCCCGGCATAACCAGATATTTACTACTCAAACATTATGGCGATGGCGTGATGACCCACCAGCATTCCGTTTTGCATTGGGTTCATGTGCTTATATCAATGACCACCCATACGATCGACCCGGTAATCCATATGGAGGCGATTACAAGATTTTTGAATCGATAGCCGATCAACAACCTGATTTCATGCTGTGGCTCGGCGATAATGTGTATTATCGGGAAACCGATTGGGACGCACGTTCCAGCATGTATGGCCGTTACAGCCATACACGCCGATTACCAGAATTACAACGGCTGCTCAGCGTCGCTCATCACTACGCTATCTGGGATGATCACGACTATGGCCCCGATAATTCGGACCGAAGCTTCTTCCTGCGCGAGCAGGCAGTAGCTGTTTTCAACGATTTCTGGGCCAACCCGGTGACCAATGCCTCTGGCGCCGGTGGCATTACCAGTTACTTCGAATGGCATGATGTGGGTTTCTTCATGCTGGATAATCGATATTTTAGACAAGCAAACTACCGGGTAAGCGGCCAACGAACAGTACTTGGTAATCAACAGATTGATTGGCTGGTAAATGCATTAAAAAACAGCAGTGCCAGCTTCAAGTTTATCGCTATCGGGGGGCAATTTATCAGCAGTGCCGAGGTGTTTGAAAATTATGCCCATGTAGCGCCTGGCGAACGTCGCTTGTTACTGGACTTGATAGCTGCAGAACACATTCCTGGTGTAATTTTTCTGTCGGGTGACCGACATCACTCATCACTGCACAAAATGACGCGTCCAAATCTATACCCGTTACATGATTGGACTGTTTCACCATTAACCGCAAGCACTTACGAGCCAGCCATTGGTGAAGGTCAATACCGTGTACCAGACAGTGTATACACCAAGCGTAACTTCGGTATCGCCGAAGTCAGTGGACCCTTCAATGATCGCAAGCTAAAGCTAAACTTACATGATGTCGATGGCAAACAGGTTTGGAGTACTGAAATCAAGCAAGTTGATTTGCAATAACCCGATATTTTAATGCTGATTGTGCAGTCTCTGCGGTGGGTTTACCACAATAAAAACCCCGGCACCAGCTGGGGTTTTTATTGATTCAGTCAACTTAAACTATCTGAACGAGGCCACTGTGCTGGCCCGCTCACGGTGCACCCGGTCATTATCACTGAAACTTGCCGTGCCAAATGGCCGACCGTTAAATGTGAAACCCGGATTAGAGAACCCACCTATGCGTGGCAGTCCGGTACTGGTAGTTCCCATAATGGTGCGAAAATTACCGGTGAAATCTGCTAAACCGTGACCATATGGAAATGGTGAGGTGGTTGGGTCATTCTGGTGACGTGCTCCAAATAAATGACCCACTTCATGGACAAAAGTAAAATCTGTACAGGAGAACTTGACCACAAAGAAGCCATTGGTTGCGCCCCCACCGATAGCGTTAACGATGCCGCAGATATTTGGGTCATTGGGTGTTGCAACTATCATTCCGACCAAATCTGCAGACCTTGAGTTCCGAGTCGAATTAGCCAGGGAATCATTAAAGCCATCATTTAAATTGCGCAGACCGGATGCATTCTGCTGCGCTGTAGATCGCTCGTTATTGGTTGCCCGGAACAAGCCGGCACTTTGCATGGTAATAGGTATGCTTGTTGCAGAATAAGCCTGATTAGACTGCGATATGAAAAAATTCATGCGATCAACAATCGGCCCAACCCCGCCTGCTGCATTGATTGCTGTATTGGATGCGATTTGCATAACCCTGACAATATTATTACCACCACGCGTAGTCTCGGTATTTACCGGCAATGTTAACTGGGGGGTATCATCGGCATTACCGAGTGTTGTGAAATCCCTTTCCGCAAGTAGATACTGGCCATTTTGCAAAGTGCTGATTTCAAAAATTTTATCCACCAGCCTGATTTGGCCAAATACACGGTTATTATTAATAACAAATGTAGCCAAATCTGTCGCGACTTCATTCGAACCGTTCGTGCCTGGCACCTCAACAATTCCATTCCACGAGTAATAACCACCCTCTATATTATAATTATGGGTTTGTTGAATTTTAAAGTTCTCGTTACCGAGGTTAAAATTAAATGCCGGAGTATCCTTGCCCAAGGCTTTAATATTCACCGCCACAGCATCAACAAAATGTGCTGATTTAAGCAATTCCTGCACACCAGCCTGGCTTTTCAAGTCAATGGGTGTTTTGGATTCGCCTAATAAATTAGGTGTTTGGATTTGCGCATACGCACTGCCACAAACTGCGGCGGTCAAAAATATAGTCAGGCATAAGCCGTTACGATACGACATTGGCATGTCTCCTTTGTACTTTCCATAGTAAATGTAACCTGACAGTAAGTAGATAACTGCCCAGTTACTCCTTCTTTTAGGAGTATCACTTAACTTGTTACCCTGCAAGATGCTTTTTCATGCATACTGAAAAATAATAATTTCCATTGCTAATTGCCATATGCATATTCGTTATCGAATGTCTTGACTTTTGTTAATGCAGGAAGTGTTTATTCTGATAATAGCTGGCGCCATTCACAATTTATTGACGTTTCTCATCGAGAAATCACATATCCTGGTTATATGTGGAATATATTCAAGCCGAATTTTTTTAAGCTGAAAGCTTGAAATAAAAAAAGAAAACCAAGTAGCGTAGCTACTTAAACGGACACTAATTAATTTGATAAACCTGGTTTTATAAATACTATTCTATACCTTCCCTAAGCATTGCAGATTTGACACCATCATTTTTCAGCATCCTATCCATGAAAGCCCTTATATTTTTAAAGGTATACGCTGGTTTGGCCATATTCCGTGACCAGCGAAATACAGTAAATGCATAAGCATCTGAGATACAAGGTTTATCTCCTGCTGTAAAGGTATTATCAGCCAACCAATCATCACAATAGCGCAATAAAGCAATCACTTGATTTTCTGCGGCCTGTTTAATACGTCTATGTTCATCATCGCTTCCAGCATCAATAAATCGCGGCTGAAAGAAATAAGCAGCATGCGAACGATGCAGGTCAGATGCAATAAAACTTAGCCAACGATTGATCAGGTATTGTGACTGTGGGTTATCTTTTCCACCAATGTCGGCATCAGGGTGGCTGTCAGCTATAAATCGCAAAATGGCATTACATTGTGTCAACACCGTACCGTCATCCAATACCAATGCCGGCACTTGTCTAACGACATTGATCGCTGTAAAAGTTGTGTCCCCTAAGTCCGGTTGCTCAATATCGAAGTCAGCACCAACCCAGTTCAAAGCTATATGCGGCCCCATCGAACACGCACCAGGAAAGTAATACAGTTTCATAGTAAGCTCTCAGTGCCGAATATTCCGAGTATTTATTGTAGCTCTATTACCCCACCAATTCCTGAATGGTAACAAATACACACTGACCAATCGTTGAAATTTGTAATGACACGTTTGCTTTCGAGCGCCCGCAGTATTGGAAACATAGCGGTTTGTCTTGTTGTTGCTGTAGATTTTTCCCGGCTGGCATACTATAAATAGTCATCGTCAACTTACAAAGTTGAACATTTTTCTGCTGTCAAGGATAAGGCCATGAACAAAATTATTCACTATTCGCTAGGCTTCCTGGTTACCTGTTTGCTGCTGATGCAACCCTCACATGCACAAACTGACGCCATATCAATTCAGGAATGGGTTGTGCCATGGGATAGCACCCGGCCCCGCGATCCGTTTGTAGCGCCGGACGGTAAAGTGTGGTTCGTTGGTCAGGCAGGTCACTATGCAGGTGTATTTGATCCTGACACTGAACAATTCTCCCGCATTGACATGGATCCCGGTACCGGGCCGCACAATCTAATCGTAGATGGCAATGGAATCGTTTGGTATGCTGGCAACCGTGCGGCACATATCGGCAGGATTGACCCCAATGCTGAAGCCGGGAAACAAATCAAGAAGTATCCAACCCCTAAAGACACCGCTGCTGACCCTCATACCTTGATTGAAGCCGCTAACGGCCTCCTCTGGTTTACCTCACAAAGCAGCAATGGGATTGGTAGACTAAATCCGGATACCGGCTCTGTGGAAGTCCTCACAGTACCGACTAAACGTGCCCGACCTTATGGTATTGACCTGGATAGTGATGGTAATGCATGGGTGGTATTATTGGGCACCAATAAACTGGCACGGGTTGATGCTCAAGCATTCACATTAACCGAAATAGAAATACCCCGCACTGCCGCCCGGCCGCGACGAGTCGCCGTTACCAGTGATGACTTAATCTGGTATGTGGATTATGCCGAAGGCTATGTTGGTCAGTATGACGCAAAAACCGAGAGTTTTCGGGAGTGGCAAACCCCGGGGCGTAGCACAGAAGGCATTCGTGGTAGTGGCCCGTATGCTATGACAGCTGATGCGCAAGATCGCCTCTGGTTTGTCGAAACTTTCCCTAATCCCAACCGATTGATAGGCTTTGATCCTGCCAGTGAATCATTTATTGGTGCTGCCGATGTACCCAGTGGCGGGGGTAGCGTACGACACATGTATTATGATAAAAATACCCATACGATATGGTTCGGCACAGATACCAACAATCTGGCTCAAGCACGGTTGCCGGAATAACTAACAAGGAGAGTTATCCACCAATGACTATTCAACATGATCAGGACAATCAGCGTTACTTGCTGATTGTTAGCAATGGACACGATGATAATGCAGTGGTCTTGCGCTACCATCGGCCAGATAAAAACACCATCAATTTCACTTCAACTTTTACCCCGGAGAACCTGCGTGGCCAAGGCCTGGCCCGCAGGGTTGTTGAACATGCGCTGGATGAAGCCGAGCAACAGGGCCTTACAATATTAGGTTCCTGCTGGTATGTCGCAAAGTTGCTGAATGAGCGAAAACAGCAAGCATCAGCTTAAGCGTGGCCCGTCCACGCTTTGCCGGTGTTGATCTGTAGGCTGATTTAATACTTAGTCTCGAAATCATTTGACCAACTGATCAGGAACCTGTTGTCTGCTTGGCATCTGCCACAATCTGTCGCACATCGCTTAACAGCTCATCGACATCAAATAACATGCCATCCTTGATGGTATAGCGAATACCCTGCACGCGGCCCGGTTTTCCATTATCCAGTAACCGATAATGACCAGTTCCATAGAGTAATTTGAAATTGGCTATGGGGTTTTCCCGGACCACTACCAGATCAGCCTTTTTGCCAATTGCAATAGAACCAATCTCGTCATCCATACCCAAAGCCTCAGCACCATTCAGGGTCGCTGCTTTCAACACTTCCAGTGGGTGAAAACCGGCTTCCTGCAACAACTCCAATTCGCGAATATAACCAAAACCATATAATTTATAGATGTAGCCGGAATCTGACCCCGTAGTCACCCGACCACCATGGTTTTTATAATCATTCAAAAATGTCATCCAGCGCTGGAAGTTACGCTTCCAGTCAATTTCATGCTGGGTAGTCCAGTCAAACCAATAAGACCCATGTGCTTCAGGGCTGGGCTCGAAAAATTTCATTAGCTGAGGGTGGCCATATTGCTTATGCCATTCGGCATTTTGCTCACGCATCAAGTCACGGCTAGCCTCATATATGGTTAGCGTTGGATTGATTGTGAAATCCAGCTCAATCAATTCATCCCGAACAGCATTCCAATGCTCACTGCCGGGCTCAGCACCCTGCAACCATAACTTGCCGGCTTCACCGAATCTATGTTGCTCATTGTTGTAGTTGTAATCCAGTGGGTAGTCCTGGATCATCTGATCGGTAAACAATGCCTCTGGTAAGCCATACCAATGTTCCATTGTGGTCAACCCTGCCCGAGCAGAGTCCAAAACGTTCCAGCGGACTACATTGAGTTGTGCGTGGTGCATCGCACTACCCAGGTTTTGCTGTTTAGCTTCATCAAAAGCAGCACTCATAATCGCTGGGCTGGCACCAAAAAACTTAATCCCGAGAGCGCCTTGCCGGCGAATATCTTTTACCCAATCGCGGGCATGCTCCGGTGTGCTGATTGGACCATCTGAACCCATACCAAAACCTGCATATGGGATGATTCGAGGTGCGGTTATTTCCCCGGCCTGACTACGTTTCACATGATCCAGGACCCAATCAAGACCATTGAAGCTGCCTGGCTCACGTACCGTAGTAATCCCATGTGCCAACCACAATTTCAGCACATACTCAGCGGTAACCCCCTGTTCATCGCCACCCAGGTGACCATGCATATCAACAAAACCGGGTAATACATAGTGACCGCTCAAATCCAGTTCATGATCACCGTCATTGGCCTGTGGGCGATTTTCAGGGTCAATCTCAGCACCAGGATTGCCGACGCTTTGAATCCGGGTAATACGATCATTTTCGATTACGATATCCACCGGCCCCCGCGGCGGAGCACCTTCACCGCTAACCATTATCACGCCACGCAGGATTAAGCGTTCATAGGGTCCTTCTCCACGCTCACGCTCCGGTGCTGGTTCGGGTGCAGCGACAGCAACTCCAAAGATGATGGCCAGAGATACCCCCAAGATCATACGCAAGCATTTGTTCATGGTATTTCCTTGTTAAACTGTGCGCGCAGTATAGCGATTTAACATATCTTGATGCAGGTTTTGGCCAATGGCAAAGATTTTTATTAACTCCATTCCTAAAAGCGGCACTTATCGTGTATCAGCATTATTGCAGCAAGCTGGTATCCAATCGACTGGATTGCATATCACCGATGATAAGGCCTGGGATTACAGCAACATCGATGTAGAAACTGGCCGCCGCAATCCAGATGCCGCATTGCAGGCTGGATTAAGCCCTGCTGAAGCATTAGCAAGTATTCAAGACAATCGGGCTTTGGTCGGCCATTTTGGCTTCAGTATCCAGCATTGCGCACTGCTAAAAGATTTCACCACTATTTTCCTGGTTCGCGATATCCGTGAAGTGATTGTTTCCTGGTGCCGTTGGCAAGTATTCAGTGGTCAAAATCCTCGCTTGGCAGCCATTGACGATCCACAGCAGATGATCGTCAGCTTTCTGGAGTTAAGCGCCCGTCCTACAGCGCAGATAGTTATGTCTTTGCTGCCATGGTATTTATATTTACCGCAAACCCATATTTTCCGGGTTGCGGATTTAAAACAACATGAAACACTGACAAGGTTATTTAAGGTTTGTGGTTGTACCCAAACCAAACTTAATATCGAACAAATCAAAAAAACGGTTGATGGTGAAGAAACCTTGACCAAGGTGCCGGGCAATAGCTTGATTTCAGACCATTGGTCTGAGCAGGCCGAGCACCTCTTCCGTGCCCATCACCTGCAACAAGCCAATGAAATACTAGGTTTTGTAGCTTAATGAATAATCACATAGCAACTATTGTTACTGGTGATTAATACCCTATTGGATTAGTGTGCTTGTCCAATCTTAATGAACCGGAACCATGCGGGTTATCAAAATCGACTGATAGACTCGAATCTGGGTTTCGCATCAGCTCGCCTAAAATACCCCACGGCACAGTAACCCGATCATCCGGGTTATACCCTGGCCCAAATATCGGGCCTGATGACATCCGTGGCTGTCCAACAGGCTCAAATCGGCATCTATCGTATACTGTCCCGCAACCGGATAGTAACCCAAGGTAATACCAAGCCTGATTACCTTGCTGATCATAAGTCAACCATAAACCAACGATCTTGCGTGAGCGAATATCATTATTATCCACTTTGGCAGGCATGAAGATAAACCCTTCACCACTGCGTGATTGATCAAAAAATGACCCGACCATTGATGGCCCATTGTTGGCTGGACCACCGGTATTAGACCTGACAATTCTTGGATATTTAAATCTTGATGATAGCTCGACACTTTCAGTATCGATAATAAAACCTCGATCACATTCATAAGTATTGTCCACCAATGTAGTTATCGGTAACGAATCACTACCAAATTCATTACTTTGGTAGCTTAGCTGACCATTCCGGCAATCAGTAAAGCTGACTTCGACACTACCCCAGGACTCAACAACTTTATCATTGGGGTTAAACAAACCAATCGGAAATTGCGGGCCTCGTGCGCGAACTAATTGTATGTTGATGGTTCCATTTTCCAATCTACCAACACCCCGAACCCACATTTGCTTACCGGATAAATCATAAGTAAACCAATGCAACTGCAAGCGGTTACCGAGCAACACTTCCAGGGTAATACCTTGACCATTGAATTGCGGGCCAAACCACCATAAACCAGTTATCGCCGGGTCTAATGCAGGCTGAGCTGTGAAAATAGATAGTTGATGAATATTCTGCTCATTCCGCGCTATTAATAAACGGTTATTGCTGGCGCTTACACGAAAATAATCAATCCCCAAGCCAATTTGGCCATTCCTAACGATGGTCTGAATACTCTGATTGCCTTTATCGGCAATTATTTGCTGCACCCCTTTGCGGATGCCCCCGGCTTCGGACGCGTAACTGGTAATCGTCCCCCGGTTTAGGCCTTGATTATCCCTTTGAAAAATTCCAACCCCATCAATATCGGTTAGTTGATCAGTTATTTTGATATTATGGCCTAGAAACTCCAATACGCCAATCTGTTGAAATAAATTATCCCGATCCGGTTCAAACCAGATAATTTCACTTTCCCCATCAAAGGCGGCGAAGTAAGTGACATAAACAACTAGCTTATCTTGTTGCCGGTAAAGCTGGTCGGTATCTTGTAAGCGATCATTTCGATTTTGATCAGGAAAAATACCTGTCAATCTAGATAACTCTAACGTTTGACGAAGCTCGATTTGACCAACACCTGAACTTAGCCCATAAATTTCTATCGCTGTGTGGTAAAAATTTGTAGCAGGGGAATTTATAGAACCCTCTTTATATCTATCAAAAACATGGCTATTGATGAAAATTGTTTCACCATTAATCAGAAAATCATGGCCATAAATTGATGCATCACCACTAAATTGCCGGGTAACATTCCAGTTTTCATTGCCATCGTTTTCTAGCATATTGACTGTTTTTGAAATAACCCGACCCTGGGGGATAGCAGGATCTCTCCCCTGGTTACCCTGCACCAGGATACGAATACCATCAGTTTCTACTCTGGTACCCCAGGCGAGGTCTTTATTTTCACCAGAACCAGGTACATACGCCGATGCAATCAATGGCATGCCGTCGGTAGTATTACCGTTCGCATCCAATCGATAGATATATACAGCTCCAACCGAAGGTAACTCTTCAGGCTCAATAAAAACCTGCCCGGGGGCACCTATCACCAGCAGACCATCGGCATAACCCACAGAAAAACCAAAGCCATCATGGCTGCTGCAATCCCTGCCAAAATCTTGTGCTGATAATATTTGCTGCGGCTCAAAACGCCCATTTCCGTTCTCAGCCAGCAACAGTACTTCACCACAACCTGTCCCACCGTCCAGGTTTGGGTGTGTCACCAATAACATGTCTTCTATGAAAACAGCCTCCAGTCGGGGGTCCTGGGCTATTTCATTGTCAAGTTCAATCGTCTGAGAAAAAGTCCAGTTATTTAGTGGTGTCATCTGTGCATTTGCTGAAAAGCAGATAAACGCAATCAATATGACCAATCCATTGGTGTGTGAGGTTTCCATTGCAATATTTCCCGATTTTTATATGAAGTTTATAGTAATAAATACCATGGTGCTGTAAGAGCACTATAAGGTTTTTTGCTGAATGGAACATTAACAGTCATCTGTTGGCAGAATAAAGCCCTGCATTGCAGAGCTTTTTTCTGTGTGATTATTAAATTTAACACATCAATAAAAATATTTTTAATTTGAATTATCGACCCTTTACCGTCTTGTCGTAGCCAATAGGCAAAGTCGCCCGCTCTAACACCTAAATGCCACTGTCATATGAGTTTGAAAGAATGATGCAATAATTGATGACATAAAAGGATTTTATTATGAAGCAAGCCTGGACTCGAGTGGGCTGGTGGTATCCCTTGGGATAGAGACCACCCCGTTTTCCAGCTTACCGACACCGCACATCCACATTTGATTGCCCGATAGATCATAAGTAAACCAATGCAGCTACAACCGATGCTCCTTAAGTAATTTAGTTAATATCCAATAGCATCGGAAAGTTTCTGCAACGTTAGTGTCCCAGAACCATCAGGATTGCTAAAGTTAACGGAAACAAATAATTCGCTGTCAAAAGTGGCTGGTGTTATGAAGACCTGATTGATCTCCCCCAAAAACCCCCATGGTGTGATGACTCTATCATTCGGATCATAAGCTGGGCCGAATACTGGTCCTTCCGGTCGGCGCGGTTGTCCAACCGGCTGCCACCTGCAAGGAGTAATTGAAAAAAAACAATCTTCGAATTCTCCCAGATAATACCAAGCCTGTTCTCCCTGCTGATTATAAGTTAACCATAAACCTACAATATTGCGTGAATCTGGATTAGCTGTATCTACTCGTGCTGGCAAAAAGATAAACCCTTCACCACTACGAGTTTCATCAAATGCCGATCCAATAATGGTTTGCTTCGCTTTGGTATAAGGAGTCCCTGTATTTTGCCTGGAAATTCTAAACCTATTGGCAAGTTCATTGCCCTCAGCATCAGCAATAAAACCTCGCTTACAAACAATGCCGTTATCTACCAAGGGAAAGATCGCCAAAGTTGCACTGCCGAACTCATCGCTTTGATATTTTAGCTGGCCGTTACGACAATCAGAGAAGGTAATTTCAGCATTTCCCCAAGCTTCAACCACTCTATCAGCAGGGTTAAACTGCCCAATTCTAAACCGTGGTCCACGTGCCCTGACCAATTGCATTTTGACTTTGCCATTTACCAACTTACCCGATCCACGAACCCACATTTGATTACCGGATAGATCATAAGTAAACCAGTGAATCAACAAACGGTTATTCAATAATACTTCCATTGTTATTCCCTGGCCATTGAATTGCTGGCCAAGCCACCACAAACCAGTGATTGCTGGATCAAGCGCAGGCCTGGATGCAAAAATTTTGAATTCTTGTTGGCTGGTTATCAGCAAGCGGTCATTGCTGGCGTTTATGCGGATAGAATCAACATCAAATATACTAAGCGCCTGATTGTCCTGATTTGAAATGACACGTTGTGATATCTTATTTATAGTGGATTGATCCAATCTATAAGATGTAATGGCAGCACGGCCACTAGGGCCAGCCTCAGCAACTGCAATACCATCAGTATTTGAAAGTTGACCATCAAGCTCCAGAAACTGTGTCCCAAAAAACTGTGAATCGGCGGCTTGATATAAATTCTCTTGACCAACCTCAAACCAGCTGATGCTGCTCGATCCAGAAAATGTCCCACCGAAAGGTGCAAATACGATTAGATCATCATTTTGTAAATACAGCTGATCAACATCAAGATAATTATCCTGGCGTTGTCCATTTGTAAATGCTGCAGTCCTGTTTCTAAGGTTAATAGCCTGGCGTTGAATAACATTAATGCCCTCGTCAATATCATAAATTTCAATACTTGTGTTATATCTGTTAAGAGGGCTTACATTAATAAACCCTTCTACAAAAAAAACAAACTCATGACTATTGATAAAAACCGTGTGATCTTTAATCAAAAAATCATGCCCATAAATAGTCGAGTCACCAGTAAACTCTTGTATTATGTGCCAACTACCATCGACACTGGACTCCAGCAAATTAACAGTCTGCGCCAATGCACGATTATGTGCCAACTCCGTTTCTACACCAACGGCTTGGTTGCCCTGCACTAAGATATGCATACCATCGGTTTTCACTCTGCTTCCCCAGGCTAAATTTCCAGCCATCCCAGTGCCTTGAATATGCGCTGATGCAATTAATCGCCCATCAACATTATTTTCCAAACGATACGCATAAACATTTCCATTCGATAATTCCTGTCCTGCCTCGGTAAATACTTGCCCTGGCGCACCGATAATCAACAAACCATCCGCATAATCAACTGAAAAACCAAAACCATCCTGTTCATCACAACCACCACCAAAATCCTCAGCTGATAAATTTTGTATTTGAACAAAATTGCCATCCTCACCGGCAGCCAGCAGCAGCGCTTCACCACAGCCTGTTCCAGTGTCCAGACTTGGGTGTGTCACCAATAACATGTCTTCTATGAAAAAACTCTCCAAACGCGAATCTTCAGTAACCTCTTCATCAAGTTCGATAATCTGAGAAAAATCCCAATTGGTGAGTGGTGAGGTCTGTGCATTTGCCGATAAACAGATGCATGCAATCAACATGGTCAATCCAGTTGTTTGTAGGAGAAACGCTTTCATCAGAGGTTCCCTCAGTTTATACGAAACTTATAGTAATAAATCTCATGCAATTGTACGTATCCTCCCTGAATGGAATGTTAACAATTTCCGTACCACACACAAAAAGCCCCGCATTGCGGGGCTTTTTAACGAATCAAGATTGAAATTAACGTGTCAACAATGGCGCTATTACCAGACTGACAATCGCCATTACGTTGATCAGAATATTCATCGCCGGCCCAGAGGTATCCTTGAATGGATCGCCTACGGTATCACCAACAACAACGGCAGTATGCGTGTCGGAACCTTTACCGCCATAATTACCTTTTTCAACAAATTTCTTGGCATTGTCCCAGGCGCCACCAGCATTGGCCATCATCAACGCCAGCAATACACAGGAAACCAAGGCTCCAACCAATAGTCCACCCAATGCATGTGCACCCAGTACAAAACCAACCACAATCGGTGCAAACACCGCCAAAGCACCAGGTAGAATCATGCGCTGCAACGCCGCCCGAGTTGCAATATCTATACACCTCGCATTATCCGGTTTACCGGTGCCTTCCAGCAGTCCCGGTATTTCCTTAAACTGACGGCGGATTTCATTGATCATTTCAAATGCTGCATCTCCAACAGCACGCATGGTGATGGCCGACACCAGGAATGGAAAAATACCACCTAAAAACATACCCATCAGCACATTCGGATTGCTGATATCTAGAGTAAAGCCCGGAATATGACCTGCTACGGTTTTAATAAACGCGGCAATAATCGCCAACGCCGCCAAACCAGCTGCACCAATCGCAAAACCTTTACCAATAGCAGCAGTGGTGTTACCCACTTCGTCCAGGCCATCGGTAATTTCCCGTACGTCATCACCTAAACCAGCCATCTCAGCAATACCACCGGCGTTATCAGCTACCGGTCCATATGCATCAATCGCCATGGTGATACCAACAGTCGCCAACATCCCGACCGCAGCAATACCTACGCCGTATACACCTGCGCCTTCTGGTAACAAAATACTGGTCACAAAGATAATGGCAGCAATAATCAGAACCGGTATTGTTACCGATTCCATGCCTGTCGCCAAGCCGGAAATCATCACTGTTGCAGGACCGGTCTGCCCATCTTTGGCGATGTTGCGTACCGGTTTTCCACCCGTGTAATACTCGGTAATCAAACCAATCCCAATGCCACCCACAGCCCCGGCAACCACACACCACCAGACATTACTGCTAACACCTAACGCACTAACAATGAACCAGGCAGCGCCGATAAAAATGACGGCAGCGCCAAATGTGCCGAAACGCAGCGCTTTGGCCGGTTCGCTGCTGGATGCCATTCTGACAATGGCAATACCCAAAATGGAACACAACAGCCCACCAGATGCCAATGCCAATGGCAGGAACATCAGGTTCTGCCTCTCGCCTAATATTGAACTTGCTGCAAAAGTGCTGGCAATCGCGATACAGGCAATCATGGAACCACAATAAGACTCGAAAATATCTGAGCCCATACCCGCAACATCACCAACATTATCACCAACGTTATCAGCAATAACACCTGGATTACGCGGATCATCTTCTGGGATGCCAGCTTCAATCTTGCCTACCAAATCTGCCCCGACATCAGCACTTTTGGTGAAAATCCCGCCGCCAACACGTGAGAACAATGCCACCGTTGAGGCACCCATACCGAAACCATGAATAGCTTCAGCATGCTGCGGATCACTGCCAAAAAAGAAATACAGGCCACCCAAACCTAATAACCCCATTGCGGCGATGGTCAGGCCCATTACTGAACCACCATAAAATGCAACAGACAAAGCGCTTGCAGGTCCTTCAGTTGCAGCAGCTGTTGTAGTCCGAACATTTGCCTTGGTTGCAGTATGCATCCCGATATAACCGGCAATTGCTGAACTCAATGCTCCCGTTACAAACGCAGCAGCAGTATGCCAACTTGGAAATGCGAAGAACAAACCGATAGCTAAAGCGAGCGCAAACATACCCAAAATTGAGTATTCACGCTTCATGAACACCATAGCGCCATCGTGAATTGCTTCGGCGATTTCCGCTACTTTGCCTTCACCAGCTGGTCGGCGCATAATCATCTGATAGATGACAAAAGCCGCCAGCAAACCGAATCCGCCTAGTAACGGCGGTATAAGTGATTGATCCATAATACTTTCCAATATTTAGATGAGTTAGAAATCGTTACCTGTTATTCCCTGGCAAACGAAATACATAAACCGGCTATTTTACTAGTTCTGCCAGCCTTTGAGCAATCAATTGTTCTCACGTTCTTGCCGGTTACGGAAAAATTGCCCTGCGACTGGCCAAAGATGCCATGCGGCTGAGTCTTCATTTAGATTACGTTGCAGCAATGTTTGTAAATCATCATATAAGACCGCGCTGTTTTGATAAGTCCCTTTTTGTTCCAGCTCCAGGATTCGCTGACCTGTTCGGTTATTGATAACCACCCTGAAAAACACTGTACTGATTTTCATCTTTATAACCACATTCACCAGCCCGGAACTGAGTTTTACCGGTTGATCACAAATCATGATTTGATGGTTCTGCTCACCCGGTGCTGCCGGCACATCTGCCAGCACCAATACCGAACCCTTATTTTGGAATGCTTTGATAAGCTTGCGTGGATAACTGCCCGGAGTGTAACGTTTGCCTGGGAACAGCCTTTCTAAATGACGTCGTCTTAAACTGACATACAAGTATTGGATTAATCTGCCTCGGAACTCCTCGCGCTGACGCTTGCGCAAAATGTAAACGACTTGATGTCCGTTGGCCTTGAGTTGATGCAGTACCGAAAAGCCGGTACTCCAATGTGTACCGATCACTACAAAAGCGCCAGCCTCCGGAAAATCACCATTCCGAATGATCTGCTTGCGAAGCTTCCAGGGGGTCAGAATCGATAACCAGATATCAACATGATCCAGCAATATATTACAGCGATGGTCAGCCAGCCATTGTTTTTCATCCGCAATAGTCATGTACTGTCGGCAGTTTCCCAGAGCACGCCTAGCCTGTTTCTCGAATAGCGGTGTTTTGCGGCACAATCCACGCATCAAATGCCAACTCAAACGCCACGGAAGCACCGCTATCATTATCGGTATTAAAAACAAGGTCAGGCAATCTTTGCCTTCCGTCAGTACTCTGTTTAACTTGTTGGTAATAAACTGCATGTTTTTTGGTTATTGCAGGCAAAACAGCCAGCGTTTCTCATTATCAGCGCACAACGACACAGCTCGGGAATTATAAGCTAGCACCGCCTCAATCCCTAACCCGGCAATTGGAGCAAAATCTAAAGCTGCCTGCTATTATCGGGGATTCGGTTAATGCTGCTGTATCCGCATGACTGGATCATTTCATAATAAGTAACTGGTGCACTCGAAAAGAACTCAATATCAGCTATTCACCTCCAAATCCATCTATAATTAATATGATGCAAATCCCGATTCTGTGTTATCACTCACACATCATCAGCAGCGCTGACTATGCCGGCAACGGTCATCTGGCTTTAGCCCATGATCTGGCCTTACTGGCTGAGCATGGTAAAACTGTGGTTCCATTGTCCTGGGTAATTGATGCGCTGATCCATAAAAAGGAAAACATCGAGCTTAACAATGCCGTGGTAATGACTTTTGATGATGGTTCTAAAGCAGACTTTTTACCGATTGACCACCCTGAGTTTGGGCCACAACCAGGCCTCTACCCAATATTACTAGAACATGCCCGGCAGCACCCACAACACCATCCAAATCTACACGCCAGCAGCTTTGTAATTGCATCGGATACCGCTCGGCTATGTATGGACCAGAAATGTCTGTTTGGGCTTGACTGGATGACTGATGACTGGTGGCCCCAGGCTGAAGCAAGCGGTATGATCAGTATTGAATCACATAGCTGGGACCACAATAATGCTGTTTGTGAAGGTGTGCGTCCAGGCACTGGTGATCAGTTTTATTCTGTCAACACCTATGCCCAGGCCAGCCACCAGATCCGAGATGCAGCAGTCAGTATTGCTGCTGTATCCGGAAGGCCTCCAGAATTTTTTGCTTATCCATATGGTCATGTAAATAATTTTCTGGAGCAGGAGTATTTCCCTGGCTATCAACACCAACACCGCATGCGCTGTGCGCTGACAACCAGGCCCAAATACGTGACCTGGGAAACATTACCATGGTCCGTTCCCAGGTTTGTCCATGGCGAGCACTGGCGTGACCCAGGCTCACTGATTAACATTATTAATGGTCAGGCATCAATTACATGAAACTTCCAAAATTGCTAACCAACAAACAACGCTGCCTGTTGGGTATAGCCGAGTCTGGTGATTTTATTGCTTACGATAAATTGAATGCTGGTCTGGCTACCTGGCAACAGCAATATCAACAAGCAAAACCTTTTCCGCATATTTGCCTGGATAATATTTTCTCTGCTGAATTGCTGCAACATGTCGAAGCTGATTTCCCTGATGCTGACCACCAACAAAACTGGGATACCTACCGCAAGGAAAATGAGTGGCTGAAAAATGCTACCGGTCGAGATTTTCAGATACCATTTTTAACCCGGCATTTTCTTTACGCATTAAATTCGCGCTCTTTCCTGGTGTGGTTGGAAAAATTAAGCGGTATTAAAAGTCTGATCCCCGATACTGAATTTATTGGCGGCGGCTTACATGCCACTTTGCCGGGCGGTAAATTGGGCATCCATGCGGACTTTAATAAACATCAGCGCAACGGCCTGGATCGCCGACTCAATTTGTTGATTTACCTTAACAGCAACTGGCAGGAAAACTGGGGTGGTGCCTTGGAGCTTTGGGACAAAAAGTTAACTGGCTGCAAGCAAAAAATTTTTCCGATCTTTAACCGCATGGTTATTTTTTCAACCACCGACTATAGTTTCCATGGTCACCCGAATCCGTTGCAGAGCCCGGACAACATCCTGCGCAAATCCATCGCTTTATACTATTACACCAACGGCAGACCAAAAGAAGAAGTCTCCAAGTCGCACCTGACCAATTATCAAAAAGTCTAAACAACCAATAATTTTAAATTTGATTACTTATGGACAAAGCAAGTCTTTTAAAAAAAATTCAACAACGTGATTGGTTTTACAACTTTACGTTGCCTGATGGTCAAAGCACGCAATCTTATTTACCCGATGAAGCACGTGCTGTGCATGATACTCGTCTGCAGATGATGCAATCCTGCCTTAATGATTTTTACGGAACCGCTCCGGAAAATATTACTGCAATTGATCTTGCCTGCCATCAGGGTTATTTTTCCCATCATCTAATAGCAACCGGGCACCACCATGTTACAGGTATTGATGCACGTCAGGAGCACATTGATGATGCCAGCCTCATCTGTGAGGCCATGGGGCACCAAAATATACAACTGCAACAGCGCGATGTGTTTTCTCTATCCCCGGAAACTGATGGGCAATTTGATACTGTATTGATGCTTGGCCTGCTATACCATCTTGAAAACCCTGTCGGCGCACTTCGCGTAGCCAAATCACTATGCAAACAGGTTTGCCTGGTTGAAACCCAGGTTGGCCCGCATATTTCCGGTCAATTGGACTGGGGACATTATGAGTTTGTGAAACCAATGATGGGCAGCTTTACAGTGATTGATGAAAGTCATGAAGTTCATGGCCCGGAAATGAGCACTCTGGGTATTTGCCTGGCACCTTCTACCGAAACATTGATTTGGATTATGCGCAAAATTGGTTTTAGCCGAGTAGAGTTGCTTACTCCGCCGAAAGGCGCTTATGAGCAAATCCGTTTTGGCAAACGGGTAATGGTAGCAGGCTACATTTAATAATTTTCAATATCGGTAAATGTCTCAGTTACCCTCTTTCCTAATCATTGGCGCGCAAAAGTGCGGCACTACATGGTTGCACCACCAATTACGGGAGCATCCAGATATTTATCTGCCGGAGCGCAAAGATCACGAATTTTTTTCGTTTACTCAATCACCCAATGATCACCAGGTAACTGTTTGGTCTGAACGCTACACAGCAGCCAGTCAAGCCAGCATTATTGGCGATGCGACTGCAAGCTATTACTGGACACAGCTTGCAAAACCATGGCATCTGCAACCTGATAGTTTTAACCCTGATATTCCCAAAAGCGTATTAAATGTTTTGGGTAATAAAACTAAAATTATTATTATTCTTCGCAACCCGGTTGATCGGGCAATTTCTGCTTATGCGCATCATATAAGCATGGGCAGCTTAACTCCAAATTGGGATATTTTCTCAGCACCCGCCAACCTGGGATTATTGACTATAGGCTTCTTTGGGCAGCATTTAAGTAATTGGTTAAAATATTTTCCGCAAGAGTCTATCTATGTTGAAAGACGTTCCATCAAACAGCTTCATCAGAAAATACTTACTGATATCTGTGCTTTTTTAGATGTCCCAGCTTATACTTTTGGACAAAGCTCAAAGGTCATTTATCGGGGTATGCCGCGCCAAATTAATCAAGAAGGGGTGTGGTTGAGATTGCAAGATATCAAAAACATCACGGCTATTCAGCGTGCGTTACCCATTACCATTATTAATGATGAGCGTTACATTCGCGTAATACATCCAGCAGAAATAAAACGCCTTACACAACTGTATAGTTCTGATCAGCAGTTGCTTGACCGGCTATTGGATGGCAATAAGTCTGCTGATTCATGACGCACATGAAAATTCCTATTTTAACTTATCATTCCTTACATGCACCGGGTAATGATTATCATGACAACGATCATGTCGCGCTTGAAGCTGATCTCCAATTAATCAGGCAATATGGCTTTACACCGATATCATTAAAAACCATTACCGACTGGTTGAATCCTGCGTTGGAATTTACACTTGCTGAAGGTTTATACATCGGTATCAGTTTTGATGATGGATGCGATCATGATTTTTTTGACTTCAGCTACCCCGGAATACCAACATTAAAAAGCTTTTATAATATTTTACTGGCCAATAATGATATACATACTGATGCCCCGGCGTTTACAGCCACCAGCTTTGTGATTGCCTCACCACATGCAAGATCTATTTTAGATCAAGTTTGTATCGCCGGACGCAATCAATGGCGTGATAACTGGTGGTGTGATGCCAATCAAACCGGGCTTATCAGTGTTGCCAATCATAGTTGGGATCATACTCACCCTGGCCTGGATTTTGTGGCCCAGCATGAACAAACTCGCGGCAACTTCCACTGTATCAATAACTGGCATGACGCTGACATACAAATCCTGCAGGCAGAATGGTATATCCAGCATAAATTAGGCACTCAAACTGATGGCCTATTTGCCTACCCCTATGGGCATACCAATACATTCTTGACTGAGGAGTATTTTCCGTATCACGCCAGCACCTTTGCAGGCGCCTTTGACGCCAGTGGTGAATATGTCAGTGCAACAACAAACTGCTGGAAGATCCCAAGGTTTGTATGCGCTGATCACTGGACCCAGCCTCAGCAATTGGAAACTATTCTGCAAGGTGCCTTGACAAACTGAATCACCAGAAGCGGTTTAAGAATAGAGACTTTGTTCAGATAACGCCCGAGCGCTGAGAAAAGTGCTGTGTATACGCAAGTACCTGGGCATTTGAGTAACGTTAATACTTCGCCCATGTAAAAAAGATGCTTTTTAGGCTGTTTCTAGGATATTTTGACCACTAGCCTGGCCCAATCTTCATAACTGGCATGGCCTTTCAGCTCAGTCAATTTACTATACGCGATTTCCAGGCTGGTCAATTGTGTATTCAAAATACCGGACAAAACAATCAGGCCATTACTTTTTGTCATATCAACAAACCTGGGGGCAAGCTCAATCAAGGGTCCTGCCAAAATATTAGCCAGCAATATATCTGCTTGTTCGCACTGAGCATCCACCGGACTACTAACCATAATTCGATCAGATACGTTGTTTAACCGGGCGTTATTAATGGTTGCCTGTAAAGCCTGATCATCATGATCAATCGCATATACCTTACGTGCACCTTTTAAAGCGCAGGCAATGGCCAGAATTCCAGAACCACAGCCATAATCAATCACGGTTTCATCACACAATTCGGCTTGATCAAGCCATTCCAGACAAAGCCGCGTAGTCGGATGTGTCCCGGATCCAAAAGCCAGACCGGGATTAAGCCGGATGATGGTGCAGTTATCTTTTACTTCAGGTTCAATATGAGACGGGTAAATCCATAACTTTTGACCAAACTGCATAGGTTGGTATTGGTCCATCCAGGCAGTTTCCCATTGCTGCTCGGCCAAATGCTCATAACTGATTAAATGCATATCAATGCCTGCTGCAATTAACCGCAACGTCATGCTGGCTTGATCAACACCCTCAGGATACAAGCCGATGACTATTGCCTGATCCCACATCGGGTGTGTTTTCGGATCTGGCTCCAATAATGGCTGGTCTGCGGCATCCATTACTGTGACTGACAATGCGCCCAGTTCCAGCAACAACCCTTCGATATCTTCGACCTGAGAATCGGTGGCAGTAATCTTTAACTGCAGCCAGCCCATTGGTCAGTTATGTCTTATCCTGGGCTAGCAACTGTTCCAAATAGTGGATGTTGTTTCCACCACGAATAAAACCGGGGTCTTTCAATAATCGTTGATGTAAACCGGCGTTGGTCTTGATACCGTTAACCACCATTTCATCTAATGCCACACGCATACGGGCCATTGCTGAGGCCCGATCCGGGCCATGGGCAATCAGTTTGCCGATCATCGAATCATAGTGGGGTGGCACGGTGTAACCATCATAAATATGGCTATCTACTCGTATGCCTGGGCCACCCGGGGTGTGCACGGCTTCAATGGTTCCCGGTGACGGCATAAAGGTCTGAGAGTCTTCAGCATTAATACGGCATTCGATCGCATGACCAAGAAAACGAATATCATCTTGCGTATACCGTAGCTTTTCGCCAGCAGCAATGCGTATTTGCTCCATCACCAGATCTACGCCGGTAATGCGCTCGCTGACCGGGTGTTCGACTTGAATCCTGGTGTTCATTTCAATGAAATAAAATTCACCGTTTTCATACAGAAATTCGAAAGTCCCGGCACCCCGATAACCGATACGCTGGCATGCTTCGGTACAAACCTTACCAATTTGTAAGCGCTGCTCATCAGTGATCCCCGGTGCTGGCGCTTCTTCAATCACTTTTTGGTGCCGACGCTGCATGGAACAATCGCGCTCACCCAAATGGATAGCATTGCCATGTGTATCAGAAAGCACTTGAATTTCGATATGCCGTGGGTTTCCCAGATATTTTTCCATGTACACGGTTTTGTCGCCAAAGGCGCTGCCTGCCTCTTGCTGCGTCAGATTGATAAACTCAATCAGCTTAGCCGACTCATGCACCACCCGCATACCACGACCACCTCCACCCGCTGCTGCTTTGATTAATACCGGGTAACCGATCTTCTCGGCAATTTGTCGACATCTTCCAGGATCATTTGGCAGTGAACCACCGGAACCCGGCACGCAGGGAACACCAGCCTCCTGCATCGCTTTGATGGCAGAAACCTTGTCACCCATCAGACGTATGGTTTCAGCTCGAGGGCCTATAAAAGTAAATCCGCTTTGTTCCACCCGCTCGGCAAAATCCGCATTTTCTGCTAAAAAACCATAGCCGGGGTGTACAGCGGTGGCGTTGGTAACTTCCATCGCAGCAATAATCACCGGGATATTCAAATAACTCTGGGTCGCAGGCGGCGGACCTATACAAATCGCTTCATCCGCCATTGCAACATGTTTCAGGTTACGATCTGCAGTCGAATGCACCGCAACCGTTCGAATGTCCATCGCTGCACAAGCGCGTAGAATCCGCAATGCGATTTCGCCGCGATTGGCAATCAGCACTTTGTTGATATCACCCATCGTTATAAGCCTCAGGCAATCACAAACAAGGGCTGATCATATTCAACCGGCTCACCGCTTTGAACTAGAATCGCAACCACCTTGCCGGCGATGTCCGCTTCAATCTGGTTAAACATTTTCATGGCTTCAATCATGCACAAAGTATCGCCCGGTTTAACCACCTGCCCAATACTGACAAAGGCTTCAGCCTCCGGCGAGGGTGCTGAATAATAGGTGCCGACCATTGGTGAGCGCACCACCTGTCCATCAGGAAGCCCAGTTCCACCATCTTCTGCTGCCGGAACAGCTGCTGATACCGGTGCCGGCATAGCAACTGCAGCTTGGGGCGCGGCGGGCATCGCTACCTGAGTAGCTGCTGTTTGCCGAGACAACCGTACCGATTCCTCTCCCTCGTGTATTTCAATTTCGCTAAGATTCGAGTCTTCCAAAAGCTCAATCAGTTTTTTGACTTTACGTATATCCATACTAATTCCCGATACGGTTAAGACTGGTCAGGCCAGTTCTGCTATTCGTCAAGATGATTAATCAGTGCCTGCAAGCTGAGCACATAGCCATCTGGCCCAAAACCGGCGATGGTGCCGATAGCAATATCACTGAAATAAGAAACCTGCCGGAATGGTTCACGTGTTTGTGGCTGCGATAGATGTACTTCCACAAATGGCAACTTTACTGCCAACAAGGCATCACGCAAGGCCACACTTGTATGCGTAAAAGCCGCAGGATTAAACACCAAGCCACTGGTAGCGTCAACTCCGGCAGCATGAATCCGCTCGATTAGTTGATGCTCTGCATTAGCTTGCAGGTGGTCCAGTTCGAAGCCACAAGTAACACCAAACTGCTGACATTCCACGATAATGTCATGTAAAGATTTGGTACCATAAATCTGCTGTTCCCGCTGACCCAGCAGGTTTAGGTTAGGCCCATTTAGAATTAACAGCTTGGCCACAAAATTTCCGAGTAATATTGTTATATTAAGTGTGCATCAAGCTACGTGTTGTGTCTATACCAATGAACAAATTAACCTGCAGTTGGGCGCAGATAAGCGCATATTTGCCAAATTTCGTGGCAACTTTGTTACATGTTTAAGCCAGCAAGCTCTATTTCAATACGCCTGGCTGTATGGTCAGGGCCGCGCAATATTTCCACTGCAGCCATGCGTTCCTGGGGGAACCGGGATGACACTGCTGTGGTGGATGAACCATTCTATGCGCATTACCTTGCGCATACCGGGATCGTGCATCCTGGCCGTGAGGAAGTACTTGCAGCTCAAGAAAACGATTGGGAAAAAGTAAAACAATCGCTGCTCGGACCAATTGCAGATGGCAAAACCATTTTTTACCAGAAACACATGGCCCACCACCTGTTGCCACATATGCAGGGTGATTGGATTTACCAGGTACAACATGTCTTCCTGCTGCGCCCACCTGATGCCATGTTGCTGTCGCTGGATAAAATACTAACTAAACCAGAACTAGCAGATACCGGCCTACCTCAACAACTCGCATTGTTTGAGCAAATCAAACAACATGTCGGCCAAACACCGCTGGTTATTGATTCGGTAGACTTGCTGCGCAACCCGGAGGGGATGCTGCGTGCTTGGTGTGCATCTCTGGGTATCGAATTCGACAGCAAAATGCTCAACTGGCCAACCGGCCCACGGGCTACTGATGGTGTTTGGGCTAAATATTGGTATGGCAATGTGGAAAAATCATCAGGTTTCCAGCCACACCGTGAAAAATCAATACAACTCCCGGAAACCATCCAGGATCTTTATAGTGAGTGTCTGCCTTTCTACCAAACCATGTATGCTCAACGCTTACAGGTTTGATTTCAATTGTATTTTTGAGGTCTATTCATGTTGCAATCTTTTGATTCAAAAAACGTCGACTTGATCGTCAATATCAGCGGCAAGTTGGTGCACCGTGATCAAGCCGCCGTCAGTCCATTTGATAGTGCTGTTCAGGGTGGTGATGCCGTCTGGGAAGGTTTACGTCTTTACAATGGTCGGATTTTTGCCTTGCGTAAGCATCTTTCGCGATTGCACAGCTCAGCCAAAGCGTTGGCGTTTACCGATATTCCAACTCAAGATGAAATCATCCACGAGCTCAAACGCACCTTGGAGGCCAATCAAATGACGGATGGCGTACACATCCGGCTGACCTTAACCCGCGGAGTGAAAATCACCTCAGGAATGGATCCTCGGTTAAACCAAGCAGGCCCGACTTTGATTATTCTTGCTGAACACAAGGCTCCGGTATACGACAAAACCGGATTAAGCCTGATCACCAGCAGCATCCGCCGGTTTCCACCCGATTGTCTGGATCCAAAAATTCACCATGCCAATTTGCTGCAGTCAATTCTTGCAAAAATTGAAGCCAACCATGCTGGGGCAGATGACGCTCTAATGCTCGACTATCAGGGCTTTATCGCCGAAACCAACGCTACCCATGTGTTTATGGTCCACAATGATACGGTTTATACACCGCATACCCATGCCTGCCCGGAAGGAGTAACACGTACAACAGTTTTACGCATTTGTCAGGAGCAGGGCATTAAACATTTGGTAAAGAATTTATCTCTGACTGAGTTGTATCGTTCTGATGAGGCTTTCTGCACCGGCACCATGGGTGAGATCGTCCCAATCGATCAGGTCGATGGGCGCCAAATCGGTCTTGGTGAGCACCCTATGACTACTCGTATCGGTGAGCTGTACAGCAACTGCACCGCCAGCGAAGGTTTTCAGATAGTATAAGTTTAGTGTTTATGGAATTGATGAGTTATGGCACAAGACAACACTAGTGGCAACACGGAAGCTGTTACACAAACTGCTGATACCACACAAGCATTTTCCGACCGAATTGATGGTCTTAGGGAGTTTCTGCCCGAATCATTAATGGTTATCTGGGATACTGTTGCACAACATCCCATAATTGGTTCGGTTGCTGTCGTGATTTTTGGCTATTTGGCAGCCAAAACCACAGTTTGGCTGATGCGCAAAACCCTGGTTCAGTTGACCAAACGAACCAAAACCACAACCGATGATAAGCTGATCGCATTGTTGATGCGCCCGATGTTTCTGACTGTTTTCCTGTTTTTCCTGGTCCTTGCACTCAGACCTCTAACATCCGGTGGCTCTTTCTACAATATTTTCGGCAATATCATGGCCTCATTAGTCATCATATCCTGGCTGACAACATTATTGCCTGCATGCAAGTTATTACTGCAATCGCTGGGGCGAAATCATAAGCGCTTTCCATTTATTGAGGAGCGCACCATTCCATTATTCAACATCCTGTTTTTGGTTTTGCTGGTCGGGTTCGCCAGCTATGCACTGTTGATGTTATGGGGTATTAACCCTGCTGCCTGGCTTGCATCCGCAGGTGTCTTGGGCATTGCGATCGGTTTTGCTGCAAAAGATACTTTGGCCAATTTATTTTCCGGTGTTTTTATCGTTGCCGATGCACCTTACAAAATTGGTGATTTCGTAAACCTCGACAGCGGTGAACGTGGTCAGGTAACCAGTGTAGGTTTACGCAGCACTCGCTTAATCACCCGGGATGATGTTGAAATCACGATCCCCAATGCAGTCATTGCCAATGCGAAGATTATTAATGAGAGTGGAGGTCCCTATGAAAAGAGTCGGATCCGCATCAAAGTTGGTGTTGCTTACGGGACTGATGTAGATAAGGTTGTAGCTGTGCTCGAAGACATAGCCAAAAATTATGACACAATTTCCATAACACCAGCACCGCGGGTCAGGATGCGGCGTTTTGGCGATTCCAGCATTGATTTCGAATTACTGTGTTGGATTAACGCACCAGTAGAACGCGGTAAAGTCAGCCATGAATTATACATGCAGGTATATAAGCGCTTTAATGTCGAAAACATCGAAATCCCATTTCCTCAACAAGATGTTTATATCCGCAGCATGCCGCAACAATTCTCAGAGTAAATGCATTCGATCTGAAACTGAAAAAAATTCCAACCGTAATAAGCTTGTTACTAACTCACAATTGGCACTATGTTTTTTCGAGTTTTTTACTGGCTGTGCCTACCATACTGATAGCTATCCCGCCAATAATTAATATACCTGCTGTCCATAGTCGTGTGGATATTGCTTCGCCAATCACAAAAACACCTCCAATCGCAGCTAATGCTGGAACCAGTAATTGGACAATTCCTGCCTGGTTCACGCTCAACGCCGGTAATGCACAATACCAGCAGATATAACCGACACCAGACGCCAATGTACCGGAGACCACCGCAAGTAATAATCCATTCCACTTGATGTTCCAGTCGAGCCCTGAATACCAGCTCACACTGATAAGTACCACCAGATAGGGCAGGGTACGGATAAAATTGGTTGCAGTATCATCTATAGGGTTCTTACTGCCACGACCCATCCAGGTATATGCCGCCCAGGCAAAGCCTGCCCCAGCCATCAACCCTGCTCCCAGCAAAGACGGGCTCGTAGCTGTCGGTAGCAGTAGCCACAAAAAACCAGCATTAGCCATCACCAGTGCCAGCCATTCCCATCGGTTTTGTTTTTGGCGTTTTTTGATCGTTATCGCCAACAAACCAACTTGTACACAACCAAATAGAATTAATGCGCCGGTTGCTGCACTTAATTGCAAATACGCATAGGAAAACAAGCTCGCATATAAAAACAGCATAAACGCCGGCAAGCGGCGGTCAGCAGATACCAGCTCAGCTCGCCGCCTATGTGTTACCAACCACAATAATAACGCCCCGCTTGCTAACCTTATTGAAGTAAAACTGACTACATCGATGCTTCCTTCTGCTAATGCCATTCGGCATAAAATGGAATTAGCCGCAAACCCTAGTAATGCCAGTGCAACGAATAACCAGGCAACTTGATTACTGATACGCAATTTACCCTGCTGTTGGTGGTATCCGCAGCAACTGCCGGTACTGATGTACGTTACTACAACCTGAATATTCATTGAACAAACGATCCCAGCGCTGAACATCGTTGGCTCTTCGCCAGCGTTGATGGAAAAATTTCATCAGGCAATTACCATCAGCTGTTTCAATCATGATCAGATCGTTTTCTTTGACTTTTGCATATGCTGGATAATGCCCAGCATATCCCCAGTGCAAACCACCGCTACGGTCAGCATATGCTAGCCAGAAATCTTCAACCGATATCCAGGTATCTGAATCTTTATCCCAGGCTTTCCATTCATGTGTACGCACATCAAGTTGACCATGTCGATTACCAGGCTCGACTGGTTGTGCTGCCAATCCAAGACTCACCAAATATAAGCATGTGATCAGCAAATAACGATGCACTGCAATAAGTTTACTGACTTACCAAAGCCGGTTTATCGCCATAGTTGATATACGATGTTGCAGCCGCCAATAACACTTCCGGGTCAAGCCTGGTTTTATAATTTGGGTTAACGTACTGAAAATGAATTAAGCCATCAATACCAATAATAAATGTCCCGGGCGCGGGCAAATATGTATGTTGTTGGCCTGATGCCTGTTGCAAATTCAACCCGCCATTAAAAAAACGGTTTAATGATTCCTGATCAACTTGATAAGCCACTCCAAAGGCTTTAGCCACATCTAAACTTGAATCTGAATAAAGTGTATAACCAATATCTGGGTTTTCCATAGATTCGTATAGTGTTTCTGGTTTATCCGGGCTGATAAACCACACATCAAAGCCTTGTGCCAGTAACGTTTTTTCTGCTTTTCGCAATTCTGCTAAGTGTAGGTTGCAATAAGGACACCAACCACCTCGGTAAAAAGTTATTACCAAGGGTTTCTTTAGCGCTGTCGGATTAACATGGATATTATTTCCCGTCAGACCAGTCAGTCTGAACTCAGGGGCCTCAGTACCCGGCAATAACGGCTTAACTGAACTGGATCCGATCCCAACCTCACCGGTATCGTAACTATATCGTTCTTCACTACGACGTAATTTCGTAAATACATCCTCATGTTCTAATCTTCTTTGCTCATAGCGTGGTTTATCTTCAGGTTGTCTATTGAATTCAAAACGAAAGTCATCTTCTTGTGCGCTGCTGATTCCAGGAGCCAGGAAAGCCAAAATCAAGCCAGATAGAAAAATAATGTGACGAACTAACATGTGGTGATTTCCGATACATTGCGAGTGGTGATTAAGCTTAGCAGAAGCTTGGCCTTGCATGGCTCTGGATATATTGTTTTGCATTATCTTTTTCAATTATTGTGATTAAGAGCTGACCGTGTTGTGGTCAATTTGATTGCGCTAATCGGCATAAAGCAAAAGTATGCTCTGATAAGTAACCGGCATGTCAGATGTTATACAAACCTGCAGGTTAATAACAGATAAGGGGCTTTCTAGCCACCATAAAACCAAACCCAGGTTGAAGCCACAACCTGGGTTTGTACCATTATCCCCTCAATCTGATAGATTGAGCATATCCATTATTAATTAATAGTACTTTGCTTTCGGTTTGAACTGATAGCCAAACATGAAGCTATCAGGGATAACATGATCAGTATCAATAAACCAACCCTGCTCAATGTTGGCACTGGCACGATCACACCGATCACTGCATTATCGACATTATTGGACGCATCAACATCTACACCACCACTGCTCACTGTGGCAATATTCTCGAGGAATCCACCTGTGGGTACGCCAATAAGCTGTACAGTAATATCGTATGTGATCGTCTCGGCAGGCTGGATATCGCCCAGTTGACAAACCGGAATACCATCCGGATCATTCATGCAGCCTTCAGTTTCAATGAATAATAATTCCGGCGGTAGATTATCGGTAACAATCGCATCTGGTCCAACCACCATACTGATATTGGTCACTGTGATGGTATAGGTAAACAGATTATCTAAAGTAACAAAGTTTTGACTGGCCACTTTTTCAATAGCCAAATCCAACTCATCACCCAGTGCCGGTATATCTTCATCACAATCATTGGTACTACCACCAACATTAGGACACTCATCGGGCACAATTACACTATTGCTGATCATATCAATATCACCAGATAGCGGATCATCAACAATCACACTGAACGTCAACGTTGTCATACCAGGGTTAACACCATCATTAGCCGGGACAGTCACTGGGCCATTCGTATCACAAACCGTAGCGGCGGGATCGCCCGCTAAACAATCAAAATCATCACCACCGGCTGCAGTTGTATTCGCCGGTACAGTTTCCTGAATTTCACCCACTGCATAGGTTATTGGAGCACCGCCGTTGTTGGTTAGAGTAATGCTGTAATCCAACTGCTCTCCGGGTTCTGCAAACCCATTTTGATTTTCATCGACAACGGTCTTGCTCACCGATATATCGGGCTCAGCACTGTTCATAAAGGTACAGGTAATCGGACTCGGTGTGTTGGGGTTACCCACATTCAAGTCTGCACCATCCAGGGTTACCGTATTACCTGCCAACATGATTGTTACAGGTGCTCCAGCGGCATCTGCACAGTCAACCCCATCCAAAGTAAAGAACATTGGCACCATTTCTGTGATAGTTACATCCGCACCCAATGTTTCGACAAATACCGGTGCAGCACTGGCCGGTGTCCCCACAGCCGCGGTTGTAACACTCACATTAGCCGGGGCTGTATTGGTCAAAGTAAAATCAAACATCCCGGTTGCACCAGTACTGATTTTTTCCACAATAATCTGAAATGATGGCACAACTACAGTCGCTGCAGCATTCACATTGACCTGTGCAAATAACACCGAGGTCCCCTCGATACTGACATTGTTATTGATTTGCCCGTTAACCCGATCAGCTGCGGTGACAATAACACTTGCTTCACAGATCACTGTGTCTCCGGCTGGTAGATTACTGCCTACACCGCCAAAGGCAACGCCACCTTGGGTCATTGCATCACACACAATAGCGGTCAATCCCGGTAACAAATCTGTAATGCTGTCGATCGTAATATCGTCTGCATTGGCATTGGTAATAATGATTGAGTAGGTAATTTCATCACCCACGCTGGCAAAGCCATCTGGAGTAGCATCATCACTGATCGCTGGAACTTTAGCGGCATTCAGACTGCCTGTCTCAAACAGTATTGGTAACGAAATAAACAAATCATCGTCAAACACCGACTGACCATTAGCCCCATCTGCGGTTAATGTAGCTATATTGGTTATGTCAAATTGAGAATTGTCATCCGGCACGGTATAGCTTGAAGTACATACAAAACTACTATCCACTGCCAAGGTTGTGGAAGGGCAGGTGATAACCGTGCCCAGATCATCAACCACCAGAACATTATTCAATACCGCAGTTCCTGTATTAACAACCGTAAACGAGTAATCAATTGTGTCATTGGTGGTAAAAAGAAAATCTGCATCATTGTCGTTATGTACGGCGCCAATCAATACTGTACCGATAGCCTCATCTGCTGGTGTTCCACCACGCTGGCTTATCAATATGGTATGTGATGTTTTACTGCGGAATCGATTCCCATCACTATCTGTACCTATCGCAACGATATCGAACGGTAAACGGCCGATATCATCCGAAAGTGCATTTACCTGAGCTTGGCAACTGATACTGTCACCAGCTGCCAATATCCCTGATCCAGCGTTAAAACTATTCCCTTGGTTGGTTGCAGAGTTGCAGTCAAAACCGTTTAACCGATTACTGTTGCGAATCGATATCCCGCTGATTTGAGTTGTGCCGGGATTACTCAAAACGTAATCCAATGTATAGCCGTTGCCGGCGGACTCACTGCTCGTTTCTACTTCACCATTCAGTGTTGCTGCCACAGCGAACTGCGCGCTGATTAGCATGCCAAGGACAACTATATAATTGCCTTTAAGTTTCATAAGCAAAGCCCTGATTTACATAGACATTATTAGTTTACCATCAGTCAGCGATCAGTGTATACCTTTTTGCTGACTGATGGTAAATACTTATTTATTGACCACCAATATTAAAATTGGTAAATACAGCTGATGCCCGCGAGCTCACAATCTGCCCATTACTGGCAGAACCAAGCACCGTTGCTGTATTGGTCACCCTTCGATTATCAACATCTTCCTGAATAATAGTGTACTCGCCCAGGCACACCGCGATCTCTCCTGGCGCTAAGGGGTTATCCAGGATGAGCTCACCAGCACCGATTGATGCGGATACGTCACACCCAATGAATGTCCCGTCACGTGATTGCAACCTCCGATCCACTAGTCGCACATTATCCAGTGGCAGCGTACCGGTGTTTTCAATGACAAAGGTATATTCAATGATTTCACCAACATCACCAAAACCATCACCATCGTTATCAGTCAATTGTCGATTGGTCTTTTCAAGATCAATGGCTGGTTGATCGGCTGGAATAGGCTCACAGGCATTGGCATCCAGATCGACTGTTCCGACTATCACGGCCTCATTGAAGAAACCGCTGCCTGGCTGGTTGATACAAGCAGTATTGCCGGCAATGTTACTCAAGTTGACCGCAACTCGAATACTCACGCTATAGGTATCATTCTCACTGATCGGTAATCCAACATCAAAATCTGAGAGTTGTAGCGATACGTTATTCAGCGGTGTAAAGTTACCGCCATTACCCGCCAAACCTGGTTCCAAAATACCAGTGCTGGTGCTGACATTACCATCCAGCAGATTTATCTGGCTCGGCCCGGATGGGTATCCAAGCTGATCATCCAAGGTGTAAACAACATCCACACCACCCAGATTATTGATGGTTAGATCATAATTCACTCTAAACACTGTAGCACTGACCTGAGTGACTGAAGTGATTGTTTTATCAAGAGTCACATTCACTATCGGAATTACTGTTGGCCCACAATCGTCCTGGTCAACTACACCGTCGTTATTGGTATCGTCCCCAGGTATTGTGATAGAACCATCACCATTCACATCCGGTTGGCCATCGATAAATACCGTTCCATCCGGACAGGTCATCATACCGCCTACTGTTGCTTGGTTGAGTACCTCGACTGCATTCACAGGCAAAGGATCAACCACTGTCACAGTGAAGCTGATCATTACTGTTTCACCAGCCGCAACATCCAAACTAAAGCCCGTTGTACGGAGATTTCCGATCGTTGGATTTGCCGGCATAACATCGCTGCCACCTACTATGACCAATGCTTGAGCATCGTTTATCACAACATTTGGATCAGTAAATGGATCTTGAACCGGCACGTCATCCGCCACGCTTCCACCATTATTAACCAGCGTAATGGTGTAAGTGAGTATCTCACCGGCTGCTGCAATTCCATCACCGCTGGCATCAACTACTCCCTTAACTGCATCTACCCTTGCTTCAGTCGGGGTGTCTTCATCACAATCATTGGTGCTGCCACCTACGTTCGGACATTCATTCGGTACCGTCACACTGTTGGCAATGCTGGTCACGTTATCCGGAATCGGATCATCAACTATCACTACAAACGTCAAACTGCTCATACCCGGTGTCACACCATCACTGGCCGCCACACTGAATGCCGCTGTGTTGCTGCAGGCACTGCCCGCTGCAGGGGCCGCACAGGTAAAGTCATCTCCACCCGCATGCATCGTATTGGCAGGGACTACTTCTCCAATATCTCCAGCTGCATAGTTTTGATCTGCACCACCGGTATTCGTGAACGTGATCGTATACGTCAGGGTTTCGCCTGCAGAGGCTATATTATCTGGCCCTGCATCAACCGTCTTGGCTACCGTTACATTCGGTTCAGTCGGGGTGTCTTCATCACAATCATTGGTCATGATATTGCCGATATTCGGACATTCACCCGGTACCGTCACTGAGTTGGCAATGCTGGTCACGTTATCCGGGATCGGATCATCAACGATCACTACAAACGTCAAGCTACTTACACCCGGTGTCACACCATCACTGGCCGCTACACTGAATGCCGCTGTGTTGCTACAGGCACTGCCCGCTGCAGGTGCCGCACAGGTAAAGTCATCTCCACCCGCATGCATCGTATTGGCAGGTACTAGCTCTCCAATATCACCAGCTGCATAGTTCTGTACCGCTCCACCGGTATTGATAAAGGTGATCGTGTACGTCAGCGTTTCACCAGCAGATGCCACGCCATCAGGACCTGCATCAACCGTCTTGACTACCGTTACATTCGGCGCCGTTGGGGTGCTCGTGTCACAGTCACTGTCTATCATCAGACATGGGTCCATTCCATCATCCATGACTGTAACTATGTTATCGATGCTCACATCGTTATCAGCAATCGGGTCAATCACTGTCACTGTGTAACTGACCATCGCTGTATCACCAGCTGCAACATCCAACGTAATACCAGCTTGCAGATTCGCAATTGTTGCCCCTGCCGGCATAACGTCACTGGCATTGGTAATCACCAGTAGTTCAGCAAGGTTTGCAATAACACCTGCATCACTAACTGGATCACTCACACTCACATCATCGGCTACTGTGCCACCAGTGTTGTTAATACTGATCGTATACGTCAGCACTTCACCAGGCTGGGCGATACCATCGCCACTGGCATCAACCACACTTTTAACCACTATCAGCCGTGGCTCAGTCGGCGTGTCTTCATCACAATCATTGGTGCTGCCACCCACGTTCGGACATTCATTCGGTACCGTCACACTGTTTGCAATACTGGTCACGTTATCCGGGATCGGATCATCAACGATCACTACAAACGTCAGGCTGCTCATGCCCGGTGTCACACCATTACTGGCCGCTACACTGAATGCCGCTGTGTTGCTGCAGGCACTGCCCGCTGCAGG
>JAJFKX010000026.1 GCA_021772985.1 Gammaproteobacteria bacterium
GCCCCTTTTGTACTAGATAATGGCCCGCGCCTGCTTCCGCTTCGGAGTGGAACAGCATGCCTTGCTGTACTGAAGACAACGGATAGATCGATTCAATGCCTTCGCCGTTCTCATCATCCTGCCAGGCACGCAGATCATCCAGCTGGCTTTGACTTAACTGACATAGCGGGTAATCCGAAGGCGTGCGGCCGATCGCGCCGGGTTCTACGCAATGGCTTATCAGTACCTGCAATTGCTCCAGGTAGACAGACATCAATGTCTGTATGCTTAACTCGCTATAGCACTGTTCGCTGTAATTGCAAATTAATTGCAACTGTCCATTACGAATGCGGCCCAGCACACTGAGTTTGTCGATACGCTGCTGATCTGATGCAAAACCACTGCCGGTGCTCTCGCTGGCCAGATCAAACAGGCCTGTGCTGGCCTGGAATTGTCCCAGATAATTGAAACTCAGCTCCACCGGCGCTGCAGGCTGCAGACTCGTCCTAACCTGTGCATCCGAATGCAGATACCTCAACAGCCCATAACCAACTCCCTTGTTCGGAATCGAACGCAGCTGCTCTTTCACCCCCATCAACTGCTCACCCAAATCACCAGCTGTTCCCACCAACGTCACCGGGTAGATTGAAGTAAACCAACCCACCGTCCGGGTGATATCCAGTTCCTCTCCAACCAGCTCTCGTCCATGACCTTCCAGGTGCAGACTCAAACCTCCACGACCCGTCCATTCCCGGTAGCCCAACAGCAATGCCGTCAGCAACACGTCATCTATCTGCGTGCGGTACGCTGCATTCACCTGTTTGAGCAGCTGCTCGGTCTGGGACTTGCTTAAACTGACCCGCTGAGCTTTGCTGTCACCAACAAGGTTGCTGCCCTCGTGTTCCACATACAATGACTCAACACGAGCTGCCTGATCCTGCCAATAGGCTAACTCGCCTGACAGCGATTCGGTTTTAACCTGATCTTGTAAGTGTGATGACCAGGCCTGGTATGAATAACTCTTGCCAGGCAGACTTAATGCTTCTTCAACCTGTAACTGGGCGTAACCCAAACGCAGGTCTTCCTGCAGTATCCGCCACGACACACCATCTACACCCAGGTGATGAATCGCCAACAACAATCGGTGACTACCATCGGGCAATACAAACAAACAGCCTGCCAACAGACAACCGGACTCCAGATCCAGGCTGCCCTGAACCTCACTACCGATCCGGTCAATCTCTGAGGGTGCATCTTCGCTATCGCTCAAATTCTCATAGCGCAGGGTGAGCTGTTCCACTGCTCCGGCCAATGACTGACTGTTCCAGTCCGAGTCCGGGTAATACAACCGCAACGCATCATGGTGATTAACCAAACCTGTCAGTAACTGCTCCAGCAGCTCTTTGTCCACTTCACCAGGCAGCTTGAACAGCATCGCCTGGTTCCAATGGTGGGCATTGACATAATCACCTGCTGCAAACCAGCTCTGAATTGGCGTTAAACCCACCTCACCAGTCACCAAGCCCTGTTCAGCATCACTGGCTTCACTGCGCTCTGCCACCAGCGACAATTGACGCACTGTCTGATGGGTGAACACATCACGTACACTCAAGCCAAGACCAAACTGTCTGGCCCGTGAGACCAACTGGATACTGATGATCGAATCACCGCCCAGCTCAAAGAAGTTATCGTCGATGCCGACCTGATCGACCGGTAGCAATGATTGGTAGATCTCTACCAGTTGTGATTCCACTTCATCGCGTGGCGCCACATACTGCTGGCGGTAGGCTTCCCAATCCGGGACAGGTAAAGCTTTGCGATCAACCTTGCCGTTGGCCGTTAACGGGAATGACTCCAGCTGCATAATTACCAACGGCACCATGTACGCTGGTAATACCTGCTGCAGGGCTTCTTTCAACTGCTGCTCACACACATCACAATGTGATACCACATAACCCACCAGTTGCTGACCCAGATCACCGTCCAGCACCTGTACCAGGGCAGAGTCCACATCCGACTGCTGTTCTAGCTTGCTCTCTATCTCACCCAGTTCAACCCGGAATCCGCGCAGTTTCACCTGGTGATCGATTCGACCAAGAAATTCGATCTCTCCATCTTCCCGGTAACGCACCAGATCACCAGTACGGTATAACCTGGCTCCCGGTTCCGAAGCACACGGATCAGGCATGAATACCGACGCTGTTAATGCCGGTCGATGCATGTACCCGCGGGCCACACTACGACCGCTGAGGCATAATTCTCCAGACACGCCAATGGGTAATTGTTCAAGCAACTGATCAACGACATACGCCTGCACATTACTTATTGGTCTGCCAATTGTTGGTATCGCACCGACACTTTTCTGGACTTCACCGCAGGTACCGACCACCGCTGTTTCCGTCGGCCCATAATGGTTTACCAAGCGCACCTCCATATCCGCAGGCAGGCAATAACCGTTTAACTTATCTCCACCTACCAGCAATACCTCCAATGCCATCTGCTTTGGCCATTGATAACCTGTGAGGCTCTCAGCCAATGGGGTCGGCATGAAACTATGGCTGACCTGATACTCATCTAAACCTGCCAATAAACGCTCAGGCTCAGTACGTTGTTGATCCGATACCGCCCACAAACTCGCTCCTGCTGACAAATATGGCCAGACTTCCCAGGTCGAAGCATCAAAACCAATGCTCGCCAACCAGCTGCCACGATGTGCTGGCGTTACTGCATGCGCTTGAATATGCCAGCCGATCAAATTCAACAAACCCCGATGGCTATTCAAGACCCCTTTGGGCTGTCCGGTTGAACCCGAGGTGTAAATGACATACGCCAGGTTTTCACTGCTGATAACCAGGCCTGGGTTGATATTGCTGCACTTGGACAAAACCGAGCCCAGTTTGTCCAGATTCAACACCTGAACACCCAACTGACCGGCAATTCCGATGTCTCCGGCAGTTAATAACAAATGCACCTTTGCGTCCTGTGCCATATAGCTTAAACGCTCTGTGGGGTATTCAGGGTCCAAGGGCACATAGGCAGCACCGGCCTTCATGATTCCCAGCAATGCAACCAACAGTTGTGGGCATCGATTCATGCACACAGCAACCCGCTGTTCGATTTTTATGCCCTGGGATAACAGGTAATGCGCCAGTTGATTGGCTTGCTCATTCAACTGGCTATAATCGAATACTTGATCACCCATCACCACTGCTATGGACTCTGGGTTTAATTCGGCATGATGTTCAAATAACTCGTGAACACCTTGCGCAACCGGCAACTCGGTTGATGTGTCATTCCATGACAAAAACTGCAACTGCTGTTGCTGGCTTAGGATTGGTAATTCACTTACCGGCAGGTTTGCATCAGCAATTATTGCATCCAGCAATACCCTATAACTGGCTGCCAATCTTTTGATACTGGATGACTCAAACAAATCTGTGTTGTAGTCCCAATTCAATATCAATTTGTCATTGTCTGTTATTGCCAGCAATTCCAGATCAAATTTGATGATGGTGTGTTCACGAGTGATTCGACTGGATGTTAAGTTGGGTAAATTCGGTGATCTTTTCTCATGGTTTTGTAATATAAATAAAACCTGAAAAACTGGACTGTGCTGCAAACTTCGTTCTGGTCTGAGCTCTTCAACCAGCATCTCGAAAGGTATGTGCTGATGGGTATAAGCATCCAGGATCGTTTGTTTATTCGCTGCCAGTAATTCGGTAAACTTCGGGTTATCTTCGAAACGGCTGCGTAGCGCCAGAGTGTTAACAAAAAAGCCGATCAAACCCTCGGTATCAGCATGAGTGCGACCTGCGATTGGAGTACCCACCACAATATCGGACTCATTGCTGTAGCGGTTTAGCAGCACTGCAAATATTGTTTGCATGAGCATAAACAGGGTTACATCGTGGCGTTGAGCTATTTGTTTAAGCTTTTCAGTTAAGCTGCTGTCTAACTCCTGCCGATGGGTTTTGCCTATAAAGCTTTGCTCATTTGGCCGGGCATAATCAAGCGGCAGGCTATGTACCGGTGGAATATCAGTTAATTGCTCACGCCAGTAATTTAATTGCTGCTCAAGAACATCGCCACTTAGCCAGTCACGTTGCCACTGAGCATAATCAGCGTATTGCACTGCTAATGATGGCAGTATTTTTGCTTGCCCCTGACAATAAGCCTGGTACAACTCACTCAACTCATGGAAAAGCACTCCAGTCGACCATCCATCCGAAGCAATATGATGCATGGTCATCATTAACACATGCTCAGTGCCTGATATGTGCAGCAGTTGAGCCCTTAGTTTGAGGTCAGTGCTTAAATCAAATGTCTGATACGCTTCAGCCGCAACCAGTCGACTAATTTCTGCCGCCTGTTCATCAGCCGGCAAATCAGCCAGATCAGTGGTTTTGAGGTTTAAATTAAATTCATCACGAATATACTGGTGTACTTGTTCACCAGATTGGATAAGGTCACTGCGCAGGACTTCGTGCCGTTTAATAATCCCTTCTAAAGAACGGGTTAATGCATCTACGTCCAGTACCCCGGTTAATCGAAATGCAAAAGGTATGTTGTATTGGCTGCTGCCACCTTCAAGGTTATCGATAAACCATAAGCGTTGTTGGGCATAGGATAATTGCAGCGCATCATCACTTTCTAAGACCTTGATTGAGGGCAGTACTTCCTCCGTATCAAATTGCAGTGTTTCAGCCAGACTGGCAATATTCGGGTGTTCAAATACATCCTGCAAATCAATTTCAACATTCAATTCTTCACGAATCATGTTGATTAACACCATGGCCAGCAACGAATACCCACCTAAGTCAAAGAAGTCATCCTCAATACCAATCCGATCAACTTCCAAAGTGGTTTGCCAAATTTCACACAGCTTTTGCTCTAATTCTGTGCGTGGGGCCAAATAACCCTGCTGATCTGTTTGCTCGTCTGCCAATGCCAATAGCGCACTGCTATCCAATTTTCCATTAACCATCAATGGGAATACATCCAGCTGCAGCCACTTCACTGGCAGCATATAATCAGGAAGCTTCTGCTTGATCGCATCTTGAATGTGCTGTATTGCCTGGCTATCTTGATCTTTATTCAGCACTAAATAAGCGACCAGTTGTTTTTCACCGGATTCGCTTTTTCTGACCAATACCTTAGCTTGCTTTACCGTTGACTGTTGCAACAGACAACTTTCAATTTCTCCCAACTCAATCCGAAAACCATGGATCTTTATCTGTTGATCGTTACGACCCAAAAATTCCAGCTGTCCATCAACTAACCACCGAACCCGGTCACCTGTCCTGTATATCCGTTCATTGTCCTGGTCACAGAACGGATTCGGGATAAAGCTTTGCTCGGTCAGTGTTTGTTGTTTCAGGTAACCACGAGCTAATCCCTCACCACCAACATATAGTTCACCCACCGCACCGATTGGTAACAAATTCTGCTGTTCGTCCAGAACATACACGGAGCTATTAAATACCGGCTTGCCAATATTGCTGCGTACCGTAGGTAATATTTCAGCAAATGTTGCGTTGACCGTGAGCTCGGTCGGCCCATAAGCATTGATGGCCCGACAGCCTCTTTGCTGACAATAAGCAGCAATCCTGTTCCACAATCTCTGGCTCAGTTCATCACCACTTGCAATTAAATGGATAGCCCTGTCTGAATGTGTCTCCAGGTAATCCAACATATGCTCAACCAATTGTGGCATGCCATTGAAAACCGGAATGTTTTGTGACAATACCAATGCTCCCAATTGATTGACATCGGTACGTTGTGTCTGTGTTGCAATAACTACTCGCTTGCCCATATTCAAGGCAGCAATGCCTTTTAGAGAAGCATCGAAAACGTATGCCGCATTCCATAACCAAGGAGAATTATCTGCAACCTCCAGATAATCAATCTGTTGCTCGAATACAGTTTGGAAATTGCAAAGGTTCCGGTGCTCAACCTGCACGCCTTTTGGTTGACCTGTAGACCCTGAAGTATAGATAACATACAACAAGTTCTGCCCAGTTAAACCCAGCTTTTTAACTATTGGATTATCAGTATTATATTTTTCCAGTTTGGCCTGGGTTGAGCTGGTATCCAGGCATAATGTTTGCTGACCGCTTACTGGTAGTTTATCCAGCACATCACTTTGGGTTAATACTATTTCAACGTCTGCATCGTCCAAAATAAATTGTAAGCGTTGAACAGGGTAAGCCGGGTCAAGTGGAAGATAGGCACCCCCTGCTTTAATAATTCCCAATATACCAATAACCATCTCTGGTGATGGTGTTACACACAAACCCACAAGCGTGTCTAGTGTTACCCCTTGCTCAAGCAGATAGTCAGCCAATTGATTGGCTTTTCGATTGAGCATCCGATACGACAACTGCTGATTGTCTACAACCAATGCTACCGAATCTGGTGTGCGGATAACCTGTGACTCAAATAACTCATGCAGTCGTATGTTTTTAATATCACCAGCACCACCATCATTCCACTCAACCAACAACTGATCATTTTCTGCTTCACATAAATAAGGAATCTGTTGAATAGGGCTTGCTGGGCTATCGGCAATATTCCTAAGCAAACTACAATAGTTGTCTGACATTCTGGCGATGGTTTCCGGGCTGAATATATCGATGTTGTAAATCCAGTCCAAACGAATTCCGGAACCATCAATTACGGCCAGAGCCCTTAAATCAAAATTGGTGAGCCCATCAGTTTCACTGTGGATTTTGGTTATTTTCAAACCAGGCAACGACAGTTCACCCTGTGGTTCATTGAACAGTGTGAACATGATTTGTATTATCGGGTTGTAGTGTAAACTCCGACCTTGTTGCAGGGCTTCAACAAGTGTTTCAAATTGAATATATTGATACTTATCTGCATTTAGAATAATTTCCTTATTCTGCTTAAGAAGCGCCAGAAAAGTTTCTTTATGATCAATATTGCTGCGCAACGCCACTGCATTTGCAAAAAAGCCGATTAATGATTCTGTCTCTACATTAATTCGACCTGACATTGGTGTTCCAATGACAATGTCATTTTTGCCACTGTACCAACTCAACAAAACCGCAAAAGCAGTTTCCAAAAGCATAAACAAGGTTACATCATGTTCGGCGCAAAGCTGCTTGAGTTCGTCACTGAGTTTTTCATCAATGTGTTGTCGATAAATTGCACCAATTGTATTGCCGTCTTCGGTTCGAGGATAATCCAGCGGCACACTATGTACTGCAGGAATTCCTGCCAATTGCTTTTTCCAATAGCCCAGTTGTTCTTCTAATTTAGCAACCTGCAGCCAATTGCTCTGCCATGTGGAAAAATCAGCATACTGTATGGGCAAAGGTAATAAAGGATTGGCTTTGTTTTGACTGTAAGCTGCGTATAACACACTTAAATCACGGTATAACACACCCATTGACCACCCATCTGAGATAATATGATGGATCGTTATTATCAGTGAATGCTCATCATCTGAAAGCGCTATTAATCGCACTCTTAAGAGCGAATCTTCTGATAAATTAAATGCTCTTTCAGCTTCAGCTTGAATTGCTGTTTGCGCTTTGATTGACTTCTGACTTTCATCATCTAAAGTTAAATCCAGAACTTCAAATATTTCACTGTTTACATTTTTTATTATTGAGAATACAGCACCAGCTTGTTCGATAAAGTTACTGCGTAATATTTCATGACGCTGTACAACTTCATATAAGGATTTTTTAAATATGGCTCTATTTATTTTCCCTGCCAGATTGAAAACAGCAGTAATATTGTATTGTTTGCTATCACCTTTAAGCTTATCAATAAACCAAAGTCGCTCTTGTCCATAAGAGGCTTGCAGATTTCCTTCTCTTTTTACCGGTGCGATGGGTTGCAGAACCGGTTCAGTTTTACTTTCTAATACCTTAGCCATACTGGCGACATCAGAATGCTCAAAAATGTCCTGCAGATCCAATTCAGCGTTTAATTCTTCTCGCACCAGGTTGATTAGTTTCATCGCCAATAACGAATAACCACCCAGCTCAAAAAAATCATCCTCAATACTTATCTGATCAAGCTCCAGTGTGGCCTGCCAGATTCCACATAACTTTTCCTCTATCGCGCTGCGCGGCGCTACCAGATTGCTTGCTACGGCATTATTTTCGCCCAGCTCCAATAAAGCTTTTCGATCAATCTTGCCACTGGAAGTCAGTGGTATTTCATTCACCACCAACCAAGCTGTCGGCAGCATATAATCCGGTAAATTTTTCTTAAGCTCGATTTTTATTTGATCTGGTTGTAAATCACCGGCTTGTTGATCCAATACCAGATATGCAACCAGTTGCTTTTCACCAATTTCACTATCGTTTACCAAAACATGGGCTTGATTAACCCTTGTCAGCTTCAGCAATTGGGCTTCAATTTCACCCAGCTCGATTCTAAAGCCCCGTATTTTTACCTGATTATCAGACCGGCCAAGAAATTCCAAATCTCCATCATTTGTCCATCGCACTTGATCACCAGTGCGATACAACCGCTCATTTGATTGTTTACTGAACACATTCGGAATAAATCGAGCGTCAGTTAAATCATCACGGTTCCAATACCCTCTGGCCACACCGTTACCACCAACGAATAATTCTCCTGGCACTCCAATCGGAACCAGTTGTTGATCATCATTTAAAACATAGGCTTTACTATTGAGAACTGGTTTACCAATACTGACAGAAGTATTTGATCCAATTTGTGCATAACTTGCATTGATGGTCAGTTCAGTAGGACCATAGGCATTGATTGCCCGGCATGATCTACTGTCACAGTATTTTCCAATTTTCTGCCATAACCCTGGTCTGATTTCATCCCCACCTACGATTAAATGAACGCCCTCATCGGATGCTGTTTGCAAACTATCCATCACCTGCTCAACCAGCTGCGGCATACCGTTAAATACCGACACATGATTATCTAAGAGCAAACAACCTAGTTGGGCTGCATCATTACGTTTAGCCTGACTGGCGATGACGACTTTGCGCCCATGGTTTAGGGCTAATATACCTTTGACAGAAGCATCAAAAGCGTAAGAGGAACTCCATAACCATGTTGACTCATCCGTTACCCCTAAATGATGGAGTTGCTGTGTAAAGACTTCTTGGAAATGCGATATATTTCTGTGCTCTACCAATACACCCTTAGGTTGCCCTGTTGACCCTGAAGTATAGATAACATAAGCCAGGTTTTCGGGCTTAAGGTCAATGTCAGACGTTATTGGGTTTTTGCTGCTGTATCTCTGTAATTGCGTTTGAACATCATCGGAATCCAAACACAAAATCAATTGATCATTAACAGGCAAGCGTTCAGATATATTACTTTGTGTGAGCACTATACCCAGCTCAGCATCATCAAGAATATATGCTATGCGTTGTTCTGGATTGGCGGGATCAATTGGCACATAAGCACCGCCGGCTTTTATTATTGCCAGTATCCCAATGACCATTTCCAGGCCAGGCTCTACACATAAACCAACCAGTGTATCGGGCTTGACACCATGATCGACCAAATAGTGTGCTATGTAATTTGCCTGGGCATTTACTGTATGATAAGTAAGCTGCTGCTGTTGATAGACCAGCGATATTGCTTCTGGGGTTCGTTCAACTTGTGCTTCAAACAGTTCTTTAATACTTTTGCTTTCCGAAAAATCTGTTGTAAGATTTTCCGGCCCAACAAGCAATCGGCTTTTTTCCTGATCAGTTAAATAAGGAATATTGCGTAACGGCTTTTCGGGATTTGATAAAGCATTATCCAATAAAATTTGGAAATTTTCTGATAATCTTTCTATTGTACCTGCATCAAAAATATCATGGTTATATACCCAATCTAAATTAATTATATTATCATCCTTATGAACGGATAATCTTAAGTCATAATTTAATGTATTATCCTGTTTGCTCAATGGGCCTGTATTGATATCAGGCAACTCGAATCGATTGCCACGACCCTCTACCATTGTGAACATAATCTGAATGATAGGGCTGTAATTTAAGCTCCTTGTTGGAGCCAATGCCTCAACCAACAACTCAAATGGAAATTCTTGATTAGATTGCGCATCAAGTAAGGCTTCTTTATTTACCGTCAATATATATGAAAAACTCTCATTAATATCAAACTGTGTTCGCAAAACCACAGTATTCGCAAAAAAACCTATTAATGACTCTGTATCCGAATGCCTCCGACCTGCCATTGTCGTACCCATTAAAACATCTGTTTTATTGGTGTAACGACTCAAAAGAATTGCAAACGCAGTTTGCAAGAGCATGAATCTGGTTAAACTGTGCTCAGCGCAATAAGCTTTTATTTTGCTACTTAATGCACTTCCCAATCTTTGATTTCTAACTGACCCAAAGTGATTGGTTTTTTCCGGCCTCGGTTTATCGATGGGCAACCCATTATATGGATCTATATCTGCTAATTGATGCTCCCAGTAATCCAACAATTTTTGTTTATTAGCAGCATTCAGCCAATTACTTTGCCAGCGCGCATAATCACTGTATTGAACAGCCAATGAAGGCAATGGGTTTGAATGTTCCTGCATATAGGCTGAATACAAAATACCCAATTCATCAAAATATACACCCATGGATAATCCATCAGTAGCAATATGATGGATTGTTATCAACAAGGCATGATCTTCAGCTGATAACTTAATCAACTGAATACGAATTGGCATATCTTTGGCCAAATCAAAATCTTGATATGCCTGATTATTGATTAATTGTTCTAATTCGCTGTTTTGATTTTCAATAGCAAAACTTGAAAAATCCAACTGCTGAATCTCAAAATCATTACTGTTATGCACATAAGGAAATACCTTATCCCCTGCTTGCTTAAAGCTGCTGCGCAATACTTCATGCCTGCTTACAATAGTTTTTAACGAACGTATTAATGCTGTAGTATTCAGTTCCCCAGCCAATCGAAATGCAGTTGGTATATTGTATTGACTGCTACCGCCATCCAACTGATCAACAAACCATAACCAGCGCTGGGAATATGACAACATTTGATCATCATTTTGTTTTGCCGGTTTTATCGCTGTGACCGGCTCAATATTTGCATACGCATCCAATATGCTTGACAAACCGGAAACCGTAGGCTGATCAAATATCGCTTGCAAAGGCAGGTCTATTGCAAGCTGTTTCTTGATTTTGTGGGTCAATTGGGTAGCCAATAATGATTGCCCACCCAACTCGAAGAAATTATCCTCTATTCCAACTTGGTCAACCGGTAGCAAGGACGCATAAATCTCTGCCAGTACTTGTTCGCGATCATCACGTGGAGCCATATAACTTTGTCGGTATAACGACCAGTCCGGCTCCACCAATGCCTGCCGATCTACTTTCCCATTGGCAGTCAATGGGTATGCGTCTAATTGAACAATCGCCAATGGCACCATGTAAGCAGGCAATACAGCCCGCAGTACCACCTTCAACTCTGTCTCACACAAGTCCCCATCTGATATTACATAACCAACCAGCTGCTGACCCAGCTCACTATCCAGCACCTGCACCAATGCCGACTCCACGCCCGGCTGTTGTTCTAATCGGCTCTCTATCTCACCCAGCTCTATACGGAATCCGCGTAACTTCACCTGGTGGTCGATGCGGCCCACATATTCAATCGAACCATCTTCACGATAACGTGCCAGATCACCTGTTCGATATATTCGCTTTCCTTCACCTGCATGCGGATTCGGCACAAATCGATCTGCCGTCAATCCACCTTGGCCTATATAGCCACGCGATAACCCTGCTCCCCCCATGTACAACTCGCCGGCCACTCCTACCGGCACCTGATTCAATCCAGCGTCTAGTACGTAGGCTTGACTGTTGCTGATCGGGCTGCCTATGGACGGGCTATCCACCGCTCCTCTGTGGACCCAACAACCGGTAGAATAAGTGGTGTCTTCTGAAGGACCATACAGATTATATAAACGCTCTATCTCACTGCGCTGATACACTTTCTCTACCGTTTGACTGCTTAATGCCTCACCCGCCAGATTCACCACTTCAATACCTGCCGGCAGCTCACGCACACTCAATAGTGCCTCTATTGCCGAGGGGACGGTGTTCACCAGGCTAACCTGTTCCCATTGCTCAAAATCCAGCAATGACAAGGCATTACTCGCTATAACCACCTGCCCACCAACACACAACGGCGCAAACAGCTCATACACCGACAAGTCAAAACAGATTGATGTTGAGGCCAATACTCCCCTTAATCCCTTCTTTCCATACTCTTCTGTCGCCCAGCTCAACATCGCCACTGCACTGCTGTGGCGAATACACACGCCCTTCGGTTGGCCCGTCGAGCCCGAGGTATAGATCACATAGGCCAGCTGGTCTCCAAGAAGCTGTCCTCCCAAGCGCACTGTGCTGTAATTTGATAACTCCAACCCCTCTACATCCAATACTTTCACGTCACTTGAGCTCAGCGCCCCATACACCTCCAGATCAGCTGAAGTCAGCAGAAAGCTCGCTCCAGAATCACTCAGCATGTAGCTCAGTCGCTCTTCCGGATACTCCGGATCCAGTGGCACATACGCTCCACCACTCTTCAGTATCGCCAGCAACACCAGCGGCAACTGCTGGTCACGACCTAGACACACGCCAACCCGCACTTCCGGACCTACACCCAATGACCTCAGGTAATGCGCCAGCTGATTCGAGCCACGTTCCAACTCCGTATAACTCAGCTTAACTTCACCACATATCACTGCTGTTGCATCAGGGCTCAGCTCAGCCTGGCGCTCAAATAACTCATGAATACCCTGATCTGAAGGTAATTCTCTGGCCGTATCGTTCCAGCTACGCAGTCGCTGCTGTTGCTGTTCTGAGAGCAGTGGCAAGTCACCTATTGAACGTCCGGCATCTTCCAGCACCGCTTCAATCATTAACTGGTAACTCGATGCCATTCGTTTAATGCTGGCAAGCTCGAACAGACCCGCATTGTAATTCCAAGCCAACACCAACCTGCCTTTGCTCTCAGCAATTTTCAGCTCCAGGTCAAACTTGTTGGTGTTATAGAGCTGGGCAACAGCACTCACGTCCAGCTCACCCAATACCAATTCTGTTGAAGTATTATTTTGCAGTGAGATTGCGACCTGGAAAAGCGGATGGTGTTTTGTGCTTTGCTCTGCTGCAAGCTGTTTTGCCAACATCTCAAATGGAATCTGCTGATGGCTAAACGCATCTGATATTATTTGTTTGCTTGACATCAAATGTTCAGCAAAGCTGCACTGGTGATTCAGTTGCGAACGCAGCACCAGCCACTGGGCAAATAAGCCGATTAACCCTTCAGTATTATCAGAATTACGACCCGATATCGGCGTACCTATAACAATGTCATTTTCGTTGCTGTACCGATAAATCAGTACTGCAAACATCGCGTGCAAAAATGTCAACAAGGTCACACCCTGTTCTGCACAAAAATCCATGACCGAGTCGGTCAGGTTCTCATTGAATAACTCAACTTGCGCCCTGCCAACAAGCTCACTTTGGTTTGCCCTTGCATGGTCCAATGGCAGGCTATGCACTGGCGGCAGCTCTTTCAATTGCTGTTGCCAGTAATGCAGCTGTACTTGCGCTTGTTTTCCCTGTAACCAATTATGCTGCAATCGTACATAATCCGAGTACAGCATAGGCAATGGTGTTAATGGGTTATCAACACCTTCTGAATATGCCTGATAGAGGCTGCCAAGCTCATACGCAAATATGTCTAATGATTTATCATCGGAAATAATAGGATGAACAGTCAGTAAAAATACACACTCTGAATCAGCAAGCTTCAGCAACACAGCATGCATCAATAGCTCATCAGATAAATCAAATGATCGCATGGCTTCTGATGCAATCGTTGTTTCTATTTCTGCACTTTGTTGGTCTTCACTCAGGTGAGTAATATCTTTAAAATCAAATAACTCTCCTGAGTCATTATTTTGTACCAGCTGGATTTCACCATTTTTCTCAAAAAAATTACTGTGCAGACATCCATGTCTGCCAATAATGGTCTTAACAGCCTTAACCAAGGCAAGTTTATTCAAACTGCCCGCTAATCTATAACATCTGCAATTATTCTCATACGCCAGACCTGCATCTGATTCGGCAGCTTCAAATATGCTGCGCTGTGCGTATGACAACAATTGGTTGGTTTTTGTTGTCGCGCTGTCAGGTGGCAATGAAACGGTTGCATCGTCTTCATTATTGCTAATATAATTTTTCAAGCTTTCCATGTTTATCCTGCTAATACCGGCTTATTAAGATCATTAATTAATGCTTTTAACATGCGCATAGTCGACCAGCGACTTAAGCGATAAAGCCAATAAATAATCTATATACAAGCCCGCATTACCGTCCATGTAATTTTTCAAGAAAGAAGTTAGGCTAATGAGGCAAACTCAATTCCTCTACCATTAACAGTAGCGATTTTATTATGCTGATAATCATCTTTTCCAGACACGAGAACAACACCATATTTATCTAGCGAAATAGTGCTGCCGTATTCTTCGACCTCATCAACACCCGGATAAATCTGCACACATGTAGGCACATACCTTGCGGCGAAACCCAGTCGAGTTCTGTCTTCTGTTGAATTTGGCCAGGACGAGTGCATTAATGTAGACCAGAAAATGACGAACTGGCCTGGTTCCATTTGTATAGAAACAGCATCAGATTCAGCTGGTACCCAATTAGGATCTTTTTGAAGATTACGGTAATCGTAACCAAAAAATCCACGCTTTATCCCGTCTTTTTCGAGCTTGTTTACTTGATCTGGTTCATAGCTCATCTCCAGTGATTCATCATAAAACATTTCTTCATGCGTGCCTGGTATGAAACGCAAACAGCCATTTTCTTCTGATGCTTCAGTCAGCGCTGTCCATACAGTAATAGCGCCACCAAAATCCGGATCCGGCCATTTAACCTGGGGACTGCCGGAAGCATGACCGAATGTATCAGCCTGATGCCAATCAGTTCCTTCGTCTCCAGGATATTTTGGGAACATTTCTGAGCGCCAGCAAAACAAATCAGGACCCAAAATACTTGCAACCCTGTCTACAATTTCTTTTCGCATTACATGACCACTCAAGTCATTGACATCGAAATGCCTGTCATACCCTGAGATGACACTTCTGATTGATAAATCATAGATAGCATGTTGACGATCGAATAAATCTGATCGTATTTGTTTATACTTTTCTTGTATCTCAATCGGATCGTAAAGAGTAAATGGGCCAATGTAACCATTTTTTCGAAATGACTGTAATTCTTCTTTACTTAAACTAAATTCCTTTTTCATATCGCTCTCACTGAATTTATTTCTATTAGTTGTTAGTGTTTTTATTAAAGTTAAGCCGCTGATGCTTGCTGTGATATTTTTTCAGCATAGGCTGCAACCCATCCATTGATAGATGGCTGCTTCATCAACTCGCTAGTTGAAACGGTTACGCCTAATTTATCTTCGATATCAAGCTGAAGGTCAACAACAGTCAATGAGGAAGCACCAAAGTCAAAAAAATCATCATCTTCATTTATTGACTCCATAATCGGTTTTGCTCGAAACACCTCTGCTATATAAGTGCGTAATTCTTGTTCAGACATTTTTTACTCCTATCGTCAGTTAGTTATTTAATAAAGATTTTTTGTTTATTTTTCCATTCTCATTTACATGCATTTCTACATCGAAATGTATTCTGTCAGGAATCATATATGCAGGCATACTCAATGCTAGTTCCTGTTTTATATCTGAAATTTTTAGATTCTTTCCATCTCGAAGGTTCAAATAGGCAACTAATTGTTGATCGCCGGACTCACATTTATTTACAATAACTGCAGCTTCAACGACATCATCTAAATCCAGCAACGAAGCTTGAACCTCCTCTAGCGACATTCTGAAACCTCGGACTTTGACCTGGTTGTCTTTTCTACCTACAAACTCAAGATCACCTTCTGAGTTTTCGCAAACCAAATCACCTGTCCTGTAAATCAGACCATCAGCTATAGCTTTATTGATAATGAATGCATTTTTGTTTTTTGCAGCATCAACATATCCAAGTGCCACACCAGAACCTGATGCAAATAACTCGCCCACTTTTCCAGGTGTTACCGGTTTAAATTCATCATCCAAAATATGCACTGTTGTGCCGGTAATCGCCTTTCCAATAGGCACGTTTGTACCTGGTCTATTAGCCACCGACATTCGGTGCGCAGTTGTAAAAGTAGTATTTTCAGTCGGCCCGTAGCCATTGATCAAAGTGATGTCATTATGATCATCGATAAGATTATTAATTATTCTCGGGGATATAATATCCCCACCAATCACTACTGTATCAACAGCATTAAATGCCGCACTATACTTTGCCGCTATTAAGTGAAATAATGCTGGCGTTAAAAATAATATTGTTACTTTGTGCTGTTTTATTACCGCGGCGAATAAATTTGGATCCAATGTTTTTTCAGGATACAAGACCAGTGTTGCACCGTTGAGCAATGCGCCCCAGATTTCGAAAGTTGATGCATCAAATCCCGGCGACGATACATGCAATACCTTGTCGGTTGGCATGAATTCAATATAGTTTGTATTTATTACTAATCGATGTATTGCCCGGTGCGGTACTACAACACCTTTAGGCCCCCCGGTAGATCCAGATGTATACATTACATAAGCTTTACCTTCATCATTAACACAGAGATCAAGATTGTGCTCATCTGCAACCGGGAAAATTGGAAAATCAACAATATTTACACATATTCGCTCATGGTTGAGCATGCCTTCGCAATTTAGATCTGATATCACAACTTTTACTTGAGCTTCATTCAAGAATCCTATATTGCGTTTGGCTGGGCTTTGGCTATCCAATGGCAGAAATGCTGCTCCACATTTATGAATAGCCAGCATTGCAGCTATCATCTCGATTGAACGTGACATGGATATGGCTACGATATCGCCCTGCTCAACACCCTTGGTAAGCAAATGACGAGCTAAATAATTAGCACTGGCATTCAGTTGCCTGTAAGTCACATCCTGCTCATTAAGTTTAATCGCGATATGACTTGGGCCAGCTGCTGCCTGTGCCTCAAAAACCTTGTGTGTCAATCGGCTCTGAATTGAATTAATCTGCATTGCTATACCCTCATACTCAGATAATTCCAGACCTCCACAAGCGTTTTGGATTCTGATCTCAAAATTTCATAGTGATCACCCTGCTCATCGATATAAAGTTCTGAATTCTCTATTAAATCATTAATTGTCTTGGCGCTACGTATATTGACTTGCTCGTCTTTTTCACCAGCAACTATGAATGTGTCAAGTTTTACTTGATTGGCCAGCGCTTCAAAATCATAGTCTCGATAGGAAAGGTAATTCATTCCATATCGATGTAAATAATGCGTTTCGGTAAATGCGAGATCGATATCTTTTGGAAGATTATTTGGCTTACTATCAGTATTACTTTTTATCTTATCCAGAATAAGCTTGGCTTTTTCTTGGCTTTGAGATGCAATCGGTAAAAGGTTATCTATATCACTGGCAAATTGCGTAACACAATCAGGCTTACTCATTAACGTATATTCACCATTTACCAGCACCAGGTTATTAAATCTGTGCGGCGCCATATTAATAGCCGCCAATGCAACTCCTGCCCCTGAGCAGTAGCCAACAGGCGTGACCTCATCCAACTGCAGCTCATCCATAATAGCCAGCATATCTTGAGCGTGATTATCAACAGTCAGCTGACCACTTTCTACCTGATAACTATCCGTCTCAAGAATTAACCGCGCCTGCCATGCGAAAATATTATAATGAGCTTTAAAAAAGTCAAAAAAAGCTTTTACATGATGTAATTTCAGGCCAAATGGTATGACAAATACAATCCAAGGACCATCTACTACTTCTTCACTGAAAACGTAGTTTAACGGTACGCCATCATGGCTATGTATATTTTTTTCCTTCATCAGACTACTCCTGTAGTCAAATATAATTATCCCTTGATCAACCTTGCACGTCTGCCATCACTTAATATCAAACTTAAAGGACTAAGTTATTTCGCTTTTAATGAATATAAAAATATCAAAAATTAAAACCAGTCGTAAAGAATGCAAACCTGTTATCTTAAACAATGGTTATTTAAGCATCCTGCTCTGTTAATCGCTTATCTTATTCGTTATATTTCAGCGGTGTGTTTATTGCTCCATCGCTTCCATCTTTTTACGCAAACTTAATGGGCGCATATCTGTCCAGATTTCTTCAATATAAGCAAGGCATTCTTGCTTATTTCCAGGCTGGTTCTTTTGATCATCTGATAATTCAGCCTGATATTTATTATGCCAATCTTCCGGTATTTCAATAATTTTCCAGCCTAACGGTAAATCTCTGCTCGCAAACCATATTGAATATTGTTCTTCGTCGTTTACCACTACGTTATAAACACGTGTATCTTCTTCATTTTGGTCCATCATATTGCTCCTGAAATCTTCTTAGTACATATTTAGTGAATAGTTTCGTTAGTAACCGTTTTTCCATTGCTACTCTGGGAATAGTTAGCATCAGCTTTCAATAATTCAAGATTCCCTTCACCCTCCAAAGTGCTTAGGTCTATATCGGCAATAAATCGGACACACTGGTAGTCTAATGTCAGTTGGCCCACCAAATGTGCTATGCCAGAACCGTCATTAAAATTTGCTTGATCCAAATTGGTAAGTGTTTTATCAATCTTAAAACCCAGCTCTGTGCCACCTTTAGTTTCAGTAAATTTTATTAACACGTAATCTCTGTCTATGCTTTGCTTTAGTTCAGCAACATTTTTATACTGTTCAGCTGCCACCCTGTGGCGGCCTTCTGTTAATTTTTCAACCAAACTACTCATTTTTATATATTCCATATCTATTAAATTTAGCTAAACCTATCGGTTGCACTTTTGGCTTTTAAACAGCTTCTTTTAGCTCAATATCTGTAAATTGAAGCTTGGCCAAACGAGCATACAGTCCACCCTGAGCCACCAACTCATTATGCTTACCGGTTGCCACTATCGACCCTTCATCCAACACCATAATCTTGTCGGCTTTTCTTACTGTTGATAAACGGTGTGCAATAACAATAGTTGTGCGGTTTTCCATTAATGCCTCTATGGCTTTTTGCACTGCATCTTCTGATTCACTATCTAAAGAACTGGTTGCTTCATCAAGCAGCAGAACTGGTGCGTTTCGCAATATTGCCCTGGCAATTGCCAAACGCTGTCTTTGGCCACCTGAAAGACGCACACCACGCTCACCAAGGTATGTCTTGATACCATCTGGTAATGCTTTGATAAAGTCAGTGCAATTAGCTGCGTCAAGCGCTGCTATTAATTCTTCTGTTGATGCAGTTGGTCGGCCAAATAAGACATTCGCTTCAATTGTATTTGCGAACAAAGCAGCTTCTTGCGGTACAAACGCAAACTTGGCCCTCAGATCCTGTAATGAAAGATTGCGTATATCGTTTTCAGCAAACGTTACCGTACCTTCCTGTGGGTCAAAAAACCTAAGCAACAACTGCAAAACTGTTGATTTACCAGCACCTGATGCACCGACAATTGCAACTGTCTCACCAGGTAAAACGGCCATAGAAAATTGTTTCAGCGCATGTATGCCAGGTTTACTTGGATACGCAAATGAGACATTATCGAATGCTATGGCTTGATCGAAAGTATCAGCTAATTCGGCTGGTTTTTCCTTGACAGGCAAGCTCGATCTAATTGCCAGTAATTCGGAAAGACGCCCTGCAGCACCAGCTGCTCTCTGCAAAACGGTGATCACTTCGCCCAAACTTGCTATTGATGTCGCAGCGAGCCCCCCTAAACCTAGCAGTGTTACTAATTCACCGCCTGTTATGCTACCTGAGAATACTGCTGCTGCCCCAGTCCACAATCCAAGGTTTAGTGAAACATAGACCAGCACTGTCGTTATAAGCACCAAGGATGCCCGAGTCATAATACGCTTTTTTGCTACCAGATAAACATTCCGAACCGTCCTGCTAAACCGTTCATTTTCTTCTTCTTCTCTGGTAAACGCCTGTACTACCTGGATAGCGCTGTATGCCTCATTTGCCAATGTACCAACACTTGCAACCCTATCCTGGCTTGCCCTTGAGAGTACCCGCACCTTTTTACCAAAATACATAACCGGTAGCATAATTAATACAAGCAGGCCGAGCATTGCAAATATTAAGGTTGGGCTGATAAGCACTATCATTACCAAAGCGCCAACCGCCTGTAACAGACTGCTTAAACTCATTGGTATTACACCGCTGACAACAGCCTGGATTAATGTGGTATCAGCCGTTAGCCTGGAAGCAATTTCAGATGGCCGGTTTGCTTCAAAAAATGAGGGGGGCATTGTAAGCAAATGTTTATGAACTGCACGACGGATATCCGCCACCACCCTTTCACCTAATAATGCAATTAATAAAAACCTAAAAAATGTTGATACCGCCAATACTGCAATCACACCAAAAATTGCCAGAAAATAAGGCTTTATTGCCTCCGGGCTTTGTGCGCCAAACCCACCATCAACTATCCATTCCAAAGAACGGAAAATCGCCAATGTACATAAGCTGGTCATTAATAATGCAAATATTCCTGCAAACAATAGCCCTTTATAATTCCACATGTAGTGAAATATCATCCTCAGGCTAGACATGCTTTTAAGCACCACTGATCCTTTAGGCTTCTCGGCGTTCTGATTACCTGGTTTGGATGGACCGTTTTTCGGCTGTGCACTTGCTGTCTTTTTATTGCCAATATCCATATTTATTTTTTACTCTTGTCAGCTAAAACCTTATCAAGCCACTCATTAAAACGCTTATTTTCGCACCAATCATGAAAGCTGCCTTTATGCCATTCCAGTTTTTGGCTGCGTTTTCCAATTATTCGAATAGCAATTCAATAAATTTCTTTATAAATTCTTATCAACTCAACCAATTACCTGTGCCGGTTTGATATTCGCTGCCTTTTTTGCTGGCCAATAAACAGCAAGCAGGTTAATACACCACAAAAATATAGCCACATATAATATATAATCGTAATGTATGAACTTAGTGCCACTTAAAGCTGGAAACTTAACTGCAATACCGATTGTTAAGGCAGCACCCAATATCAAACCAAGTATTGTCAGCAGTGTATTCTCAAGTAGAAAATATCGAAGTATATTTTTTCTAGTGGCACCCAATGCCCGCCTTATACCAATTTGCTTTTCTCTTTGCCTCACCAAAAAAGACACCAGGCCGACAATACCAAAAGCCGTTATCAAAACAAGCACAACACTCACTGCTGCCATCACCATAGCCTGACTGCTGCGTGCATCATGCATCCTTTTTTTGGTTCTGGTTAATACTTCATTCCGAAATACATAACGGCCTTGTTGCTGGTAAATTACATCCCTTACATTTTCCAGCAAACTCTCTGCGCTGCCTGGATCAACACGCATAAGATAGCCAGGGTCAAGTGCTGCTGGAGTCCAGACCTCCATGGGACGTATAGTAGTGTTATAGGACTTACCTATTCCGTTCAGAATCTGACCAGTCATGAAATTCGTGTACACCCCAATCACTTCTGCCGGTTGTGCATTTCTTACTGGCCAAATTGTTTTACCCAATGGGCTCTCCTGACCAAACATTTCATTCGCCAACGCATCACTGATCATAATCACTGATGGGTATTCTGTTTCCGGTGAAAGTTGACCTTTCAAAACTTCATTAGGGTAAAAACTGCGTCCAGAAATCAACTCCACGCCCAGCACGTCCAATGCCGAACTATTCATTTGAAATGTTGCGGCCAGATAACGTTGCGCTTCAGTACCTGCTTCCTTAAACACTTCGCTTATTCCATCTGCGGCGAAAGGTATCTGATTTGTCGTTGTAACATGCTGCACACCTGGAATCTGGCTAAGCTGCTGCAAATCTCTACTGATCACTCCATCTAAATTTATATCATCAATAAAAAATTGTGATCTTTCTATCAGCATGTTCCGGGCATCAAGACCCGATGGCACGCTCCAGTTTCTCAGCAGCGCATTGGTACTGAATACGGAATGTGAAACTGCCGCCAAAGTCAAAGCAACTTGCAGAACGACCATTAGCGAAAAGAATTTACTTTGTTTAAAGCTTAGTAATATTGGTCTTATGCCCATTTCATTTCCATATGCTTATTATTTAATTACTACTCGGTCTTCAACAGTGGCGCAGGTGCGACATTGCACACCTTCCATATTGGATACAGCCCAGCTACAATCGTACTTAGTATTCCAATCAACAAGGCATCCCGAATCAGTTGCCAATCCATTTGATATAGTTGCTCGACGGTACTGAGCGGATACTCATAATCAGTTCCGTACATATAAACACCTAACATTCCCTGAAGCCCAAGGTAGGACAGCGCCAACCCTGCTAATGCACCGATCGCTCCAATCACTACTAACTCAATCAAATATTGGACCAATAAGACATTTCGCTTAGCTCCCAATGCCCGCCTCAATGCCACTTCTTTGGTTTTTCGAATAAATTTGGCCAGCAAAATTAAAATTGCATTTAACAAACACACACCTGCAAAAAACCACGATAAGCGCTGATAAAACTTAAACCTGGCGTCCCTGCTTAGAAATGCATTTTGATGGGTTACAATATTATCGAGAAAGTTATTTTGCTCACGCGGGAAACGCCCTAATGCTTTTTGTTCACTGACATAATTTTCCATCAAACTTTTATAGTTCTCGACTGAGTCCTCTGTTTCAAGTTTGACCCATAGGTTTACCCAAGCACATTCAGAATTAATTACGTGCCGTACATCAGCCAATTGATACGCTCTGGTACGTGGGCGATCCGCAGCCTGACATTCAATCCGTGTATATCGTGGCAGATTCATGCTAATTGCAAAGCTCTGCGGCAGAAATATATCGTCACTGAAACCACGAAAAAAACTGCGATCATAAAATTGACTGGTAATCGGCCATTCATCCAGCACACCAACAATGGTTGCCTGCTTATCTATAATTGTGATTTGGCGCCCAACACTGTCTTCATCTCCAAATAAAGTGCGGTTTAATCGATTTGATATAACCACTACAGCATTTCCCTGCGTATCGGAATCGGCAGTCCAACCGTTTCCATATAAGAATGGCACATTAAATATACTGAAAAAGCCACTATTGGTTGCTACTGCGATACCTCTTACAGGGTTATACTCCTGGCCGGTAGTGGTAATTATTCCTCGCGTTTTCCAAGTGGTGGTTGCGTCTATTGCTGGCGTATCTGTATTCAACAGATACATTGCATCCCTAAAACTTAAACTTGGCATTTCAAAGGACTGGTCAAGACTTGGGGCATTCAAATCTCGATTATCCATTTGCACCAAATATATATTTTCGCTAACTGGGCCAATCGGCAGGCTGCGCATATGCCGAGACTGAGTCTGAATAGTCATCAAAACGCCTAAGCCTATTGCAATTGCAGCAATAGCCAGCAGCGTCAATCCCGGAGTTTGTCTCAGGCTAATCCATGCCAATTGAAGATTATAGGCCAGCATGGTCAGCCTCTTGTGTCGATTGCGTTTTATGACCACCAATATTGGTTTTGCCGGCTTCAGCAACATCGACTATCCTGCCATCCAGTATATTAATACTGCGGCTTGCTTTAGCTGCCAGTTCATCATCATGGGTTACCATGATGATGGTAGTGCCTTCATTATTTATTTTTTTCAATAACTCCATAACTTCTTTAGCCATGGTGCTGTCTAAATTACCAGTGGGTTCGTCAGCCAGCAAAAACCTAGGCTCACCCGCCAGAGCCCTGGCAATCGCGACACGCTGCTGTTGACCACCTGAAAGCTGCATCGGCAAATGTTTGCGACGTGATGTCAGACCGACAATCTCCAAAGCATTATCAATCCGTTTCTTTCGCTCTTTTGCATCAAAGCCCCGATATCTCAAAGGCACATCAACATTATCAAATACAGGCAATTCCGGGAGCAGATTAAACCCTTGAAAAATGAAACCAATTTTCTGATTTCTCAAGGCAGATAATTTATCGTCATTTAAGCCTTTGACATTATCACCATCAAGAAGCAATTCTCCTTCTTCAAAACTTTCCAGTAAACCAGCAACGTTCAGCAAAGTTGTTTTACCAGAACCTGAGGGGCCTTTGACGGTGATAAACTCACCTGCTTTGATATGCAGATCAATTTTATTTAATGCGCAAGTTTCTATTTCAGACGTACGATAAATCTTACTGACACCAGCCATTTTTAGCATGACATTCTGCTCCTTGCATTATTAATATTTGTTGGTTTCGCTTTCTAACTATGTATCTATTTCAACGTTCTTTCGGCTTTGCTTGTTCAGCCGAAATGCTCTTCACATTCAAATGTTACGTTTCTTTTTTTACTATATATTCAATTGGTAATGAACAAACTATCAGCGTTATTAAATCGATCTAAACTCGAAATAATTAACTCATCACCTTCCTGAACACCGCTAGCAATTTCTACTTCTGCAATACTACGGGCTCCAACTAGAATGCTGCGCCGTGTTGCAATATTATCTTTTAGTACGTACGCAATGCGTCCACCGCCACTGTCTACGAATGCACCATTACGAACTTTAAGTATGTCTTCTTTTTCTTCGAGAATAATACGGACATTAACCCGTTGGTTCTGACGTAACCCATCGAAATCATCTACAAAACCCATGCGGCCACCCACAAATCCACTGTCGACCTCGGGCGAGAGTGATATCAGCTCACCCTGTTTGCTTTCTCCATTAAAAGTGACCTCTGAGCGCATGCCTACACTCAGATCATCTGCAAAATTTTCGGGGATAGATAAATCAACTTCCAGAGTGGTCAAATCCACCAGGGTTATCAGCAAAGCGTTTGCTGCCACATTATCCCGGTCACGAATATTGACATTCCCAACCACGCCATCAATCGGGGAAATTAGTTTTAATTCATTAACCTGTCGGATCAAATCTTCTACAACGTATTGCTGACGATCCAACTGCAAGCGTTTTGCACGAAGCTCAAACTCCAGGTTTTCTTCCTGTAGCGTGAGGTTTTGAACGGCATGCTCATACTCGAACTCGGCTTTTCTGAGCTCCGCCACCCTTTGTTCATATTCAGCCTGGCTGATTATGTGGCCTACGATAGATTCATCCGCTCGCTTTTTCTTGCTTTTTTCAAGCTCTACGTTAACTTCCGCCAGCTCTTTGTCATGACGCAAATCCATTAAAGTGTTTTTTGTCTGGATTTCCTGGCGCTCCAGCTCCAAATTGGATTCCTCCAGACTGGCTTTTTCTTGAATCAATTGGTTGTCAAGCTGAGGGCTGTCAATTATTGCCAATAACTGTTGGCTTTGAATACGCTCACCGGAGTTTACTTTGAGGTTGATGATGCCGCTGGTGGGTGCATAGATACCAGGGCTGTTTGAAGCAATGATGGTACCTTCAACAGCAATATCGCGCTGCAAATCCCCCCGGGTTACTGTCGAAAACCTCAATTGGCCTCGAGAAACCGACATATCAGAGCTGTTTAGCCTCTGAACTGCTGGTACAGCAACAGTTAAAAGGATCAATACCAGGATAACAGCAAGCACGCCCACAGCTGCTTTAATCAGCTTGGTTTTATGCCCGAACCGAGGCGCTATTGCCCGGTCCTGTCCTGCCGTTCCTAGCATGAGTTTACCTTCCTGTCCATTCCATGAATTGATATTCGCTTCCTAGTGAATATCTTCCTTAATTGGTAGTCACTTCCACGTGAATACCGTGTTTTAGATCGTTATGATTATAATACTACCGTTTTCGTACGAAATTACATGCGAAATGGTGCGGAGTCAAAGTATACTCATTAACAGTGGAAACCTCAACTTTAGCACTTGAAGTGCCGTAGCATTGACTACTGTAAAATCAAAAAATCCTATGAATACATTCGTTTACATTTGCTTAACACACACCTGATCACTGACGAATCTAAACGTCATAATAACCATTAAAGCTTAATATTTTGTTACAAGGCAGATCAGACTTTATCACCAGAATACAGCCTGAAAATGTCCAATTCAGCACCCTCAGCATCTGATCATCAAGCCTTTTTGTATAACGCCGCAGTCATGAGTATGAGCTTGGTTGCCCGACAACGCTGGAAAGAGCTGGTGGTGATGGGTGGACTTGAACCACCGACCTCAGCATTATGAGTGCCGCGCTCTAACCAACTGAGCTACATCACCGCCGGAGAACCGCGTATTCTCGCAGTATTCGTAGGATTGTCAACCGTTATATGGCAATTGCATTGATCAACTGCGCAACCCGAAACCTTTATGCAACAACCACAGACAAATGCCGCCCAAAAATATGATGAAACCAACGATAATCAGATACGAAGTCAATAGTGGCACATCAGATACACCCAGCATCCCATATCGAAATGCATTAACCATATACAAGATTGGGTTGACTGCTGACACCGTTTGCCAAACTGATGGTAATAAGGATACCGAGTAAAATACGCCACCCAGATAAGTTAATGGGGTGAGTACAAAAGTCGGAATGATGGCAATATCATCAAACTTTTGTGCAAATATGGCATTCACCATCCCTGCCAACCCAAACACAATCGCTGTTAATATCACCACGCTCAGGGTTACCAGCCAATTATGAACCTGGATCTCGGTGAAAAACAAAGCAACGATGGTGACCACGACACCAACCATCAACCCACGGGTAACTGCACCAGACAAATACCCCAGCAATATCACCCAATTGGGCAGTGGTGAAATCAGTAATTCTTCAATGTGACGACCGAATTTGGCACCGAAAAACGAAGATACCATGTTGCCATAGCTGTTTTGGATCACTGCCATCATAACCAGGCCCGGCACGATAAACTGCATATAATCAAAACCGCCCATATCACCAATCCGGCGGCCGATCAGATTGCCGAATATGATGAAATACAATGACATGGTGATTGCCGGCGGTACTATGGTTTGCCCCCAGATACGCAATATCCTGGTCAGCTCTTTACGCATTAAGGTCCGATAACCAATCCAGTTGACATAGGCGTGATTCACTCTGCAGTCTCCCGCTTGCCTTGCCCATTGTCGACCAGGCGCATAAACAATTCTTCCAAACGATTGCTTTTGTTGCGCATCGACAATACTTCTACTCGATGTTCGGCCAAGGCTGCAAACAAGGTATTCAAAGATCGCTCCTTCGGCAAAGATGCCTCTAGTGTTGTGGCATCCCGCAGATAGAACTGTATGCCCTCTGATTGCGGTATTTGTTCAATCGGGTGACATAAATCCAAAACAAAGGTCTCTACATCCAATTTGCCTAACAATGTTTTGATATCCGTATTTTCAACGATATTGCCATGATCGATGATGGCAACATTACGGCACATGTTTTCTGCCTCTTCCAAGTAATGCGTGGTCAAAATCACTGTGGTGCCCTGGGCGTTGATTTCATTTAGGAATGCCCACATCGAACGCCTGATTTCGATATCTACTCCGGCAGTAGGTTCATCCAGGATCAATAGCTCAGGTTTATTGACCATCGCTCTGGCAATCATCAACCGGCGCTTCATGCCTCCTGACAATGTTCGTGATGGCTTGTCGTGTTTATCCCACAATGCCAGCTGGCGTAGATAATACTCTGCACGCTCCAAAGCAAGCTTGCGCGGAATACCATAATACCCTGCCTGATGACTGATGATGTCCAGCGGCCGCTCAAACTGATTGAAGTTAAGCTCCTGCGGCACCAGACCAATACTGGCCATAGCCTCGGCTCTGTTTGCGTTTAGATCATGACCACAGATGGTCACCTGCCCACTGGTGGGATTGACCAACGAGCTGATGATCCCGATCAATGTGGACTTACCAGCACCATTAGGCCCCAGCAAGGCAAAAAAATCGCCCCTTTCAACCTGTAAGCTCACTCCACGCAGGGCTTCAACTCCATTTTTATAGGTTTTTTTGAGGTTCCGGATATCTAATGCCAGCATCTGGTTTCCAATCTGGGTTAATGACCAATGACACCTTATTTTGGCGTCATAGGCATGTTAGAGTTGCGCTTTAATTTGGGGCCAAGGACAGGATTACAACATGCCATTAACCAAGTCGCTGACCTGGCAGGTGCTTATTGCGCTGTATTTTTTATGCTGGACTGCTTCGGCACCTGCCGAAACAACCAATCACAGTATCGAGTTTTCGCCTTGTGAGTTACAGTTACCAGGCACAAGTTTTTCAACCAGTGCCGAATGTGGCAGCAGGTTAGTTGCGGAAAACCCTGAAGACCCTGATGCCCGCAGCATTACACTTAATCTGGCGCGCATAGCCGCTATCAAAAAAGACGAAAAAGCACCCGACCCAATATTCTTTTTTGCGGGGGGCCCGGGACAGTCTGCCACAGAATCATACCCAATTGTAGCGGCCAGTTTGGCAGCTGCAAATGAATTTCGCGACATCATCCTGATCGATCAACGAGGTACCGGTGGCTCTAACAGGCTCAGCTGTGATTATGGCGAAGCTGAACTTGAACTGGACATGAGTATTGCTGAAGTTGTTGAGCTGACTCGACGATGTATTGCCACGCTGGATGCAGACCCTAAATACTACACCACCTCGGTTGCAATGCAGGATGTCGATCTTGTTCGAGCAGCACTGGGTTACGATCAGATTAATCTGATTGGTGTTTCTTATGGTACACGTGCAGCTCAAGTGTACTTGAGGCTATACCCTGAGCATGTCCGCAGTGTAGTGCTGGACAGCGTTGTGCCGCCACAGCTATTACTCGGCATGGAACATGCCCAAAATTTAGATTCCGCTATCAACAAACTGTTTTTGCGATGCAACAGAGAAACAGCTTGTGGCGACCGTTTCGGTAATCTGGACGCACAACTGCGCAACCTGCTTGATATTGTGAATTCTCAGCCTCCAACCTTGCGCATGAGAATGCCTACCAGCGGTGAATTTGATGACATTCTGGTCACCCGAGATGTACTCGCTGTTGCAATCCGCCTGCTCAGTTATAGCAGCGAAACCCAAGCTCTGATCCCTATATTGCTGGAGCAAGCCAGCTTGGGAGACTGGCAACCGCTGGCTTCTCAAGCGCTGTTACAGGTTCAGAATATTGAAGACGTAATCGCAAGGGGTATGGAATTGTCGGTTATTTGCAGTGAAGATGAGCCTTTCTTCCCAAGCAACATCGACCAGCACAATACTTTATTAGGACAACTGCTGATCGAGTTGACTCAAGCCCAATGCGCCGTCTGGCCACGTGGTCACGTTCCAAATGATTTTCACACCCCGATGATTAACAATGAGGTCCCGGTGTTATTACTATCAGGGGAGTATGATCCGGTCACTCCGCCCAATTATGGTGAACAAGCTGCCGAGCAATTTGCCAATTCCCAACACTGGGTCATCCCAGGTCGGGGACATAGCGTGCTGAGACATGGCTGCCTGCCCGATCAGGTAGCACTTTTCTTTGCTGATGCGGATCTGTCTGTACTTGATGCTGAATGCATTAATCGGATTGGCCCAATGCCGTTTTTTTTATCCATGACTGGCCCTCAGCCTTAACCGGAGCATCAGCATGATTAAAGTTCAAAATCTGAAAAAATCATTTGGTGATGTACAAGCCGTCAAAGATGTCTCTTTTGATGCAGCAGATGGCCAGATCACCGGCCTGCTGGGCCCTAACGGTGCCGGCAAAACCACTACCCTGCGGATGTTGTATTCGTTATTGCCGCCTGACAACGGAACCATTTCGATTGATGGCATGGATCCGCAAATAGAACCTTTGCGGGTTAAACGTCAGCTGGGTGTAGTGCCGGACGCCAGAGGTTTATACACTCGACTGACAGCACGCGAGAATATTGAATATTTTGGCCAGTTACATGGTATTGAGTCTGCTGTTTTGAAACAGCGTATCGATGAATTAACCAATTTGCTGGACCTGGGCGACTTTATTGACCGACGCACCGATGGCTTCTCCCAGGGACAGCGGGTCCGGGTGGCAGTAGCCAGGGCAATGGTTCACAAACCGCAAACGCTTTTACTTGATGAGCCAAGCAATGGGCTGGATGTAATGAGTACCCGTGCCTTAAGGCACCTGTTACGTGATTTGAAACAAGCTGGTCATTGTGTAGTGCTTTCCACCCATATCATGCAGGAAGTTGCTGCACTTTGTGACCAGATAGTTATCATTGCTGACGGTCGGGTGGTAGCCAGTGGTAGTGCAGCGCATTTGCGTGAGATCAGCGGTTGCCCGGAATTAGAAGATGCGTTTGTGAAATTAATCGGCACCGAGGAGGGCTTGCTGGCATGATGCGAGGAATCAAAATCGTTGCCTTGAAAGAAATTCGTGATAGCTTGCGTGACCGGCGCACGGTCATGAATACATTGCTGATGGGACCTATTCTTGGTCCTTTACTGTTTATCGGCATGTTGACTTTAATCACTCAAAAAGAGGTTGATAAGGCCCAGGAAACACTGCATATCCCGGTTGTTAATGAAAGCCTGGCACCCAGTTTGATCAACTTTCTGGAATTACAGGGTGTAGTTGTTGAACAACCTCCAGCTGATCCGGAACAGGCCATTCGGGACGAATTACACTCGGTCATCATTCGTATTGCTGAAGACTACCCAGAAAAATGGCGTGCCGGACAACCGGCAACAGTTGAAGTTATCGCAGATGCATCTCAGCGAGAAATCAGTACTACGCTTGCCCGGGTAAAGTTGTTACTGAACGGTTATAGCTCACAAATTGGTAGTTTGCGGCTGCAATTGCGAGGTGTCGACCCACAATTGATGCGCGCAGTAGATGTGCGTGATATAGATTTATCTACCCCGGAAAGCCGGGGCGCTCTAATTCTGGCCATGCTGCCGTATTTTATTATGATCACTTTGTTTGTCGGCAGCATGTCTGTTGCCATCGACACCACTGCCGGTGAAAAAGAACGCCAATCATTAGAACCGCTGTTAATTAATCCGGTGCCACGCTGGGAAATCATGACCGGCAAGCTAACTGCCACAACTTTATTTTCATTGGCTTCATTGGTTTTGACATTAATGGCCTTTGTCATTTTTGTAGGTTTAATACCAGCTTCAAATTTGAATTTTGAGCTTAATATCGACTGGAATCTGGCAGCTCGGTTCTGGTACATCACAGCTCCAGTGGCATTGGTTGCTGCGGCTTTGCTCACCACCATTGCTGCTTTTGCAAAAAGCTTTCGTGAAGCACAGTCTTATATGAGCATGATTATCCTGATTCCGATGCTACCCAGTTTATGGCTGTTTATTAATCCGGTGAAAGCTGAAACCTGGATGATGTGGATTCCATTACTATCCCAAAACCTGTTGGTTAACCAACATATCCGTGCTGAAAGTGTGCCCGTATTGTGGGAAGTTATCAGCATAGTCAGTACCTTAGCGTTAGGATTATTATTGGCGATTTCTGCAGCAAGACTTTACCAGCGGTCAAAACTGATTTTTAGCAATTAGATTTGCTAATCAGGCCGGGATATTCAATCTGCTATCCCGGCCCTTTATTATCCCCGGTTAAGGCTTGGATAAAATACTGTCCATGTAGTCGAAGACTTGTGCAGACTCACTCTGAGCCAACCAGAATAAAGCTTGCTTTCGATTTTTCCTGGACAGGCTTTGGTCTTCGATAAGTTGTGTCAAGGCCTCAAATGCCCGCTCCTTTGGTAACTGAGATAAAGCAAAAATAGCCTGCTGTTGGACATGCTGATCCGGTTCTTTATTCAGCGCCGTGAATATTGCACTTTCACTTTCATCTGCAGCAGTTTGGGTTAACCAGAACCAGGCTTGCGCCCGGACTTTTGCGGCTGAATCGGTATTCGCCAGCTCAATTAATGCAGCAGCACGCTCTGGTATCTGTGACTGAGAAATTGAGAATGCAGCATGTTCTCTGACTTTTGCAGAGGAATCAGCAAACATGATCTGCCTGATTTCAGCCGCTGTTTCTAATGCCCGCAGCTGCCCCATCCAGAAAACAGCGCCCTTACGATTTTCAATAATAGAATCATGTAATCCGATATCGACCAAAACTTCCCGTGCCCGATCATCTGCATGCACTGCTACCGCCGCTAATATATGGCTGCTAAGTTTTATTTGTGCTGAAAAGTGCTCTGCCAGCCAGTTGACACTATCAATTGCTGGAACAATACCCAGGTTGGCTATATCAGTTTTTGCCTTGACCGGACATGACGTCTCGAATGTACGGATTTTCTGCAGTTCACCGTTTTCCATTAAAGCATAAATCCGCATTTCAGCAGCGTCATCGGCGGTTTCATCTGAGCTGCCATAACTCATGTTGCGGCTGTCAAGATTGCAGGGTTTGGATATGGGTTTGCCGTTATTCCAATGGAAACAACACCAGTTTGGCGCGCCTTCCACGGCTGCCACCTGCCAGCTGACCCAACCATCATCGGGCAGCTCAATTGAAGCAGCCACTAGATTATTAAGTGAGCCCATTATCCAGATCAAACCGAATATGGCACATCGCATTTTTATGCTCTCGCCATATTGACCAATTGAGCTCATCATGGTTGATTCCCCTGCAATGCAGCATCAATAGCTTCCAGAGCCGCGTCACCACCGATAATGCCCAAGGTTCGCAATAACCTCCGTTTTTCATCCGTGTTCTGCGCTTCACGGTATAGTTCCAATAAACCCTGTTCGTGGCCAGAGATTATCATGCCTTGTAATACGGCCTTTTTGACATCCTGATTTTCGGTATTCCGATAAGTATCTACCAATACCTGATTTGCCTGTGCGCCACCAATAATCCCAAAGCCATTGATTACCTCAATTTGCAATTCCGGATCGCTTGCCACTGCATCTGTTTTGATTAGCTGCTGTAAACCCTCCAAATCCCCTGACATAACATGTGCCCGCACCAGGCTCTCTGACATGTTGCCACGGTCGCCCAGTTGCCGCAGTTCATCAACAGCCCCCATCACACCCAGCATTTGGATTGCCTGGTCGAATTCCTCATCATTGGTGGCATTGGTTGCCAGGCGGTAAACCGCTTGCTTATCATCTGCAATTAAATAAGCCTGCAATACCTCCTGTTTGGTTTCAGCATTACCGGCAGCATAAATCCCTTCCAGTGCCTGCAACGCATCGGCATTGCCACCGATACCTATCATCCGGATAGCTTCTGCTTGCAAAGCAGAATCAGTATTAACCGCAAACTCCACCAACTCAGCTTGCGCCTCCGGCAGATTAATCTGGCTTAAAATAAATAATGCCCTGGATTTGACTCGATCGCTATGATTACTGGCCAGCACTTTTTGCACCAACGGCAAGGCACGATCTGCTGGCGCAGACATTAATGCTTCAAGTGCAGTAACTGCCAATTCTTCACGTTCGATATCTGTCTGTGCTTGTACCGGTGTTAGTATCCCAGCCAAAGCCATAATTAAAACCAACATAACTCTCATAATGAATTTCCTGTATTAAAACGTTTACCCGTGTTAAAGCTGTTCTACTTGCTTAGATGTGGCACGCGCTAATTTTGTTTGCATAACTGTTAATTCGAACGCCAACTGCATACGCGCTGCTTCAATTTCTGAAGCTGAACTTTGTTCATTCGCGATGCTCATCAAAACCAACTCGAAAGCACGCAATACCCGTGCTAATCCAGGGTCACTGCTGTTCTCAGCAGCCATTTGATACATTCGATTCCGACTGATAATTTCCGTGATCAGGGCCTGACGTTGAGTTGGGTTTTCATCATTAAGGCTGGCCAGTTGCATTTCGGTTTCCTGCAGAAAAACCCGCAAGCCGGATACAAATGAATTGGTTGAACTGACAAACGGTGTTGTAACTGCATCAGGTGTAGTCTGTTTATCTGGCAGATTCAGCCCGATCAACACCCCCAGGGTAAGCACCAGTACTGCTGCGCTTGCTAGCGCTGCTCCAAATTGAAATGGCTGCATCAGCCAAGCGAAACGCGAAGGCTTATCCTGTTCCATGCTGACCAAACGATCCAGGCTGGTGTGCCAGCGGTGCATTGCATGAGCCGGTGCTTTGAGCTCAGCACTGACCTCCAACTGATCGAGCTGATGGCTTAAGGTTAGTAACCGATCCGCCAGCTTAGGATCTCGTTCCAGGGCCATTTTGATTTCAGCCATACGCTTTTCTGATAAGCCATCACGGTAATAATATAAAAGCAGTTCTTCATCGTTGATCATTGTTCACTCCGCCATTCGGCCATGCTTTTGCGCAGCTTACGAACTGCTCGAAACAAGCCTTGCTTGATACTGCTGACTGCAGTTTCCAACGCTTCGGCAATTTCACTTAAACGCCATTGCTCGATGTGTTTAAGTACAAAACAGACCCGTTCGAATTCGCTTAATTGCGTTAATGCTGCCGCCAATTCCATTCCCATTTCCTGCTCTGCCCTGGCATCTACCGGGGTTTTAGGATCAACCACAAAATCATCTTCCAGAGGTTGCCAGACTTGTGGCCGGTTTTTGCGTATCAGCTGCAATGCAGCATTGACAACAATCCGATGAATCCAGGTATCCAGACGTGATCCGCCCTGAAATTGCTGACGCTTGCTCCAGGCAGTCATCAAACCATCCTGAACCGCATCTTCGGCATAAGCCGGGTTGCGGGTAATTTTCAGGCACACCGCATACCAGCGATCTCCATACTGCTGAAGTGCACTATGAAATTCATCGAGTGTAGGGACTGAGGTTTTTAACAAAGCAGCCATAGGCCTTTGATGCGTCGGGTTGATATAAAGTTAGCATGCAATCGCGTCAGCCATCAGGTGTTTTCTTATAACTTAGTGTGTATGCTAATTCCAGGGACCGTAATAATCAGGAGGGTGGTGTGTACGATACTAAAAATTCTTTGGTGTTATCCGGTGGCAATGTTAAAGGTGCCTACCAGGCAGGGGCGGTTAAAGCCTTGCTTAACCATACCTTCAAGGATGGCACTAAATTCGAGCCCGGAGGTATCTTTGGTGTTTCCGTCGGGTCCATGAACGGCGGGTTTCTAGCCGATCGCGCCGGCCAGGCCGCATTGGCAGGCAATCTTCCGAACTGGTCTGAAATAGGCAATGAATTGGAGTCTTTCTGGCGTGACAGCATCACCAGTTTTGCTTCCATTGGTAAAAAACGCGGTACTCTAAAACTGGTAACCTCGATTATTGGTGGTAAGTTTAATGGCCTGACAAAGATGGATGGGGCTGCTGATCTTGCTCGCGCTAATATTAAACCTGAAAATCTGCGTGCCAGTAAAACCTATTACGCTTGTGGCGTCACCAACATGGCTACCGGTGATTATTTTAATGCCGATATTGATACTTTTGGAGACGATATTCTTGATTACATTATTGCTTCAACCCGGGAACCGGTGAGCATGCCGCTAATGTGGGTCAAAGGCCAGCCATTGGCGGATGGTGGGCTGAGGAGTATTGCTCCACTGAAGCCTGCAATTGATATGGGTGCAGAAAAAATGGCAGTGATCGCCATGAAACCCCATCAAATGTCTACAGTAGAAGCTAAAAAGGAGTTCGGTAATATGCTGAAACTGCTTAAACGTACACTAGGCACGCTCACCAGCGAGATTATGAACACCGATTTGGAGATGCTTTCCAAGCTAAACAAAACCTATAAAATTGAGCAGACCACAGGTGTTCGTACGATCACTTCAGGTAAACGAATTGTTGAATTTGTCGAGATTCGCCCGAATGAACGCCTGACGATTAATGTCACCGATTTTAATGCCAATGATATCCAGAATCTGATCACCATGGGTGAAAAGGATGCCGAAATGCAGCTTGCAAAAGGCTGGTTAACCGGCACCAGTTAAACATAAATTAGATTATTCCATACACAGCACCCAAGCTACAATAACGACCGATTTTCAGATTGTAGGTTTAGCAGTTACCATTGCATATCTAAATTCCAGCTCCCGGGTCTGACCTGACAAACCCGGGACGATGCTGACAAATTAAATCCAGCGTCTTACCGATGATTTATAGCGACTATATTCATCTCCAAATTTAGCTGCCAAATATTCTTCTTCTTTTGCAATCACCATGAATCTAAAAAGAACATATGCAGGAATTAATAAAATCAAATACCAAAGGTTGTTAAAAAGAAAATAAATACCGATAAAGTTAACAAAAAAACCCAAATACATTGGGTTCCTTGAGTACTTATAAATACCAGTCGCTACCAATACTTTCGAACTGGTAGCACAATCAGCCCTTACTTCAGCTTTTGAAAATTCTTTAAATGCCAGAAATATTATGCCAAGACCAATGGCCAAAGCGACATATCCAATATATGCAAGTGATCCAAGCTGCTGAACAGAAAATGGATAAACCCACTTGAGCAGATTAGCAGCGGCCACATAAACCGCTATAATAATAATCGGGTCTAGTTTAATATCGGGTGCATCTTTTTCCATAAAAATTCTCCATTCTTTCAAAATTTAATCAAGTTGATTACCATTAAAACCCTATAGTTAATTTGCGTTTAGCTGTTGTTCTAGTTGCTTCATACCAGCATATAACGGCGCCAACCTGGGTGATGGATTTTCCTCGTAGAGTTTAATTGCAGTAGCAACCGAATTTGACGCAGCCTCTCTGTTGCCACTGGACCCTTGTACATTTGCCAGCAAAAAATGGGCTATTGCAGAATTTGGGTATTGTTTTGTGAACATTTCACCTACTTGTGCAGCAGAATTTATATCTTGCTGTGACAGAAAGATTTGTGTTGCCTGGGATAGCGTTTGCTCACTATAAAGCACTGGATAACGATACTTCTCTGATAACCCTTCAACATGGGCTATCACACCGGCAGCCTTTGCAGACACAATTTGCTGTTGTGATAACGCCCAGTCTTCAGAGAAAAATTCCTGCAACCCACTATACTGCCCAATAAGACGCGTAGTCATGTGCATTTCGCCTGGGTTCCTGGCGACCTTGAGACGAAACCCGTGGGGCGAGCCGGCTTCCAGTGAAGCCTGTATCTGGTTAAAAGCCTGTTCCAAGTCAGGTTCATCCCCAAGGTTCATATAAAAAGTTTTATCCAGGCTTGGATTTTGTTTTCCAAATGTTTCAATTTGCTGAGTCAAAAGCGCTACCAATGCCTGGTCTGCAAGATAAGGGCTTTGCGCCATGTATCCTTGAAAAATACCGGGCTGCTTCAGCATGGTATATATTACAAAAACCCCTCCGATTGAATGCCCAGATAACAATCTCAGCGGTGCAGCACGATACTCGGCTTCTACAAATGGAATTAATTCCTGTTCGATGTAGCTAAGAAACTGATCAGCATCCCCAGTCATACCACTATTGGTTTGCTCGTTATTCGGCAAGTAATCACGTTCACGCGTTACCCCTGCATGAAGCGCCACGATTATAACTTCCGGCATCACGGCACTATCTGCAAGAAACTCAGACACTGACCGAGTATAGTCCAGATTAGACTCACCATCTAACAACACCAATACCGGGTATTTATAGGTTTCCTGAGAAAAGTAAGATTCCGGTAATTGAATAGTGAAATTCCGTTCTTGTTCCGGGAAATTTGAGTTAATACTGTGCTCAATACTGAACGGGCTTTCCGCTTCAGCACTTATTGCAAGGAATAGAAAGCATAAGATGCAGATTCCATTTTTCATTTAAAACTCCATTTAATGTATTAAATTTTTAGAATTGTTAGCGGATCTGTTCGCTCCGAATATTAATCAGTTTCCATCAATCCGAATTTAAAGTGAATACATCCTCAACATGCACATTAAAATAGCGGGCTATTTTTAATGCAATAATGGTTGATGGTACAAACCTGCCTACTTCAATGGTACTGATTGTCTTTCTTGACACTCCAATAATTTTTGCTAAATCGCTCTGGCTTAAGCGATGTTCTGCACGATAAACGCGTATGCGGTTCTGCAGCCCCATCTTTAATCACCCACTGTCTGCTCAAAATCTTCGTGGTCTGATTCACTTTTATTCAATATCAAGAAACATACTGCATAAGCCCCAAATAAAATTGCCTGGATAAATTCCAATAATGATTCTAGAGGTAATTCGGCCAGTTGTTGTTGTAAAAAAAGCTTGGACAGTGACACTGATACAAATGTTGCTGCCCAGGCAAAAGTGAAAGATTTGTGTGCAACATCATTAATAAACCCTTCCAACTGCGATTTGCGCAGTTTGCGATTGAGTGACAATTTTTTTACCATTAATGGCAACAAACCTAATAATGCCGTGACCACCATCACTATTGCCAAAACTCTTTCTATTTGGCTTAAGTACCATGCCAAATCATCCCCGACTATACTCTGTGTAGCTGATATTCCCAGCACCACCGCCAGCATCAGGGTAATAACAGCCACCCGCTGCATGAACTTATCAGACAGTTCAGCATAAGAAAAATCTGCAGCGATATTCATTCACATTCTCCAAGAGAAAAATTACTTAAAGGTTTCATTATGATACTTTTAAATACCATAATGAAACCTTTAGGTATCATATTCACATAATTCCAACCCACTGTCAATGATTGGAGTCTGACAAAATTTAACCTGAGTAATTGATAGCTACTCCGGTTGCTGGTGCAACCGGAAAGAATCACTATTTATGCCTTTTGGCTTAGCTGTTTACCTGTCTGCAATCGCGGTTACGGGCCTTGGGCCTGGGCCAGTATAGTCTGCCCCTGGTCGGATAATACGGTTGTTGGCCCGCTGCTCCATGATATGTGCTGCCCAGCCGGTAATCCGAGACATCACAAATATCGGGGTAAACAGCTTGGTTGGAATACCCATGAAGTGATAGGCGGATGCATGGAAAAAATCAGCATTGGCAAACAGTTTCTTCTCGTCCCACATAATCCGTTCGACTTCATCGGAAACTGCAAACAACACTTGATCACCCACTTCTTTTGATAACTTGCGTGACCATTCTTTGATAATTGCATTGCGTGGATCACGTTCACGATACACCGCATGGCCAAAGCCCATGATTTTATCTTTGGCAGCCAGCTTGGCATGCACGTCGCTGTGAGCCTGTTTAACGGAGTCGTATTGCTGCAGCATTTCCATTGCCGCTTCATTGGCTCCGCCATGCAAGGGACCACGCAAAGAGCCAATCGCACCGGTGACACAGGAAAACATGTCCGACAAGGTCGATGCACATACCCGGGCAGTAAATGTAGAGGCGTTGAATTCATGCTCTGCATATAAAATCAGGGATACGTCCATTACCCTGCTATGCAACTCGCCGGGATCTTTATCATGCAGCATGCGTAAAAATTGCCCACCTATGCTGTCATCATCGGTTTCGGTTTCGACCCGTACACCGTCATGGCTGAAACGATACCAATACAGCAACATCCCAGGGAACGCGGCCAACAGCCGATCAGCTTTGTCCTGTTGCTGGGAAAAATCGGTTTCCGGTTCAACATTACCCAGAAACGAGCAACCTGTGCGTAACACATCCATTGGGTGAGCATCTTTAGGAATACGCTCCAGTACTTCACGCAGCGCCTGAGGCAAACCACGCAAACTTTTTAAACGGGCCTGATAAGCATCCAATTCAGCCTGTTTGGGTAATTCGCCCTTCAGAACCATATAGGCCACTTCGTTAAAGCTGGAGTTATCTGCTAAATCACGCACATCATAGCCGCGGTATCGCAAACTGTTGCCGGTTGCACCCACGGTGCAAATAGCAGTTTCACCTGCTGATTGTCCGCGCAATCCTGCGCCGGAGTTTTTGTCTGTCATGCTGGGTCCTTGTTGATTGTGTTGGCTTGACTTATGTTTGGTTACTGTCTGAATCAGTAAATAACTGATCCAGTTTTTGCTCGTAGCTGTGATAGTCCAGATAATCGTAGAGTTCATCACGGGTCTGCATGATATCGATTACGTTTTTCTGATGACCGTCCTGTTTGATCGCCTCATATACCGTGACTGCAGCCTTGTTCATTGCCCGGTAGGCAGAACAGCAGTACAACACGATATCCACGCCGACACCGGCCAGCTGTTCACCTGTGAATAACGGGGTGTGACCAAACTCAGTGATGTTGGCCAGAATCGGCACATCCAGTGCGGCACGAAACTGCTGATAATGCTCCAGACTGCGCATCGCTTCCGGAAAGACCATATCGGCACCTGCTTCCACATACGCCTGGGCACGTTCTATGGTTGCCGGCATACCTTCTACCTGCAGTGCATCGGTCCGCGCCATAATCACAAATTCATCGTTTTGCCGTGCATCAACTGCAGCCTTGATGCGATTGACCATTTCATCTTTGGACACCACAGCCTTACCCGGTCGGTGCCCACAACGTTTGGCGCCTACCTGGTCTTCCAGATGACAGCCGGCTGCGCCTGCTTTATCCAGGTTGCTGATGGTCCGGGCAATGTTAAATGCGCTGCTACCAAAACCGGTATCAGCATCCACCAATAACGGCAAATCACAAACCTCGGTGATCCGGCGGATATCAATCAGTACATCTTCCAGGGTCGAGATACCCAGATCAGGCACTCCCAGAGAGTTGGCAGCCACCCCACCACCAGAAAGATAGATAGCCTGGTGACCAACTCGTTGAGCCATTCTGGCGGTATAGGCATTGATGGTGCCGACAATCGACAAAGGGTTATTTTCGGCAACAGCTTTACGTAGCCCCAGCCCGGCGTGTTGAGATACATTCATCAGGCTATTTTACCATGCATAAAAAAGCCCCGGCAGGTTTGCCGGGGCATATTTGCACTATCTGGCCGCTTATATTGCGGCCTGTTTAATTATCGGCGCACGGCTTTACGCATTTCGCCGTGACGTACTGACAAGCCTGCCAATAACAATATCAAAAGTAACAGCGACCAACGGCTTAACGTCGGCACTTCCAGGGCTACCGATTCCAGTACCTGGATTAAGGTGATGTCGGTATTGTTCACCGGATCAGGATCCAACTGATCGCTGGTAGTGGTGCCGACCGCAGTCAATGCACCCAATCCCGTCACCTGTACCGTGAAGGCACAACTGGCGCTGGCGCCATTGTTGCCCAATGCACCCAAATCCCAGATCACCAGACCACCCACCAGGTCTGCACAACCAGCTTGTGCGCCGGTGAATGCAAGTTGACTGGATAAGGTCACTTCAGTGCTCACACCGGTCGCCGGCTGTGGACCACTGTTGATCACCTGCATAACAATATCAAATGACACAAACGGGTGAATAACCAACGGCGCATTGACAGCAGTCAAAGTCAGTTCCAGATCAGCGATCGCCGGGCCTATGGTAATAGTGAAATTCTGAGTAGGTGAGGTATCCACACCACCATTAGCGGTACCGCCATCATCCATCAATTCCAGGGTGATAATGCTGTCACCATCCCCACCCAGCATCGGGGTGAAACTTAATGACCCATCCGGTGCTACAGCAGGCTGTACCGCGAATAAGCTCGGATCGGTATTGCCTACCACATTGAAGGTTAATGCCTGACCGTTTTCATCCGGAGGGCCGGCGCTGATCGTAGTTGCCCAGGGGCTGATCATCTGGGCCGGGTCTTCATCAAAAGCGAATACATCCGGGCCAACCATAAAGCTGGGCGCATCATTGACCGCGGCGATATCAATGGTGAATTGCTGTACAGCAGAGGTATCCACGCCACCATTGGCGGTGCCGCCATCATCCATAATCGCCACATCGACTGTGGCGATGCCATTGGCATCCGGGGCAGAGGTGAAAGTCAATGTTCCACTGGGGTCAATACTCGGCTGTTGGCTGAACAATGGGTTATTGTTGTTACTCACCACAAAACTCAACATCTGACCGGCTTCACTGGCCGGGCCGGGACTTAAATTGGTCGCCCAGCCAACCACAGTTTGCGGTCCTAAATCTTTCAGCAGAGCCTGATTTGGACCAGCTGTGAACGAAGGCACATCATTCACTTCGGCAACATTAATATTGAACTGGATGACCGCAGAAATATCCACACCGCCATCAGCGGTACCACCGTCATCCATCAATTGCACGTCAACCACCGCTGTGCCCACTTGATCCGGTGCCGAGGTAAAGGTCAGCATGCCGCCGGCATCGATTGCAGGCTGTACGGTAAACAGAGCGTTGTTGTTGTTGCTGACAATAAAGGTCAATATCTGGCCCACTTCGCTGGCGGCGCCGGGATCGATATTGGTGGCCCAGGCCACTGCCTGCGCACCGGCATCTTCCAGAACATTCTGATCCGGGCCTGGGGTAAATGTCGGCGCGTCGTTGACTTCGGTGATTTCAATGGTGAACTGCTGTACCGGCGAGGTATCCACGCCGCCGTTTGCGGTACCACCGTCATCCATCAATGCAACGTCCACTATTGCTATACCTACCGCATCAACAGCCGGGGTAAAGGTCAGTGTTCCGGTGACGCCGTCAACAGCAGGTTGCTGGCTGAATAAGGCATTGTTGTCATTACTGACATTGAAGGTCAGCACCCGCGAGTTTTCACTGGCCGGGCCGGGGCTGATATTGGTCGCCCAGGCGGGTACCGTCTGCAGGCCGGCATCTTCCAATACTGTTTGATTGGGGCCGGCTGTAAATGAAGGTGCATCATTCACTTCAGCCACATCAATGGTGAACTGGATTACCGCAGAGGTATCCATACCACCATTGGCAGTGCCGCCATCATCCATCAATTGCACATCAACCAACGCATTGCCAACCTCATCTGCTGCCGAGGTAAATGTCAGCATTCCACTGGCGTCGATAGCCGGTTGTACACTGAACAAGGCGTTGTTGTTGTTGCTGACAATAAAGGTCAACATCTGGCCAACTTCACTGGCGGCACCCGGATCAATATTGGTGGCCCAGGCCACAGCCTGTGCACCAGCATCTTCCAACACATTCTGATTCGGGCCTGGGGTAAAGCTCGGTGCGTCATTGACTTCGCCAATGTTTATGTTGAACATTTGTACAGCCGAAATATTCACTCCGCCGTTAGCAACACCTCCGTCATCCATTATTTGCACACTGACTATCGCAGTGCCAACTGCATCGACCGCAGGGGTATACGTCAGGGTGCCTGTCGGATCAACAGCCGGTTGCTGGCTGAACAATGTATTGTCGTTGTTACCAACCACAAAACTCAATGCCTGACTGCTTTCATTCGCAGGTCCGGGGCTTAACATTGTTGCCCAACCAGGAACCGTTTGCAGACCGGCCTCTTCCAGCACATTCTGGTCCGGGCCAGCGATAAAGCTGGGGGCATCATTGACCGGCAGAATGGTGATCGTCGCCATCTGTACAGCTGATGTATTAATGCCACCACTCGCGGTTCCACCATCGTCCATGGCCTGAACCATCACCGTGGCTGTGCCGAACTGGTTCGGCGCCGGTGTATAGGTCAAAGTCCCATCCGTTGCCACGGCTGGTGCAGCGCTGAACAGACCGGCATTGTCATTGCCGACCAAAAATTGCACAGTCTGGCCAGCTTCATTAACCGGCCCAGGGCTGATCGCGGTTACCCAGTTGGGCACACTCTGAACGCCACTATCCTCGTTGGCCATTTGATTGGGTCCAATCGCAAACGAGGGTGCATCATTCACCGGATTGATAGCCACATTAACAATAATGCTGTCAAATTCACCGTTGGTATCGATGACTTGAACGACAAAGCTGTCCATTCCATTAACATCGGCATTGGCGGTGTAATTGATCACCTGGGATAAGCCGGTGCCGGGAGGTGCCACGCCGGCAGTGCCCATAGCCGCCGGGGTACTGATTGACCAGGTCAAACCACCACCATTCGGATCGGTGGAATTCAAGGTCAAAGCAAATGCTGTCGGGGTGTTATCTTCATCTATGTTGACCGTAACCAGTCCACCTTCGGCAATTTGCGGGCCTTCCAAACTGCCTAGCAAGGCATTAACCACCATGGTTGCAGGCACATCAGCCTGTTGGGTGAACACGCCTGCGGCATTCACCGAGAAAAATGCAAATGGGTTGACGGCATCCGGGCGCGCCACCTGCAATACAGTTTTGTTGAGCATCGCAGAGACGCCCTGAGCGGCAAAGCAGCAGCCATTCTGCCCAGCGCCGATATTGGTAAAAGCACCGCTGGCCGGATCCACACTGGCCAGACGTTCCCCTGGCAGGACTGGGTCGTGGTATATCGCCAACAACCCGGCGTCCAGCATCAGGCTGACTGGCGCCTGGGTTAAAACAGCCGCCGGCATCGCCAAACCACCAGTGCTTAAATCAATGGTGTATAACTGCCATTGCATGGTCGATATCGGTTGAGCGGTTAGGTACCACAGCTGATTATCTGCATCCAAAACATCCACACCTACTGCCACGGCACAGCAATCGGTAATACCAGCACCGATCGGGGTTAATGCCGCGGTGGTGGTATTAACACTGTTCAACTGCAGGCTTGTCATACCGATGGTTTGGGTTAGCGCCAGCAAACGGTTGTTGCTGTCATCCCAGCTTAGTGCCAGCACTTTCAAGGTAGCAGGAAAGGCTATCGAAGCCTGAGCGCTGTTCCCGGTGGTGCTATCCAGCACATAAAACGACTGAGCCACAGAACCGGTCGGACTGCCGACAAAAAACACGTTGGTGTCGTTATGAGTTGCCAGTTCGCCAGCCACGCTGCAGCATGCTGTCTCACCGGTACCCATGGGTGTGATCACGCCCAAGTCACTCACATCAGCCAGCAATTCGGTATTGGTGGTCGTATCGTAGATCAACCCCAGGGTTGCGGCCTGCAGGTTAAAGGTCAAACCGCACAGTCCCAACAGGACTGCCGGCAGGAGTTTCCAGCGGTTCATGGCCAACCTCCTAGCGGTTGACTATCTGCTGAGTATCCTGATCTTGCTTGTGCTCCAGCACCTGCACCATTAAGGCTTCCAGCCGTTGCAGGCGTGCTTCCAGTTCGGTTATGCGCTGGTCTTTGGCTTCCAGTTCGAACAGCAATGCCTGGCTGGAGGCCAGTGCCACGGCGGCCATATCGGAAGTGGCAATGTGTTCCGCATCAGTGCCCAGTCCGTAAGCAGCATAGAACTCTTCGGCCACCGGACCCAGATGGCGTTCATCATCAGCCTGGTGCTTGTAATTCCAGGTGCTGATATCCAAACCCTTGAGTGCAGTCAACATCGTCTGGTGGTCGATACCGGCAAAATGTTCCTTGCTGTCACGACGGGACAATTGCGCCAATGTGCCGGACAAAATCATATCGCCGCTATCTGCCAGGCTCAGCAAGTCTGCGGTCGGCCCAGAGCGTTGTACCAAAAATGCTGGATCACCGTTATTGCGTGAGCGCACATGCAGGGTAGCGTTTGCCTCAATGGCAGAGCCGACACCAATCGACACCTGTCCCTCGTTATCCAGGTTTAAGGTGTCTGCATCTGTCCCTGGTTGAATACGAAATGCCAAAGCACTGCCGTTGGTAACATCACGAATAAAAAAATTGGTTTCGTTAGAAACTATATCAAAGACCTGACTGGCAAACCCGTTACTGCCGTTTTGTTCCAGCCGAACTGTCGGCGAATCACCATCAGCTATATAAAATTCTATCCCGCCAGGTGTATTGGTAGCCAAACCAATGTTTCCGGCATCATTCATATATAAAGAATTAACCGGCGCTCCGGCTTCAAAGGTGGCGATGCGCCGCCCGGCTGTCGAATCTTCCAACGCAAATAAATTCATGCCGCCATTAGTGGAATCATTGGCAATCAGCCGCCAGTCATTGCCGGGAAAGCTGCCACTGGCACTGGTGTCGTCAAAATGTATGCGCAGATTATTTTCCTGCAAACGGAAAGTATCGAAACCAAAATTCGGCGCACTGGGGCAATCGAAACCCACACACAAACCGCCTTGAATCACACCATCCTGGCCTTGCGGCACAATCACAACACGCGGAACAGGCACAGGATTAGCGGCATCAGTATTTTCACCATCCTCATCCGCCGCTTCGCTAAAACTGTTGCCCAGTACGGCAAAACTTCCGCTGGATACAGTCAATTCAGAATCGATGATTGATACTCCGCCCTGCGTACCACGGGCGGCATCACGGGCCTGGATTTGTGCAGGCGTCAGCAATGGCGTCAATACCACCTGATAAGTGTACTGGCCATCCAGCCGCGGTAACGGAATGGTGATCTGCTGACCACGTTCGAAACTGAGTTGCTGCTGGCCATAAGGGCCGCCAATGCTTGCCACAGCACTGATAAAATCAATGGAAGGGGTAATCAGCAAGCCATCGGGACTTTCCTCAACCGTGAAATTGGCGAATACAGCAGATGAAAAAATAAGTGAAAACAGTGCAGTTACTGTGCGCTTGCTCATGACTAGGCTCCAGGGCGGATGGTTTTTCAGCGATTATGTTATAACCGGGAATAAGCCTTTCTGAATTGTGCCCGGCTTCTCACAGACGCGCACAAATTGCTTATTTCCGCTAATTTATCCTAGCAGTATAGCCCTTCAGATATAGGGCTGACCAGCGCCTGCCCAGTATTTTTCAATATTTAACTTACGCAAAAATTGTACCCACGCGAATACATGGGAATTGCAAACTGTCATTCAGTTTCAAACCCGTCAACGAACAGACCGACCGGATCAGTATCGCTGCTGCCATTATTTCCCAGGTTCGGGTCCGGTAACCCTGCGGGTGAAAAAATACTGGCGCTGTTAGTGACACTGCCGCCTTCCGGTTCAGTAACGGTAACAGTTAATGTATACACCACTGACCCACCCGCCGGAATACTGACCGTATCGTTGATATTGCCATTGCCCGAAGCCGTGCAGACCGCCCCGGCGGTGGCGCTGCAGATCCAGCTGGCATTGCTGAGATTGGGCGGCAGGTTATCTGCTACTGTTGCACCGGTTGCATCACTGGGGCCGGCATTGGCCACCACTATGGTATAGGCAAACGTCTGGTTCTCATCCAGCCCGCCAAGGCCGTTGCCCTTGGTGATGCTCAGGTCAGCAGCATCGGTGGACAAAATGGTGATGGTAAATGATTGCTCACCGGATTGATTATCACCACCGTCGGCTACTCCACCATCATCCATGATAAACATGGTAATCGTGGCAACTCCATCTGCCCCCGTTTGCGGAGTGAAGTTTAACGAGCCATCTGCCGCCACTTGTGGCTGTGCAGAAAACAGGCCAGCATCACTGACCGAGCTTACCGTGAAATTAACCATTTGCCCGGACTCGTCAGCCGGTCCAGCACTGATTTCGGTGGCCCAAGGAGCGATCACTTGCGTACCAGCATCATTATCAACGCTTTGATTGGGTCCAACAGTAAATGCCGGCTGATCGTTAACAGCGGCAATATTCAATTGAACTGTGGCCGATGCTAAACGTGTAAGGGTTTCATCATCAGCCTGGATGGATAAGCTATCGACACCGTTAAAGTCTTCATCTGGTTGATAACTGGCCCCATCCAAGGCTTGATTGACCGCTGCCACTGTCCCGCTGAACTCCTGCAGGCTATCATCCATACCATCGCCTGCAGTAAAACTTAGTCCGGCTGTGCCGTTCAGGCTGAGCAAACCATTACTTACCGAAGCGCTGATAAATACCACTGGCGCACCCGGATCAATCACGCTGATACCGGTTAACAATAGTGTCTGGTCTTCCAAACCACTAATACTCAAAGGTGTAATCAGGCTGGCATCGATATTGTTGATGGTAACGGTGGCGCTGGCTTGGCCTTGAACATCATTGCCATCATCATCTGAGGCCGAAGCCGTGATGACATCGGTTTCACTGCTGCCACCAACACCGTTGACGGTAACGGTAAAGCTGCAAGCATAACTGCCACCAGGTGCAATATTCTGTGGCACCGAGCAGATACCCTGACCATTCAGATCACCATGGATATCGTCACTTAATGTGGTTAAGGTAATCATTTCCACACCGGTATTATTGACCTGGGTGCTGAAAGTTACATCTCCACCCGGTTCGTTCACATTGTTTGGTGAAGCCGACTTGTTGACTGTGATACTTGGAACCACATCATTAATCATCACCGTGGCACTGGCCTGGCCCTGGACATTGTTGCCGTCATCGTCTGAGATAGTAGCTGTGATGGTATCGGTTTCGCTGTCACCGGCATTACCGTTGATCATAGCTATGAAACTACAGCTGTAACCACTGCCCATGGCAATGTTCTGCGGCACACTGCAATCACCCTGGCCGTTCAAATCACCATGAATGTTGTCTACTAGTGAATTCAACGTAATAACTTCATCACCGGTGTTTTGTACCTGAGCTCTGAATGTGACATTGCCACCCGGTTCATTGACATTATCGGGAACCGCCGATTTGCTGACGATGATTTCTGGTTGCACATCATTGATAGTGACAGTAGCACTGGCCTGCGCTTGAACATCGTTGCCGTCATCATCTGAAACAGCGGCCATGATGGTATCGGTTTCACTGTCACCGGCATTACCGCTGACCGTTGCTATGAAACTGCAGCTGTAACTATTCCCGGCCACTATGGTTTGCGGCACACTGCAATCCCCCTGGCCATTCAGATCACCGCGGATATCGTCCACCAGTGTATTCAAGGTGACGGCTTCATCACCAGTGTTCTGTACCTGCACATTGAATGTGACATCGCCGCCCGGTTCATCGACATTATCGGGAACCGCCGATTTGCTGACGAT
>JAJFKX010000027.1 GCA_021772985.1 Gammaproteobacteria bacterium
GGAGTTAGAGGGTTATGTGGCGCCACGCAATGAGCTGGAGAGTCGATTATGTTCGATCTGGCAGGAGTTGTTGGAGTTGGATCGAGTTGGGATAGAGGATGATTTTTTCCTGTTGGGAGGTCATTCGTTGCTGGCCACCCGTTTGATCAGTCAGATTCGCCAGGAATTTGGAATAGAGCTACCGTTGAGGGAGTTGTTTGAGCAATCAACTATTCGGGAATTGGTATCAGTACTGGAAGTACATCGAAACACACAAACAATGCCGGCTATGAATAAAGCGGTTGGAGAGGTGTTTGATGACGACGGCGATGACGAATGGTGAGGAGAATGGACTTGAGCGCCAAAGCAACAATAGAAGCTGCACGGAAACTTTCTATAGAGTTTCATATTGAAAACAATCGGCTTAAATTGACTTCTAATAAAGATGCGATGACCGATACGATTCGTAATCAGATAAAAAGCAATGAAAATGAAATCATTGCTTATTTATCGAAGCTGGATGTAGCAACTAAAAACAAACAAACAACAGATGCTGTAAAGGCGAATGCTGAAAAATGGTATAAGCCGTCTTATGCACAACAAAGGTTATGGTTTGTTGACCAGTTAGAAAGCGGTCAAAGTCAATATAATATTTCAGTACAATTCAAATTAATCGGAAATTTAAACTCAGAAATATTTGGCCAGGCAATTAATGCAATTATACAACGTCATGACGTATTACGTACCCGGTTTGCTCAAAGAAAAGGAAAAGTTTATCAAGTTGTTAGTAAACAGGTTACGTCAACGCTTAAATCACTTGACTTAACCACATTAAATGCTGATGAAGAAGAATTAGAAATTCAAAAAGCAGCTTCACAAATAGCCAACAAAAGTTTTGATTTGGCGAAAGGTCAACTGCTGTGTGCCAATGTTCTGAAGTTATCAGACCATGAACACATAGTTTTAATTACCATGCATCATATCGTTTCCGATGGGTGGTCAGTTGGTTTGCTGCTAAACGAGCTTAATACACTTTATAACAGTTTTCTTGAAGGCCATGAAAACCCGTTAAGCCCGTTAAGTTTTCAATATGCCGATTATGCCTACTGGCAAAGGGATTGGCTGCAAGGTGAGGTTTTAAATAAAGAGCTGCAATATTGGGCTGATAAATTAACGGGTATCCCGCAAAGCCATAATTTGTATTTAGATAAACCTCGTCCAACCGAGCAGACATTTAATGGCCGTATACATAATCAGTTGTTAGAAAACCTTATAACAAAAAAAATCAACGGATTCTGCCAACATCATGATGTAACTTTATTCATGATGCTGCAAACAGTCTTTGCTATTTTGATTGGTCGCTACAGCAGTGAAACTGACATAGTTATCGGGACACCCATTGCCGGGCGTACGCATGCAGATGCAGAGTCAATGATTGGTTTCTTCGTTAACACCTTGATCATACGAAGCCGGTTTGATGCCGGTCAAAGTTTTTCTGAAGTTCTTGCCAACAACAAAAAAACTGTATTGGATGCTTATAGTCATCAACATATCCCATTTGAGATGTTGCTTGAGGAGATAAACCCTGAGCGCAACCTGAGTTATAACCCTTTATTCCAGATATTTTTTGCCTTACAGAATAATGCCCAAAGCTCATTAAATTTAACCAATCTGGAGTTGGTTCCCATTGCGGCATCTACTGGGATTGTTAAATTCGATATGGAACTGGTGGTTGAAGAATTTGATGGCAAATTAATACTGAACTGGAATTACAACACAGATTTATTTGAAGCTCCGAGCATCGAGCGCCTGGCAGACAGTTACCGGGTGTTGCTGGAAAGCATACTGACTAACGATGAACAGTCAGTGACCAGGTTGCCGGTGTTAACGGATGCTGAGCAGCGGCATTTGCTGACAAGCTGGAACTCCCGGGATGCCTGGATACCTGCATTGGAACGTGACAATGTGAGCTGTCTGCATCAGCGGTTTGAAGAGCAGGTGGCAGTCAATCCGGGTGCTATAGCATTGTGCACCGCTGAGCAATCGCTTAGTTATCGGCAACTTAACTCCAAAGCCAACCGTTTAGCGCATTTATTACTGAATCGTGGCTTGCAACCAGAGTGCATAGTCAGTGTATGTTTGCCCTGTAATATGCAAAGCATGATCACCCAACTGGCTATTTTGAAAGCCGGCGGTGCGTATTTGGTACTGGATAACCAGGCTGAATCTGAGCAATTACAGGAGGTGCTGCAACAAGCATCTGTCGGTTTATTATTAACGACCCGCATGTTGGCTACGCAACTGAGTCTAGAACAAAATTCAATACTGTATCTGGACGATAAGGGTATCGACAAACAGCTTTTAGATCAGCCCGATAGTAATCCAAGCATTGCAATAGATGGTTACCATCTTGCCTGCATATTGCCTATAGCTTGTCAGCAAGCCAAGTGGCAATGCTTACAGATCGAGCACCAGCATATTATGGCTTTGCTTTCGGATGTGAATTATCCGGAAATCAACTGCGAAGTAGTCAGTGTGAGTCATGGCTCACCTGAGAGTATGAGTTTTATGCGCTGGGGAACATTGTTGCAAGGAGGCTGCTATCGTTCAATCCCGATACTCACCCCTGATGTGCTGAACAGCCGGTTGCCTAAATCAGGGACGCTTTTGGTGGACATGGAAGTATTCTCTGAAGCAGTAGATCAGTTGACAAGCTTCACGGCTGAAATCGACCGGTTGATATTGGTCGGCGGTCAGGTTGATGGTCAGCATGTTGGTCGGGTATTGGAACAGCGGGTTGTCAAAGAGCTGTTACACATCAGTGGTCCATCTGCAAATACTGAGCATGCCCGGTGGCATAAAATTGAAAGAATCAGTCCACGCGGACTGTACCCCATCAAAATAAGTTGTCCACTGGCCAGAGAGCAGATGCATACTTCAGTGTATGTATTGGATAAAGCTTTACAACCATCACCTGCAGGTGTAGCAGGTGAGGTTTATTATGGTGGTCGCTGGTTAGCGCAGCAGCCAGGCCTGGAGGCAACCGAATTACTGCCCAGCCCGTTTCGTTCTGATGAAAAATTATTGAAGACAGGTGAGTGGGCTCGTTGGCGTTTGGATGATAAGTGCAGCAAAGGGTACTTACAGTCAGCTGAATGCATGGAAGGGCGGGTAATTATACGTGGGCAGCGTGTCAATGTGACAGAAGTTCAGTCATGCCTGAGTGAGGTGCCGGAAGTGTCTTTGGCCATTGTTCAGGCACAACCGGATGAATCGGGGAATTTCCGTTTAGTCGCATATCTGTCATTAACTGCATCTGATGGTGACAAACAGCAACTGTTATCGGTGATAGATTCAGGGCTTAAATCACAGCTATCAAGCTACAAGTTACCGTCTGTTTATGTGCTTGTCGACCAGCTCCCCCTGACCGAAACCGGTGAATTGGATGAATCTTTACTGCCGTCTGCGTATGAGTACGGTCTAACAGTCGACAATTATGTTGCACCGCGCAATGACTTAGAGCACAAGTTAGCTGCTATCTGGCAAGAACTGCTGGGTCTGGAGCGGGTCGGGATAGAAGATGATTTCTTTCTGCTGGGCGGACATTCATTACTGGCTACACGTTTAATCAATCAGATAAGAAGGCAACTGAGTATTGAACTGCCGTTGAGGGTGTTGTTTGACCAGCCGACGATAGCTGGTCTATCCGCCGAGTTGGAAGCACATCGTGACAACCTGGTGCTATCTGCGATTGAGTGTGCAGATCGTAAAGGTAAATTGCAGTTGTCGTATGCGCAGCAGCGTTTGTGGTTTATCGACCAGTTGGAAGGTGGCAGCACACAATACAACATGCCGATGGTTTACCGATTGAAGGGACGGCTGAATAAGCCGGTATTCCAGCAGGCGGTTGACACGATTGTGGAACGTCATGAGGTGCTGCGCACACACTTTGCAGTGATCGATGATCAGACTTGCCAGGTCATCAAACCGGTCGGCAATGTACCAATAGCATGTACAGATCTGAGCGATCTGAGTGTGGCAGAACAGCTGCGGGAAGTGAATCGTTTGTCGCTGGAAGAATCGCAGCTTGATTTTGATTTAAGTACCGATTTGATGTTGCGCGTACAGCTGTTGAAGTTGTCGCAGGAAGATCATGTGGTCATGAGCACGATGCACCATGTGGCCTCAGATGGCTGGTCAATGGGGGTGTTTTTCCGTGAGCTGGGTGAGTTATACAGCGGCTATGTTGAAGGAACAGGCAATCCGTTAAAGGCTTTGCCAGTGCAGTATGCGGATTATGCGCAGTGGCAGCGTGAGTGGTTGCAGGGCGAGGTTTTGCAGGAACAGCTGACTTATTGGCGAGGCCAGCTGGAAGGGATACCACCGGTGCATAACCTTCCGCTGGATCATTCACGTCCCAGTGTTCAGAGTTTTTCCGGACGGTTGCATCAGAGTGTTCTGGATGTTGAGCTAACTGGATCACTCAAAAAGATGTGTGGTGAGCATGATGTGACGCTGTTCATGTTGTTGCAGACGATGTACGCGTTGTTGTTGAGCCGCTACAGCAATGAGAGCGACATTGTGGTGGGTACGCCGATAGCGGGGCGTGACCATGGGGATACAGAGGGTCTGATTGGTTTTTTTGTCAACACACTGGTGCTGCGTACACGTTTTGCAGGCGAGCAGAGTTTTGCTGAGCTGCTAAGAGATAACAAGCAGAAGATACTGGAAGCATATAGTCATCAGCATATACCGTTTGAAATGCTGGTGGAGGAGTTGCAGCCTGAACGGAGCTTGAGCTACAGCCCGATGTTCCAGGTTTTGTTTACCTTACAGAACCAGACACAAGGAGGCTTATCGTTAAGTGGTCTGGCACTGGAAGCGGTAAACCAGGCAAACAGCATTATCAAGTTTGATCTGGAGCTGAATGCAACTGAGCATAATGGCCAGTTGTTGCTGGGTTGGAACTACAACACAGATTTGTTTGGGCCGGAAACAATTGAACGCCTGGCAGACAGTTATTGTGTACTGTTGCAGGGCATGGTGGCAGATTCCGATCTGCGCATAGAAGATTTACCACTGGTTAGTAAAACCGAGCATGCCAGGCTGCGGGAATGGAATGACACGGCATCGGCCTTGCCCGCTGTCACGGGTGTTTATGAGCTGATTGAGCAGCAGGCCGTGCTGAATCCGGATGCGATTGCGATGGTCACGGAAGATGCCAGCCTCAGCTACGGCGAGCTCAATCGTCGGGCCAATCAACTGGCAGATTACTTATTGTCACAAGGTGTAATCACCGAGCAGCGGGTTGGTGTATGCATGCTGCGCAGCCAGGAACTGGCTATTGCCTTGCTGGGTATTTTGAAAGCCGGTTGTGCATATGTACCACTGGATACAACCTATCCACGAGAGCGCCTGAAGTATATGGCGGAAAGTGCAGAGCTTGAGATTGTGCTGACCACCGATAATGTTGAAATTGCCAGAGAATTAGGCGTAAAGGTTTGGAGCCTGGAGGGGTTAACGAGCAAATTGGCAGGATGTTCCAGCAGCAATCCGCAGTTAAAGATCAGCAGGCAGAATCTGGCCTATGCCATTTATACCTCGGGCTCTACCGGGCAACCCAAAGGGGTGTTGAATACCCATCAAGGATTGTTAAACCTGGTCAGCTGGTATATCCAGGCTCATGGAGTCACACCGAAATGCAGTGCCAGCTGGTTAGCCAGTATCGGCTTTGATGCGTCAACCTGGGAAATCTGGTCATATTTATCTGCCGGCAGCCGTGTGTGGGCGGTGAGTGACACACAGCGGCTTGATCCGGATAAGTTATTGGAAGGGTTGAAGGATTACCGGATTTCACATTGCTTTATGCCGACACCACTGGCGGAACAGGCAATGAACCATAAGTGGCCGGAACAGTTTGAGTTGGAAATATTGTCGGTGGGTGGAGATAAGCTGAAAAGTTATTGTCTGCCTAAAGGTGTCAACACCCGCTTGGTTGATCTGTATGGTCCAACTGAGGCAGCTGTAGTATCAATTAGCGAAGAAGTATCAGACAAGGAACAGGGTATTCCCCCGATAGGCCGTCCAATTGCCAATATGACTGCGTACATATTGGATGCCGGGTTAAACCAGATACCTTGCGGAGTGATAGGCGAGTTATACCTGGGCGGACTGGGTTTGGGTCGTAGCTATATGAATGCTGCCCGATTAACTGCAGCAGCTTTTATTCCAAATCCTTATGCTGATGAACCGGGAGCAAGGCTGTACCGGACAGGTGATTTGGCGCGTTACCGCCCGGATGGAAAGATTGATTGCCTGGGGCGGATAGATTACCAGGTTAAAGTGCGGGGTTTTCGTATCGAACTGGGAGAGATTGAAACCCGGTTATCAGAGCAGCCCGGTGTGGATGCAGCCTTTGTACTGGTAGCTGACAGTGAGCTAGGGCGGCAGCTTGTAGGTTATGTCGTGTCGGATGGCTTGCTGGTGGAAGCAGAGTTGAAGTCAGCACTGAAGCAAGTGTTGCCAGAATATATGATCCCGCTGGTAATTATTCAGCTGGATTCATTGCCATTGACGGTCAATGGGAAGGTTGATCGTCGGGCGCTGCCCATACCTGCATGGGAAGATTATCGTCAGCGGTATGTTGCGCCTGGTACCGAAATTGAACAGCAACTGGTTGGTATTTTCGAGGAGTTGTTGCAACAGGATCGAGTAGGAATAGACGATAATTTCTTTGAACTGGGTGGTCATTCACTGTTAGCCACTCAACTGATCAGTAAAATCCGACAACAACTGAAAGTCGAGTTGCCGCTTAGAGTGATGTTTGATCACCCAACCGTTCGAGGTGTGGCAACAGCAATGGAGCAGCATCAGGAAGCACTGATATTACCGCCGATCATCAAGGCTGATCGTGATAGTCCATTAAAATTATCGTTTGCACAGCAGCGATTATGGTTTATTGATCAGCTGGAAGGCGGCAGCAGTCACTATAATCTGCCTATTGCCTATCATCTAAGTGGCCCACTAAATGTGCAGGCATTGCAACAGGCCATTGACACGATTGTTGAACGCCATGAAGTGTTGCGCACAAATTTCATCGAACAGGAAGGTGAGGTTTATCAGGTTGCACAAAGCGACTTCAGTGTGCCGTTTGAAATAATTGATTTAAGTCAGCTTGGTCCTATAGAGCAAGACAAGGAAGTACAGCGTCTGTCAACGGTTGATGAACAACAAGGGTTTGATTTGAGCTGTGAGCTGATGCTTCGGGTCCAGTTGCTTAAGCTGGCAGATGAAGAGCACCTGGTGCTCAATTGTATGCATCACATTGCCACTGATGGCTGGTCAACCAATCTGTTTTTTAGTGAGCTGACTGAATTGTATCAGGCCTATAGCGAGGGCCGTGACAATCCGTTGGACCCGTTGCCGGTTCAATACATTGACTACGCGCAATGGCAACGTAACTGGTTGCAGGGTGAAGAATTGGACCAACAGCTGAATTATTGGCTTCAGCAATTGGCGGACGCACCACTGATACATAATATGCCGCTGGATCACCCCCGCCCAAGTGAACAAAACTTCTCCGCCAAGACACATGGCCAAGTACTGGATAAGGCGCTGGCGGATTCAATTAATGACTTTTGTCAGCAGCATGATGTGACTTTGTTCATGTTTTTGCAAACGGCTTTTGCCTTGTTAGTAAGTCGTTACAGCAATGAGCAGGATGTTTTGATCGGCACACCCATCGCCGGACGTGTACACAGCGATACGGAAGCATTAATCGGTTTATTTTTGAACACGGTTGTTTTGCGTAATCAGTTTGTTGATGAGCAAAGTTTTGAACAGGCTTTGGGCAATAACAGACAAATGATACTGGATGCATTTACCCACCAGCACATTCCATTTGAAATGTTGGTGGAGGAATTAATGCCGGAAAGGCATTTGGGCTGTAATCCAATATGCCAGGTGATATTTATATTGCAAAATTATGAGTCGGCCAAGTTGGACATGCCTGGGATAGCCATCACCAATGCCCGACAAGAAACCAATATTACACATTTTGACCTTGATCTTACTGTTGCTGCCGGTGATCAGGGGTTGTATTTGAACTGGGTGTACAAGTCGGATTTATTTGAGCCCGGGACCATTGAAAATATGGCGGGTAATTTTAAAGTTTTATTGGAAGGAATTTTAGCGCAGCCTGCTGCTGCCACCAGCCAGTTGCCCCTGCTTTCTGATGACAATATCAACCTACTGCTTGATTATTCAGCTGGTAACAAAGATGAAACTTCAAGAGATATCTGTATTCATCAATTAATTGAACTACAGGCTAACCGAACACCTGATCATATCGCAGTTAAGAGCAGCAAAACAGCAATTACTTATCAGGTATTGAATGGCAAAGCCAATCAGTTAGCAAATTATCTGTCCAGCCGAGGCATAGGCGCGGGTAGTTATGTAGGGGTATATGTTGAGCGTTCGGTTGAATTATTAATTGCATTGTTAGGTGTTTTAAAAGCCGGCGCAGCCTATGTGCCATTGGAGTTGAGCAATACCAGTGAGCGATTAGCATTCATGCTTCAGGATGCTGCAATAGATACTATATTGCTCACCTCAGATTTACTGCAGAATATTTCATTACCGCGGATTGATACATTGTTATTGGATGACTGCGCTATCAGTGAAGACTGGTTAAGCGGTTATCCATCAGATGGAGGTGAATATCCTGCTGCTGATCTGATTGAGCAGGCAGCTTATGTTATCTATACCTCAGGCTCAACCGGGAAGCCCAAAGGTGTAAAAATATCACATCAAGGTTTAATAGATTATTGTGCTTTTGCATTGGGTCATTATTATAAGCCGGATTTGGCTGGATCGCTGGTAGTGACCTCACATGGTTTTGATATCACCGTTCCCAGTTTGTATTTGCCTTTACTAAAAGGAGACTGTGTTGAGTTATTACCAGCCGGTATAGAACTTGAAGTGATGGCGGAAACGCTGGATATATCGCGCACTGAAAATTATCTATTGCGGATGACACCGGTCCATGTCAGTGGTTTATTGTCCTTGATCCCGAATGACACAGTGCTGTCGAATGCACACACTTTCGTTATTGGTGGAGCACAGCTTAACTATGGTCTGGTAAGTCAATTGGCTGCAAACTTCCCTAATGCAAAAATTTATAATCAGTATGGCCCCACTGAAACGACTGTAGGTTGCAGTATTTATGAGATTTCTGAATGTAGTAATAATGCTGAACAACCGGTGCCCATCGGCGGGCCGATGGAGAATACTTTCCTGTATGTATTGGATCAGCAGCGACAACTGGTGCCGCATGGGTCGCCAGGTGAGCTTTACATAGGCAGCCGCGGCGTTAGCCTTGGTTATATCAATAATCAAGAATTAACAGAAAAGTGTTTTATCAAAAGTCCTTTCCCCGGTGATGCGGATAAGCTTATTTATAAAACGGGAGACGTTGTGCGTTGGTTGCCGGATGGCAATCTTGAGTTTATCGGACGTATCGATGATCAAGTAAAAATAAGAGGATTCAGGGTTGAATTGGGGGAAATTGAAAATCAATTAAACAGGCACGCTGAAATTCAATTTGCTGCCGTTATTGCAATTGACATGGATGATGGCAATAAACAACTGGTTGCATATATTGTGCCGTTGGGCCTGACCTCAGGAGGCATTGGTGCACTTAATGATGAATCCAGGAAATTATTGATTGATGGCTACAAAGATAGCCTGAATGTCAGCTTGCCGGAATATATGGTGCCCGCGAAATATGTATTGTTGGATAGCATGCCGCTAACCGCCAGTGGCAAGATTGATAGAAAAGCATTACCACAAGCAGACGAACAAGCGTATGTCAGAGTTGGCTACGTCAGCCCAACTGATGAGACTGAAGCATTGCTTTGCCAAATGTGGCAGGAGCTGTTGAAGGTCAAACAGGTTGGTATTGAGGATAATTTTTTCGAGATAGGCGGGCATTCGTTATTGGCAACGCGTTTTATCAGTCAGGTTCGTAAACAGCTGGATGTGGAACTGCCATTAAGGGCGTTGTTTAAGCAACCGACAATTACAGAGTTGGCTAAGGAGTTGCGGGCATGCCAGGGTGAAGTGATGTTGACCCCGATAACTGTGGTGGATCGAAGCCAGCAATTATCGTTGTCATTTGCTCAGCAACGGTTGTGGTTTATCGACCAGCTGGAAGGCGGCAGCACCCAATACAGCATGCCCAGAGCTTACCGGCTCAGCGGATCATTAAATCAATCAGCTTTTCTGCAGGCAATAACCACCATTGTTGAACGCCATGAAGTGCTGCGCACAAACTATGTCAGCCGCGATGGTGAAGCCTATCAGGTTATTCAGCAGAATTTTGACCTGCCACTGGATGTATTCGATTTAAGCGATCAGGATGCCCAAAGCCAGCAACGGGAAGTAGATCGTCTGGCCGAACAGGATGCTGCCCAGCCATTTGATTTGAGTGTTGACTTGATGTTGCGGGTTCAGTTGTTCAAGTTGTCAGATGTCGAGCATATATTGCTGATGAACATGCATCATATTGCATTTGACGGCTGGTCATTGGGAATTTTCCTAAATGAGCTAAATGCACTGTACAGTGCTTTCAGCAGTGGTCAGGCCAATCCATTATCACCATTGCCGATACAGTATGCAGACTTTGCTCAAAAGCAGCGTAATTGGCTGCAGGGTGAGGTGTTGTCGCAGGAGCTGGATTACTGGAAAACAAGCTTGACTGATATACCCATGGTTCACGGTCTGCATCTGGACAAGCCGCGCCCGGCCCAGCAGAGTTTTAACGGCAGTGTTCATACGCAGTGGCTGGATAAGGCCGTAATGGATCGCATCAAGCAGACCTGTCAGCAGCAAAAAGCGACCTTATTCATGTTTTTGCAAACAGTATTTGCTGTGTTGTTGAGCCGTTACAGCAATGAAAACGATATTGTAATGGGTACGCCGATCGCTGGTCGCACCCAGGATGAGACTGAAGGGTTGATTGGTTTTTTTGTAAACACGCTGGTGTTGCGTACCCGGTTAGAAGGCAACCTCAGTTTTGAGCAGGCGTTATCGGCTAACAAGCAAACGATACTGGATGCATTTACGCATCAGCACATACCGCTTGAGATGTTGCTGGAAGAGCTGAAGGTTGAGCGTAGTTTGCGGCATAGCCCGGTATTTCAGATATTGTTTACCTTACAGAATAATGAAGCTGTAACAGGTGAAACCGAGGTCTCGGATTTACAGCTGAGCCTGGCAAATCGGCAATACAATTTTATCAAGTTTGATCTGGAATTATTTGCTCACGAACAGGACGATGGTCTGCTAATGGCCTGGAACTACAACACCGACCTGTTCAAGCTGGACACGATTGAACGCCTGGCAGACAGTTACCAGGTGCTGCTGGAAGCGATTGTGTCTGATGCTGATCAGGCGATCAGTGATTTGCCATTGTTGTCTGACGAGCAGCAACAGCAATTGCAATCCTGGAACGAGACATCATCACCATTGCCTGCTGTGCAGGGTATGCACGAGCTGTTTGAGCAGCAGGCCAAAGCTCATCCACAATCCCCGGCGCTGCTCAGTGGTGAACAGTGTCTGAGCTATGCGGAACTGGACGCACGCTCAAACCGGCTGGCGCATTACCTGCTGGATCGAGGTATAGGCCGTGAAGAACGAGTGGGCGTATGCCTGGAACGCAAACCAGAGCTGGTGGTATGCCTGCTGGGTATTTTGAAGAGTGGAGCAGCGTATGTACCGCTG
>JAJFKX010000028.1 GCA_021772985.1 Gammaproteobacteria bacterium
CGGCTGTGGTAATTCACCCGGCGCCACTCCAAACGGCAATCCAACAATGCCCGACAACCGGACAAACGGTCGAGTCCCGGAGCCATATTCAGGCAAACCGGCAAACATCATGGTTCCGCTGTTGGGATCATCAAAGGCAAATTCGATACTGCCCCAGGGCGTTCTGACCACATCATCCGGATCAAATCCCGGACCAAACATCGCGCCGCTGGTGATGTTGGTTGAGTTAACGATGATCCGGTTGCCGTCGATGCTGCCGATACCACCAAACCAGGCCTGGATACCGGTATCGCTGCCATCGGGTGTGAAGGTGAACCAGATAATCAGTGCGGTGCTGTCATTGAGCACTTCCACCAACCAGCCTTCACCGTCACGGCCGGGGCTTAAATAGGTGCCGCTGTGGGCTGACTGCACCGGCTCCTGGGCGTGCATGTTGCCTGTTGCTGTGCCGATTAACAACGCTGCCCAGAACAAACAGGGAACAATGGCGTAAAGACGCTGAAGTATGAATATCTGTCGCATGATCCACCTATCTACGATTTAATTCGTATAAGTCAGTATAGCTTTCTTCGTATTTTATGCAACTGTCACGGCAAGCCACCATGAGATGCCGCAGGGCTTCGTTAAGGCGGTGCACCTCAGCTTTCAAGCGCTGAGTTAAAACCATATCGAGATGGCGGTTGATGTATTTATCAATAGCGGCCTTTACCGGCTGGATCATGGCTCAGGAATATCAAGAATCTGTACCCGCCCAATATTTTGTACTCCACCTATCAATGTGGACCCTAACAGCACATATAAATCCCCATCAAATGCGACACCACTTGTCCCATGCACCGAAATCGGCAGGCCGGTAATCATCTGCCAGCTATCAGTTTCAAAGTCATAGGCTTCCACAAAACCCAGCAAAAGAGGTGGCAGGAAATTTTCACCACCGGCAACCACTATACGTCCACCAACCACATCAGCTGCATTACCACTGCGGGCAATATTCATCTCAGGACCTATTCGACCAGCTTGTGTAATTGGATCAAAGATATAAACACCAGTGTGTGCAGACAACCCATTGCGACCGCCCATAATCCACAGCTCACCTTGAAAAGCCACTACCGCAGAGTGGTCGCGACCAAATGGGTCGGTTACGGCAAATACCTCCCAACTGTCTTCGGCGGGCGAGTATCGACTGATAAAACCATTCATATCACCGCCCGCGACATAAATATGCTCACCGATAACAACCGCTCCGCCAGCCGCTCTTGCCATTGGCATGGGTGTTAAAACTGTCCATTGGTTGAGATCAGGATCGTATCGCCATGTGTTGGATTGAGCTGGACCGATGCCACCGCCACTGATAAATCCACCAAAAAAATACAAGTGGCCTTTAAATGCCACCATCATGGCATGATCACGAATACCGGGCATACCCTGCAGCTGACTCCAGGTATTGCTAGCAGGCTGGTAACGCCATAATTCGTTCAGACTGAAAAACCCGTTGCGAAAGCCACCTGCCACATAAATGGCATCGTCAATTCTTGCTGAAGGCAACTCTGACAAGGTCGGCCCGCTATTGCTGGTTGTCCTCCAACTGGCTCCGGCCACATCCGCCATTGGTGGAAACGCACAGTTCAAATTCTGCAACGAAGTCAATCGCACCGGCTCCAATTGTCCTCCACCAAATGATTCAAAGTCCGACTGATACGTCAAAATCGCCGTATCACAATCCACAAACACTATCCGGATATCTCCCCAGCGCATCCGGTTTACCTGATCCTGATCAAACCCATCTCCAAAACTGGTCCCATCGGCTATCCGTACACTCTCAAATAACGCTACGCCGTCTTCCAATACTCCCGTGCCAATCACCCATACCTGCTGACCCACATCATTAAAGGTAAACCATGCCATCACCAGTATGCCCGGCGCCACCTCCTGTAAAAACCAACCTTCACCATCATGTGAAAAATCCACCCAGGTGCCACTCACTCCCGGTCGACCCGGCCCCGGCTGTGGTAATTCACCCGGTGCCACTCCAAACGGTAATCCAACAATGCCGGATAAGCGTACAAACGGGCGAGTGCCTGCTCCATATTCAGGTAAACCGGCAAACATCATGGTGCCGCTGTTGGGATCATCAAAGGCAAACTCGATACTGCCCCAGGGAGTTCTGACCACATCATCGGGATCAAACTCCGGGCCAAACATTGCGCCGCTGGTGATGTTGGCTGAATTGACAATAATCCGGTTTCCGTCAATGCTGCCGATACCGCCAAACCAGGCCTGGATACCGGTATCACTGCCATCGGGTGTAAAGGTGAACCAGATGATCAATGCAGTGGTATCGTTGAGCACTTCCACCAGCCAGCCTTCCCCATCACGGCCAGGGCTCAGGTAGGTGCCGCTATGGGCTGTCTGCACAACTTCCTGAGCTTCAAGTTTGCCAATTACCCCACCAGATAACAGGATTACACACAAAATGCCTATACATGCGCTGCATTGCCAGGCGACTTTCAGTTTTTGTAACATAAACGTCACTTATACGATTTCTATCGTAATTAGTATATCCAGTGTCGAATACGATGCAAGAATGTTGCTTCAGGCCGGGTCGACTGAAAGCTCTATTACCTGACCGTTGGCCCCTGGATAGTAGATAACACCCTTGACACCAGGCGAAAGCGCCGCACCCTGGCTCATCGCCGGCAACAACGGGTTGCATGCCAATTCTGTGCCGCTTGCAGCATCCCGCCAGACAACCTGCTCCGTTTGGTAAGGTGTCGAGTAAATTGAACCAGGTAACTGCAGTTTCGGAATATCACTGGCCACAATCACCCGCTGTTGACTGGTCCCTATCAGGCTCATAAAACTGAAGGAAGAGTGATTAACCATCCAGTCCAGAGACAAAAGCTCCGGCTTGTCTGGATTGAGGTTGATTGCGGCAAACTGACCGGTACCCGCATTCATTGCATAGATTCGATTATTATCAGGATCTGCCGAGACCATGGCGGTTAGAAACGAGTACTGACCATCTTTGTCATCAAATGGCTGAATACCGTAATTCACCTTGGCATCATCCTGTGAATAGGCCCAGATACTCATCGGTGCTTGCGTGGGAGATAAATTGGTATTGAATTCGTTGATCACTGCGAATTGAGTGATATCGGCATGCCTAACCCAGCACCTTTGTATACTGGGTTAGGCGAATCCGTATGTGATATCTGTGCACGTTATGGGACGTTAAACCACTGAAATATCACACCACTCTCTCGAATAACCTTATTGACTTGTCCCAGTCCCAATAGCGATGAAATTAAACGTGCATTGCTTGTAGTCACCGGAATTACCTTCTATGTAGACAATAAAACCATTTATATCACTATCTAATATGGTGCAAATTCGTGTGTGGGCGCTGGTATCATTTTCATAATTTGCAGTCGCTACCACTACAGGTGCTACTGTAAAAGGCGTGCTTCCTTTTGAACCGTTCCCATAGGAAATGGAATATGTTCCCTTTATGCTTTTCCCAGTAAAAGTATCGTCATAATCAATTTCATCATATGAAACTTGAAATGCATTATCGCCCTGATTCGAATATTGCGCAGCACCATTCGAGCTGACTATCCCTGTAAATATTAAATCACTCATTTTTATTTCCTCATTTTATTTATCACATTGACTACAAGCGTAACTGCCTTGCAGATTTTTGCTTATAACGTATCCAGTTGAATTAATAAGCACAGGCGATCTTGAAATGTAAAAACATGATGCCCCTCACTTAATTTTACTGATTGACGTTAATTAGCCACCTCTGCCATTGGCCTGAGGCTTGAGTTAACATTAGCTGGATGAGGAAGGAAATGTTTTCATTTATGTGCTTTTTCGTTATGTCCAGGTCACATGCGACATGGACATAACAATTAGCTACTCTGATGAAAAAAACTGTGTATTTAGGCTGGTAGAAATTGCACACAGATAGAGCTCTGTGTCTATAAGTAAGCTAACCGGGAATATACTTTATGCTGTGGAAGTATAAGCTGAGGGCGGTACCCCGTATTTGTTGCGGAAACTGGTCGAGAAATGAGCCACGCCCTTGAAACCCACTGTATAGGCAATCTCGCTGATCGAACCCACTCGCTGTTCCAGCAATTCAGCGCCGCGCTGTAAACGAATATCACGAATCACATCCCTGGGTGTTTGATCCACTATATTGCGTAGTCGGCGGTGCAGATTTCCTCTGCTCTGACCAATCGCTTGAGCAAGCTGCTCAACACTAAATTCCGGATCACCAAGTTGTTTTTCGATTACACCCAACAAACGCTTTAGAAAACTCTGGTCAGCTGAGTCTACTTCCATATGCTCCGCAGCAAGCTGAATCGGCCGGGTATAACGGGCTTTTAATCGCCGACGCGAATCAATCAGATTTTTAATCCGGGCAATCAGCTCCGGCATACTGAAAGGTTTGGCCAGATAATCGTCCGCGCCCAAACTCAAACCTTCCAACTTGTCTTCCTCAGTGGCTTTTGCGGTTAAAAGAATGACTGGCAAATAATTGAGTTCCGGGTCGCCTTTCAGTGCATCACACAGTTCTGATCCATTCATATTAGGCATCATCACATCGCTGACCACCAGATCCGGTAACAAGCTGCGTGCCAGCTCCAATGCAATCTTGCCGTCTTGTGCTTCGACTACCCGGTAATCCTTCAATAAATGTTTCCGGATATAGCTTCTGATTTCAGCATTATCGTCTACCACCAATATTGTCGTTCGGTGTTCCTGAATATCGCCGGATTCGACTTGCTGGATAGAAAGACTGATTTCAGACTCAGCCACCAAATCCTGAATCTGTTGCTCAGTCTGGGAAAATACAGAACGGGCTATTTCGATGGGTGATATAGAACTATTATCTGCCTCTACAGCCTTGGTTTTATGATAGTTTAGTGGCAAGCCCACTGTAAATGTTGAGCCGAAGCCCGGTTCACTGTCTGCTGTGATCTGACCATTGTGCAAACCCACCAATTCCCTGGCCAGAGCCAGACCGATACCTGATCCTGTCTGCAAACCATAGCTCTGTTCTTCAATTTGGTAAAAGCGCTCAAACACCTGCGGCAATTTGTCTGCCGTGATACCAGGGCCATTGTCACGTACCGTGACTGTTACCATTTCATCTGCATCGCCAGATAAGTCGGCTTGCATAGTCAAACGCACTGCACCACCTTCAGGTGTGAATTTGAAGGCATTGGATAACAAGTTGGTAAAAACCTTTTCCAACTGCTGCGGATCACAATCTATCCATACCGCCTGCGCAGGTACATCAACATCGAAAATCATCTGCTTACGCTCGGCCAGTGGTACAAATATCTGCCCCAGATTTGATAGAAACAGGCTCAAATCCAGGGTTTCTATCTGCAGTGACAACTGATCAGCTTCGATCTTGGCGATATCCAGCATTTGGTTGATCAGGCGCAACACCCGTCTGGAGTTACGCATGGCCAATTCCAGTTGCTGCAAAACCTCCGCCGATTGCGGGCCATGCAGGCCGGAATGAATATCTTCCAGGGAACCGATGGTGAGTGTCAGCGGCGTACGAAATTCATGGCTCAGATTGGCGAATAAACGTGATTTTGTTTTATCTATTTCCTGTAACTGCTGCCATTGCCGTTCCAGTAATATGTTTTGATCGGCCAATTCCCTGGTCCGTTGCTGCACTTGCTGTTCCAATTGACCGGCGTGTTGTTTGAGCGCCTGTTCACTTTGCCTGAGTGAAGCAGTCATGCGGTTAAAGTGTGCTGCCAGGCTGCCCAGTTCATTTTTGGCTGTGACCGTGATTTCAGTATCCAGTGCGCCGTGATCAACCAACCGTAAACCATCCAGCAATTGCTGCATTGGCCTGGTAAGCACGACCCGGTAGAAAAATGGAAAGCCAACAATGATCAAGGCAGCGGTACCTAATGCGATCATCATCAGCCTGGAAACTTGCCGGTGAGCATGGTTGCGATATCTTAATGTGAGGTTTTCCCAAATACCTGAACCAGCCGGGCTATGCATACTGGTCATTTCGAACAGGTTCAATGCCTGCATACTCGGATTTTCGCCTCCCGGGCTCAACCCTATAACACCAATATCCAATGATTCACCGATATCCTGATAGATAAAGTCTATGTTGCCATTTCGATGCAGCACTATCTGAAAAGAACTGCGCTCATGATTGTGGCGCTGAACCAGGTTGTTCCAGCTGAAAACCACCCTATCTGTATCGCCTGCATAGCTGATGCTTGCCTGCTGATCCAGTCTCAAACCTGCATCCAGACCCATAATCCTGGGAATTTCCCGATTATAATTCTCATATCCCAGCATATTGCGAATATGTGAAATTCTACGTATGCCTGGTTTAGCACCCAATGCAAGAAAACCACTTTCTGCAATGTGTATCGACCGCCAGCTCTGGCCATAAAAGGGAAACTCAAATTCCAATTCCACCAGGCCGGGATCATGAACAATAAAATCCAACTCTTCAGCTATCGATAAAATATCCGATTTAACACCATGCTGAATTTGATACCCACCTTCAGGATCAGCTGTAAACCGCAACACATGCTGATCGAGCGAACGGATACCTGATTCGATCGCAAGCCGGCCTGGTGTAAACAACACCGCACCAACCACCTGCAATACCAGCAAAGCGGTTACCAGAGATAAGCCCACCAGTTTTGCATGTATCGAAGAACGTTCTTCTGCATAGCTCAAATACAGGATCACAAAAGCAGAAACATAAACTGAGCCAACGACCAACAACATTAGATCGCGCACTGCTATGGGCAATAACCTTTGTAATACCAGGGCACCAATGACGAAAGGAATCAAGGGGAGCATTGTCAACAAGCCAAACCTGCGCAACACACTTGCATGATCACAGGCTGGATTTATCAGCACAGACCAGAACAATCTGACCTTTCCAGCCTTGACCGGACTATGCTCTTGCAGGTTGTCACCAGCTTGTTTCAACCCAGTTATTGAAGCCGAAACCGAACGGGTGAAAAACACCCATGCAGGCGCCAATCCAAGCACCATAAAAAACAACATTAAGAACCGTCTGAAAATAACCGGCAACTCAATCAGTTGCAGACCCAGCCCACCAATTATCAGCGCTATGCTGATACACACAGCCACAATCAGCGCTACTACAATCACTACCGGTATGCTTCTTGCCGCAGAATAATTCAGAAACAAAATGGCAAAATTCAACAAAGCCAGCTGCATCAGCATTAAGCACATAAGCTTCAACAGAAATAATAACGACAACCAGTCAAATGGCGAGGCTTGTTGTAAAAAACCAATACCTGCAAAACCTGACAGCAATAGCAGGTAGCAAATCAGTGCCCAGGTTTGTCTTGATTTATTCTTTAAGCTAAAAACATATACCGTTGCTACAGCCGTCAACAGCAATACAATAAATGCACCCAGTGCTTCAGGTGTTAATTTTATCCAGTCCATACTTGCCTGGAATATGCTGATCCTTTGATCCTAAAGTGTCGGGCTGAATGCGGTTTTTTCATGATGCCCCCCTGTTGTTACAGCCCCGATTATCAAATTCTGCGCCCTGCATAAATCATGGCCGATGATTTAACTGGAGATTGATAATTATTTTTAACTGTTATCCCCTCCCCATTGGTTGACTAACTATATACCAAAATAAGAGGGGCTGAAAATGTCTGCCCAAATGAAAAACCGAACTGGCCCTGCCACAAGCCTCTAAGCAAAACACATAAGCGGTTATTTGCTATTCGGGTAGCGGTATTTCGAATATCTGAACCTGACCAATATTTTGTGAACCGGATACCGAAGTATTACCCAGCGGGATATAGATATCACCGTCAAATGCCACACCATCAGCACCATGTACGCCTATTTGAGGACTTGCTACCGGTTGCCAGCCGCCGGTTCCCGGATCATAAGCTTCACCGGCGGTAACGAGATTGCCAAATCTGAAATTCTCCCCAGCGGCCACCACAATCCGGCCTGCCACTACAGCTGCTGCAAAACCGCTGCGCCCGGCAGTCATTGACGGACCGGTTCTGCCCTCGCCGGTAATTGGATCGAAGATATACACTTCATTGTTGACCGCGCCTAAAGTATCTCTCCCGCCCAGAGTCCACAACTCACCCTGAAAAACCACTGTTGCAGACTGGGTTCGCGGAACCGAATCGTCAACAGCAAACGTATCCCAACTGTCATCAGCTGGTGAATACCGTTGTACGGTTGCATTCGCACTGCCTCCGGCAACATAGATGTGCTCACCTATAACGACCGCCCCACCAGCAGCTCGAGGGGTTGGCATTGGCGTCAATATTGTCCATTGATTGATATCAGGATCATAACGCCAATTGTTGGACTGGGCGGTTCCCTCGGCACCTTCACTGATGAACCCTCCTAAGAAGTACAGACTCCCGGCAAATGCCGCCAGCATGCCGTCATCACGGTTTTCAGGCATATCCTGCATACGGGTCCAGACATTGGTTGCCGGTTGGTAACGCCATAATTCGTTGATACTGAAAAAACTGTCGTCTCTAAACCCCCCCGCCACATAGATAAAATCATCCAATCGCGCCGCAGGTAATTCCGATAAGGTCGGCCCGGTATTGCTGGTCGTCCGCCAGCTGGCCCCGGCCACATCCGCCATTGGTGGAAACGCACAGCTCAGGTTCTGCAACGAGGTCAACCGAACCGGCTCCAATTGGCCTGCTCCAAATGACTCAATATCCGACTGATACATCAATATCGCCGTATCACAATCCACAAACACTATCCGGATATCACCCCACCGCATCCGGTTTACCTGACCCTGATCAAACCCATCTCCAAAACTGGTTCCATCAGCTATCCGTACACTCTCAAATAACGCTACGCCGTCTT
>JAJFKX010000029.1 GCA_021772985.1 Gammaproteobacteria bacterium
AACAGCTGCGATCGATTCCTAACAAGGGTATCGGTTATGGGTTGCTGAGGTATCTGCATCCGGACGCTGAGATCAGGACAAGCTTGAGCCCTGCACAGCCGGTGGAGTTGAGTTTTAACTACCTGGGACAGTTCCAGGGACAGCAAGGTGATGAGGTATTTGCCATAGCCAGTGGGGGCACCGGCAGTGGTTTTGCATCAGAACAGCAGCGTATCGATAAGTTAAGCGTATCCGGGATGATCCGTGAAGGTCGTTTACAGCTGAATTGCAGCTACAGTGGCGAGTGCTACAGCGACTCAAGCATTGAATCATTTTTATCAGTCTACGTTGAACAGCTGGAAGATTTGATCGCTCATTGTATGCAGCCGGGGGTGGTTGGTCGGACACCCTCGGATTACCCGTTGTGTCAGTTAAATCAAAGTCAGTTGGATGATCTGCGTGCCTGGCAGGATGATGAGAGCGGTGAAGGGATTGAATCGATCTATCCATTGTCATCGGTACAACAAGGGATGCTGTTTCATACAGAAACAGAGTCAGGTGCAGGTCATTATGTGGTTCAACTGGGACTGAATCTTCGGAATCTGGATGCGCCAGCCTACCGTCGAGCATGGGAGCGATTGCTGGCCAGCCATGGTGTATTGCGCACAGTGTTCTGGGGTTTGGAAGGCGAACAGCCTCGGCAGCTGATCCCGGCGGTCAGTGAATTGCAGTGGCAGCAGCATGACTGGTCCGGTCTGAGTGATGAACAACGAGATGAGCGTTGGCGGGAGTTGATGAGCAGCGATCGCGAGCGTGGTTATGCAGCGGCCAGTGGTCCGCTGATGCGTTGTTATCTGGTGGCTGAAGGGGAAGAAGGCTCGTACCGGTTCTTATGGAGTTATCACCATGCGTTGCTGGATGGCTGGTCGATGCCATTGGTGATGCGTGATCTGAGGAGGTTATATCAGGGTGAGTTTGACGGTAAGCGGGTCAAGATACGGTCTGAGGCACAGTTTGCTGATTATATTGGCTGGCTGATCAGCCAGGATAGAGGGGAAGCGGAAGGTTTCTGGCGAGAACATTTAGAGGGTATAGAGGCACCAACGCCATTATCGTTTGGTGCAGCCAAGGTGGGTCAGGCGATTGTTGAGCAAACAGAATTGTCGATCTGGTTGACGGTACAGCGAAGTGAGCAGTTACATAGTTTTGCCCGGCAACATCATTTAACACTGAACACTTTACTGCAGTCCGCGTGGGGCTTGTTATTGAGCCGCTACAGTGGTGAATCGGAAGTGGTGTTTGGCACCACGGTGTCGGGTCGTCCAGCGGAACTGGAAGGTGTTGGTGAGATTCTTGGTCCGTTTATCAGCACCTTACCGGTGCGGGTGAGTGTGGATGAAAGTCAGGGTGTGCTGGATTATCTGGAAAGGTTCCAGCAATTACATCTGCAGCGTGAACGCTATGGGTATTTGCCGCTGGTGGATATTCAGCAAAGCAGTGAAGTGATGGCTGGTGTGCCGCTGTTTGAGACGCTGGCAGTGTATGAGAACTATCCGACGGCGCAGTTGAGCGAGCAGGAACGCTCCGATGGTGATTCAGGGTTACAGGTGAGCGGTCGCAGTAGCCAGGAACAGACACATTATCCAATATCGCTGGTTATGGCGATGCCGCGGGATTGTTTGCGGATAGGGTTGTATTACGATGCGGACCGTTTTAGTGAAGCGCTAATGGAACGGTTGCTGAGTCATTATCAGCAGTTATTAAGCGAAATGCTCAAGACTGCTGATCAGACGATATCACAGATCGGGTTGTTGACAGATCAGGAGCAATTGCAGCTATCGCAATGGAATACAACAGGCAACGAATTGCCTTTGCAGTCTGGGGTTCATCAGCTGTTCGAGGAGCAAGTTGAGCTCCACCCGGATTCGATGGCCGTGTTCATGGATGGTCAATATTTAAGCTACGGTGAGCTTAACCAGCGGGCCAATCAACTGGCACATTATTTACGTGCCCATGGTGTTGTTCGGGAGCAGCGGGTCGGCGTATGTATGTCACATTGCCCAGAGTTAATTATAGCGTTTGTGGCAATCCTAAAGTCAGGCGGAGTCTATGTGCCATTGGACCCGGATTATCCTGAAGAGCGCTTGTCATTTATGGTGGCTGATGCGCAAGTTTCATTATTGCTATGCAAAGGCAATAGAGGTGTTTTAGCAGCTCTGTGTGCCGATGCAATTGATCTGGATGCTGAATATTTAGCTTTATCCGATTGCTCCACGGTTAACCTGGCTGTGCAATGTGACAGCCAAAGTTTGGCCTATATTATCTATACATCAGGCTCTACGGGTCGACCGAAAGGAGTCTGTGTGCCACATCAGGCGATTATCCGCTTGGTGAAAAATAACGGCTATATTGATATCAATCCTGACGATCATATTGCCCAGGCATCAACAGTATCGTTTGATGCAGCGACGTTTGAAATATGGGGTGCATTATCAAATGGGGCTCAAATAGTCGGTATACCTAAAGATGAGTTGCTGAATGTTAATCGTTTTCGGGAGGTTCTTACAGAACATTGCGTTTCTGTAATGTTTCTTACTACCGCACTGTTCAACCAGATTGCGCAACATGCATCGGATGCATTTAATTCACTTCGCTATGTCTTATATGGAGGTGAGCGTTGCGATGCCCAATTGGTTAAGCAGCTGTTACTGGCAGGTGGCCCTGAACACTTATTACATGTATATGGGCCAACTGAAGTAACTACATTCTCCAATTATTTTCCTGTAGGAAACGTTGAAGACGGGGAAGCTACGTTGCCAATTGGCGGCCCGATAGGCAACACACAAGCTTATATTTTCGACCAGAACTTATTATCGATGCCTGTTGGTGCAGTGGGCGAGCTATATCTGGGCGGTTTGGGTCTGGCGCGTGGTTATTTGGACAGAGCAGGATTAACTGCGGAACGATTTGTCCCGAACCCATATGGTAAATCGGGCGAGCGTTTGTATCGGACGGGTGATCTGGCACGCCACCGTGAAGATGGTGAGATTGATTACATAGGACGAATCGATCACCAGGTGAAGGTGCGCGGTTTCCGGATTGAGTTGGGTGAGATTGAGAGCCGGTTGGAGCAGCAGGCTGGTGTAGAGAGTGGTCTGGTGCAGGTGCTGGATGGTGATCTGGGTCAGCAGCTGGTGGGATATGTAACGGTAACCGAGCAGCTTGATGAGTCTGAACTGAAAACAGCATTACAAGCAGTGTTGCCTGGATACATGGTACCGCTGGTGATCATGCAGCTGGAGTCATTCCCGTTAACGGCCAACGGCAAGGTTGACCGAAAGGCATTGCCGATGCCGGACTGGGAAGCTTACCGGCAGCAGTATGTGGCGCCACGCGATGAAGTGGAATCCCAACTGATAGATATCTATCAATCATTGCTACCGGTCGATCAGGTCGGGATCGACGATAACTTCTTTGAGCTGGGTGG
>JAJFKX010000030.1 GCA_021772985.1 Gammaproteobacteria bacterium
CATACCAACGGCAACTTTGTGGTTGATAGCAATGGTGCCGCCAATTACACCATTCCCATCATGACAGCCCCGGCATCGGGTGGTTTTGGTCCCGGCGTAGCGCTGAGCTATAACAGCCAGAATGGTTATGGGCCGATGGGCAAAGGCTGGTCGATTGCCGGTTATTCGGTGATTTCACGGTGCCCGCAAACCTTCGAGCAAGATGGACCGACATCCACGCCCGGAAACTTTGAATATGTACCCGGCGTTACTCTGTCGGCAACCGACAGATTTTGCCTGGATGGGCAGCGCTTGATGTTGGTTGATGAAGCCGATGTGTATGGTGCCGATGGTGTGTTGTACCGAACTGAGTTGGATAGCATCACTGCAGTTAAATCAGTCGGGACTTATGGTGATGGTCCACAGTGCTTTGAAATTTACCGGCCGGATGGTAGTAAAGAATTTTATGGCGATTGCCGCACCGATGCTGAAGATGATACGGCGTTGATCCGGATGAACATTAACCCGGTTGCCGAAGATGGGGCCTATGCCTGGGCACTGGCATCGCGTGAGGATAATTCCGGCAACTACATTAAGTATGAATATATACAGCCTGTAGCAGCATCCGAACAGGTGGCCATTTATATCGATAAAATCCATTACACCGGCAACCGGGTCAGTCAGGCAGTTACCTATGCCAGTATCGACTTTCAGTATGTCGCTAAGACCGGTGGTGATGCGCGGCCACGGATATTGCCTTACTCGGACGTGGTTTATCAAAACGGTGTAATCCGTGACTTTAACCCGGTACTGAAAATGGTTGATGACAAGCAACTGAGCAGTGTTGTCAGTAGCGTGGATGGTGATCAATTAAGACATTATGATCTTACTTATGCAGCCAAAGCAGATGGTCGTGAGTACTTAACGAGTTTGAAGGAATGCAACGGAACCGCATGCTATGACCCGACCAGTTTTACCTGGAGTGGTCAGGACAATTCCATTCCAGCATTAGCCGCGCAACCGAGCTTTGAGCTAACCGATGTCATTAGGGATGACGGCATGGACAACAACCCACTGCAAGCAACCACAGCAGATCTCAATGGCGATGGTCTGCAAGACTTATTGATTGCCTATCAGCGCGATGGTGATAACGTTGAAATTCGCAAGCAGGCTATTTCCATGGGTGACGGTAGCTTTACCGTTTCGGATGTCACGGTTGGCAACAGCAGTCCTAATCTGGGAATTGCTGCGTATGATCTTAATGCCGATGGTTTTACCCGCGCTGCTGATGACGAAATTTTCCACGCACTAAGCGCTACAGCTGATCTGAATGGCGATGGATTGATTGATAAAACCGGGCAAAATGCTTCTGCCAATTTGTTGGAGTTCGAATACAACATCACCGGTCCTGGTGACACCACACCACAGTTTAATGCGCCGGTTACGGTATTAGGGCTGATTGAGTATGACATCGGAGGTGTTGGTGATCCGCAAGGTGATCCAGAACTCGATAGCATTGTTAGCATTGTCGATGTTAATCAAGATGGTGTGCCGGAGTTGCTTTTGCGCCTTCAGCAAGACTACTGCGAGGGTGCCGGTTGTGCCGGCCCTCCAGCACCTTTTGCCCCCGGCATACCGCAGCCTATTCATTACGCTGAGGAACAATCAGCCCAGCGCGGCGGTTGCCAGACAGCTTGCAGTTCAACCAGCCGGGCAATGGCTATTGGCTGGTTGCGCACGCCAGCGGTCGGGCCGGAATATTACGAAATCTTTGAACTGCTGAGCCAACCACAAGACAGTGCTTATTATACGGATATGGACGGCAATGGTTATCCAGAGCTTTGTAGCACTGATGACCCTAATGGCCTGCGCAATGGCTATCAATGTGTCGGTGCTCAGGTGCCCACATTGGATTTATCAACATTGCTTGCAGATGATTCATCGTTTGAATTCCAGGATTTTGATAACGATGGTTACCTGGATTTATTAAGTGCTGACAATACCAGCAGCACCGGCACCTGGCAGGTACATTATCTGACTTGGCAAAATGGCCAGATCACATTCTCTGCACCACAAGATACCGGGCTAACGGCTGGCCGTGCGCGTTATGTACATCAAGGCAATGGAGAGCAATCAGATATACGGGTGTTCATGGATTATTCCGGTGATGGTGTCCTGGACTATGTATTCATCCAATATGATCAGGGTGATGGTTTTGACGTTTTTGCCAGTTCCGGTCATAACGAGCTGAATCAAACCCAATATGAATACTTAATCACTGATATTCATAATGGCCGGGGTGGGTTGGCAGGTAGTGCTGATGGTGAGCACTGGTCAATTGAGTACCGTCCGATGACCGACCCTGAAGTCTATACCAGAGATAACAATGCTGTTAACGCCTGGTATGGTACGGGCAATACAGCCGTGTATGACATGATTACTTCCATGCCGCTAGTCAGCAGCGCCAAACGGGAAATGCCTGCCTGGGATTTAACAGGGGGTATCAGCAGCAGCCTGACTTATCTTGGTAACTGGCAGGATGAAACGCGCTATCACTATCGTGGTTTAAAAATGCAGGCAGGTGGTCGTGGTGTGTTGGGTTTTCGTGAAGTCGATAGCTTTGATGTTGACCGGGGTTTACTGAGCCAAACCCGCTACCGCCAGGATTTCCCCTATATAGGTAGAGCGTATGAAAACCAGACCTGGTTTGTATTTGGCTCTGCCGATCCGTGGTCGATTAATGAAATCATTATCGATCCATACACGCCTTGTTGGGATGGTGGGGCTGCTTGCCTGCCGGTGATTCCTGCGGACAATGCTTGCTTGACCAATAACGGTTATCAATGCACCACCAGCACCAGCATGAGTGTCAGCGGCGCACGATTAATCGAGCACAGCGAGATGGAGCATGCTGAACTGCAAAGTATCAGTGGCACTACTGATATCCATTTTGCCTATACGGCACGTGAGCTTAATCAATCCTTCGACCTGAACACTGGTGTATTGCATGGGCGAACGGTCAGCGTGACTGAATACAACGAATCAGCCAGCGCGTTTTACGGCAATCCAACGGACAGTACCGTGTACGCTTATCAAGGGCTGGCCAATGGTGCAGCCTGGTTATCGAGAATGGATGAGGATCGCAGTTTCGATGCTTCCTCAAGCTTAATCGATTTGAATAACGGCCAATGGATTACCAACCGCGTTGCATCCAGAACCATGCAATATCAGCGCCCAGGTGAATCCAGCCGAAGCTATTTTTATTATTACGATTATGATAGCCAGGGCCGGTTGACCCAGGAATCGAAGCAGGATACGCCTAACTTTCCGCAGATCACTTTAACCACCGGTTACAGCAACTTTGATGTATTTGGCAATGCCAGGGAGGTCTCTGTCAGTGGCACGGATATTTCCGTGAACCGAGTGAGCAAATTTGTGTTTGATGGCAAGGGTCGTTATCTCGAACAGCGCTTGCAACGTATCGATAACAATGATGTATTGATGCTGCAGGTTGAGGCCCGCAACCGTTACGGGGAGCCTCTGAAAGCACTGAATCAACAAGGTGTGCGCTCCTTTATGGCATATGACGCCATGGGCAAGGAGTACTACAGTTATTCTGAAACCGGCCAATGGCAGCAAACGCAAATTAGCCGTAATACCAGTTGTTATTCCGGCAGTGCCTATGCGGTAGATATAACCGGGCATGGGCCGGATCAAAAAACCTGCTTTGATGAACTGGGTAGAACCTTGCTGACAGAAACAACCAGCCTGGACGGGCAGTACAGCAAGATCATCAACCAATACGATATCGATGGCCGGGT
>JAJFKX010000004.1 GCA_021772985.1 Gammaproteobacteria bacterium
GGGACTTTCACCCGCAAGATTAAGGCCTTGTCGGCCGCTACCCTGACCCCATTGATTTCGGCGATGGAGACGCAATGGCAATATGTGTTTCCATCCAAGAATCGATCGGTCGACCCTCGTTCTGGCTGTGAACAGCGACATCATGTTCTGGAATCTGGGTTGCAGAAGGCGGTAAAAAGAGCGGCCGGTAGAGCAAATATTGACAAGCGTGTTACTTGTCATACCATGCGTCACAGTTTTGCTACCATGATGTTGGAAAACGGGATTAATATCCGTGTGTTGCAGGAGTTAATGGGGCATGCAGATGTGAAGACGACGGAGCGTTATACGCATGTCATGGACAAGGATATTTCACGTTTGAGTAGTCCACTTGAAGGGCTGGACTTGTAACGGTTTATTTTTGTAGATTCAGGAACATCTGGTATCTATGGAAAACGACTTTTATCACCATGAAAAAAGTGTCAGCGCTGTAGGGTGTAATAACCGTAGGGCATTACACCATTTGCGTAAGCAAAGCCAATGGGGAGCACAGCCAGATTGATCTTACTGTTGGGGTTCGTTCCTCTCCCCAACCTACCGTGCCAACTCATCCTGAGGTCATAAATCTGATCATGGATTATGCCTTAGAAGTTGTATAAATTAGTTAAAGTATTGGCGTTACTTATAAACCTAAATCAGATATTACTTTTTCAAGTGGAATAGCTTGCTGCTCTTTTGCTTCCGCCTTTGCTGTTCGCAAGTCCATTAGATCTTCATAGTCATGCATTATGCTTGTTAATTCCTGGTATTCGTCAAAAGGAAGAACGATAAATTCTTTTTTCCCTTCCTTTTCTATTATTTGTGGATGAAGTTCCATAATATTACCTTTGTATATATGTGTTTTTTCGATGCTTAATGCGATAAATTATTAGTTTATTACCATCTGTTTCGAAAAGAACCCTGTAATTACCAACGCGCATTCGGTATTCAGGACTGTAGTTTGTGAGTTTTTTGATATCACCGGTCAAACCATTCTCAAGTGCCTTTATCTTTTCTATTATCTTTTTTGCTTCTGGTTTCTGTAGTTTTCTAAGATCTTTAATCGCCTTGGGCATTAATTCAACAATGTACATCACATTTTTGTCCTCATGTTATTTTGTGCACGTTCCTGACATTATCAAATCAAGGGGGCGACCAGAGCAGTAGGTTGGGGAGAGCAACGAACCCCAACAAAACAACTACCCTCCACTAGTTTCACCCATTCTGTCCATAAGATATCTCACCAGCCCATATTCACACACCACCCTTAAATCCATTCTGCCTCCAGGCTTCATAAATAACTGTGGCCACGGTATTGGATAAATTCAGGCTACGGCTTGCTGGTATCATTGGTACACGCAGACGATTCTGTTCTGGGATGCTTGCTAGTATTTCTGTGGGCAATCCGCAACTTTCTGCACCAAATAAGAATGTGTCATTTTCGCTGTAGCTTGTTAAGTCATAGCGTTGTTTGCCTTTGGTAGTTACCGCGAAAAATTGTTTGCTTGGTAGTTGGTCTAGACAATCTTGCCAGTTATTATGCACCTTCATATCGGCAAATTCATGATAATCCAGTCCAGATCTAAGTAGTTGTTTGTCAGATAATATAAAGCCAAGTGGTTTAATTAAATGCAGCTTGGCCCCGGTGTTTGCGCATAGGCGTATGATGTTGCCAGTGTTGGGTGGGATTTCAGGTTGGTATAAGATTACGTTGAACATAGTGGTTGTAAATTGTGGTGTTTTTTAAGGTGCAGTAGAAAGGTCAAAATTTGCTGTGCTGCGCTGTATGATTGATGAAGGTAACGTTCTTGCGATTACCCAGCCGCTGATGGTTGTGGCACCTTGTTTGCGGATTACTTTGGCTAGTTCATTTAAGGTAGTGCCGGTGGTCATAACATCGTCTAATATTGCGATATGTTTTCCGGTTAAGTCTAGTGTGCAGTCGAAAGCATTACGGATATTCTTTTGTCGTTCCTTCCAGGGTAGTGCAGCTTGAAAAGGGGTGTTTCTATTTCGCTTGCAGGCATCTGCTAGCAAAGTTATTTTATAGACTTTAGCTATGCTTCGGCTGATTTCTAGGGCTTGATTAAAACCTCTTTCACGTAGTCGTTTTGGATGAAGCGGCATGGGAATAATAAAGTCTGGCAATTCTGTTGTGGTTAGTTTTTCGGTTAGTAGTTGGGCTAAAATCGGTGCAATGGCAAGGTTGGCTTGATATTTTAATGAATGAATCAATGCATTGACTGGGAAAGTATATTGTAGGGCCGCAATGCTTTGGGTAAATGCAGGTGGTTTTTTTAGGCACGCACCACAGATATTTGCAGTTGTCACCGGTAATAGACATATTGGGCAATGGTTTTGTGGTAGTTGTGGCAAACTACGGCGGCATGCTTGACATAAATCATCGGTGTTAGATACTCCACAAAGCAAACAATTCTGCTGGGAAAATATTTGCGTGAAATTTAATTTTTTAGTCAGGAGCATTTAATCTAGATCCGACAAGGGATCGTGGGTATGATGTGCACCATATTATAAATTAACATAGGAAAGATATTTGTATGAATCAACTCACCACTGACTTAACCGAGCAACAATCAAATCATAGCGCTGATGAAAGCGTAGGTTCGCTGCGTTGGAGTGTTGCTCAGATTCAGTCATTGTTGGATTTGCCATTTAATGATCTGATTCATCAAGCACAATTAGTTCATCGGCAATATCATAATGCAAATGAGGTGCAGTTATCGACCTTGATTTCAGTTAAGACCGGTGGTTGTCCAGAAGATTGTGGTTATTGTCCGCAGGCGGCACGTTATCATACTGGTGTTGAAAATGAAGATATGTTGTCAGTAGATGAGGTGGTTAGTGCAGCAAAAGTAGCCAAGGAGCAAGGTGCTTCACGTTTTTGTATGGGGGCTGCTTGGCGTGGTCCGAAGCAACGTGATATCGATAAAGTGACAGAAATGATTCGTGGGGTAAAATCCTTGGGTTTAGAAACTTGTGCAACAATGGGCATGCTGAAACCAGGACAAGCTGAACAATTAGGTCAGGCCGGATTGGATTATTACAATCATAATCTTGATACTTCCCCTGAATTCTATGAAAAAATTATTTCTACTAGAGATTATCAGGATAGGCTTGATACTTTAGGTGAAGTGCGTGAGGCAGGGATTAATGTATGTAGCGGTGGAATTGTCGGGATGGGTGAAACCCGCCATGCACGCGCAGGCTTAATCGCACAATTAGCAAATCTAGACCCTTATCCAGCCTCAGTTCCAATTAATAATCTAGTGCAAGTTGAAGGAACACCGTTACATGGTACAGATGCACTTGATCCACTGGAATTTGTACGTACTATTGCGGCTGCACGTATTACTATGCCAAAAGCAAAAGTAAGGCTGTCGGCAGGTCGGCGTGAAATGTCTGAAGCAGTGCAAGCATTATGTTTTTTAGCTGGAGCTAATTCAGTTTTTTATGGTGATAAATTATTAACCACCGGTAATCCTGATACTGCACGTGATCAAGCCTTATTTAAGAAGTTAGGACTTAGCACACAGTAACGTTTTGCATTCAGATCTTATACAACAGTTACGTGCTAGAGAACAAAATGGCTTGCTGCGTCGCCGGCAAACCTTAGAAGGCCCACAAACCAGCCATATTTCAATGGCTGGCCAAAAATTTCTATCTTTTTGTAGCAATGATTATTTGGGTTTGGCCAATCATCCAGCCTTGATTGCAGCTGCTTGCGAAGGTGCACAACAATATGGTGTTGGAGCTAGTGCCTCACATTTGATTAGTGGTCACTGTTTGGCTCATCAGGTATTAGAAGAAAAATTGGCAGACTTTGTTGGCTTTCCCAAGGCTTTACTTTTTTCCAACGGCTATATGGCTAATATTGGCATTGTTACCGCTTTGTTAGGGCGTGGTGATGCAGTGTTTGCCGACAAGCTTAATCATGCCTCACTTAATGATGCAGCGTTACTTTCTCGCGCAAAATTAATTCGTTATCCACATCTTGATTTGTCAGTATTGGCACAGCGTTTAGCAGCATCTAAGGCTAAGCGTAAATTGGTGATGAGCGATGCGGTGTTTAGTATGGATGGTGATATAGCGCCAGTTGCTGAGTTATTAGCGCTATGTGAGCAATATGATGCTTGGTTATTACTAGATGATGCGCATGGTTTTGGAGTGTTAGGTAAACAAGGCCAGGGCATCTTATTTTCAGATGATTGTTTTAATTTCAATTCGCCTAATATTATCTATATGGCAACCTTGGGGAAAGCTGCAGGGGTGCAAGGTGCTTTTGTGGCAGCGCAACCAGCAGTTATTGAAACCTTGATTCAATTTGCCCGTAGTTATATATACACCACAGCGACACCGGCATTGTTGTCGCATAGCCTACTAAAAAGCCTAGAATTGATTGCGCAAGAAACATGGCGACGCGATCAATTGGCACAACTAATTATAAAATTAAAACATGAATTACAATCTTTACGCTGGAAATTATCTCCTTCTACTACCCCAATCCAGCCATTGATTATTGGCGACAGTAAGATGGCTTTAAAAATCAGTGAAGCTTTGCGTGCGCAAGGTATTTTAGTGCCATCTATTCGTCCGCCAACCGTGCCTCAGGGGAGCGCTAGACTACGAATTTCTTTATCAGCACTGCACTGTGAAGAGGATATCGTACGTTTGACTACTGCTTTAATTGGATTGTCAAAAAGTAGTGATTTGTTGATATGAATGATGTTCATGTGGAGGTGATGGGAACTGGCCCCGACTTGGTATTGTTACATGGCTGGGCAATGCATAGTGGAATTTGGCGTAATGTGCGTGACCAATTAGCGCAACATTATCGGTTACATTTAGTTGATTTGCCGGGGCACGGGTGTAGTTCAGCTTGTGAAGCTGCAAGCTTGGCGCAACTAGCAGAAACTATTGTGTCTGTCTTGCCTGAAAAAGCGATTATCTGCGGTTGGTCGTTGGGTGGTCAAGTAGCGATGCAGCTTGCCTTGCAATACCCGGCACAAGTTAGCCAATTGGTATTGATTGCCACGACACCTTGCTTTGTGCAACGCTCAGATTGGCAGTGGGGAATGAATGCGGCAACCTTGCAATTATTTGTTAATAATATGGCACAAAATTATAAGGCGACGATTAACCGGTTTTTATCCTTGCAACTGAGTGGCAGTAACGATAGTAATGTCGTGTTGGCACAATTGAGGCAAAGTTTTTTTGAATATGACCAGCCTGGCAGTAGTACCTTAAAGGCTGGTTTAGAAATTTTACGCTCAATTGATTTACGTGCTCAATTGGCTGAAATTAGCCAGCCAGTTTTATTGTTACATGGCGATAATGATGTTATTACTGACGCGGATGCCGCTAGGTGGATGCATCAACAATTGCCAAATTCTAAATTAGTTATATTTGCAAACTGTGGGCATGCCCCATTCTTATCTTATCCAGATCAATTTATAAGTTGTCTTAATGAATGACCAACACACTTTAGATAAACGTCAAGTACGCCGCGCATTTGACCGTGCAGCTAGCAGTTACGATCAAGCCGCAGTGTTGCAACATGAAATATGTGAACGAATGTTGTCACGCCTTGATTATATTAAATTTGTACCAGATGCTGTACTTGATGTTGGTAGTGGCACTGGTTACGGCAATAGTAAATTAAGATTACGCTACCCTGATACACAATTATTGGCACTTGATATTGCCTTGGCAATGCATTTTCAAGCACGCCCTAATATACCTGGATGGAAAAAATGGTTACCAAATTTTAGTAAACAAACAGATTATATTTGTGGGGATGTCGAGCAACTACCGCTAACAGATAACTGTGTTGATTTAGTTTGGTCAAATCTAGCGTTGCAATGGTGTAATAATTTGGAGCAGACATTTTCTGAAATTCACCGTGTATTACGCATTAATGGCTTATTTATGTTTAGCACCTTTGGGCCGGATACTTTAAAAGAATTACGTCAGGCTTTTAGTCATGCTGATGATTATCATCATGTGAATCGTTTTATAGATATGCATGATATTGGTGATCTGCTAGTACATAACGGTTTTGCGACACCAGTGATGGATATGGAATATATAACCTTAACCTACGCTGAAGTAATAGACGTGATGCGTGACCTTAAAGCTATTGGTGCACATAATGTAACTAAAGGTAGACGACGTGGTTTAATGGGAAAAAATATCTGGCAACAATCTATTCGCCAGTATGAAACTCTACGCCAGGCAGGAAAACTTCCCGCAACCTTCGAAATTATTTATGGCCACGCCTGGAAACCACAGCCACGCACTTCAATTCTTACCCCGGAAACCAGAAGAGAAATTGGCCTTGAATAATGGAAAAGGATTTTTTATTACCGGCACTGATACTGGTGTTGGTAAAACATTAGTTAGTTGTGCGTTGTTACATGCATTTGCCGCAGGTGATAACACGGTTATTGGTATGAAACCGGTGGCAGCTGGTTGTGAAAATGGCAAGTGGATGGATGTAGAACTATTAGTTGCCGCTAGTAATGTTATGGCGCCACGTGAACAGGTGAATCCATACGCATTGATACCACCGCTTGCACCACATATTGCTGCAAAACAAGCAGGTATTGAAATTGAAGTTGAAGTCATTTATCAGGCTTATTTAGCGTTGCAGTCTATGGCGGAGATAGTGGTGGTTGAAGGTGCAGGTGGTTTTCTGGTGCCATTTAGTGATCGTTTCGATAGCTCTGATCTAGCACAAAAACTAGGTTTGCCGGTGATATTAGTAGTTGGCTTACGTTTAGGTTGTATAAATCATGCATTATTAACAGCTCAGGCAGTACGAGCTGCTGGATTAACTTTAGCAGGCTGGGTTGCCAATAGCATTGATCCACAAATGTTGAAAATGGAAGAAAATATTAAAGCTTTGGAACAGCGTTTGGAGTGTCCATTAATTGCATATTTACCGTATATGCAACCAGTTGATGAGTTGCGTAGTTCAGAGTTGTTGGATATTACCGGTTTGATTAAAAATTAGGCATCTTTCATATTATCTACCGTAGCGAGATCGTTCCTTGTCTGAATCTCGCAATCTCATTCCCGCGCTCCTGCGTGGGAATGCATACCAATATTACTGAATAGCATGCAACCTCTTTTTTAATTTTATTATGTAGTTATAGGTAAGTACGCGTTACCACGCAGGAGCGTGGGAACGAGAAAAAAACTCAATGTTTTCAGTGGTGCTTTTCCCACCATACCATTAGGCGCCAAATAAATTAGATGTATCACGTTGAAATTATTAGGTAATTTCCTTAACTTAATGGCAGTGGCGCTCCTGCGTGGGAATGCATACCAAATATTACTGAATAGCATGCAACCTCTTATTTAATTTTATTATGTAGTTATAGGTAAGTACGCGTTACCACGCAGGAGCGTGGGAACGAGAAAAAATTCAGGAAAAGGCTTGAGTGCCCCAACTCTTGTCTTACCGGATGGATTAGAGCTTGAAAGATGTGGGTATCCTGATCCTCGTCGTGACAGACAGCGATGCTCGCTCACAGCCCAAAACTGTTGTTCAATTTAGGTAGAACAAAAGACTGTATTTCAATCCACCGCGATCAACCGCGTTGCATAAATAAATACCCACGCTGCTTCAATATTGATAACCAATTCCATTCCGATTGATCAAATATCGATTCGAACGCGGGAATGTTTGAATGCTGGTCAGCGATCAGCACTGCTCCATCCTCATTAGTATGGGTGAGCAGCTTCTGCAGAACTGAAAGCCGCTCATCGGGTTTGAGCATATGCAAGGTGCGATCAATTACCACAATATCGTATGCTCGAGGTGGCAGGTAATCACGTATATCTGCAATGTCTGCCTCTATTCCCAAACATTCATCAGCGGCATCCTTAAGCATGTCGCGGATACCGGAAGGCGATTGATCTATTCCAGTAACGCGATGCCCAAGCCGAGCGATGAACAACGCATCCCGGCCCTGCCCACAACCAACATCCAAAACCCATGCATGCGCTTTTTGGTATGTTTCAAAAAAGCTGACAAATTCCTTTGCAGGCTCACCAAGCGCGTGCCTGTTTTGTTTATAAACCTTGTCGTAATCAGTTGCCATCAGCAAATACTGCCATAGAAAATTGCATCTGGCTAAGTGATTTTAGGATGGGTGGTATGCATTACCACGCCGGAGCGTGGCAACGAGTAAATAACTTTACAGTTTGTTGTTCTATGCAGGCCGCCCGTTAAGGGCGGCCATGTATTATCGTTACCTGGTGATGCCTATTGCTGGCAGCTACCAATCCGCTGCTCCCAGCTGCCGTACTGCCACTCGCCATCACCCGACCGGTACAAAGTACGCGTCTCGATAACGCCATTTCGCAAACGTGCCTGCACCAGGCAAGCCCATTCACCGGCTGCATTGCGTTGCCTTTCAACAACCACATTGGCCTGATTTTCCTGCAAGGTAAGCAGCAGGAACTCCATGCCCTCGAAACCATCGGCGAACAATGTTGGACGACTCACATCGGAGGCGGTGTTGTCACTTTGATCAACATCGCCTGGAAAATCCACGGTAACTGTATTGGTGATCGGCATGCTTGCGTTGATTGATACTGTTGCCGACAGGATATAAGTCAAAGTACCACCAACTGGTACATCAACCGTATCGGTAATGTTTCCGCTGCCGGTGGCAGCACACACACCACCAGCGCTTGCTGTACACGTCCACATTGCGCTGCTGAGATCACCCGGCAGAATATCGGTGACCGTTGCCCCCAGGACATTTTCAGTACCGATATTGCTGACCACTATGGTGTACTCAATCGGCTGGCCGGTATCTGCTGTGGCACGGAAATCATCTTTGGTAACCGACAGATTCGGTCCATCACCGGTGGTGGTGGTGGTGAAGCTATCGGTGACGCCATTGATGTTGAGCAAGGTGTTCACGTTGGTCAATATGGTGGCTGCCGCAGTATGCTGCACCGCCACTGAATCACCGTTGTTCACGGTACCTGCTGCCGCGGTAAACGGCCCACCGTTGATCGAATACAGTCCATTGGTGACTGAAATCGGGGTGGCATCATTGATACCCATTACCGTTATTGGCGCTGATGTCACCGTTGCGGACAACGGCACATCAATTTGATCGACAAACATAAATTGATCTGGCTGGATATCCTGTGCTTCAGTGGTGCTGGTAAAGGTATCCGTTACTCCGCCGATATCCAGCACGGTATCTATATCGGCCACAAACGCCGCCGAACTGGTGTGTTGAACTTGCACATCATCGCCATTGACCACATTACCGCCAGCCGCTATGAACGGACCACCGTTGACCGAATACAGCCCATTGGTGACTGAAATCGCGGTAGCATCATTGATGCCTGTAACCGTAATTGCTGCTGATGTCACTGTTGCTGACAGCGGCACATCGGTTTGATCGATAAACATAAACTGATCGGGCACAATATCCTGCGCCAACGTGGTGCTGGTAAAGGTATCGGTCACTCCACCGACATCCAGTACCGTGTCCACCGCGGTCAGGAAGGTTGCAGCACTGGTGTGTTGAACCTGTACCATGTCGCCATTGCTGACCATACCCGGCGTGTCGACAAACCCACCGCCGTTAATTGCATAGAGTCCTCCTGTTACGGAAATCGGTGTCGCAGTATTAATGCCCGATATCGTTACCGTATTGGACGACTGCAGGGCTCCCAGCGCTACATCGGTTACATCGATAAAGATAAATTGATTCGGCATCTGGTCGGTAAATTCGAACGCACCAAGATCAAAACCTGATCCGCCAGGCCGTGGATTACCGTCCAAGTCAAACACCGAGGCCGGAGCCTGAGCAGTGAAGTCGAGCCCAGCATCAATCGCCGGTGACAGGTCGGTCAGATGGTAGTCCACTATTTCATAGTTGGCCATCTGGCCGATTCCGCTGAGATTATCCGAACGCAGGCTGATGGTAATCGTGTCATCAGTGTTACCTGTGATCCGGTAGTGCAAACTTTGAGTAGCATCGGCCCGAATGAACTTGCCGATCAGCGAACCATCCGTCGGTAAGTTGGCGCCGGTAGCGTTAAGCAAAGCTACACCAGCCCCATTTGAAATGGTCGATCCAAACAATCCATCCAATTGCCCGCTGGGGCCACCAACAAAAGCAGCTGGCGGATCAGCCGGAACCGTTCCGGACTCGTTAACGGTGCCGATACCGGTATTAAAATTCAAGCTATTGCCATTGAACAATGTCTCCGCCAGCGTCAGCGTTTCGTTGGTGCTGCGCAATTCCAGCGCAGTGCCGTTGGGGTGGTCTTCCACGATACAGTTGCGTAATGTAGTGGTACCCGAATTCAGATACACGGCCTGGCCCTGGGTAACAGCCTTGTTCTGGCTGATCACGCAGTGAGTGGCTTCCATGATCCCGGTGGAGCCGGCAACGAACGCCCCGCCACCCTGGTCACCGGCAGTGTTGCCGGTAAGCAACAGGTTGGTGAATGTGTCAGTGGCGCTGCTGAAATATAACCCGCCACCGTCAGAACCTGCGCGGTTACCGCTGATCACGGTATCCACAAAATCACTGGCTGAGTTCTGCGACATACCATCAAAGAACGAAGTGGTACTGTAGATACCACCACCGACACTGTTGGATTGGTTACTGATAAATTGACAGTTGGTAAAGCTTGAGCGATCAGCACTGCGCCAGATTCCACCACCACTGCTTGCGGAAAAGTTCAGCTCGAAAATACAGTTTTCAAAGGTAGCACTGGATCTGCTCAAATACGCGCCGCCACCATTGGAACTGGATAAATTGCTGGAAATCAGAACATTGCGCAAAGTGGGGCTGCCCTGCTCTATGATTAATCCGCCACCAAAACGATCCGGGTTCTGTGCACCTTGTGCATTGCCCAGACCGATACTGAAGCCATCGAGCACCGCACTCGCGTCGGTGCCGGAACCGTCAACCACATGATAGCTGTTGTCAGTCTCGATATTCTGGAGACCAAGATTGCCCGAAAGCAACGTTCCATTGGTACGCGGATCGGTATTACGTTGATCACGACTGGTTTCCTGGGCCCCGCTCAGACCCTCGAACCCACCATACACACCAACGCCGGTTATTAACTGGAATGATTCATTGACGTCGTTGCTTGCCGAAGGCAGATAGGCCCCATTGGCAACCCAGATTTCATCACCGGGAATAGCCGCCAGTAAGGCGTCACGCACTGACAGGAAAGCATTACTCCAGCTCAGGCCACTGCCATTACCAGCGCTGGCGTCCGGATCAACAAACAGCAGTTCCGCACTACCGCGTTGCACTTCGAAAGCACCCATGTCCACCACCGGTGACGAACCAACACCGGTATCGGGGACTTCCAGGATATTGGCAATGCGGTCGAGGCCATCCAGATCCACCTGCACATCGGCCGGCACCCGGGTGCTGTCACCGGCATCAATCGCCGGCGAGCTGATCTGCAGCCGCGGATTATCGTCCGCAGTACCAAACAGATCGTCTGCGCCGTCGGCATCAATAAATGCCGGGTCAACATTCAGAATATTGGTACCGGCAGCAAAACCGCCTTCAACCAATGAGTAATCGGCAAGCACCATACCGGTATCCAGAATAGCCACCGCACCGGTCGCTGTGTTACCCCAGATAATACTGCTGGCCATATCTACCGTGGCGGTAGCATCCACCGCCAGGCCACCACCAGACCCTGACGAATCATTGCCGGTGATGGTCAGGTTGATCAGCATAGAGCTGGAGGTATTGGTGGCCAGAATTGCGCCGCCGTCACTGCCGGCAATATTACCATTGAACTGGGCATTGACAACCATGGGAGCAGAACTCAGCCCAACCGCAAGACCGGCGCCGCCATCTGCAGACTGATTGGCACGGACGATCAGGTTTTGCAGGATGGGGGCACCGTCATTGACAAAAATACCGGCGCCTATGTTTTCCGGCATGGTGCCATTGGCAAAACCATCAGCAATCGTGAAACCATCCAGGATGCCGGTGCTGCCACTGTTCACACTGACCACATGGTAGGCGTTGTCGCTACTATCCAATAATGTACCGAGGTCACCGCTGAGTATAGTCGTGTTCTGTGACCAGTCTCTTTGGCTACGTTCTGTCTCCGAACCGATAAATCCACCGTAAACAGCAACGTTAGGAAGGTCGAATGTCGCCAACCGGGAAGCCGGCACTGAAGGCACATAACTGCCTTGTGCAACCCAGACTTCGGTAATTGCCGGCGAATTACAGGTACCACCGGCCACCAGTGCAAGCGCATCCTGCAAGTCGGTAAATGCGTTGCCCCAGGTGCTGCCGTTGTTGGCACCAACGGCTAGCTCATTAACAAATAAAATTTCATCGGGCGGGCACATCGAGATCAACCCGGCATCTACATTAAGTGTGCGTTGTGCCACGGTCAGCGTGATTGCCGGAGTACGTCCGGTAATTGGATCACCACTGGCGGTACTCAAATCAACATCACTGTCAGTGCTGTCATCACCTACATCCTGCGGCGAAAAGCCGAAGCCGGCGGTACGCGACATAAACTCAACTGTATAGTCGCCGGGCACCAGTCCGCTGAAGCGATATTCGCCGGTGGTGAAACCTGAAGTCTGGAACTCAAGCAGGTTGTTGGCTGCATCATAAAGACGAACATTGGTTCGCAGCGTTGGCTCGTCAAGATCACGCTGACCGTCCTGGTTGAGATCAAACCAGCTAACACCTGCGATCGAAGCCGCTTGTTCACCGAAATTGTAATTGCTGGCGCTGGTGCCGGAACCCAGGTTAATGTCTTCAATCACATCATTGGTGGTGTTGGTACCACCGGCTGTGCCGATGCTCTCAAGGCCATCATTGATGTTCGCAGGCTGGGTCTCGGTGATCTGATAGGTACCCGGAGGTAATGAATTGAAAGAATAGAAACCGTTGCTGCTTGGATCGGAATTATCGAAGAAGGTGGTTCTCATTATTGGTCCGACCGTATTGCCTTCGAAATCGGTGCCATCGAGCTGCAGCATCACACCACCAATGCCAGCTTCGCGGATCGGGGATGTTTGTCGAACCCCATCACCATTGACATCGTCGTATACGAAACCTCTTATGCTTCCACTGGTTCGCAATACGCCAAAGTTATATTCCTCACCCTGGTCGCCCAGTACCACCGGTACATCACTGATCACATCATCACCGATGGTGCCGCTGTTGGTGCCGCCCAAGCTGCCGATTTGATTGAACCATTCCTGGACTGTGCTCCCGGATGGATCATCGATCTGGGTAATGATGTAAGTACCCGGACGCAAGAAATCGAACACATACTGACCAAAGGGGTTGTCAAAGTTGGTTTCAGCAGTACGATTAACCGGGCCCCGGTCGTCGACGCCGGTGAGTTGAATGGTTAACGACTCGAAACCGCCTTCACCAACATCCCTGACCTGATTCAGGTTGACATCGGTATACACAAAGCCGGACAAACTGGCAGGTTGCAGCAACACGGTCTCGTCGCTGAATGGCAGATTTGAGCTATCCAGCGGGTTGCCTGCCAGATCTGTAATACCGGTTGCATCATTTAGACTGATGCCCAGGCTGCCGTTAACGGTTGTTGCATAACCGGTTACAAACACCGTTTGCATATCACCATTGTCCGTGACCCGATCAACCACCGCCCCCGGTTGACTTGGGGTAACCGTGAACGCAGCTGTGGTAACACCTAATACCGGACGATTGAAAACCACATTGAAGGCAACTTCCTCATCAGCGCTGGGATTCTCACCAGGGAAGCTGATTGCAGTAACCTGAGGCATAGACTTGAACACCCCGGCCAACTCACCTTCAACAACACTTGCGCCTGTGCCGTTTAATGCCCGTCCACTGACATCTCCAACAATACTGTCGTCATCAACCAGATTGAGCCGGAACTCACCCTCGTTGGCCGGGCCAGAGGTATCAACCATGATCGAGTAAGTACTGCCACTACCAGTGGGAGCAGCCATAATCGGTGTAATTGCACCACTGACAACCGCTATTGCAAAATCACTCGCGTCTACACCGGTCACCGTCTCGCTAAACTGAATCTGGTATTCGACTGATTCGGTATTGGCTGGATTGGCGCCAACCACAGTCAGTACTGCATCAGGAGCGAATACATCGATCACCCCATATACATCTGCGGTATCGGACAGCACGCCCGGTGTGTAACCTGTGCCGGTACCGTTAGCAGCCTGATTACCAGAGAATGTCAGGTTAGTCCCTTCAACCGTGGCATCAGGATGAATAAAAATGCCGCCGCCCTTGCGTTTGGGGTTGCCACTGCCGCTGGCTATTTCGGAATTGTTGTTGACAAAAGATACGCCCTGCAGCTGCAACAGGCCATTGCGGGCAAAAATAGCCCCACCCAGACCGGCGCCGCCGCCGCCGGCTCCACGCCTGCCATCACCACCCAACCGCACGCCGCCATCTATAGTGCCGCCCCCCTGAGCGCCACTGCCATTGTTGCCGCCACCGCCGCCGCCACCGCCGTAACCGCCGGGGCCACCGTTCTGTGCGTTCTGGTTGGCTGCCGACTGGGCGCCACCACCGCCAGCACCACCGAAGCCGCCACCGGTTGCTGTTGAACCATTGTTGTTGTTGCCGCCTCTGCCGCCACCACCACCAAAGGGGTTGCCATTACCGCCACTGCCTTCAATGGCATTGGGTGAGTTGCCGCCGTTACCGTTGACGCCGCCGCCGCCACCACCACCGCTGTTACCGCCACCGGCATTGCTGCCGCCGCGAGCGCGATTACCGGAAAAGCTGACATCCTCGATGAATACATTGCCATCATTCAGGAAAAAGGCGCCGCCCAGGCCAGCGGCACCGCCGCCACCACCACCGCCGCTTCCGCCCCTGCCGCCCTGTGCGAGGGCGTTTGCCAAGCTCAGGTTGGTCAGCGTGAAGTTGCCGGAGGCGTCGTTAACAAAAAAGATACGCTTATTGAACTCAGAAGTAATTGCCGCAGCATCCAGGGTGATGTTGTTGGCTTGCCCGTCGATCGTCAAATCCCCGGTAATGGTTGGCAGTATCGAACCAAGCGCTACGCTGCCGTTAGCCAGACTGGCATCGAAGATGATCAGGTCGGCGCCGCTGCCGGTTTCTCCGAGGTCGGTGGTGGTATCGTCACGCGCTGCATTAATCGCTTCGCGCAAAGTCACCAGGCCATCACTGGCGGTGGTGTCATCAGCAAGTGAATTGACGGTCAGCGTTGCGGCGCTGATGGTCATTGGCACAAGCCCGAATGCACAGGCACATAAGATGGCTCTGAAACCATTGTTGAAATTATTAAATAGCCAGCTCTGGCCACCACATACTCGTGAATTTATACTCATGACTCGTCCTATTACCCGCCTATTTGCTTTTGGACAGCCGCATGGCCGCCGTTATCTGATCACATAATATCCGCACCCAAAGTGCGATATCACCCTGCACCTGCTTTAATGCAAATATCTGTAGCACTGCCCAAGGCAACATCGCCACATAACTATTCCAATAGTATGGATCAGATGCATTTTTAAGTCATGAGTTTTTGCAAACCCAGTTATGATTTTTTCTTTTCTCAAATACGTATAACTATTTGTTTATAAAAGAGTTTATAATTATGAGAAAGTTATGAAGTAATTATGAAGTTATTCGTACCCTCTAGATGCGGCTTTTTAAGCTCATTTATACAATAGGCTATGTCTTCACTACTGCTCACAATGTTATCCATCAATAGCTCGCATCGTGCCTAAAATGGTTGACGCTGGTTTACGAACAACGCATTTTGCATGTTTGTTTTGAGCAAGCAGGATTTACTGCTACCAGAACTTCCTTAAATAGATTTAATGCTTTCTTTCAAATGAGCATACGGGGCCGGGCTTGATATTTTTGGAAGATTTAATCTGCACTGAGGGATTTGGGATAATCTAAAATCGATTACCCGGATACATCACACATTCATTTACTGGCCCAGTCGTTTGTCCTCCAAGCCCGCTTAAACCCGCATAACTGATCAGATAGCATTGCTTGAAAATTGAACAATAACAAATCTCCAGACTGATCTCAGATTCAATACTATGCGCTGCCTGTGCCTGTTCTGCAGCGGCATAGTTCAATAAATTGACACTTTCACCCTGGCCCATAAAACCACCACTCAACATAGCCTGCCCATAGATACGAACCTGGTCACCCATGATCGACTGATAAGCTTCTGACCAATCGTGATATCTACTGCTGCCTCTGGAAACACTGACCGCTTTGATATGTGACGGGCCGGTACCTTTATTAGCCACATTGATTTGATAACTGTCCACATCTTAGCTGGTCCACATATCTAGAATGAGTAATACCGATATCCGCTGTTGCTGGCGGTTGATGTAAACCTCATAAATCGACACCCCAAGTGCAATCAGGCTGACAAAACCAGCGGCAATGGCAGTTAGCTGAGTGTTTTTAACTAACTGGGCAAAGTTACCGGACTGTTTATTCTCGTTATCCATTGACAGTTCGCGTTGTAAATGGCGTAGTTGATATTGCTTCTAGAGTCAGACGTTTTGATTGCTCAAAGGGTTTAAGCTTATCGGTCATCTGATCCTCGCACCAAGGTAATTCTTGTTGAGTTACGGCTGGGCGCACTCAGCTTATTTACATTGGTTGATCAACTTTTGAATTTTGTTGACCATACACTGGCAGTACTTTCATCACTGACAGCCGATTCCTCAGGTTTACTGACTGCCGATTTCTCGGTTTTACTGACAACCGATTTCTCAGTATTACTGGCAGTCGATTTTTCAGGCTTACGGTATTTAAGCTGCATGCCTTTTAAAAAACTGCGTAAACTCTGATCTTTGCATTCACGAAAATGTTTATGCCCTTCCTTACGGAACAAAGCACTTAACTCATGTTTGCTCATTTCAAAATTAGCAGAACTCAGCATTGCCAAAATATCATCAGCTTTCAGGTTCAATGCAATTCTCAACTTGGTGAAAATCATGTTGTTGGTTAAGCGTTTTTCCGGAATCGGCATAGGCCCTTCTTTTTTGCCACGCTTGTCGGTAATCAAGCCATTCAGAAAAGTCGCCAACATGGCATCGCTGCAATTTTGATAGGCTGGATCATCTTCTTTTTTTAGCCAATCACTAATCTCTGCGCGTGTCGCTGCATGCCCGGCCAAAGCAAATAAGGCCATCATCTTGGCATCATCAAAATCAAAGATATAACGAATCCGGCGTAATACATCATTATTGGTCATTGGTCTATTCTTCCTCTGCTTGTTCCTGGCTGGGCAGTTTCCATACGGAAGCGGCATCTGTGGATGTGCTGGTCAATTCAGCCAGCCTGGCTGCTTTTGCCAATGCCTGATCATGCTTTTTTTGCTCAAGCTGTTTGGCTTTCAGTGCGCGTTTTTCCGAGTGGCGCTTGTTGCGTTCACTCAGGTTTTCAGTGAATAATTTCAATGCTTCCCGAGCCCAGGTCTGAGCTTTCGTCTCGCTCGAAAAACCATCCTGTTGTTTGGACACCATGGTTTTTTTTGAGGTTACCTGTCTGACAATTTCTACTCGCCAGTCCGCACCCTGCTGCACAACCCGATAATCGTATTTTTTGCCTTTCGACATAGTTTGATTCCAATTCGCTTTATAAGCCTGATAAGGGTCCGGTCGATGGGGTATCCATGATTCTCTGACACGATGCTACAGCAATTCCAGCTGTTGTCATTAACTTCTACAAAATGGGCCCACAACCTGGACTGTCAATAGGCAATGTTGGACCAGATTCATGAAATAGCCGTCATTTGATGGCACATTCAAATTCGCAGTTGAGAATATTAGACCAATATGGCTGATTTACCGAACGGCAATGAGCAGCACCCTACAAATATGAGGCCAGCAAAAACAGCATAAATGCAATTCCACTGGCTATACTTCGCAGCCAGTGCAACCTGGCCCAGCGATTCAATAGCTGCTCGGTTTGCTCCGTTTCCAGCTCACCTGCCAGCAATTTATCATTAATCGGCTTAATCATGATCAAGGTGTAAGGAATCACTGAAACCAGCAAGATCGCCCCGAACAACCACCAGATACCAGAGCCCAGCAACCATTGAAACAAGCCTGCGAAGCTGCCCAGGAAAGCAAGCAGCACCTGAATCGGTGCAGCCTTCAGGTACATTGGCCCAAAGAACCGACCGGCGAAATCAATCCCGGTACTGATCATCGCCGGATGTTGCACCAGCGACATATAAACGGCGATCCCAAAAAAAACGCCTGCACAAAAGACTGAAAGAATCTGAAACATCGGGTCCATAGAATTACCTGTTATGTCTATTATTTTTGGTAATGCCAGCAGTGCAATAGGTGCTTGTTGCCAGCACCTTCATGTTAACTCAACATATGTGAATGTCAGCTGAAGCCTGGTGGCCAAAAATGCTTTACCAGCATAAACTTCGCAAAAATCAGTACCTTGGTTGTCACCCTATTTCGATGGGCAACAGACCTGGTCGGTCAGATTTGCGCTTGAAAGCAGAATCGAGCTGCAATTCAGGTAACGGCATAACCGCCTTTCTCCTGGCGAGCAATCCCAAGTCTAATCTGCTATCTTTAGCGCCGAAAGATACTATAAATGGCAGGGGAGATGTTATGGAAGTTAGTATTCTTGGTACCAGCGATAATACCGCTTTTCACGGTAACCACCGGCACTTATTCGCAAGTTCGATTTTATTCATTGCCCTGATCTGCATGGCAGGCACCGCCACCGCGGTTGATTTTCTGCCCGCTGATCCGGCTGATTGGGTCTGTCCCAGCAGTGAAATCGAGCCCACCCAGGCGCAAATAGAATCACTCTGCGGCAAGCTGCCCTGGGACGCTCAAAACCCGAAACCCGATTTTGGCAAACCAGCGGTATTGCCACCACCTGCCACACTCCACGACCTGGCAGCTAAAAATCGCTATGACGAAGCCCTGGTGACGTTTATCAATCAGCGGCAGTACATCAAAGACGGTTGGAAATCTGACTTGAACTGGCGCATGACCGGCCCCTATGTCGGCAAAATCGGCTCTGGTAAAACCTTTGGTGTGCACCCGGCAGTAAAAATCTACTACTCACCGGCAGTCACCGAGTGGTTGTGCAAAGACCGTGAAGGTCCGATCCCCGATAATGCCATGATCGTCAAGGAAATGCGCAATATTGACGATAATCTGAATATTCAGCTGAATAACGAAGGCTGCATGGAAATTCCTGATCCCGATTTAGAGGCTGAATCCTGGGCGATTATGGTCAAGCACAAACAAATCAGTCACGATGGCTGGTATTGGGCCGGTTTTTCTCAGAGCCCGGAAGACCCGAAAAACCCCGACAAAGTTAAATTGATTGGCAATCCACCGATCAACGACAAAACCGCTGTTACTACCGCAGCTGCTGAATTTTTTGGTCCGCCACCGGTAAAACGAGACTCGCTGTGGTATCCCACCGGTGTGCTGTTTGAACCGCTGCCACAGGGTGCACAAAAACCCAATGCAGTGTTCCCCTACAACTCCTTCGGCAACTATTGCGTGAACTGCCATGCTTCTGCAATGAGCGAGGCAACCTACTCTTCGTTGGATAATATCCTGACACCCGGACTGGAGTACAAAGGCTACAACCTGGATGGCCTGATGAAAAGAATTATCCCTGCCAGCGAACTGCGTTCCATCGATAATGCACTGCTTGCTGACAAACATGCCCGGGATGGCCTTGCGCTGACTGCTTTATCGGCTGCCAAAACCAAGACTTATCAAACGCCGTTTGCTGACCCATTACCTGAAAGCAATGCGAGGTTCCTGGCTTTTTATAATCAATTACCTGATATGAGTTTTGAGCAGGCGCTTAACCTTCGACTACCGGCCGAGACTTTTGATCATCGTATGTCAGGTCCCAATGGTCCGCAGGGCTTTCTGACTTCCGACCAATGCATTGGTTGCCATGACGGTACTTACTCGAACTCGGCCATACCCAATATGGTGATCGAAGATCCGGACACTAATGAACTGGTCAATCTTTCACCCTATGGTGAATGGCGGGCTTCACCAATGGGCCTGGCCGGACGTGACCCGATCTTTTTCTCGCAGCTGCAAAGCGAAACCAACCACCTGCCGGAAATGACCCAGTGTATTCAAAACACCTGTCTGCATTGCCATGGTGTGATGGGGCAACGGCAACAGGCCATAGATACCCAGGGCTATGGCGGTGATACCTGTGAGGAAATTTTTGCCATCCCACCACCGGAGGGTGTGCCCTTCGGTAAACCGTTTGCGCTGGAACAGGTCACTCAATGGCAGGATTCCGAGCACGTTGATCCCAAATATGGCTCACTGGCGCGGGACGGAATTTCCTGTGCAGTATGTCATCACATGACCAATGAAGAATTTGGCAAGGAACCTTCATTCACCGGGAACTTTGTTACCGGTCCGTTTGATGTGTTTTACGGTCCATTCGAAAATGACACCATTGCCAGAAAACCGATGCAACGCGCACTTGGCGTGACGCCAGAATACGGCCAACAGATCAGGGGCTCAGGCTTATGCGGCAGCTGCCATAACATTCTTTTGCCGATCTTCAACAACGATGGTACGCCACATACTTTCGAGCACGATGGTCAAACCTTATCCGCTACTTACGAACAAACCACTCACCTGGAGTGGGTCAACAGCGATTTTTCCAAACCGGGCACACTCAAGTCCTGCCGTGATTGTCATATGGGTGACAAGTACAAGGACAACCCCCTGGAACAGGAAAACCTGGCTGGTGAAGTACAACCGTTCCGGATTGCTAATATCGAAGATGATACTTTTGCACCAACCACCCACCGGATGCCGAATGACAAAATTACCCAGACACCGCGACCGGACTATCGCCGTCATCAACTGCATGGCTTGAATGTATTTCTAAATGAGTTCTTCCAGCAATTCCCGGTCATTCTGGGGGTGCGTCAAATCGATTATATGACCGGCAGCGGGGTAACACCGCCGTTGATTACCGGACGTGAATCAATGCTGGAGATGGCAGAAAATGAAACTGCAGAAGTCAGCATAGAGTCGTTCAAGAAAACTGCCGCAAACCAGTTGACTGCAGAGCTGCTGGTCACCAATAAGGTTGGCCATTATTTCCCTTCCGGGGTTGGCTTCCGGCGAGTATTCCTGGAAGTATTGTTACAGGACAAAGACAACAACAATTTGTGGGCTTCGGGACGCACCAATGAATTGGGTGCTATTTTGTATGGCACGACCAATCAGGTGCTACCCAGCGAACAACCGGTTAAATTTCCGCATATGCCGTTCCAGCAGCATTACCAAACCATTACCAGCGGTGATCAGGTGCAAATTTATCAGGAGTTGATCGAAGACTCTGCAGGAAATCTGACCACCAGCTTTATGCGACGGGTCAAACATGTCAAAGACAATCGTTTGCGGCCCAAAGGGTTTGACCCGCAGGTCTTTTTAGATAACCCATCACCGTACATTCAAATTATCGGTGAAATCGATGGCCAAGCCGAACATGACCCTTATTACTACAACCCGGAGCTTACCGGTGCAGATAAAATTAAATATCAGATGACCATGGACACTGCGACCATGGCCAAAGTGGATCATATCAAGGTAACCATTTACAGCCAGTCCATTCCACCGTTTTACTTACAGGAACGTTTCCGGGACGCCAATGCAGGAAAAGATCCTAAGAAGAACGAAATCCAGCGATTGTTTTATTTGACCAGTCACTTGAATACGGCAGCCACCGATAACAATGGTGAAACCTATATCAAAGACTGGAAACTGAAAGTAACCGATACCTGTGCCACGCTTAGCGGGCCATGTAAATAACAGGATGGGGTGATGGCTTTTAAAATACTCAGTAGTGACGGTGGCGGCATCCGTGGCCTGATTACCGTTTTATTGATTCAGAATCTGGATGAAGATTTTGATGTCATCAGCAAAGCCGACGGTTTTGCCGGCACATCGACCGGCGGACTGATTTCCCTGGGCCTGGCTAATGGCGTGGCGATTAAGGACTTCTGGTAACCGATACCCCAGGTATGTATGAAGCCCCCTGCCTGGGGTGCGGTGTGCAGCTGGGTGCAAAAGAACTGGAAATAATTCAGTCCGAAACCGTAGGAGTGTACTATGGCCGCGACCAACCCACCCGATATGCCGGGTCGCCTCCATGCCGGGTTGCTACAATGATTTTCAAACGCTGACCTATCTGAAGCTCCAGGAGCAGGTTATGGCCGCGAACTTTTAATCAATAAATCGGCAGGCATCCACTTCACAAAGTATCCTGACATTATTAAAGCCAACCGCAAATGCCCGTTTGGTTATATCAGCATTGGTAAAGGTTTTACTGGCTTTGTTTTCACAGGCCAGCTTGGCCATTTCCGCCCGGCTCATTTCGCCCCGGTTATCAACAAAAATTTTGCCTTCGTAAACCGGATTTATCCAGACCACAAAGTCTTGCGTATCTCCGGGTCTTATTTCCACCCCGCTGATGCCTTTGCCTTTAGGGTCGGTATAGCCACATTCCGTCCAACGATTGTTTCTGGAATTGGTCAGTTTAATTGGAACCTGGGTAGGTTTATTGCAAATGCGGTTCCAGCGGGTTTTTTTCTCAAAAAAGTCGCCAAAACAATAGTCAATTCCACAATCCGGCTGACAAGCCCTGAACCCATCATCACGGCTTACCCGAATAGGGCAACGTTCCAATTCACTCTGGTAACATTTAGGCCCAATCACATCATAGTTAAACAGGGTCTTTTCCTGTCCGAAAACGCTACTTACAACCAGCAGCAATAATAATGGTATCCCGTTGATAAGTTGGATTGGTTTCGGTATTTGCAACAGCATTTATCACTTCTCCCATTTTAATGACCCTATCAATCTGGCAGGATCGCCGCTCATAGCGTTCGCTGCCAATAAGCAACATCTATCCATTGGCCAAACTTAAATCCGATTTCACTGAAGTGCGCGACTTTGCGTAGCCCAAATTTTTCATGCAGTGCAACACAACCCGGATTGGGCTGTGCGATACCCGCCACTACACTATGTACCTGTTGTTTTCGCAAAGCGGCAAACAATGCCTGATAAAGCCGGGCACCCAACCCTGAAGCGGTATGCCCAGTCTCGATATACACAGCAATTTCCACCGCATGTCGGTATGCACTGCGAGCCTTCCAGGCACAGGCATAACAATAGCCAGCCAACTTACCTTCAAACTCTACAACCAACCAGGGTAATGATTGCGCAGTAATTGCATCAATACGCTGCACCATTTGTTCTGCTACAACCGCCTGTTCTTCGAATGTGGCAATGGTGTTCAGCACATAATGATTATAAATCTGAGCAATGGCTGCACTGTCCTGTCCGACAACTTCTCTGATCAATACCTCGGCTGTTACAGGCAGCGGCTGCACTCGTTAAACTTTTTGTTCTATGCCGAAATAGGCATAACCGGCGCCAACTGCTATACCTAGCCACCCCTGGCCCAGATCAGCCAACGGTGGCAAGACACCTGGATGACTCAGATAACCATAGAAAAAGGCAGTCAAGCCGGTCAGTAACCACACCCCCAGGTATATGCCGGTGACAATTTTCAGTGACCTTCTGCCGAAAGTAGTTTGTTGCCCGGCGGTTAATAATCGTGATGCAGGGGCCTCGCCTGGTTTGGTGGCTGCCAGTTCAGCAATAACCAGCGCAGACACCAACCCACCGATCAATGCCATTGAAGAAGCCATACGGTCATTGAAATCCTCAGGCGTTGGTGAAGCACAGCTGGCTGAGCCGGAACAAATGACCACATCCACCGCCTTCCAAACCAGATACACATAAATAACCAATAGAACTGTTGATACAATTGCGCCGAATGCCGCTTTCATAAATTGTCTCCCCGATCAGATAACACCAATTATTCCAGTTAGCTGCGCATTTCAGCAACCTGGACTAAAAGCCCAATGCAAGCACTTAACGCCTGCAACAAGCTGCAATTCAGGAAACAGCCCGCCGCATAAACAGCATGAGCATTGGCCATTTCTTTAAGTAATTTTTAAATAATTATCTATTTTCAGTATAGCTGATGTTTACAGCATAAAAAAAGGCTGAATAAATCAGCCTAAATTCTGAGCTGGAGGGGATTAAAATATGTCTAACCGAGTAAACTGCGTAGCATCCAGGCAGTTTTTTCATGGAACTGCATACGCTGGGTGAGCAAATCACAGGTTGGTTCATCACCGGCTTCACCAGCTAGACCAAAAGCCTTACGTGCAGTCCGAGCTACCGTTTCATGACCAATCACCAGATTGCGTATCATCTGTTCTGCTGCAGGATGTCCCTGTTCTTCTTCGATTGACGTTAATTCTGAAAAAGCCTTATATGACCCGGGTGCAAAATGTCCCAGTGCGCGAATACGTTCAGCAATTTCATCCACCGCAATGGCCAGTTCAGTATAGTGCTGTTCGAACAAGCCATGTAATGAGTGGAACTGAGGCCCGGTGACATTCCAATGGTAATTGTGGGTTTTGATATATAGCGTGTAACTGTCTGCCAGCAAGCGTGCAAGACTGGCGGAAACGTCTTCCCGCTGCTGGGCTGTTAAACCGATCTGAATATCCATGACGACTCCTGAAGTGACCTGTTGCTTGTTAATATGTGTCCAGATTAACCCATTAACAATGATAAATGAAATTGATTATTTATCTATATTCAATTGGTTTTACCTATAGAGCGGGCCGGGCTAAACGACTCGCCATCAATACCTTCTCCCATGGAAATAACGGCCCAGGATCAATCTTTCGGGCTACCGACAAACCGGGGTCATTGCTGGCCGTTACCAGCCGGGTATCCAGATCTTGGTGTCCCGTGATCCAGTTCAGTTCCGGTAAGGTCTGTTCCAGTTGCTGCAACAAACTGATCAAAGCGGTTATTTGTGCTTCCGGATAAACATCCTGCGGCTGTTGATGCTCACTGTGCATCCACTCGGGCCAGCGTCCCCGATTGACCAGTTCGATACCGATGGTGTTTTGGTTGTAGCCGGATACGTGATGAGCAACCCGGATAAGCGGCACATACTGTTCAATCCGACCATCCAGGTCGATGTAGAAATGGCCGCTGTTGCCGGTTTGCGAACCACTGTAAACAATTCTTTCACCAAACTCTCTGGCGGTTTCAATATCCGGCGTCTCAGTGCAATGAATAACCACGCCCTGGATACTTTCCAGCACTCTGATTTCCAGGCGCTCTGCGTAAGGCAGCGGGTGTTGTGTAATCATCAGAGCACCGGCCAGCAGTGTTGCATTAAGCGGCATTTATGACGGTCTGGGAATGCACGATAAGCCAGCGTTAGTCCGCATTGGTCAGTGCCGCCAGCCAGCTGTCCAGCTGTGCTCGGTCATGCCATTTACCCTGACGCATGACACCCAGAATCCCGGACGTATGGCGGATATCTTCCAGAGGGTTTTCAGCCACCAATACTAAATTTGCCGGCGAGCCCGGTTTAAGCATCCCCCAGCCTTCGCGACCAAAGAATTTGCCTACATTGCGGGTACCCATGGATAAGGCTTGTGCTGGTGATAATCCGGCTGCCACCATCGCCTGTAATTCCCGGTGAATGGAAAATCCAGGCACATTTAATATTTGTGGGGCATCCGAACCCAGCAATAAGCCGGCACCATGCTGTTGTAGCGCCAGTAACAATTGCTGGCGCATGGCCAGTAACCGCTGCCGCTGTTGTTTGGAATATTCAGCCCTCAGTGATTTGACACTGTTACCCCAACGGCTCAAGGTATCAGCATCGATATAGCGCATCTCCGGCCAATCAAGCATGGTCTGCAATGGGGTATTACCCAGGGTGTGCAGCATTAGAGTTTCTGTTGGAACGTTCCAGACGCCCTGGTTGGCTGTCCGAATGGCCAGTTGTTCAATCCGGTCAAAGTCCATATCCGCTGCGATTGCTGCACCAAAGAAACCTGGATCACGTCGCAACGCATCACTACCTTCAGCCAACAGTCCACGGGCATAACCATCCAGATGGTCAATGGTTGCCTGTTTTGAGTTCAGGGTTAATTCCAGGCCGACTTCCTGAGAAACATGACCTGCCAGTTGAATGTCGACGCGTTTGGCTTCTTTCACAGCTTGCTGATATTCAGTTCTGCTCAAGCCAGGATGCAGCTTGATAAAATCATAGCCTGCCGCCTGCTGTTCACGCACCAGCTTACCTGCCTGCTGCCGCGAGCTGACTGACTGCCCGTTTAAAGAAGGCCCACTGGTAACCAGCTCTGGTCCGATCCGTTCACCGTTGGCTAATGATTCCCGTAGCGCCAAATGCCCGGGCTCACCCAACATGCCACGCGCCAGCACAATGCCATTGGCCAGATAGAGCTTTAAGACCTTGTCAATTTCAGCCTGCCCGGATCGAGTTGCAGGAATGTGCGCATGCATCTCAGCCAGACCCGGCAACAGATATCCTCCGTTTCCTGCAATGCGCTGCCCGTCAAAATCTACCTGCTCGGTGCCTGCAGGATCAACCGCAACCACCTTGCCAGACTCGATCAGCACCGTTTGATTGAGTAGCAGTTCAGGGGCATCCATGGTGATCACATTGACGTTTTCGATCCTGAATGTCTGCGCCACAACCAGTGAACTGAAACCTACCAGCAGTACAGTTAATCGTTGCAAAAAAAATCTTGGCATATATTTGTGCTCTTTCAATGTAATAATTGCTGGAGTGCTAGCCTTGTTCCAGTAAACTACGCAGGTCGATTATTGCAGCGTTGGCTCTGGCAATGTAATTGGCCATCACCAACGAGTGATTGGAAAACAAGCCGAATGCCGAGCCATTCAAGATCATCGGGCTACCAATTGAGCGCTGGGTGGCTTCCAGTTCACGGATTATCTGCCGATAACTGACTTCAGCATTTTTATCGGCTAATACATTGGCAAAATCCACTTCCATGGCACGAAAGTAGTGGATCAGTGCCCAGGTAGTACCACGCGCTTCAAAAAATACGTTATCAATTTGCAGCCATGGTGTTTTAACACTGATTTCGGTAGGTGCAGACGTTGATTGCCGGGCAGTTGAATCACCGCTGAGGTCGGTATTCAAACGTTGCTGACCAATACTGGCTGATAACCTTTGACTGATACTACCCAGCCGTTTTTCGACCTGCGCCAGATAATCCCGCAGGTTATCCGCACGGGCAAAAAACTGGGCGTTGGTATCATCAGTGTCAGCCAACCGCTGTTGATAGCGGCTCATCGCCACAATGGCTTCCTGATATTCATGCTCAGTAGCCGGCAACAACCAGGCATTGTGATTAAAGTGCAATTGCGGGTCAGCGATCGCCAGATCAACATCTTCGGTCGATTGTGTTTGTGAACGACTGATATCATTGCGCATCACCCGTGCCAAATCACGGGTTTGCAGTAACACACCAAATTCCCAACTGGGCATATTGTCCAGGAATACAAAAGGCGGGGTAAGATCATTGCTGATATAACCACCACGTTTGTCGAGCAGTGTTTCGGCAATCTCAATCATGGTTGCAGTGGTCACAGAACCGGTAACCACCGGTTGTCCATTGCGGTCGGCGTGCTGTTGCGCCACGCGTTCCACATCAAACAATGGTGGTTCCTGGCTAACCCAGAACATGATGACGCTGAACAAAGCCCCCAGCAGCAGCACTGCCAGCCAAAACCAGCGACGCCGGCCGGTAAATAACCAATAGCGAATTTCAGTGAATAAATAACGGATAGATCGAAATACCATAAGATTACCCAGTCTGTGCAGATGCTTCAGGAGATCTCTGATTGGATCTGACATGACAGCCGACGAGTTTTGATACATTTTTCGCGGTCAGGCGGTTCATGGCAGATCCAATCAGAGGTTTCTTATTTTGCGCCAAGTTCACGCGCAATCAATCCGCTATTAGTCACGGTCACCCGGTAAATCGCTCCATCACGCATGGGCAGATAAGTGGCAGTACCGTAGGTAGCATCAATCATTGGCGTTAACCGCGGTCGCTGCTGGGCAAATTCCCACAAGTCCAATTGAGCCGGTAAACCCCGGCCAGACACCAGGTCGATCACACTGTGCTCTGCCTGTCGCTCCTGTTCGATATCCTGATATCGCCCCGCTAGCCTTTCCAGCCGAAACTGTGGCTCCAAACCCAATACGGTAGCCCAGCCTTTCCATTTCAAAAACTGAGCTTCCACCCGCCAGTCATCTCCAGCCAGCAGATACTGTTCACGGCGGCCATCGGGATATTCCATTTCCGCCTGGAATGCCTGTTCACCTATTTGAGAAAAGCGCAAATCCACCACCGGTAGCTCATCTGTCAAACGCGCATAGGTCTGCAAATTCAATAACAACAGTGCAATCATCACACCCGTTAACAGCGGCACCAGCCCGCAAGTGCAACGAAACAATCCTTTCACAGGGTGACGTCGACCGTGTTTTATGCCGTGTGTTACGATCCATAAGCCGATGATCGACAGTATTAATGCGATATAAACCATGCCCCAAGTATGCAACGCAGCCGCATCAGTGGCAAACTAGGCCCAGATAACAACCATCATTCATCCTGTTTCCGGGAAACCATTCTATGAACCATTCAAAACACTACCTGGTGATTTGCTTCGGCTTACTGTTGTACGCATTTGCCGCCAGTTCGCAACCGGCCATAACACCATCAATAGAACTTGAACAGATTATGGCCGAATCAGATTGGATCGGCCATCGCGTGGAACAGGCCTGGTGGAGCACTGATGGCCAACGGATTTATTACCGGGTCCGGCAAGCCGATAGTGTGCTGCGCGAGCTGCATGCGATCGAAATCAACGATGGTTTTGATCAAAATCTATCGCTGGAGCAGCAAACCTCGATTAACGATGGCAATGCTGTATACGACACAGATCAACGGCGAGCATTGTTTATTCGTCACGGTGATGTTTTCCTGCAACACCTGACAAGCAACCAGGTGATCCAGTTAACCCGAAGTGCTGCGCTTGAGCAGCAACCGATGTTCATGCGTGATACCCGCCACATCATGTACCAGCGAGGCCAGGATTGGCTGATCCATGACCTGTCCAGCGGTCTGGTATATCCAGTTGCCGATTTGCGTGCGGAAGACCAGCCTGACGACCCCGATCATGGTCCATTGGCAGAACAACAATCGCGATTGTTTCAAACATTGCAACGGCAACTGGATGAGCAGCAGGCTGAACAGCAGCAACAGGAAACCCTGGAACAACTCACCAACAGTGATGTGGAACAACCCTGGTATTTGGGCGCTGATCGTCAGGTTGCCAGCACCAGTCTTTCACCCAGTGGCAACTGGTTGCTGGTGGTCACGGAAGAACAAGATGACGATAACGGCCGCAGCGGAAAAATGCCGCATTATGTAACCCAGTCAGGTTATCTGGATATTGAGGATGTGCGCACCCGGGTAGGTCAGGATGTCCCAGCTGGCCATGAGTTGTTGTTGCTGGACCTTAACAACCATGAACTGCATCCGCTGAGCAGTGACAACTTACCGGGTATTGATGATGACCCACTGGCTGACCTGCGTCTGGAACAGGGTTTGGAGGCCATAGACGGCAACCGTGCTGCCTGGGTAATGGATATTCACTGGAATGTTCAGGGTGATCAAGCAGCAATCCAGTGGCGCGCCGTAGACAATAAAGACCGCTGGCTGGCGACCGTTGATTTTGCTGAACATCAGCTGCAACCCCGACATCGGCTAACCGATCCGGGCTGGATTAACTGGAATTTTAATGAATTTGGCTGGCTGCCAAAAACCGATACGCAGACTGATCCGGTGCTGTGGTTTGTCTCTGAAGAAACAGGCTATGCGCATTTTTATACTCTGGCGCTGATCGACCGCCGGCCACAGCAACGCACCACCGGCAACTGGGAAGTCTATGACCCGGTGGTCAGCCGGGACGGCAGTCACGTCACTTTCATTGCCAACCGCGAGCGCCCGATTGAATATGAACTGTACCGTATGCAGTTGTTGGATAATAATATCCAGGTATTAACCGATCTGAATGGCGTGGAAGGCTTCAGTTTGTCTCCTGACCAATCATCAGCATTGGTCCAATACTCGGGCAGTTATCTACCCACACAAATAGCGTTGACCGGCAATGGCCAAACCCGGGTTTTGACCGATACCCGCACAGATACCTTCAAAGCCTATCAGTGGCAACAACCACAGTTTGTTCAGGTGCCATCACAGCATGCCGCCGGGCAACCGATCTGGTCCAAACTTTACCTCCCGGATTTTGACCTGCACACCGGTCCCCGCCCGATTGTGCTGTTTGCACATGGCGCAGGCTATACCCAGAACACACATCAACGTTATCCGTATTATTTCCATGAACAAATGTTCCATAACCTGCTGACACAACGTGGTTACATTGTGCTGGACATGGATTTTCGGGCATCTGAAGGTTACGGTCGCGATTGGCGTAACGCTATTTATCAGCAAATGGGCCATCCGGAGCTGGAAGATTTACTGGATGGCCTGGATTGGCTATCTGAAAACTACCCGGTTGACCGTCAACGCACAGGCGTTTATGGCGGTTCTTATGGCGGCTTTATGGCATTGATGGCGATGTTCCGTGCACCCGATCAATTTCAGGCCGGCGCTGCGTTGCGACCGGTTACTGACTGGGTTGCGTATAACCATGGCTACACTTCAAATATTTTGAATACACCCGAAGTAGACCCGGAAGCTTATCTGAAAAGCTCGCCGATCGAGCATGCTGAAGGTTTGCAAGGGCACTTGCTGATCGCCCACGGTATGCTGGACAACAATGTGTTCTATCAGGATTCAGTGCGGCTGGCACAAAAATTGATTGAATTACGCAAATCCAATTGGGAACTTGCCAGTTATCCACTGGAGCGACATAGCTTTATTTATGCAGACAGCTGGTACGATGAGTACCGTCGAATTCTGGCCTTATTCGAAACTGTGATTGGGGATAATGCACCCTAAATAGTATGCTGCGAAGTGTGCTTATCAGCTCACCAGCAGCAAACCGATCCTTGTCAGACTTGATCGATTCAAGCTTTATCGGCTACCCGACCGGTAGCCGATTCTGAATACTGAATGACTGCAAACCCAATACTTACAATTCCACCAGATAAGCCCTTCGGCCTCGTTGAATCTGCAAGAATAATGCCTGGCGACCACTTAGATTTTTCAACAAATCACGCAACCGCTCTATACCGTTAAAACGTACCCGGTTGATCGCCGTGACGACATCCCCGGCCCGCAATCCTGTCTCAGCAGCCAGACTATCCTGGTCTATGGATTCGATAATTGCCCCATTCAAACCACTGCGTTCCGGCATTCCATCTAAAATCATACCTGCCAGCTTGGGGTGTAACTGACCACCTGGTACGTGTCTGTCCAACGGCATTGCTGTGGTTAAATTTACCTGTCGTTGTCTGCCATCACGCAAATAAACCAATTCAACTGACTCGCCCAATGGCGTTAAACCTTCAATATTCATCAACGCCTGAGTATTGCGAACCAGTTCCCCATTGGCTTCGATAATAACGTCACCCGGCTGCAGCCCTGCGGTATCTGCCGGGGTTTGCTCCAATACTCTGACGATCACTGCGCCCTGGCTAATATCCAGACCAAAACCAGCCGCCAGCGCAGCCGTTAAATCCTGCGTTTCAAGGCCCAGTGTGCCGCGACTGACAACGCCGTATTCAGTTAATTGATTGAGCACCAATTCAGCCATCCTGATCGGGATCGCAAAACCAATGCCGACATTGCCCCCACTAGGGGTAAAAATGGCGGTATTAATACCTACCAACTCACCCCTTAGATTGATCAGTGCACCACCGGAGTTACCCGGGTTGATGGAGGCATCGGTTTGGATAAAGTTTTGGAACTCCAGCCGGTTGAGCGCGCTGCGACCCAAGGCACTGACAATACCTGAGGTGACGGTCTGACCCAGGCCAAATGGATTGCCTACAGCTACCACAAAATCACCAACCCGCAAGCTATCTGCGATATTCAAAGACAAAGCACGCAGATTTTGTTCCTCGGCATCGATTTTGATCACCGCCAGATCGGTCGCTTCATCACTGCCGATCAGTTCTGCATCAAAGCTGCGCCCATCGACCAGTGTTACCGCGATGTCGTCAGCATCATTAATCACATGATGGTTGGTCAGGATATATCCATTGGCGGCATCCACAATTACCCCCGATCCCAGGCTTCTGGAGACGCGTTCCCGGGGCACATCCGGAAGATTAAAAAACCGGCGAAAAAAAGGGTCTTCCATAAATGGGCTGCGTACCTGCACGCGTGTCTCGGTATAAATATTCACAACCGATGGCACTACCTGCTCCAACACCGGTGCCAGCGATGGCAATGGCTGATCGCCCACCGCCACCGGCAGTCCGGCCTTAGCCTGTGATGCCAGCAGCAGCAACAGGCATAATGCGCCTGTTAAGCGGGTTAATTTAATGCAACAATTCATTGGTCATCTTTTCCTTTCAGCAAGTATCGATTGTATCCGGAATTTTGACGCAGACTTCAGACAATCGTTCGCCCAAGTCATACTGATGTCACCTACTACAGCTATTCTGTTAATCACGGAAAAGTATAAACATGTGGCTAAATTATTTTTTCATAAGTTGTCATAATACTCTCACAATAAGGAGGTATCCGTGGGTGCCCAAGCCAAGCCGGTACTTGCTTTTTCTGAAAAATAATAGAATATATGCAAGTACGCTTACCCGGACAACACAATATGTTGTGTTTTGAGACCGAAAAAGCTCTAGCGAAACCAGATTTGCATCAACAAGTGCTCCGCACCGATGTCTCCGGCATGCCGCTGGAATGGATTAATCATGGTGAAGCCGTGCGGCTGCTTTGCCTGGAGCGGGTGGCGTATTCATTAGGCGGGATTATCTATACCTTACGCGGCGGAATTAACGCTATTTCCGGGAAACAAAGCATTCTTGATGTGAATGCCATACTGGCAACCAGGGGGCAGCATCCGATCAGCCATCTGTTTTCCAAAGATTACAGCCCGCCACTCAGCAATCGGGCGCTGTTCAAACGTGATCAGAATCTGTGCTTATATTGCGGACAGCGGTTCCTGGATCGGGACTTGTCCCGTGATCACATCAGTCCGATCAGTCAAAACGGGATAGACACATGGGCCAATGTAGTGACTGCCTGCAAACGCTGCAACAACCACAAAGCCGGCCGAACACCTGAGCAGGCTGGAATGCAATTGCTTGCGATTCCATTTGTTCCTACTCATGCGGAGTATGTTTTTTTACAGGGCCGTCGAATTCTCGCTGACCAAATGGACTTTTTACTGACCCACTTCCCTCGCAACAGCTTATTGCGCGAACGTGTCAAACATGCCGCCAACCTGGCACATTGATGCCTGATCAGAATAACCCCGGTGTTGCTGCAAGCAACGATATCACCTACCTGATTGACGCCAGTATCTATGTGTTTCGGGCATGGTTTTCAGTACCCGATGACTTTTCCGACCCACAGGGACGACCGACCAATGCAGTCTACGGGTTCGCACATTTTTTATGTGAAGTGCTGGAAAGCACCCAGGCCAGACACATTGCTGTTGCTTTTGACGAGGCACTTGAAGGTTCATTCCGCAATAACATTTACCCACAATATAAGGCCAACCGTGAATCTGCGCCGAAAGAGTTAAAGGATCAATTCGCCTGGTGTCGGCAGATGGCCGAAGCATTGGGTTTACCCTGTTATTCTGATAGCCAATACGAAGCCGACGATTTGATTGGCGGTCTGGCCAGACACGCTCAGTCCAACCAGCAACAGGTTGCTATATTATCTGCCGATAAGGATTTGTCTCAGTTGCTGATCGACGACGATTATTTATGGGATTATGCGCGCCGCAAGCGTTTAAGCAGTCTCGATATTCACAAACGTTTTGGTGTTTACCCTGAACAGATAGCTGACTTCCTGGCACTGACCGGCGACTCGGTGGACAATATTCCTGGCGTTCCGGGTATCGGTCCAAAAACTGCCGCCATCTTGCTGAAGCATTATGAGAATCTGGACACTCTGTGGCAGCGGCTGGATGAAATATCCTATCTATCAATTCGAGGTGCCAAGGGTATCGCCAAAAAACTTCGAGAACACCAAGCAACCGCTGAACTGGCCCGTCGGTTGACCGGTATTGCCACCGATTGTATTAACTATACGCCGATCACCCGCCGCCAGGCGGGCAATCAACAACAACTTGACACATTGTGTGATGATTTGGGCTTCGGCCGACTGCTACGTAGCCGTTGCCAGTCATTAATCAAAACCTGATCAGATTACCTGTAATATATTGTTACAGACCACTTTGACCACTATTGTCATCCGGCTTTGCCAATAGTGGTGGTGGCGCATTCCGTTGCTGTTCCTGGCGCTGGCGCAGCACATCCTCCAGCCCGGGCGGTTGATTAGCCGCAGGATCTACCGGCGCTAGAGCCAGTTTCATTACCGGCACAGGTTGCAGTGAACTACCAGGCAGCCGATTCCCATTCAGGTCAAAAGCAGTCCAATGGCTCGCCCCCATGTAGTAATACTCATCACCCGCAACCACGCCATAATTGGGTGCATGGTATTCAGGATGATTAACATCAAGTGCGATGGCATTTAATACGGCTTTGCCGTTAGGGCTGAGCAGCAATTGCATAACTCGATTTGGCTGCATTCCCGGTTGCACAATCAACAGGTGACCATTCCAATAGTCCAGCCCTTCTATGCCGCCAAGATTAAGCTTATCGGGAACCGTCACCAGGTAGGGTTTGCGGTCATTCAAATCAATAAATGCCAAACCACGGTTTTGATCCGCCAGATAGAGCAAATTATTGTCTTCGCTTAATGCGATACCACGAATGCCAGGCAACGCAGCGCCACCAGCCAATACCGTCAGATTTTCACTACCTGGCGCCAAGGTATAGATCAAAGGTGAGCGCAAATCAGCAACGTATACAGTGCCATCTTTGGCCAGTGCCAGGTTACCCAGCCCATGCGGTTGCCCATCAGGTTGAATTTGATATTCCCCAATTAACTCACCACTATCCAGATTAAACTTTAACAATGCATTTTTGCCGTAGTCGGCTTGTTTAAAACCCTTTTGCTGACCCACCGCCGTGGTTGCAGCCCATAGTTCACGCCGCTGACTGTCAATGGCAATGTCAAACACTGCCATCTGTTTATCGCTGACAAACTGTGGCGCAGAATCGGCCGGTTGTCCATCGGCATTCAATATCACAACATTGGCATCACGCACTGTACCAATAATAAAATGTCCGGTTTCAGCATCCCAAGCAATTGCTTCCGGCAACACCGCTTCAGCAGGTAACTGGAATGCCATTTTACTGGTCACCAGGGGCTCAGCCGCTTTTTTCAGCAGGTCATTGATGTAGACATACGACTCGGTGTCACGAATATACTGGGTCTGTGGAATCCGATCAAAGTCAAAAAACAAGCCCTGCTGCTGCATAGCCAACATCAGGTTGTATGCTTTGGTGCGTTCTTTTTGTAACGCATAAGCAGCAACCAGTTGCGACATCAAAGCTCCATCATAAGGCCGGAAGTTCAGCGCATGGGTAGTGATCCGTACGACTTCATCATAATTGCTTTCGGAAAACGCCCGCACCGACATCGCCTGCAAAGTCGGGTAATGATTCGGCAACTGCTCTGGAAAAACTGTTTTCGCTGGTACTTCATTTTCAGTTACTGAACCAGTTTGTTGTGCACCAGCCTGAAAACAGACCATACACACCAACACCATCATCAAACTATTTTTATAAATCATAGTAGATATTGCTTTGATAACCATAGGTAATATTATTGTTTTCTTAACAGCGCTGTCAGACTCATAACTAAAAGGATGGTTCGAAACAATATGAATAGAACCTGCCTGATTGACCCTGGATGCCTGCTGATGCCAACATAGTCACTATGAACAAAACTCATTACCAGGGACGCTATCTGATCCTTAAAGAAACCGACGGCTGGGAGTATGTCAGCCGCCGTGGCCGCAGCGATGTCGTTATTATTGTGGCCGTTACACCTGATAACAAGCTATTAATGGTCGAACAATATCGCATTCCAGTTGCTTCATTCACGATTGAATTACCAGCTGGTCTGGTCGGTGATGTCGCTGGGCAATCTGATGAATCATTGCAACAAGCAGCTCATCGCGAGTTATTGGAAGAAACCGGTTACCAGGCCGATTCGCTAAGCCTGTTACATCGGGGACCAACATCCGCCGGCTTATGTGATGAGCAGGTAGTAATATTTCAGGCACATGGCCTGCAGCGTATTGATGCGGGCGGCGGTGATGACAGTGAAGACATCACCGTGCATAGCATTAGCCTTGACCAGCTGCATAGCTGGCTGCAAAGCCAGCTAAAAGCCGGTAAGTTATTGGACCCGAAAATTTACGCCGCGCTGTATTGGCTTAAATAAATTGTGCTTCAATACAGAGATGACAGCACTGCGTAATATAGATTTGCCAGTGATGTAATCAAAATAACGCCCCAGGTAAACAGTGTGCCGGTGACCCGCCCGAAACTGGTGCCTGGATTGCGGGTAAATCCCCAGGCATGCAGGCACCGGCCAAGTACCAGCAAACCACCCAGGATATGCATTGCCCAATGGGGGAACGCAGTATGCTCAAGCACCAATAGCAATATCAGTGCTAATGGCACGTACTCAGTAAAGTTGGCATGTGCGCGGACTGCACGGGCCAGCTCTTTACCTTCACCCAATCCATAATCCACCTGTTCACGGCGGCGAAACTTTACTGTACGGATCGATAAATAGATAAACAGCAGCCCTAACAAGCTGCCGTAGATAGCCACTATATGTGCGTGCATGATGCCTCCTGTTATCATTGACATGGTAAAAATTATATACCATGGATTATATCGCTGATCATGCTCGGGAACTGCATTCATGAACAAACTTTGCCTTCGATCGATACGTTTGGACGGCCTGTTATTGATTTTTCTGCTGGCACAACCGGTAATGGCTGAAAACCCGATTGCCATTGCCATTCACGGTGGCGCCGGCACTATTCAAAAACAGGACCTTTCAGCTGAAAAGGAAGCTTCCATACGTGCTGACCTGGAAGCCGCAGTCAAAGCTGGTCATGCCCTTCTGGAAGCTGGCGGCAGCAGTACTGACGCAGTCCTGAAAGCGATTACCATGTTGGAAGATTCAGCTAATTTTAATGCCGGCAAAGGCGCTGTATTAAATCAGGATGGCAATGTTGAGCTGGATGCTTCGATCATGACCGGTGACGACCGTAACGCAGGCGCAATCGCCGGCGTGTATGGCGTTAAAAATCCAATTTTATTAGCCCATAAAGTACTGACCGATTCCCCACATGTGCTGTTATCCGGTGAAGGCGCGGAAATTTTTGCGCGACAAAGCAACATCCAGTTTGAAAATGCCGATTATTTCAAAACCCCTTATCGTATTGAGCAACTTAAACAAATTCAGGATCAGGAAAAAGCTCAGACTTCGCTCGACAACAGCTATCGGGAAAGCTGGTTTTCCACAGTTGGCGCGGTAGCCATCGACAAATTCGGTCACCTAGCTGCCGGTACCTCAACAGGTGGCACCGCCAACAAACGTTGGGGACGCATTGGAGATTCTCCGATCATAGGTGCCGGCACCTACGCTGATGACAGATATTGTGCCGTTAGCGCCACAGGTCATGGCGAATACTTTATCCGTGCTGCTGTTACCCACGACATTTGTGCGCGCGTTGCCTATCAGAATCTATCCATCAGCGCAGCTGTTGATCAAGTGGTTAAAAAGGATTTGGTAGAAATGGGCGGTGATGGCGGTGTTATTGCTGTTGCACCTGATGGTGAAATCGCCATGAGTTTTAATACCGCAGGTATGTATCGTGCTGCCATCGACCAGCAGGGCCAGCTAACCATCGCCATTTATGCTGATGACTAAACACAGGTATTAAGTATGGGCTACGCTGATCAAATATCTCACCTACAGCTTAGTTGAGCTTACCTGTTCGAGATGATTACCAAGGAGCTGCTGATTAAATCAGCGGTTACTAAACCTGACGCAATTTCCAGCGTCCCCGTCTAAACACCCATACCGCCATAACTGCCAACAACGATTCCGCCACCATAACACCCCAAAACACGCCTTCCGGCCCCATTTCCCTGGGGATTGCCAACCACCAGGCCAAGGGTAACTGAAATACCCAATAACCGAAGAAATTGATGATTGTTGGCGTATCAGTATCTCCAGCACCATTGATCGCCTGCACCATAATCATCCCGATTGCAAAAAAGCCATAACCGTAACTAACGATTCGCAGGCAATCCACACCATAATCGATAACGGTCTGCTCGGTCGTGAAAACCTGCATAATATTTGGCGCGAAAACGATAAAAACAAAACTGACCAAGACCATGAATATGACATTGTAACGAGCTGCCATCCAGGCAGATTTGGCAGCCCGCTCCGGCTGGCCGGCACCCAGGTTTTGCCCAACCAGTGTGGCTGCAGCATTACCCATACCCCAGGCTGGTAAAATAGTGAACATAATCACCCTTACCGCAATGGTATAACCAGCCACGGCATCACTGCCGAATGGCGCCACTATACGCATCAGAAATACCCAGGCAGTGGTGGCAATAACAAATTGCATGACACCACCTGCGGATACCCGTAACAACCGTAACATCACCCGCATATTGATGTTCAACCGGCGCCAATGCATTTGCAGCCGGCTACTACCATCAAACAAATGCCATAACTGGTAACACACACCGGTGCCCCGGCCAATGGTGGTTGCCACTGCAGCACCGGTTACACCCATTTCCGGGAATGGACCGAGGCCGAATATCAACAACGGGTCCAATACAATATTAATTGCATTGGCTAACCACAGTGAGCGCATCGCAATAGCTGCATCACCCGCCCCTCGAAAAATCGAATTTAACAGGAACAGGTACATCACCGTAACTGAGCCACCCAGGATAATCATGGTGTAGCCCTGACCATCGGCAATCACACTATCTTCAGCACCCATTAAAGCCAGAATTTCGCCGGGGAAAGCCAAACCTGCAAATGCCACCACACTTGAGGTTATCAGACCCACCCACAGAATCTGGGCCGTAGCAATCTGGGCACCCGGTTTATCCTGTTCCCCGGTACGCCGGGCAATCATTGCGGTAGCTGCCATTGACATGCCTATGGCCACTGCATAAACCAGGGTCAGCACCGCTTCGGTTAAACCTACTGCGGTGACCGCTTCCGAACCGAGTCGACTGACAAAAAAGATATCGGTAACTGCAAATACCGATTCCAGTGCCATTTCCAAGACCATCGGCACAGACAACAGAAATACTGCTCGGCGGATTGGTCCGCGAGTATAGTCGCGCTCGTCACCACGCAAAGCCATACGCCACAATGCAACACGGCGACGCCAGGCGAACCGGGAACGATAATTGAACATGTCTTTCAGAATCAGAGCAGGTCTATGGAGGCGTAGTGTAAACCAGATTTAACAAATTGTTAACAGTTCAAACCCGTCCTGCACTACAACCACAGATCTATCGAACTTAGCAGTTGCTCGCTTGGGAAAATCCGAAAAATACTAACTGAATAATTGGAATATCAGCAATGCAGAAAAATAGCCCAGCCCGGTCATATACACCCAGGCAATAATCGGCCAGCGCCAGCCATTGGTTTCACGCCGCATCACTGCAATCGTTGAGGCACATTGCAAACACAATGCATAAAATACCAGTAACCCCACCACCATCGGTAAGTTAAATACCAACCGCCCATCCGGCCAGGTTGTTTCAGTCAGGCGTTGTGCGAGTGTGTGCTCATCAGCGTCATCACCAACCGCATAAATTGTACCCAGCACCGCCACCATTATTTCTCGTGCGGGGAAACCGGCAATAACCGCGGCAGAGACTTTCCAATCCCAACCCAATGGTTTGAAAGCCGGCTCGACAAATTTTCCGGCACGACCAAGGAAGCTATTTTCCAGCTGATTGGCTGCCTGTTGGTTTTCCAATTCCTCGATGTCGACGCCAGATAAGCCTGTTGTATCAATTGCTTCACTGCGCGGAAAATAAGCCAATGCCCAGACAATCACGGTGACAGCAAAAATTACCCGCCCGGCGCGCCGCAGAAAAACCCGCACCCTGTCCAGCAATTGCATGGTGACCGTACGAAAATTGGGCAACCTGAAATCCGGCAGGCTCATAGCGAAGCCGCTACGCTCGCCTTTACTGAGCAACTTGTTAACAATCAATGCAGTTACTCCAGCCCCAACAATACCCAGCAGATACAACCCAAACAGTACCATTCCCTGAAGGCTGAAGCCCACATATCGAGTGGCAGGAACAAAGGCACCAATTAATAATGCATAAATCGGCAATCGCGCTGAACAAGTGATAAACGGTGTTGCCAGAATTGTAGCCAGGCGCTCCCTGGGTGTCGCGATTACCCGGGTGGACATTATTGCCGGCACCGCACAGGCAAAACTGGCTACCAGCGGTATAACCGATTGCCCCGACATACCCAGTGCGCGCATCGCGCGATCCATCAGAAAAGCTGAACGGGCCAGGTAACCACTGTCTTCCAGCACAATTATGAATAGAAACAGGATCATAATTTGTGGCAGAAAGATAAGCACACTGCCTACACCAGCAATAATGCCATCTACAATCAAGCTGTTAATCAGCCCTGGCGGCAACAGTGTTTGCACCCACAAACCCAAACTGCTGATAGCAGTATCAATACCATCCATTAAGGGCGTCGCCCAGGCAAACACTGCTTGAAAAACCAGGAACATCACGACAAAAAACAACAGCATCGCCGGCACCGGCTGTTGAATAAACGCAATTATCTTATGTCCGATATGACTCAGGCCCTGATGTTCGTCAATCAATCCTTGCAACTGTTGCCCGGCCCAGGCATGACCATAGCGTGCTTCCTGTGCCAAAGCAGGCGCTGAATCAAACAGCTTTCGGCGTTGTAATATCAGCTCCCTGACTGCCGACTCGCCAATTTGCTGCTGCAGCTCAGTGGCCAAAATACTTTGCTGATCAACCAACGCCCGTTCAATTTCACTCAGGTCAATTTGTTTGCTATTTTCGGCTTTGTTTAACACAGCTTGTGCGGCATCACGTAAGGCCGGCCAACTATGCTCACGTTTGCTTTCCACTGTATCGAATATCGCACCCAGGGCAATACGCAGTTGCTCGAGATTTTCCCCGGTGGTCGCCACCACCGGAATAATTGGGACACCACCCAAACGTTCGGATAATGCTTCACAGTCAATCCGCAGCCCCCGCCGTTGTCCGGCATCGGTCATGGTCAATGCCACCAGCAGCGGAATATTTAGATCCAGCAATTGTCGTAACAAATACATACCTTGCTGGATACGGGTAACATCCAGCACTGCCAACAGACTATCCGGCCTGGGTGTATCTGCACGTCTGCCCAGCAATACATCCAAAGTGATCTGCTCGTCTATTGAATCAGGGCTCAAAGAATAGATGCCGGGCAGGTCAATGGCTTCCAACAGTACTTTATCAGCACGCAGTCGCCCGGCCTTTTTTTCAACCGTGACCCCTGGGTAATTGGCGGTTTTCTGGCGCAGCCCGGTCAACTGGTTAAACAGCGTGCTTTTGCCGGAATTGGGCGGCCCCACAAGCGCGACTGTCCCTGCCAGTTTGGGCAGAGTTGTTATCGAACTGATTGGAATATGTGTTTGTTGTCTGCCCGCCATAGCCTTAAGGTTTTACTGAGAAACGACGAGCCTGCTCACAGCGGATTGACAAACTGCAACCTGAAACATGCACTTCCAGTGGATCACCACCGAGTGCAGCTTTACCCTGCTGTACTGTTACACCTTCGACCATACCCAATACCATCAGCCTCAGTACAGTCTGATCATTGGTATCTATTTGGGTAATGACGGCACACTCACCGGTGCGCAAATCAGCTAGTGTCACTTAATACAACCTAATTGCGAATGAAATACATTCGCATTCTGCCACAATTTGATGGCTATATCAGCAATCAGCTGATAATCGTTAGAAAGTACCGCTGATAGTTAAATTCAAAATTAACCCAAAATTACGTATACGCTGTTCCTGAAAAGATACCGGACCATCATTCCGGTTAACAAAGACAGTCCTGGAAAAACGCTCATCGTTGCCCAGAAAGTTAAATAATGCAGCATTCACCCTTAATCCAAATACATCTTTGTGTTCTACAAATGCACCCAGATCACCCGGCGTGGCTATGAAACGGCGAATTTCATCCAAACGCACTGTTCGGGTTTCCCGCTGTTCAAAATAGGTTACTCCATAGGCCCAATCCGTGGCTGGAATATCATGCCGCAGCTCGGCCTCAATTTCTCGAACCAGGGTATCGCTGATCGATCTTGACATACCAGTCAACGGATCATCAACCGAGCTATCCTGCAATTGCAAATCGACATCCAGGCGAGCACCGGGCCAGCCCAGTTGATCAAACAACAAAGTGCTGTTCAACTCCAGGCCATAGATGGTGGCGCTGTCGATGTTTCCTGGTGCTTCACCATCAGCACCAATCGGAACCTGATCAACTATATCGGTAATCAGCTCACCAAATAACCTCAGGTTGGCAGACCCGTAGTCACCAAATTTATGTGTCAGTACCATTTCTCCGATCCAGCTTTGCTGTGGCACCAGATCGGGGTTGGATACATTTTGATTGGCCAGGTCCACATTCACAGAAGCGACAAAATCAAAAAAATCCAACTGGCCAACATCACGCTCCACTCGAAAGGTGAAATTGGTATTGGCACCCGCTCGCCAGGTCGCTGCAAGAAAACCCTTGGGACGGACAAACGAACGCGTCTGACCTGTTTCACCACTTTGATCAATTTGTGAATATTCAGCTCCCAGCGATGTCTGCAGTGACCAGTTGTCTGACAAAGGGGTAGCGTAAGTAGCAGCTAGCTCGCCACGTATTTCCTCAACCCTGGAGGTGGCACCTGGCAAATCTTCCAATATAAACTCACCCTCCGGACTTAAGACCTCCAAAGCTGATTCAATATCCAGAAAATTATATGCACCCTCAGCAGCAATTTGCCAATCAGAACCACCGACAGGCTTCCAATTGTATTCAGACCGAAAAATACTTTCGCCTTCATCGGCAACCCGATCAAAACGGCTGCCTGTAGTAGCTGCCTGATCGGCAAAATCGGTCAATAACAAATTGACTGTTGGACTGTGTTCAAACCGCTGGAAACCAATTAATTTAAGCCGCCCACGTCCTAAATCAAACTCATAATCCCCACTACCTTCGAAATTCCATTCATTTTCAACACCGGTAAAATTCCGATTCCGGTCAACCTGATTCGGACCACTGCGCAAGGATTCTTCATGCCGGGCAAAATCAAACTCGGCATACGCTAAATCCAGATTAGCCACTGCTCCAGCTTCACCAGAATAGTCCAGCGCCACACTGAAGATTGGATTGTCACCTGAAAAACGGGCGTCCTCATCGCGTATGTCAATCAAATCACCGTTACTGTCAAACACCAGCTCTTCACCTGCGGAGCCGCTGCGAAATGCATCGTTTTCGAATGATACGGTGTAATCAAAATCCGCAAATTTTCCACTGACCGATGCTTCACCCGCAAAAAAATTGGGAGAAACCCGCCTTAAGCGAAACTGAGGGCGCCATTCAAATTGGCCACTGATGCCCTCTGCATTTGCCGATTGCACATTGACAACCTGGCCAGATAAGCCCGGGATATCCAGCGTTGCACCTTCCAGAATTTCAATGCGGATAACATTTTCTGCAGCAATCCGGCTCAAAGCAGTGACCGCATCATTGCTCTTGCCGGATATCCGCTTGCCATTCAGCAACACATTATCTGTGGCCTGGCCGAGCCCACGGCGATCATCAGCTTCACTGATGGTAAAACCAGGAATCTGCTGCACCATGTCCAAAGCAGTGCGTGGTGAAAAACGGGAAAAATCTTCGGGGGTAAACACTTTTACACCATCAATGGTTTCTGACGTCACTGCCTGTTGCGCGCTAACCGGCAGCACCGCAGCCACCATCAACAGCAGCCCAAGCGCAGTAATTTGCTTTAACAATTTTTTATGTGGCACTTTCACTGCAATATCCCTGATGAACCAGCATACCGGTAGTTGGTTTCTCAACATCATTTTTATTTGTGGCAACAGCTTGATGCTGAAATTAATTATTTGGTTCAAAGACAGGCAGTTTGCAATAAAGTCCCTTGGCTGTTTTATCAATTCGATCAGACGGTCTTTTTACAGGACTGTCGGTTGCCTGCTGTTTTGATTTAAATTTGTACCCCCGCACAGTTCAACCAACTGTGTAATGCTAGTCTTGATGCAGATTCCTGAGAATTTTCAAGGTCGCATTCGCTCGATTGAGTGTATAGAAATGCAACCCGCTGACACCGCCGGCCAGCAGTTGCTCACATAATCTGGTCACAACTTCTTCTCCAAACGCTCGGATAGAAGCGCCATCATCTCTATAACCCTGCAGGCGCTTACGTATCCATATCGGAATTTCAGCCCCGCACATGGTCGAGAATCTGGCCAGTTGCTGGTAATTGGTGATCGGCATGATCCCTGGCGTGATCGGCACATCGATACCATCAGCATGGCAATCATCCAATAATCGAAAGTAAGCATCGGCATTAAAAAAATACTGGGTAATGGCGCCATTGGCACCTGCTTTGATTTTGTTTTTGAAATACTGCAATTCATCAGCAGGGTTAACTGACTCTGGGTGAAATTCCGGGTAACAGGCGACTTCGATAAAAAACCGCTCACCAAATTCTTCGCGAATAAATCGCACCAGGTCTTCGGCATATGCAAATGCACCACTTGGTGGTTTTTCATCCGGCCGGTCTCCACGCAGCACCACCAACCGGTTAACCCCGGCCTGTTGGTATGTTGTCAGCAATTCCCTGATAGCATTTTTGTCCGGGGCCATGCAGGAAATATGCGGGACTGCCTGTACCGGCCAGTTTTGTTGAATCTGTAAAACAGTCTGACGGGTTCGTTTCAGGGTGGACCCACCTGCACCAAATGTAACTGAAATATATTCCGGCACAGATCGCACTAACTTCTCCAGAGTGGATTCCAGCACTAATTGCTGAGCTTCATCCTTGGCTGGAAAAACTTCAAAGGAAACTTGCAAACCGTCAGTCCCTGATGCTTAAAAACATTTGTCGCTAGACTTTGCTTCAGGCGGGTTAAGCCAAAGGCTTAGCCCGGCCAGAGTGTCCGTGGCTCAATTCGAGCCACCGGACCAGCTGCTTAATACCGGTAATGATCTGGTTTATACGGACCAGCCGGATCAACATGAATGTATTCAGCCTGTTCCTGGCTTAATTCGGTCAAATTCACGCCTATGCGCCGCAAATGTAACCGGGCAACTTTTTCATCCAGATGTTTGGGTAACACGTAAACTTCATTGCCGTACTCTTCATTGTTGTTCCATAACTCCATCTGAGCCAGTACCTGGTTAGTGAAAGAGTTAGACATCACAAAGCTTGGGTGACCGGTGGCACAACCCAGATTAACCAGCCGGCCTTCAGCCAGTAGAATAATCTTGTTGCCATTCGGGAAGCTGATGTGGTCAACCTGAGGCTTGATATTTTCCCACTGATACTTGCGGATACCGGCAACATCGATTTCATTATCAAAATGACCGATGTTGCAGACGATAGATTCGTTCTTCATCTGCTCCATGTGAGCCGCCGTGATGACATTGAAGTTGCCGGTAGCGGTGACAAAAATATCGACCTGATCAACCACATCATCCATCCTGACCACTCGATAACCTTCCATGGCCGCCTGCAATGCACAAATCGGGTCAATTTCCGTCACCATAACGGTGGCGCCCAGACCTCTCAGCGACTGTGCGCAACCTTTGCCGACATCACCGTAACCGGCAACCACTGCGACTTTACCAGCGATCATCACATCTGTAGCCCGTTTGATGCCATCGACCAGCGATTCGCGGCAGCCATAAAGATTGTCAAACTTGGATTTGGTGACTGAATCATTCACATTGATCGCCGGGAACAACAGGCTTCCAGCTTTCTGCATGCGATACAAACGTCCAACACCCGTGGTCGTTTCTTCGGTTACACCCTGGATACCGCCCAATACTTTGCTATACCAACCTGGTTGACTGGTCAGTCGTTTTTTGATCGCAGCATACATAGCGACTTCTTCCTCGCTGCCGGGGTTGTCCAGCACCGAGGGGTCACTTTCAGCCGAAGCACCCAGACTGATCAACAGGGTCGCATCACCACCATCGTCCAAAATCATATTGGCGGTTTTGCCATTGCCCCAGTCAAAAATCTGATGAGTGAACTCCCAGTACTCATCCAGAGTTTCACCTTTAAAGGCAAATACCGGTACACCACTATCAGCAATTGCTGCTGCTGCATGATCCTGGGTTGAATAAATATTGCACGATGCCCAGCGCACTTCGGCGCCCAAAGCAGTCAGGGTTTCAATCAATACAGCGGTCTGAATGGTCATATGCAGAGAACCGGCGACCCGAGCACCTTTTAATGGCTGGGTTTGACCGAACTCACGGCGCAAGGCCATCAAGCCCGGCATTTCAGTTTCAGCAATGGCCATTTCCTTGCGGCCATAATCGGCCTGACTGATATCGGCAACATAATAATCAGGTTTGTCCTGATCAATGGATACTGCAGTACTCATAAAATACTCTCCAAATATATTTCGTTTTGTGTTCTGTTTCGCAACCCCAGCCAATCAAATGGCTGCGGCCAGGATCTCCGCTTTATCGGTTTTCTCCCAACTGACGCCAAGGTCTTCACGACCCATATGTCCGTAGGCAGCGGTTGCCCGATAAATCGGTTTAATTAAATCCAGCATTTTCAATATGCCGTATGGGCGCAGGTCAAAATGCTCACGCACCAATGCTTCTATACGCTTGTCATCCAGCTTGCCGGTGCCAAAAGTCTCCACGCTGATCGAAGTCGGTTCTGCCACGCCGATGGCATAAGAAACCTGGATTTCGCATTTTTCGGCTAACCCGGCGGCGACAATGTTTTTGGCCACATAACGACATGCATAAGCAGCAGAACGGTCAACTTTGGATGGGTCCTTGCCTGAGAAAGCACCACCACCATGACGAGCCATACCACCATACGTATCAACAATGATTTTTCGCCCAGTCAGGCCGGCATCACCCACAGGACCACCGATCTCAAACTTTCCCGTCGGGTTGATGTGAAACTTGGTTTGGTTATCCAGCCATTCAGCCGGCAGCACCGGCTTGATGACCTGTTCCATTACCAATTGTTGCAGGTCAGACTGCTCAATTTCCGGGCTATGCTGTGTGGATAAGACCACGGCATCAATCCCCACCGGCTTGCCATTCTGGTAACGAAAGGTCACCTGGCTTTTGGCGTCAGGTCGCAAATACCGTTGACCATCAGCGGTGCTGCGACGGACATCAGCCTGCTTTTTCACCAATTCGTGTGAATAATAAATCGGTGCCGGCATCAGCACTGGCGTTTCATTGCTGGCATAGCCAAACATTAAGCCCTGATCACCCGCACCTTGTTCTTCAGGATTGGTGCGATCGACACCCTGGGCAATATCCGGTGATTGTTTACCAATGACATTGATAACACCACAGGTATGGCCATCAAAACCGACTGCTGATGAATCATAGCCGATATCCACAATCACCTGACGAATCAGCTCTTCCAGATCCACCCAGGCCGTGGTGGTGATTTCACCACCAACAATCGCCACGCCGGTTTTAACAAACGTCTCACAAGCGACTCTTGCCGCCTTATCCTGTTCCAGAATAGCGTCCAGAATGGCATCAGAAATCTGGTCAGCCAGTTTGTCCGGGTGACCCTCGCTCACCGACTCTGAGGTGAACAAATAGTTATCAGTGGGATAACTGCTCATGGGCATATATCCTTCAATCCGCATAAAGAGATATATTCTACCGGGTTTAATGTTCAATACCAATTAAATCGGCACCTCTAAGACAAATTAGCTGGTGAGAAAGCTGTTCGGAGGATACAATCCCCCGCTGGTCTTTCGGTTTTTGGATAACAACTATGAGTAGAACCATCGCCAACGCTTTCGCCCATAACTTCCTGGGTAATTCAGCCAGCTGGTACAAGTTAACCATCATCGCATTTTTGGTGCTTAATCCGATTATCTGGCAGATCAATGGCTTTTTAGCCGGTTGGGTCCTGGTGCTCGAGTTTATTTTCTGCTTGGCGATGGCATTGAAATGCTACCCGCTGCAACCCGGCGGCCTGTTGGCATTGGAAGCTGTAGTCCTGGGTATGACCCACCCAGAAACCGTATTTATGGAAATACAAAACAACTTCGAGGTGATTTTACTACTGATCTTTATGGTAGCCGGCATCTTCTTTTTGAAAAATATGCTGTTGTATGTTTTCACTAAGATTTTGCTGGGCATCCGTTCCAAAACATTGCTATCACTGCTGTTTTGTTTCGTCGCCGCATTCTTATCGGCATTTCTGGATGCGCTGACTGTAACGGCTGTTGTTATTACCGTAGCATCTGGTTTTTATGGGGTGTACCACAAGGTGTCGTCAGGTAAGGGTTTTGATGGTGACCACGACCATGCCGATGACTCCGGCATCGGCGATGAAACTCGAACCGACCTGGAACAATTCCGTGCGTTCCTGCGAAACCTGATGATGCACGCTGCAGTGGGTACCGCACTGGGCGGCGTTACCACTCTGGTCGGCGAACCACAAAACCTGTTAATCGCAAATATAGCGGGCTGGGATTTTATTGAGTTCTTCAATCGGATGGCGCATATCACCATGCCGGTATTAGCTGCCGGCCTTGCAACCTGTATCGTGGTCGAAAAAACCAAAATTTTTGGTTATGGGGCACAGATTCCGATAGCGGCTCGGCGGATCCTGGAAGAGTTCGACCGTATCGAAGATGAAAAACGCACACTGAATGAAAAGGCTGCCCTGATCATGCAAGCGCTGGTAGCTGTTTTTCTGGTGGTTGCGCTGGCTTTTCATTGGGCTGCAGTAGGTGTGATTGGGCTGGCGGTTATTGTACTGGCCACTGCTTTTACCGGAATTGTTGAAGAGCACCGGCTGGGTCATGCCTTTGAGGAAGCATTACCTTTCACTGCACTGCTGGCGGTGTTTTTTGCCATTGTCGGTGTAATTCACGACCAGCACTTGTTTAAACCTATTATTGATTTCGTATTCAGCCTGCCGCAACAATCCCAGGCGCCGGTCTTTTATATGGCCAATGGCGTGCTCTCGATGATCAGTGACAATGTGTTTGTGGCTACTGTTTATATCAATGAGATCAAAGCCGCACTGGATGCCGGAAATATTACCCGCGAGCACTTTGATGTATTAGCTATAGCGGTCAATACCGGCACTAACATCCCCAGCGTCGCAACCCCTAACGGTCAGGCTGCTTTCCTGTTTCTGCTGACTTCGGCGATTGCTCCGCTGATTCGTTTGTCGTATGTAAGGATGGTGGTTTTAGCCTTGCCGTATACCATTGTGATGAGCATCGTTGGTTTGTTGGCGACTATTTACCTAAGCTAGGGTCAAGCAAGATTATGCCTAAAAAACCGGATAGTGATTTCCACAAGCAGCAAGATGACAGCCGCTGGGAAATGCTCAGCCATCTGATCGTATTTCAATTGAAGTTGATTATGGATGGCTTGCGTGATGCCGCACTTATTCCAGTTTCGATTTCAGCAGGATTGGCAGGTTTTTTCTTTCGCCGTGAAGACCCATGGCTATGGTATCGCGAAGTGCTTAATTGGGGTCGTGCGACTGATCACTGGATTGATCTGTTTGATGCCCATAAAGATGAAGCTCCACCGAATTTCGATGAAATGGTCGAAAAAACCAAACAACGGCTGGACGCTAATGACACTGACAAATCCGGCCCTGAGCAGTGAGTTCAGCACCCACTCTGGAGCAGTTGCCTCAGCAACAACCGGTGGCTTATTCAGACCAGGAATTACCGGCTGAAGTCATACTCATAAGAGACGGGCAACAAGTTGCCGCCTGGTTAAATATTTGCCCACATCAGGGCCGCCCACTGAACTATGCACCTAACAAGTTTTTGCAAACACCGGATGGTTACTTGATGTGCGCTGCACATGGCGCCACCTTTAATATGCAAACGGGTGAATGTGTCAATGGCCCATGTATTGGTGCCAGTCTGAGAGCCGTGCCGGCAACTGTGAACCAGCAGGGGCAGATTCAACTGAGTGCACCTGAACCTTACAACCCAACAGCAAATTAGAATCGACTATGACCGCTCCTTTTGGAACCAAGTTCGCACCTTTAATCAGTGTAAGCCACTACGCAGACGGCCATTGGTCAACTGCCCAACTGCAACCCGCTGAGTCACTGCCACTACACCCCGCCAGCCATGTACTGCACTATTCCAGCAGTTGTTTTGAAGGCTTAAAAGCCTACCGGGGTAGCACCGGCGAGGTCCACATCTACCGATTGGATATGCACATCCAGCGGATGCAGAACAGTGCCAGACTGTTGCACTTGCCACAGCCCGACACAGCATTACTGGAAACCCTGATGTTATCCGTGGTCAGCCAGCAACTTGATCTGGTCCCGGCTTTCCCGGGCTCTTTGTATCTAAGACCGACACTGATCGGTATTGATGAAATGATTGGCAGTGCGGGCAAGGCATCTGGTTCTGCTATTTTGTACGTACTGGCATCGCCGGTCGGCGATTACTTCGGTGGCAGTGAAAAAACCCTGCGGCTGCTGATAGATGATCAGAATATGCGCACCACGCCGTCTTTTGGCGAAGCCAAAACCGGTGGCAATTATGCCGCCGCGCTGCGTTTTATTGCCCAGGCCAAAGCTGAACACAATTGTGATCAGGTATTGTTTTGCCCAAATAGCAACGTCCAGGAAACCGGCGCAGCCAACTTTTTCCTAATTAATGGCAACAGCTTAATCACCAAGCCATTGGATGGCAGTATTTTACCGGGGGTTACCCGTGACTCGCTGCTGACACTGGCACGGGAACTGGGTTATACGATTGAAGAACGTGATTTTACCGTCGATGAATTACTGGACTCGACAGCTGACTCGGAGTGCGTATTGTCCGGAACTGCAGCGGTGCTTACCTCGGTCAGCGAACTGGTCCATAACGACACCACCTATCAAGTCGGGAACGGGCATGTTGGGCCACATACCCAAAAGCTGCGCCAGGCACTAACCGATATTCAGGCAGGCAAAAATCAGAACTACAGTCATTGGTTAAGACCCGTAGTGTGAATTGGATTTATTTAATAAATCCAATTCACCATTGCCACTAAAACGGCTATATATAAAACACTCAAACCAATGCCTGCCCGCATAAAGTCCACCACCCGGTAGTTACCTGGCCCCATGGTCAATGCATTAACCTGATGGGTGGGCAACAGAAAAGCATTGGATGTAGCCAGCACCACTACCAAAGCCATAGCGGCTGGGTCGGTATTAGTAGCGATTGCAATGTTAATCGCCAATGGCACCAGGATAATAGTCGCGCCGACATTGGACATCATCAAAGTAAACAGTGTTGCCAGTATTGCTAAAGTGATTTGCAATACCAACGGTGAAACATCTCCCAACAAACTGATCAAGCCTTCCGCCATCCAGGCTGCGGTGGCAGTGGATTCCATCGCGTTACCCAGTGGAATCAGACAGGCAAGTAAAAAGACCGTTTTCCAGCTAACCGCTGAATATGCTTCGTCCATGCTCAACACGCCTGTTAATACCATCCCGATCGCACCAACCAGCAGTGCCAGCGACAGGCGCAAATCAGTAAACAGTACCAAGCTCAAAGCAATGGCAAAAAACAGCAATGCAAAACTGACTTTTTGTGGGCGCGCTTCATCTTTGGGTAAATCCGAAGCCACCAAAAAGTCTCGATCTTTATCCAGTTTGGCCAGATCCTTCCAGCTGGAATGACTGACCAGACAATCACCCGCCTCCAGTTTCACATTGCGTAATTCCTCAGTAATTATCTCTCCGCGCCGATTCACCGCCAACACGCTGATACCAAAACGGCTGCGCAGTCTTACCTCACCAATGGTTGATCCGATTAACCTTGATGCAGGTGGAATAACCACTTCGGTAATACCAGCCAGTGCCGGATTAAATAAATGCCCGAAGGTACGCAATCGCGGCTGTAACCGGCATTCCTGTTTTTCGCAGAATTCAACTACCTGCTCACGGGTACCCATCACACCCAGAATCGTACCCACCCAAATCATGTCTTCCGAGGGTGGTGCCAGACGAGGAGCTTCGGTATTGCGAATGGCTAAAATCAAAGGCGCATCAATCAGTTTTTCGGCATCACCAACTTTCATTCCCACCAATGGGCTGTCCATGGTTACCAGTAACTCAAATATATCACCACGAATGCCATATACATCTGCAAAATACGTTTTGGGCCGTTTATTGCCGCCAACAGCGGTTTTTACTTTGGGCATCAAAAACCGCCCGAATAACAAAAAGTAGATAATCCCCATTAAAATCAATGCAATACCAATGGGTGTGACATCAAATAAATTAAAGGCTTCCAGTGAGCTGGCACCTGGTGGTAACGATGCATTAGCGTTGGCGATCAGGTCATTGAGCAGAATTAATGGAGAAGAACCAACCAGGGTTAAAGTACCACCGAGAATTGCACAATATCCCATCGGCATTAACAGCCTCGATTGTGGAATATTGGTTCGAGCAGAAATGCGACTGACCAACGGGATGAATAAAGCCGCTGCACCCACATTCTGCATAAACCCGGAAATCACCGCAACACAACCGGAAATCATGGCCATAATGCGTTGTTCTGTTCGTCCGCCAAGCTTGACGATCAATGCAGCCACTACGGTCATTGCACCGGTGCGGTCCAAACCTGCACCCAGGATCATCACCGCAATCACTGAAATTACTGCGTTGGATGAAAACCCATTAAACAATTGTCCGGATGGCACCAGACCCAATAGCCCAAGGATAACCAGTATCAGTACCGCAGTGACATCCACCCGGACCAACTCGGTAATAAATAATGTTGCTGCGAAAACAAGTATGCCCAGCACCAACAGCATGTCGGTTGTTAGTTCCATCAAGCCTGGTTGCTTATCTTTGTTAGCAGCAGATCATACACCTGATGGCCCAAACGTTCCCCACGGCGTTCAAATTTAGTTTGCGGCCGGGTGGCAGGCCTCCGGCTGTATTGACCGATACCGGCAGTGTTTTCAAATGCAGGATGAGCATCACACACAGCCAGCATGTGCAACGCATAGTGTTCCCAGTCGGTGGCTAAATGCAGACCACCTTCAGTTTTAATCACCCGCGCCAACAAATTCAGAAACTGTGTTTGGACCAAACGCCTTTTGTGGTGGCGTTTTTTAGGCCATGGATCAGGAAAGAAAATCTGCACCCCTGCCAGACAGTCAGGCTTGAGTCGATCAGCAACTATTCCAACAGCATCTTCAGTGGCCACCCTGATATTTTTAAGCCCCTGCTCTGCGATCCGCATCAATAAGTGCCCGACACCGGGACGATGCACTTCAATACCAAGATAATTATTGTCAGGGTTTTCGATGGCATTTTGAACCAGCGAATCACCATTGCCAAAGCCGATTTCCAAAATAACCGGCTTGAAGTTGCCAAACAAATCCTCGCAGTCGATGATTGCATCACTTTCGGCTACACCGTAATCTGGCAATAGTTCATCCAGCGCATGCCGCTGACCGGCTGTTAATCGGCCTCCACGCCGCACAAAACTGCGCAGCGTACGATGACGTTCAGAGGCGGCCTGGGACATAACTGGGACAGTATAGTTTTAATCAGGGCTATTCAATCAGCCCCTCAATTGGTGATGATGCACTGGCAAAACGTTTTCTAGGTATACGTCCGGCCTGATACGCCAACCGCCCGGCCTGGATTGCCAGACGCATGGCATACGCCATGGCAACCGGATGTTTGGCGCCGGCTATGGCTGTGTTCATTAATACCCCATCACAACCGAGTTCCATTGCCACGGCTGCATCAGATGCAGTACCGACACCGGCATCAACCAGAATCGGAACGGTTGCTTCCTCCACGATGGTCATAATATTGTACCGGTTCTGAACGCCTAAACCGGACCCAATCGGTGCTGCCAGCGGCATCACTGCAACACAACCCATCTCCGCTAATCGACGGGCAATGATCGGATCATCATTGGTATATACCATGACATCGAAACCATCCTTAATCAGGGCTTCAGCGGCTTCCAGTGTTGCAGTAATATCCGGGAACAGGGTTTTTTTATCACCCAGCACTTCCAGCTTGACCAGCTTATGCCCGTCCAGCAGTTCGCGGGCCAGCTGGCAAGTGCGAATTGCATCACTGGCTGTAAAGCAGCCTGCAGTATTAGGCAAAATAGTGAACTCATCCGGCGGCAACACTTCCAGCAAACTGGGCTCTTCGGGATTTTGTCCGATATTGGTGCGTCGAATGGCTACAGTCACAATTTGAGCACCTGCAGCTGCGGTAGCATCCCGGGTTTCCTGTAAGTCTCGGTACTTACCGGTACCTGTGAGCAGCCGTGAGTGATAGGTATTACCAGCAATCTCCAATGGATCTTCGGGCAGGTACGATGGTTCGGTTTGGTCCAACATGGTTAGTACTCTAGTACTCCTTACAATGTGATAATGCGGGGTTCAGTTAGTTTTTCATTGTTTATGACCAGATTATCCACCACCAATGGCGTGAACAATTTCAATCTGATCACCTGGCTGCAACTGATGATTTGGATGCAGCGAACGCGGAATAATAGTCCGGTTTACTTCAACAGCCACTGACTTTTTAGTCAGTTCCAGTTGCACCAGCAAATCAATAATATTGGCCGGTTGATCCAACTGCAAAGGTTTACCGTTGACCATCAAGTCCATCTCAGCACTCCTGCTCAACTGTGGGTTGCTCAACCAGCATCTCCAGCATCACCGCCATGCGCACAAATACACCATAATATACTTGTTGCATGACCAGTGACTGCGGCCCATTCAGCACTTCACTGGCAATTTCCACACCACGATTCACCGGCCCTGGATGTAATACCCTGCAATCCTCGCCGGCAAGCGACAGGCGGTCCTCGGTTAATCCCCAGCGACGGTAATAGCTGTTGTTATCTGGAATTTCCAGTTCTGAGATACGTTCTTTCTGAATGCGCAACATCATGATTGCATCGGCGCCGGGAATAGCACTATCAAAATCATCAAATTCGACCAGATTACCGGGCGGCATTGGCCTGATTTGCATTTCCGGTGGAGCCGCCAGACGCACTTCAGCGGCGCCCAGCATATTCAACAGTGCGATATTGGATCGCGCAACCCGCGAATGCCTTAGGTCACCGGCAATCACTATGGTTTTACCGGCGACCTCACCCAAAGCTTCCCGTAAGGTATAGGCATCCAGCAAAGCCTGGGTCGGATGTGCATGAACACCATCACCTGCATTGATGATGTGCGCACCCGCTGGTGCTACTTCAACCAGCTGATGGGGTGAGCCTACCTGCGGATGACGCAAACAAAACAACCTGATACCCATCGCGCACAGGTTGTGAAAAGTGTCGGCCAGACTTTCGCCCTTAGTAACGGAGCTGACCTGGGATTGCACATTGATCACATGCATGCCCAACTGCTTGGCAGCCAACTCTAGCGCCACCCGGGTTCGGGTGGAAGCCTCATAAAATAAATTAACCATCGCAATGCCTTCAAGAGGCCGCAACGGCATTTGTTTACGCAAACGATCAGTGCAGGCAAACAACCGCATCACTGTCGCACTGTTTAATGATGCAATATCAATCAGGTGCTGCATATTGGGTAAATTATTGCTCACTCATCCAGGATTCAAGAATTATGCACGCTGCCACTGCATCCAATTGGCGGGCTTGTTTGGCTTTGGCCTTACCTTGCTTTCGCGCTTCGGCAAAGTGCGATTCGGCTGCTTTGGATGTCAATCGCTCATCATGCATTTCAACCTTTATATGATACCGCGAGGACACTGCTGCTGAGAACTGCTCGGCTGCTTTGGTCATTTCTGATGCTGCACCATCAGCATGCAGAGGCCTGCCGACCACAATAATATTGGGCCGCCACTCCTTGACCATTTGATCCAACCGATTCCAGTCCGGTTCGCCTTTGCTGCAACGCAGCACTGCCAACGGCCGAGCAATGCCGGTCAATGCCTGACCAATGGCAACACCAATCCGTGCAAAACCAAAATCCAGCGCCAGCCAGATACCCGTTGCTGCCATTAGCGTGTTGTGAAATAACTATTCAAATCAAGCATGCCCACCGGTCATACTCAACTGATTCAGATTGACACCGATACTGTCCAGTGCTTTTTTCCAGCGCTGATCAAGCGGCGCATGAAAAATGATGGCCTTGTCAGCATCAGCATTAAGCCAGGCATTCTCACGCAATTCCTCTTCCAGCTGACCAGCCGCCCAACTGGCATAACCTAGTGCAATTAGAAAATTGTCAGGCCCCTCACCTTTGGCCATATCGATCAGAACATCGCGGGAAGTGGTCAGAAACAGCCCATCCGTCAATTTGATGCTGGATTCCCATTGTGATTCGGGCCCTTGCGGATGACCATCGTGGAGTACAAAGCCCCGTTCCGGCTGCACGGGTCCACCATGCAATACAATGGTTTCACCAACTTTCGGATTATCGCACTCAATTTCCATTTGCGAAAAAATATCGCCCAACTGCATTTCTGTAGCATGGTTGATATTGATACCCAGTGCTCCGTCAGCATTGTGCTGGCACAACAATGTAACACCACGCTTGAAGTTGGGGTCTTCCAATCCCGGCATCGCAATCAAAAATCGTTGGTTGAGGTATTCACCTTGCATCATATTTTGGCTCTGTGAGCTATCCAAGTATCTGGCAAGATGTGGTGGCCTTCTAGAATACATACAAGCCAGTGTTTATATCTTACGCCACATCACTCAAAGATTCTTTTGAAATTGCTTCAGCTCCGTACCAGTGCAGACTATGCGCCAGACCGGCAACCTGCCCAAGCAACAACATTGACGGTGATTTTATCTGATTATTACGTGCGGTTTCAGGTAAATCATGTAACACACCGGTGATCACACGCTGATTACTGCGACTGCCATTTTCTACTAGTGCAAACGGCGTATTTGGATTTTTTCCGTGCGCCAGTAATCGATCACGTAACAGTGATAATTGCCCAACCCCCATATACACCGCCAATGTTTGATTGTCATCAGCGAGCGCCGCCCAATCCAGTCGATCCATGGAATCCTGGCAGTGTGCCGTTACCAGACGTACCGACTGGGCATAATCCCGATGGGTCAACGGCACCCCGGCATAAGCACCACATGCCATTGCCGCAGATATTCCCGGCACTACCGCAAATTCAATGTCATGCTGACGCAATACCTGTAACTCTTCTCCACCTCGGCCGAATACAAACGGATCACCACCTTTTAAACGGACAACACGCTTCCCGGCCTGAGCTTCACGTATCAGAATCTGATGTATCTGATTTTGGGTTGTCTCGTGCTGGCCGGCGCGTTTGGCGACCAAAATGCGTTCAGCATCCCGCCTTGCCAGTTCCAGCACCTCGTCACTGACCAGCCGATCATGCACGATGACATCAGCCTGCTGCAATTCCCGCAGTGCCTGAATGGTCAACAAACCTGGATCACCAGGGCCGGCCCCTACCAAAATCACCTTGCCTGGCTTAGGCTGTTTGATCAGCTGCATACCCGTTGCTGCCAGCGAGCGTGATAACAATTGTTCTGCTTCGCTTAACTGTCGTGCTTTAACCAGTTCGGAAAATTCACTGTCGAGTAACTGATCGTACCATTGCCGGCGTTTGCCAACATCCGGCAATGCCTGTTTGATACGTTCCCGCCATTCACTCAGCAGGCCGGCTGCCTGACCAACAGACTCATCCAATAACAGCTCCAGTTTTGCGCGCATCCGTCGCGCCATAACCGGCGCCACTCCAGCGCTGGAGATGGCTGCCTGTATAGGACCTCGCTGCAGTACTGCCGGCACCTGGAATTGGGTCAATTCCAAATCATCAACTACATTCGTAAATACCCGGCAACGTTTGCCCAATGCTGCCGTATAACGATTCAAATCTTTATTATCAGTGGCCGCAATCACCAGCCATGCCTGTTGCACGGCACGCTGCAAACGCCAACGGCCATACCATCCGGCAACGCCTGATAACAACACATTCTGCCGCAGCACATTAATATGTTGTGCACTTGCCCATTGTTGTACAGCAGGCGTTGTGTGGCGGGCCAGCACCTGTATATCTGCTCCAGTATCCAGTAATGCTGCAATTTTACGTTCAGCCACCAGGCCACCACCAATCACCAAAACCCGGCGATCGCGCAAATCAGCAAATATTGGATAAAGCCTGTTCATCAGATCAAAATAGGCGCCTCATCAGTATAAGAAAAATGAACATCGCTTGGCTGCTTATAACCAAACGTTATATCAAACATCATCACAGTAGTGGTGCTTATCTCATGAACGAATTATGCTTACCACCAGTAAATAATTGATAGCCATCAATGACCCTGACCCAACTTCGTTACCTGGTAGCCATTGCTGATGCCGGCCTGAACATTACCCAGGCGGCTGAACGCGTGTTTGCTACCCAACCCGGCCTGTCCAAACAACTGCGCCATTTGGAAGATGAACTCGGTCTGCAAATGTTTTCACGCAGTGGCCGCAGTCTGGAAGCAGTTACTCCCGCAGGTGCATTGGTTATCGAACGCGCCCGCAAGATAATTGATGAAGCTGAAAGTATTCGTGCACTGGCCGCCAATATGCGGCACGAATCAACCGGCGAGTTGCGAATCGCAACCACCCATACCCAGGCGCGCTTTGTACTGCCACCAGCCATCGCCAAACTCAAACATGAGTTCCCTGACGTCAATATCCACCTGATGCCCGGTGGTGATGCAGAGCTGCTGGAACTGCTGCATCGTGATGAAATCGACATGGCTATTATGAGTGGTACCAGCAGTCCACCGTCAGGCTATATTGCTGTTCCAGTATTTGACTGGGAACGGGTGATCATGATGCCCAATACGCATCCATTAACCGATGTGGGAGATGATATTACCCTCTCACAACTGGCAGACTATCCTTTGGTCAGTTATGAATCTGCCACATCCCCGGACTCATCATTGCGCAAAGCTTTCGCGGCAATTGAATTGGCGCCTCGGATTGCCTGTACGGCCCGCGATGCAGACCTGATTAAAACCTATGTTCGTGCTGGTTTGGGTGTGGGTATTCTGGCGGAAATGGCGATTCTGCCTGAAGACAGAGCCGATCTGGAATTACGCTGCATAGACAACCTGCTGCCAACCTGTACAACCTGGATACTGGTGCGTCAGGATCGTTTGTTACGCGAATACGCTTTGGCATTTATCAGTGGTCTGGCGCCTCAGATAGAACGCAAAAAATTGCCCCGCATGCTTAACCCTGATGAACCTGATCAATTTCCAGCGCCATTTCACTGGCGCGACCTGCATGGCTCAAATTGCCCAAATAGCTAGACAGCAACAATACCTAACTGCATAGACTTTAATCTATAAGTGACCTATTTATATGCTCAGCTATCGCAAAGCAAAATTCAGTGATGCAGAACAAATTGGATTGCTGCATGCCGACAGCTGGAAACGTCATTATCGGGGAATGCTGGAAGATGATTTTCTTGACCATCGGGCCGCTAGCAACCGGATACAGGTTTGGCTGACCCGCCTGGATAATCCTGCCGCTAACCAATGGGTTTTGCTGGCCGAAGAAGACAGCAGATTATTGGGTTTTATTTGTGTTTACAGCAAGGATGACCCAACCTGGGGTTCCTTGATTGATAACCTGCACGTGGCACACAACAGTCAGGGCAAAGGCATCGGCACCTGGTTAATGATGCAGGCACGCTGTTGGCTGGAAGATCATTTTGCCGGTACCGGTGTGTACCTATGGGTTATGCAGGATAATCCTTCCGCCCGCCGATTTTACGAGATGCTCGGTGCCAGCGAGCAAGATACTGTTGATAAACCCAACCCTGCAGGTGGCGGATCGGCTTTTAATTGCCGCTATAGCTGGGCAACCCCTGGCGATATTATCGTTGCTGCATAGCAGCATGCATACCCGTTAATCGACCAGGACACATGGCACATAGTGACAACGATGCTATATGCCGCCTGCACTCAATTGAGTACAGGCGGCATGGAAAACCTGCCAGTATTACAAAATAGCAGTCACGGGCGTTGCGACCTTAACCAAAAAATGATGGCCAGAATCAGTGCCAAAGCCAATGCTATCAAAAGTATCAAAATGATCAGCCATAGCTTGGATTGCAGTATATCCAGCAAGTCGCCATTATCAGCAGACGAGTTACTGCTATCTGCCGGGCGTGGCTCAATATCCAATTCATCAAGCGGATCCGATCCTTGACCAACCTCGGCACCATCTGGAATATTATCGCCATCGCTGTCCGCAATATTCGGATTGGCGCCAGCGTTCCATTCACCTACATTATCCAAACCATCAAGGTCGGGATCCTGGTTGCTATCGGCACGGTTAGGATCTGTCCCGTATATAATTTCCCAGATATCAGGCACTTTGTCATTGTCTGAATCTATCCCTGCCTGTTGGTCATCAGCAGGGTCACGTGGATCCAATCTGAGTTTGATCTCAACTCCATCCAGTGCGCCACCAGCATCGGTATCCCTTACTCTTGGGTCAGTGTGGTTGTAACGTTCAACAATGTTTCTGGCACCATCACGATCGGGATCACCGAACGCGTCTGCTGAGCCGATCACAAAGCCGTGCAACTGTTCCCAAAGATCAGGTAAACGGTCGGCATCTGCATCCCGGTAAGGAACAAACAATCCTTGCTCTGCTACTCTGCGGAACGCAGCTCCGGCATTCGAGGTTCCCCTAGCGCGAACCTCAATTGAATATCCGCCACCGAGAACAGGGACAAACACCCCGGTATACAGACCATCTCCTGCTGTTGCATCCGGCCTGTTGCCATCGTCCTTGAGTGCTACCCCATATGGGCGGTTGTCTGAATCAATAAAGGCAGCTTCCAGCTGTGCGTTACGAATCGGTGCGGTGTCGCTGACTGACGCCATCACCACAACTTCTTGATCAACTTCAAGTTGCTGCTGCGGTGTCAGAATAAACGCATCAACAGTCAGGGTGCTTTCACCATCAAGACTGGCAACATAGGGAACCAATGATTTCTTGCTGAAGACCTCAATACTCCAAAAACCCGGCTTCGGCAAAGGGAAGTGATACACAATATGCCGATTGGACGAGCGAATATCAGCGCCAGCATAATTGGCATCAACACGAACACCATCCGGATCCACTAACACAACATCCAAAGGATCACTGGGATCGGTCCAATTAACCGACAATGTCGCGTTTTTCAGATCGTCAATCAAGAAAGCTGTCTCAGGATCATCTTCCAGCAAAATTTTCGGACCATGCCGCAGCGCTGCAAACGCGCCAGGCGGAAATTGCACGCCAAGCCGATTAATATTGACATTTATAATACTGTCGTTGGGTTGCTCGATTGGAGTTGACTCAATAATTTGTCGCGGCGGAGAGGCCACATGTGACGATTGCCAGACACGTTGGTTATTGCGCACCAACTCACCAGCGGTACGATAAGCATCCGGCAATCTGTTAACCAATGAGAGCTCTCCTGCTGCCTTGGCATAGGCTGACGACATCAGCGGTAAGTTAAATGCCATCTCTGCAACATCCTCTGGGTCCAGAGCCACATGAATATGGTGCCCACGCTCACCAAGATCAGCATCGATATCCTGCATCAGCGATGATGCATCGGGACCAACAGATATACCGAAAATATAGGTGTCGTCATATACGCCGCCATTTTGGAACTTATCTTTAAGCGGATCAGATGGTGGTGGCGAATAGCCAAGCCCTGCAGGTGGACCATCCCAGAACGGTGGCGTATTTTCCAAACCATCTGAAATAACCACTATTGCTTTCACCGCACTGTTATCGGTAATCGCATCAATCAACTGCTGACCTTCTTCCAGCCCAAGACCTACGGAGGTGGCACCACCGGGCATCAGACCATCAATCAGATTACTCACCGCTTCACGGTTGGTGTCATTGGACATCAGCGGTGCTGGTGTCAGCTTATCGCTGGTGCTGGAAAACCAGGCAGCACCGATCTGTTCACTGTCCTGGGTTACGTTGATCAGCAGTGCCGCTGCTGCCTGTGCGGAGGTCATTTTTTCGAAATCACGCATACTGCCGGAGCGATCCATCACAAAAATCTGGTGCGCCAATGGACGCGGTTCATATCTGAGCGACCCGGTACGTTGTGCGGTCAGTGTTTGACCGCAGAGGGTCGTGCTCACTTCAAGATCGAACAAAATCTCACCAGGAGTTGGTGGGTTCGGTGCCTGTACCAGCAACCAATATTCATTCTGCACCCGCCAAACATTGATAATGGTTGCCGAGGTTAACGGTGGAGTGGCAATCGAACCGATCGAAACAGAGAAATCCCCAATATCCAGTTCACGCACAACCGGGTCCATGGCTACCCGCACATAAAACTTTTCCGGCGAACTCGGCGCGCCGACTGGAATGATTTCACCCGGGCTGAATGCTGTCGCAGCTCGTGGCCGGGTTAGATTGAAACCGAGATCTGTTTGCAAAGTACCGTTAGTGGTGCTTTCAAAGCCTGTGCGATCGCGTGCATGGATAGTAAAAGCCGTTGTCGCATCTAACGACAGTTGCGTGCAGGAAAGCTCAGCACGATACATATAACCGCCCATTTCAATCATCGGTGTTTTATCCGTCGAACCGCTGATTTGCACCCAAACCGAAGGATCCGGGTGATCACTACGGATTGATTGTGCAATCCCATAGCGGCCACGATTGTCATAGACAGTGGCGGTGACTTCGAAGTCACGGGTTTCATTGCCTGCATCGGGCAACACCCTGGTGTCGACAAATTCAATCCGTGGCACCACCGGCGTAGCCGTTTCATCTGGCGTTGCCGTCCAACTCTCGCCGGGGTTATCAGTATTGCGATAAACCGCTGCTGCACCGGATTCAACAGTGTTGTGCATAGAACCACCAACAATCAGATCAAGGTCACCATCATTATCAAGGTCACCCACATCTGTGGATAAACGAAACAGCATGTCATCAGCTGCAGTCTGTTGTCCCACGCCTGATCCGGATGATGCATTCGCACCCAGCGGTGACGCGGTAGTCTCCACAAAATTTCCGGAATTTTGCAGTGAAAACACCCGGATATCACCACCCAGGTGGAAATCAATCATCACTACATCCATTTGTCCGTCACCATCAAAATCAGCCTGCCGGGAATCATAGGTAGACCAGGATTCGCTACCGGGCATTTTGGCAAATGTGTTGAAACCAGGACCAAACAGAACCCCTTCATTGGCTCGCTGTTGTGCTGTACCCCGTTCTGAATAACCGAGCACAACATCCAAAGCACCGTCACCATCCATATCAAGAATGTCTTCAACCGTGGCCGGCCCACTGCAATTAGAACTCGGATTACCGGTATCGCAGGTTCCTGGGTATTCCAGTTTTTCGTCAAGGACAAACTGGCTGCCGTCCCATCTATACAATCGATTATCTTCAGATCCGACCGCACCTCCACCGGTAAGCGCCAGATCGAGATCACCATCCCAATCGTAATCTGCAAGAAATACAGAATGCGTATCTGCTGCATCACCGGCATCAACTTCCTGAAAAATCGTGTGGTTATTATCAAACCAGGGTGAAACACCTTTGTTCATAAACACTTTGCTGGTCGCACCACTGGTGTATTCAGCAATCACAATATCAAGATAACCATCACCATTAATATCACCCAAAACTGAATCATCAATGGTTTCGCCATCATGTACTTTGATCGCCGTGGCACCGTCAAAAACACCGGTTCCGTCACCAAACACAATGTAAATTTCCCCTTCATCAGGTCGGATCAAGTCAAGGTTTCCATCCCGATCAATATCACCAAACTCACCGTCATAGGTTCGTTTTGTTTGGATAGGGTTCGGGAAAGCATCGGTTTTCAAGGTGAAATTGAGCACCCCAGGCGAGGCTGGATTGAAATTGTTGATAAATATGCCATCACCGATAGGGCGTAGTGCTTCTACTCCACCAACTTCGTATTGAAGTTTTACCCCCCACAAATCCAGGTCGCCATCGTTATCAACATCGCCGAGTGCAACGTCTTTAAAATATTCGCCGGTTTCCACACCGGCATTCGCGTTACTGCAACTCGACGCGTCGCTTTTGCCGCACATAGCCCAGGTACCCACATGTTCAAAAGATTGCGAAAAGCCCGGCTGGATACCGGCCAGCGCAATAACACAAATCAGTAAAAACTTTTGCATAGCAGAACTGCTACGCATCATCACAAATCCATTCATGACCCTACCTCTGTAATTGGCCTTATGCAGCACGGCTCATAAGCCCTTGAATTTTTTATGCTTTATTTACTCTTGCCAATTGGCACTGAGAAAATATGTGCTTTTAATTATTATTCGTCTTGCTGTTGTAGGCGACAGCAGAGGCATAACTACAACAATCGAACCAGTGTGCTTGCGGGGTGGAAGGCCAGTGTGGGTGTTACAGGCATGTAAACAATCATGCAGGTCGTAGTAAGCACTAAACACTGCTGGTATCTTTTTTTGATACCAACAATACATATCTGAGGGACCCATAGTATGGGTCCCGCAGTCAACATTCAGCTGCTACATCAGCAGCAATCGAATTTGATTATTCGAAGCTATCCAGGATAAACAACAACTCTTCCATGGCACTGGCATTTGGAGTAGCGGTTCCTTCACATGCAATGCCACTAAGCGTGGCTGTAAAACATGTCGAAAGTTGTTGTGGGCCATTCGTTGAGTAGGTGCCACTGGCACAAGAATAAGTTGTCAAGGTTTCATGAACTTTACCACCGGTGTTATCACAACCTTTTCTGCCACCTGAGCCTCTCGGCGCCGATTGGCAAACATAGGTTGCAGGCGCCACCCGTATAAAAGAAGGGCCACTGGAACCATCCTCACAGGTAAGTGTGCTGCCCGTTCCTGCAGTTCCACAATCACGGTCTCTTTTCAGTGTGAAACAGGGTTCATCCTGAGCCATTGTGACGGAGGCAAAACTGGCCAAGATTAAGGTCAACACCAAAGATAGTGTCAAGTTGATGAATTTCATAATTACTCTCCTTGTAAATTGCGATAAATCCTTTTACCGCACATTGTGTAAAGGATGATTGCCAAACCCAATGAAGTTAATCAAATGCAGCCTTTAAACCACCCTATTTCAACGCAATTTGAATATATCACTGGAGAGTGAAAGGGCCATGAAACTATAGCAACAGATTTAATCTGCGATTCAACACCACAGCAAAATAAAATCAAGCGATACTCAACAAAGCTAACTAAGGAACCTCTGATTTAATCAGGCATGACCGCGAGCGAGTCATTTTTTGTGCAGGATAGTGTTTTTTTGAACGCAGGCATAGCGGGCTACGTCAAGTTTAAAAAGTGCTGTCATGCGCAAAAAATGGCTGCTCCCCAAGGGGTTACGCCCGAAAACCGCCAATCCTGCGTTGCGTTGCTTGGCAATAGCCAGCTATTGCACTGCACAACGACGCCTTGTCTTAACGCATTTCGGGCAGTAACGCGGCCATGTCTGATTAAATCAGAGGTTCCCTAATACCAATCGAACTACTCGCCTCAATCACCATCTTAACCATCAATAAAACAAACCCTGTCTACATGATGCGACGTCTGGAGGAATATCATGCAACACTCTCTCATCTTATTTCTGCTAACCATCATGACCAGTGTTGTTTTAGCTGAAACGGAAAGCCCCTACCAGGGCCAGGAAAACCGCAACATCAAAGCTTTATCTCAAAGTGAAATCGATAACTACTTACTTGGCAAAGGGAGGGGTTACGCTAAAGCAGCCGAATTGAATCACTACCCCGGACCCAGACATGTGCTGGATTTGGCCAAACAGCTGGCGCTTACTCCAGCACAGAACCGACAGTCTCAAGCCATTTTCGATGCGATGCAGGCCCAGGCGATCACTCTCGGCAAGCAACTGATTGAAAAAGAAAAACAGCTAGATAAACAATTTGCCGACAGCTTCATCAACGCGGATTCGCTAAATCTGCTGGTTTCTGAAATTGGTGAACTTGAAGCAAAAATCCGATATACCCACCTGGCCGCTCACTTGAAACAAACAGCATTATTGTCAAAGCACCAGATTCAACAGTACAACCAGCTACGTGGTTACCAGGGAAATCAAAAACATCATCAGGCCAAACACCATTGACGTTATGGTCCGCCAGTTGGCAATCCGCTATTGCTCAGCCTCTACCATCGCCACCGGGTTGATTACCACTGGTCTGCCCACCGTCGTCCATTGAGTTCCCTGTTGGCGGCATTGGCCCAGGCCCCCTTCTAGGCAAACGCCGGGTCGGATCCTTACTCTGGCGGCCACCCGAACGTAAATCCTGTGAAGCGCCACTGTGCAACCCTGAGTTTTGACGCCGCGGTGGCGCCCGACGGTGTTCGGGGTTAAATGGTCTCGGCGGTTGCACCTCAGCGTCTGGCACAATCCGGGTAAATTCGCCCGCACCGATAAGCCGGGTCTGGCGAAAGCCGGGATCATGCGCGGTTACCGAAACCAACCCTTCGAACACATATACCTGAGTTTCAGCAGGCAGCGCATAGACATCAAATACTGTTCCCTGAACACCCATTAAGCCTTCTTTGGTGTCTACCTGGAAGGAATCAGCCCGCTGCGAAAATGCCCTCGATACAAAAGACCGCAAACGCCCGCGTATAAGCTTGAACAAACCTTCCGCCTGTTGTCCGGTCAGATATTCTGACAATACCAAACGGGTATTCTGATCCAGTGTAAAGCTGCTACCATCGTTCATTTCCAATTCCAATTCAGCTTCTGCCTGGGTCTGCAGAATATCACCGGCAAATATAGAATCGTGCAACGCCAGGGGTTGGGGTTGTTGATCACCTCTGATCACATCCACCCGCCCGGTCAGCAAACTGACTGCGCCCACAGCATCATCCTGAGCATAAACACCAGCGGAGACTACTGCTATTACGGCAAATAAAAACAAACTGATCGGTGGTGGCGACAGCAGGTATCGGTAATGTTTCATGCTTAATATTCCCAGGTCATACCCAACGACAGTACATTGCGATCGTGGCTGAATGTATCAATGTTGGACTCCTGCTCCACCCGGCTGGCTTGGGCACGCAGCTCCCAATGATTATTAAACTGATAGGCAAGGCTGACAAACGCTTGTTTGATTTCATCATCGCGCCTGATTAGAAAGACATCGTGAATATTATCGAACTCCAGTTGCTGGTATTGAACACCGGCACCGGCTGTCCAGCGCGAATTCATCTGATATTCCAGATACGCATAGGCCCGGGTTTCATCACGCTCCCAATTGACTCCATCAGCATCATTGTTACCAGCTTCGACAATCGCACGTAGAGTTAGTTTATCGGTGGGTTTGCCGTATACAAATAAACCTATTCTGCTCAGATCACCGCCCTGGTCTTCTGCCGGGCGATTGATCTGCTGATCATCTACATCACCCAGACGAGCAAATAAATGCAACAGCCATTGATCTGTAGGCCGGTAGTAAATCCCGGGCAACAGTGACAGGCTGGAGAGAAACTTTTCACCATCAAATCGCTGCAGGTCATACTCCAACGGCAACCGCCAGCCAAACCGGCCCCATGATCCACCGATACCAGCGACCAGGTTAATACTGGTTTGGTCAAACTGGTTCAAGTCCAGCTGGCGATTGTGCGCCAGGTGCGCCTCGCTGAACAACAGCAGACCGCTGCCCAGTGATTTGTAGTAGCTCACATCAGCCGTCAATACCTGACGCGCATCTGCTTGACCACTGACAACCACCGGTGCTCCTGGCACCTGCCCAAACTCCGGTACCAGCGCAACATTGTCATCATATTCCAAACGATAACCCAGGCTTAAAGAAAAGTTGTTCGATTCGGAAACGGGTGCTGTATGCTTTAGCTGGCTCAAACTATAGGCATCAAATGAATCCGGGTTTAGTTGGATGCCGCGCTGGGCAATAGCCTGGGCCTGCTCGGAACGTCCATTTTGATAATGAATTTCTGCAGCAGCCAGTGCAGCCTGCTGTGCGACCCTTTGATCAACACCATCAGCAGCCAACATAAAGTGCGGCAGCGCCTGGTCATAACGGCTTTGACTGTGTTCTATTTTCCCAAGCAGAAAATGACCGAGCTGTGGCTGGCCACTAGCAACCAATTGTTGTGCATAGCCAATAGCTGCCTGCCATTGCTGGTTAGCACGGTATATATCTGTCAGGGCTTGCAGCAGTGCCTTGTCGGTTGGTCTGCGCTGCTGTGCATCCATTAACCATGGCAGGGCTTGCCCGAAATCGAATAGCTGATAATGGATCAGCCCTCGATAATAGGCATAATCAGGTTCTGATGGGCTAACGGATTCCAGCCGCTCCAGCGCCAACTCAAAGTACTGCTGCTGATATTGTTCAATAACCTGTTGCATTGAAGATTGCTGGCTGATAACCGGCAATGACAGTGATATCACTATCAAAAACCAAAGCAATCTGGTCGCGGCATACGCGCTGTTGAATCGGTTCACTTGGTTCTACCTTATTGATATCTGGAACCTGGTGTTCCGTTTAGCTGACTCTTATTGGGGTTAGTATAAGTTCAGCAAGCATTGCTAACAAAACTTTGCCCTAAAAAATAGGGTGAAGCCCCGAGTCACGACCAAGCACCACCAATAGGTCTAGGTGCAGGCAAGCCAGGTGCTAAGGTTCGAGTTATCGTAGGGTCTAATAAACGTAGTGCATTGCACCAAATATGCAGAATTTGAACGACAGTTGGTAGAATGCGCTACGTTTATTCCACCCTACAATATTCAAATTTAAAAGTAGGCAGATGCTTCGCTGTGCTCAGCACAACAGTTTTGCGGGTTTAAATTTGGGTATGTATTCCACACTCTCTTTGCAAGCCAAAAAACCGCGTATCTTCAGCGCTCATTCCATCGGCTAAACGGGTGGTGGTATGCGTATCCCCAATCGAAACATATCCCTGATCCCATAACGGATGATAAGGCAGTTCATGTTGTTGCAGATACAAACCGATATCACGGTCGGCCCAATCGGCCAATGGATGCACTTTCCATATCGGCTGCAATCCATCCTTGCCTTCGCGGTATTCGACAAACTGGGTGTTGGCGCGGCTTTGTGACTGCCCGCGGCGCAAGCCGGAGAACCACAGACCGGCCTGCAGGGATTTCAGAGCACGGCGCATTGGTTCGACTTTGTTGATGCGGTTGTAATGATTCAGGCCGGTTTCGGCTTGTTCCCATAATTTTCCATAACGGGCCTCCTGCCAGCCGGGGCTGAGATCACTGCGGTAAACCTTCAGGTTCAGGCGCAGACGATCATGCAGCTGGTCAATAAACCGGTAGGTTTCCGGGAACAGGTAACCGGTGTCAATCAGGATCACCGGAATATCCGGTTCATGCTTGCTCAGCAGATGTAGCATCACTGCCGATTGAGCACCAAAACTGGAGGATAACACCGGCCGGCCGGCCAGGTTGTCGATGCTCCAGGCCACCCGCTGTGCGGCATTCATCTGCCCCATCCGGGTTTCAATATCTGCCAGTGGCCGGATTGGGGTGACACTGGCCGTAGACGCCTGGTCTTGCTCTACTGGCATATTGATCGTTTCCGGTGAGTTCTTTTCACAAGCATTACATTGGTGGATACTCATGCGGCCTCCTTGACCGGTGGTAACAGGTCCAGACGATGCAGAAAATCGCCAAAGTGCTCATTGGGTTGACGCTGTTCAGCGTATTGCGCCAACAGCGGTTGTAATTCATTAAAAATGCTGTCTTCGTCAATGTTTTCGCGATACAACTGATTCAAACGCTGGCCTTCAAAACCACCACCCAGGTACAGGTTGTAGCGACCAGGCGCTTTACCGGTCAGGCCAATTTCGGCCATATACGGGCGGGCACAACCATTTGGGCATCCCGTCACCCGCAACACGATAGGTTCATTTTCCAAATCAAGCCCAGCCAGAACACCTTCGAAACGATCCAGAAAGGCAGGCATATAACGTTCCGCTTCCGCCATCGCCTGGCTGCAGGTGGGAAATGCCACACAAGCCAGGGTATGTTGCCGCAGCACACTGGGTTGATAGAAATTCTGAAGACCATGCGCGGCAAGCAGAGTATCTATCGAGCCACGTTGTTGATCAGCAATATTGGCAATTACCAGATTTTGATTAGGCGTCAGAATAAAACGCGCCTGTTCAGCACCTTCAATTACCTTGGCCACTTCGCGCAAAGCGGTCAGTGATTGTTCCTGATCGGCATCCTTAATCCGACCGGACGGAACCTGCAAAGTCAGATGCCATAGGCCATCATCACCCTGTACCCAGCCAGGCTGATCACCGGTATGGGTAAAAGTAAACTCGCGTTGTGGGGCCAATTCAATTCCGCTGCGCTGCTGAACTTCTTCAACAAAAGCATCCAGGCCCATGCGATCGATGGTGTATTTCAGACGTGCCAGTCTGCGATCGGAACGGTTGCCGTGATCACGTTGTGTAGTGACTACCGCGGCAGCTACATCCAAAACCTGCTCGGGCGTTACAAAACCGATCACATTGGCCAACCGCGGATAGGTTTCCGGCATCGCATAAGTCACGCCCATACCCCCGCCGGTGGTGACGTTGTAACCAACAATCCGGTTGTTTTCGACAACCGCGATAAAACCCAGGTCATGCGCAAATACATCGACGTCGTTAATCGGCGGGATAGCAATGGCAATTTTAAATTTACGCGGCAGGTAGGTTGCGCCGTAAATGGGTTCGTTTTCTTGGGTTTCACTTTCTTCAGCGGTTACCATTGGCTTACCATCCAACCAGATTTCGTGATAAGCACTGGTATTTGGCAGCAGGTGCAACGACAGTTTGTCTGCCATCTCTGTGACTGTCTGATATAACTCGCCGCGATAGGGATTCACTGCGCACATGATGTTGCGATTGACGTCACCGCAGGCAGCCAGTGTATCCAACATCACCTGATTCATTTCAGCGATAACTTTTTTTAAATTCCACTTGATTACACCATGCACCTGGAAGGCCTGACGGGTGGTTATGCGTAAGCTATTATTGGCATAGGTCCGCGCCAGCTCATCCAGCTTTAACCATTGTTCCGGGGTGCAGATACCACCCGGCAGGCGAGTCCGCAGCATAAACTGGTAATCAGGTTCCAGCTTTTGCTTGCGGCGTTGTTCGCGCACATCACGGTCATCCTGCTGATAGCTGCCATGGAATTTAATCAACTGGGTATCATCATCGCTGATGGCACCGGTGATTGGATCTGCCAGGCTTTCCTTCAACGTACCACGCAACAACCGGCTGGCAGTTTTAATCCGTTCCACATCTGACAAAGGTTGATTACTCATTAGTACACATCCTTCAAAATGCGTTTTTCACGGCTCAGATTGCGTAGGTATTCAGCTGCCTGTTGATCAGATTTACCACCATGCTTGGCAACAATTTGATGCAATGCTGCATCAACATCTTTGGCCATATATTTGGCATCACCACAAACATAAAAATAAGCGCCGTTTTCCAGCCAGTCATACAAATCTTTGCCTTGCTCCAGCATCCGCTGTTGAACATAGATTTTCTGCTGTTGATCACGTGAGAAGGCCAAATCAAAACGCTGCAGTTGGTTGTTTTTCAGCGCCCGCTGCCATTCGAGTTGGTACAAAAACTGCGAGCGGAAGTGCTGGGCGCCGAAAAACAGCCAGTTGCGACCGGCGCCACCCAAGGCTGCGCGGTGCTGTACAAATGCCCGAAACGGTGCAATTCCGGTACCGGGGCCAACCATGATAATGTCGCGGCTGGAATCGTCGGGTAGCCGAAATCGTGGGTTGCTGTCGATAAAGATCGGCACACTGGCTGCCTCGCCGGCATCCAGATCAGCCAGATAATTTGATGCAGAACCCCAATGCCGGCTGCCATGCGCCTGATAGGCTACTCTGGCCAGGGTGGTATGCACTTCATCTTCCGTAACCGCCTGACTTGAAGCTATCGAGTACATTCTGGGCGTCAATGCCCGCAGCTCCGATACCAGCTCTTGCGCCGTCCAGTCTGCCGGCCAGCGCTGCAGAACATCAATAAGCTGGTGGGTATCGAACAACCGTGATAACTGCCGGCGCTGGTCATCACCGAGTAAAGCTTCAACAGCACGCCGATCAGCAGAAGATTTTGCCCGTTGCGCATGTGCCTGCAAAAATGGCCTGGATAACAGCGTGATTTCACGTTGGCTGGATAACCAGTCACGCAGTGTGTGTTCTTCAGCATCCATGCTGATAGCTTGCTCACCTGCCAGTTCTGTGGTTTGTAGCAGCGCATCAACTATCGGCTTCGGGTTGGTTGCCCATACACCAAGTGCATCACCGGGTTGATACTGCAAGCCGGAATCACCCAGATCCAGTTCCACATGCCGGATGTCTTTTTCTGCTGGATTAGCAGTAATTGTTTGATTGGTCAGCAGTTCCGCTTGATAAGGGTTTTTACGGGTGTATTGAGATTGCTCTGGCAGCGGACGCAGCCGGGTAACATTATTGGATATCTGGTCATCAGTTTGATGATTGCTTAATGCCTGCTGTAATGCAGGTTGCAGACCAGCCCACCAGGGATCGGCCACAGCATCAATATCCAGATCCGCCTGTGCACACTCGGCCAGTCGCTGGCCGCCAAGTTCTGTCAGCCGTGCATCTATACGCTGGCCGGTCACACAAAAATCCGGGTAACTGGAATCACCCAATGCCAGCACAGCATATTTCAGCTGGTTTAGTTTTGCTGCTTTCTTAGCATCTAATTGCTCGATGAAATCAACCGCATCATCGGGCGGCTCGCCATCACCATGGGTGCTGACGATCAGCAACAGGTTACGTTCTTGTTTCAATTTGCGGATGTTGTAGTCCTGCATATTGCTGAGCAACACATTCACGCCAAGCGTCTGCATCTGTTCTGCGTATTGCTCTGCCAATGCCTGGCCATTGCCAGTCTGGCTGCCATATAAAATGACCAGTCGCTGTTGCGGATCAACTGAAATAGCCGGTTGTGCCGGCAAGCTTAGAGCAAGCTGCTCCTGACCGCTGGCATCCAACGCATGCGCCCGGCCTACGGCATAACCTGCCAGCCAATGCAGTGCCTGCACATCTAGCGCATCCGTTAATTTTTGCAACTGGAGGGTTTGCTCATCGGAGAGCGGTGCAAGCTGCATTGTTTTTGCATTGGCTGACATGTTTACGACCCGATAGATTCTCAGTAAATTGATAAACCTATCCTATGGACGCAAACACACAGACGGAAACAACCATCCTGAATGCAGTTATAGCTGGAGGTTATGTAAGTGGTTTGATTATTCGGGCGGAACAGTTTAAAGACTTCGCCCATTTGTATAACCGCCACGCCTGGATGCGCTGTTGTATTTTATTACAACGACGGGATAAACATGCGCTGTAGGAGCGGATTTTATCCGCGCTTAACCACCAAACATGATTGGGGTTTTGCGGGTAAAATCAGCTCCTGCGTACACGCTTTTTAAAATTAAATGCTATTTCTGCAAATCCCAAGCGTCCAGCCAGATGGTGACTTGCGGCACCAGACCAAAATCATCCATCAATCTCTGCCCCATATCAGGCATATGTGCAGCACCATAGAAAATTCCAATTTTCCGCTTGCCGGCAGCAATCTGATCACTCAACACCTGCAATGCTTTCTTGTTGCGTTCGGTCACCAGAGTGGATCCATCACCTGCAGCAAGGACTGCATCAAACTGCTCCATATTAATAAATTCCCGGGCTGCCATCCTCTTCAAAGCCTGTTCCCGATTGCTGGCAAAGAACGCCCGGAATATATCAAAATCACTGCTCGACGGCGCTCGTCGCAGGCTTTGCTGCATACCTGCCTGCCATAATTGCATAAACATGCTGAACATCGACTCACCCCGGGCAGACATGCTGGCCCGAAACTCACTGATGGTCATATCTGCATGCACCATGTTACCCGGAGTGTAATCGACTTCTTCCAGCTGAAAACTCAAACCCAGAGCATTTTTCATCCAGCCTTGAAACATGGAAAGCAAATTAAAGCCGGCTTCACCGGTACCCGGCAGGTTATTGCTGTCGGACGTCACCAATTCAAACAACACGGCATCGTATTGTTCAAACAACTGATTCAGTTTTAGGTAGTAACTTTTATCAGCAATGTGTACGGCGCTGATCAGATCCACTGACAAACCCGTCGCAGCGCCTGATGCCGGCGTATAACTAACCACTGCAAGCTGCAATGCAACAGGCTCACCATCCGCTCCGGTCTGCAGCCGTAAAAAATCCGGTTCAGTCAATTCGGCATTGCCGTTTTGTGCAAACACTGTTGCTGACAACAAACAGTATGCTGCCAAAAACACTGCCACGATCCATCGATTAGATGCTATTAAATTCATATCCAAACTGTGAATTTTCACGACTTACAGGTTAAAAGGTTTTTCAGTCACAATCCAATCATCTTGCTGCTATTGTCCAAAACTCGCACAATGCAAGATTGAATGGTAATGCTGCGCGAATGCTAAATTCACAACTCGATTTTTCAATATCGACGTATTGGCCAGCCGTGAAGGCAATCAGCTTCGACCTGGATAATACCTTATGGCCGATTAAATCGGTTATAGAAAACGCCGAACGGCAATTGTGGAACTGGCTGGAGCGAAATCATCCTCGAATCACTGAACAGCATGACTTGTTCAGCCTGCGCCAGCATCGTGCTGACACTGCTGTTGCTTTTCCAGAATTATCCCATGATATCTCTGCATTGCGGCGCCAATCATTAGAAAGCCTATTGAAAGAATTTGGCTACGCCCGGGATTTGGCGCATGCCAGATCACAGGCGGTTAGCGGCTGGCGGGCGTTCTATGCTGCCCGCCATCAGATTGAATATTATCCGGATGCACTTTCCACCTTACAACGGTTACACAGCCATTACCGGATAGCTGCCACCACCAATGGCAACGCCAACCTCGAATTGCTGGGAATTGCAGATCACTTCAGTGCGGTGATGCGTCCCAGCGAGGTCGGTTGCAGCAAGCCCGATTCAGGCATCTGGGAAGCATTATGTGATGCACTGCGATTAGCGCCGGAACAAATCCTGCATATTGGTGATCATCCGGAAGATGATGTACTCGGTGCGTTTGCGAATGGCTTGCCGGCAGTTTGGCTAAACCGTAATGATGATAGATGGCCTGCTGAATACAGGCCATGCATCAAAATTTCTTCGCTGAATCAACTATTGCCTTAACAGCTGATGTCCAACACTATCGGTCAGGCGGCGTACTGATCGGTCTGAACAATGCATCCTGGCGTTCCCATAAGTTGCCATCGGTACTGGTCACACTAAGGTCCACATGCCCGGTTCTAAGTCCGTCGAAACGGAATGCGGCCTGCCCGGCCGGTTCAGCGGTAACCTGCACAAAATCACACGATGGGCAGGCGCCTCTCCAACGATTAAGCGCCAATGCCGCTTGTAAATCATTAGGCCCTGAGCCAATCATCCACACAGGCTCGCCATCACCGTTGTAAACCGTTGCCACCAAAAAGCGACGACTGCCTTGACTGGTAACACTCATACCAAATCCAGGGCTTTCCGGAGTATGCCATATGCCGGTAAAGTCCGGTGCCGGCAGGCCTTGACCAAATATCAATGGAATAAATGATTCGGAACCACTTTGCTCGCCAATTTGCCAATTCATGGTTGTCTGGGTGGCTGACTCAAACACCAGATTCAAAGTACCAACCTCAGTTCCGGTGGCTCGTTGTGCCTCGGCGTCCCAATGGTATATTTCCAACGGCGCAGTCCAATCGCTCTGCAGTGGTGCAACCGCCCGATACCAGACACCGCGGCCATTCTCCAGATAGGTAAACCAGGTGATACCCAGCAAATTACCAACCCGTTGCACATCAATACCATGCCCGGAACGCGCTGGATTCCACCAGATTCCCGAACGGGGCCTTAAACTGGTTGATTGCGCGTCATCAGGGTTTGAGCCCTGACGAAGCTCGTCACCATTCAGCAAACCATCACCATCGCGGTCAAGTGCAAGTCGCTGCCCTGAACCCCATGGCATACAGGTCATCAAATAAGGATTTTCCGCCGCATTAATACGAGCTAACATCGCAGCTTCATTCAGCTCCGGCTGGCTATTGCTGTCGGCAATAAATCGATCGCTATTACGATCATATAACCATGCCTGCTGATCAGTTCCATCAGTCACCTGCACAACCAGATCACAGGTCGGAAACGGCACGGTAACCTTGGCCTGTGCCATTAATAATGCCATCCGGGATTGGGTGGTATTGACATTGGTTTCTGAGATGCTGAGTTGCTGACCCAGTATCGGTGGCGATTCAGTAGGGAATGCTATGAAATATTCACGCACCTGACGAAATAAAGTTGGTGGTAAGAAGAATTCAGCCAAAATCGCCGACGAACTGGTTGCGCCGTTGTGGTTATAACCATATCCACGAATCTGCGGGCCTGAGATAAACGGATTAACCAGTGATGGTGTGAACATACCAACTTTCTGATACTGGTCACGGAAATGCGGGATTTTAAAATCCTTTTCACCGGGTTGATTATTGAACGACATCAGGCCGCCGGTACCAAATATTCCATTGGCCGGATCCAGAGTGTGACATGCGGCACACAACTCCACGCCCTGGCCAGGACGTGCAAAACCATTCCGAAACATGCTCTGCCCAACAGCCTGATCTGGATTCAGCGAATTATCCAGGTTTCGATGCGGGTTAGGCGGATATGTCAGCTCCAGGGCAAAATCGGTAAACACCTGCATCTGCTCTTCAGTCAACTGACCTTCGCGCGCCATTAACCCTTCAAAGGCTTCGTTGAACTCCTTAAATGCAGCCGATTCCAGGGTTTCATCCGGACCTCGGTTTAAACCAGTCCGATCACCACGCCAGTGCATCGGTCCATGCCGTTTTAACCCACGCATACTCTGTGTGGTCATTGGACCTTTCATGGGGTGAAAGATGAATGTAAGCCCAGGATGATTGGCGGTAATGGGGTGGTATACATTCGGGATTGATTTGATCACACCATCCGGATCACCCAAATCCCATGCCATGGCGTCAAGATTCCCAAATATATGGCAACTGGCACAAGAGTCATTACCACGGCTGGAGGTCAGTTCAGCGTCATACAGGAAGGGCCGCCCGGCTACAATGTATTCCGGTTCCGGGTTGAACAGTTCCAGTTTTTGAATTTCACTGCGTAGTGACAGATCGATGACACTGACAGCATTGTCGAAGCGGGTTAATACATACAGTTTGTTGCGGGCTTCATCCAGGATGACACCCGCAGGGCCACCACCGGAGAGTTGTATCTGGGCACCTGCATCCGGTGTGAAACTATCGGTTGCTAATTCTTCAGTATCAAAAATACCAATTTTTTGAGAACCGAAAGCAGCCACGTACAGCTGCTCACCATCACTCGAAACCACCATTTCCAACGGCGTGGATAGGCTGGCTGCGCGTTCCTGTTCGGTACCAAAAGTTCGATTAAAATCCAGATGCTTGTTCAACATCCTTGGCAATACCTGGCCATCACGTATTACCGTAATACGGTTGTCGGCAAGATGGCCTCGAACCGAAGTCGAAGCACGGTTTGCCATCCCGGCAAAGCGCACCATATTGCGTGCGTCTGTATTGCTGACGTAAATATCACCATTGACTGGATTAACCGTCATATTGAATAAAGTGGTACCGACTCGGCTGAATACTGCGCTCTGGCGAGGTGGATTCGCATCAGCATTAATCGCGAACACATCCTGATCAGGCAGCGAAAAACCTACCCGCAAATTATGATTCTGACCGGTTTCATCCACCCAGTTCAGACCATCGGATTGTACAATCAAACCGGTATTTGGCTGCCCCGCCCCATCTGCAGATGTAAACGGCGGCGGTTTGGCGAACCCAGTGGGGGGTAATGTAGTGGTACGGTTGCCGGAATTTAACACGGCGGCATAAACTGTGACGCCATCGGGACTGACTGCAAGCGCACGCGGGGTATCACCAAACAGGCTCAGGATAGTCTCCGACTGACCTCCGGCCTGACTACCTGGATTTACGCTATCAAATACCCATACATCGGCACGTCCAATGCCTGGCACAGTAGACTGTGGATCATTTGGATTGTGCTGACCACGATGTGCCGTGGTAATAAAAGCACGTTGTTGCTGGCTGCCGCCAAATACAATATCGCGAGGCTCATCGCCAACCCATAAAGTTTGCTTTACGTGCGGCGTACTCGCTTCCGTATCAACAATACTGATCGAATCAGATAAATGGTTAACCACCCATACATCATTATTGGGCGCAACGGCAACAGCAACCGGTTCAACACCCACTGGTACAGAATACTGATGCACCAAACCAACATCTGTTATCGCAAAAATTTCCAATTTCCCATCTGGCGTGTTGGTAGCGAATAACCGTTGCTGATTGTGGGATACAGCCAACGGCCTGACTGGGCCACTTTCAAATAACACATAATCGCGTGGCCCGAATGCATCATCAGAAGCGGCAGCGTGAGTAGTTAATATTGGCCCTGGAGGAATTTGTGCTAATTGCGGATGCTGACCCAACCCATTTAAAGGTATTGTCAAAAATAAAAGACCCAAGACAGCCAAGCTGAAACTACTGAACCGTTTAGATACTGGGAGTCCGTTCCAATCAGCTTTAAATTGCAGGTAATTGTTTTCGTGCAGTATTGTGTTTTGCTTGTGCACAGCGAACTCCCACGTTGCTACGTTGCGATTCGTATAACTATACCATATGCGCTGATTTGCTTGGGTCGCTGTAAGTTCAGTAAATGGCAACTCGCTGCCTGAACCGGACAGCTTGCTGCAACTGCATTTGCATGCTGCAGCACTGATTCGAAAACAGCTACATGATGGGCGCATTGTCAGTGATTACCCTATAATCGTGAAAACTTCTGGACAGGCAATACTGAATGACTAATTCTCTGATTCCCATTATCCCTGTTGCTGATATGCAAACAGCTGAAAAAGCTGTGAAAACAGTGGGGGAAAATGCCCTGCACTGGATGCAGCAAAGCAAATTCAATGCAGAACCATTTGCTTATTGCTTAATTCCGGATAGCGATGGGAATATTGCTGCTGTGCTCGTCGGGGTTAACCCCGAATCACCCATTCAGGCGTTGGCCGGATTACCAAAAGTACTGCCGTCAGCTGATTACCATTTGCAATGTGAACTGGATGAACACTGGCAACAACAGGCACATTTAGGCTGGCAGTTGGGGAGCTATCGATTTGAACGTTACTTGCGGCCTAAGAAAAATTGGCCCCGATTGCACGGGCACGATTCATCCACAACTATGGTCGATCTGCAGGTTACCGCCAGCAACATGGCTCGTGATCTTATTAATACGCCTACCGAGGATATGGGGCCAGACCATTTGCAGCAAGCGACTGAACAAGTCGCCAGCCAATTTGATGCTGAATTTTCAGTGATTATTGGCGCAGAACTGGAGGCGGATTTTCCTGCGATTCACGCCGTTGGCCGGGGCAGCCACCGGGCACCAAGGTTATTGCGCTTAAGCTGGGGAGAGAAAAGCCACCCCAAGATTGCATTGATCGGTAAAGGTGTCTGCTTTGATACTGGTGGCCTGAATCTAAAAAGCGCCAGTGGCATGCGCAAAATGAAAAAAGACATGGGCGGAGCAGCGCATGCACTGGCACTGACTCAACTGATTATGGCCAGCAAGCTGCCAGTGCAACTCGAGTTGTATTTACCCACCGTTGAGAATGCTGTTGACGCCAATGCCTATCGACCGGGGGACGTGGTATCCACCCGCCAGGGGTTGAGTGTGGAAATCGGTAATACCGATGCCGAAGGCCGGGTAATCCTGGCAGATGCTTTAACCCTGGCATGCGAGCATCAACCTGAATTGATGATTGACTTTGCCACCCTGACTGGCGCTGCCAGGGTTGCTTTGGGTACCGACCTGCCGGCTTTGTTCAGTAATAATGCTGAGCTGCGCCAGGAGTTACATATCTGTGGAGATGAAGTCGAAGACCCAATGTGGCCATTGCCCTTGTACCAGCCTTATATGCGCCTGATTGACAGCGATATCGCTGATCTTTGCAACAATGCCAGCAGCTCTTTTGGTGGTGCCATTACTGCTGCCCTGTTCCTGCAGCAATTTACCAATAAGGATATCCCCTGGTGCCATCTGGATACCTATGGCTGGAATGACTCCAAACGGCCAGGCCGGCCACTGGGCGGCGAGGCGATGGGATTGCGGGCGGTATTTCGGATGCTGCAGAATCGTTACGGTGGTTAATTCGTTATCACCAGCAAACGCAATATGATTTTCAATTAGTCCTTACCATGATCAGGGCCGTATTTAATCGCACCAATGGTATTGACAATCATTCGCATTTGGTTATTATACAGCTATGTATATTTGTGTCTGCAATGCGGTTACCGAACGTCAAATCCGTGCTTTGGCGAAACAAGGTATACGCACTGTGGAAGAAATGGGCTATATCAATGGTTGCTCAACTACCTGTGGTGGCTGCCGCGAAGAAGCCAATCTGATTCTCAAATCAAGCCAGCCATCACGTAATAAACTCAACTTTGATGTCAACGTAGTCAATGGCATCAACCAACTCGCCTAACCGCACTCAGCCATACTATACTTGACCCATTGCTCTGCGTTTACGCAGACGCGAGTCATTTGTATTCAATAACAGTTTTCATTCAAACATCTTGGTTACAAGCCGCGTATCCTGTTTGTATCGATATCTGAACAACATTTGGAGTTTAAATATGCAAGGTAACAGTCAAGTTATTGACTATCTGAATCAGGCTTTACGTAATGAGCTGACCGCTATTAATCAATATTTTTTACATTCCCGAATGCTCAAAGACTGGGGTTTTGAACGGTTAGCAGCAAAAGAATACGAAGAGTCCCTCGACGAAATGAAACACGCCGACCAACTGACTCAGCGTATTTTGTTTCTGGAGGGTCTGCCCAATATGCAGGATTTAGGCCGTTTGCGGATTGGCGAAAACCCCAGGGAAATGCTGGAATCTGATTTGGCATTGGAAATGGAGGCCTTGCCATTGTTGCGTAAAGCCATTACTTATTGTGAGTCTGAACATGACTTTATCAGCCGCGATCTGTTCCAGCTTATTCTGGACTCTGAAGAAGAACATGTTGATTGGCTGGAAACCCAGTTGCAACTGATCAAACGTGTTGGTGAACAAAATTACCTGCAATCTCAAATACAGGCATAATTCATGTCCATATCTGGGGCTGATATAGCCCCGGATCTCAGCTTGCAATAGGTATTAATGTTGCGAGTTTTCTGATCAAAAACCTCTTCACAGTTGCGTTACCCGCTAACTGTAATGCCTGTTTTAAATAATCCTGCTGCTGATTAACTTGTCCCAACTGCTCGGCAATAGCCGCTCGAGTAACATGATAAGGGTAATAGTTTTTGATCGCGGTGTTGGTAACCAACTCATCCAGAACGTGTTGTGCGGCAACTGCACCCTGGACATGCAATAGTGCTACGGCACGATTAATTGCAACAACATTGGATGCATTCTGCTGATAGAGAGTGTTATAACAGTCCAGAATGCTTTGCCAATCGGTGTCTGCATAGTTCGGTGATAGCGTGTGACAGGCACTGATTTCAGCTTCCAGATGGTAGCTGCTGAGCTTATCGCCTACTGCTGCCCGACGTAAATGCTCCGCCCCCCGCTGAATCATGCCCATATCCCAAACACTGCGATCCTGCTCGGATAACAGGATCAGATCACCTGCCTGATCCACTCTGGTTGCTAACCTTGCCGATTGTAAATACAACAGCGCCATCAGAGCATGTACTGTCGGTTTTGCACATCCCGGGTGTGCAACCAGGCACTGACATAACCGTATCGCCTCGATGCATAAATCACGCCGCACAAGCTGATTGCCCGTGGAAGCACCGTAACCTTCGTTAAACAATAAATAAATAACCTGCAGCACTGAATCCAATCTGTCTGGCAAATCCTCATCAGTGGGCAAATCCAATCTGATCCGACGCTCACGGAGCTGGCGTTTGGCACGTACCAGACGTTGCGCGATAGTCGTTTCTCGAGTCAGAAAAGCACTGGCGATCTCCGCCACACTAAATCCACCGACTGATTTCAAGGTCAGTGCAACCCGCGCATTCTTACTGATAGCAGGGTGACAACAGGCGAACATCAAATGTAATTGCTCGTCGCTCATCTGATCGATGTCAGGTTCATTTTGCTGGTGGGTGATGTTGTTAATGTGCTGTACCACCATTGGTTGCCGGTCCAGCCAGGATTTGTCCCGGCGGATCACATCGATTGCTCTATTTTTGGCAACCTGGGTAATCCAGGCGGACGGATTTTGGGGTGTACCGTTGTATGGCCAGGTTTTCAGTGCCTTGAGCAAAGCATCCTGGATAACGTCTTCAATCATGTCCAGGTATTCAAACCCCAGCACCCGGACAAGACTTGCGGTAATTTGTCCTGTCCGGTGCCGGAACAGATGTTCGACCAAATGGGTCGTATCAATCATGAATGGTATCGATTTCGCGTAATTCGATACGGCCGCCAAACTTCAGGTGCGGGCAATCCTGGCTGATCTGAATCGCAGTGGCATAATCATCTGCTGCGATCATAAAATAACCGCCCAGCACTTCTTTGGCTTCACTGTAAGGGCCGTCGACAACCTGAAGCTGACCATTTGGGGCGCGCAAATGGCGGCCGCCTTCGTCTTTCAGTTTCTGTCCACCGAGGAACAAATCCCGTTCAATCAAGTTTTGCCGCCACGCTGTATACTCAGCAATCACGCCCTGAATCTGCTCTGCTGACATATCACTGAAGTCAGTTGGTTGTTCGTGCAGCAACAATAAAAACTTAGCCATATTGGTATCCTCCTGTGGACTGATGTTCCAGACAACCTGCTGTCGGAATCAATAACTAAACGAAGCAAAACAGTAAAAATCGACAGTCCGGAAAAAATACCTGCCACTCATATCTTGATAGCAGCCCTGTTGGGCATCATCATATACATTATGTATAGTCATGCCAGCCAGCCAGTCAAGTTTGAACGTGACTGCAACGTCATTATGATCCCCTCCGGTGATGAGGTGCTTATGCCAGCCGGTACTATCGGCTATATCACTCAGGCATTGGGGGGCAGTTTTACGGTTTTTGTTGAGAGCAACCTGTTCCGGGTCGCCGGTCAGGATGGCGACGCTATCGGCAAGGATATCCAACCACCGCCAAGCCTTCCCGAAGGCGCAACCAAAGCCGATTTGGAGTCTTTGATCTGGCAACAGATAGGCACTTGCTATGATCCGGAAATACCGGTCAGCATTGTCGAATTAGGTCTGGTTTACAACTGCGCGCTGACTACCAGCGAAGATGGTGAAAATGTGGTCGAAGTTGAGATGACATTGACCGCACCCGGCTGCGGAATGGGCGATATCCTGGTGGCAGATGTACGCGATAAGATCGAACTGATACCCACCATCAGCCGCGCTGATGTTGAACTCACCTTTGAACCACCCTGGAATTATCAGATGATGAGTGAATCTGCCAAACTGCAGACCGGCATGTTATAGCAGTATATCGGGTACTGGCTCAAACGAAGTTGTCATTGGTTTTGAGTCGACACTCGTTCAAATGTTAGAATCCGCCAACGTTTTCTAGGATGACTTGATGCTTTGGATCAAAGCCTTGCATTTGATTGCGGTAATTTCGTGGTTGGCGGAATTGCTGTATCTGCCGCGGTTGTTTGTTAACTGGGTGGAAGTTACGGATGCAGCCACCAGGCAGCGATTGGTATTGATGATGCATCGGTTGCAGAAGCTGGGGCATGTGGCCATGACCCTCACCATAATCTTTGGCGGTTGGTTATTGGTGCGCTGGATCAACGCCACGGATGGTTATTTCAATCAGGGCTGGTTATACGCCAAACTGTTGCTTGTGGCATTGTTGATTGCCTATCAAATCTGGTGTGGCAAAATAGCCCGGCAGATGGCTGCAGGAAATGATAACCGTTCAGCCCGTTGGTATCGCTGGTTTAATGAAATGCCTGCGCTGATAATGATCGGTATTGTTGTTATGGTGGTCGTCAAACCATTTTAACTTTGCAGCGCGTAAACTTTGAAACTTACAGAAAAGAACCTGTTTGGGAGATGACTTTGCCTAAATTAATTCAAGGCAACAAGCTGCTTGCAAGCTTGCTGTTTATTATTGCCGGATTGCCGTTTGCTGTGCAGGCGGATATCAGCGGCATGGTATTAAACAATAATACCTTTATGGGCATTGAAGGCGCTGTAGTCAGGGTACAGGCAGACCCGGGTGGACCCACAACCGTTACCGCAGCCGATGGCAGCTTCACCCTGGCAGTTAACCCGCCCGGCAGTATCGTCATCTCAGCCAATGTAGTGTATGACTCAACTGCGGCTGAAAATTATCCGATCGAACAAACCAGCGCCAGTAACGGCGACAACGGGGTATTGATCCTGCTGCAGCCATTGCCTCCGGATAACCCGACTTACCAACCGCCACAACCGGAATTCAGTTGCGAAGTATGCCATCAGGAACAGGTTGCTCAGTGGCAACAAAGCAACCATGCCGAAGCAGCTACCAATGTCTGGGTGCGGGATTTATTTTCTGGTGACGGCACCCCCGATGGAGACAATGGGTTTGTTTTTATCGATACCCATGATCCAGGCGAAACAGGCTTTTGTGCGACCTGCCATACGCCATTGGCAGACGTATTTGATCCCGGAAATGTAATGCTTAACGAAGTCGCCCAACCAGGCGCTCTGGCCGGTGTACAGTGTCTGGCTTGCCATCAGATTGACCAGGTCAATGAAAACGTTTCTGGCCTTGCACACCTGGGCAACAGTTCCTACCGTTTCCCGGATGAGGCTCCAACTGAGTTATTTGTCTGGGGACCGTTGCCGGATGTCGGTTTTGCATCAATGAATGCAATGCAGGCGCCGATTTTTGCAGAATCACGATTCTGCGCCAGCTGTCATGAATACAATAACCCTTTCACCGGCGCGCCTGGCCAAAGCACTTACACTGAGTGGACCAATTCTCCGTTTGCCGTACCCGGTCCGGATTTCGCGACTTGCCAGAATTGCCATATGCCGGATGCTGATGCGCCCGGTCCAATCAGTAACATTGGCGGGCAACCAATCCGACCACCGGAACAACGCCATAACCATGAATTTATCGGCACCACAGCACAAATGCTGGCCGATAATCTGAATTTGGACCTTACTGCAGAGCAAATCAATGATGAGTTAGTGGTAACCGCCAGCATTACCAATATGGCAGGACACAACTTCCCTACCGGGGTATCGATCCGTAATGCCCTGCTGCATATAACCGCTGAGTCTAACGGCAACGCACTGACGCAAACCACTGGCTCGACCATATTCGAATTTGCCAATGATGATGTGCCTGGTATCCAGGAAGGTGACCTGGCTGGGCAGCCCGGCAAAGGCTTTGCCCGCGTCACACAGGGCCAGATTAATAATCAGGGGCCGGTGATCTCACCAGTGTTGTTTATCGACGCGGAAAGTGTGCTGCTGGATACCCGGATCCCCAGCGGGGCCACCGATGTCACTGAAGTGCGTTTTGATTTAAACACTGTCCCGGAAAACTCGACTGTGGTGGTCAATGCAGATCTACGCTGGCGCCGAGCCTGGCGGGCATTGGCTGTGACCAAGAACTGGACTGTCAGTGCTCACGACGATGGCCCGATAGAAATCCTGGCTGCCAATCAGCAACTAAGCCTGATTGCCGGATCCGGGCCGATTATCCCGAACGCTGTTGCCGTACCTGCACTGGGCAGTTGGGCAGTTATTCTGCTATTTACACTGATGCTGGTATTGACTACTGTCTATCAGACTGACAGGCGAAGCTAAGACAGTCCAGTTGCTGAGCCGGCCCTGAATGATCCGACTCATCCGGCTGGGGTAAAAGTAACCTGCCCTGGCCTCAACTATATAGCTGGCCAGTGTTGAGCGGGATCGGCTACCACCAAAAATTCGGGATTTAGGATCGACTCTTTCCGGTTATAAGCCAAGGCATCACCCCCGGACACCAATACCTGACCACCCGCTTGCTCGACCACGCATTGCGCTGCTGCTGTATCCCATTCCGAAGTAGGTCCCAGACGTGGGTATAAGTCTGCGCTGCCTTCGGCAACCCGGCAGAATTTCAGTGAACTGCCACAAGCCAGCCGCTGGTGTTCCGGAAGTTTGTCCAGGTAAGCCTGCAGTGCTTCGTTTACATGTGAGCGGCTGGCTACCACCACCGGCATCGGTGGAGCTGGTCGACGGGTCTGAATGGCGGTGGCATTCAGCTGTTCCAGATCGTTGATAACCTCACTCAAATCATCCATGACAGCTCGTCTTGCACCAACCTTTTCAGCCGCAAACCACACAGTACGCAGTACCGGCGCCAGCACCACCGATAACACTGGCCGGTGGCCATCAATCAATGCGATATTAACCGTGAACTCGCCATTACGTTTGATGAATTCTTTGGTTCCGTCCAGCGGATCGACCAGCCAGTAACGCCGCCAGTTTTTGCGTGTAGCCCAGTCAATACCGACAGATTCTTCCGAGAGCACCGGCCAATCCGGGGACAGCTTTTCCAGACCATCCACAATGATCTGATGACTGGCCAGGTCAGCCATTGTCAATGGGCTATTATCCTGTTTGTGTTGTATTCCAAAATCAGCAGACTCATAGATGTCCAGCATGGCCACGGAAGCCTGACGGGAGATTTCGATGATAGGTGCCAGTAATGTGGTCAAATCAGCCATTTGATGCCTCTTGTTGTAATAAATCACGGACCAGATACAACGCCGCCAGGCTGCGTCCTTCACTGCAGTCTTCACGTTGGCTCAGGGAATATAGATGTTCCAATGACCAGGGGACAACCTCGATCGGTTCCGGCTCATCACCTTCCAGTTTTTTCGGGTATAAATCGCGGGCCAACACCACATGAGTTCGATGTGCCATATAACCAGGCGCCAATGTCAGACTGGTAATTTCCTGCAGTGAGCGTGCACCGAAACCGGTTTCTTCCATCAGTTCACGATTCGCACCTTCCAGAATACTTTCGCCGGCTTCAAGCCTTCCTTTGGGTAGGGCCAATTCATAGCTATGTGTGCCGCAGGCATATTCACGAATCAACAATACTTGGCCATCATCACGAACTGCAACAATCAGCACTGCACCGACTACGCGACCCAGCAATCGCTCATAACGACGTTCAACACCATTAGAAAAACGCAGTTCCAACTGTTCAACTTTGAACAGTTGGCTCTGTTTAATTTCCCGCTTCAAGATTTCAGGTAATTTAGGCATGTGATTGAAGTTGGGTCAGAATTTTAGTGTGCAATTCGGTATTCGCAGCAGCCAGCACTGAGGTGGTCGTCAGCGTTACGGCATTGCCCGATAAATCAGTAAACACCCCACCCGCTTCCTGAACCAGCAATGATAAAGCGGCAATATCCAAAATGTTAACATCCGATTCAATCACTGCATCTAACTGACCGGCGGCGAGGCGATGGTAATGATAATAATCACCATAACCACGAATCCGGTTGCACTGCGCCAGTAATTTTCCATAGGCTGCCCAACAGCCGCTATCGCCTGCTAACGAGCCCAGGTTGCCCGCAGATAATCTGCAATCGGCTATTTCAGTTACCGTGCTTGTTGCGATAGTCACATCATTCAACCAGGCGCCATGCCCCTGTGCAGCCCAGGCCAGTTCCTGCAACGCTGGCGCATGCGACACACCCGCCACTATCCGATCGTGCTGCTGCAAGGCTATCTGAATGGACCAGAACGGCAATCCACTCAACCAGCTTTTGGTGCCGTCAATCGGATCAAGCAGCCATAAACAATCACTATTATCAGATTGGTCATGGCCATACTCTTCACCCCAAATTGCATGTTCAGGGAAGGCGGTCTGCAGTTGTTGTCGCAGAACCTGTTCCGCTTCCCGGTCAGCTTTGGTAACCGGGCTATCGTCATCCTTATATTCGACCTTGGTGATACCGGGCTGGTGCCGATCTATGGCTTCAGCAGCCGCTTTGGCAGCCTGTTGAGCAGTCCGTATATATTCCAGTAACTTTTCCATTGGCATCAATAATCCCCCTCTAATGCCAGGGTAATGCTGCCATCAGGGTTCAGCTCACCTATCTGCGATAACTGTTTACGCAATTGATCTTTGCCAAAACCTGCGCGCAGATGCAGCTTCAAATCATAATGATCGACTGCAAAGGTACCGGCTCCGGTTATCAGCACATCGCCTGAATTGTTGTTGCTTAGTTTGAGATTGGTCACCTCGGCTTGAGGGCTCAAATGAATATCAACCTGACCCAGATCCAGTGCTACACTGCCGCTCAATCGAGCCTGATGCCAGATAACATTGCCATTCAGATTTAACTGTTGGTTACGTGTTGCCCGCAGCTCGCTCAGGTTAAACACCAGTTCACCATGCAGTGATACCCCATTCAGTGATTGCGACAATGGCAATTCACTGGCCTGCAGTTGCCCCTTGACTGCTTGGAATACGGCTTGCTGTTGGCCTGACAATAACGGCGCCAGTTTTGCTTCAGAACGGATTTCGTTGATACCGTTATTCAAGCTGAATGCAACATTGTCAGGAAAACTGAACTGCCAGTTTAAACGCCCCCGTGGTTGCCCATACCAGGTAACAGAGGCTGCCTGCCCCGACCACCAGCGGCCACTGACACCATCAATCTTTAATGCCGGCGGCAGTAGATTTTGATTAACAATCAGTTTGGCAGGTAAAGCCACCAATATCATCACGAGCAGAAGTATCAGGCCGATGGTAACCAACAATAACTTTTTAATCATTACTTATTCATGCCGGATCATGTGTGAAAGAAAAAGGCACTGTGGAAATGGGACATACACTACAGAGCATCCAGTAAAACAGATAAAACATGGTCAGTAAGCTGACTTGTCAGCCGGTTGTTATTTCCAGGCGAACATTCACCAGACCGCTGTCATTAGCCCGACTGGCATTGAGTTGTTCTGCAAACACCGAATACTGATTGGCAATCTGCACCAGCCAACCGGCTAATTGATCAAATGATGCATCCCGAAGCCAGATACGAACCTGGCCTTCATCGCCCGGTTCAATTCGCTCTATAGCTGCGGCCATACCGGCAGCACGGAGGGTTTCATCCGCCAACCGCAATAATGATTTATTATCAGGCAGACCTTTGCCACTGGTATCTCGAACCATTGCCAGTGGACGAATTTGTTCCAACCAGATAGCGGTGGATTGCTGTTCGGTCAATTGCTGACGCAAACCATTACGTGCATTGTTTAACGGATCCCATACAAATGCCCATATCAGCATCACCGCTACCGCGATCCCGCCGATCAATAACACCTGTTGTTGCCGGTTAGCGACAGGTTTAACCATTATCGCCTCCGCCAATTAATATTTGGCCACGTACATTTTCGGCGCTGCGAATAGCACTATCCAGTTGCGCTGTCAGTCCCTGTTGCTCCAACGCAATTGTCAGCTCATCCAGTTTCGCTACTGAATCTGCAACAACCTCCAAACGTAAACCACTGCGGTCGTAATTGACTGTTTGCAGGATTAAACCCTGCTGTGTGGCAATCACTGTGGCAGTGCCGCCAAGTAAATTTAACAATGCATCACCTTGAGCGGGGTTGATTTCCCCCAGTGCGCGTTCTGCCTGAACCCGCGGGTTCACTACAGAGGTGATTTCAGGGAATGTTTCCCGAAATGTTGTTTCCACCTGTAAGCGGTATTTATCGACTTCACGTGATAATAACCACCAATCGGTGATCGCATAAATAAAACCCAACAATAACAATATGCCGGCCAAACCTGCAGCCAATTGCCATACCCGCTTGGTTGAGCCACGTGCAGCAGGCAAATATTCCCCCTGCATAATATTAATGGCCGTATTACCTGCCATTGCTGCCAGCTGGACGAATGGTGCGTTATTCAAACTGGTTTGCAATGAACCGGACCACTCGATTTCAGGCTGATGTCGGCCATGCCAGGTTAGCTGCGTCTCAGCTGGTTGCTGGCTAAGTAAAAAATCAAGCTCATCTTTGTCCAGCAGCATGAAATCATTGCCGGAAGCGATCACATAATCTTGCTCAATTGCGACTACTTTCAGCTCACCGTCAGCACTTCCGATAACACATGCATCGGGAACCGCCTTAGCCACCACAATATTGAATTGCCGCAGTTGCTGTAGCAGGCTATTCAATATATCCGGCTCTATCGCTGCAGCAATCACTGATCCATCGACCGCAATTGATCCGTGCGCCACATGTAACTGCTCGATATCACCAGCAACCTGTTCTTCCATTGCGAACGGAATTGCCTGATGTAATTGAGCACGACTCATCGAGGGCAATTGCAGCCGTTGCGCGTGCAGCCAATTGGCTGGAATCAGCAACAGTGCTGAATCATTGGCTGGTGGCTGCCCACCTGTAGCAGGCTGACCAATCGGTTGGCCTTTGCGATCCAGTGTCAACCACTGCCATTGCCTGATCGCATCGACATTGGCGATATCACTGCTGACTGGTCGGATCACAAGGCTAGTGGACATACTGATTAATTGGTTTGGATTTATGGTGATGCAAAACTGCGATAGTGCACATGATACTGGTCATTGCGCCTTTCCAGCAAAGCATAATAACGTTGCGGCCTGTCACCCAGCAGTACATCTGCCTGCGCCAGAAAATAATCGCTGCGTACAGTCACTCGATTACGCAGATCAGCGCGCACCTGACCACCCAAACCCTGAAGCGCTTTATCCAGAAATGCATCCACATCCATATGTAGCGCCTGGCCCTGCTGATACAGCTCTGCTGCACGTTGACTAGTGATGCTGTCATCCAACGATTGCAATACCGGAATACTTGCCAGATTGACATTAATAGACCGCGCACTCGCCGGTAATACGGTGACATGCGGTACCAGCCGCTGATATATCTGCGGTGTAATACCAGCGACCAAACGTAGCTCACTGATATGAATAAATGGCTGGTTGGCAGCCGCATATGGTGGATTTAACTGTCGATAGTACCCATCTTCAGCGCCGCCACCTGACCTCTCTATTGTATCTCCATCCTGCCAATCCAGTAATGCATCAGCGATGGTTTCAGGTAAATTCAGCGCCTTTAACAGTCGCTTGCACTGATCGTATGCAAAAGTATCCTTTTGCGGGCTGTTTTGCGGGCTGTTGCGCTCGAGCAGACTATTCAGATTAAAGCGGCCATCAAGGCTTTGCATACTACCGGTTACCAGCCCGCCGGGCACCGGAAAACCGGGTAATGGCCTGGCCCACAATGAACCTGCGTGATCATAATCCGGTTCATCTTTGTTGTCTTCGCGTAATAATCGACCTGCCAATGCCTCCAGACCGGAGGAAAGCTCGTTGCCACGAATGCCCAACAGCATGGTTTCGGTGCGCGCCAGATCCAACGCCAGCCGCTCACTGATGCCAAGCGCTACGACACTGGCAATCGCTGTGATCAATAGCACGATCAAGATTGCGGCACCATGCTGTCGTTGATTCCCAGATGAGTTTTGTCCTGGTATTTCCATTACCCGTTACCTGCTTCCAGCGTCAAAAACACTCTTCGAATACGGCTGCTGTCGGCCAGTTCAATGATAACTTCGATGGCTCTGGGCAAATCTGTTGCTATATCATTGGAACCCGGCCAGCTGTCCTGCCATTGGCGACTGCGATCCTGGTATCGAAAAAGCACAGTGTTTACATTATCGAGTAGTACGGTGCTGACTGCCGGCACCGAATTCTGATGGTCAACGTGGATCCAATACTCTCGTAACAGCTGCTGATCCTGCACTCGGTACTGGAACCGTTGCAAACTGCTGCGGTGTTGATTCAAAGGATTGGCCCATCCGGTTTTGGTGCCACGAAATGTCAGTTGCTGCCCCACTACCGCCGGTTCGGGTTGTAAGTCTTGCGTGTGTGCGCTGCGGTTCACCAGCTGGGTAATATCACGCTCCAGGTTATGATTGGTCAGTTGCAATTGTTGCAGCGACTCAGCGGTTTCCAGTTGCGCGTCACGCGCAGCCACCAGACTGTTGATAGCTGCAAACGCCCCGACTGTAACCAGTGCAAAAGTGGCGACTGCCAAAATCAATTCCAATAAGCTGAAACCACTGGCGCGACGATAACGCGATAGCTGTGCGAATGTCCTCATTGCAAAGCGATAAAGCCGGTATGGCTGAGCACAGCCAGTTCGTCCTGACCTGGAATGCCATCCAGATAGACAGTGACGTCTACCCGCCTGATACTCGGCTCTGACGATTGGCTGATTTCTGCCTGCCAGCGCCAGCTGATGTCAGCCATGTTTTCTCTGCCAAAGCGCGTACCTGGTTGAGGAAAACCTTCATTCAAACGCAACTCTGCCAGTGCATTATCAGCTACCCATAAGGCCACTGTACGCTGTTGCAAATCAACATAACGGGCTGGTGCGGAACCACCTGTGCGACTCAAAGCCAACAAAGCGATGCTGACTATCGCCATAGCAATGACCACTTCCAACAGACTGAAACCTGCACCAGATGGCGTTTTTTTAGCCATCTCGGCCCACCAGCTGTAACCGGCCTGACAACTTTCCAACTAGGCTCACAGGTGCATCACCGGCACTGTCCAAGCTCATTACAAACGGGGTTATTTCACTGGACGCAAAACAGATGACCTGCGGCTGCTCGGTGTCCAGCGGCGTCAACTGACCTTGCAGCAGCAACCTGGGCTGCAAGCTGTCGGCCCACTTATGTGCAGTAAATGCAGGTTCTGTTGAAACCGCCTGCCATAAGTCTTGCTCGCTATTGCTGCTTGTTAATACGTTTTCCCCAAGACTATCCGGTATCCAAAAATCATACCCTGAACGGGTTATCCGAATACCCATCGAACGCCCTTCCAAAACTGCACGCTGACACCAATGCTCCATCAAACCTGCCAGACGTCGTAATTGCTTATCCGGATCAGCATTGTCATCACTGCCAAGTGAAAAGATTACCAACCCAGTCATGATGCCGGTAATGATCAGCACCACCAACACCTCCATTAAGGTGTAGCCAGTTACTAATTGATTATTGCGTCCAGTTACCGACATCACTGTTGATGCCTTCACCACTCAGGGCACCGTCCGCACCCAATGACCAGACATCAAGTTCACCATGTACACCGGGGTTCAAATATTGATAATCATTACCCCAGGGGTCTTTGGGCAGTCGGTCAATGTAGCCACCGGCTTTCCAATTGGCTGCTTCAGGTTGCCCGCCGGGACGCTGCACCAATGATTGCAGACCTTGATTGGTGCTTGGATAGTGATGATTATCCAAACGGTAAAGGTTCAACGATGTTACTAACGCCTGGACATCGGCATGTGCTTTGGTGATTCGAGCCCGGTCCGGCTGGTCCATTACCCGCGGCACAACAACCGCAGCCAATATGCCCAGAATCACTACCACCACCAAAATTTCCACCAGGGTGAACCCGGCTGTGCTTTTTCGCCTTGGTTGCATCATTTTCCCAATATTATTACTTCATTGCTGTTTCGCGATACTTGCCTGAAATGGCTGGTTATGTAAACCTGCCGCAATCATACCAATACGGGCAAGGTCACACTAGGGCCGGTTAACACTATGTTTGTAAATACTGACAATACCAACGACGCCTGGACGCAAAGGGATTTAAAACATTTGTGGCACCCATGTACCCAAATGCAGGATCATGAATGGCTGCCGCTGGTTCCAATCCGTCGTGGCCGTGGTGCATGGCTGGAAGATTTTTCAGGCCAGCGTTACCTGGATTGCATCAGTTCCTGGTGGGTAAATCTGTTCGGCCATTGTCACCCGCACATCAATGCAGCCATCAAGCAACAACTGGATCAGCTCGAACATGTCATATTAGCAGGATTCAGTCATGCACCTGCCATCCGGTTAGCAGAACAACTGGTCACCATCACACCACCTGGCCTGGATCGGGTATTTCTGGCAGACAATGGCTCTGCGGCAGTTGAGGTCGCTTTAAAAATGAGCTTTCAGTACTGGAAGAATCTGGGCCAGTCACGAACAAAGTTTGTTACTCTGAGCAATAGTTACCATGGTGAGACCCTGGGCGCTTTGGCAGTTGGTGACGTTGGGCTTTACCGTGAAATATATTCGCCACTGTTATTACAACCGATGGTTGCGCCCAGCCCTGATTGTTTCACCCGTGAAGCGGGTGAAAGCTGGGAAGATCACAGTCGCCGCCAGTTCACCGCAATGGCCAGCCTGCTTCAGGACAATGCCAGCGATATTTGCGCAGTGATTGTTGAACCATTGGTGCAATGCGCCGGTGGCATGCGGATGTACCATCCCGTCTATCTCAGCCTGTTACGTAATTTGTGCGATCAACTGGATATTCATTTGATTGCTGATGAAATCGCGGTTGGCTTTGGGCGCACCGGAAGCATGTTTGCCTGTCAGCAAGCCGATATAACTCCAGATTTCATGTGCCTGTCCAAAGGGTTAACCGGTGGCTACCTGCCGTTATCAGCAGTCATGGTATCAGAGACGACTTATCAGGCATTTTATGCTGAGTACACCAGCATGAAGGGTTTTTTGCATTCCCATAGTTACACTGGAAACCCATTGGCCTGTACCGCCGCACTGGCTACTATTGAATTGTTTTCCCAGCAGGATGTGTTAGGCCGCAACCAACAGATTGCCGAACAGATCATGAACCAAATAAGCGAACTGGAAGATCATCCACACGTAGGTGAAATCCGACAAACCGGAATGATCACAGCCATTGAACTGGTGGCTGATAAGGCCACAAAAAAACCTTTTCCATGGCAACAACGACGTGGTTTAAAGGTGTATCAGCATGCTCTGAAAAATGCAATGTTGCTGCGTCCCCTGGGCAATGTTATTTACTTTATGCCCCCCTACATTATTTCTGATGATGAAATCAAACAGATGACTCAAATTGCACGTAGTGGCATTGATTTAGCCGTCAAGTAATGCGCATTCGCCGCTGTTATACAGCACAACCACTGGCGGTCAATCAGGAAGTCCTGCTGGATCAGCGTAACCAGCATCACCTGATCAATGTCTTGAGGGCGCAATGCGGAGATATCTGCGTTTTGTTCAATGGTGATGGCCATGATTATCACAGTACTTTGATAGAAATATCAAAACAACACGTCAAAGCCCGGATTTCTGTTTGTCAGACCAATGACCATGAACCTTCCCGCAGAATCACTTTGGCACAGGCTATTTCCAAAGGTGAGCGGATGGACTGGATCATGCAAAAAGCCACTGAACTGGGAGTGCATGCTATCCAGCCATTAACGACTGCCAGAACTACTGTTCAGTTAACTGGTGCACGCTTACAAAAACGCTTGGCTCATTGGCAAACCATTGTGATTGGGGCGTGTGAACAATGTGATCGTGCTTTTGTGCCGACCGTGCTTACGCCGCTGAGCTTGAATGCAATCACTGTGAATGCCGAACAGACTGGAGTTGTGCTGCATCCAGGCAACCATCCACAGCTGCCACAAGCAGTTGGTCAGGCAGCCGACTTGCTGCTGATCATCGGACCGGAAGGTGGTTTCAGTGAAACTGAAATCAGCCTACTGAATGATATGGGAATTAGCGCAGCGGCCCTTGGGCCACGGATATTGCGCACCGAAACAGCTGCGGTTGCAGCGTTATCCGTCTTGAATCTTTCTATCTGAATTTACCGGCGACCATTCATCTCCACAAGCCAACTGGATCCGCAGTAATCAAATTGACTCAGCAACCGGTTATTACAACATCCCTGCTACGCCGGGCAACGCGCCGTAGGCAGCATGTGCAACCAGTTGGGTTAAGCGTTCAATGTCAGGAACCATCACCACCTGATCATCCAGCATTACTTCATCAACAACAGCAATATGCCCTTGGATCTGGCGGGTCTGGTCATCCGGTAAATCAGCCAGGCTATCAGGTGTCAACCTTGCCAGCCGGGGAAAGCCTTGTGCCAGAATTCCAAAATAAGGCATCCGCTTGGGTGCATTGAGTGCCTTGAGCACCGCAATCCGCGCATTACGTAACTGTTCATAATCGGCCAGATGTAATAACTGGCTCCAGGATGCCAGCGGCACCTGCCAGTTTTGCCAGACAATCGAACCCAGAATCCAATGAGGTGCATCCTTGATCGGGTTTGGTTCAACAAAACTGATCATCGTAGCGACCGCCGTATTGGGCAGTAAAAGCTTAGCATTGGTAGTCGGAACAACAATACTGCTGATAGTTTGGTCATTCATGACTTGGAACCTGTTGCTGGAGTATTATTTGATGACTCAGCCAGCAAACGATCTACTTGCCGCAGTAACTCTTTCTCTTGATAGGGTTTTCCAAGGAAATGGTTAGCCCCGACATCCATTGCCGTCTGCTTGTGTTTTTCACCACTACGCGATGAGATAATTATCACTGGCAAGTGCTTCAATCTGTTGTCCGCTCGCACAAAACGAGTTAATTCAAAACCATCCATACGTGGCATTTCGATATCCAAAAGTATCAGATCTGGAACCCGCTCATTGATCGTCTCCAATGCATCTATACCATCACGTGCTGTCATCACTTCCAGTTGGTGTTGCTCAAGCACTCGAGAGGTGACCTTACGAACAGTAATCGAATCATCCACCACCAGCACCAGCGGCTGACGTCGGGTTTCCTGCTTTTGGGCAATGATCGTCGACAAGTTGATATCTTTTTCTGTGGCACGACGGATCAATGGCCCCATATCCAGAATAAGAATGACCTGCCCTTCGCCTGAAATGGCACCAGCAAGAATACCCGGGATACTGGTCAGCTGGGTTCCCAAGGGTTTGATCACCAGTTCCTGATGACGACGTAACTCAGGAACTCGAATTGCAGCACGCTGACCACCTGCTTCTAATATCACAAGTGATGCCAGACCCTTAGCTGCCGCCGGCGGATAGCCCAACAGACTTTCCAGCTCGAACAGAGGATTGTCAGCGCCTGCATAAGGCAATACACCTTGTTCGGTATGCTCCTGATACTCAGCTTCAGTCAGCTTGGATACACCCAGAACATTACCCACCGGGATGGCAAACTGACGTTCGTCGATATCTACCATAATCGCCTGGATTACGGTTAACGTCATAGGAATACGAATAATGAACTCGGTACCCTGCCCAGTTTCAGTATTCAGTTCCAGGCTACCACCGATCTGGCGTACGGCACTGCGTACCACATCCATGCCTACACCTCGACCTGCCAGTTCACTGATATCTTCAGCGGTACTGAACCCTGGTATAAAAATCAGCTGCTGAATTTCAGCTTCGCTGAGCTCAGCACCCGGAGCAATCAGCTCACGCTCTAAAGCTCTGCTTACAATGGCTTCGCTATCCAGTCCGCGACCATCATCACGTAACTGAATTACCAACTCAGTGGCGTCACGGAATACTCGAATACCAATCAATCCTTCAACTTGCTTGCCGGCGGCCTGACGCTCTGCAGCAGGTTCAATACCATGCGCAACGGCATTACGCAGCATATGTTCCAGCGGCGCACTGATTTGCTCCAGAACATTTCGATCTAACTGGCCATCTTCAGCAATAAACAATTCCAGGTTAGCTGGCTTACCGGTTTCCTGTGATGTCCGTCTGATCACCTGACGCAAACGAGGCGCAAGTGTGGCAAATGAAACCATCCGAGTTTGCAGCAAGCCATCCTGCAATTCAGTGTTTACCTGAGCTTGCTGCACCAGAATAGCCTCAGATTGGCGAGTGCCGTGTTCCAGTGATTCCTGCAGGCTCATCAAATCATTAACACTTTCTGCCAATGCCCGGGATAACTGTTGAATGGTTGAGTAGCGATCCAGTTCCAAAGGATCAAACTCGGCATCTAATTCAGCTTCGTATTGATGTCGCGACAGTATCTGCGCCTCTGTTTCCAGTTCCATTTTTCGCAGCTGATCGCGCAAACGACTGACCGTTTGTTCGATTTCATTAACGCCACTGCGCATCCCACTGACTTCCTGAGTCAAACGAGCACGGAAAATACTGACCTCACCGGCGACATTGGTTAAGTTATCAATCACTTGCGCGTCCACCCGTAGTGTGTCGCGAGCTCCCCTGTCAACAGTTGATGTCTGGGCTTCAGTTTGTAACTCTTCAACAGCTTGGTCAAGCTCATCATCATCGATGCGCCCGGCCAGCTCAATTAATTCAGACTGTTGTGTTTTGGGTAATGCATCGCGCTGAGTTGCAGCGGCCAACATGTCATGCAGATCATCAAACCCACCCTGCAATAACCGCAGTTGCTGTATATCCGTTTTTTCGGGTGGAGACAATTCCAGCAGGGTTTCCAATTCATGGCTCAATTCACCAATCGGATCAAGCCCCGCCATACGTGCTCCACCCTTTAATGTGTGCAAAGATCGCCGCAATTCACCAGCAACCTGGAAATCACCCTGACGCATCCATCGCTGCATACATTCATCGACCCGCAGCATGACCTCATTGGACTCTTCTAGAAATACATCGATCAAGCTGCCATCCAAGGAAGCGTAATCAATCTCAATGGATTCTGAAATTGTGGGTGTGTACTCACTGATGCCAGCATCATCAGCAAACTTGGTAATGGTTTCAGCAGTTTCTGTTTCTGTTTCTGTTTCTGTTTCTGTTTCTGTTTCTGTTTCTGTTTCTGTTTCTGTTTCTGTTTCTGTTTCTGTTTCTGTTTCTGTTTCTGTTTCTGTTTCTGTTTCTGTTTCTGCTTCTGTTTCTGCTTCTGCTTCTGCTTCTGTTTCTGCTTCTGCTTCTATTTCTGTTTCTGCTTCTGTTTCTGCTTCTGTTTCTGCTTCTGTTTCTGCTTCTGTTTCTGCTTCTGTTTCTGCTTCTGCTTCTGCTTCTGTTTCTGCTTCTGTTTCTGTTTCTGTTTCTGTTTCTGTTTCTGTTTCTGTTTCTGTTTCTGTTTCTGTTTCTGTTTCTGCTTCTGTTTCTGCTTCTGTTTCTGCTTCTGCTTCTGTTTCTGTTTCTGTTTCTGTTTCTGTTTCTGTTTCTGCTTCTGTTTTTGCTTCAACAATTACTGCATTTTGAGATTCGCCTTGGCCAAACGGATCTTCCAGGCTGGATTCCAAATCAATCGGTTGCCTGATCAATTGATCAACTGTGCCGCCCAATTCAAAATCAGGCAGATCGGCTTCTTTTTGATTGCGTTGCAACAAAACATTGTTCAACTGCTTGCTTAACTGATGAATTACAGATGTATCTGGCAGCTCCTTGGAATTCTTCTTATCCAGCAATGCCAAACGATGCTCAAGCAGATCGTGTACAGCAGCTAACAACCGCATCCCAATGACATCTGGTGCGCGTTCTAAATCTTGCAGTTCAGTAAGATAGCCTTCCACCTTTTGCACAGCTTCAGCTTCGTCACTTAACGGTGCCAACGATAAAGTGCCTGCCAGCGTATGTACTGCCCGGATCAATTCATCATTCGGCACCGGCACCCAGCTTTGCCGAGAGTAGATAGCCAGATAGTCTCCCAACGTTTGATCGTGCCGATACAGTTCTTCTCTAATCAAACCCAGCAACTGTGGATCTAAATGGCCCTCATCAACAGCGCCTTCTGCTTCTGCTTCTGCTTCTGCTTCTGCTTCTGCTTCTGCTTCTGCTTCTGCTTCTGCTTCTGCTTCTGCTTCTGCTTCTGCTTCTGCTTCTGCTTCTGCTTCTGCTTCTGCTTCTGCTTCTGCTTCTGCTTC
>JAJFKX010000031.1 GCA_021772985.1 Gammaproteobacteria bacterium
GCGCGTAATTAAATCACCAGCATCATCAAAAACCGTATCGAAGACTTCATCATCAGCACGCTCGATCATTGAATCGATTGAACCGTCAGAAAAATCGGAACCAGCAGCGTCCGTCAAATCATCGTCAAGATCATCACCGTCGGTGTCATCCTCGGTATCGTCCTCGGTGTCGTCTTCGGCATCATCCTCAGCATCATCCTCAGCATCATCGTCACTGGCAATAACGATATCCTCAAGCATGCCATCCAATAATCTCAAATCCAGCTGTTGCCGATATGACTCTGATATAAATGTGGAAGCTATTGAAACCTGTATACCAATCATCGGGTTGCTGACAAATAACAGCAAAACCAAGCTGGCTTTTAAACTAACCATCGGAACCTTTTCCCGGCTGCAGAATTTACCCATCAAACACTTGAGCATCATGGTCAACCTCATTTATTTATTCAATATCGACGGCTGGTTAGTCAATGACTGTCCATTCTATTACAACCACATGATTTCCGAGAAAAACCCGGCCAGAAATATGGCCGGGGTAAGTTGGTGGTGATCAGTTGCACTGAACGCGACCTCAGTGTGTTGCTACTGACACCACCGCTCGGGGATATGCTGTCTATTACATACTGCATACTAGTTGAATACTTCCAAGTTCGAGTGAATGATGGGATTCGATTTGTCCTGACAGTCTGAATCCCATTCATTCTCAGATACAAAAGATTATGGTTCGGCAGGAAAATCCACCATCAAATAAACCACACCATCCTGCTCGACTTCGATCAGTTGTCCTCTTGGGTCAAAATTCAGAGGCAATTTACCGGCTTCTGGCGGATCGCGAAATTCCACTTCACCTTCAGTCCCACCATCCACAGCAACCACTTCGATCTGTGCTTCCACTACACCATTAACAATCAGGTTGTAAGTCCCTTCATCCAGGTCTTCGGCTTCTACACTAAAGTCTGTGCGGTCTGTACGCTGTTCCCATTTGGCATCACCACTGGCATCTGCATCGGCGCCGGTGTTGGTCAAGTCAACATCAATTTCCAGCTCATCGCCGTTACCACTGCCACCATTGTCATCGTCGTCATCATCACCGGGACTGCCATTATCATCGTCATCGTCATCGTCATCACCGGGACCACCATTGCTGTTTCCTGGCTCGGTTGGGAAGTCGGTCATCAGGAAGATTGTGCCACCCTGCTCAATTTCGATCAGTTGTCCTCTTGGGTCAAAATTCAGAGGCAATTTACCGGCTTCTGGCGGATCGCGAAATTCCACTTCACCTTCAGTCCCTCCATCCACAGCAACCACTTCGATCTGTGCTTCCACTACACCATTAACGATCAGGTTGTAAGTCCCTTCATCCAGGTCTTCGGCTTCTACACTAAAGTCTGTGCGGTCTGTACGTTGTTCCCATTTGGCATCGCCACTGGCATCCGCATCGGCACCAGTGTTGGTCAAGTCAACATCGATTTCCAGTTCATCACCATTGCCGCTGCCACCGTTATCATCATCATCGTCGTCATCACCAGGACCGCCATTGTCATCATCCCCGCCGCCTAATTCAGTCGGAAACATCACTTCCAGAAAGACATTTCCGGCTTGTTCAATAGATATCGGCTGGCCAATCGGATCGAAGTCTAATGGCAACTTACCGGGCTCTACCGGATTACGAAATTCCACTTCACCTTCGGTACCACCCAGTATTTCGATAACTTCTATCTCGGCACGCATCTCGCCGGCCACCCATAGCTCATAAATACCAAGGTCCAGGTCTTCGATTTCTACATCAAACTCGACCCGGTCAGGGCGTTGTTCCAATTCCACATCACCACTGGCATCAGGGTCCAGTCCGGTATTAATAAGCTCAACTTCAGTTTCGCTGTTACCAAACGGTGGTGCACCATTACTGCCCCCTCCATTACCACCACCATTTCCACCACCGGCATTATCCGGGTCTAATATTCCAGAAAATATCAGGGTATCGCCTTGGGCGATTTCAACCAATCCACCCAATGGGTCAAAATCCAGCAACAATTCATTATCATCCTGCGGGCTGGAAAATTCGATTTCTCCACGGGTTCCAAAATCTGTGGTGACTACTTCAATCACGCCACGCTGAACACCATCTACCAGCAAGGTATAACTATCCACCGGGAGATCTTCCAGTTCCACATCAAAATCAGTACGCGTTGCAGTTTGGCGGTAATCGGCATGTGCCTGCGCATCTGGGAATATGCCCAGATTATCCAGAAATACCCTGAAGTCCAACAACGGATCGCCCTGCCTGGTGTTGTCAGAGATACTCCCGGTACAACGCGAATCACCACTGCTGGTCAGTCGTTGAATGGGCATATTCCCAACACCAAACTGCGGGTCACTGCTGGTCCAACTCAATGTTCCATTTTCGCAATTGTCAAACTGCATGGTTACGGTGCCAAACGGTACTTGTTGCAAAGCACTCGGGTCAAAATTGGGACCAAAAACCGGACCTCTTGAAGTCCGCATTTCCATCACCAAAGTATCACCGGTAATCTGCCCGGTTCCTAATGCCCATACCTGATTGCCATTGCCATCAAACGTGAACCAGAATGCTCCTGCAGAGCCATTAGACAACACCTGCAACTGAATGCCCTGGCCTACCGTTGCCGGTTGGAACCAGGCGCCGGTGAAGTCACTGGTAATAGTAATCGCATGTACAGATGTAACGGCCCATAGGCCGACCATACTGAATGCTATGTATTTCAAAATCGATTTCATTGCTGTTTTCCTCTGTAGCAAATTTAAAAAGTGATCATTAGCCACTACCTATCCCCGGCAGACATAAGGAAAACGGCTGAGTTGAAGGTTTTATTCCCACTAATACGAAAGAAACTACAAGACAAGATATTTATTTATTGTCAGCCCTTGCAGATAGAGCTTTTGTGAAGAGAATTAATACGCTCTGACGAGCATTAAGATTTTCGCTTTAAGCTGTTATGAAATGATTATCAAACCAAAAACCCTGCGGTAACACTTTGAGCTGTTCTGGTATCGTGCCTGAATGGATATCTGGCCACACCAATAAACCACCGCCCTGACACGTCACCAGCAAATCGGAGCCCGCCAGGGCAAGCCCTTGAGGTACTGGCGCGGAACTGGCCTGAACCAGACCATGCTCACGATGAATCAGCGCAACGCAGTGATCTTTTTCCATACTCACAGCAAAATGCTGCTGATCAACTGTGATAATTGTAGTGACATAATTTTGACGCGGTTGTTGATTGCTGAAAGTATGTATCGCCTGGCCCGGTGACCAGACAGCATAAGCGGCTGAGCTGCCTGGCATACCATCGCCATGGTGCTGTAAGCCAATTGCTACGGTATCCTGATCCAGTAAAGCCAGGTGCCGGATGGATTGTTGCCGGTCAGGATGTTGAACCGCTTCCAGCTTGCGGCCGGATTGATAATCCATCATCACCAGTTGTGACTGAAAACTGCCTCTATTGCGAATTGCCCTGCCCGTCTGCGGCTCCAGCAAGAACCCGCCATTGGCGACCCACAAACGCTGGGTTTGCGGGTCCAGCACTATTTGATGTGGTCCCAGCCCATAGCTGGGATAACGTTCGACAACAACCAGTGTTGCCATATCACGCAATACCACCTGTCCACGGCGTTCGACCGTATCGTTTTCAGCCGTAATCAGAATATTGTTTTGCCGATCGATGGCAGCATGACCATACAAATGGCAGCCTGATTCCACTTCGTGAGCGCTGCTAATTGTCCGGCCGGTGAAATCCACCCAGGCCATCCAGGTTTCCGGGCGTCTGCCTATCACCAGATAAAGCTGTTCACCCAATGGCAAAATTTGATGAGCCCGGTAACCCAGTTCAACCATTATCGGTGGTTTTCCGACATGCCATTGACCAATAAAAAACCGCTGCCGGTCACCGCCGGCAAATATAACCGTTGGCTCAGGTTGGACAGCCGCCTTGATCAATGCAGCTGGAGACAACAGAGCAAGTGCTGCCGATTGGGACAGGAACCGACAAAATTCACGCCGCCTATGCGGACCCGGCACGACTAGTCACCATCATTATTGATAAAAAACGATTGGGTTTGTAATGCATTGGCCACTTCGGCCAGCAGCAGCATTTCCAGGTTTATCATGGCATTTGCCAGTTTTTCCGCCACCGCTTTGTGATGTTCTGCAAGTTCCGGCAAATCATCCACCGGTAATTCAGCCAGCTGTTGATCAATGTCATCAATAACCGTTTGCATCAGCTCTGCTGCGGATACATCAAACTGTGCAATTAACGCTTGCAATGATGGTTTATGCTCAGTCCCCAGGTAAATTGCCCGCATGGCTGCCCAACGGGCCAGCATCGCCTGCATTGACTGACTGCTCAGGTAGGCGTCCACTGATTCCGGCTGGACACGTGTCCCCAGGCGCAGGCCAGCGGGTTTGACCAAAAACAGTTTACGGATTTCGTACTGCGCAGCACTGATAGTACTTAACCACTCAGCAAATGGTAATTCAGAATATACCGACTCATACAATGTAAGCTCACGTTCGCCACGCAACGCCTGTAAAAAAGATTCTTCTGTGTAACCACCTTTTGCTGTGCTTATCTGTGTTTCAATTTCATCAGCCAGGATCAGGCTCAAGTCACAATAGCGTTGATTGAGCTGAGCGCTGTTATCACCGCTTAACTGTGTATAAATAATCCATTCCAGTGCAGGGTATCCACGCGATGCAATACTGAGCATCGGTAGTGCTTCTTCATCCAGGGTTCGCTCACCATGCACTAACTGCTGGATAAACACATCACGGGTTGGCCAAAAACCAATTTCACGCTGCAATTTATTATCATTTACCGGGCCGAAAACATATGATTCAACACGCTTCCACTGCAAGTATGCCTCAATCCAGCTACGCTTAAGTAATTCCAGTTGGGCTGAATCCTGCTGTTCACAGAACAATTGCAACTGTTGCTGCAGTTGCTGCTGATAAGCCTGCAACGCCTGCATCTCCGGTTGGTACAGCTGTTCAATCAACGCACCAAGGAAAGCACTTTTCTGCTCTGCCAGATCAGCATCTGCATAGGTCAAACCAATCTGCAGGGATAAACATAAAAAAAGATAACGAAGCATATTAAGGTGTCAGATTGCGTTTAGGAATTCAAGCAACATAGTCCTTTGTTCGCTGGACATGCGCAGGTAGTTTAATTTGGCTGATTCGGCTTCCCCTCCATGCCATAAAATGGCCTCACTGATATCGCGGGCCCGACCGTCATGAAGTAACCTGCTGTGTCCGTTGACGGTAGGGATTAAACCGATACCCCAGAGTGGTGAGGTGCGCCATTCACGCCGAAAACGCGTGGCCAGATCTGCTTCATCCGAAAGCATGGATGGATAGTATTGATCAGCCAGACCCTCGCCCAAATCATGCAACAGCAAATCAGTATATGGATGAATGGTTTGATCTGACAATTCAGGTAAACCCTCCAGCTCGTCAGTTACTACGCTTTCAATATGACAACCACCACAGCCACTTGCCCGAAACAACGCCTGACCATCGGCAAACCGTGCGCTGTCCTTAATGCGCGCCTCCGGTACCGCCAGTGTCATACTGTAAAAGGCCAATTGGTTAAGTAGTTTACTGTTGATTTCAACCTCTGCTTCGTTTTGATGGCTGTCTCGATCAGTCTGTGGGAATAATGGCGAGGTAATACCAATATCATTATTCAGCGCACCCGCAGTTTGCTGCAATACGCTCGGAGCAGCCGCTTTCCAGCCAAAGCGCCCTGCTGCTGTGGCATTGCTCATGGCTTCGGTAACCCGGCTAATACGGCCGGAAATCCCATTATCACCATTATCCACCCACTGCTGCAGAGTATCTTCTGAAATAGCCTCCAACAGACCCAGCCCTATTATCTGTGGCGCCACCCTGGGTGAGATTATCGCCGGTATATCCGTACCATCAGGCAACTCCAGGGTATATATCGGCTGTAACAACTCATATTCCATACCATCATCAAATTGACCGGTTATGGTTTGATAATCAATCTGGATAACCGCCTCGGGTGGCTGATCGTAAGTTGCTTTGATTGTCAGTTGTTCACCTAACTGAGGATGTGAGCCAATTGCTCCGTTGTGCAAGGCTCTGGTTTTCAACAGCAATGATACCGGGGGATTACCGTTTACCGGCGGACGCCCACGGCCGTCCAGCAAATGACAACCTGAACAAGATCGCGCAATAAAATGCGGCCCCAGGCCATCACGTGCCGTTGCTGAGGCAGGTGATTGCACCCAATTGTTTTTAAAAAAGGAATTACCGACAAAAAAATCTTTCAGCCGTTGATCCGGAAGATTAGCAGCCGGCTGACTGAAAGCCAGGCTGGTGGTATTGGCTACTGTTGTGGTGCCGCCCGGATACTTCGGGTCGGCAGTGGCCACAGTAACAAACAGCAACAACAATAAAACCTTACAGCAGAACACCATTTTGGTTGCAGCACAGTGTTTAATGATGAAACAGCCCCTAAGCACCAGCTTCTGCACGTAGTCGTATTTGCTGGGTTTTGATTGTCCGGGTAAACAACCGCAATTGCCAGACGAGTGCCTCGATGGTTTCTCGTTGCCGACTGTCTAATATCGCCTGATCAAATGGTGGTTGAATAGTATTTGCTAAATTCACTGCTTGTTCTAGTGCCGCTGTTGCCTGCTTACCAACCTGCTTATCTTGTCTTTGCAGCCAGTCATCCACACCAACCCCCTGCATTAATTCACCACTCAGGGTTAAATAACGGCCCTGGTAAACATTCATTATGCCTTGAATATTCATATTGACGTCAACATGCGTATTGTCACTGAAGCAGGAATGCTCATCTTCCTGATCGTAGGTTTCCAAAGCCACTTCCAGACGTTCGCCGGCCAGCTCATTACCAGCCAGAACCTGCATTCCGGTTAAGATGAAATCCAATGCATTCGGATCATCAATAAATTTTGAATGATAATTACCTGCAGTATTCGGTCGCCAGTCATTCACCAGCGTTTCAAGATGGGCTACCAGCAAATCAGACAAGATATTTAAATACTGACTGCGCCGGTTGGCATTAGGGGCACCCACATAATCCTGATAGCTGCGTTGTCCGGAGCTATGTTCGAACAGATCCTGACCCCACAATAAAAACTCAATCGCATGAAACCCCATGCTGATATTCTTTTCACCATCGCGCTCGTTGGCATCGATAATCGCAGCTGCGGTAAACAAATGTTCAGTATCTGCAATCAAACCTTGATATAAAATTTCCTTACCATCAAACGATTGAACATAATCCAAATATGCTTCATCAATCGGCCAGGCATTGATTTGTGCTTCCAGACCCCGGCCATCGTCAATCGGACCACCATAAAAACGGAAAACCTCTGTTTGCCCGTAAACCCGGCGCGCTGCCAGCCAGGTTTGTTTGGCTTGCAGATGTGTCTTAACAGAAGGTGAATTGGTGAATTCACCAATGGCTTGCTGCAAGGCTCTTGTCGATTGCCAGCTATCCATATAAGCCTGCGCAGCAATTGATGCGTATTGTTTAACCAGTTGCTGCGATAGCCTATCACTACCCGTGCCTAATACAGTTTTGTTATCTAGTACAGCTGACCCACCGCAGCCGGTGATTAAGGTCAATATGAATAAAAATATGGCTGTAAATACCGGTCTGGAAAAAATTTGGCGGGCGTTCAACATTTGCCCCTTAGTGTATAGAGCATCAATTGTTGTGGCTGCGTATAGTTTGCAGATCGAAAGTCGATAGCGCTTCTTACGGCAATACTCAAGCAGTATTTCCGGGCACAAATACGATACTGATGGTGATATAAAACGGGACATAACTCATCCTGAGTTAATACTGCTAACCTCCATTGCCGCCTGACTGTTAAAAATGGGTGTTTTATTTCCCAAATCGCCCTCTTTATCATGGAGAGCATATTTCAACGCCATTTGACTGTTGGCTATAAAGGTACTCTTGATTGCTGTTGTTTACAAGCTGTTGTCAGCATCAAAATTCGGATACACAATAGCCGTAAATCGATGATTTCAGACTGCAGGCTTATTGCTCGTCCACTATATCAGGCATGTTTGAACTGGCCACCAACCTGAATCCCGGGCCAGCCTGTCGAATTAGAAATAACGCTGCCACAGCATGTTGCTCCGCCAACTGCAATCCCTGCTCTTCACCCAATACCAGCAAAGTGGTTGCCCATGCATCAGCTTCAGTGGCGCTTGCAGCAACCACAGTTACAGATGTAGTTTGATGCTTTACCGGGTATCCGGTTCGCGGATCAATGATATGTGAATAATAGCGACCATTTTCCACATAAAAATTATGATAATCACCGGAGGTGGCAACTGCTTGATTGTCCAAGGCCAATACCCGGTTAGCCAGTGCTGTACCTGTATCCGGTTGTAAGATACCTATCTGCCACACTTCCCCGCCAGGATTGATCCCGGCAGCACGCAGCTCACCACCAATCTCAACCAGATAATTAGCCACGCCCAAACCTGTCAGGTATTCTGCCAGCACATCGACACCATAACCTTTAGCAATTGCTGATACATCCAGCTGCAGATCACCGGCACGTTTACGTAACGCAGCAGGTTGATGCCGCCACTCAAGCTGACCATAGCCGATGCTGCTCATGAGTTTTTGTATTTTTGCGTCTGTCGGTCGTTGAGCATTAATTCGGGTGCCAAACCCCCATAACTCCACCAGCGGACCGACAGTAATATCAAAAGCGCCTTGACTGAGCTCACTTAATTGCTGAGCAATTGCCACCAGATGGGCAAATTCAAGCGACACTTCAAACCAATCTGTCGAGTGGATTTGGTTAAACCGGGTGATTTCAGAATCAGGGTGATAAGTGGACATCTGTTGAGTGATATCTACCAGCAGCTCTTCCAGTTGGTTTTGCAATTGATCACTCTCAATACCGGCCGGCAGTTCATGCAGCTGGATTGAATAAGTGGTACCCATGGTTACACCATCAATGCGTACCGGCAAAGCAGCTTGTTCAGTGACACAAGCCACCAGCAACAATGCCGCCCCGGCAAGTATCAGCAAGCGGTGAAGTTCTACCAAATTCACACAGATAGGCCTGGATAACTTAAAGTAAGTGATATATTTTCATGTCAATCAATACTCTGCAATGCTTTTGGATTAGCAAACAGCTTGCCAGGTGACATCCTGAGAAAATCTGATGACCTAGCAGTGCCAGGTCAAATTGAATCGAAATTACAACGAACTTCGCCACTGCCACGTCAACAGACGCGACCTTGATATGCAGCTGAGTGGTTCCCGCACATTAGCACGGGAACAATGTGTTTTACGTTCCCGGTATCGGGCTTCCCGGTATCCATGGTGCACCCGCATCACGCAACTGCTGCTCCAGTGCCGGGATTTGCTGTTCGCTCAAGCTCTTCAGCCGTTGACGAATAGTGGCAAACTCCTGCTCAGCAATTTCCAGGCTGCGCCGATGCGTTGGGGTTGGCCCATAGGTTGATAATGTAGTACCTATGGTCGCCACAAATATTCTGGTCCCAATGGTATGTGGTCCTTTTTCACCGATCTGGTTCTTGGATTGGTTGCCGCCCAACTGTTCTTCGATGGCATACAGGTCTTGCTCAAGTTGATAGATTTCACTATCCATAGTCCCGGGCGCTGCATTGCTTCGAGACAGAGCTGTTTTAAGATTAGCCAAGGTTTCACGGCTGCTGGCGATAACCTGATTAGCAGCACTGGTCGCTCTTTGTAAATCAGATATCTGTTTCCAGAAAGCCACTGTTTCAGCTGGTTCAGCCCCTTCCAAAGCACCGTTGCGCATGCGTTGTACAGTGAATCTGCGGGCATCGGCCAATGGTGTAGTTTGACCATTAATCTGTTTTGCCATTTCTACCGTGTAATCACCCGGAACTGCTAAATGACCCTGTGGCTCACCACCGAAAGGACCACCGCCTGAACCTACAGCATCAGGTGCCGGAAAACGCATATCCCACGCCACCCGATGAAATCCTTTCCCAGCAGGGCCGGTTAGCCGGCGTACTACATTACCGTCAGTGTCACGTACCGTAAGAATAATCTCAGGCTCAGGTTGGCGCCGTTCTGATTCAACTGCATCCCAGCCTGGGAACGGTACACCATCTCCGTTTTTGATTAAATCTTTCTCTTGTTCGGTACGTGCTTGTTTATCGGTTTTATACCCATCTGCCAGGTAATAGGTGAATACCGCACCATAAGGTGGGTTGGGTGCATTGTAATGAGTTGCACCTTGTGAGCCTTTTTCACCAAAGCCCAGCACACCGCGTTGGATGTACCACCATGCTTTACGGGTATCGAACAGAGTGGCTTCCTGTTCCAACATGGATTCACTCACATCACGCAATGGACTGTAATCATCCAAAATCCAGAAACCGCGGCCAAAAGTAGCTCCGACCAAATCGTTTTCACGTTTCTGAATAGCTAAATCCCGGAATGAAATAGTCGGCACGTCACCGGTCAACTGGACCCAGCTATCACCACCGTTGATGGTGAAGAAAATACCAAACTCAGTACCTGCAAACAGCAGTTCGGGCTTGACATGATCCTGGACCATCCGCCATACCAGATGCCGTTCAGGCAAATCGCTGGCGATATAAGTCCAGCTTCTCCCGCGATTGGTGCTTTTCAGTAAATACGGCTTAAAATCACCATATTTATGATTATCCAAAGCCACGTAAACCGTATCGGCATCAAATAAATCGGCTTTGATATCGTTAACAAATGCTGTATCCGGCACACCCGGCAAATCACCTACCGAAATAGCAGACCAGTTCTCACCACCATCACTGGTCGCCTGGATCAAGCCATCATCGGTTCCGGCATATAAAATGCCTTCCTGAACCGGCGATTCAGCCAGCGAAGTGATGGTGTTGTAAGTTGACATGGCCAGCACATCCCATGGGGAATCCCAGCTCCATTGCCGGTCCATCACATCCAGGGTTATACGCTCCTGATTGTGAGTCAAATCACCCGATAAAGCCTGCCAGCTGTCACCACGATTATCTGAACGCCAGACACGCTGTGAAGCAAAATAAATACGTTTGGGATCGTGCGCGCTGACTAGAATAGGTGCGTCCCAATTAAAACGCTCACCTGGGTCACCGGCTTCCGGTTGCGGTTGGATGTACACAAGCTCACCAGTGGTTCTGTCCACGCGCACCAGATTACCCTGCTGCCATTCGGAATACATGATGTCCGGGTTTCCTGGTTCCGTCGCAGGTTGATGACCATCACCGAATAATGTGATAAACCAGTCAGCATTACGTATTCCGTGAAGAGTATCAGTCCGCGAAGGTGCGCCCTGGGTATTATTATCCTGGGTACCACCATAAACATTATAAAAGGGCTCGGTATCATCTACCGCTACTTTATAAAACTGGGTTATCGGTAAATTCGAAATAAACCGCCAATTCTTGGTCAGATCAAAACTTTCATACAAACCGCCATCGGTGCCGACCAACAGATAATCCGGATCATCGGCACGAAATACCATTGCATGATTGTCACTGTGTTTATGCTCTTCGTCCATAATCCGGAAGGTGCTGCCACCGTCATCAGAGACCTGAACACGCACATCCATCAGGTAAATCCGGTCAAATGCATGCGGGCTGGCAACCAGCTCCTGGTAGTAATGCGGTCCGGTTGCGCCGGAAACGGTATCAGAACGTTTTTCCCAGGAACCACCCCGATTGGCTGAACGGTAAACTGCACCGGTGCGCTGATCCAATTCTATTGCCGCGTATAGCACATCCGGATTTTGCGGTGAAATGGCCAAACCAATTTTACCCAGGCTACCGCTCGGCAAGCCATTACTGAGTTTATCCCAGCTTTCACCACCATCTAATGAGCGGTGAATTCCTGTATTTGGTCCGCCACCCATATAAGCAGCCACTGTGCGATGATGCTGCCACGTAGCTGCGTACAGCACATCAGGGTTGCGCGGGTCGATCACAACATCGGTTACCCCGGTCCATAAGTCATCGCCTTCGTCGCCTACCAGAGTGCGTTCCCAGGTTGCACCACCATCAGTGGTTTTATACAGACCACGGTCACCGCCCTTGTTCCATAATGGTCCCTGGGAGGCTACCCATACCGTATTGGAATCATCAGGGTGAACAATAATTTTGCTGATGTGCTGGCTGTCTGCAAGACCCATATTTTCCCAGCTGGCGCCACTGTCCTGACTACGATATATCCCATCACCATAACCAACATGCCGCCCCCCGACATTTTCACCGGCACCAACCCAAATGATATCCGGGTTGTTCGGATCAATGGTAATACTGCCGATGGAATAGGATTTCTGACCATCGAAAATTGAATCCCAGGTGGTTCCGGAATTGGAGGTTTTCCATACCCCGCCGGAACCTACTGCAACATACCAAACATTATTGTTTTGTGGATGAATTGCAATATCGGCGATTCGACCGGACATAAACGCCGGGCCGATGGTACGCATCTTCATTCCACTAAAAGTTGAACTGGATAAACGCCCCTGATCATCGTCCTGGGCACTGCCGGACACTACCATCAGCAGCGAAGCCACTAACAGCAAACAACGGATTAAAGTCATGGAAAACACTCCCTGCAATAACAACCCTGCATCATACCAGCCAGTTGTGTGCCACAGTGTTCCAGGCGCGGGAATTAACGTACCTCAGGCTGATTCTGTCGTATGTGCTCAAGCATTAGCTGTCGCATGCCGTAAAACACCAGCCTTGGCTCGATCACGGTCTCTGACTCCAACAGGCCAGCGATCAATTGTGCATATCCCCCTGTCAGAATACAAACGGGATCATGCAAGCCAGCATCAGTGGCAATCGCCAAAAACCGCTGAAGTGAGCCGCATTGGGTTTGCAATACCCCTGATTCCAGTGCATCGGAGGTATTGGCTGCCAACGGTACCGGCTTACCCGGCAATGCGCCGGGGCGAAACAAATGCGGTAAACGCTGCTGCTGCATACTACGCATGGCATCGATACCAGGGGCAATCCATCCACCCATGTGCTGCCCATTTGCATTAACAGCATCGATCGTCGTGGCTGTACCAAAGTCAGCGATTACCAGGTCTTGTTGCTGTAATGAATAGGCCCCGGCCATTGCGGCCCAACGGTCAACACCCAGGTTCTCCGGAACCGGATAGGCATTGGTCAAACCTGCTGCCGAAGCCGAAGTTTGCAACCAGATAACCGGCAATCCCCAACCTTGCCGACATTGCTGCTGCAACTCATCAGCCCGGTTTTGATCAGTAACATACAAGGCTATAACCCGTGCTGGTTTGGTTGTTATTCCCTGCAACCAGTCGGGATCAGTATAATTATTGGAATACAGTGCTGCAGTCGCCATATCACCGCAATCAGCCAACAGCTTGATCCGGCTATTACCCATATCGACGTACAGGTTCATCTGCGCGGATTCAACAGGCGTATGCTGACTTCGCTGGAATAAAATATTTTGACCCCATCATCGGTGTCCAGAACAAAACCCCCATCCTGAGCAATTCCCGCAGCACGGCCGCAATATATTTTATCTGCCTGTTTAACCTGAACCATTTGATTGGCAAGCAGATCGTGCTGCCACCATTGCGCCACCACACTGCAGGCTGGTACCTGATCATATTGCAGCACTGCCTCCGTCAACTCATTGAGTACTGTTGCTGCTAACTGGTTGCGGGAGAAACAAGACAATGCGTAGCTGCAATCAGCCAATGGTTGTGGTGGTGGCTCGTCTTCAGGCCAGCAGACATTGATGCCTACGCCAATGATGGCATGGGTTTGTGCTGAATTGATGCTTTGCAGCTCTACCAGAATACCTGCCAATTTATTACCGTCCAGCATTACATCATTGGGCCATTTTAATTGCACTTCCAATCCGGTCACTTGCTGTATGGCCCGCGATACCGCCAAACCGGCTTGCAGGCTCAGCATCCCCAATTCAGAAACGGCCTGCTTAACCGGTATGCGAATCGACAGCAACACACCGGAACCCGGAGGCGACAACCAAACCCGGCCACGTCGGCCGCGCCCACCGGTCTGCGCTTCAGCCAGACACACTACCACACCTGGTTCAGGTTGCTGTTTAACCCAGGTACTGGTTGATTCCGTCTCAGCCAGCACCGTCAGGCGGTCAATATATCTGGCGACTTTGGCGATCAAATGTGATTGGATGATGCCGGCATCCAGGGCTTGGATATCGATAACTTGAGCCATGCTCATCGCAGCCAGTTTTTAATCCGAACCCGCTCAAAACGGTTTTCTGTTCCCTGTAGCAGACGCTGAATATTGCTGCGATGTGTCCATAACATCAACGCGGCTATTAATACCGTGAAGCTGAGCAAAGCAACAGTTGAATCACCAAACAACACCATTATCAATGGGACCGCAGCTGCTGCGATGATGGTAGCCAAGCCCACATAACCGGTGATTATCATCACCAGCAGCCAGATAAAAATCATCCCTGCCATCAACAACGGTGCCAGTACTGCCAGTACGCCGACAACAGTGCCGGCGCCTTTGCCACCCCGAAAGCTAAAAAATATCGGCCAGATATGTCCAGCTACAGCCGCCAGCCCACAACTCACAGCCAACCAGGGCAATTGCAGACTGTTCGCTGAACTGTTAAACATGTCCCAATTCGACACCAAACCCGCAGCCAGAGCGCCTTTACCGATATCAATAACGATAACACCCAGCGCAAACCACACACCCTGAGTACGCAAAGCATTGGTGCCACCGGCATTGCCGCTACCCTGGGAACGGATGTCAACATCACGGAATTTGCCCAGCAGCAAACTACCGGATATTGAACCCAATAAATATGACACTGCCACTTTGATGATTAATTCAATCATTGTCTTCGGCTATGTTTTGTCCGGTACTGTTGCCTTCACCAGCCATCGATGTATCCCACTCCTGCACACCTACCACCAAAACACCTGGTCCGGCGTGCACCCCTACTGCCGGACCGGTTTCGCTGATCCAGCATTGATCCACATGAGGCAATCCGGCCAGAATTCGATCACGTAACTCTACGGCTGCCGGATGATCATCACCATGCGTAATCATTAAACGGTAAGTTTTACTTTTATCCAATCGACGTAACAGCCAACGGGCAAAGCCAGGTACCGGTTTGGCTCTGGCCAGCATCGCGCCTTTAGGTTTCAGCAACCCGGCTTTAGTGGTGCATAAAATCGGCCGGATGTGTAAATGCCTTGCCACCGGGGCCAACCAGCTTGGCGCTCTGCCACCACGTGCCGCATAATCCAGATTGCGGGTTGTTACATAGGTGATGGTGTTATTTTTCAATTCACTCAGACGCGACAGCAATGGTTGAATCTGAATACCATTATCAGCCATTTCTGCAGCTGCTATAACCATCAGCCCCTGTCCCGCAGAACCATTGCCACTATCAAACACATGAATCTGGTCATCATCACCGGCAGCGGTAACCGCTGCCTGATAGGTACCGCTGAGGCTGGCCGAAACACTGATGTTCAACACCTGGCTGCCCTGGCCGCGTAATAATTCATAACTGCGGCGGTAATCACCAATAGGAGGCTGTGAGGTTTGCGGCGTCACGGCACTGGCACTCAAGCGCTGATAGAACTGGGCAATATTCATACTGATACGATCCAGATAGTCATGCCCGCCAAAATTAAACCGTAACGATACTCTTTGTATACCCAGCTCATCGGCTACCTGATCCGGTAAATCAGCACCTGTATCGGTGACTATTACCAACCGCCGTGCCCTTTTTGCTGCCTGCGACTGGCTGTACATATCATCGGCTTTCTGCTGGCTTAACTCACCCAGCTCTTCACCAATCAAAAATACCTGTTCGGGTTGATCAACATGAATATGCACACGCAATCTGTGACTGTCACCGGCAATCACCACACTGCTGGAATCAAGTTGCTGCAACATCGCCAATAATTGCTGGCGGTCCAGATTATCACCCTGGATCATGCATTCAGTGCAATACCGATGTTCCGGGTCGTCGTGATTGATTAATACTTCAAAATCCGGCAAGTCAACCGCCCGATGCGATTTGATTTCCTGTAATTCACCGGTTTCCATATAATCGACAATACCTTCCAGCAAATCGACAAAACCCTGGCCGCCAGCATCCACCACTCCTGCATCCCGCAACACCGTCAACTGCTCGGGTGTTTTCGCCAATGCCGTGCGGCTGCTGGCCAGGCCATCGCGTAATAATTCCCTGATATCCCGGCGACCGGTTTCAACCTGTGCTTTCACGCTGTCGGCAAAAGCCTCTAGAACAGATGGAAGTGTGCCTGCAACAGGGTTGGCCATTGCCTGCCAGGCTGCATCGGCTGCCGAACTTAAGGCATCGGAAAATTGTTCTGCAAATAATTTCCCAGGACCCTTGCAACCTTCAAAAAAACCCTGGAAGTATTGCGCCATAATTGCACCGGAATTGCCTCGCGCCCCATCCAGTGCCGCGCCGGCCAAACGTTTCAGATAATCGCAAATACCAACACCCATGCTGGGGTTAAGCGATGCCGATAAACTGCGCAGGGTGAACATCATGTTGGTCCCCGTGTCACCATCGGCCACCGGAAAAACATTGATCTTATTAATGTATTCGCGGCGGCTGCTTACTCTGCTGATACCAGCCTGCAGCGCCCGCTGCAACCTTGGTGCATCAATATAAGCAATCGCCTGATTTGTTTCTCCCACGTATTTTTCACCCGGTTATTTTCGGCCGGAGTTTAGCATCTTCGACCTGCTCTCAGGATACCGATAATATTATTGCTTACAGGCAACTGGTTCCGATATGGCCTGTGATAGAACTTTACTGGTTACCTGTTGCCCGGCCAGCATTCCACCGATGCGAACACTGGTTTGGTCGGGTAATACCAGTAAGCCTCGATGGTCCATACTGGCCACACTGCTGTCTTTATGACAGCGCCATTGCTGACTGGCAAAGTCAAAACTGACAACATCGGCCAGCGGCTCAGAAGCCACTTTGTTGTAACCCATACCATCATAGTTATAAGGGTTATCGGAACCACCTATGAATACTACACCTGATCCATCGGCTAATTCCGCAGCTGCCGGCCGGTAACGCCCCGGACCTGGCATGGGAGTTATCTGTTGCCAGCCAATACGCCGGATATCGGTGGAGCTGATAGTCCCTTGCCAACAGGCATCGGTTAATACAAAATCCCTGCCACCCGTCGCCAAATATTCGATTTTTACCCCTCCACACACCAACAACTTCCTATCCACTATCGCTCCAGCATGCCCAAATACCGGCGCACCCGGCCATTGGGTTGCCTGTTGCCATTGATCTGTCTGGGTATCATAAACTTGCACCAGATTGACGTTACCCACATCGTGCCAACCACTGATTAGATAAATATAACGATCCTGATATACCAATGCCGCTGCATCATCTACCGGCACCGGCATGTCTGACATTCGCTGATATATCTGGTCGGCATATGGGTTGACGCGGAAAGTTTCCGGTGTGGAAACCTCACTACCGTCCTCCGCCACGGTATAACCACCAAATAACCACACTGCTTGATCAGCAGAAACAGCTACTGCCGCTAACCTGCCCTGATCACCAGGCACCGGCGGTAAAGCCTGCCACTGTTTGGCACCTGCCGGTAACCACCAGGCTTTGTTGGTGACATCCTGCCAGGTTTTACCCACCAGCAAACCGGCGAAACTAAATAATATTGGACCGTCTGCACTTGATAATGCAGTTACTGCATTATTGCTTACCGCCATCGACAGGTCAGGGAACTCATCGGCCATTGCATTCATGTTGAGCATATAACCAGCAATTAATATGTTGATCAGTTTCAACGTCATTATCCTCACTCACCGTTTAATAACCATCATACCTCAGCTTGACAGTCAGCCAGTAGTTACCCTCATGCATCAATACGCACCTACTCCCCTGCCAAAGCACTAATAAAAAGGCCGCTGATGCGGCCTTTTCTGATATTCATCTAATACCTTTAATTAAAAGCTATTTTTGCGCTTGACCAACAATGTGGCTACCAGTAACAGCAAAGCCAGCAACAGCAAACCAAAAACACTTAAAGTCGGTATCGCAGGCGGTGGTGCATCTATAATCGTTACTGTCAAACTATCAACGCCGATAAAGTTGGAATTGGAACCAACCGGTCCGGCATCCACATCCACAAAGTATCGAAATGCCAAACGCCCTGTTGCACCTGGATGAACTATAAACTCGGCCCAGTCATCCGGGTATCCTCCCATGTCCAAATTAGGATTGATATCCAATAACAAAATATCATAATCACCAACTGTGCCCGGATCCGTACCGACATTGGTACCGGACACGGCACTGAATCTGACCTGCATCCGATCCGGGAAAGTATTTCCGGAAACCGTACGGGTATAAAAAAATGCACTCCCCAGCTCGCCTATACGAGGAACCAGTAACCAGTTGCTGATTTGCGATCCGCCAGTGGCATTAAAGTTACTGACAGCATAAGAGTCATCAGGTCCGATGTGGGCATTAAATACCACAGGATTCCCCTGAAACCAATCTGGGTTTGTAGCCCCGCCAGGGTCGTCAGATGTGTTAATCGTATCCCAACCGCTGGCAAGTAAGCCAGCCAGGTCTTCAAAACCTTCCCCTGCTCCCAATACTTGGGATGGTGGTGTAGTATCCGCTTGGGAGCCCGATCGAGCACTGTCCTGGGCATTAGCCGCACAGGCCAATATAAGCACTACCAATAAGATATTAGTTCTATTCATGAGCATTTCCCTATGATCATCCCATCACTTTATCAAAAAACCTTAGCCAACAACATTAACCTGGATATTGAAGGCCAACAAAGAAAAAGCCGCAATTGCGGCTTTTTCTGAAAATATATCGGTCATGCGTAAATCATACGATATTTTTACGTCTTACCAAAATTGTTCCTACCAGCAATATCAACGCCAGCGCAACCAAACCGAAGATACCCAATGTTGGGACTGCAGGTGGCACGAACGGAATACCGAGTACAAACGAGAATGTATCAACGCCGATAAAGTTAGAGTTTGAACCAACCGGACCAGCATCTACATCCACAAAATACCGGAATGCCAAACGGCCTGATGCACCTGGATTCACAGTCATCTCTGCCCAGTCATCCGGAAATCCACCGGTTGCCAGGGTTGGATTAATATCCAGCAGCAAATTG
>JAJFKX010000032.1 GCA_021772985.1 Gammaproteobacteria bacterium
ATCCTGGGTCGGCGTGATTAAAACACGCCTTTAACAACCCGAATATATGTCAGCAGACCATTTCTTGATCGGCTATTGGGCAGACAACAATTTAATCAAGAATTGCCCTTGACTGGAGGGAGGCGTCCATATATGTCTATACGAATCCACTGGTTATGGTTTGGCAATCGCGCCGGGCATGGGAACCCTTCCGGTTGTGGCATACTGAACTGAGATCAAAGCAAGGAAGTTAACAATGCCGGCATTCACACTGAACGTTGAATTCAATAGTTCCGATTTATCAACCATTCTGGCAGCCAATGAGCAGGTTGCGATACTTAAAGCACCTGTTATCACCGAACAAAGCGTGGTTTGGATTGCTTTCAGCCCCTTTGAGGCAAACACGGTTTCCTGGCTGGAAAATTATGCGGTTTATGCTTCTCATAGTGTAATGGTTAACGGCGCGAAAATTACCATGAAGGCGGCTCAGGCAGCCGAGCCGGAATTATTCTATCCATTTAAAGACGGCACCTTTGAGCCGCCGGTGAAAGCTTCAAACATCGGCCCAGGGGAGTATGGGATACGCGATCAGGACTTTGATTTTCCGGCATTGACCTTTGGTCTTGCTCAGGCCGCACTGGTCAATGGTGCAGATGTGAATTATCAGCCGCTGAATGCGCAAACTGTATTGCGCGGACAAGAGGCAATATTTACACCTGAAGATACTATTGCGGTAGCACTGATGTCTAAAGTTGAGTCAGGCTTTGTCATATCAGAGGTTTCCGGTGTGCCCATCGTGTTGAAATTTGGTGGTGGAGTGGACAGCATCACTATTAAATATAATGGTGAAACGGGCAGGTTTGTGGTTGCCTAGCAAGCTGGCGGATCGATTGATGCGTTCTGGACAGCGCGGTTATTGATGAAAGTTCGGATTGCATAGCGATGTTTGTAGGGTGCAATAAGCTCCGCGCATTGCACCAAAACCACATAGGGTGATTATCTGCTGTGACATTTGGTGGAATGTGCTGCGCTTATTCCACCCTACGGGGAAACATGGATATCCATAAGTATGCAGATCCTGAGGCGGAGGGTAGTGGTTTTGTTGGGTCTGTAGTCTATTTCATTCTTGTAGGGTGCAATAAGCTCTGCGCATTGCACCAAAACTCATAGGGTGATTATCTGCTGTGACATTTGGTGGAATGCGCTGCGCTTATTCCACCCTACGGGGAAACCTATACGTATCCAGGCTCTCAGGCTATGGGGAGGGCTTGCTGTATACTTTCATTGAGGGATTAGGGAGATTGGGGTGACAGTAACTATCACTCAGTTGATTCGTCGCAGTAGAACCGATCGTTCAGCTAAACAGCGGCTGTGGGCTTTGGTCATGCGCGAAATGCAGCAACTGGCCCACGCCAGACTTAAGCGCGAACGCGCCGGGCACGCACTTGAAACCGATGCGCTGGTCAACGAGCTTTACCTGAAACTGGGAAACGCGACCTTGGATGTTAAGGATCGTGCCCATTTCATGGCTCTGGCAGCGCGTCAGCTGCGCTGTATTCTGGTAGATTATGCGCGTGCCAATAACAGCGGTAAGCGTGGTGGCGGTGTGACCCACATCACGCTGCAACACGTCGGCAAAGCATCTCCGGCCGAGAAGGCAGGGGTGCTTGATCTACATGACGCCTTGCAGCAACTCGAAAGCGAAGATAACCCTACAGCATCGGTAGTCGAGCTGCATTACTTTGGTGGATTGAGCTTCAACGACATTGCCGCTGCACTTGATATTTCGGTTGCCACCGTTACACGCAAAATGCTTCTGGGTAGAGCCTGGCTGCACAGCCGGCTGGTGTGATGAGCACCAGCTGGAATCAGCTCGCAGCTCTGTTTCATGAACTGGTTAACGCCTCCTCACAACAACAACAACAACGCCTACGCGAGATTGCAAACGAAAACGCTGAGTTAGCTGAAGAGCTTCAGGTTTTGCTCGCGAACGCAGACAAAACCATCAATTTCACCTCCGGAGTTGAAGCGGAACAAATACTGAGTGCTGAAAGGTTGGCCGCAAACAGCAGGCTGGGCCGCTACCGGCTGGTGCGTGAGCTTGGGCAAGGTGGCATGGGTGTTGTTTTCCTAGCGCATCGGGAGGAAGATTTTGAACAGCAGGTCGCCATCAAGCTAGGACAGATGACGCTGGCCCCGGAAGCTTCAGCCCAATTTATGCGCGAACGGCAAATACTCGCCGACCTGAGTCACCCCAATATCGCTCGCCTGCTGGATGGCGGAACTACGCAGACAGGTGCGCCATTTCTGGTGATGGAGTACGTCGAAGGCGAGACGATTGACGACTATTGTCGAATTCACAAGCTTGGGCTTATCGAGGTATTGAGGCTTTTTCAAAAAGTTTGCGCGGGCGTCAGTTACGCCCATCAACACCTGATCATTCACCGGGATATCAAGCCTGCCAATATTATGGTTCAGAGTGATGGCGAGCCACGTTTGCTTGATTTTGGAATAGCCAAGATCGTGGCGGAAGATGCAGCGGCTACCTTGACAGTGGCACATGCCATGACCCCACAGTACGTGTCTCCGGAACAGCTGCAGGGTCACCAAACAACCACCTTGACCGATGTCTATGCGCTGGGTTTGTTATTGTACGAAATGCTCACTGGCCAACGAGCCCAGAACGTCAATCCAGGGGATTTATCAAGTCTGCATAGAATTGTGATCGAAGGTGATCCGAAGCCGCTGATCAGGGTCTTGATGTCCGAAGTTGCTTCGGAGAGCGCAGCCGGCAAGCAACTCCAACAAAAATACGGATCGTGGCAGCGCGACCTTCAAAACATCCTGCAGCAGGCACTGGCCAAAGATCCGGCAAGGCGGTACCCCAGCGTAACGGCACTGTCTGCCGATATTTCCCGCTTACTTGACGGAAACCCGGTAGAGGCCAGTGGGGAATCATTGTATTACCGGTTGGGTAAGCTGGCGCATAAATATCGTTTTCAATTCGTTGCCTTATCCTTGGCTGTGGCATCGGTGGTGGTGTTGGTTATCGGTTTGTCCTGGGTAACCATCATTGCTAATCAGGCTCGCGATGACGCTAAACGGCGACTGATCCAGAGCGAGGGCTTGATCGGTTTCATGTTGGGAGATTTGCGGCAGCAGCTGGAACCCAAAGTGCGGCTGGAAATTCTGGACAGCGTGGGTGAAAAGGCGATGGCCTACTTTGCCTCCCTGGATCCTGCGGATCAAAGTGATGAGGCGTTGGCGCAAACGGCTTTGTCACTACGGCAGATCGGTGAGGTGCGTATGTCCCAGGGTAAATTTATTGAAGGGGAGGTCGCTTTTCAGCGCTCGATGGAAATGACCCAATCGCTGTATCAGCGTGATCCCGGAAATAATCAACGACTTTTCGACTTGGGCCAGAGTCAATTCTGGATTGGTTATGCGATGCACAGCCGTGAAGACTTGGTCGCCGCCCATCTGCCATTTACCCGCTACCTCGAACTGTCTGAGGAACTCGTCGCCCGCGAGCCCGACAACCTGGACTGGTTGCTTGAATTGTCCTATGCCCACAATAATTTGGGGACCTTGGACCAAGAGAGTGGAGATCTTTCGGCTGCACGGAACCGGTTTGAGCGGTCACTTGACATCAAACGTCAATTGGTTGAAAGGGAACCGGACAACAAGTTGTGGCAGTTTGAACTGGCTGATACATTGGCCTGGCTCGCCGACACTGAGGAAACATTGGGCCGCTTCGAGGTGGCTTTGGAGTATCAACACCGACGACAGGCCATGATACAAGCGCTTGCCCTTGTTTCACCAGGTGACAAGCAAGTCGAACAAATGTTGGGATACGCCTCACGTGACTTGGCTCGGCAACTGATAAATCTTGGCCAATTGGCAGATGCCCGCGAGTTGCTTGAGGAGTCGATTGCGCTAGCCGATCAACGCGTGATCTTCGACGGTGAGAACCTGCAGTGGCTGGAAGATGGTGCCCGGTCCAGACTGGATTTGGTCAACTTGTTAACCCTGAGTGGGGATTTCCAACCGGCACACCGTTATCTCGATGAGGCACTGGCGCTGATCAAACGGTTACTGGCCGAGGCCGAGCCGAAAGACGAGTGGCGCTGGGACCTGGAGGCCCGTGCCTCGTATCTGGAAATTATGTGGTATTACTTCCAATCCCGATGGGGAGAAGCCCAGAACTGGAGTTCTCGTGCCTTGGAGCTTCAGCGAGCCTTGGCAGTTGACCATGCAAACAATACCTTTCTCAGGCGGCTCCATCAAAGATCGCTGCTGCTGGCTGGAGATGTCGAATTTGCACTGTGTAATCCTGAGGTTGCAGCTGGATTCTGGGAGCAAGCCTTCAGTCCATCTATTTTTACAGCTGCCAAGGATGAGGCGGAGACCAGCTCATACCACCCCGACGACATTGCATTGCGAACCGTAGTTCAGGCCCGATTAAGTCGAACCGAAGAGGCCAAATTGACCGGCGCCAAGCTGGCGTCGATGCGCTACGCCGATCCGTGGTACATCCAATTCTCCAGCTCGAAAACCTTCGAGAACGCCTGTAATCATGATGCTGAGACCGGCTAGCTCAGATGGTTGAGCATGCTTGTCCGGTATTTTCGCTTTAAATAATGTAAGTGCGTTTATTGAGAGTCCATGAAAACCAGGAAACAGGAGAAAAACATGCCTAAAACAGACAAAAACAACGTCACGAATTGGGAATTTATTGCCTTCATCCCGCCCGGTGATCCGGGCAGCCAGCCAGTTGAGGCAACGAGCATTGTTACGACCTTGGGTATCGGCGGTTTTCACTCAACCCCAACACCAGATATCAACGCTATCCCAGCGACAGGCGAACAACTGTATATATTTGTAATAACAGCTGAAGATTGGTTATTTATTGAAAGCCCACCCTGCCAGGAGCCACCAGATGGTGGTAAAGATGGTTATAAAGGTACGCCGTTTCTCATGAACTCTAATGAGCAATTTGAGGTGGTAACTTGGTCATCGAATATTCTAATAATAAATGATATTAATAATCAGATCGGAAATCATCCATTTTCTTTAACTTTGACTAACAACACGGGAGGCAATTTTTATTGGGATCCGCAGATCATGAATGATGGCACTGGTACTGACACCTTGCCGTCACTTAAAAGCGCGTGACAAACTGGAATCGGATCACGGTAAAAGGTCCGGCTCCATTTCAGCTCAAATTATTTGAATACTGATCAAATTGCGGAACCTTCAATTAATAATGCGATGTATTGCTGGATTTGCGCCCCCCCAGCGGCAAATCCTTTCAGGGTGAATCTATAGTAATCAAAATAGAGTTCGTTGCGGTTATTCTGAGAATTCACGGTGTCTTAACCCTGTTCTCCAATTCTCCAGCTCGAAAACCTTCGAGAACGCCTGTAATCATGATGCTGAGACCGGCTAGCCCAGATGGTTGAGCATGCTTGCCCGGTATTTTCGCTTTAAATAATGTAAGTGCGTTTATTGAGAGTCCATTAAAACCAGGAAACAGGAGAAAAACATGCCTAAAACAGACAAAAACAACGTCACGAATTGGGAATTTATTGCCTTCGACAAGAAGATAGTTCCGGGCACGCCAGTTGAGGCAATCAGCATTGTTACGACCTTGGCTATCGGCGGTTTTTACCCAATCCCAACACCAGATATCAACGCTATCCCAGCGACAGGCGAACAACTGTATATATTTGAAATAACAGTTGAAGATTGGGTATTTATTGAAAGCCCATCCTCCCAGGAGCCACCAGATGGTGGTGAAGATGGTTATAAAGGTACGCCGTTTCTCATGAACGCTAATGAGCAATTTGAGGTGGTAACTTGGTCATCGAAAATTCTAATAATAAATGATATTAATAATCAGATCGGAAATCATCCATTTTATTTAACTTTGACTAACAACACGGGACTCAATTTTTATTGGGATCCGCAGATCATGAATGATGGCACTGGTACTGACACCTAGCCGTCAACTTAAAAGCAGAGTGACAAACTGGGGTCGGGTCACGGTAAATGATCCGGCTCCATTTCAGTTCAAATTATTTGAATTCCTATCAAATTGCGGAACCTTCAATCAATAAGGTGATGTATTGCTGGATTTTCACAACCCCAGACCCTAACCCAGGGACAAACTCTTTCAGGGCGAACCTATAGAAATCGAAATAGAGTTTGTTGCGCCTGATTCAATTTTGTTATCGGTTATAGACACCCACAATTCTATGCACATCAGTAGATGTGGGAAATGGTTTTCGATTGATGAGCATGGCTGGCCCGTTTTCTCGCTTTTATAGATACAAGCGTGTTCATATCGAATTCGCAAGTGTGAGGAAAGCACAGCGGCTATGTAACAGCAGTTATGGACATCCACAATTCTATTCGCATCTGAAGATGTGGATGTCTCAACGCTGCCTAGATAGATACCGCGCTGGCCTCCTCGCACACCCCATCCGGCACTAACCTGTTTATCACCAGGATGGGTAACAAATAGGAGAGGACAATGATTGAATATACTTTAAACACCCGTTTCACAAACGAGCAGTTGGAAGCACTTCATGCCACTGGCAGTAAGGTAGTTGTTGCAAAACCGCCAGAGGGTGGTAGCCCAAACGTAGCATGGCAAGTATTTGCTCCACTGCAGGCGAACAAACTAGAGTGGGAGGAACAATACGGGATTTATACGTCAAGAGTTGAAATGGAACACGGGGCAAAGCTGACGCAGGCTTCCTGGACTGAGATACCTTCAGGGGATCACACGCTCTATACAATGGAACCATCTGCGGTAATCAGTGGACCGGCCGTAGGCGGCAGCGCTAATGCATTTTCCTTGCTCAATAGCTATACGGAGAAGGATTATTTAACCGCTGGACTGTACCAGGATGCAACTGTGGATGGGACCAAGATTGTGAATAACGCGATATCTGCTGCGCCAGTACTATTGGGCAGCACGGCAACAATGACCCCATATACTACTGTATATATTTGGGTTCAATCTGAAATCGAGAGCAATACAGTGGTAACAATGGTTACTTCGCCGATGACTGAACTTAAATTTGGGGGTGGAAAAGACACAATTTCCGTGTTCTTTGACACTGCAACAGGAAGATTTACTCCCAGCGACAAATAGTAAATTTAAAGCATAAAAGCCCGGTTTCTGGGGCCTTCTTTATAAGCAATTGTTGAATCCAAATCAGAGACTTAGGTTTTGAGCGAGGGTATCCGGCTGAGTTTGGATGCTCTTGCTTTTTCTTCGGCATCAAAAGTTCTGATTCTAAGCATATTGCCGCTATAGACACCCACACTTCTTTTTTACTCCAGTACTTACTAGTATCTCACCGTGACATATGAAGCGACTATGGGCACCCACACTTCTATTTTTATAAGAAGGTGTAGGTGTCTCAAATTTTCTCAAACTTATCTCATTGCCCCTTTGGTATTTTGATGCGGCATTGTCCAGCCTGTTGTTCTGTCATTACCTGCCAATTGTCATGTATATACGGTTGTGGTGATAACCTGAAAAATACTGCGGTGTGTTCATCTTCACGGCAGAACCATCGATCTGCCCTGAGATTCAGCAATAGCCTTTCTTCTGTTGTAAAGGGGTCAATCCAATCGATCTGGCCGGCATAAATACTAGGCGGTTCACCAACTCGCGCTAATGATGAGAGTGAAACAGAAAACTGGCTGAAATCTTTTTGTTGTTTGCTAACCGCTTTATAAAGCCCTTGAAAATAGCTTAGCAGAAGTTGTTCCAGTGCCTCGCTACTAAATTCATATTTTCCTTCCAGCCACCACACAAAGGTATAAGTAAAATAAGTCTCGCTGTCGGCGTCAAACATGCCAGGAGCGAAGCGCAGCTCTTCCACGCCTTGCAATTTTATTTCAGGCGCGAACTCCAGTGGAAATGGTATTACTTCGGCGCGCCAGTCATCGGGCGCCTGCTGGTATAGGCTGGATGGTTCGTCTCCAATGGCATCTGTAGCCATTATGCATAGACTCAAAAGTAGAAATATAACGTTTGAATTAATCATCAGGTTTGTGTTTTAGCTTTAGGACTGGGTATCCGGTGGATTGCCGCGATTGTTGTTGGGATCATGGCCAAATAATAGATCGAAAATAAGACCAACGTGAATTCACACAATAAGTGCAACACTCGTTCCATGATGTACCTCATAAGGTGTCTTCCAGTTTAAACATTTCCTCGGTTGATTGTTCAGTCGTTCAACGATGCGTCGTAGTTTTTGTGAACTCAGCTTAGATAAATCCG
>JAJFKX010000033.1 GCA_021772985.1 Gammaproteobacteria bacterium
TTATCGCGGGGATATATAGGCCGTGGTGGTCTGACGGCGGAGCGATTTGTACCGAACCCGTATGGAGATAAGTCAGAGCGATTGTATCGGACGGGTGACATAGCGAGATACCGTGAAGATGGAGAGCTTGAGTATGTAGGCCGGATTGATCACCAGGTGAAGGTGCGCGGTTTCCGGATTGAGTTGGGTGAGATTGAGAGCCGGTTAGAGCAGCAGGCTGGTGTAGAGAGTGGTCTGGTGCAGGTTCTGAACAGTGACTTGGGTCAGCAGCTGGTGGGTTATGTGGCCACAACCGAGTCGCTTGATGAGGTTGAGCTGAAGAGTGCATTGCAGGCGGTGTTGCCAGGTTACATGGTGCCGCTGGTGATCATGCAGCTGGAGTCATTCCCGTTAACGGCCAACGGCAAGGTTGACCGAAAGGCATTGCCGATGCCGGACTGGGAAGCTTACCGCCAGCAGTATGTAGCGCCACGCGATGAAGTGGAATCACAACTGGTAGAGATCTACCAATCACTGTTGCCGGTGAAAAGGGTCGGTATCAATGACAATTTCTTTGAGCTGGGTGGTCATTCATTACTAGCGACTCAACTGATCAGTAAAGTGCGTCAACAACTGCAGGTTGAACTGCCGTTGCGGGTGTTATTTGATCAGCCGACGATAGCAGGGTTAGTGAAGGCGTTGCAGTCGTACGAAGGTGCAATGGTATTGCCTGAAATTAAGGAGGCTGCTCCGGGTGGGTCACTGCGGCTCTCATATTCTCAGCAGCGGTTGTGGTTTATCGATCAACTGGAAGGTGGCAGCACACAATACAGCATGCCCAGAGCTTACCGGCTCAGCGGATCATTAAATCAATCAGCTTTCCTGCAGGCGATTACCACAATTGTTGAGCGCCATGAAGTGCTGCGCACAAACTATGTCAGCCGCGATGGTGAAGCTTATCAGGTTATCCGGCAGAATTTTGACTTGCCGCTGGATGTGTTTGATTTAAGCGATCAGGGTGCCCAAAGCCAGCAACGGGAAATAGATCGTCTGGCCGAACAGGATACTGCTCAGCCATTCGACTTGAGTGCGGATTTGATGTTGCGGGTTCAGCTGATCAAGCTATCCGATGCCGAGCATATATTGCTGATGAACATGCATCATATTGCTTCTGATGGCTGGTCGATGGGTATTTTACTAAATGAATTAAATGCCCTGTATCTTGCATTTAGCCATGACCAGGCCAACCCACTGGCGCCATTGCCGATACAGTACGCAGATTTTGCTCAATGGCAACGTAACTGGCTGCAGGGTGAGGTATTGGCACAGGAGCTGGATTACTGGAAAACCAGTTTGGCTGATATACCGATGGTTCATGGCCTGCATCTGGACAAGCCGCGCCCAGCCCAGCAGAGCTTTAACGGCAGTGTGCATACGCAGTGGCTGGACAAGGCTGTAATGGATCGCATCAAGCAGACCTGTCAGCAGCAAAAAGCGACCTTGTTCATGTTTTTGCAGACGGCATTTGCCGTGTTGTTGAGCCGTTACAGCAATGAAACCGATATTGTAATGGGTACACCGATCGCGGGTCGCACCCACAGTGAGATCGAAGGGTTGATTGGCTTTTTTGTCAACACGCTGGCGTTGCGTACCCAGCTAGCAGGTGATCTCAGTTTTGAGCAGGTTCTATCGGCAAATAAGCAAACCATTCTGGATGCATTTACGCATCAACACATACCGCTTGAGATGTTATTGGAAGAGCTGAAGGTTGAGCGTAGTTTGCGGCATAGTCCGGTATTTCAGATATTGTTCACCTTGCAGAATAGTGAAGGCGTAACAGCTGAAACGGGTGTGGCAGGCGAATCGGAGGTATCGGGTTTGCAGTTGAGTCCGGCAAATCGGCAATACAGTTTTATCAAGTTTGATCTGGAGTTATTTGCTCAAGAACAGGACGATGGGCTGGTAATGGCCTGGAACTACAACACCGACCTGTTTACAGCGGAGAGCATTGAACGGTTGGCGGAAAGCTATCGGATGTTATTGGAAGCGATTGTTTCTGATGCTGATCAGCTGATCAGTGATTTACCACTGTTGTCTGCTGATCAGCAACAGCAGCAGCTGTCCTGGAATGACACATCATTACCATTACCGGCTGTACAGGCCATTCATGAGCTATTTGAGCGACAGGCTGAAATAAATCCGGATGCCATTGCGGTGGTGATGGGGGATGTGCAATTGAGTTATGGGCAACTTAATCTGCAGGCGAATCAATTGGCGCATTACCTGTTATCCCGCGATGTAACAATCGAGCAGCGGATTGGCGTATGTATGCAACGCAGCCCGGAAATGATTGTTGCATTATTGGGCATATTGAAAGCTGGGGGCGCATATGTGCCACTGGATATGGCTTATCCGCGGGAGCGGCTGCTGTATATGTTGCAGGATGCCCAAGTTGGATTATTGTTATCTGCCGGTGATGCGGCAATGGCCAATCAACTGGGTGTTCAGTTATTGAATCTGGACACCTTGGCAGATCAAATAGCAGATTGCAGAACAGATAATCCAAAATTGCCGGTTGCTGATGAAAATCTGGCCTATGTGATTTATACCTCCGGCTCAACGGGTCGTCCGAAAGGGGTTGTGAATACTCATCATGGTTTATTGAATCTGGTCAGCTGGCATATTCAGGCCCACTCCGTTGCTGCAGATCATCGCGGCAGCTGGTTGGCAAGCATAGGTTTTGATGCTTCAACCTGGGAAATATGGCCGTATCTGTCGGTGGGTGCGAGCTTGTGGGTGGTCAGTGATGCACAACGGGCTGCACCAGACAGGTTATTGTCTGGATTGAAAGCCTATCAGGTCAGCCATTGTTTTATGCCGACACCGTTGGCTGAGCGATTGGTAGATAGCGACTGGCCTGAAAGTATGGCTCTGAAAGTGCTGCTGGTAGGTGGAGACAAGCTCAGCGGTTACTGTTTGCCGCCGGGTGTGGGTACTCGTCTGGTGAATCATTATGGACCAACCGAGACAGCAGTCGTCGGTACCTATGGTGAAGTGGATGCAGGATTTGACGGCGTACCATCAATTGGTAGACCAATCGCCAACATGCAGGCGCATGTATTGGATGGGTCTCTGGGGCAATTGCCGGTTGGAGTGACAGGTGAGCTGTGTCTGAGTGGTTGCAGCGTGGCACGTGGCTACATGAATCGCCCTGGTTTGACGGCGAGTGCTTTTATGCCTGATCCATATGCATCGCAACCGGGGGCGCGGTTGTATCGCACAGGAGATCTTGTCAGTTATAGCAAAGATGGAGCTTTGGAATTCAAGGGCCGGATGGATGCCCAGATAAAAGTACGAGGATTCCGGATAGAGCTGGGAGAAATAGAAAACCGGTTATTGGAACTGCCGGGGGTGAAGGATGCTGTGGTGTTGGTATTGGATGGTGCTCTGGGTCAGCACCTGGTAGGTTATGTGGTCTCGGCAAAGCAGTTTGATGAGCCTGAACTAAAACAGGAATTACAGCAGATGTTGCCGAATTATATGGTTCCGACTGCGATAGTGAGTCTTGCTGCATTTCCGTTAACAGCCAACGGCAAAGTGAACCGCAAGGCATTGCCGGAACCGGACTGGGAATCATATCGGCAGGCATACGTGGCGCCACGCAATGAGCTTGAAGGCTGTTTGGTTAAAGCCTATGAAGAGTTGCTTTTAACCGATAACATCGGCATTAATGATAACTTTTTTGACCTGGGGGGCAGTTCTCTATCAGCCATTAAACTGGTCGATATATTAAAAAATAAATTTGCTATCAATATCACTGTTAAAAATGTATTTGAATACCCACAGATAGAACACCTGGCAAGCCATGTTCAGCAGCATGACGGTGCGGATCATGAAACAACAGGTGCTCTAAATGCATTGTTCCAAACCAATCCGGAACTGGACACGGTATATTTTGTACCTGGCATTGGTGGGATGAGTGTATCGTTTATAGAACTGGCCAAAGCAGCTGGCGGAATGTTTAATGTCAAGGCTTTTGAGCACCAGGGAATTGTTGGCGACCTTGAACCGCATGACAGCATGGCTGACATTGTTGATTGTTTTGTAGCTGAATTATTGAAGCAGCAGCCTGACGGGCCCTTTTATCTGGCCGGGCATTCATTTGGAGGTTGTGTTGCATTCGAAATGGTTCAAATATTAAATGCCGCAGGGCATGATGCAAAATTGGCCCTGATGGATAGTATCTTATATCCATCGATGCATGCCGGAAATACTGATCAGATAAATGTGCAAAATCATGCTGAATTAATCGGTCAGGAAATAAGTAAACAGTATGTGGGTATGGATTCTGCAGCAAGTTCTGATTCACATACCAAGGTTTTATCCGACAGGTTGGGCAAGGTTTATTCAAAACAAATAAAAATTAATGATAATTACCAGCCTGAAGGAACGATAAGTAATCGCATCATGCTGTTCTACGCAGCACAATCAAATGCGACAGTATCCAGTGATGAATATTTTGAGGCGATACAAAAACTGACAACTTCAGAAGTGCAGCGCAAAGTTGTGTCTGGAGATCATATGTCAATGCTTAAGGATGAATCTGCAGCACAACTGGTAGTGAGTATTGCCGAGTTTATAAAGGCGAGTTAAAAATTAACTTTACAATGGAATGATTACGGAAAGAAAATGATAATCAATCAGCAAGCAAGCTTTGATAAGTTCAAGAAAGAACTGAACTATTGCTATGAAAAAGTACCATTTTATAAAAAACATTTAGATAGTGCCGGTGCCAGGCCCGATAGTATTCATGCAATACGAGATATTATCAATTTGCCATTTACTGAAAAAAAGCATTATCGGAAAAATTTTCCATTAGGTGTACTGGCGCAAGGATACAAACCCAATGATCCCCGATTAACAAGAAGCCAAAGCTCAGGAACAACTGGAGAAAGGCTGGTCACGGTTGAAGCCGGCATATTGTTGCTGAACCGTGCCATAAAATGTGCCAGGGTAAACCCCTCCATCAACAAAGCCCTGTCCAACTATGTCAAAAAAACCTGCCGCTATGCAGCCCCGAACTGTTCTGATGTAGAGTGCGCCAATCCCAATAGCACTATGCAGGACAGAATTCTGGATGACGGTACACTGGTGTTACCGGTTTATCATGATTTGTTGACCACTTCAGAAGAGTTGATAGCCAGAGCGCTTGAAGAGGTTTGTGATTATCAGCCTGATCTTTATTACATAGACCCCACCCATTTTGCTTTTCTGGCCAGGCAGGCGAAATCGCGTGGTATCAGTTTGCCCGATGCACCTGTGATGGCAACTTATACCGGACCAACCTTATGTGCCAGACGCCAGATTAAAGCCGCTTTTGATGGCAAGCGTTCCGTGATTGAGTTACTGGCTTCATCGGAAATGGGCTGGATTGGTATGGAGTGTCCGCATGGCCGATTGCACTTGAATACGGATTCATTCTTTCTGGAAGTAATCCGGGATGGAGAGTATGCCGAATTGGGGGAATCCGGCGAGTTATATATCACCAGTCTGGATAAAGGCGCGCTTCCACATATTCGTTACAAGACCGGAGATGCTGTGAAACTGCTGGATGAGCAATGCCCCTGCGGTAACCCATTACCGGTCGCAGCCATGCAAGGCAGAATGATGAATTTCATCAAGCAGAACAATCGTTACATCGCATCGCCTTACGAAATTGATCAGTTGATTGGAGCGCCGGCCTGGCTTGACCAATACCAATGCCACCAGATAGACGAAAATTCTGTAGTCCTTAAAATCATTGTCAATGATGATTACCAACCAGAGCAAGGTGAAAAATTGGCTGCTGAAGTGAAAAGGTTTTTAGGTGAAGGCTGGTCGGTACAGCTTGAAAAGCTTAATTACATTGCTACCGAGCGATCCGGCAAATTCCACGCAACTAAATCAGATATATCTACCCCAACTGTTTTTGGAGAAGCAAATGCAATTGCTTAGTGAACAATACAAAGAAAAATTCCAAAAGGATTTCCCTGGTTTATCTACAGAACTGGATGGCTCGCCAGTCATATATCTTGATAATGCGGCGACAACACTTAAACCAAGAGCAATGGTTGATGCATTGAATGAATATTACCTGGGCGTTTCCACCAATATTCACAGAGGCAAACATTATGCCATTGAAGAAGTATCCAACCGTTATGAACAGGCCCGGTATAAAGTTGCTGAATTAATCGGTTGCCATGGTAATGAAGTGGTGTTTGTGCGCAATACCACGGAAGGCATTAACCTTGTGGCTAACGGTATTGAGTTAAGCGCGGACGATGATGTTATCGTTTTTTCAGATGCGCATCATTCCAACATGTTGCCATGGCTATCCAGGGCCAAAGTTCACTTTGTTCAGTTTTTAGAAGACGGTGGTATTGACTGGGACCATTACAAAAAATTGCTGCAGGTGCAGCCCAAAGTGGTTGCTATTAACTATTGCTCAAACGTAACCGGTGTTTATATTCCTTTACAGGAGACTGTCAGCCTGGCAAAGCATTATGGCGCTATGGTGGTTGTAGACGCTGCCCAGGCGATACCGCACAGGCGGATGAATGTTGCTGATCTGGATATTGATTTTATGGCTTTTTCTGCCCATAAAATGCTTGGCCCGACAGGCATAGGCGTGCTGTATGGTAAGAAAGAACACCTTGGTCAACTGAAGCCCGGCAACATGGGCGGTGGCATGGTCGACTGGGTAGAGTTGGGCGATTACCGCCTGAGAAAAATACCGCACAGATTTGAAGCCGGGACACCACATATAGCCGGTGCCTATGGTTTGTCTGCCGCGATCGATTATCTGAACCAGATTGGATTTGATGAATTACAGCAGGATGATGTCGCAATGGGTAAGTACTTGCTCGACAAAGCGCTGGAGCGTGATTATGTGAAAGCGATTAATCCTGATCCGAGCCTGGATAGAGGTGGTGTGCTCAGTTTGAGTATTCCAGGCATGGAAAACCTGGATGACTTTGCCAGGATATTAAGTGATTCATTTGGCATTATGTGCAGGACAGGCCACCTATGCGCCCAGCCTTACATTGATGTGATGAGCAAAGGCCAGGTATTAAGGGCATCAGCTTATTTTTATACCAGCCTGGAAAGTGTTGATAAGTTTTTTGAAAGTGTGGATCAAATTGCAGACATGCTGCTGGCGGCCTGAGGCTGCAGCTTAATCAGCTTTCGTATGCAAACAGCTGGCAACTGAGTGTTGGTTTCGGTCTCTTCTAACCTCGACCCATCGGCCATTGGCCGACAGGCCGTTGGTTATAATTAAAGCTGGCCTGTCAGGTCAGCTCACAGCTATCAGATTTAATCGTCATCCTGATCAGCTTGGTTAAGCGATAGCGCTTGTACCTGTCCACGCAGCTCGCCAGCGGGGAAAGCCGTGGTATGCAGGTTCCAGTAAATCAGGCCCGCATCAATAGCATCAGCAAGTGAACGTAAGTTGTTAACATTTTGGCCAACTACGCCAGGGCAAGGGTCTGTTGGCGGGAACTGGAAGTTGGAAATGCGGCCGATAATGGTATTGGAATCAAGTTTAACGACTTCACTGTTGTCCAGAGCTGGAGCTATCAGGTCAATAAAACCAATAGCAATCGGGCCATTGGCACCAGCAACATTGCAGTGCATGTGAAAACGTGTGACTTCACCTTCAAGATTGGTGAAAGTAGCCCTGATTATGGCTACCCGGAAGTTTCGGCTGAAGGCGATGATCGCGTTCGCCCGGCCATCAGATACAACGGCAGGGTTTTGAACTTCTTCTGCAGCAGTTAACGGAGTCTTGGATGTGAAGCTCGCCGGTCCACTGGCCATAGCAGTTGAACAAATGCTAATTGCGGCAGCTCCAATAAGAGTAAATAATAGTCTGGTGTTCCGTTTCATTTCATTCTCCTCAATATCCTTATTAAGTGATGTCCCAGCCGAATAGCCGGAACACATAAAGTTAGTGCGAAAGGCTTTGGAAAGGTTCAGGTATCGTGTATCGAAATAGCAGGGCATGCAAAACTCTCAGCCAAACCCAGCGGCCAGCAGCCGGTTTAGGGATGCAGGTTAGCCTTGTCACTCAGCAACTTGTGATTAGCTCATTGGCTCGTTAATTATTGATTCAGAAACAATTAAGTCGATGTTCATAGGTCCTTTTCTATACTGGCTCCACCTTGAATATAGAAGGAGTTGATTATGAAAGCCCGAATCTTATTAGTTGCCGTATTGGCCTTATTTTCAGTAGCTGCGGTTGCCGGCGGTCATGGTCAAAACTATAGCCTGCAGAAAGCTGCAGCAGAACTTGATTATGCAGCCAAAGACTATGCCAAACAGGTGCAATACCACGCACACTCGAGCAAGTTCAGAAAGGCCGCACGTCGGCTTGCCAGGGCCACTGCAGATTTTTGTTACCTGGTAGAGCGTGGTGCTGACTACTATGAACTGCAGGACGCCTATGCCAATGTAGAGTCTCGTTTTCACAAGGTGCATATTTATGCATCAAATTATGGAAGAGCCAGCTACGGTTATTCGAAAGTGCCGGATATCTATAAGGTCAAATACGCCTATGAAGATGTCAACAATATCTTAAGCCGTAAACATGATCGTTATTCTCGTAACTCGCACAATCGCGGTTATCAGGATCCAGGTAGAGTATTGAAGCGCCGGCTTCGTGATGCACAAGTTGGAATCTCATTTGGATACCGTTTCAATTAAGCAATAATCACTACTAAGCATTCTGGGCAGCTTCGGCTGCCCTTTTTGTGTTTGCAAAAGATTGAAGTACCGCTATTTGTCTGGCAAGCTGGGTTGGGAATTATTGGTGTCTACACTCGTAGTACGCACGCGTACCTCTAAGAAGGCAATCGCCGATGTCAGATAGACTAACGGTCAAGTCGAACACTACGCTACTCCCGTTTCTTATCACCAGGCTTCAGAGTTGGTCCCGGAGCACGGTCAAACAACGCCTTAAAGGCGGTTGCGTCATCGTTAACGGTGAGCAGGTTACCCGACATGACCACGATCTGCTGGTGGGCGACCAGGTGGTTGTTGAAGCCTCCGCCCGGGGCGCTTCCAGCGTACCGCAGCAGCTCGGCATCCTCTATGAGGACCGGTACCTGATCGCCATCAACAAGCCCGCGGGCTTGTTGTCAGTTGGCTCCCCTAATGAAAATGGGCCCCATGCGCTGGGCATGCTGCGTGACCAGCTGTCTCGCCATAACAAGCCGATAAAACTGTGGCCGGTGCACCGAATTGATCGCGATACTTCCGGGGTACTGCTCTTCGCTACTTCCCGGGAGATGCGGGAGGCGGTGATGAAGGAGTGGAAGGCCGCGGAAAAAACCTACCTGGCGATAGTGGAAGGTTGCCCAGAGCCTGATGCGGGCACCATCGATCAACCGCTGCGCCTCGACCCGGCAATTTACCAGATGCATGTCGGACGGCACCCGGACGCTAAGCGCGCGGTGACCCATTTCACCACCGAACGTAACGTTGGTTCGCGAACATTGTTACGGGTAGAACTGGAAACCGGCCGCCAGCATCAAATACGAGCCCATCTGGCATGGCTGGGACACCCGGTCGTAGGCGATCAACGATACGGTACGGTTGGTCCGCGAATGGGTCTGCACGCCTTGCGGTTGAGCATCACCAAACCGGGAACGAATGAGCCGCTTATATTTGATACTTCTGCACCGGCAGATTTTCTGGCACTATTACGCTAGTACTCCGCCACACGATTGGATAGACCGCTATTGGCGGTGAGTTCAACTGATCGATGCAACACATGCGTTAAACCGTTGAGCTAGTGTCTCATATTCTAGTGTTTTACGAGGCCGCTCATTTAATTGCCGAGCTACCGCACTCAGTTTAGACTGAGAGTGTACCGATAAATCCGTACCTTTTGGGAAATATTGTCTTAGCAGCCTGTTCGTATTCTCATTTGAACCACGTTGCCAAGGGCTGTGTGGATCACAGAAGAACACTTCAACATCCGTTGCCAGAGTAAAGGTTTTGTGTCCAGCCAGCTCCGATCCACGATCCCAAGTGAGCGATTTATATAATTCATTCGGCAACTTCAGTGATTGCTTAATCAGAAGATACAGAAAGATACAGGACAGGCATGATTCAAAAACAATAGGATCATAGAAATCCTTTCCAACCTGGATGCTCTCTCTACCGAAGGTTATAAATAGCAGCAAAATTGCCGTCAATATATCAACATCTCTGGGCTCATCGAACCCTAGACACATCAAACTTCAGCAAATGCCGATTAACTTACTTTTGGGTTGATGCTTGCTTAGTTGAACTGCGGAAATAACCGGTTAGCAGCTGCGATACCTTTTAGAAAACTTGCACTCAATTGATGGGCGGCGTTGCGGATTGTTGTGACTTTTCCCATTACTTGAGCAAAGCCTTGTTCTTGTCTGGATAGATAACGCAGCAAGTGATCTGGAGCAATACCGAGCCTCAGTAATACTGTTGGTACAGCATCGGCAATTTTACCTCTCTCGTGTGGATGAATCGCCCGTCCGCTCCAATCAACCAACTCCAAATAATCAGTTAATGAGAATGGCAAGCCTTGATCATCATCCAGTCGAGCAGTAAAACCCAACAGACTTGGAATCACATTTGATAATGATTCTGGGTTGATTGTTTTTGTTGCTGTATCTTTTTCCAGTTCATCAATTCGCTGTTGGATCGAAGTGTAGTCCGATTGCTCTGGCGTATCGGACATGCCTGCACGGATCGGATTCAGGTCAACATAGGCCATACAACTTATCAAGGCCTGCTCATCCAGCAACGCCTGTGACTTGAAACGACCTTCCCAAAAATGACCGGTGCAGTTATCTTCAGCATTGGCCCTACAGGCTATGTCATGATTCAAGCCTCGCATAAACCAGGAAAGATCAGCCAATCGCTTGCGATATAGATCCACAAACTGCGACACTACCGATAGCTCACCAACACCCAGGGATTCACCAGCCCGATAACGTTGGACCAGCAGACTCCCCGCATACAACGAGCACCAGCGATCCAACACCTCATCGTTGGACCAAGTGTCTGCTAATTCCGGGTTCAACTTGATCACCAAATGATAATGATTACTCATCACCGCATAGGCACATACTTCAATAGCGTATATCGATGATAGTACTGCCAGCCGCTCGACAACCCAGTTCCGACGATGCTCATAAGATCGACCTGATAATGAATCAACTCCACACAAAAATGCCCGTCGGACACAACGCCCAATTACATGGTAATAGGGTGTTACAGCCATTGAAACGAGTGATGAACGGGCAACAGTCATAGGATGATCCAGCAAATACTGGAGTCAGCATAATTCAACGATTCTCAGTTGGGTATCAGTAAACCAGCACGTCTAGTGTAGGATATGATCTATGTAATATGCCTGTCCTGACTTTGTACATGTCCTGACTTTGTGCATTCAAAACCATGACCTCAGTTACATACCAAGCGCATAACAAGGTGATCAACTACGCTCACTGTCGTTCGCTGGGACAGCCTACGTTGCGCTTCGGTTGCCCGTTACCACAACGTTAAAGAGCAACAATTCAGCCATGAAGTACCGTTTTTATACATGCGATGTTTTTACAGATGTTCGCTTTGGTGGAAATCCACTTGCTGTTTTGCCAAACGCAGGAGGTTTATCGAGCCAACAGATGCAGAAAATCGCCAGGGAATTTAATTATTCCGAGAGCACTTTCGTTTTTCCAGGTAAAGAGGGGTATACAAGAAACGTCCGAATTTTTACACCAACACAAGAGGTTCCCTTTGCAGGTCATCCAAATATTGGTACTGCGTTTACATTAGCAAGCGTAGGTGAACTTGGTAATATCAGTAATGAGGAAAATGTTATCTTTAATGAAAAAGCGGGGCCTGTGCCAATCACGATTCGTAAAACGGACTCAGGTATTTGGTGCGAACTTAAAGCACCTGAGTCATTGGTTATAGGAGCGCCTATTTCAGTAGATTTGTTAGCCTCAGCACTTTCGCTAGAACCTAAAGAGATATCAACAGACATACATCAGCCTTTAGTGGCGTCAGTAGGTTTGCCTTTCATCATAGCGGAACTCAAAGATCGAGCCGTTTTAGAAAATGCTCGCTCATACATGCCTGGTATAGACATGATTCACGCAAAAGGGATCACGCCCGATATTCTCATTTATGTTCACTCTGAGGACGAATTTGATATCCGCACTCGCGTGTTTGCCCCATTAGACGGCGTACCAGAAGATCCTGCAACGGGAAGTGCTAATTGTGCTCTTGTTGCATTGCTGACTCATTGCATGTCAAAAGAAGAAGGGGAGTTTAGCTGGAACATTGCCCAAGGTGTCGAGATGAAACGGCCCAGCGTACTTGAAGCACGTACGAAGAAACAAGCAAATGTCATAACTGGTGTGTGGATTGCCGGTTCCAGCAAGATGGTCAGTGAGGGCTATATTGATGTTTAGGCATATAATTATCACTTTGCAGGCGTCTGCAGTGTCTGGCTGTCGCTGATACACGGCGTTAAGCAACAGAAAAATATCCAATGACGCAATACGTCGTACAACCGAATCTGAGATCAATCAGAAAGCATCTATTTGCAGTGGTAGTTGCTGCACTTTCCATTCTCCTTGTCTCATGTAAGGGAGAGCGAAACTCCTCCATCATGTTCCCGTTGCATGCAGTGCCACGAATCGTTGGCGATAGCTATGTCTCGCTACCATCAATGCATGAAACGCCGTCGGCTATTGATATGACTTCGGGTGATTTTTATTTTACCCGAGCCGACAGTGAGTTCTCCGAATCATACCTCTACCGCGTGCCGATGGGGTCCGACGAGCCCCCATCGCTTGCACCTTTCTCCAGCGGTAGTTATAACGCTGGGGCGGCGTTTGACCCGAACAGCAGGACGGTCGTCTTCATGAGCAAGGAACCTACCAGAAACCCCGAACTGCCGGACGAGTGGAACATCTGGAGAGTACGGACCGGCGAATCGGAAGCGATTCCTCTTCCAGTCCCGGTCAACTCGGCTGCGAGCGAGTGCTGCGCGACGTTTGCTCCTGATGGATCGCTCATTTTCAGCTCTAACCGAAGGGAGAGTTGGGACATCTTCCGAGCACAGCCAGACGGGTATGGCAAATTCTCCGTCTCGCGCCTTACAGGGTCGATCAACAGCGAACATGATGAATGGCCGAGCTACATCTCCGTCGATGGACGTATGATTTTATTCAGTTCAATCCGTCCTGGTGGCCCAGGAGAGGGTGATGACATCTTCGCTGCTTGCCGAATGGATGATTCAACCGACTCCTGGAGTGTTCAGCGTCTCTCTGCTCCGATCAACAGCAAAGCATATGAAGACAATGCGATGATCACACCCGACGGACGGGCTTTCATATGGTCGAGTTGGCGTCAGCGCCCCACCGGCGAAAAGCTGGCTGATATCTATGCGATAGCCATTGAAGCGGTAAGCCTGCCAGTGTGTCCCTGAATACCCAGTCTGGCTTACTTATTTGGGCAGACCTTTGAAGAGATTAGACACCCATGATATTTTCTAGTCGGTTTGCAAAGGATTCAAAAATATGACCCTGTCACCTAACAACATCAGCAGCGCGCACCGGTTTGAGCGAATATTGTTGGTGCAACGAATCGTTCTTAGCATCATCATTGCAGCTCATGGCATTGCACGGTACTGGTTCGACGCAGTAGATCCATTTGGTGTGTGGCTTGGTTCTCAGGGATTCCCATTGGGGAATGTCATTGCGTATTCCATAACCATTATCGAGATATTCGGGGCAATTTTTTTGGCGCTGGGCCGATTTGTATTGCCACTGTGCCTTATCTACACAACGGTTTATTTTCTTGGTCTCATCCTGGTACACGCACCGGAAGGCTGGTTTGTTGTTGGTCTGGGGAGAAACGGGATGGAATACAGTGTATTGCTGATCGTTTGTTTGTTGGGAATCGGTTATCAGCACCTGCCAAACTTTTCGCGGCGTGTTAATAAACAAAATGATGCCTAAGCTTTTTTACTCACAATCCCGTTAATTATTGATTCAGAAACAATTAAGTCGAAGTTCATTAGTGCTTTTTTATACTGGCTCCACCTTGAATAGATGAGGAGTTGACTATGAAAGCCCGAATCCTATTAGTTGCCGTATTGGCCTTATTTTCAGTAGCTGCGGTTGCCGGCGGTCATGGTCAAAACTATAGCCTGCAGAAAGCTGCAGCAGAACTTGATTATGCTGCCAAAGACTATGCCAAACAGGTGCAATACTATGCACACTCGGGCAAATTCAGAAAGGCCGCACGCCGGCTTGCCCGGGCCACAGCAGATTTTTGCTACCTGGTTGAACGTGGTGCTGACTACTATGCACTGCAGGACGCCTATGCCAATGTAGAGTCTCGTTTTCACAAGGTGCATATTTATGTATCAAATTATGGAAGAGCCAGCTACGGTTATTCGAAAGTGCCGGATATCTATAAGGTTAAATACGCCTATGAAGATGTCAACAATATCTTAAGCCGTAAACATGATCGTTATTCACGCAACTCGCACAAGAGTGGTTATGACCCAGGTAGAGTATTGAAGCGTCGACTTCGTGATGCCCGGGTTGGAATCTCATTTGGATACCGTTTCGATTAAGCAATAATCACTACTAAGTATATTGGGCAGCTTCGGCTGCCCTTTTTGTGTTTGTATAAGATTGAAGTGTTGCTGATTTGTATGCGCTGTATAGTTAAGTGTCTGGGAAAGTCATCATAAGGTTCACCAATGAAATCTAAACTCAAACCAATTGTTGCATCATCAATCGCTGCTCTCGTGGTAACACTGGTTGGTGTTCTGTTCTTCTTTAAACCGTTAACTGATGGGGACGTAAGTTTCGTAACAGTACACCCTGTCGTGGGGTTGGTAGTCTATTTGAGCCTGTGTATGTGGTTGTTCGTTTGGGCTACCGATCAAACTGGTTCTACCTATAAAGGGGCTTTTATAGTTGCCGCCCCGCAATTTATTTTCATACTCGATCTAATGTTTCGAGGTAACCGCGGATTTGTAACTACTCTTGCAGGTACAACACTTCTCGTATTGACATGGCTGATCGTCGCGTATATTTATTCACGTCTAGAGAGCTCAAAGACCAAATGAATGCCAGCCCTAACCAACAGTAGGAGTGGACTGCCTATCGGTCACTCAAAATGGTGTTAGGTTTCTCGGAGAGTGTTGATCTACGAGAAGAAATTTTGGGATGACCGTTATACTAATAATGAATACGTATACGGAACAAATCCAAAAGCTATTCAATGGGAAACTCACAATGAATCAAAGGTGATATTGCAGCAGAAGTGTTTCGACTCAAAAAAACAAGGTGAGCCGTTACTTCAAATACATGGTGGCCGGGAACTCATTCAGATACTGCAGTCAAAGGAACAAATAGGTGAATATCGTCTTTGGGTGTTTCTTCTTATTGTCGGGCCAGTTAAATGCTAGTAGCGCCAACAGAGCTAAACCTCACTAAGACGGAGAGGTGCCCTTCAGCAGCGTTGATTACCATATGCGAAAGAAGCATCAAATATGCAATATAACAAGTGCGTGCAGTTGGGCCTCACAAAAATTTAGGCGCTGATGCGAGGCATTATGTGTACAAGCGTGTGAATTTTTGGCCTTGCCAGATTAATTTTTTGAGGAATATAAATGAATAAACTTGGGTCAATTTTTCCAGATAATTTCTTCATCAAATCGATGCTGGGTTTATGTATATTATTAGCAGGGTCTATTTTGCTTGTTTCGCAACCCGCATTGGCACAAGATTCTCACATCCCGGACCCAGGCAAACTCAACTCTGCTCATCTCGTTCCAAACCGGCTTCGGCTTGATCTGGGGTCATTTCTTTCGGATAAATTCAATACGCCGGAAGTTTATATAAGCCTTGAACGTACACACTATTATCTAAATGACCAAGCAAAGGAAGCTATTAGGGTTCGATGGGTAGCCAACACTCATTCTCACGAAGATGAAGTGCTATTAGATGCGGAAACCATGAGTATTTTCCAAATTGAAACTCCTGCGGCTGGAATACGCGACCTTGGAAGAACAATGGCATTTGTCGACAGTGACTCTATTAAAAGTATTACTTTCAAGACGGATGGAACAACTTCCTCAAGCGAAGCTCCCTGGGAAGAAAATGGAGCTTTTCATCTTATGATGCTCCCTTATTTTTTCGCCTCCCTGGATTCACAACCAGGGGAAGAATACGCATTACCAAGTTTCAGCCCTTCAACAGGCAAGAAGTCAATTATCAACGTCAACGTCAACGGTCCAACTGATGAGAATCCCGCTGTTTGGCACTTCGAATCGGATCATGGGTGGGTCAAAATTGACTGGTATATAGACTCAAAATCACCACCCTACCTTGATCACATGGTGTGGAATTACGTTGGTGGCCCATTCGATGGGCAGGCTGTGAAACAAAAAGTCTCCGATTGGAGTCTCTTTGAAAACGATATATTTGAGAATGTAATCAAATGACATTGCGCAGAAGCAATTCTGAAAAATTGTAACTCTACTCAGGACCAACAGATAACAATCAAATCAAAAAGGAAGGTACAAGAGTCTCCTGTTACTCAGGGCGTTATGCCTTATAAGAAATTGAGAGCTTCTTTCTCATGGCAAGCCATTTGTCAGCAACATTATTCTTACATTGGAGAAAATGCATGGGTATTGGATACAAAACTTTAAAATACAGTTTAATTGGATTCATGGCGGCATTAGTGGCTGGGGGATGTCAATCGAGTCAAGGTCAACAAAGTGTTCTGGCTCAATCTAACTTGAAGAAGGCGCTATATTGTATGGATATACTCGAAAACCGGCCTGATCTTGAGCCGACGCATCGGATAGATACTCTGCGCAATGAATGCTTTGCGGAAAGCTATGTTCAGCATTCGCCGCATGTGCCGGACGGGCGAGATGCAGTATTAAGCCTGTTTGCAAAAAGGTATAAAGATCATCCGGAAATTTCAACTTCTATTAAACGAACCGCTACTGAAGGTGATCTCGTCTGGATTCACCAACATGTGAAACGAACGCCAAACGACCTTGGCCGTGCAGTAATCAATATTTTCCGGATGGAAGATGGAAAATTCGTCGAGCATTGGAATGTTGGGCAGGCTGTTCCAGAGAAACCTAAAAACAACAACACGATGTTTTAAAATGATAGCTGTATTTTTTTATGGTCTATTTATGGACGAGACCTTACTGAAAGAAAAAGGGTTTCATCCCACTAAACCAGTACTTGGTTATGTTGAAGGGTATGCGTTAAAAATTGGTGAGCGGGCAACGCTTGTCAAATCACCTGGTCAACGAACATACGGCGCCACAATGTCATTGAGTAAAGAAGAACTGGACAGTCTTTATGGAGAGTCCAGCGTCGTAGACTACCTCCCTGAAGACATTATTGTCACTACCTTCAAAAACGAACCTTTAAAGGTTGTTGTATACAATTTGCCTTTGGAAAAGCTGGCAGGTAAAAATAAACAGTATGCTCAACTATTGGTAAATACTGCAAGAGCGCTCAGGCTGCCAAAAGAGTACATACAGGAAATCGAAGTGTTTACCAAGTGAAAGCACATAATAATAGATACCTGGATTCGCCAGGGGTTTCGATCCGGGGTATTCCGGATGTGTGATGTGTCTTAGGTGAGTGACGGCTATGCATCGACTTATGCGTTTCCCCAGTTCGGTCAAACACGACCCTGCCATTGAGATATGGATGAATGAGCACTCAGGGGAGCTTGGGACAATTGCACAGTACTGGTTTGAAGTCATGCGTAACTGTGGAGACGATGTTCGAGAGTTATTGCATGATGGCCAACCGACTGCCTGTGTGGCTGACGCGGCATTTGCTTACGTCGATGCGTTCAAAGCTCACGTCAATGTAGGGTTCTTTGGTGGCGCAGAGCTTGACGACCCGAATGGCCTGCTGGAAGGCACTGGCAAGTTTATGCGTCATGTGAAGCTCAGGCCCGAAAGTGAGGTCGACGCTACGGCGCTATTGAAGCTGATCAATACTGCCTACACTGATATGAAGGAGCGCCTCAACTGTATAAGCGGCATCGCCCGATCTTAACCTGCTTTTTTGATGCCCACTTCCATTAATCCTTGATTCAGAAACAATTAAGTCCAAGTTCATAGGTGTTTTTTTATACTGGCTCCACGTTGAATAGAGAAGGAGTTGATTATGAAAGCCCGAATCCTATTAGTTGCCGTATTGGCCTTATTTTCAGTAGCTGCGGTTGCCGGCGGTCATGGTCAAAGCTATAGCCTGCAGAAAGCAGCAGCAGAACTTGATTACGCTGCTAAAGACTATGCCAAACAGGTGCAGTACTACGCACACTCGAGCAGGTATAAGAAGGCAGCACGCCGGTTTGCCCGGGCCACAGCAGATTTCTGCTACCTGGTAGAACGCGGTGCTGACCACTACGAACTGAAAGATGCTTATGCCACTGTAGAATCTCGTTTTCACAGGCTGCATCGACATGCTTCCAGTTACCAGAATGCCAGTTACGGTTATTCGAAAGTACCGGATATTTATAAGGTCAAATATGCTTATGAAGATGTCAGCAATATCCTGAACCGTAAGTATGACCGTTATTCACGCAACTCGCACAATCGCGGTTATGATTCAGGTAGAGTACTGAAGCGTCGGCTTCGTGATGCAAAAGTTGGAATCTCATTTGGATATCGCTTCGATTAAACAATCATCACCACTAAGTATACTGGGCAGCTTCGGCTGCCCTTTTTGTGTTATCAGTAATGCTGAATAGTATTCACAAAACGGCTTGCCGGTTGCACAATATGCACATAATCAATGACCACAAACGGACTTGAACATGCGTCGAACACTTAAATATATATTGCTCAGCATTCCAGCGCTGTCGTTGTTGGTAGTGATATTGATCTGGGCAGGTTTGCGCTTGAGTTTGCCGCAGCTTGATGGTGATCTTCAGGTGGCCGGTTTAACTGAGCCGGTCAGTATTCATCGGGATACATTGGGAGTTGTTACCATTGAAACACCGGATCGCTTCGCTGCCGCTTATGCAACCGGTTTTGCCCATGCCCAGGATCGTTTTTTTCAGATGGATCTGGCGCGTCGTTTTGCAGCCGGCGAATTGGCTGAACTGTTTGGATCACGGGGGGTGGATTTTGACAGCAGGCAGCGTCGCCATCAGTTGCGCAAGCGGGCCAGGCAGTCAATTGCAAACGTGTCGGGGAATTACCTGAAAATACTGGAGAGCTATGTCGCTGGTGTAAATGGGGGTCTGGAATCACTCAATGCCAGACCATTTGAATACAGTCTGATCGGAACACAGCCTCAAGCATGGCTGTTGGAAGATAGTGTACTGGTGCTGTCGAGTATGTATTTCAGGTTGCAGTCAGCAGCTGCTCGCAGAGAGACAAGGCTTGGCTGGTTGGCTGAGTGTTTTGCAGAGCCGGTGCTGGATTTTCTCGCGCCTGTTGGCACCCGCTGGGATGCGCCATTAACGGGCGAACCATGGCCACAGGTTCCAGTACCATCAGCGGAACAGCTTAATATTCGGGAATTACCGGCTCTGGAACTATCGGCTATAGAGCAGTCAGCGGCACTCAGCAAAGAAGACCTGATCCCGGGCAGCAATAACTGGGCGTTATCCGGTCAGCGTTCAGCCACAGGTGCGGCATTGGTGGCAAACGATATGCACCTGGGTTTGGGCGTGCCACACATCTGGTACCGGTTGCGTTTATTGACCAAGGCACTGGATGGATCACCCATTGATGTAAGCGGTATCAGTTTGCCGGGCATGCCGTTTGTAGTGGTCGGCAGCAATACCAATATCGCCTGGGGATTTACCAACAGCTATGGCGACTGGTTGGATTTGGTCCAGCTCGAACTGGATACTGATGACCACTCGCGTTACCTGACCCCAACCGGTAGTGAAGCATTTGATGTTGAGTTGGAGACCATCCAGGTAAAGGGCGAAGCTGCGGTCGAAATTGAAGTTCGACATAGCCGCTGGGGGCCAATAATAGATGAGCCGGCAACAGATGATCTGATCACGTCAGCAACCGGGCAGAAAATTTTTGCCTGGCGATGGATTGCACATAGATCTGAATTGTTCACTGCGCCGGGGTTACTGCCGCTTGAGTACGCCAAAGACATTACCGATGCCATTGAGCTGGCGCCACTGGCCAGTATACCGGCACAAAATCTGGTGGTTGGTGATCGCGCCGGCAATATTGGCTGGACCATTATGGGTCAAATTCCATTGCGAAATAACAGCTACGCGTCACGCTTTCCGTTGGACTGGCGTAGCGCGGCTGTTGATTGGCCAGGGTGGCTGGCCACCAATGATTACCCGGTGATAATCAATCCTGGATCAGGCCAGCTGTGGACCGCTAATAACCGCCAGGCGGATGGTCAACCGATGCAGAATATCGGTTATGGCCAGGTTGCCCTGGGAGCCAGAGCCAGGCAGATTCGGGATGATCTCACCGGGTTAAGCCGCCCGGCCACAGTTGATGATATGCATGCGGTACATCTGGATGATAGAGCGCTTTTTCTGGATCATTGGCGGGAGCTGCTGTTGCAGACTTTGGACCAGCAGAACATGGCTGATGGTTCAGTGCGAGCAGAAATATACCGGCTGGTCAGTCAGGACAGCAATAACGCCGCTGTTGATGCGGTTGGATACCGGTTGGTCAGAGAATTTCGGCAGCGGGTTAAAAACCAGCTGATGCAAAGTCTGACCAGACAATGCAGCAGCAATGAACGGGCCTTTTCCGGAACCCGCCAGGCAGAAGGGCCAGTATGGGAAATATTACAGACCCGTCCGATGCACTTGCTGGATGCTGCCTACCCCGATTGGCAGACTTTTTTGCTGACCCAGATTGATGCGCTGGTAAGCAGCGGAGAAAAACTGGAAAAACGGACCTGGGGCGCATACAACCGGCTGGATATGACCCACCCGGTTGCTGGTGGAATTCCAATCATTGGACAATGGCTGAATATGCGCAGTGAACCGCTGGCTGGCGATAATGACATGCCACGGGTTCAGCGAACCGATTTTGGACAATCACAACGGATGGCGGTCTCACCTGGTTTTGAAGCACAGGGCTATATGGTAATGCCGGGTGGGCAAAGTGGACACCCGTTATCCCCATTTTATCGATCACTGCACAAAGATTGGGTGGTCGGGAACCAAACCCCGTTTTTGCCCGGAGAAACCAGCCATAGCTTGAACTTGAACCCGAATGAATAACCGTTGATCGGATGATCTGCAAATCTTCAGTGAAATCATCTGGTGAATGGATTGAAGCTGGTACACTGGCGGGTGGATTTCAACTGACATTAGGCAAATATGGGTTTATTGGTTAATGGTGAATGGCATGATCAGTGGTACGACACCAAAAAAGATGGTGGCAAATTTAAGCGCGATGCCAGTAGTTTTCGCAACTGGGTAACACCGGACGGCAGTGCCGGGCCATCCGGCGATGCGGGTTATAAGGCGGAACCCGGACGTTACCATTTATATCTCAGTCTAGCCTGTCCATGGGCACACCGCACAATGATTTTTCGCCGCCTGAAAGGGCTGCATAACATGATCAGTGTGGCTATTGTTAATGCTTACATGGGAGAACATGGCTGGAGCTTTGAGCCGGGTCGTGGAGTGGTGCCGGATATCGCTAATGATGTCAGCTATCTGCATCAGGTCTATACAACTGCCAAGTCGGATTACACCGGTAGGGTAACTGTCCCGGTATTGTGGGATCGCCAACGACAAACCATTGTTAATAATGAGTCCTCTGAAATTATTCGGATGATGAACAGTGCATTTGATCATTTGGGGGCCAAGCCGGGTGATTATTACCCTGAACCACTACGGCAGGACATTGATGCAATTAACGAGATTATTTATAGCCAGGTAAACAATGGTGTTTATAAGGCCGGGTTTGCTACCAGCCAGGAAGCCTACGAAGAAGCAGTTGTAGCACTGTTCGAAACACTGGATACGCTGGAACAACGGTTAAGCGAACAGCGCTATCTGGTCGACAATACACTCACAGAAGCAGACTGGCGGTTATTTACTACGCTGATCCGGTTCGATTCAGTCTATGTGGGGCATTTCAAGTGCAACCTCAGGCGAATTGGAGACTACCCGAACCTGTCGAATTATCTGCGCGATTTATACCAGGTTCCAAGTGTTTCAGAGACCATTGATATTGAATCGTACAAGCTGCACTATTATCAAAGCCACCAAAACATCAATCCAACCGGGATGGTGCCTATCGGGCCTGCTCTGGATTTAAGCCGCGCACATGACCGGCACAGATTTGGCTGATTTGCACCATTGATCAATGAACCAAACTGCCGTGTGAGCCTTTTTCGAGCCAATCGCTTACCCGACTTCGGGTTAATTTCTTACACGGCAATTTTTACGTCTGATCAGTTTGCTCTTATAATGTGCCGACGACGGGACAACATGTCAGCATTGAGCTGATTCCGGCTATACCGGGGCTATTAGCCGGCACATAGAATCCCGAAACCAATAACAACTGACCACGGGGTTATTATGAAATTAAACCGCATAGGCTTAGTCCTGCTTGTATTCTCAATGGTTGTGCTGGCCGGCTGTCCGGCAACCACCGGCACTACCACTAATGTTCGACAAGGTTCGAGCCAATCAATCGCTGATGCCCAGGCCGAAGCATATAACGGTCCCAAAGCCCGTATCGCTGTTTCTCGTTTTGAAAACAAGGCATCTGATGCCCGCAATTGGTGGAACCCGCAATTGGGTGATGGCATGGCGGATATGTTGACCACGGCATTATTCAACTCCAACCGGTTTATCGTACTGGAACGGCAAAGCCTGGATGATGTTATCTATGAGCAGGATTTGGGTGCCAGCGGTCGTGTCCGTCAGGATACTGCAGCAGCCATAGGTGAAATTGAAGGCGCAGAATTACTGGTCGTTGCTGCGGTTACCGAATTTGAAGGTAATGCCGGTGGCACACAAGGCGGCTTGGGCGGCTTCGGCGGCGGTGTTTTGGGTGCGATTACAGGTGGCAGCCGTTCGGCTCACATGGCCATTGATCTTCGCATCATCGATGCACGCACCAGCCGGATTCTGGCTGCAACCAGCGTAGAAGGAACTGCCCGCGACTTTAATCTGGGTGGCGCATTAGGCGGCTATACCGGTTCGGTTGGGCTGGGTGGCGCATTGGCCGGCTGGAAAAACACACCGCGTGAAAAAGCTTTGCGTGATGTGATTGAAAAGTCTGTTGATTACGTGATTACCAAAACACCGAGTAATTATTATCACGTAGGTGGAACAACTCAGCCTGCAGCTGCCAGCAGCGCTTCGGTCAGCAGCACCGGCACCGGTGAAAGGGTAGTGATCACAGCTAACTCATTGAATGTTCGCAGTGGTCCGGGAACCACCAATCCAGCACAATTCTCGCTGACATCCGGCACCATCGTTGATGTTCTGGGTCGTGCCGATGGTTGGGTACAGATTCGTGATGGCCAGGGCCGTACGGGTTGGGTATCAGCTCAATTTGCAGTGGCGGTACAGTAACAACCGGTTAATCGAATATAACGATAATAAGATCAAAACCCATTGCCCCTTTCTGCCGTTTGGTGGAAAGGGGTTTTCTATTTGTCAGCAACCCATCATGCTTGATGCCGCTGTTGTAATATTTGGCTGACGGCGTTCAGTCCATCACCACTTTTGTTCAGCAATACCAGCAGGTGGTACAACAGATCCGCTGCTTCATTTAATAACTCCGTCGGTCCCTGGCTTACCGCCGCCAGTGCGGTTTCAACACCTTCCTCACCGACTTTCTGGGCCAATCGGCGAATCGGCCCAGCCCATAGCTGCGCGGTGTAACTGGATTTCGGGTCGGTGCCGGCGCGTTGCTGAATGATCTGTTCCAGTTCAGCCAGAAAAGCGTGTTTGGGCCAATTCTGATCGCCAAAACAGGTAGGAGTCTGCAAATGGCAGACCGGCCCGGCCGGCCGGGCTTGAACCAGCAGTGTGTCGCGGTCGCAATCAGCTTGAATGTCGACCAAGCTCAAGCTATTGCCGGACGTTTCACCTTTTTGCCAGAGTTGCCGGCGGCTGCGACTATAGAAAGTCACCAGGCCGCTTTGCAAAGTGTGCTCAAGTGCTTCGGCATTCATATATGCCAGCATCAGTACTTTGCCGCTGGCAGCATCCTGAACGATTGCCGGGATCAGTCCGTTGTTTTTTTGCCAGGCCAGCCCGGAACCATCAAAATCCAGAATTGTATTCATACATTGCGTACCATTATTTGCTGGTCGGTCAGCCAGTTCTTTAAATTTGGGATGGTCAATTCGCCGTGGTGAAAAACACTGGCTGCCAATGCACCATCAACATCAGCCTGTTGGAACACAGCAGCAAAGTGATTGCGATTACCGGCTCCCCCTGAGGCAATCAGCGGGACCTGGCAAATACTGCGCATCTGTTGCAATTGCTCTATGTCATAACCATCGCGGACACCATCTGCATCCATACAATTCAACACAATTTCACCGGCGCCACGTTGCTGTACTTCTTGAATCCAATCAAGCGTTGTGCGTCTGGCGGTTCGCATCTTATCGGGATCGCCGGTGTACTGACGGACCTGATAGTCAGCATCTTCAGCAATGCTGTCGATCCCGATAACAATACATTGATTACCGAACCGGCTTGCCAATTGGTTGATTAAATCAGGGTTTTCCAATGCTGGGGAATTCAGTGAAATTTTGTCGGCACCGGCATTTAAAACTGCATCAGCGATGGCTACGTCGCGAATGCCACCGGCTACACAAAATGGAATATCAATAACCTGGCTGACACGTTCTATCCAACCGATATCCACGCTCCGTTGTTCCGGGCTGGCAGTGATGTCATAAAACACCAGCTCGTCAGCACCTTGATCCCGGTAACGCATGGCCAGTGTTTCAATCTCGCCGACAACCTGGTGATCACGGAAGCGCACGCCTTTGACCACTTGACCTGCGCGCACATCCAGGCAGGGGATAATACGCCGTGCCAGATTTGATTGCAGCCAGCTCATGTTGTCTGGCCTTGGGCGATAGGCAATGCATCACAGAGTTTAAACCGACCATCCAGCAAAGCTTTGCCGATCACCAAACCACTTATGCCATGCTGCTTTAAGGCCACAATATTAGCCAAGCTATCGACGCCGCCGGATGCCTGAATGGACAGGTCCGGGAAGCGTTGTTGCAGTTGCCGATAAAGCTCAATATTGGGCCCCTGCAGCATACCGTCGCGGCCTATATCGGTGCATAACAGGTGCTGTAGTCCAGCTGCACACAGTTGTTCCAGCAAAGCGAACAAATCGCGTTCAGAATCATATTGCCAGCCGCGGGTTGCAGGTAGCCAGCGACCTTGATGGTGTCTTACATCCAATGCCGCCACCAGTTGCTCGGACCCGAACTGATTCAGCCAGCTGCAGAATTGTTGCGGCTGCTCTACTGCGATGCTGCCAACCACCACTCGGGCAATGCCGGCGGCCAGGCGTTTTTCAATATCAGCAGCTGTGCGTACCCCGCCGCCTGTTTGAACTTTGATAGCCAGGTTTCGGGCCAGCCTGGTGATTAATTCCAGGTTGGAATTATCGCCATCGCGTGAGGCATCAAGATCAACCACGTGTAACCAATCGCTACCTGCATCAGCGTATTGACCCGCCAGCTGCTGTGGGTCAATTGCATAGGTGGTTTGCTGCTTAAAATCGCCCTGACGAAGTCGAACACACTGACCGTTAATAATGTCGATAGCAGGATAAATAATCATAGTTTGGTGAAACGCCAGGGTGGTTAATTGTTTTTCAGGAAAAATTCGAACAACGCCTGACCGGCTTTGGCCGAACGTTCCGGGTGAAATTGTGCAGCCAGAAAATTGGCCCGCTGCGCCAGTGCGGTAAAGGTTTCACCATGCTTGACGCAGGCTACAGTGTCGCCGTTAACCGGTGCTGCGAAACTGTGTACAAAATACATCCAGGCAGGTTCCATAAGGCTTTGCTGAAGCGTATGCGGCTGTTGCCATTGCAACTGGTTCCAGCCCATGTGTGGAACCCTTTCTGCCGATTTGGGTTGTAATTGTTTGATCTCACCATCAAAAATGCCCAGGCATTCGGTATCGCCTTCGGCAGAGTGTGCATACATCAGTTGCATACCTAAACAGATACCCAATACGGGTTGTTGTAAATTCGGAATCAAGCGATCAAGACCGTGTGACTTGAGCTTGTTCATCGCTGGTCCCGCAGCCCCGACACCGGGCAGAATGACGTGACTGGCAGCAACTATCCGGTGGTGTGCAGTGGTTAACTCGGCATCGACATCCAGTCGCCGTAAAGCAGCTTTCACCGAACCGATGTTATACCCGCCGCTATCGATTAAAACCACTTGGGTCATAATGTCCCTTTGCTGCTGGGAATGCCCTGGCTGGTACTGTCGCGGCATAGTGCCGGGCGCAGTGCCCGGCCCAGCCCTTTGAACATGGCCTCAACCTGATGATGGCTGTTTTCGCCTTCGATTTGGATCTGGATGGCTGCCCGTAAGGTCTGTGCCAGTGAATGGAAAAAGTGTTTAACCATTTCAGTACTCAGGCCGCCGAGCCGGGTATCAGGTAGCTGACCCTGTAAAACAAAATACGGCCGCCCGGACAAATCCACTGCTACCCGCGCCTGGGATTCGTCCATCGGCAATACAAAGCCATATCGTCCGATACCACGCCGGTCGCCCAAAGCCTGGTCCAATGCCTGACCCAGGGCCAACGCCACATCCTCAACGGTGTGATGCTCATCAATATGCAAATCTCCAGTTGCCTGAATACTTGCCGCGAAACCACCATGCATGGCCAGCTGTTCGAGCATGTGGTCAAAAAAGCCGATGCCGGTATTGATTGCCAAAGGCTGTTTGGCATCCAGATCAACATTGATATCAATACTGGTTTCGTTGGTTTTGCGGCTAATATGGGCAGTGCGTGGTTGATCCAGCAACTGGTGCACAATGCCCGGCCAATCAAGCTCGCCATCTGCCAGTCGGAAGCCGCGGATCCCCAGGTTGTCAGCCAGCTGCAAGTCAGTCTCCCGATCGCCGATCACCGCGCTGCGTTGAAAATCCATATCACCGGATTGCAGATAGCTCAGCAACATCCCGATGCCGGGTTTGCGGGTGGCGGCATTATCGTGTTCGAAATGCGGGTCGATGTGTTCAGCCGCAAACTGAATACCCTGTGAGTTTAAAATTGACAGCAGTAACTGGTGAGGCCCATCAAAATCGGCTTGCGGGAAACTGTCGGTGCCCAGGCCATCCTGATTGCTGACCATAATCAATTGATAGCCGGCAGCCTGCAGCTTTAACAGCGCCGGTATGACATCAGGAATTAATTGCAGTTTTTCCAATTGGTCAATCTGAAAATCCTCCGGCTCTTCGATGATGGTGCCGTCACGGTCGATAAACAGATACTTGGTTTTACCACTCATGGCTTTGCCCGATAAGATTGCAAAAAATTCAGCAACACCGTGTTTTCTTCCGGGGTGCCGATACTGATCCGGATGCAATTGTCCAACCCGGGTTGAGCGCTTTGGTTGCGGATCAAAATACCTGCCTGGGCAGCGGCTGCGACCAGTGTGTCTGCATCTGCCACTTCCAGTAACAGGAAATTGGCCTCGCTGGGCCAGATTTTTTGGATCGCAGAGCAATCTCCCAATGCATCAGCAAGGCGCTCACGTTCTGCAAGCAGCCGTTCTATACGGTGATTGACCAAACTGGCGTTTTTGTCATTCAGTGCCTGGGCGACCAAGCGTTGGGTGGCTATCGGAAGCGGATATGGGGCCATGATTTTAAGCAACAGTTGAATAATATCCGGACTGGCCAGGACCGCGCCACAGCGCAGGCCGGCCAAACCCCAGGCTTTGGATAAGGTGCGCAAAACCACCAGATTGGGGTGCGCATCCAAGCGCGATGCCATGCTTTGAGCTGGTGAAAATTCAATATAGGCTTCATCCACAATGACCAGTGACTGATTGCTCAGCCGGGCACAAAGCTCGCTAACTGCAGTAATTGTCAGCGTGTGTCCGGTAGGGTTGTTGGGCCGACACAAAAACACCAGTTTGGATTTGGTTTTCTGGATCGCATTCACATCCGGTTGCCAGTTTTTTGAAGCATCCAGCGGAATGGCGATAACAGCAGCATTTTGAATGACAGCACTGATGGCATACATGCCAAAGGTAGGCGGGCAATAGGTAATCGAGTCAATGCCGGCCTGGCAGAAGGCCCGGATCAAAAGATCGATGCCTTCGTCGCTGCCGCGGGTGACCAGCAAATGGTCTTCGCTGATTTGATAAATTTCTGCCAGCCGCCGCCGGACAGCCTGGGGTTGCGGTTCCGGATAGCGATTAATTTGCCAGTCCGGATCACAATCACACACCGGCGCCCAAGGGTTCTCGTTGGCATTTAATACAATGGCTGCTGCTGCTGCTTCCATCCGCGCAGAGCTGTAACCCTGCATCGCCAACAGCTCGGGTCGTGCCAGTTTTTGCAGCAATTCCTGCGACATCAGCTGATATTTTCGATCGCATCCAGCCGCAGCTGGACGGCCATTGCATGGGCCTCAAGCTGTTCGTGGGTAGCGATGCTGATGGCATCCGGGCCAATTTCCAGAATACCTTCTGGGCTGGCTTCCTGGACTGTCATGCGGGTCATAAAATCGCCGCTCGAAAGGCTGCCATAGCTGCGAGCCCAGCCTGCCGTAGGCAATACATGATTGGTACCGCTGCAATAATCCCCCAGTGATTCCGGGGTGTATTGACCGACAAATACTGAACCGGCAGCCAATACCCCAGGGACCAAGTCGCGGGCGTTTTCGGTTGCCAGGATCAAATGTTCGGGTGCATATTGATTGCTGATCTGCAGTGCCTGGGCAAGGTCTTCAACCACGATGGCCATGCTGTTTTCCAAAGCCTTGCTGGCAGTGGCTGCCCGTGGCAATTTACTCAGTTGCTGGTTGATAGCCTGCTCAATGGCCGGCAGCTGATGTTGATCGGTGGTGATTAACAATACCTGGGAATCGGGGCCATGTTCAGCCTGGGACAACAGATCTGCTGCAATCCATTCCGGCCTGGCGCTGCCATCGGTAATCACCAGTACCTCGGACGGCCCGGCGGGCATGTCAATCGCTGCACCCTGTGGGTCAATACTGACTTGTTGTTTGGCTTGCATGACCCATTGATTACCCGGGCCAAACAGCTTATCGCATTTGGGAATGGATTCAGTTCCATAAGCCATCGCGGCAATTGCCTGGGCGCCACCAATTGCAAACACCCGGGTAGCGTTGCACAAACGGGCGGCTGCCAGCACCGCAGAATCCACCCGGCCCTGCTGATTGGGTGGTGAGCAAACGATTAATTCCTGACAACCCGCCAATTGTGCTGGAATACCCAGCATCAACATAGTCGAAGGCAGTGGCGCAGAGCCGGCGGGAACATAAAGTCCCACCCGTTGAATTGGCCGATATTGGGTTTCACAGCGAACGCCAACAGCTGTATCCAATGCAAAGGGTTGGGGTAAAGCATGTGCATGAAATCCGCGAATCCGGGCGGCGGCTCGTTGCATGGCTGCGATCAAACCAGGGGGCATTTGTTGTTCTGCCTGTTGCCACAATGCGTTGGCCACTTCCAGTGAATCCAGCAGCACACCATCCAGTTTTTCCGTCAGGCTCAGCAGGCTCTGATCGCCATGCCGGCGTACGCCCTGAATGATGTTGCTGACGGTTTCCCGGATGTTTTGATCATGTTCTAAAACCGGGCGCTGCAGCACTTGCCCGCGTTGCGCTTCAGTTAACGCATTCCAGTTCCAGCTGGTAATTTTAACTGTGGTATTCATGCCAGCATTTTCTCTACCGGCAACACCAGTACAGCAGTTGCACCTGCTGCCTGTAATTCTTCCAGATGTTCCCAGAAGACCGTTTCGCGGCACAGTGTGTGCATCGCAACTTTGTCAGGTTGTCCGTCCAGCTTAAGCACGGTTGGTGCTTCGGCCGCCGGCAGGATATTGGCAATTTGTTGGATGGCATGTTTGGGTGCGTGCAACATCACATATTTACTTTCTTTGGCTTTCAGTACACCTTGAATACGCTGAATCAAGCGTGTTTTAAGTTTGCTTGAGGCTTCATCCAGTTGTCCGGTGCCACTGTATAAAACTGCCTGACTGACCATCACCTCGGCGACTTCACGCAGATGGTTGGCGCGTAAAGTTGTACCGGTGGATACCAGATCGACAATGGCATCCGCGGTGCCCATGCTGGGGGCAATTTCCACCGAGCCGGATAGCTCGACAATCCCTGCCTGGACAGCATGTTTATCCAGGTATTCAGCAGTCAAGCCAACATAACTGGTGGCAATCCGTTTACCAGCCAAATCCTGGATGCTGTTGAAGTTTTGCTGCTCAGGTATGGCTAATGCCAATCGGCAGGCGCCAAAACCTAAAGCCACTTCTGCTGCAAGTGCTTTGCCAGGCTCTCCACGATCCAACAGGCATTCGCGGGTAACGTTTTGACCGCAGATGCCCAGGTCACAAACTCCATCGAGTAACAGCCGGGGAATGTCATCGTCGCGCACCAGCAGTAAGTCCACCGACATATTGCGACCATACCAGAACAGCTTATCCTTGCTGCGGGCAAACTGGATACCGCAACTTTCCAATAGTTTCAGCGAATCGTCCGACAACCGGCCGGATTTTTGAATGGCGATTTTTAAGCGCTGAGCTGACATGATTACTGGCTCTCCAACTGGCTTTGCAGACATTGCATGGCTAGGCGGTAACCACCGGCACCTTGCTGCATAAAACGCGCAACCCGTCCTACGGTGGTGACGCTGACGCCGGTCAGGTCGTGAATTTCACGGTAGTGATGACCCTCATCCAGCAACATTGCCACCCGCCAACGGTCGATAATGGCTTCCAGCTCTGCCGGTGTACATAGATCATCCAGCAAGGCCAGTACAGCATCGCCATCCGGCAAAGCCAGCATGGCACGTGCCAGTGATTGCGCCGCTTGTTGGGTGGCTTCGCTATGTTGTTCGTGGTTCAGCTTCATAACCGTATAACCGGGAAGTTAATCAATAAGGTAATTATAATGTATTAACGCGTTAATACAATAGGACAAGCTATACTCAAATCAGGTGTATGTTTGTCTTGCATTCAGACAGTCTTTATTCCAGGCTTTCAATGCCTTGTAGGAGCGGATTTCATCCGCGATCAACTTGCCCGTGTTAGGTATAATCGCGGATGAAATCCGCTCCTACAATTCCGGTAATAGTGGCGTGTTGAATATGGTGACGAGGCAAACAGGATTCCGCTACACTTTGAGGAACACGGAACACGGAACACGGAACACGGAACACGGAACACGGAACACGGAACACGGAACTCGGAACTCGGAACTCGGAACTCGGAACTCGGAACTCGGAACTCGGAACTCGGAACTCGGAACTCGGAACTCGGAACTCGGAACTCGGAACTCGGAACTCGGAACTCGGAACTAACCTATGTCTATCCTGATTGCCATGCCACACCGAGACCCACAACCGTTGGTGGTGGCGCTGCAATATTGTGCTCCGGAAATACCGGTTTGTATCTGGCCTGAGATACCTGCTGCGGCTGACATTACTATGGCGGTGCTATGGCAGCACCCGCAGGGCTTATTGAGCAGTTTGCCAAAGCTGCAGGTTGCTCATTCTTTTGGTGCGGGCGTGGAACATATTTTGAATGATCCGGCGTTGTCGTCTGATATTCAAATTGCCCGGGTCAGTGGCCCAAAACTGGCGTCCAGCATGACCAGCTATCTGGTGCGGCAGGTGGTTGCGGCAAGACCACTTATCAGAGATGGTTCAATAGCCATCGGGATGCTTGGTTATGGCCAGTTAGCGCAGGCAGCGGCAAAGGTTTTGCTGGAGCAGGGTTACCGGGTGATGGCCTGGCGACGTACTGGTGGTGACGCAGGAGAAGTCAGTATTTATCATGGTAAAACGGGTTTGGAGGATATGCTGCAGCAAACCGATGTGTTGATTTGTCTGTTGCCGTTGACACCGGATACCACCGATATCATCAATCACAACAGCCTGGCAAAGTGCAAGCCGGGCATGTACTTAATTAATGTTGGCCGGGGTGCGCATGTTGTCGAGCCGGATGTGCTGGCAGCAATTGATGCAGGGCAATTATCTGGCGCCTGTTTGGATGTGACCCGCAACGAGCCGATAGCGGCAACGGATCCATTAACAGTCCATCCAGATGTCAAACTCACGCAGCACACCGCCAGTCTTACGGATCCCTGCGAGGCGGCAGCAGTCATCGCTGAAAATTACCGCCGATTAATGGCCGGCAAAGTGCTGAAATTTGTTGTAAATCGTCAATTCGGCTATTGATTATGAGTCAGTCGGCAGCCATATATTGAGTGTGGTAACAATGTCGCTGTAAAAAGAAAATTAGATACAGCGTTGCCTTGTCTAAAAGTGAAATGTTACAATTGAAACGATTTGGTAAACGGCATAGGTAGAAGGGTGTTGAGACCGGTCATGAAGCAAGCAAGCTCCGGTCAGCAAACAGCTTTTCCTACCATCCCCATAGCTCGACAAATATTCCAGGCGTTGGCCTTAATGATTGCCTGCGTACTGGTCTTGACGGGTCTGGGGATGCTGATTGCACCGATGAACGCGATGGCGTTTGGTGTCGGTGGTGCCATTTCACTGTTACCCAATGCATTTTTTGCAATGCGTGTGTTGTTGGTGCCCACACCACTGGATGCGCAACTGAGATTGCGCCAACTGTACGCTGCAGAGGTAACCAAGTTATTGCTATGTGCACTGTTATTTGCACTGGCATTTACCATCTGGAAGGTTTTGCCTCCGGTATGGTTGTTGATTGGATTCGTGGTAACCCATGTGGGTTATCTGGTATTGAGTTTGCGTTTGGTAAATAACGCAAACCGGCGAATGAAATAGGAAACGGCATGAGCGGCGAAGCACAAACAGCTTCTGATTACATTCAGCATCATTTGCAGAACCTGACCTATGGCAGGCACCCCGATGGCCATTGGGGCTTTGCGCATGGCGCAGATGAAGCCGCAGCCATGGGCTTTTGGGCGGTGCATGTAGATACCATGCTGTGGTCACTGCTATTGGGCATTGCTTTCTTTTTTATGTTCCGCAGGGTGGCTAAACAAGCTACTACAGAAACCCCCAGTGGTTTTCAGAATGCCATTGAAAGTGTTGTTGAGTGGGTGGATAGCAACGTCAAAGATGTCTTCCGCAGCACCAATAAATACATTGCGCCACTGGCATTGACGCTGTTCGTGTGGATTCTCTTCATGAATCTGATGGATCTGATTCCAGTCGACTGGATACCGTGGGCGGTGGGTGCAGCCGGTGTTGATTATCAGAAGGTGGTACCGACCACCGATGTCAATGCCACCATGGGCATGGCGATTGCGGTGTTCTGTATGATTATCTACTACAGCTTCAAGATTAAAGGCATTAAAGGCTTTATGGCCGAATTGACCATGAATCCGATCAATCCCAAGGAAATGGGCATGCCGAAATACCTGTGGCCGCCGCTGATGGTATTTAACTTCCTGTTGGAAGTAGTGGGCTTGCTGGCCAAGCCAGTGTCTCTGGGTTTGCGATTGTTTGGAAATTTATACGCAGGCGAGCTGATTTTCATTTTGATTGCCTTGGTGTTTGCAGCCGGTTCCGGCTATGTCGCGGAAGGCTTGCAGGCTTTATTCGGTGGGCATGTGCCGGCCTGGTTCTTTATCGCGGTGGCATTGTCGGTGGCCGTAACGCTGTCGCTGAACCTGAAAAATAAACTGTCAACCAAGCGCACCTTGTTGCTGCTGTACGCGCAACTGCTGCTGGCCGGTGGGTTGGCTTTTGCCGGTGGACAACTGCTGCATTTCGGCTGGGCAGTGTTCCATATTCTGGTAATCATTTTGCAAGCTTTTATTTTCATGATGCTGACCGTTGTGTACCTAAGCATGGCGCATGAGCATCATTGATTGTTGTGTTGAACCGTAACTACTACGTTTAGAAAAATATTTGGAGTAATCATGGAAACTGTAATTGGCATGACCGCAATCGCCATTGGACTGTTGATCGGTCTGGGTGCTTTGGGTGTTGGTATCGGTGTGGGTATCCTCGGCGGTCGTCTGCTGGAAGGCACTGCACGTCAGCCGGAACTGGCGCCAATGCTGCAAGGTAAATTCTTCCTGGCCATCGGCCTGTTGGATGCTGTGGCAATGATCGGTGTGGGTATCGCATTGTTCTTTACTTTCGCTAACCCGTTCATCGGCCAGTTGCAAAACGCACTGGGCGGATAAACGCTACCCTTACATCCATTTAAGATTAACGAATAGCTAGGAGGCCGTGTGAACATTAATCTCACACTCATCCTGCAATCGATTGCGATGATGATCTTCGTGTGGTTCTGCATGAAGTTCATCTGGCCACCGCTGACCACAGCGTTGGAACAACGTCGCAAGAAGATTGCTGAAGGTTTGGCTGCGTCTGACCGTGCTGAACAGGCACTGGAACAGGCCAACCAACAAGCTGAAGTATTGATTCGCGAAGCGCGTGATCAGGCTACTGAAATCATTGACCAGGCCGGTGTGCGTGGCAACCAGATTGTGGAAGAAGCCAAAGACGATGCGGTCCGTGAACGGCAACGCCAGGTGCACGCCGCCGAAGCTGATATCCAGCAGGCTACCAGCCAGGCACGGGAAAAACTGCGTGCGGAAGTGGTTTCGCTGAGTGTCATAGGCGCCGAAAAGGTGCTGGGCAAGGAAATTGACGCCGGCACGCACGCGCAAATGATCGACGAACTGGTTGCAGGCACCTGATATGCAAGGTTTATCGACACTGGCCCGGCCTTATGCCAAAGCATTGTTTGCGCATGCTTCAGAACGTCACACGCTGGCACAATTCAGCCAGCAGCTGGTGGTTTTGAATGAGATTGTCAGCGATGCTGAAATCGAGCGATTAATTGGCCATCCGCGGATGCCTCAGCAGGAACTGGCTGACCTGATCATCGGCGTTGCCGGTTTGGCATTGTCCGAATCAGGTAATAACCTGGTCAGGGTGCTGGCGGAAAACCAGCGCTTGCCGCTGGTGCCGGAAATTGCTGCGCAATACGAGCAATTACGTGCCCAGGCGGAAAACCGTCTGAATGTAGAAGTGACCAGCGCGATGCCGATGGATGATGATCAGCAGCAGCGGTTGCGTGACAGTCTGGCCGAAAGGTTTGGCCGGAATATTGAGCTGAGCGTGAGTATCGATCCGGAATTAATGGCTGGGGCCATCATCCGGGCCGGTGATCAGGTTATCGATGGCTCTGCTCGAGGACGCCTGGAACGTTTGGCGCAACAAATTTCGCGAGCCTGAAGGCTTTGACAGCCATCAAGAACAGCAGTTAAACGAATAAAACGGTACAGCCGAGGGCGGCTGTTGAAGGAAACAAAACTATGCAAACGCAACTTAACCCATCTGAAATCAGCGAACTGATTCGTCAGCGCGTAGAGCAACTGCAGGTTGCCGCTGATGCGCGTAACGAAGGTACCGTGGTCAGCGTATCTGACGGTATCTGCCGGGTGCACGGCCTGGCCGATGCCATGCAGGGCGAAATGATTGAGTTCCCGGGTAACACTTTTGGACTGGCGCTTAATCTGGAACGCGATTCAGTGGGCGCAGTGGTACTGGGTGAGTATGGTCATATTTCAGAAGGCGATACGGTTAAATGTACCGGACGTATTCTGGAAGTCCCGGTAGGCGAAGGCCTGCTGGGCCGCGTAGTTAATGCGCTGGGCAATCCGATTGACGGCAAAGGCCCGATTGACAGCAGCAGTTTTGAACCGATTGAAAAAGTGGCGCCTGGGGTTATTTCCCGCCAGTCGGTATCGGAGCCGGTACAGACCGGTTTGAAATCGATTGATGCGATGGTGCCGATTGGCCGTGGTCAGCGTGAATTGATCATTGGTGATCGCCAGACCGGTAAAACTGCAGTGGCCATTGATGCCATCATCAACCAGAAAGGCACCGGCATTAAATGTATATATGTTGCGGTTGGCCAGAAGCAGTCATCGGTGGCGGGTGTGGTCCGCAAACTGGAAGAACATGGCGCAATGGATCACACCATTGTAGTCAACGCCAGTGCATCCGAGTCTGCAGCGATGCAGTATATTGCCCCTTATGCAGGTTGCGCGATGGGTGAATATTTCCGTGACCGCGGTGAAGATGCACTGATCATATATGATGATTTGACCAAGCAGGCCTGGGCTTATCGCCAGGTATCGCTGCTGTTACGTCGCCCGCCGGGCCGTGAAGCCTATCCAGGTGATGTGTTTTACCTGCATTCCCGCTTGTTGGAACGGGCTGCACGAATCAACGCCGAGCAGGTGGAAAAACTGACCAATGGTGAAGTCACCGGTCAAACCGGTTCATTAACCGCATTACCGATTATTGAAACCCAGGCAGGTGACGTATCTGCGTTTGTACCAACCAACGTGATCTCAATTACCGATGGTCAGATCTTCCTGGAAACCGATCTGTTCAACGCCGGTATTCGCCCAGCAATTAATGCTGGTCTGTCGGTATCGCGTGTGGGTGGTGCGGCACAAACCAAGATCATCAAGAAACTGGGTGGCGGTGTGCGTTTGGCACTGGCCCAGTACCGTGAATTGGCGGCGTTTGCCCAGTTTGCTTCGGACCTGGATAAAACCACCCGGGCACAATTGGAGCGCGGACAGCGGGTTACTGAATTGATGAAGCAGCCACAGTACAGCCCCTTAAGTATCGCTGAAATGGCGGTCAGTCTGTATGCCGCCAATGAAGGTTATCTGGATGACCAGCCACTGGATAAGGTGGGTTCATTCGAAGCGGCGTTGCATGCTTTCATGGGCAACAACCATGCCGACTTCATGAATAACATCAACGACACCGGTAACTGGAATGATGAGCTGGCCACCCAGATGGGTGAGGCAGTTGCTGAATTCAAGAAAACCGGTAGTTGGTAAACACCAGTAATTATTTGCACAGGTAAACGGCAGGCGGAACCCAATCATGTCAGGCGCAAGAGAAATTGTCAGCAAGATTCGCAGCGTTAAAAACACCCGCAAGGTGACCAAAGCGCTGGAGATGGTCTCGGCCAGCAAGATCAAAAAATCGCAGGAACTGATGTCAGCATCACGTCCCTATGCAAGGATGATCAAGCAGGTGATCGGCCATTTATCCGCAGCCACCCCGGAATATACACATCCGTTTACGGTTACCCGGGACGAGATCAAGTCGGTGGGTTATGTGGTGGTTTCTACCGATCGTGGATTGTGTGGTGGTTTGAATACCAATCTGTTTCGTATGGTGCTTGCCGATATGAGTACTCAGATAGAGGCCGGTGCCAGTATCAAGGTAGTTACCATCGGCCGCAAAGCGAGCCAGTATTTCCGTAATATCAGCGGAATAGAAGTGGTCGCTCACACTGCTAATATTGGTGAGAAGCCGCAAATTGCTGATTTAATCGGTGTGATGAAAACCGTATTTGATGCTTATCACAATGGTGAGCTGGATCGCCTGCAACTGGCGTATAACGACTTCATCAACACCATGGCCCAACAGGCGCTGGTCAGTCAGTTGCTGCCATTGCCGGAAGCGGAAGACAGTGACCAACTGCTGCAGCACTGGGATTACATTTATGAACCAGAAGCCCGTGAGCTATTGGATGAAGTGTTAACCCGGTATGTGGAGTCGCTGGTGTATCAGGCGGTATTGGAAAACCTGGCCAGTGAGCATGCCGCACGGATGGTGGCGATGAAGAGTGCCTCGGATAATGCCTCCGATTTGATCGATGACCTGAACCTGGCTTACAACAAGGCGCGTCAGGCGGCGATCACTCAGGAAATTTCCGAAATTGTCGGTGGCGCAGCAGCGGTATAAATAACATGATGCTGCGGACAATATTTACCCTGACAATGATCTGGCTGGCGCTGGCTATGCTGGTTGCCTGTTCGGTAATCAAAGCGCCATTGCCGCCACCGGACAGGGCGGTGGCCAGTACTGGAGCCCAGCCGAAAAGCTTTGGGACGATTCAGTTGGCCAGAGTTACGGTCGATTGGCAGGATGTCAGCATTCTGCAACAACCACAGAATGAAGCCCGGCGGTTATCCGAGATTATCTATTCGGAATTGGATCAGCAGGCATTGATCAATGAGGTATCCAGCGATGAACTGCAGGTGACTGTATTGGAAGTTTTCCTGCGTTCCGGCAGCCGTAGTAATGGTGTCAGCACTGACTATATGGCCGGTGAAATTGAATTACTGGATGCTACCGGTGACAGCAAAGGCAGATTTCGGATCAAGGCCAATTACACCCAGCGTGGAGGTGACCCGGTGGGTGCCGAAAACCGGCTGGACAAGTTATACACAAAGTTTGCCGATCTGACGATTCGCGAACTGATCATCAATCAAGAAACCCAGACCAGCGTCGGTGTCGCGACCGCGCTGTAATGCAGAGGCAATAGCAACCATGAGCAAAGGCAAAATTGTACAGATTATCGGTGCGGTAGTGGACGTGGAATTCCCACGCGAAAGCATACCTAAAGTATTCAGCGCATTGGAGGTGGATGGCACCGACATCATGCTGGAAGTCCAGCAGCAGTTGGGCGATGGTGTAGTGCGTACTATTGCATTGGGTTCCACCGATGGTTTGCGCCGTAACAATCCAATCAGTGATACCGGTGCACCGATTACCGTGCCGGTGGGTGAAGAAACCCTGGGCCGGATCATGGACGTAATGGGCCGCCCGGTAGATGATGCCGGTCCGGTTAATGCTGCAAAAATGCTGCCGATTCATCGTCTGCCGCCCAGCTATGAAGACCAGGCCGCCAGTGACGAACTGCTGGAAACCGGCATTAAGGTTATCGATTTGATCTGCCCGTTTGCGAAAGGCGGTAAGGTTGGTCTGTTCGGTGGTGCCGGGGTAGGCAAAACCGTGAACATGATGGAATTGATTCGGAACATCGCTATCGAGCATGCCGGCTATTCGGTATTTGCCGGTGTGGGTGAGCGTACCCGTGAGGGCAACGACTTTTACCACGAAATGAAAGATTCCGACGTACTCAACAAGGTATCACTGGTCTACGGCCAGATGAATGAGCCACCGGGTAACCGCTTGCGGGTGGCATTAACAGGTTTAACCATTGCTGAAAACTTCCGTGATGAAGGCCGTGATGTATTGATGTTTATCGATAACATCTACCGTTACACCCTGGCCGGAACCGAGGTTTCCGCACTGCTGGGCCGTATGCCTTCGGCGGTGGGTTACCAGCCGACCCTTGCTAAAGAAATGGGTGATTTGCAGGAACGCATCACTTCCACCAAGACCGGTTCGATTACCTCAATCCAGGCCGTATACGTACCTGCGGATGACTTGACCGATCCGTCACCAGCCACCACCTTCGCGCATTTGGACGCGACCGTGGTGTTGTCACGTAACATCGCCGAGCTGGGTATTTATCCGGCGGTTGATCCGCTGGATTCCACCAGCCGTCAGCTCGATCCATTGGTGGTTGGCCAGGAACATTACGACGTGGCCCGTGCCGTTCAGGGCACCCTGCAGCGTTATAAAGAACTGAAAGACATCATCGCCATTCTGGGTATGGATGAATTGTCTGAAGATGATAAAGCCACCGTAGCCCGTGCCCGTAAAGTTGAACGTTTCTTCAGTCAGCCGTTTTTCGTGGCCGAAGTGTTCACCGGCTCACCAGGTAAATACGTTTCACTGAAAGAAACCATCCGTGGCTTTAAAGGTATTGTGGAAGGTGATTACGATCACCTGCCGGAACAGGCGTTCTATATGGCCGGCACCATTGATGAAGTGGTCGAAAAAGCCAAGGAAATGGAACAGGAAGCTGCATAATTGCAGTCAACCGGAACTCGGAATTAGATAATGAACACCATTAAGTGCGACATAGTCAGTGCCGAAAAGTCGATTTACTCCGGCGAAGCCACCATGGTTTTCGCCACCGGTCAAATGGGCGAACTGGGCATCGCGCCCCGGCATGCACCATTGCTGACAAAACTGGCTCCGGGCCAGGTGCGATTGCAGCAGGCGGATGGTGAAGAGCTGGATTTCTACGTATCCGGCGGTTTGCTGGAAGTGCAACCGCATTTAGTGACTGTTTTGGCGGATACTGCTGAAAGGGCGGAAGACCTTGATGAAGCAGCAGCGATTCATGCTAAGGAGGAAGCTGAAAGGGCATTAGCTGATCGTGCTGGGGAGCATGATATTGCGGAGGCGCAGGCGCAGTTGGTGCAGGCGCAGGCACAGTTGCAGGCGCTGGCGCGGTTGAGGAAGAAGATTAGCCGGTAGTTATATCGTCTATATTCACTAGCATCGCGTCATTCCCACGAAAGTGGGAATCTATCTTTAAAAGCATTGAATCTACTCTAAACTAGCTGGGTTTCTCGTTCCCACGCTTCCGCGTGGGAATGTATAGGCTTAGAGAAGTTTAGTTGCACCAATCCATTTCATTCCAATCAGATAAATTATGCAATCCAAGTTCATTCGGGTGTGTTTTGTTATGAAAGTAAATAAAACGTTTAACCCAATGCACAGAGGCACGTTCGGTTTGCAAACTATAATGCCGTTGATGGCATGACGCATCTGATCCAGTAGTTTAGGTTTCATTATGGGCACTGCTATCAATTGACCTTATGAAACGATAAACGCCATAATAAGACAGGGATATCAGCAAATAGAGGGAAAAACTGTACGAAATAGGCCTGATACCACAGCTTATGCTGTTATATCAGATGCTAAATTCTCTGGATAACTCTTATATTTCAAGAAATTAAGATCAGTTACAAAGGTTTATATGGACTATACGGCAGTTGCAGTTTAGTTCTTGGATATACAGCAACAGCTGTTATATTCAAGGCAAAGGGCGAGAAGAAAAGCAATGAAAGACAGACGCTTACCGATAAAAAGCATGTGCAATGTATCAATTTTCGATGTTATACAGCATGCGCTGTATAGTTATAGTTAGGCGAGAAAAACAAAGGGATTTTATATGAGTAGCGTACAGCACCATTTAAATAAAGATGACCCGCTTACGAGAGAGACTGCGGTTTTTCTTGTGAGGTACGCAGAAGAAGATGACCGAGTTGATTATAAACAAACTATAGACCCCGCATCAGAAAAAAATTTACTTGACCTAACCAAAGATATATCAGCTTTTGCAAATACTTATGGTGGATATTTGGTATTTGGAATTAATGACGGTGAAAAAAAAGTAGTCGGTCTATCACGAGCGGTTGCTGATGCGATTAAAGACGTAAATTTCCTACAACAAAAAATAAATAGGCACTTAGAACCAAACATAACTAATCTTAGAGCCAAGGAATTTAAAATAGACGGCAAGTCTATAGTTGTTACTTATATACCTCAATCTGCGGGCACTACCCACATGATTAGTAAAGATGGGAGCTTTCAGCATCTCAGCAGTAAACAAAAGCAATTACTATTTAAAGGTACTTTGTATGTAAGAAGAAGTGCTGGTAATCACCTGGGTGACTCAAAAGATTTGGATGATTTAATTGAAAGAAGAATTGATCAATTTCGAGATGCGCTATTAGATAAAGTGGCTAAAGTTGTTAGATCACCAGCTAGCAGTGGTGTTTTTATTTTATCTAAAGACCCCGGTGATGAAGGTGCTAAACGCTACATAATAGAGGATTCTCCAGATTCAGTTGCTATTAAAGGCATGAGCTTTACTGTCGCACCAGAGGGTTTTGAGGAAGAAATAGCTGCTTGGTCTGTTTTATCTCGAGGCGCTTCAGAGTCTATTCCTTCACCTGTTGTAATATGGAGGTGGTTTGTAAATAGGAATAGTATAAATGTTAGTGAGAAGCACAGACTTGCTATCTATCAGTTTTCTCTATGGAGCCAAGTACCTTCCTTTTACTGGATACAGGATATTAAATCAGCAAAGATAAGAGAAGCTTTACTTGAAGCCGTTAGAAACAGACCAAATAATGATGGTGTCAATGAGATGCTAATTGTTGCAAGTTTTCTAGGTCGCGGTGTATATACAAGTGTTTTATCAATACTGGGCGATTACAAAAACAGACTAAACAAACCAATGCAAAAATTCCCAGAGTTTGGCCCTAGAAAGGCATTCGGAACTATTCAAAGAGGAAAACATGTAACATTAACAGCATTTAAAAAAGAAATGCGAGATAAGCTCAATGAACTATCTTCAGTTGTTAATAAAACGGGTAAGCCTCCAGCTTTACTTAAAAAACTCTATAAGAAAGATATGAAAGATATAGGACAGGCACGATCCATGGACAAAGATACAGGACAGGCATGATTCAAAAATTGGGTTGCATAGAAATCTTATTAAGCGAAACCTAATAAAACCTGAGTTACCTCCGCCTGAGAGGCATAAATAGGGTAAATACCATAGGAAAAACTCCAGCACTCTTGAAT
>JAJFKX010000034.1 GCA_021772985.1 Gammaproteobacteria bacterium
ATCCTGGGTCGGCGTGATTAAAACACGCCTTTAACAACCCGAATATATGTCAGCAGACCATTTCTTGATCGGCTATTGGGCAGACAACAATTTAATCAAGAATTGCCCTTGACTGGAGGGAGGCGTCCATATATGTCTATAACTGCTATAGCCAGTATCACACAGGCACGAATGGTTCCGGATAGCATCGTGTTGATCATTTACCTCCTTTAGATAATGCCACGAGCGGCCGGGTTTTACCCCGTTTTTATTGAATTTGAGATATGGGTATCTCGGCTTTTGTTATTTGTCTGTGTTAACGGCCTAGCTCATTAAAGTGAGACCAGAAAGGCAAATCGCAATCCTGGTCGGTTATTGCGTGGGAATACACCACTCGCTAATCTTCAAAGCCATTGACAAAAATCAGTGTTTCTTCGCCTGCTACAACCGTTGCGCATGAACTGGTTGGTCCCATACATGCGTCCGAACCGGTAAAACCCGCCACTACATAGTAATACTCCCGGCCGTTTTGCAGTCCGGTATCGTCAAACGATGTCGAGGCTGTTTCACCCACTATGGCCTTCCCATAATCGCATTGCTGAACGCCATCAGTGCGGAAGATTTTATAGCGAGTAGCATCTGGGATGGAAGCCCAGCTTAAAGAGGCGCCACGCTCTGCACTGGATACCACCACAGTTGGTGCTGTGACTGGAGTATTGGCACATCCGGAATCCTGCACCACCGGTGTAGTACAGGCGATACCATGGCGGTTAAAAGCCGCAAAAATAGCCTGCATATGGGGTGTCCCATCACCAAGGTCACCATTATCATCATCTGCTGCAAGGTATTGCTGATAACCACTGGAAGCATTACAGCCACCCTCTTCTCCATTGTTGGTCACAAACCAACTGGCCACGTTGTCAGCGCCCAGGTAGGTCAATCTGGTAGCAACTTCCAAAGAAGTATTGCTATCAAGACCATATTGGGCAGGTAAATCCCGCTTTAATAAGTCCCAGGCAGCTTCAGCATTTAACATGCCCCGACAATGCGGGCTGCCACCGCAATTGGCATTAGCCCAGGCCACGTTGTGTGGCTGCTGGGAATCGTGCCTGGCCCAGTCAATATCCCTAGCCGCTGTGCAACCGAAGCTGGGGGTGCAGGGGTCGCCAAAGCCTCCACATGTGTTTGCCAGCGCACCCCTTCCAGGACAGGAATCATTTATCCGCAAAGCGGAAAACACATCAGCGATACCCTCACCCGGTGAAGATACTGAACCATTGGTGCCGTTGTCATCCATGCCGTGGCCCCATTCATGGTCGATCACACCCGCCAGCTCTCCAAGATTGGAACAGGTCGGCGAGGAACGGAAAAACTGCACCACTGATCCTGTCCAGAAGGCGTTACATTCCACCGAGATATTCAGTTCAGCCGTTAGCTGACTGCGGACCCAGCTATTAGCGGGCAGCTGGCCGCGAGCCAGCTCCGCGATCCGGTTCAATTCATAAAAAGCGGTTCTTGCCGAATGTGTATTACCTGCGGATGCACCCGGCGGTGTATCACAATCAATACCTCCGCTGGTACCGAGATCAAGATCACCGGCACCGGATGACTCGGAGACCGCACCACAGAACTCATCAACAGCCACAAACGTTCCGGCCAATTCAGTGGTCATCAGGCCGCTGACATCCAATACATTGCCACCTGAATCTGCGGTGGCGACGCCGCCTGCGTGACTGACATCTGCAAACGGCATAGGAAAACCGGCAATCTCCACACCGTCAACGCCAAGCCCGTCATTACTCAGTGGGTAGACACCGCCTTTTACATTTCGGGCATCCTGAGCATGATAGGTATCCCAAAAAGCAATCACAGCGCCGCTGTGTGCATCTACGGCTCCCTGATATCCAGCAACGATGTCATCAAACTCAACCGGCAACAACCAGACCAGCCGATGAGCATATGCCGGAGCGCCGGCAACGTCTGTGCTGTAAGGTATCAGCATCAATTCAGGATCAGCAGAAACGTTACTTGGAAGTTGCGGCGCCAGGTAATTCAACAGTGCCGAGCGCGCTTCATTTCCAGTAATTGTCGGTGTGGTAGCAACCCTTATATCCGCCCAGTGATCCAAACCCAACAAAATCAAATTGCCATGGCTGATAGTTGCAGTAAGGCCAGCACCTCTTATCGGCACACCATCAACCTCGCGCTGCGCGTGAAGCTGGATTAAATCACCATGCACGCCAACCCGAAAACTCATTTGTGAAGTATCAACTTGCAATGCATCTGCGTGTTGATCCAAAAAGGCCCGAAAACGCTCCACCACAAGCTGGTCTAACACATCCCCAACAGGTACTGATGCATAACCCAAAGTTGACCAGGACAAAACATTCCCCGTACCGGAACCTGGCAACATCGGCTGACTAAGCCATAACGAGCTCAATCGGCCACTACGCTGATCATATAAAGCAGCTTGTTCCGAAACACCTAAATCCAATAATAGCTGTTGATTACTCAGAGCCAGTATTGGTGAAAGCTCATTGGCCCGGCGCCAGATCGGCTGAGGTGGAGAAAATAGTGTTTTTTCTTTATCTGCCAGTTGGCTAGCCCCTACCCTGGGCAGATATCCGTCACCAAAAGCAGCCGTGGTGTAAAAGCACACTATAGAGATGAACAATAAGCAGCAAACGACATAGCCGCCAAAAATACCGCTTGAGTTAAAGCGCGAAGGTGGTAGACGCATAGGTTAGGGCCGATTAGCTGAAGAACGACAGCATAGAGCCTGACTTCTCAGCGGTCAATTTAAACCAATTTATTGTTTGTTATACCAATATAAAGATGGCATATGGACAGACACAACTTAAAACTATTCGTTAAAAGCCTCATTTTTATAGCGTCAACCTTGAACTGGTAGAATGTAAAGCTTGGATGGATTCCGCCAGCCACTCACATAGACAATAACAATGTTGTCACCCATCCATATGTCGACCGGATTTAAAGGCGAGTAAGGATGAAGGATTCATGAAACGCTTTTTATTCAAGCTACATTTATTGCTCATCAGCCAGCTGCTTGTGCTGCCAGCCATGGCTCAGCATTATCGAATTATCGATGATGCCCAGGGTGGAGATTGTATCGGGCAACAAATCGGCAACTGGGATGCAGCCACGAAAACCTGCACCCTGACCGCTTCACAACAGGCATCGATCTCAATTGAAGATGATGGCATTACTCTGGACGGTTCCGGCCTGATGTTGCGTCATGTGGCTGGTGCACGCGGTGTCGGTGTGATGCTGGACGGTCGCAAAAATGTGGTGGTTCGCAAGCTCCGGGTGTTCGGTTTTTCAGAAGGTGTGGTAATTGTCCAGGGACATTCAAATACCATTCGGGATTGTCACATCAGCGGCCCGACCAGTATGGGCACAGGCATCACCCTGGATCGTACCAATCAAAATCGGGTCCGAAAAAACACCATCGTTTCAACCAATGGGCGTGGTATCACCCTAAGCAAATCACATCAAAACCGGTTGACAAAAAATAGCATCCTGCTCAACCCTAAAGGCAGTATTCTGATGTGGGATTCCACCAATAACCTGATTGGCAAAAACACCCTGCGAGGTACTGGTGCCCGTGGAAGCAACGGCATCAATTTCACCAAAAGCCATCGCAACGAAATCACTGGCAACGAGATTAGCCGGCACAGCCAATATGGCATTGTGTTTAACAAATCGAATAATAACCGAATTTATTTCAACAACATTCTGAACAACGACCAGAACAGTTTTTTCCTCTGGGACGGCAATCACAATTTACTGTTTTGTAATGACTTTCAGGGTCACATCGATGGCGTAGAATTACTGGGTGCTGCAGTCGGTAACCAGACTTGGTGGAATAACTTTCTATTGACCGACTCCGCCATCGACCTGGTGGGAGCACGCCTCAACCAATTCCAGCACCCCAGGCCCGAAGGCGGCAACTACTGGAAAATCAACGCCGCCAACTGTGTTGATGCCAACGGCGACCGATTTTGCGATGGGCCTTATCTGTTCCGTGGCAACCAGGACGACTTGCCGCAGGTTAATCCAATTCCATGGGTTAATAACCCAGCAGTCTGCCTGGCACCTGCTGAAATTGTAACAGGCTATGAAGTACCACCTGAGAGTTTGCAATGGGATAGCACCGTGGCAGGTTTGGTGCAGTTGTTTGATACTGCTGTGATGGAAGCAAAGCCGCAGATGTTGCTTCCAAACCTGGCCAATGACATCACATTGATCACAGATAATAAAACCTTCACAGGAACCAATACAGTACTCGCAGAATTGGAAACTTTGCTGAAATGCCCTGAAGGCACACCAACACTTCAAGTGATATCAAGCCAACCGGATGTTGATCCCGCAGTGATCGAATTTTACATCAAACGATGCAGCCATAAGCCTATGCGCCTTGCGATGGTGTCACGCATTCGATCAGGCTCGGGTGAACGAGAGGTGACATCCATTATCATTGCAAGGTCGTACTAAGGGGCGAATGGATAGAGTACTAGTCTTATACTAAGCTTATGCAAATTACATTTACCAAGGTTGCTGCGCGCATCGCAATAGCTTTAATGCTTCTGTCACTACCGGCTCTGGCCGAAGTCGGTGTCTATAACGATCACATTGTCTTTGGTCAATCAGCAGTCCTTGAAGGCCCAGCAGCGGCGCTTGGCCGGGGTGTTCGAGACGGCATTCTCGCTGCATTCGAAGAAGCAAATGAGACCGGAGGTGTGCATGGTCGCAAACTTGATCTATTGGTCCTTGATGATGGCTACGAACCAGAGAGAGCTATTACCAATGTTAATCGATTGATCGATGTCGATAAGGTATTTGCGATTATCGGCGAGGTTGGGACGCCAACATCACGCGCGGTACAACCGATCACAACCGAGGTTGGAGTACCCTTTTTTGGCCCTTTCACAGGTGCTGAATTTTTACGTAACCCCGCCCTTGAGAATGTCATTAATGTCCGCGCGTCTTACAACCAAGAGACCGAAGCCTGGGGTAAATATCTTGTAGATTCTCTAGGCTTCAACCGCATCGCCGTGCTCTATCAAGATGATTCCTTTGGTCGAGCCGGCCTCGAGGGTTTGCGCAATACCTTAACCAAACGTGGTTTGGAGCTGGTCGCCGAAGGCACTTATATGCGCAACACAACCGCAGTAAAACGCGGGCTGCTTGAGATCCGTAAAGCTAAACCACAGGCTGTGGCCATTGTCGGTGCGTACGAACCCAGCGCAGAATTTATCCGCATAGCACGCGGGCTCAGCATGGACCCTGTTTTCATCAATATCTCATTTGTCGGAAGTGAGGCTTTGGCCGAAGAACTTGGTGCTGACGGTAAAGGGGTCATCATAAGTCAGGTTGTGCCTCTGCCTGACGATAGCTCAGTACCAGTGGTGGCTAACTATAACCGAGCCATTAAAGCACTTAACCCTGGGTTAAAGCCAAGTTTCGTATCACTCGAGGGTTACATTCTTGGGCGGCTGGTTATCGCCGCCCTGGAAGCCTCGGGGCCTGAAGTGACCCGACAGAGCTTACTGGCAACCATCAGAAATATCGGCCAATTCAATCTTGAAGGCATACAGATGAACTTCGGCCCAGATGACAACCAAGGCATGGATGATGTTTTTCTCACCGTACTCAATAATAATGGTCACTTTGATGCCGTAGAGTTTGTTGATAATTAGACGCTTGGTATTATTGCTGACAGCCTTTATCAAACAATGGATCACACAGATAGCGCAATAAGGTACAAATACCTCGGAAACAAACAGCCTTGGTATCGCTCTTTAGGTATCAGAGCAAAACTCTTTATCGCCTTTTCTGGGTTCGCCGGACTTACAGTTATCGCCAGTTTGGTGGCCTGGTTGGTTTTTGTCATTATCGAGCAATCCGTTGATCAGGTCACTCAAAAAAGCATGCCCGGTATGGTCGATGCTCTGGCGCTGTCTAAGAAAGTGGCTGATATCGCGGCCGCTGCACCGATGCTGGCTACCAGTAACAGCCACGAAAAACTCGCTGAGGAGCAAGCCACACTTGCCAAGGATTTGCAGCAATTTGTAAACGTTTCCCAGTCGCTTGCTCAAACCAGCAAAATCGATCAACGACAACAACAGATAGGGCCTGTCGCTGCTGAGCTTGAGATGCAACTCAGCGCGCTTGGTTCGATCGTTAGCCAACGCCTGGACTTACAGCATAAGAGGCAAGTCAAAACGGCGGCCGTGCAGACTGCTCATGCACGCTTCAACGAAGCCTTAGAGCCATTAATCGACGATGCCGTTTTCAACCTCGTGATTAGTGGCGAAAAAGTAATGCTCAATAATTCGACATCGATTACCAGACTGGTCGAAAATGGGGTGAGCGGCATTGATGCGTTACTGTCTATTAATGCTGCTACAAACCTTGCTGCTGGTCTAATCGCTGAAGCGGTTGTGGTTATCGATCCGATCCGACTGGAACCATTAAAAGAGCGCTTTCTTTCAGCCGCACTCATGATCGACCGGAATATAGCTAAGCTGCCCGATAACCCACGTACGCTAGCGTTGCGAAGAGCGAGTAATAGCCTACTTGACCTGGGGCTTGACCATACCTCTGTATTCACTGCTCCTGCAGGGCAACAGTTAGCAAGAGATTCAGCAGCCGATCGGCAAGTATTAGATAACCGGCATAACCAACTACTTCTGCTTTTAACGCCAATGATTGACGACGCCACTTTTGATTTAGTAATGGCAACTGAACAAGTGACCACACATAGCGAAGCAGCAATTTCCGGATTGATCGAAGGCAATGTCAATACGCTCAGCCTGGTGCTCACTATTCGCGCTGAAGGCAATCTTGCCGCCAGTTTATTAAGTGAAGCCGCGAGCTTAAGTAACGACGCACTGTTTACACCATTACAAGATCGTTTTATCGCCACCAAAGCACGCATTGCAACACTTCTGCCACGGGCTAAAGCTGCTATATACTATGATGAATTGAATAAGGTTCTGGAGACTCTATTGACGCTAGGTGGAGGCACGGAGAGCCTCTTCAAGCTGCGCCGCGATGAACTGGAAGCGCAGAAAATAGCCCAAACCACACTTGACTCTAGCCGGGCCCATGCTTTGCAACTTAGTGATCTGGTTGCGGAAATTGTCGCCCAGGCCCAGACATCGAGTGACTCTGCATCTGCCCACTCTAAGCAAGCTATTGATACCGGACAAATAATTTTGATCTTAATTACACTAGCGGGGTTGGTTGGCGCTACTGTTGCAATGTTTGTCTATGTTGGCCCAAAGGTAATCCAACCAATCAGCCGGATTACAACTGCAATGACTGAGCTCTCGGATGGTGACACCAGTATTGATATTCCAGCACGCAATCGCAAAGATGAATTGGGCGAGATGGCCAGAGCCTTGGGTGTTTTTCGGGACAATGCGGTCGCCGTCCGAAAAGCTAACCTGGAGGAGATTCAAAGCACGCGTCGCCGCTTGGCCGAAGCAATTGAAAGTATCAACGAAGGTTTTTGCTTCTATGACGCCAATGATCAGTTGGTGGTCTGCAATAGTCGTTACCAGGAACTACTTTACCCTGGGATAGATCACGCCCTTGAACCAGGCACAACATTTGAGTCTGTCATCCGGCACACGGTATCGTTGGGATTAGCTGTAGAGGCTCAAGGCGATGAAGAGGCATGGGTTGCCCAGCGTCTAGCGAAACATCATGAAGCCGGATCACCACATGTGCAACAGCGCGCGAACGGCCGCTATTTGATGATCAGCGAGCGTAAAACCGAAGACGGCGGTACAGTCGGCGTTTATTCCGACATAACAGAACTCAAACAGCGCGAAACAGAACTTGGAAAAAAATCAGGTGAGTTGGAGCGCATTGCCAATCAGTTATCCAAGTATCTATCTCCACAGGTGTACGAATCGATCTTTACCGGTCGACAAGAGGTCAAAGTCGAGAGCCAGCGGAAGAAGTTAACCGTATTCTTCTCTGACATCGCTGACTTCACCGAAACCGCTGAAAAGCTACAATCTGAAGACCTGACTTTCCTGCTCAATGAATACCTCACAGAGATGTCAAAAATTGCTCAGGACTATGCTGCGACGATAGACAAATACGTCGGTGACGCTATCGTGATTTTCTTCGGCGACCCCGAAACTCGAGGCGTTCAAGAAGATGCTATCAGCTGTGTTGAAATGGCCATAGCAATGCGTTGCAGAATGGATGAGTTACGAAAAATATGGCGGGACCGAGGCATTGAAGATCCATTAGAATGCCGCATGGGCATTAATACCGGCTATTGCACGGTGGGTAACTTCGGTAGCGAATCTCGAATGGATTACACCATTATCGGTGCAGGTGTGAACTTGGCTTCCCGTCTTGAAACAGCCGCTGCACGCAGCGAAATCCTCATTTCTTACGAAACTTACGCCCTGGTCAAGCGCTGTGTTTCATGTGAGCAACGAGCACCCATTAACGTCAAAGGAATCAATCGACCGGTTGCAACTTTCCAGGTTATTGATCTGATTGATAACCTGCAAGCGGAAAACCAAAAAGTGCACGCAGAGCACCTCAATCTTCGTTTAGAAATGAACCCTACAGCTATGTCTAAGCCTGAGCGTGCCGAGGCAGAGAAAGCACTGCGTCAAGCACTGGACAATTTGACCTCAAAGACTTAGGCAGCTTAAGACGATTCTGACCAATTGAGTAACAGTGTCCGCAAGCGGTTCAAACATTTGCCTGTAAGCATGTACTCCAATCGCACACAGACAAAATCAACAATAACGGGATCAGAGCTTCTGCATGCTTTTGATAACCAAAGATCACTTGCTTACCAGCCCCTGCAATCGGATAATCTCTGCGAACCCCAAACCCAGAGACAACGCATGAACAAGTTATTTCTTGTTGTATTGATTTTATTCCTTGCCGCCTGTCAATCTGCAGATCAGGCACCACCAGCGGATGCGGCACCACAAACGACCGACCAGGTGCAACCAGCCCAGGCACAACCGCCCCAGACAGAAGCGGACCCGTTAGACACCGTGCTTTCCATACAACCGGAAGAAAGCAAGGCACGTTATGCTCACCGCCATCCGCGTGAAACCCTCGAGTTTTTTGGCATCGAACCCGGCATGACAGTGCTGGAAGGACTCCCGGGCACAGGTTGGTACAGCAGGATACTGCTGCCCTACCTTGGTGATGAGGGTCATCTTATCGGAGCCAATTATGCGTTGGACATGTGGCCGAACTTTCCATTTGCCAACGAGGAATTCATGGCTAATACGTCGCAGTGGCTGGAGACCTGGCCCACCCAGGCTGCGGAATGGGCCGGTGAAAGCAATACCCCGGTATCTGCGTTCTGGTTAGGCTCGCTGCCGGAAGAACTCGCCGGCACCGCAGATGCAGCGTTCTTCCCGCGCGTACTTCACAACCTTGCCCGCTTCCAAAATGAGGGTGTCGGCAATTATCTGGATGCTGCTTTGGCCGATGTCTACACGGTGCTCAAGCCGGGTGGAGTATTCGGCATTGTCCAGCATTGTGCACCGTCAGAAATGCCCGATGAATGGGCCAATGGCAGTAACGGATACCTGAAGAAACAATTTGTTATTGCACAGATTGAGGCGGCCGGTTTTGAATTTGTCGGTGAGAGCGATATCAATGCCAACCCCAAAGACCAGCCGACTGAGCAGGATATCGTCTGGCGACTACCGCCGTCTTACTTCACCAGCCGCGATGATCCCGATCTGCATGCGCAGTATGCAGCCATCGGTGAATCCAATCGCATGACTCTGAAATTCCGTAAGCCAGAATAAACGTGGGGTAGCAATGCTGCTAGTGCGGCTCCTCTCAGCCAAGTGCGAAGTATCATGACAGGCTTAACTCATATGTAGGAAATTGAATAAGCTCCCGACTTACTAAGTCGGGAGTAGCAAATTCGAGTCGTGCCGAGCGCACCAAGCCTTATTACTAGAACGAAACCCACTTAGTTACTGGCCTATCCAATGTTTTCCCTCTCAATCATATCCGAAACAGGAAAGTATGGATTGTGATTACCCAATACAGTTTGGTAAAAACAGCTGCTACCATCGTTGCCGGAATAAGAATCTAACTGCCCTTATAAATGGGCAGTTGGGTTTACTGACTTCAGTCCACCAATATCGCTGCCTCAGTTGCAGCTTGCACTTCACCCAAGCTTATCCCAGGTGCTAACTCAACAACTTTGAGACCGTTCTGTTGCTCATCGGAGACGATATCAAACACCCCCAGGCCGGTGATAATGCGGTCAACAACACGGGTTCCTGTAAGTGGCAACGTGCATGCTTTAAGCAGCTTTGGCTGGCCCGCTTTGTTGGTATGGTCCATCAATACAACAACACGTTTCACGCCCGCAACCAGATCCATCGCACCGCCCATGCCTTTGACCATTTTGCCGGGGATCATCCAGTTTGCCAGATCGCCATTTTCCGCAACTTCCATCGCACCGAGAATTGAGAGGTCAATATGCCCTCCCCTGATCATCGCAAAACTATCCGCAGATGAGAAATAACTTGATGTAGGCAGTTCAGTGATCGTTTGCTTGCCCGCATTGATCAAATCCGCATCAACCTCTTCAGGATATGGAAACGGCCCCATGCCAAGCATACCGTTTTCACTTTGCAATGTTACCTGCACATCCTCAGGGATATAATTCGCGACCAGTGTCGGGATACCAATCCCAAGGTTTACATAAAAACCATCCTGAAGCTCAAGCGCCGCACGGGCTGCCATTTGATTTCGATTCCAGCCTTTTACTTCGGACATTACACTGTCTCCCTTTCACGAACGGTGCGTTGCTCGATGCGTTTTTCGTGCTGGCCTTTAATAAGCCGCTGGACATAAATGCTTGGTATATGAATTTGATCCGGGTCAAGCTCGCCTGGAGTAACAATTTCTTCCACTTCCGCAATTGTTACCTTGCCTGCTGTTGCCATCATCGGATTAAAATTGCGCGCGGTTTTCCTAAACACAAGGTTTCCTTCAGTGTCCGCTTTCCATGCTTTCACCAGTGACACATCAGCTTTAAGGCCGGTTTCCAAAATGAATGTTTCACCGTCAAAATCTTTGTGTTCCTTGCCCTCTGCAATCACCGTACCAACACCAGTTTTGGTGTAAAACCCGGGAATGCCTGCACCGCCCGCGCGAATCCGCTCAGCCAGCGTACCTTGGGGGTTAAATTCCAGTTCAAGTTCACCTTCCAGATACTGGCGTTCAAACTCCTTGTTCTCACCAACATAGGAAGACACCATCTTTTTGATTTGCTTTGCGTCGAGTAAAATACCAAGACCAAATCCATCAACGCCGCAATTATTAGAGATCACCGTTAGCTCTTTCACACCAGTTTTATGGGCCGCTGCAATAAGATTTTCAGGGATTCCGCAAAGGCCAAACCCACCTGCCATCAGGGTCATGCCATCAAACATTAAACCTGCAAGGGCATCATCTGCATCTTTAAATATCTTGTTCAATCAATCGTCCTTCTAGATTATCAAGCTTGTTTACAATGCGTACTATACACTTAGCAACCTTCCGGTTTAATCCACCGGCGAATATGCCACAATTTCTATTTCCACCAAGCCCTTATCTGGAAACAATGCAGTTGTACCAACTGCTGTCCAAACCGGGTAAGGCTCACCGATAAATTCATCCTTTACCTCTGCAACAGCATCTATCTGGGTGATTTTATCGATCGCCACATGCGGGCTGTCAAATACATGATAAGTATTGATCTTAACCACATTTTCAAAACTGGCACCAGCAGCTTTTAATATTTTTTCAATGGTTTGAAAACGTTTTCTAATGTCATCTTTAAATGCCTCCTTGCCAATCGGCTGCTCGCTTTCGTAAGCACCTGCAACAACCCCTGAGAAAAACACATAATCGCCGGCGCGGTGTGCCGGTGCAAAATGGTATTTGCCCTGGTACCAGCGTTGCTGGCCTTCAGGAACGATGGCGGTGGAATTTTTGCCTTTAACATTCAAGTCTTCGGCATTGCCCATCATTGGCAAGCTACTCAGCAAAGCAGTCAACAATAAAAATTTCATGAATTCATCCTGTAATCGGCAACATTAATCAATCGTAGCGATGATCGACCGGCAATGCAGCAAGCTCGCCTTGTTTATAATTGATGCTGCCGTAAGAATGCCTGACCACCCAGTTGCCGGATTTGTTGCTGAATCCATTCCCGGCGTTGTTGTTGATTAGCACCCGGCTGAAATACTGAATAGGTTTTAGGGCTGGGCAAAATTGATGCCAGTGCCGCAGCCTGCGGCAGGCTTAATTGACCGGCTGTGCTGGAAAAGTAATGTCTGCTGGCTGCTTCAACACCGTAAACACCATCACCTAATTCCGCAATGTTCAAATAAATTTCTAGAATCCGGCTTTTGGGCAATAACATTTCCAGCCAAACGGTGAACCATGCTTCCAGACCTTTTCGTGACCACTTGCTGACGCGTGACTCTCCCGGCCACAGGTATAAGTTACGGGCAACCTGTTGGGTAATGGTGCTTGCGCCGCGCAATCCCTGCCCATTTTGAGAGTCGTTCAACGCCTGGCGAATGGCATTCATGTCAAAACCATAATGCAATGGGAAGTTTTGATCTTCGGCCGCAATGACCGTCATTTTCATGGTCCAGGCAATCGACTCGGCATCACGCCATTGCTGTGTAATAACAGCTTGCTCCAGCCAGCTTGCCTGCAGGATATAACTACTGGTTGCCGGGTTCATCCAGCGCAGCGGCAACACCAGAGTAATTGACAGCACAATACTGAATAATATTAAGCGGTTCAAAAACCGCAGTATACGCCGTGGCAACGATGGTGCAGGTTCGCGAAAATGCAATTGGCGCGCTTTGGGTCGCCGTTTAGCGCGGCTTTTGCCCTTTTTAGCCGCTGCAGCCGGGCGTCGCTTCCCGGGTTTAGAACTACCGGTCATCTTATGCGGCTAAATTTAAAACGGGTTTGCAGGTGCTCCATCGGCTACAGTTTGATTCGACTGGGTAACCGCAAAACTTTCACCACAACCGCATTCGCCGGTGACATTGGGATTGGCAAAGGTAAATAACTGATTGAGCCCCTGCTGAATATAATCTACCCGGGTACCGTCAATCAGCGTCAGGCTTTTCGGGTCAACCACAATCGGAACACCCTGATCTTCAAATTGTTGATCATCACTGGTGATTTCATTGGCAATTGAAGTCACATAGGCCCAGCCGGAACAGCCGGTGCGTTTAACACCCAGGCGAAATGCCATGCCATGCTCCTTATCAAGAAACTGGCGAATTCTGGTTGCTGCGTTGTCACTCAGGGTAATAGCCATAGTTCAATATTAATTAAGCAGTGCGTATCTGTTCCATATATTTTATCATTTACTGCTTTATCAAGGTTAATCAGTGGGACAATCCATGACCGCATCCGTTTACTCCATCCGTGAGTTACTGGCTGGCAAGGCCGAACTCCAATCACAGGTGACTATCCAGGGCTGGATACGCACCCGCCGTGACTCCAAAGCCGGTTTATCATTTCTGCAAGTCAGCGATGGTTCCTGCTTCGCTACACTACAGGTGGTTGCTGATAACCAACTGGCCAATTATGCCGATGAAGTGTTACACATGACCAGCGGTTGCGCCGTAGAGTGTCATGGTACCCTGGTTGAATCCCAGGGGCGTGGCCAAAGCATGGAAATTCAGGCCAGCAGCGTAAAACCGATTGGCTGGGTGGAAAATCCGGATACCTATCCGGTCCAGCCCAAACGGCATACTTTTGAATTTTTGCGGGAAGTCGCTCACCTAAGACCCAGAACCAACACATTTGGTGCCATTACCAGGGTCAGGCATGTCGCCGCCCAGGCGGTTCACCGTTATTTTCATGAGCAAGGCTATTACTGGATCAACACCCCGCTGATTACCGCTAGTGACGCGGAGGGCGCGGGACAGTTGTTTCGGGTCAGTACCCTGGATCAGCTTAACCTGCCGCGCACCGACAGCGGCGCCATTGATTACAGCAAAGACTTTTTCGGTCAGGAAACATTTTTAACAGTATCGGGACAGTTGAACGTGGAGGCCTACTGCCTGGCGATGAGCAAGGTCTATACCTTTGGCCCAACTTTCCGCGCAGAAAACTCCAACACTACCCGTCATTTGGCGGAATTCTGGATGATCGAACCGGAAATTGCCTTTGCCGACCTGGATGACCTGGTTACTTTGGCTGAGGATTTTCTAAAATACATTTTCCGTGCAGTGCTTCAGGAATGCCCGGATGATATGGCGTTTTTTGCCCAACGGATTGAACCACAGGCAATCCAGCGGCTGGAAACGCTGATCGAACAGCCTTTCCAGCGTGTGGATTACACCGAAGCCGTAGATATTTTGCAAAAATCGGGTAAAAAGTTTGATTTCAAACCCGAATGGGGAATCGATTTACAAACCGAACACGAGCGCTTTTTAACTGAACAGCACTTCAATGCGCCGGTTGTGGTGGTTAACTATCCAGATGAAATCAAAGCATTTTACATGCGCCTGAATGATCAGCAGGACGGAGAACCAGGCCGCACAGTTGCTGCCATGGATGTGCTGGCTCCAGGAATTGGCGAAATTATCGGTGGGTCTCAACGTGAAGAACGCCTGGATGTTCTAACCAGCCGGATGCAGGCACATGATATCGACCTGGAACAATACAGCTGGTATCTGGATTTGCGCCGCTATGGCACTGTCCCGCATGCCGGTTTTGGCCTGGGCTTTGAACGTCTGGTCAGCTATATCACCGGGATGGCCAATATTCGTGACGCGATCCCTTACCCGAGAGTCCCTGGAAACGCTGGGTTTTAACCCGGCATTGCTCAGCTGATTGCCAGTCACTGGCAATCAGCCAGTTATACATTGAGCTATTCTTCAACCGATTCCAACTGCAACCTGAACGTCAATTCCAGTACTTCACCCACTTTCACATATAGATTATTCATGACCTGTGTCCTGAAGCCGGTCATAGTCACAGTTACCTGGTATGGCCCACCCATCCGAGCATTAAATATAACGAATCGCCCATCCGCTCTGGTCACAGCATTATAATGTGTTCCAGTGGGTTCATGGGTTGCGCTAATAACCGCGCCAGGTAACGGGTCCTCATTTGTATCAGTGACTATTCCGGCAATTGAACCAGTTGTAACATCTTGCATTAACCTGAACTCCTTGGCCTTTAAGACCTATCAATTAATATTTTTTTCCTGAGCTATCCGTTGTTCCAGCTGAACGGTTGCCTTATCTGCATACCTGCGACAAGCTTCAGAATCCACAAAAACATCCAGGTCTAAATTCTGTTCTCTACGCGCCAGTTTGCCCTGCATATCAAAATAGCCGGGATGCGGAGACAATAAGATATCGCAGGGTAAATTCCTAACCACATCAATACTGTGCATAAACGTGTTAACACTGACACGCCTGTTGGCGGCATCGGTATAACGAAATTCCGGTGCCGATACCGAACTGAGGCTATCTGCATAAACCATATTGAAACACCGCCCGGATTCACAGGATTGCCAGCTCCAACTGGTGCCGCCGGCTGTGTGTCCAGGGGTAAAGTGCGCGGTGATGCGCAACCGCCCTACCCTGAGTTCTTGTTTGTCATCAATGATAAGCACATCCTGTGCTGCCGGAAAACTATTGGCACGGCGGCCAAATGCAAACTGGGGATCATCTTCGGTCGGACCACCACTTATTAATGCTTCAGCGCTGGCCGGGCTGACAGCTATCTGTGCCTGGCTGAGTTGCTGCAGCTTTGCTAACCCACCAACATGATCGAAGTGCGAATGGGAGCTGACAATCAAGCGAACGTCACTCGTTTCAAAGCCAAGTTTTTTAATATTGGCATCAATCACTGCTGCTGACTGTGGTAAACCACCGTCAATTAATATGTGCCCGGCATCGGAAGTGATTAATATGGAAGAAAGGCCTGCAGGTCCAACATAGTAGGTATTACAGGCAATCTGGAACGGCGCCATTGGCTTATTCCAACGCTCACACATAAAGCATTGTTTTGGCTGATAACTTAGCTCTGCAGCATGCACAAACCCAGCTGCCATTAACCAGCCCACCATCAGCACTATCTGGAAATGTCTACCCATAGAGTCATCATTATCAGTTTACTGCCGGATACCCTGTTACTCCCATACCAGCAGCACGCTTTAAATATACTGTGGTTTAGGTCAGTTGAGCAAATATTACGGTTTCCGAATCAGTTGATGAAAGCCGTTTTGAGCCTGCTTTGAAGAATCAACCGGGGCTTAGATGAACCTGGCTGACCGATAACTCCGATGTTGATGTACTGTTGTGGCCAACCTACCCATGATTGCCTGCCTTGACTCAGTGAGCCGCTTCCCAAGCCTGTAAAACAGTACGCATGATGATTGATTGCGCCGCTGCTGTAGGGTGCAATCCATCTGCCTGCATTAACTCAGGTTCTGTGCCTACCCCTTCCAGCAGAAAAGGCACCAATGGCACCTGCTTTTGTGCTGCAATTTTCTGGTAAACCTCGGCAAAACGGGCTTGATATATTGGACCATAGTTATCGGGAATCTGGATACCCAGTAATAGCACCTGAATACCTGCAGCCTGACAAAGGTCAATCATTTGAGCCAGGTTATCAGCCAGTGCTTTGGTTGACAGCGCCCGCAAACCATCATTGGCCCCCAGTTCCAGCAATAACCATTCGGGTTGTTGCGCTGCAATAATTTCCGGCAAACGGGTCAACCCGCCTGCGCTGGTTTCACCGCTGATACTGGCATTGACCACTTCCCATTCCGGGACCAATTGTTGCTTCAGCAGATTCACCCAGCCTGCTTCCAGCGGAATATTATGTGCCGCACTCAAACTATCACCCATGACCAATAGCCGATTCGGGGACTCATCTGTTTGAGCTAAAGTGCATTGACCCCAAACTAAGCTGCAAGCCAATAGCAAACCAACAACTATTTTTTTGTGAACTGTCATAGCATAGCCCGATAAATTTTTGCGAGTATTTGTATGTCTCATTTTTCATCCAGTTCGGATTCGGTCATTTTATCCTGTAGCAATCTGCAGCACAGTATTACCAGCAGCGATCATAGCCTGTCTATACTTAAGGGTGTTGAGCTGCAACTCAAGGCTGGTGAATCTTTGGCCATTTCCGGCGCATCCGGTTCCGGCAAAACCACTTTGCTGGGCTTGCTAGCCGGACTGGACGTAGCCACGGAAGGCGAATTGCACATGTTTGGCCAGTCATTACAAAATATGGATGAAGAAGGTCGGGCAGCACTGCGGCGCCAGCGGGTTGGTTTTGTATTTCAATCATTTCAATTACTTCCAACCCTGAGCGCACTGGATAATGTATTGCTGCCGATGCAATTGACCGGTATGACTGACGCCAGAGACAAAAGTTTGAATGCCCTCGATAGTGTAGGACTAAGCAAGCGATTAACGCATTATCCCAGCCAGTTATCGGGTGGTGAGCAACAACGGGTGGCACTGGCCAGGGCATTTGCCGGTCAGCCAGAGTTGTTATTTGCCGATGAACCGACGGGAAACCTGGATCACGCCAATGGCAGGCATATCGCTGATCTGCTGTTTGATATGAATTCCAAACACGGTACAGCTTTATTGCTGGTTTCCCATGACCTGGATATGGCCAACCGCTGCCAACGCCATATGCACCTGCGTGATGGCCAGCTGCACACAGATATCAAGCAGGCCGCCTGATGTTATCACTGAGTTTACGGCAAACCTGGCACGAGTGGAAAGCCGGGCCATTGGCTGCGATATTCTGGGCGTTAACCATCACCCTGGCTGCTTTAACTGCAGTGAATGTCACCAGTGACCGCGCACAACGCACTTTGGCTGTCAAAGCAGGTGAGTTACTGGCTGCTGATCTGGTCGTCACCGGCCGGGAACGGATTACCCAAGATATCCGGCAATCAGCCGAAACTCTGGGACTATCAACAGCTGAAACCGTCAGCTTCCCCAGTGTTGTGTTCGCCGGCGACAATTCGCTGCTGGTTGCCGCCAAAGCGGTTACCAACGGTTACCCATTGCGCGGGCAATTGGAAATCAGCGACATCGCATATGCTCCAGGCACCACCACAGACCAACTTCCGGCCACAGGAGAAGTCTGGGTGGAGTCACGTCTGTTGACCGATCTAGAACTTAGCACCGGTGATTTGCTGGCAGTCGGCAGCAACAATTATCTGATCAGTAAGGTGCTCAGCTATGAACCGGATCGGGCCGGTGGCTTTGCCGGATTATCACCACGTTTGTTATTGCGTGTCGCAGATGCCGAAAGGGCCGGCTTGCTGCGCAGTCAATCACGGGCCAGCTGGCAGTTACTGGTAGCCGGTGCGCCAATAATTGTGGACCGGTTTCAGGAAGCCATCAAGGCGCAGCCCGGCATCCGGATAACCACGCCTGAACAAGCTCAGGCACAATCCAATAATGCGCTGCAACAGGCCACCCAGTTTTTAAGTCTGGCGGCACTGTGCGCGGTATTACTGGGTGCAGCCGGTATGTTGCAGGCAGGCAGGCGTTATGCCCTGGCACAACAACAACCTGTCGCATTACTGCGCTGTTTCGGTGTGTCCTGGTCAGAAATCTTACGCTTAAAACTGTGGCAGCTGCTGTGGCTGATGCTATCAGCCTGCAGTTTGGGGGTGTTGCTGGGTTTGTTGGCACAGCAATTGCTGGCACAACAATTGGCCTCGATCTTGTCCAATCAGCTGCCTGGCCTGGCCTGGCAGCCTATTATGGAAACCGTGGCTATTGGTACATTATTGCTTGGCACATTGTGTCTACCCCGGCTGCTGCAGCTGCGTCGACAAGCCAGCCTGGCTATTTTGAATGAAGTGGCCATCGCTACCGATCAACATTGGCTGATCACCTATCTGCCAGCGTTTGTGTGCCTGCTGGCCGTAAGCGCGTGGCAACTGGGTAATTTGCGCCTGGCCATGATTGTGTTGACAGGCATTCTGATTCTGGTCGCCAGCTTGCTACTGGTCGTTAAACTGGTGCTTTGGTCAATCAAACACCTGCACAGAATCAGCGCGCCTGAACTCAGGCTGGCTCTGTCCGGACTACAACGCCACCAGCAAGCCAATACCCTGCATATGACAGCACTGGGCTTAGCTCTTATCGCATTACTGGTACTGGGTTGGGTTCGTAATGACATGATCACACAATGGCAAACCAGCCTGGCACCAGATACACCCAACCGTTTTCTAATCAATATACAACCTGAACAACAACAACCTTTACAGCAATTATTGCAAACGGCGGGAACCGAGCAATTGGAATTTGGGCCGATGGCGGTTGCCAGAATTACCCATATCAATGGAAAGCCGGCCGCAGACTGGCGCCCTGATGCGAACCCACCTGGGCGCCGCGATGGGACTGTTAACCTATCCTGGCGAAACGACCTGCCCACATCAAATACCATCACAGCTGGCCAATGGTTCGATTCCAGCAACGAAGCAGTGCAGATATCTTTGTCTTCGAACTGGGCCGAGGCATTGCAGTTGATCCCTGGGCACACGCTCACCTTTCAGTCTGGCGAACAGCAAATCCAGGGAACCATCACCAGCCTGCGTGATGTTGAATGGGATTCTTTTAATATTAATTTCTTTATTCTGCTGAACCCGGAAGCAGCAGCCGATCTGGGCTTTCAATGGATCGCCAGTTTTTACCTGTCCGATAGCAACACCGGTTTGTTACGGGAAATAACCAGGCAATATCCTAATATCACCATTTTTGATGCCCAGGCACTGATCAAGCAGGTTGGCGAATTACTCGGAAAATTGATTCGCGCATTGGAAATTGTGTTTCTGTTTACCCTCGCGGCTGCACTGGTGGTGCTGGTCAACGCGGTCCAATCCGGACTGTCCGAGCGACAACGGGAAACAGCTGTTTTACGTTGTCTGGGGGTTAAAAAATCCACTTTGCAACGTGCCTGGTGGCTGGAAAACATATTATTGGGTGGTCTGACTGGTTTGCTCGCGGTTATCGTAGCCGCTGGTTGTACCTGGTGGATCAGTCGTGATGTGCTTGATGTTAACTGGCAGTTACAGCCTTGGCTAGTCGCCGGTGGACTGTTGGTTGGATTGGTTTTTCTACCCTTGACGACCTGGCTGGTCAGCAGGCGCAGTTTGAACATGCCGCCATTGGCTGCCATCAGAAACAGTATCTGAAGCGTATTTTTAGCCATTTACCATGACTCATATTGCTTGCAATTCAGACAGCTCAAACCTTATAAATTTGCTGGTTAATTATCGGCATAATTTAGTGGTTATTAAATTATGCCGATAACTGTGCATAAATATTCATTCAAACCTTCACACTAACCTCACAAATTCTTTACAAGCTATTAACTGCAAGGGGTGTAGCCTGTTCTTGAGCTCGCTGGTTGCTCATCAAAGGGATTGAACATGCACATGGACGTGCCTTGAATACGAAGTAATATTTTTGTTGTTTATTAACCCGAATATTATCAGCAGATATTAGCCATTAATAACGGCACTATCGATGACCCTGAAAAAGAAACCCGGCTTGGCCGGGTTTCTCACTAGTTCGCTAACGGAGAAACCAACCTTAGCTAGCGACTATTTCTTAACTCTTCATCGAACTGATAACGACGATCGGTCACAATTGCTTCCAGAATTTCGACACGCTTCTTCAGCTCATTAATTTCCCTGTCTTTGGCGTTAACCTTGTGTTCTGCACCACCGGAGTGTTGTTTCTTATTGTCTTCACCCCACATGAAATCCCACCAGTTTTGACCTGGTTCACCGCTATTCCACTCAGGAGTAAAACGTTTCTGGATCGCATGCATCACGATGCACAAGCCCCAAACTGCAAATCCGAACAATACCCAGCCGAATGCACTAAACATGGTTATTTCTCCTTCCAGCCACAAACCTCAGTATGTTTACGATACCCAGTGGCTATCAACAGATACAGTGCAGGAAGTCATGGAGGTCCATTTGTTATAGTGCGTAAGCTATTTTTCAGGAAAACCATCATGCGCTTGTTCTTTACTCTGACCGTTGCCATTAGCTGCTGTTGCTTCAACCTTTCTGCGCAGGATCAGAACTTCGATCTGTCACCGTTATGGCCAGGTACTGAATATCGTTCGGAAACCCCCAGCTATCACGATGTACTCGGCTATCAACCAGGTCAACGGATTAGTTCGCATGCTCAGATTCGGCAATATTTTGATGCCCTGGCAGCGGCACACCCAGATCAGGTTCAACTGTTTCCGTATGCCAACTCCTGGGAAGGCCGGGAGCTGTTTTATGCCGTGATCGGCAACCCGGATAACATTGCCAGTCTGGATTCAGTCAAAACAAACATCCAGCAGCTTGCCGACCCACGAGTTACCTCGGCAGCTCAGGCCAACGATTTAATCACCCAACTACCAGCTACAGTATGGTTATCGTATGCCGTACATGGCAATGAAATTTCCTCTTCTGATGCGGCCATGTTCACTGCTTATCACCTATTGGCTGCCGATAACAACGCTATGGTCGATGGGATCTTGGCCAATACCCTGGTATTTATCGACCCGTTGCAAAACCCCGATGGCCGTGACCGATTTGTTAACGGTTTTCGTCAAGCCAGGGGCTTGCTAGCAGACACCAGCCGGTTTGCAGTTGAACATGATGAAGCCTGGCCATCAGGTCGGGTTAATCATTATTTATTCGATTTGAACCGTGACTGGCTGGCCTTGACCCAACCGGAAACTCAGGGGCGGGTCGCAGCGATTCAACAGTGGTACCCGCTGGCTTTTGTCGATGCACATGAGATGGGCTCGGATGCGACCTATTTCTTTGCTCCAGAAGCAATTCCGTACAACCCGCACCTGGCACAGGATCAACGCGATAACCTGGTACTGTTTGGTCGGAACAATGCCAAATGGTTTGATCAATACGGTTTTGATTACTTCACCCGGGATGTATTTGATGCCTTTTATCCAGGCTATGGTGCCAGTTGGCCATCTTATTACGGCGGTATCGCCATGACTTATGAACAGGCCTCACCGCGTGGTTTGGTGGTACGTCGTTCCGATGGCAGTCTGTTAACTTACCGGGATGCGGTAAGACACCATTTTGTCAGTTCTATTTCCACTGCAGAAACAGTCAGTAATAACCGCCAGAAACTGTTGCAGGATTTTTATGCTTATCGCAGCAGTGCTATTGCGGAAGGCAGCAGTGGTAATTTGCGCAGTTTTATCATTCCTGCACAGGCTGATCAGGGCGGCGCAAATCATTTAGGGCGCTTAATGACTCAGCATGGCGCTGAAGTATGGCGCAGCAGCAATGGTTTTTCTGCCTGTGGCAATGACTATCCAGCCGGTTCGATGGTCCTCCCGCTGGCACAACCAGCCAAGCGACTGTTGCGTACCATGCTGGATAAACAAGTAGACATTGACCCCAGTTACATTAATGAACAACAACGGCGGCTGGATAAAGGCTTGAATCATCAGATTTATGACGTAACCGCCTGGTCACTGCCATTGATGTTCAATATCCAGGTAGATGAATGCAGGCAAACTGTAGCCACCGGCAATATGCAACGGCTCGGTACAGAATCGGACTTCGCTATCAGGCAACCAGCTGCAGCTCAACTAGCTTATGTAATCCCCGGTGCTGATCGCAGAATTGCAGCCGCGCTCAGCAGCATGTTCCGGGCAGGCGTGAACATGAAATCCAGTCATCAGCCATTTACGCATGCCGGTCGAGCATACCCCTCAGGCAGTCTGATCATACCCCTCAATGGCAACCCGGATAATCTTCATCAGATGATGCTGGATCTGCAAACTGAATTGGATGGAATCGAAATAGTCGCATTTGATCACAGCTGGATTACTGATGGCCCCAGCTTTGGCAGTTTCCAGACAGCCAGCTTAATAGCACCCAAAGTCGCGCTGGCCTGGGATGCTCCAACCGACGTCTATTCGCCAGGCGCGGCAAAATTTATTATTGAAGCTCAATTCGGCTACCCGGTAACATCAATCCGGGTGGATAACCTTGCCCGCGCACAGCTGGATGATTTTGACGTTCTGATTCTGCCTGACAGCAGCCGGTTTTTTGGTGGTTATGCAGCTGGCTTTAATGACTCAGCACTGAGTGCTATCAAGGGCTGGATTGAACGTGGTGGTGTATTGGTAACATTGGCTGATGCCACCTCCTGGGCTGCCGATAAAGATGTTGATTTATTGGCTATCCGCCGTGAAAACCAGGTGCGTGATGAAGATGCCGAAGAGGCTACCGATTTATCGGCTAATTCACTCCCAGGCCGGGTCATTGAACAGGATAGTCAATACCAACAGATCCTTTTCCCTGAGAGCCAGCCACCACTGAATAACCCTGGCGTTTTGGTTAAAGCGGTGGTTGATCCTGATCATTGGTTATCAGCTGGGGTGGCTCCAGAATTAAATGTATTGGTTCGTGGACAACGCATTTTTAGCCCCATGCCACAAAATACCGGTACCAATGTGGCCCGCTTTACCAACGCTGATGAGCTATTACAAAGTGGTTATCTATGGCCGGATATCCTGCCGCAACTTGCTTACAAACCATTTGTTGTAGTGCAATCACGGGGACGCGGCATGGTCATAGGATTTACTGAAGATCCAACCGTTAGAGCCTATTTGAATGGTTTGAATGCGATCTTTATGAACGCGGTATTGAGGGCTCCGTCCTATAGTGGAAAACTGCGCTAAAATTGCAGTCTTGCCACTTAATTACCGATTACAGTCGCACACTTGATGGTACACAACTAACACGGGTTAATACGCTGCCGCAGGGCATGGCGTATTAACCCGGTTGATTCAGACTATTTCCTGAATAACAGCGTCATCCGGTCGCTTTCCCCAATCTTCAGGTATTTTTCACGATCCTGATCTTCCAACTCGAGGCTTGGCGGCAACGTCCACACGCCTTCCGGATGATCATGATCATCTGCTGGGTTGGCATTAACTTCCGAGCTGGACACCAACTGGAAACCAGCAGCTTCAACCAGTGCCTGTACGGTAGCTTGAGGCACATATCCATCAGGCACTGTTTGTTCTGCATCTGAACCGTCAGCTGCTCGATGCTGGACAATGCCTAACCAGCCACCCGGCTTGATCACTGCATGGAAATCCGCCAATACATCATCGACAATTCCATCACCTATCCAGCCATGCATATTCCGAAAAGTCAGTACCATATCGACCGACCCGTCCGCACCTAGCCCCTGGCTTTCAGGGTCTGAATACCTGGTTACTTTCACCCGGTCATAATTCGCAGGATCTGCTGCAAACTTTTCCATCAGTTGCTGATGCAAACGATAGCGATATTCCGGCTGATCGGGAATCTCGGTGTCATAACTGGCCACAATCAGGCTACCATTGTCGCGCATCACCGGCGCCAATACCTCTGTATACCAACCGCCACCGGGCCAAATTTCCATCACCGTCATACTTTCCTGCAAACCGAGTGCTGTCAAGGTGCCAACCGGATGGCGATAACGATTGCGCGCCTGGTTGGATTCACTGCGATGTTCACCCAGCATAGCGGCTTCTACTTTTTCAGCCATAGATGGGGCCAATTGCTGTTGCGCCAGCAACCCGTTACCCAAGCATAAGCCCAGAATCATTGCACAGATCGATCGAATCATTTTCTACTCCAATGCGAAGCCCTTCGGGCCAATTATTTAATCCACTGAGATTAATCGAAACCTGGCATAGCATACAAAAAAGCCCGGCAAGATACCGGGCTTTGTTGAACATTTTTAAAGGTCAAGCTTGTGGTGACAGCTTTTCAGAAGCCCACCCCAATGCCGCCCCACCCAGCACATACATCAACAGACCTTCAACCGCCCACCAGATCCAGATAGTTTCAGGCAGGTTAAATACACCCGACCAGCCAGCGCTCAAACAAGCACTAAACAGCCAAACCATAAAACCGAATTTGGCGCCTTTGACCCAACCATCACCATTAAACGCATGCCTTATCCAGGCATAAATCGCTGCCATGATAAAAGTGGTAACCAGGCCAACAGCAATCCAACGCGGCATTAAAGCTGCCATATCCGGTGGAACCTGATTCAATTCAGGACGCCAATAACCGGCATTTTGGATATACAAATCAGCCAGTACACCATCGTGAATCAATGGCCCTGTACCAAAACTCACTATCCATAGCACTGCGTAAAATGCTAATCCTCCGATAAAGATTATTTTCCAATTCATATGAAATTCTCCCGGATTTATATATTTATCCACTATTAGTGGTGTGCCGAGTATAAAAGAGTTTGAATTAAGCTGTCGAGCTAACTGAACCAGGCATTATCATGTTGAAAGAGTACTAGTAACCCGTCAACTCCACGTAACCCAGACCACCGATAGGCTGATTGTCCAGTTTGCCCGTAACTTTCATCGCGCCTTCCCAATAAGTTAGCCTGCTGTTCCATAGTTGATTGGGTATTATTGCTTCGATCTGTAATTGCAAATCCATACTGTCAATGCTGACTTCCCAGGCGATCGGATAGCGGCTATCAGTGTCCGAACTGCGCCAAAACCTGGTGGGTTCAAGTTGCACGTCGTCAACACCCAAACGTGTTGTTCTACCTTCCGCATCCACCCACACACCGGCACTGGCGGTATCTATACTGCCGTCTTCCAGGCGCAAACGATAAAACATCAATTCATGCTGGTTATCCAATTGCAAGGCAAACCAATCCCATCCAGTCTGACGTGCATGCAAAGCACTGGTGCTCCATTCGCGATCAAACCAACTGGAACCGCGCACCTCAAATTGCTCCTCATTCAGCTTTAGTTTTCCATTTGTGGTCAACCTGGTTTGGCTGTAATAGTAGGAAGCATTCATTGGGTCGTTTGCGCTTTTTTTGCTCCAACCCTGATCGCCCTGCAATACCAATGGTTTATCCGGCAGCAAATCCAATTCCAATTCAAACTCATCAGCCACAACCCGAAGTTGATAGGGTCGGGCTCCATCAGCTGGATCGGCAGCAGCCTGATAAAGCCGCCAGCCCTGCACTTGCACGTCAAGCCGCTGCAACGCCGCTTGGCTGATACCACTAAGTTCACGGGTGAATTGTTCACTGGTATAAAACTCACCATTTTCGAGATCGCTTAACGCTACTTGTGCCAACCAGACTGCATCTGACTCCCATGCTTGTTCAGCATCTTCAGCAGGATCGACAACAAAGCGAAAAAAGGTCAGCTGATAACCAAATTGGCGCTTTCCAGAAAACAGGTGGCCAGTGACATACCACCATTCACTGCGGAAGCCGGGGTGCACCCCATGATCATCCGGAAATACAAACCGGCGTGGACGGTCAGCACCAACAAACCCTTCGCCAGCTGGTGAAGTCAGCAACTCAATACCTGACCGATTGTTACGCTCAGTAGCCGGTCTGCAGGCAACCAGTATCAACAACCCGATTGCCAGTAACCACCTCATACTGTAACAACCTCCGTGGCATGTTGTTGCTGCCATGATGCAGCAGAAATCCGGATACATAACCAACCGGCCAACAACGTTGCCAACATACCAATAGCCGCTGCCAGTAAATAATGTTCAGGCAATAGTAATACTGTAATATGCCATCCAAATGCCCGTTGATTAATTACCTCACATAACATCCAGGCCAACATACTGCCTAGCGGTAACGCCAACAGTATTGCCACCAAACCCAGCAACCCTGCCTCGTACAACATCAAACGCCGTTGCTCATTGTCATTCAAACCCAATCTTTGCAACAGTTGCAGTTCTGCCTGTCGCTCCAACTGCAAAGCCAGCAATGCACCTGTGATACCAACCAGCGCAACCAAGGCGACAATCCAGCGCAACGACCGGGTCAACAAAAAAGTCTGATCAAAAATTCGCAAGGTTTCAGCCTTTACTTCGGTGGCGGAAATGACCTCGACTTCCAATGGCAAATCCGGCAGCCTGTCCAACTGTTGCCGTAAAAGCCCGAACTGACCCGGGTCATTTAAGTACACACCCAAAGCAGCTGGCGCTACCGGTGGATTTGATAGTGCTGTACGCAACATAACCATCCGCCCTGGCCCCGCCCGATAGTCTTGAAATACACCCGCCACCCGCGCTGTTACCGACAGACCCTGTTCAGCCAGGGTAAAACTCACTGTTTGACCACTTTTTAGATTTCGCCTGGCTGCCAGTGTTTCCCCTACCATTACCATGCTTGCGGACTGATCTGCTATTTGCCAGAGTGATTGACCATCCAAGATTCGATAAGAATTTTGTCCCGCTTCCGGCAATTCGACAATACTCAACTCAGCTCTGTAATCAGCCAGTTGGATACTTACAGTGTTCAGCCATCCTACCGCGTTGACTTCCGGCCAGTTTGCCACCTGGTCTAACAGTGATTTTGGTAATTCCTGGCCCTCGGCACCAATGTATGCAGTTGCACTTAAACTGACGTCCATCCAATCGGTGACACTGCTGCGAAAGCTGTTAACCATGCTGCCTATCCCAATAATGCTGGCAACCGCCAGGGTCAGTGCAACCAGTGCGGGGGTGGTATGTCTTAAGCTGGCCAGCAAACGTCGGGCTGCCACCACCCCGAGATAGCGTTGCCAATTGAATAGGTAGCGTATCAATTTGGCCAAAACTGCCAATAACGGTATCGTTAACAGCAAATACCCCATGGTTGCTGAGAACAAGCCAGCCAAAGCCAATAGCAGTCCACCGGAACCGAATAACAAAATTATCGCCAGTATCACCAATAACGTACCCATCAAGATTGGCCAACGGTTTTTATTGGCTGCTGGATCGACAACCTGAAAGCCGGTTTTATAGATTCGCCATAACAGTGGCGCAATTGCCAGCATTGAGCCTCCCAATCCAGCTAATACAGCTTGAATCACCATGCCTCTGGTTAGCCGGATACTGTCATTAAAACCGGTAACCCATAAATCCGATAATGTCTGCTGAATCCAGCCGATCACCAATTGTGCCAACCCCAAACCTGCCAGCAAACCGATCACGGTGCCCAATAAGCCGATTAATATTGCTTCAGTGAATGCATCAATAACCTGACTTAAAGGGTTACTGCCGATGGCATGTTGCAACCTGATTAACGGCTCACGCTGCAACAGCAGCAACCGAAAGGTGCTGAATACCATCAACACACCCATTAGCAGGGTCAATAAACCCATAGCAACCAGATTTAGACTAAAAGCTGCACTCAAACCTGATTGGTCGCTATTACCGCGTAACTCAAGCCCATCCGGCAGGTTTGCTGTGAGTACTTCAACCTGTTCCGGAGTCAGCCGTAAGCGGATACTGTCAAGACCATTACGGGCAAACCATCGGCTGGCAAATGCAATGTCCACTACGATGACATCACTGGCTATAGATGACTTTTGATTTAACTGACCGGCGACAGTCAGTTTTTTTTGCTGCCCCCGCCAAAATAAATCCAACCGCTCATTTTCAACCAGCTCACTAATACCTGCCGGAATCAGTGCCAATGGCTCACCACCAAGCCATGCTGCAATATCAATACTTTCAATACCGGGTAACAAACCGGTGTTTGGGCTTTTTTGATCGGAAAATTCAGCTTCGCTGATTAAATCAACTCCTAATATAGTGACCCGCTGAAAATCATCAGCGTGAGGTTTCCCTGCAGGTATTAATCTGGCGCGTTCCCGGATCACCGGAGCCATTGGCAAAAGTGGATAGTTACTGCGAAGTTCAACATAAGTTGCCATGCTGATAACTCCTCCAACAGCCACCAGGCGATGGGTCACACTACCTTCAAGTGCTTGCAGGTTGCGGCTGAATGAGTCCTCAACCGCCTGCCGGGCTGCACCGACAGCCACCACTGCAGCCACTCCAACCGCAACACCCAATAGAGCCAACAATAATTGCAATGGATGCCTCTGGAAGTAGCGCAGCGAAGACAACCAGCGCAGCCGCCAGGCAGTTATTTGAGGCTGAGAGCTACTCACCGGTTGTCATTACCAGGCTGCCCTGTTCCAATCTGGCAACACTATCCAGTCGGGCCGGTAATTCACTGCTATGCGTGACCAATATCAAACCTGCCTGCGATTCGCGGCAGGCAGCCACCAACAACTCAATTACCTGACGGGCGTTATCTAAATCTAGATTACCGGTAGGTTCGTCAGCCAGCACCAGTGATGGTTTGTGTGCCAAAGCTCTGGCCACCGCAACCCGCTGCTGCTCACCACCGGAAAGCTGACCTGGAAAGCTCGCATGTTTATCAGCAATACCCAGTTGATCAAGCAGAGTGTGTAATTTATTAGCAGCTGTTGATTGGCCGTTCATCGCACACACAAACTGCAGGTTTTCCATTACCGTCAAGGTGGGAATCAGGTTAAATTGCTGAAATACCAAACCGATATGCGCACGCCGAAAAGCTGTGCGTTCCGCTTCACCCAATTGATGCAATGGATAACCACACACCGTCAATTCACCAGAGGTTACCGGTAATAAACCGGCACAAGCATGCAACAAGGTTGTCTTCCCTGATCCGCTGCGCCCCAGCAATGCCAGCTGTTGTGACGCGGGCAAACTAAACGTTAGGTCTTTAAAAATAGTCTGTGCAGATAGTGCAGTGGAATAGCATAACTGCAACTGATGTGCCTGGATTAATACCGGATAAGAATGGTTCATGGTTTGATATTCGCATGAATTGCCGGATAAGTTCTAATCTGGACCGGCAGCCAGAACCAACCACCCGGTATTGCCGGGTGGTTGGTTGATTCGCTTATTTAATTAGCAGGTTTGCGGAATAAAAAAGTAAATCTATCGGTATTACCGGTCACACTTTTCCGGCCAACTTCGTAACGAAGCTCATCATCGGGACGAAAATGCAAGTCAGCATAATCAGCAAATTCGAAACCCGCCTCCAACATCTCTTTGATAGTCAGCACCGGATCTACCCGGCGGCGATTTTCTCCGTTATCCGGTTCCATGTGACGACGGGTATGATCCACTACGCCGTAAATACCACCTGAATTAAGTGCAGCAAATACCGCTGCATGCATGTTCGCGCGACCAACAGCATCAAAATTATGCACATTGCGGAAGGTAAGCACTGCATCAATGTTGGTTACACCCAGTGAAAATGGACCGATAGTTGCTCCACGGCCGGTTTCGCTTTGACTGATCTCTGCATCAATGGCCAATAACTCAACAGCTTCAAATCCAGCTTCATCCAATAGTCCGGATTCTTCCAGGCGGCGGGTTCCTAAAGCTTCATATAGTTTGCCATGATCGCTTAAGGCAGGCGCCAGCAATTTGGTATACCAACCAGCACCCGGAATCAGTTCCAGTACATGCATATTTTCATCAATACCGAAAAAGTCCAGCGTTTCAACCGGTAAACGGTTTTCATCTCTGGTAACTTCTCCCTCACTGCGATTTTCAGCTTGCAGTGCGTTGCGAATACTTTGCAGGAATGGGCGTTCTTCCTCAGATTCAGAATCCTGTGCGACAACATTGCCGGCAACCAGACCGGCAATAAATATAATGCTCAAAACTGAGTGTTGAGCAGAGAATCGATTCAGCATAATATTTCCCTGTGTGTTTTACGAAGACAAAAACTTCTGGCATTCTAACGTCTTGGATAGGGGACCTCTAGCTTTTATAGATCATTTCAGGAGTTTATCGTGTATCCCAACATTGCTACCGAGAATCTTGCTACCATTCGTTTCATCGCCCGCTGGATGCTTGGCATTTTATTTGGCATGGCCGGCTACTGGAAAGTATTTACTTTAGGCAGCACCAATCATGCCCAGCAATTTTTCATTGAAGGCTTTGCCGAGCACTGGATTCCAGAATGGCTGCTATTAATATTAGGGCACACTATCCCATATTGGGAACTGGCTGGCGGCATATTACTGGTTATCGGTTTTAAAGTTCGCTGGGTGTTGATAAGTTTTGGTCTGTTGTTGTTGGTCACCACCTACGGACATGCATTACAACAACCCTTATTTGATATCAATGGGCATACATTTACTCGCCTGATGTTGATTTTTATTGTGCTGCTGATTGCCCAGCAACACGATTGGCTAACCCTGGATAAATCCAAATAACAATTTGCCAACCTACAAATATCATGATGATCTTTAGCCGGCGCCAAACTTTTACTGTCAGCATATTATTGTTGTTCTGGAGTGCTTTCGCAGCCGCTGCAGATTCAGTCGAACCGGCTTTTCCGATACTTAAACCGGCTCTTGATCGCAATCTCAGCAGTGCTTTTGAACATCGGTTTAACAGCTTGCTGCAAACTGCCAATATCCCGGGTGGCGCCTACATCATCGTTACACCCGATACAATTGCCAGCCTCGGCACTACCGGAAAAACCCGCGCTGGTGGAAGTGATGCCATAACTGCCAATACGGTGTTTCGGCTGGCTTCGGTTTCCAAAACCTTCGCTGCTGAATTAACCGCACTAATGGTTGAACAAGGCAAATTAACCTGGCAAGACCCAGCCAACAGGTATACCCCTGCATTCCGTATCAAGGGCAACACTCAGCGCATTACGCTTGAGGATTTATTGGGCCATAGCACCGGTATCGTTGGACATGCCTATGATCACTTGATTGAAGCAGGCCAGCACATTGAACAGATTTTGCCAAAATTCGCAGAACTGAGCCCGGTTTGCGCTCCCAGTACTTGCTACACCTACCAGAACGTTGTCTTCAGCTTGATCGAGCCTGCCATTCAGGCTGTCAGTCAAACCAGTTACGCTGAAAACCTGGACATTCATATCTTCAAACCACTGAACATGCGCACCGCATCAACCGGTCTTGAAGCCTTACAGGAGAGTGACAATTATGCCCGCCCGCACCGCAAGCAGCGGGGCCGTTGGGTTGAGGTGCCGGTTTTGCCGACTTATTACCGGATAACCCCTGCTGCCGGTGTCAATGCAAGCATTCTGGATATGGGCCGCTGGCTGCAAGCCCAACTCGGTGCCTATCCGGATGTAATTTCAGCATCGGTGATAGAAAGTGTGACCGCGCCGCGTCTGGTCACCCGTGGTGACCTGCGACGCCGATATTGGCGCGATCACTTGACCAGTGCCCATTACGGGCTGGGCTGGAGGGTTTACCGCTGGGGTGAGGAAGAGTTGATCTACCACGGTGGCTGGGTTTCCGGTTTTCGTGCTGATATTGCCTTTTCACGACAGCATAATGTCGGGTTTGCGGTATTGCTGAATGCCGAAGACAGCACCGCAAGCGAAATCAGCACCACCTTCTGGGAAATGTTTTTTGCACAAGCCTCAGGGCTCAAACACAGCACCGCATTAACCACTCCTTGACGGCTATTCAGCCAATATTTACAAGTATGGGTAATACTAGTTCTTAAAACACCAGCAATTTGATCAGCTGATTTAGTGTCGTAACTTTCAGTTGTTGCTGTATATATCCATGTGGCAAATAAAATGCAGCAACACGTTAACAGCATAATTTTAAATATCGATTTTTACACTCAAAGCTGTTATTAATAGACACGGAGAGCGCTGAAGGTTTGGAATTTTCAACAGCCTCCGAGGCACCAACAACATTGAATAACAACCACCACGATCATCACCTTACCCAGCTCCTACACGCTTGGCACAATGGCGATTCTACAGCCGGCGATGCCCTGTTCAGGCAGGTCTACCAAGCATTAAAAGCCATTGCATCCAATCGCTTGCGCTGTGTTAATGCATCTATACAAACCACTGAATTGGCGCATGAGGGCTTTCTACTATTGAGCCATAAAGAAGCCATTGATTGGCAAGATCGCAAGCATTTTTTTGCAATCGCCGCCAATGCAGTACGTCGGTTGCTGGTAGACCGTGCGCGCGCCAGCCACGCGCAAAAAAGAGGTGGTGGCGCGCAATACATTCCGCTGGACGATATTCAAATCCCTGTATTTGATCACCCAATCGACTGGATTGAACTGGATGATCTGTTCAAAGAACTGGAACAAATGGACGAAATACTGGCTCGCACCCTTGAACTGAGGTTGATCATGGGACTGACCGTCAGGGAAACCTCGGAAGTACTGGAAGTCAGTACCGCGACCGTATCCAGAAAATGGAATTTTGGTTTGGCCTGGCTGCATGACCATTTACCGGGCTTGGCGATCCAGCCTGACCTGTAACAACCCGGTCAAGCACATAACGGTGACAACAAGCCAAGCATTGCCATCCAAGCTGACTTCTGCTCAGTTCCAACAAGTCCAGCAGCTGTTTGAACAGGCATCCCAATTAACCATTTCAGAACAACAGACCTGGTTCTCACAACAACCGGAAATAGACACTGCAGTCGCCGCCAAAGTACGTCAGTTATTGCGTATCTCTAATCAACTCCGGGACGATCAGGAACCGCAAGCCATAGCTGTAATAGATGTATTCGAACTGGCGTTGATTGAATCTGAATTAGGTAGCTATCAACTAATTAAAAGCCTGGGCGAAGGTGGTATGGGCCGGGTTTACCTGGCGCGTAGGAACGACCAGGCATTCGATAAGGATGTGGTCATCAAACTGATGAAAGGCTTCCACAAAAAAGGTACAGCGCTGCAACGCTTTCATTTTGAGCGACAAGTTCTGGCCCGCATGGAACACCCTAATATCGCACGCTTATTGGACGGTGGTGAGTGTCAGGATGGTACGCCTTACTATGTGATGGAACATGTCAATGGAAGCACCGTCAGCAGTTACTGCCGAGAACATAATCTAAGCATCGCTGCGCGGCTGGCATTATTCCAAAAAATTTGCGCTGCTGTTCATTATGCCCATCAAAATCTGATCATTCACCGTGATTTAAAACCCAGCAATATCCTGATCAACGCCGATGCGGAACCAAAGTTACTGGATTTTGGAATCGCCAAACAGATTGGTGCTGACCACGATGCATTAACCCGTGCTACGGTCGGCCCAATGACACCAACATACTGCAGTCCGGAGCAGATGCTCGGGCAAAACCTGACAACTGCCAGCGATATTTATTCACTTGGTGTGATCTTGTTTGAAATCCTGACAGGCGAAGGGCCATACGGAGCCGATAACGCACATCCGTTACGTCAACCAGCAGCGATTTGTGATTATCGGCCAAAAGCACCGTCTAAATCCGCATCAAACCAAAACCTAAGCAAAACACCATGGTCCAGTGACCTGGACAATATTGTGCTGAAAGCACTACGTAAAGACCCGGGAAGACGTTATCGTTCCGCATTCCAATTATCTGAGGACCTACAACGTTATCTGGATGGGCTGCCAGTCAGCGCCAGCCGTAACACCTGGGTATACCGATGTAACAAATTAATCCAGCGTCACCGCTGGGTGGTTAGCGGTATTGCCTTAGCACTGGTGATATTGGGCTGGCAACAAATCCGTGTATTGGAACAACGTGATCAGGCTCGCTTAAATGCTGTAAGAGCAGAGCAAAATCAGGATTTCGTAGTTGGTATGTTTGATATTCTGGACCCCAGTTTATCTGATGGTGCTGAAATATCCGCAAAAACCGTACTCGATCACGGTGCCCATCAACTACGAAATATTTTAAACACTCAGCCTGAGTCTAGGGCCACTCTACTGGTGACTCTGGGTGGTTTATATCAAAAACATGGTTTATACGATGATGCCGCAGCATTGATCGAAAGCGCAGTCACCATCAGGCGTGATTCATTTGGAAATCAACACCCCATGGTAGCTGATGCTTTGGATGCATTGGCTGCAGTCTATATTGATCACACACACTACCAACCGGCACTGCAAACCATCCAGGAAGCTTTGCAGATTCGAGAACTCTACAGAAACCAGCAACCGGATGGCCACATTCGAAGCCTTAACGTGCTCAGTGAAGTGTATTCGGGTACCGGCCAGCTAAAAGCTGCCCGACAGACCGCTGAACAAAGTACTGCGATTGCCAGATCATCGCTGAGTACTCAGAACCCATCGCTACTCAGGCAAACGCTCAAGCTACTGGGAGTGACTTATGCGGATTTGGGCGAATATCCGCTGGCACAACAATCATTACGCGAATCGTTATCTATTTGCGAACAACAATATGCCCCAATTCATATCGACTGTGCTGAAATTATCCACAGTCTTGGGGTTGTTTTGTCAGCACAGGGGCTATATGAACAAGCAGAGCAATATTATCGTAAATCTCTTGCGGTCACTGAAAAAATATTAGGTAACAAACACCCCGATGTAGCCTTTATTCAAAACAGCCTCGGTTTGTTATTGATCAATACCGGTCGTTTTTATGAGGCCGAAACCACACTTAAGAGCTCCATGCAGTTGACTGAAAATCAATTGGGCCATGATAATATCAATATTGCCACACAACTCAGTAATCTAGCTCTGTTGTACCGTGAAACCGACCGTCTTGAAGAAGCATTACAAGCGGCTGAACGTGCGCTCAAAATTCGCCAAAAAGCCACTCCAGATAATCTCGATGACATCGCACAAAGACAATACGTTGTCGCGCTGACATTACGAAGAATGGGCCGCTTGGAGCTTGCTGAACAAATTTATTGGCAGGTTATGAACACCTGGGTCGATACCCGTGGTGTGAACAATGTGAATGTGGCCACTGTACGTGCCAGCCTGGCAGCAGTTCTGGCACACCAGGGAAAATATCAATTGGCCGAAGCGCAAACACGGCAGGCGATGAACATCTACCGGCAAAACCTGGACCCAAGTCATTGGCATATTGCTGTGCTGCAAAGTAGTTTAGGTGGTATCGTTTTGCGCCAGAACCGCTTTGAAGAAGCGGAATCACTTTTGTTACCTGCTTGTGAGCGACTATTCCAGGCAAAAACAATGCAATCGGACTACACTCGAACCTGTACTGAGCATGTGATCGAACTACTAAAGAAAACTGATCGTATCAGCGAAGCCGAACATTATCAGGCACAGCTATTGACAGGTGATGAGGTTGGCCGGCAGTGAATAGATATATACATCAGTTTTGCTTAAAACTTAATTATCTTGCTTTTGCAACTTCTCAATAAAAACCCCCGGCTGTACCAGGGGCTGTGACGCAAGCACATTAATTTTATTCACATGGGGGTTCACCTGCTCCCCCGCAGCTTTGATAATATGCCAGCTTAGGTGCCGTAAAACCGCTACATCCGATAGCATTACAAGCCCTTACTTTGTAGTAAGTATTAGAAAAAACATTAACCAAATATGCATGTCCAGTCTTCTGAGCGTCAAAAACATAGGCGCCATTGATTGTTGGACTTTTATATATCTGGTAATGACTGGCAACACCCGTCGGCAGCCACCACAGCACATTGATACCACCACCGTAAGTTCGTATATGAAATCCAGCAGGAACCGATGGCGGCAGTGTTGGAATAGCTGAAAAGTTCATGTTCAACAACAAGTTCGGTGATCCTGCATTGATCGCGCCTAACTTGCCAACACTGGCAGCTGCAATAACCTCGCTGGATACCTCAGCCGGGGAAGCCAAAGGATCTTCATCGAGGTATAACGCCACCGCACCAGTCACATGAGGTGCTGCCATAGATGTGCCATCAATAGAGTTAATAGCCGTGTCGTTGGTGTGCCATGCGGAGGTAATGTTTACACCAGGCGCAAAAACATCCAGACAATTACCCCAATTGGAAAATCCAGCTCGTTTATCCACAATGTTGCTTGCCCCCACTGTTATCACACTGGCAACTTGCCCAGGAGAAAACTGGCATGCATCCTGAGCACTATTGCCTGCACTGTTAACAACGGTTATGCCCATATTCACCAAACTAATTACGGCTTGATTAAGTGCAGTATTGTGACCGCCACCAAAACTCATATTAACCACTGCCGGCATCTGTGCGTTGTTTGCTATCCAATCAATTCCAGCAATAATATTAGCAATTGAAGTAAAAACAGAACATTCAAATACACGTACTGAATATAACCTCACTGCCTTGGCCACGCCATATGTGGAACTACCAATTGTGCCCGCCACATGGGTACCATGTCCGGTACAATCACCGTCATCGTCGGTGTTAGGGAAAGCAGTAAAACCAAATAAAGCACGCCCTCCAAATTGCGAGTGACTGTGCCGAATGCCGGAGTCAAGGACATAAGCATTCACACCACTGCCGTTAACATTGTAAGAATAAGAATTACTTAAAGGCAGATCAGTCTGATCAATTCGATCCAAACCCCAGGTTACTGGTGATTGGGTTGAACCGATAGGGGTAATTTGATGCAAATATACTTTTTGAGCAACTTGCATAAACGCCACCACAGAATCTTTTGCTAAATTCAATGCTTCATTTTCACTCAGGTTGTTAATCGCAAAACCGGTGAGCGCATTGGTATATGCAAAAGCAACTGTACCACCATAACGCTCTGACAGATTCTGACTAAGGCCTCTTATGGCTTCTGCTTTATCAGCACTGCGCTGACTTATTTGATAATTATTTACTGCTTCTTGTTCGAGCACCACAATATACTGGTCTTCGATACGGTCACTTGACCCCAGTCCAGATATTAATTCATTAGCATTATCATGCTGTGCATAGACCGTGGATAAGCAACAACCAATGGTGATCATCACTATCCATAAAGATAAATTTCTCAATAGCTGCATAGGATGTAATCGTTTGAATAAACGGTTTCCGTTCACAATGTCCAAACATGTTTGACGCTGAAGTAATTTGAATCGTTGCATAGCTTGTTCTCCTTTCAGTTATATCAACTCACAGAGACTCACTACACTTGGTAATAATTGGTTGAACCATACCTGTGCAAGTGTCTCTGTTTAATAATCGGAAAAACAATCAATTTTGTTACAGGTCACCAGTTATTGGTTATAAAACACGGTCAATTGAACACACTGTTGGAGCATCGCTAATGGATGCTATTAACCAATTGTTATTGAGGGTCCTGATTCAGAATAATAGTCGGCCATTCGAATGACTGGTTTAGCAATTTTATAAGTTTTGCTGGTTATGTGGTTTTAGCTCTAGCCTGTTCCAATAGCTGAACCAACTCATCAATATGCTGTTTTTGTGTCAAATAGCTGGTTACACATACCCGGATAACCGGCCTTCCAACAATGCGTGTTACAGAAATCCAGGCACGGCCGCTATCAACCACATAATCAACAACAGCAGCCTGATGATCAGCACGCTGTTCCTGCTTCAAACCATCACTCTGAATATCCTCAAAGCAAACAATCGCTAGTGAAGTGTCAGCTACCACCCGCCAGTTCCGTGCTTCCAGTTGCTGTGCCAGATAACCTGCCATAGTCACTTGATGTTCCAGTGTTTCTGCATAACCCTGGCGGCCGATGCTGGCGATTGTCATAAATAGCTTCAGGCCGATCAAACGCCGGGAAAACTGCAGGCTAAGCCGGTAATTATCCATTCCCACTTCACTGCTTTCCGGTACATAGGCGGTTTCCACATGAAAAGTATCCGCCAACCAATGTCCTTTTCGCACAATCAGCATTCCAGCGGCCATGGGAACTGATAAAAACTTGTGTGGATCAAAAGTGATGGTATCAGCATGTTCTATACCGGCCAGCTGACCTTTCAACTTATCCGACAATATCACTGCCCCACCCCAGGCGGCGTCCACATGTAAATGCAATTGCTCACGCTGGCAAACTTCAGCTATTTCACTGATCGGGTCAATCACCCCGGCATTGGTGGTTCCGGCGGTAGCAACGACCATAAAAGGGATATTATTCCGCGCACGGTCTTGCTTGATTGTCTGTTCCAGCCGATCAACACTCAATCGATAATGTTCGTCAGCTTTTATAGTCCGCACTGCATTTCTGCCCAGGCCACAGGCATGTGCGATTTTTTCAAATGAATGATGAAATTCTTCTGAACAGTAAAACACCGGTTGTCCAGGCAATGCGCGTAAACCGTGGCGGGCAAAATCTGGAAACTGCCGGGTCAAAGCCACCAGTACACCAGTAGAATTGGCTTCTGACCCCCCCGAAGTAAAACTGCCGTAAGCCTGCTCTGCCGGCAAACCAAATCGGCCGGCAAAGTACTTGATAAGATGGCGCTCCATTTCCACCCCAAAAGGACTGTGATGCCATGCTCCAGCTTGAGGGTTTAAAGCTGCAGCCAGCAAGTCCGCCAGTACCCCGGCAAAACTCGGCGCGGGATTAAACAGCCCATAATAGCCTGGATGTGCAACCTTCATACCCCAATCACGCAATGATTGATAGACCATATCAACCACCTGGCTCAGGTCGTTCTTTTTTTCAAAATCAATGGCTTGTAGAAACTTTCTTATCTGATCTGAATTTACTTTCGGAGTAACTGGAAGATCTTCCAATTGCTGGTAATAGTCATCGATCAGTTGCCCGGTTTGCTGTAACAATTGCAACCGCTGATTAGAGTCAGGTAATAACATAGTCAGTTTATCTCACACAAATTACTTTGGCTGGAAACCTCGGACATGGCCTGAAAAATTCGAATCCCATTGAAAGCCAGACCAGACAGGATAATACGACTTTGCTATAGTCTAACCGGTTTTAAGTATCGTTAAGCTACACAAATAAGCAATAAACCGAGATACACTACCCAGTCGTAGCAGACTATTGTTCTGTTTGTTTTAGCGACAATGACAGCCATCACACAAACGTAATAAATTCGGGAAAAACATATGCAAAATTCAAAAACTCAAGCCATTGGACGAATCTTACTGGCGCTGATATTTGTTATTTACGGTTTCGATAAAGCTTTTGGCTTCATCGGTGGCGGTTTTAGCGGTACATCGGGCGCAATTGCGAGTAAAGGATTGCCGTTACCCGAGGTATTGGCTGCATTGACCATTCTGATCGAAGCTGGTGGTGGTTTGATGCTTTTATTTGGCTTCAAAACCAGGCTGGCTGCATGGGCCATCTTTTTAGTACTGATTCCGATTACTATCTTTTTTCACCCGGTATGGTCGGATATTGGCCAAATGTCCAGTTTCTTTAAAAATCTTGCAGTTATGGGTGGCATGTTGTATGTTGTCGCCAATGGACCAGGTGCCTGGTCTATAGATAAGAACTGATGGTCCCAATAAAAAAATGGCACGTAACCCTGTGGTTGCGTGCTGTTCGTTTTGGAGACTATAAGCAGTTATGCGTTATTTGATATTTTGTTTGGCAATATTTCCCTACGCAACCTTCGGCACGATCTTAACTTCAACGGAGTTCATTACCGGAATACCCGGCGTTTCCGACATCGGCAGCTTTGAGGTCAGCCCAGACGGCAAACATCTATATGCCATCAGCAATGCGGAAAATGTACTTGCTGCTTTTGCTATCGACAACACCAGCGGATCACTAACCAGCATAGATACCGAAACTACCGGCATACCCGCCAACTCCAGAACCGTAACAACACATTTACGCTTATCCCTGGATGGCAAATTTGTTTATGTGGCGGGAGGTGGAACAAATGCTATTACACTGTATACGCGTGACGGCCAATCAGGAGAACTGACATTGGTGACCGAGAACGCTGCTGAGATACCTGCCGATCAAGTGGTCAACTCCATAATCATAAGCCCGGATAGCCAAAACTTATACGCGATTACCTTACCTTCGTTACCCATTGCTGGTTTCGAAAGCACCATTTATACCTATGCCATCAATGCTCAAAGCGGAGTATTGAACCTCCAACAAAACTTTACCATGCTGGAAGCTCACAACAACGCGGGATTTACTAGCCCGGATGGGAAGTATTTATATATTGCTGAATTGAACGATAGCTTTCGGATAAGCTTAAATCTCTTTAATCGTGATGACCAGGGCGACCTTACTCTCGTGGGCGATTCACAGGCAATTCTCTTCAGTCTTACAAGCGAAGTTCCAGCTATTAATAGTAATAGCAATACATTCTACTTCTTGCACTCCCTTGAGGCCGATCCACCTGGCGGTTTTTTGAGCATGCTTGAACGTGATGCCGGCAACGGCCAATTTGTCGATGAATCGAGTGTTCCAGCATCTCGACGGTTTTTTGGCGATGATGCCATCAAACTTATCGATAACGATCGCTTATTAATCGGTGATAATCCTTTAATGCTTTACCGAATACCCGCATTGGGTGGTAATCCATTACAGCTTGAAGACCAAATCATAAATACCACAGCAGCCAGCATGGATGGCACCCAGCCCGCACTGGCAATCAGCATCGATCAGAGGTTTTTGTATGTGGCAGGCCCTAACGGCATTATCGTTTTCCGAATAGAGCCGCTGGCATTGGGCGATATTCCGGAAGTACCGGTCTTGAACAGCTATGGATTGGTGGCACTAATATTGTCGCTGTTACTGGTTACAGGCTGGATTTATATATACAGACGTCACCTGTATTCAACAGATTAAAGCATGTGGACTTATTCAGGATACTCAGCAAACTCCGGTATTGTTTGATCCTGGGCACAAGACCAATCAGAACGTGAGTCCCAGAAGATACTGGCCTGGGGCTGAATGGAAGGTTCATGATCCAAACCACCCGCCGGGATTATCGCAATACTGCCATCAGCTGCAATACGCGGCAGTAAACTGCCGCAGGTTTTACAAAAGCAAGTACCAAAACGGTTTGCTTCCGGCACCTTGTAATGGCTGAGCATATCTTCGCCTTTGGTCCAAACCACACTATCTGGCTGCTGCATGATGATGTTGCTGCAATGCCCTGTGCCACTGGCCTTGCGGCAACGCTGGCAATGGCAATGATAAAACTTGTTGGGCGTGCCTTCGATTACATAGGCAACAGCCCCACACAAACAACTACCGGTAAGCGTTTCTTGCGACATTTCGGATTCACTCCAGGTTCTTTGCTCAGGCCGATAGTACAGAGATAGCCCGGGTATTGCGATATATCATTTTGTCAGCAACACCTCCAAACTGAGAGGTCACCGGATTCAAAACCATCAGTAAATATACTTTCGCCAATCCGAGCTCGCAAAACGGTATCGCTGTTACTGCCGGCGGTAATATATCGACTAGCCCAGCTTTTACCACCATCGAACTGCACAAAACAGCTATCCACCGGGCCACCAAAACCTTGTGCTGGAAAATCATTATCCACACTCACCATACCTGTTGGGAATGGCTCACGGACTACAAAATAATCACCCCACAAAACATTGGTTTCAAACGCTTGACCACTGCCATCTTCCACAGCTACAAGCGTGCCCGCCTGAAATGTAAAAAACATCCCATTATTGTTCACTGTGCCTAAGTTGCCGGTCGAAAATGCACCGGGATTATCTACCGGGACATTGACCGTCCGCGCGTTACCATCTGCATTGTAGGTAAACCTGACTTCTTTACCTCCTAGCGTAGCAATAATACCTCCACCGGATTCTTTGACAAATGTAAATCCCGCTGGTGGCGGCAAATTTGCTACATCGGTATTTGTCAAAGTTGGTGGATTATCTGCAGTGTTAAATGTACTTACCCTGATCCTGCCATCATCCAGTTGGAACAAACTTGCAGCTTCTCCGTCCGGACTTATCGCCAGCTGGTCACGAACTGCTCCATCAAACGGGCCACTGATGGTATTACCCCCGCCGGCTAGAATGGTATCGTAAATCGACCAGTTAATACCGCCATTGACCGAACGATAAAGTACTAAAGTGTCATTGGTATCATTATGCGCACTGACAAAAATGCCGTCGCCATTGGCTGCGCAGTCAGCGCTGTCAAAATCATCTCCTAATGTGAATGGAATAGACAACGTGCCCCAGCTGGAACCATTAAAGCGGGCATATTCCACATTGAAGTTGTCAATGTAGGGGGCTAGAACAACATTGCCCTCTGTACAAATATCCCCCAGAGAAAATAGCACGCCGGAACTATCCAGGGGCGTAGAAGTTATGCCTGCTCCGTCATGGGGAAATGGAATCGATACTGCATCCAGCCTATTGGTTACCCCATCATTCCACAAAATAAGGCTGACAACATCCGGATCAGGGATATGCTGAAATAACCCCAGTTTGGCTTCTAACGGCAGTTCATCAAATACCGGAACAGATGTCCAGCCACCAACAGCCATCGGTGGTCCAGCTGATAGCGGAAAGCAAGTCATCAACAACAAAGTAGTAAGCAACGTTCTCATCTCTAACCTCCTAGCAACAGGAACGGATGATCCGTTTTATTGGCTTTATTTATAGTGTGTACAAAGACTATACGCCGATGGTTGGCCGCATGCGAGGCTGAAACCTGAACAGCAACACTGTTCAGGTATTTAAAACATTATAAATCAACTAGTTATACCATAAAGTTGATTATTTTGTTAAGCCGGAAAGAACGCCTTTAACTTAGCAATTTATTCCAATCGTCGATACGATCCTGAACTTGTGCATACACGCTTGCAGTGTCACCATTAATGCGAATACTGTCTATGCTGTCACCCTGCTGAATGCTGTTGACCATGTCCTGATCAGCCTGACTGAGCACCTCGCCAAATACAGTATGCTTGCCATCCAGCCATGGTGTGGCTTCATGAGTAATAAAGAACTGGCTACCATTGGTGCCTGGGCCGGCGTTGGCCATGGACAACTTACCTGGATTGTCATGTGTCAAGCTGGAATCAATTTCATCTTCAAACCGGTAACCAGGGTTGCCGGTACCACTGCCATTGGGGCAACCACCCTGAATCATAAAATTAGGAATCACCCGATGGAAATTCAAATTATCATAAAAGCCCTTTTCGGCCAGGTTACAAAAATTGGCTACCGTTAAAGGTGTTTTGTCCGCATGCAAACGTAAATTGATAGCACCTTTACTGGTATTGATAACTGCGGTTAACTCTGACATAAAATCCCAATCCTTTTGCGTTGTAAACGTGTTGCGGCTTAAACAGCCAAGCTTTCATCAGCCGCGTATAATAACAGAAATTATCAGCAACACGTTCAGCACTCTGTCATGTTGATAACCAGTAGTTCAGTGGCTGTATCAGCGCTCTTAACAAACTGCGCTTGGTAGATAATAGCTAACCTTTATCTGGTGGAAAAAAAGCTCAGCAACGCTGATCTCGTTAATATTAGACAGTTAGAGCACCAGTTCAAAAGCATCATTGCGCAGCGACCCCCAATGCGTTACCAACCTGATGATTCCAGGCTTGGTGATCTGCCGTAAGGGTTGAAAACTGCCAGCCTGCCAGCCCACCGAACAGCTTGCCGTAATCTTGCAACAATGGTTGTATTATGGTGGTTATAATCTGGTCCGGCGAAATATAACCACTGCCGGCATCGTCTTTGTAAATAGGTTTGCCCACGACTACTTTTCGACTTGGCCAATGCAACCGCCCGGTTGTGCTAACCAGGTCTGGGTAACTGGTCAATGTGCTGTTGTTCTTATTTACTGAATCCGGAACCGGATTGTTAAACCCCGGATTGTCGTAATACTGAACCATAATCCAATCAATGGCCTCGCCTGCAGCTGCAAGCACCTGCAGATAGGGCCCTGCATGCCAGTCGGGATCAAGGTACGGCGGTTGCGGTGCATGGCTAAGCAGATACCGGGGCGAAGGCAGTTCAGCCCGCAGAGCCCGAGTCAGCGCTATTAAAAATGCCCTACCGTCACCTGTGTCAGCTGGCCGTTGCTGATGCAACATGGCGCTGGCCTCGAAATCAATATCAATACCATCCAACTGGTACTGCTTCACATATGCAGCAAGCATTCCAGCAAGCTCTTTTTCCCTGCCAATCAAGGCCGTATATTCCGCAGTCTGTGCCTCCCCCCCACCAAAAGAAATCAATACTTTCTTGCCGGCTGCCTGTAATTCGGGAATAGCCGATGATTGTTTAACAATGGCCTCTGGAACCAGCAGTTGCAGATTACCGTGGGCATCAACGACAACCCGCAAAAACGACAGAATAATATGGCTGTAAGTTGTCTGTACAGCCGCCTTTAATGGCGCAGCATCACTGTTGTAGTAAACGATATATCTCGGTGTGAACGTTGTTTCAGTCACAGGTTTTGCCTGACAGCCCATCAATAACCAGAGGGCGGTTGCCATTGACCAGAAAAACCCTTTAAAGCGCAAGCTACAATCTTCATTACCGAAAGATTGTAGCTTATTCAATGATCCAGTGATAATGGCTGCCAGCTGAAAAATCATGCCGTATTAAAAATGCCTCAGCTTTCAGCCAAGCATATTAATCGCGCCCTGTCACGAGCAGCCTGAGTTAAATGATTTCATCGTGCTCAGCTTCAACAACATCAATCAAATGATGCTCATGCTGTTCGTCTGGAAATACATCACCATCAGTACCGAATTCAAAATGCAGGCCATTGATAAATCCATCTTCCATCAACAATTCAAAATCTTTGCTCAATGCTTCCGGCAATCCTTTCAACATGTGCAGGCTCTGCAGGTCTTCCATATCCAGTTCCTGCAGACCTTCCAACCCACGAATTTTAATGTCGCCCAGGTCCAGACCTTCCAATACCTTGAAGGCCTCGTGACCTTCCAACATGCTGAAGTTTTTTAATGGGTGGCTGGGCTCTGGAACCTCAAAGCTGATATCCAGCTGATCACGCTCGCGTAGCACTTCCAGGGTAACCGTTTCACCCTGCTCATAGGAACGAAGAATCCGGAACGCGTGATGCGGGTCAGTGGGCTCCCGGCCGTCAATAGACATCAAGACATCGCCGGCACGAACTTCTGCAGGGAAATCTTCCGGTACGCTGACCACCAACAGACCATTGCTGGTTCCGAAATAACGACCCAGGTCGTTATTCAACTCAACCAGTTCCAAATCAGCAGAAAAACTACCAAAACCCTGAAAGAATGCCCTGCCACGGTGTAACAAAGGTGCAGCTGGTGCAATAGGCGCTGTCGGGGCTATCGGTGCTACCGGCGCAAATTTAATGGGCGCACGGCGTTCGGCAACGACCACTGCTTCGTCAATAACACCGTCACGTTCATATTCCACAGTGACTTCATCACCTGGCTCCAATGCAGACATTACCTCCAACACGGTGTTACTGGGGTTATCCAGATCAAACTCATCCAGGCGTACATCATTAATCGCCAACAACACATCATTTGATTGCAAACCTGCGGTATCAGCTGGCCCACTAGGACTGACCGAGTTAATTAATACACCTAGTTGATCATCATCGACATCTGCATTTGCAATGCTCACGCCTAACATGGCTCGGTTGGCATTGGTCAAAAACCTAAAGGCATAACTTCGAGTCGGCGTTAATTCTGCAGATAATTCAGCTACTTTGCGGGCCGCCTCACGTAACGCTTCCTGAGCATGCTGGTACTCTTCCCGTGCCTGTTCACTGACCCGTGCAGCCTGTGCAGCTTGTTCTCGACTATGTTCTGCCTGCTCCCGGGCCTGTGCCGTACGCGCCTGCCTTATGCCATTATCGCGTTCTCTCAATTGTGCCAACTGCAGGCGCGCATTGTGTGCACGTTGTTGTGCCTGCTCACGAACACGGGTGGCGTGTTCAGCTTCAAAAGCAGCCTGCGCACGCATTTGCTCACGAGCATCCATCTCCGCAAGTCTGGCAGACTGTAGTTCGTCAGCCGGTGGTTTATCTTGAGCAACCAATGTGCTTGAGATCAGAACCATTAACAACATGATGACCTTTTTCATAACATTACCTCGGGATATATTCATCCACTCTAAATCTGTTGGTCGATGGTGCCGGCCAGGCCTTCACCATCGCGATAAAAATAATCAGATTGACCGTACTGACTGGCCAATAACTCGTTCAGTAATACCACCCGTTGTTGCCATAATCCGGTACGCTCGTTCACCAGCAGGTCATTATCAGCCGTGTAACCGCTGGCGGTCTGGGAAGCTGTGATTTGTAAATCCACAAAACCAATCATGCGCTCCAACTCATCCATCGCCAGCGCTTGTTGCCCAGACATTACTCTGGTTGGTGTCTGTGTGCGTAAGCTCCGTAATTGCGATTCCAATAACTGTGAGCGACTTACCCACTCTTGTAACTGGGAATACCGTTCTGCGGCCACCGGTTCGCTGAACTGATCGCCTGGTTGATTTGATGACGGCAAAAACACTACCGTAATCAATACCAATACAGCTGCGGCCACACCCATCCATTCTTCTGCACGTAACCAACCATATCGCCTTGATCCTGAACCGGCCCGGCTATCGCTGTCATCACTCAAACGAGCTACAATATTTTCCCAGCCTGATGCTTGTTCAGTCTGAGCAAGTTCTACCAGCGGCAGGTCTTGTAATGCCTGGCTCAAAACCCGCCGGGCCGTTAATTCATCACTGGGCATGACAAAATCATGTAGTGGATTTTGTGGCTGCTTACTCATTAATTAACCTCATACAAGGTCGTCGCCAGCGGACTGCTGCAGGCGACCCCGGTGGTACTCGATAATTGACTGTTTTTTGAATTGCTTGAGACACTTGCAGGTTCCTCATCAACTGCCAACAGCATGCGCAACTGACGACGGGCACGGGTTAGACGGGATTTGGAAAAGCTAGTGCTGCGCCCCATCATTTCAGCGATTTCCAGATGGGTGTAACCTTCCACGTGGTATAGCCAGATCACCGTTCTGGATAGTACCGGCAATTGCGCCAAGGCTGCTTCCAGTTCAACCTGTACGGCACCTTGGGTCGCGTCACTGGCACTGATTAACACTGCTTCGCCAACCACACCATCAACATCAAACTCTTGTCCGCGGCGTTTATCCCGGCGCATCCGCATAAATGTGGTGGTACTAACGATACGACGCAGCCAGCTCCAGAAAGAAGCTTCACCACGATACTGATGCAGACTTTTAAAACACTTCACGAAAGCATCCTGCATCACATCCTGTGCATCTGCCTGGTGACAAAGCAAGTGTAATGCCAAGTTATATACCCGCTGGGAATACTGTTGATACAACCATTGCATGGCCCCCTGATCGCCAGCTTTAGCCTGAAGAATCATTTGCTGTTCAAGCTGATCAGGGGGTTGTGACTGTGGTGATAGTGCTGCGATCAAAACCTGCTCGTGAATATTATTCGTTACAGCATAGATGCTAAAAATGCCCAAAAGGTCGCAAACATTTTTACTCCAAACATAATTCAAAGGCATCTATCTTTTTCATTATGCTATTTTCTATTATGCATGGCTTCTGATTTACAATATCCAACCATCTAACGTTTTATCAGTATCTGCAAGCATGACCGTCAAAACTGTATTACGAATAGGCGATCCCGGATTACGCGAAACCGCTCAACCGGTGACCAATTTTTCGACAATCGAACTCGATCAACTGATCAGCGACCTGCTGGATACCATGGCTCATTACAATGGCGCAGGCCTGGCAGCACCACAGATTGGTGTGGCATTAAGGGTGGTGATATTTGGAGTAGAACATAATCCACGTTATCCGCACGCTGAACCTGTACCTCGGACCGTGCTGATTAACCCGATCATAACGCCTGTTGATACTCATCAGGCTGCTGACTGGGAAGGTTGCCTGAGTGTGCCCGGCATGCGTGGCATGGTCTCACGTTATACCCGGATTCAATATCGAGGGTTTGATCAACACGGTCAGCTGATCGAGCGCCAGGCTGAACAATTTCATGCCCGGGTAGTACAACACGAATGTGATCACCTGGATGGCATACTCTATTGTGACAAGCTGGCTGACCCACAAAAGTTTGGTTTTATTGAAGAATTGGCAAGCGCAGGTATTATTGATCAGTTGCCCACGGAATAGCCCGGCTTATCGGCCAAAATTGTTAAACTAGACACCGGATAACTCAAAGGAATCAGCATGCCATCATTTGATGTGGTCTCAGAAGTCGACCAGCATGAATTAAAAAATGCCCTTGACCAGGCTAACCGGGAAGTAGCTACTCGCTTTGACTTTAAAGGCAGCGGAGCCAATTACGCTCATGCAGATAACAATATCACCATGCACGCCCAGGCAGAATTTCAACTACAGCAGATGCTGGATATGTTACAAAAAAAAATGTCCAGTCGAGGTATCGATTTGTACTGCCTGCAAACCCATGATCCGGTTATCCATGCCAAAACAGCAACCCAAGCGTTAACCGTCAATGAGGGTATCGACACAACAACCGCTAAAAAACTGGTCAAAATGATCAAAGACAGTAAATTAAAAGTACAAGCGACGATCCAGCAACAACAGTTGCGGATTACCGGCAAAAAACGTGATGATCTGCAGCAGGTGATGGCGTTATTAAAAGACGCTGATTTGAAATTGCCTTTGCAATATCAAAATTTTAGGGATTAGTGTTTTACTCTGATTAAACCTTCCTGGGCGGTGCTGGCCACCAGCTTGCCGTCCTGAGTGAAGATCATCCCACGTGATGTCCCTCGGCCACCGAACGCTCTGGGACTGTCAAAGCTATATAACAACCATTGATCCACCCGTACCGGGCAATGAAACCACATGGCATGATCCAGGCTGGCCATCTGTACATGGCCTTGGTCAAAGCGCAATGCATGTGGCAGTGTAGCGGTACCCAACAATTCATAATCTGAAATATACGCCAGTAAATTGCGATGCAATGCAGGTTCGTCCGGCAGGCGATCACAGGCCCGCATCCAGACATGTTTAATCGGCGGTAATTTAACTGGATTGAGAAAGTTTGGTGGCAGAACCGGTCGAAATTCAAATGGTGGCTGGTGCGCCAGATAGCGACGCATTTTTTCCGGCACCTTATCCAGTATCGCCTGCCTAATATCAAACGCACTTTGTAAACCCTCCGGACCAGCGACTTCCGGCATTTCTGCCTGATGCTCCAGGCCTTGCTCCAGATGTTGAAATGAAGCAGCCATATTGAATATTGGCTGCCCATGTTGAACCGCCACTACCCGTCGATTGGAAAAACTGCCGCCATCGCGAGCACGTTCCACCTGATAGACAATCGGTGAATTAAAGTCACCGCGCCGCAAAAAATAAGCATGCAGTGAATGTGGCGCGCGATCTTCAACTGTATTGTGTGCCGCGGACAGCGCCTGCCCCAGTACTTGACCACCAAATACCTGCGGGCTGCCGATATCCCGGCTTTCACCACGGAATATGTTTTTCTCGATGCGTTCCAATTGCAGCAGTTTGACAACGTCGGCAAGTACTGGATTCATAAATTAATCGTCCTAAAGGGGTTAAATTCTATTTTGAAAAATTAACATGCCCCCCTTAAAAAGCATGACCATTGCAACTTTATAACTGTCGATTGGCATGCTTATTGATCAACCAGGCAAACATTGCCCAATTGCAACATGAATAACTGGGTATCCTGATCATCACCCGACATGCGAATCATTTGATCAAATTGAAAGCCAAGTTTTTCCAGCAAACCGATTGATGCTTTGTTTTCCGGTGAAACAATCGCCACCACTTGCTGCAAGCTCAGTTTGCTGGCTGCATAGGCCAAAACTCCAACCGCTGCTTCATAGGCATATCCATGCTTTCGCCAGGCAGGTAAAAAGCCGAAACCAATATCCACATGGTCCAAGCCGGGACGCTTAACCAGACCACAAATACCTATCGATGTCGACCCGTCAATCAACTCAACCAGATACATGCTGAAGCCATATTGCCGATAGCTGCTTAAGACCTTTTCCCGAATATAATCCGCAGCTTCAGGAATGCTGCGCACGCCACGATCGCCAACATATCGGATAAAATCCGGATCAGTCAGTATCCCCAGCATCAACTCGGCGTCATCTTCGCTCATCTGCCGCAACCGCAGGCGTTCGGTTTGTTGAATGTACATGCCGTTATGGTTATGCAAAGATGTGTATTAAGCAAGTACCATCGCAGATAGCCAAATCGATGATAACGGTTTACAGAATAACAATAATATGACCAAAACAGCACCTGATAAGCACACTTTGCCAACCCTTGCCCTGTTGCTGTTAACCAATCTAATACCGATTTACCTGGTATTGTTTGATCAATGGACAGTTGCTCAAATGGTGCTGTTGTTCTGGCTGGAAAATGTGATCATCGGGATCATGAATGTACTCAAAATGCGCACCTGCCAACCCAACAAGCGCCCACGCAGCAAACATAACAGGGAGATGACGACTTTTTTTATGATCCACTACGGCGGTTTTACCTTTGGCCATGGTATCTTTGTCATAGCATTTTTCTTTTTTGTCGAATTTGACTATGGCACCCTGGCCAGTCCATACACTTTTTCTCAGGTAATCACCGATCCCAATCTTTGGTGGACCATGCTGGCTTTGCTGATCAGCCATGGCTTTTCCTATTACTGGCACTTTTTTAAAGGTGGTGAACGTATGCGGGAAACTACTGACAGTCTGTTTTTTAAACCTTATGCTCGGGTGGTTGTTTTACATATCACCATTATCGGTGGCGCCTGGCTGGCTGCCTCGTTAAAACAGCCTATATGGGCACTATTAGTATTGGTGTTCCTGAAAATCCTGGTGGATATGGGCTCCCACTATTCAAGCCACAAAAAACCATTGCTCTTCAACAAATAATTTTCAATGATTTTGCTCATACCGGCAGCAGTTAAAAGCCTTGCTGGGCTCAGTCGCAATATCCTTGGTCTTTTCAGCCAGCGCCTGATGCGTCAGGCGCCTGCCAATCTAACCATCAAAAAACCCAAATAAGTCCCTACCCCATTACCCAGACTACCTACCAGAATACCCGGAAGTAATAAATCCATCCGGCGAAAACTTTGTGCCAGTGGCAACACTATCGTTGCGCCACCAATATTGGCAGCTGAGGCAATTGCGGTCATTTCAGGGTCCTGCCGAAACAACAGGCCGCCACTAAACAGGATCAACCCATGTATCAATACCGTCAAGCCGACGAACAGCAGCAACAACACACCCAATCGGCCAAGTTCGATCAATGCTGACAATTCGCAATAGGCACCCAATGTCCCAAGAAACAAATAAGCACCGTAGGTGCCCAATATTTGGGTACCATCAAGCCGCTGCACCAATGGCAACTGGGCAGCAATTAATGCCAGACTGGTCAGGATAATAATTGAGGGTACAGCCAGTCCTGAACCGGCAAACCATTCACTAAGCTCCAACGAAACCCAGTGTGCTGCAAAGGCCATCGCCAGTAATGCTGCCAGATCACCCATCGAAGGCCTGCTATCAGCTTCAACACTGGCAGTGGCTTGGTCTTCAGTCAGTCCGGACACAGCCTGCACAGTGTTTTTAGTAAACGTACGGATCAGTTTCGGGATAATCAGCAAAGCAGTCACCCACAATACGGTGACAACGTGATCTACCACCGTTGCCGCTGCAAACAAGTTGCCCTCACGGACAAAATCGTAGTGCAGTGCCAATGCGTTGAAATTTGCACCACCTCCGATATAAGTTGCTGTGAACATTCCGCTCACAGGGCCTACCCATTCATTTAGCCATGTACCCGCATCAGTAACCCAACCAGCGATAAACACCCCTGACATGGTCGCCACAGCACCCAGTGCAAACAACACCAGCATCGGCGCTCCAGCTTGCCTTAATGCGGTTAACCTAACCCCCAACAGTAAAAAGAAAATAGACACCGGTGCGCCGATTGAAATTAATTGGGTATACAGCGGCGGCGCATTTGATGCAGAAGGAATAATACCGACATTGGCCAGCAATGCTACCAGTAAAATAACCAGTATAGCGCCACCGATTGAGCGCCCAACCGGTTTTTGTGCCAGCCAATGGGCCGCAGCAACACAACTGAGCAAAACGATAAGTATAAATAATTGGTCCATGCCGGCACTCAGTGCTGCTTCAATTCAGCGCAGCCTAGCATGTAATGCTACTCGTCTCGCCGCAAGCAAAAAGTTCCAGGCAACGCCAAGCGCTGCACTGGAACCGGTTTCGCTTGGTACGCGAAATAATTCTTGCTGCTGGCTTGCCTGCCGGCTGACTGGGTAATACTGCACCATTATTTACCTATTCTATATGACTTGTCTACTAGACTATTGCACAAACGCACCTAATGGCTCGAAACATCACCCGATGTATCCAGCCTGTTTACTATGCAATTAGCTCTGAATATGGTTGGCGGATGCGCTATGAACCGCTGTTAAAAGCCCAGGCACAGATTACACATCGCACCTTACCGATAGAATAGATGTTAAATAATTGAATGGTTATTAAGCCGGTTGGTTATTTTTTCGCAGCGCCAGTTCAAAGAAAAACTCGATGAAGTTTTGCATAGGTTTTGCAGATTGTTTAACTTTGCCCATCAGCATTGCACCCTGGCAACCAGTTAGTAGCAGCTCGGCCAACTGTTCACAATCTGCCTGCTGATCCAATTCGCCTGCCTGTATCGCAGCCTCCAGGCAACTCATATAGTGTTGCTTCCATTCTTCGAAAACTGCTGCCAAACAATGTCGGAAATCAGCATTTTGTGCAGCCAATTCCTGGCTTAAATTGCCGATTATGCAACCGCGTCGAAACTTATATTCAATCAATGTTTTTAAACAATATTCAAGATAATTACGCATCCGCTGCAGCGGGCTGACTGCTTGATTGCTCATTAACATGGTCAAGACTTCCGAGTGTTGTTTCGCAAAATCATCGATAACTGCCAAACCAAAGTCCTGTTTGCTGGAAAAATAATGGTAAAAAGAACCTTTTGGAACACGGGCACGGCTGAGCACGGTGTTAATACCGGTATTATTAAACCCCAGCTCGGCAAAGATTTCGCTCCCTGCTTCAATCAGTTTTTGACGTGTCCGTGTGCGTGTCATCCTGAACACATTAGACGCTGCACGTCATAAATCTGTCAAATTGGCAGGCTGCTGTCGTCAGGGTTCCGATGCTGCGAGTTACAGCTGTGCTATACCATCACACTGCATAGCCACATTCCGGTCAAAATTCACTACAATGCGCAGCGATGATCAGATTCTCCAAACTTAGTCTCCGCCGAGGCACTAAAACGCTTTTTTATGATGCGGATTTCACCATTCATCCGAATGAACGGGTTGGTGTTATCGGCAGCAACGGTTGTGGAAAATCCAGTTTATTTTCGTTGATCATGCAGCAGTTGAGCGCCGATAGCGGTGAGCTTCAGATCCCTCATGATTGGCGTATTGCAATCATGTTGCAGGAAACTCCGCATAGCTCACGTACGGCAATTGAACACGTGATCGACGGTGATACTGAGTTGCGTCAGTTAGAAGCTGAACTGGCAGTGGCGCAACAGCATGACAATGATCATGCCATTGCCAGAATCCTGGGCGAGCTGGATTCCATCCATGCTTACAATGCTGTAACCCGTGCCAGTCAGCTGTTAGCCGGTTTGGGCTTTGAAACCGATCAGCTTGAGCGTGCGGTTGAGGCGTTTTCAGGTGGCTGGCGTATTCGTCTCAATCTGGCCCGTGCATTGATGCGTCGCTCGGATTTGTTATTGCTGGATGAACCTACCAACCACCTTGATATCGACGCAGTTGCGTGGCTGGAGAGTTGGTTGCTGCGTTATCCCGGCACCTTGATGCTGATTTCTCATGACCGGGACTTCCTGGATAACATTACCCAGCGTACGTTGCATTTTGAACACGGGAAAATCCATGTATATAAAGGTAATTACTCTGCTGCCGAACGTCAAAAAGCTGAACGATTAGCTCAACAGCAGGCGTCGTATCTTAAACAGCAGACCCGGATCAAACAGATTGATGAGTTTGTCCGCCGCTTCCGCTATAAGGCAAGCAAAGCCAAACAAGCACAAAGCCGCTTGAAAGAACTCGATCGCCTGGAACAAATTGATGCTGCGCATATCGATTCGCCGTTCACTTTTTCCCTGCCATGCTGGGAAAAGCTGTCTGATCCGTTAATTGACATCAGAGTTGCCGATCTCGGTTATGACGATACGGTTGTTATTCAGCAGGCCAGGATCAGCATCCGACCAGGCGACCGTATCGGCATACTTGGGCCTAATGGCGCAGGCAAAACCACGTTGCTTAAAAGCATAGCCGGCTACCTGCCGCTAATAACTGGTGAGCGTAATTGTGGAGATCACCTGCGTGTTGGCTACTTTGCACAACACCAGTTGGAAGCACTGGACATGAACGCAAGTCCAATGCTGCATTTGCAACGTTTGAATGAACAAGCCAAAGAGCTGGAGATTCGCAATTTTCTGGGTGGGTTTGGATTTGGCAATGAAGCGACAGTGGGTTCCATTGCTCATTTTTCCGGTGGAGAAAAAGCCCGGTTGGCATTAGCCATTATCGCCTGGCAGCGCCCTAACCTGTTGATCCTTGATGAACCGACAAATCATCTTGACCTGGAAATGCGGCACGCCTTGACCATCGCCCTGCAGCAATACCAGGGAGCTGTATTACTGGTATCACATGATCGACACCTGTTGCGCAACACTGTTGATGAATTGTTGCTGGTTAATAGTGGTAAAGCTGATCGCTACCCAGGCAGTTTGCAAGACTATCAACAACAACTGCGAAGCCAATACAAAACCATCGACAAAAGCTCTGGAAACCAGAAACCAACTGCCAACGGTAACAAAAAAAGCAAACGTCAGCAGGCCGCAAATATAAGACAATCATTGCAGCCATTGAGAAAAGCCATTAAGCAAACTGATCAGCTGCTAATCAAAGTCAGCGCCCAATTACAGCAACTTGATGCCAGCCTGACTGATACCAGCTTATATCAGCCAGCCAATGCCCAACGCCTGCAGGAAATGCTAAAAGACCAGGGTAAATTACGCGCTCAACAATCCCAACTTGAAGAGCAATGGCTGGAGCAACATGAAGCGCTGGAGCAGGCTGAGCAACAATTGAGCACCGGTGATTCGTGAGTTATACAAAACCATCCATCAGACATTCTTGGTGAATACAGCCGACGGCAAACCTACTGTGCTGAGAAATCCTCACAGGAAAACCCGCGTAAGTTGGTAATCCGTTGAATATCACGCACGCCATTGCCGCGCACGGTATTGAAAGTCAAACTGCCGCTATTACAATCATCGAAAACAAAAGTCAGTGAGCCGAAATCACGACGCTGAATATCATTGCTGTCAAAATCATCGCCAAACGCAGCACCCATAGAATCACGAGAATCTGGTAATACCAATGTATTCCCGACAATATCTGCCACACCACCATTCCAAGCCTGGTTGCCGTTTTCATCGAATGTGAACCAGTAAATGACCACCTGGGTGGCACTGATGACCTCAATCACCCAACCTTCACCATTGGTTTGCGGATCAAACCACGAGCCGCTGATACCTGCAGGTAACACAGCTGTTTCTGCTTCACGGTCCAGCCGTACAAAACGCTGAATATTGTAGGAATCTGAACCAAACTCCGGTGGTCCGGCATAGCTGACCACAGCTGTGTCATTGTCCGAGAATACAAACTCCAATGTTCCCCAAAACTCCCTGACAATATCAGCCGGATCAAACCCAGCGCCAAAAACAGCTCCCGATGCAATCCGGACATTATCAAATGTATAGGTGTTTCCGTTAATTTCCCCCACTGAAATCAACCACAATTGCTGACCATCACCACCCACAGGCGGATAACTGAACCAGTAAAACCCGGCGGTAGTTTCATTCAACACTTCTATCACCCAGCCCTCTCCATTGCGACTTGGGTTAAACCAAGATCCGGTTGGCCCTGGGTCTGCAGGCGGTGGCTCCAACATCTGACTGTTAAAAAACCAATTTACTTCACTGGTGGATGCAATTTGAATTTGGGCAGGCCCAAACTGCTGGCTATCGGTTACGATGACAGAGTGGTTAGGCGTAACATCGTTGGCGATCGCCACCCTGCAAAAGGCAAAATCATCACCCGCAATCAATAGCTGCACATCACAGTTTTCAGCCACCCCGGTATAGTTGATGCGCACGCTGTAATCATCCGCAGTGCCCTGCAGTTCATCAAATCCAGCCATGCCCAGGCGCAAGCTTGCAACATCATCTGCTGCCAGTGTTCGTTGTGCCTCATCAGGACGGGTACCCTGTTGCATTACCGCTTCGGTTGCAAACACACCAAGCAGAGTACCCACAGATCTATCCGCATTTGCTGCGAAAACATCATTCCCGGGCAGATCGGCCAAATCAACTGAATAACTGCGCCGGTCGAACATGTCACCGGCCACAAATGGGTTATTATCGATAATCCGGAACCAGTTCCGGTTGATATCATCTCCACGTATATCATCAGCGGAACCGATTACAAAATCAGGCCCTGCATTGATATCGAATACGCCATTTGGACCGGTTTGTGCCTGGGTATAATTGAGATTGGCTCCGCTTAAATCAGATTCGGAAGCCAGGTTGATATGCGCCAAACCCAGACAATGTCCCATTTCATGCAGCAGCACTGATTCGAAATCGAATCGGTTAGGTGGAATGTTGTTGTTAAAACCGGTACTAAGGTTAGCGCCCTCGTCCTGCAATGCATTCCATACAATTGTGACGTTCTGCGCAGCAATATCTGCTGATTGCCGGCTCTCACTGGCAGGGTCAATGCAGAAGTTGACCACCAATTCCTGATTGCTCCCCTGGTAGCCCGACACATGCGTAATGGAAGCTGCATCTCCATCCGAAGAGCTAAGAAAAACACCCGCTGATACGGTTGTAGTCATTAACGCAGAGCCTAAAACCAGCAAAGCAGGCAACCACAACTGAATCCGCAACCTGGTCACATGCCAACCATTCATGGCGCACTGGTCTCACGCATTAGCCGGTCCAGTTGTTCAACCGCCAAGGATAAATCAGCCAATGCCTGTAGCTGTGGAAATTGGCTGCTTTTACCACGCAAACCCGAAAAAGCAAATTCATGCATACCATTATCAGAGGCTATCCGGATATGGGTAATATCCTGATCGGTGCGAATCAATCGCAGCCGTCCACTGTCAGTTGAACCACGGCTCAACCGCTTGATGTTATTTTCCGCTGTTTCCGGCTCGAAGTCCGCCATCCCGGATGCATACATGGATGCCATTAGCCGGTTAAGTTCTCCAGCAGTCAAACTGGATTGGTGTTCACCTGCCCGGCGCATAAAAGCCGGATAGTGAACACTTACCCGTCCATCAGCAAAAATTTTTAATCGCATGGTATTGTCCTGCCCGGAAACCATGCTCACTTCACGCCGATATTCCAGGATGAGTTCTGCATTACCCAATCCATCCTGCGCAGACACCATTGAGCCGGGTATTGCTGACAGCATCAAACACACCTGAAACCAGCCAAGCAGCTTATTGGTCAGGGTGGTTTTATTGATGTGTTGCTTAATTTGCATGAACAGCTATGTGTCGGTCCGTTTTATTCTGAATAACCATTGTCAGCCCGCATACAAAAAGCAGCACTGCCTGCCGTATGCCAGTCGCTTAGATAGACCGCATGCCGACAGATATCATTCATCTGTTAAAGACTAACCTTAGACAGGCTAGCAAAGTGTTAATGGTTGCTGACGTCACCCATGGCACATATTTGCCAGGCCAGTATCACTTGATGGTCAATTCGTAAGCGATTTCTGATTCTTCATATAACGAATTGAATACATCCACATACCAGACTCCGGCATCTGGACGATCGATTTTAAGCGTGGCTGACTCTGAAGTTGAGTCATCACCCAAATCCCAATCAGGATTCTCACCGTAGGCAGTAATCACATCACCGTGCTTTATGGCCAAATCCAAATCACCCTCCGCCAGCATACTGACCACCAGCTGTTTGGTACCGGGAGATATCTCAATGGTATAAGTATGGAAAGATGATGATTCATCTTCTCCCAGCCCCGCCAGTTTACCCACCGCTTTATCACCCGCTTGAATGCTACCCACCATCCCGGATTCTGAATTCGGAGCATGCAGGGTTTGCTGAGCCTGCACTGTCGCACTGATGCAGCAAATCATTAACACCAACCATGCCCTGACAATACGAAAATGGGTAACTTGAATAGTCATAACAACACTCATCCTTAATCTGATTATTTGCATGCTCAAACGGCATGTTTATCCAACTGCAGCAACTTGTTAAAGCGGTAAACGATGCCGCCGCGCACGAAACATCGGATCCAAAGAAAAAATCAGCAGCGCCAGCCAAATACCTGCAAATGCAATCATATGACCTGTGCTAAATGATTCCTTGAACAAAAACACCGCCAGCAGAAAACTGATGGTCGGTGCCAGATATTGAAAAAAACCAATCACGGTCAGGGTCAAGCGTTTGGTGGCATAAGCAAACCCAACCAACGGCAATACGGTGACTAGGCCAGAAAATACCAGCAACCATGCATTGGTCGCATCACCGGTCAGAAACGTCAGTGGTTCACTGCGCCAAAACCCGATCAAGTAGGCTATCGCAGGCAAGCTCAACAACATGGCTTCCCATAACAGCCCTACCATCGGGCCCACCTCCAGTTGTTTCCGAATCAAACCATAAAACCCAAAACTGAACGCCAGCATCAAAGCAATCCAGGGTGGCCGCCCCATATAGATTCCCAAATAAATGGTCGCTGCTGCGGCAATCATTACTGCCAGCCAGCGTGGCATAGTTAATCGCTCACCTAAAAACAGCATGCCTAGCAGCACATTCACCAGCGGATTAATGAAATACCCTAAGCTGGTAGACAACACCTGATCATTAACCACGGCCCATACAAAAATTAGCCAATTGATGGCTACCAGGGTGCCACTCAGTGCTAACCAGGCTATGGTCCGCTTGGAAATTGCCAATCGCCGCCAAAAATCCGGGCCGTCACGCAGCAATAAAAAGCCGGCCACAAAACACACCGACCAGACAATCCGATGAGCAATAATCTCATATGGCGATATGCCAACCAGCCACTTGAAATAAATAGGCGCAAAGCCCCAGAAGGCGAACGTCAGTAGCGCTGCGATGACACCCTGACGGTGTTCTGAAGAGTTAACCATAATGCGCTACGTTAGAAACTACACGCATCATATCGGGACTGGCCTGGGCAGACAATATTGGCTTGATATCCGGTGTTTATAATTTCTTAACAGAGTTAAAAAGATGCCATCCATCGAGGCTGGCTTTTTTTCCAGTATTGATCACGCTTCCAAGCTATGCTTGGATTTACACCAGGTGGACAATGTATCCAGAAAAGTAAGTGAAAAATCAGTGGCCAACTGGGACCCAATAGGCATATGGGCATGTGCAGTTTGCCAAAAGCCGGCAAGCTCTGCTGACTGCTTTTGTGCTGAGTTAGCCAATTCAAACAAGGTCTGCTGGACTTGCGATTGTGATGCAAATGCCAGTTTTAGTATCAGCACTGCGGGCTGTCGCAAAATTGCAATCGGTTCCGGACACTTACTCTGCCAGCCTGTGAAGGTGCTGATCCCCTGTTGCGTGATTGCATATTGCTTGCGTTGACGCACAGTACCACCGGTCACCCGGGATTCAATCAGTTTGAGTTTTTCCAGCTTTTTCAGAGCCGGATACACTGCACCAGGACTATCGGTAAGCGCCGACATTGGCGTTTCGCGGATGGACTTGGATAGTGAATAGCCACTATGTGGCCGTACACTCAGCAAGCCTAAAATCAAATAGTTAAATAAGGTCAATCTTGACATTGTATTCATATTCTTATATTACTATTAGTAATATTTAATGGAAAGAAAACAGCATGACGCATGAATCTAAAATTAAATCCATTATTGCATGGGTACTGTCAGCATTACTCAGCGCAGGTTTTGTATTGGCAGGCGTAATGAAATTTATAGCAGGACCTGCCATGGCCCGCCGCTTTGAGGCTTGGGGTTATTCCCCAAAATTCGCTTTATTGATCGGGATACTGGAAGTGCTCGCCGGGCTATTAGTGTTGTTCCCTCGGTTCGCCATTTGGGGTGCTGCTCTGATCATAATACTAATGCTTGGAGCAACATACACGCATCTGCATACCGGTATCGGCTCCCCACTGTTCGCACTGATTTATCTGGCTATGGTGGTTATAGTTGCGATCCTGCGCTGGCCGATTCGCTGGTGGCCTGGGCGAGAATAGCCTTTAAGCAGCCTCACTCAATTCCAATCAAGTCTGCACTACCATTTAATTCAACTTCAACAATAGCGGCAACTGTCTAACTGCCGCTATACCTGTTATCGACAGTTTTTCTGCCAGTTCAAGGCGCCACCACGCCCTCAAAACCACCTACAAAAAACACTTCATCACAGCCGGTAAAACGAAATGCAGCTATCCGGGTCGACCATTGAGTGGTTGCATTGTGCTGCGCTGTAAACCAAAAAGTACAATTGTCCACCGGGTCAACATTCAAGGCTGAGTAATCTCCATAGCGAATACTGCTGTTAGGTGACAAACCTTCAATTATGCTGATTTCTGCTTGTGGTGTTGTGCCCAATGGATCATCAAATAGCCGCCCGGTATAGCGCATCCCCGGGAACACATCATCTTCGGGTCCGACATCACCAATTCCGACCACGTTATAACCGGCTGCGATATTACCGGCAGCATCCTGAGCCACACTGGCCATCCAGCGGCTGATACCATCTGTGCCGTCAACTGCGCCCGGCTCACTGATGGTGCCTTCCTGGAAACTGCTGTAACCAGCACCAGTATTACGTAATTCAAACCAGCGCACACCACCGATATCAGTGCCACTGGCATCAGTGATCATATTGGCCACCAGAGACTCATAGTCACCAAAATTACGGTATTGAGCCCGCCACATAATCGGCTGTAATAAAGCAAACAGGGTTGTACCTGAACCTGGCTGGGTCAGGCAACCACTAAAAACCAGGTTGCAAAATTCCGAATCGAATTCTTCGATTGAAACGTTGATTGGCCCGGTGAATGAACTGTTACCCGGGTTATCAAAATCCGCAACAAATTCCCATAATTCCAAAATATCCGTATCCGGCATAGCCGCAGGACCATGGATTTCAGTATCACGATGACGGATAAACAAACCTGGTGAGCCAATCGGTGGTTCAAAGTCACCATCCCAATCCACCGGCATAATGTGCTGGAAACCAAATCCAGGTAAGCCCGGGCCGGTAAATACCAATGGTGCGCGAGCTGTTAAGCCCTGGACCATATTGACACGATCCAATGCATACTGGCGTGGGCCTTCATTGGCACCGATGTAATAAGCATCAGGCCATACACCATATTTGGGATAGTCCGGCAACCCACCAGTGGCAGAAATAAACTCATACAAAAACCAGGAACCGATCGTCGGATCATCGGTTTGTGAAATGTAGACGCAAAATGAATTGGGAGTAAATTCGGTTACTACCCAGCGGCCGGGTAATGTATCCGGCCCGTTATCCACGGTCTCATCAAAATTAACTATCGGATCACCGGAACCACTCACACAACCGGTGCCTGAACCCGTCGCCAGATCCTCAAGATCAAAAGCCGATACCACAGCACCGGATAACTTTTCTAAAATCAATACTTGGGTGCCACCAATGCCGTTGCTGCCGTTAACTGTCTGCAGGTAGAAATTATTACCAATATCTCCTACCGTATCTGAGGGGTTAACACCTGTAAAACCAACCCCTGGTTCATTAATCGGCACATCTTCAAAAACTGAGTCGGTCGCAGCGCCGCCTAAGCCAGCATCAAATTGCCGTTGCAACAGCGGATCCAAACCAACCGGTCGCGGCTCACGTTGCGGTGGATTGAAATCCCGTTGCACCATCGGCACCTCACGTACTGGATCACCTGGTTGCCATTGAACAGGTATTGGCAAACTGTTGGGGGCGATATCAATGATCACTGGATTCACTGGACCGCCCAAGGCCTCCGCACCAACAATCGTATTGGGTTCCTGCGCAAAACCGGCGATTGCAATAGACCATAAGCCACAACTCAATAACCACAAACCTTTATCGCGCATAAACATTCCTGATGTTAGACAACTCATGAAGCCGGGCATACTACCTTATAGCTAGTCTAAATGCATTTGCCTCCCCAAGGTGAGCTGCATTTATAGCCCGTAACCACTCACACTCACCTCAGATAACCAAGCCTTTATACGAAAAGAGCTGTAGACTAGCTTTATAACTATCGCTAACATGACTCAACTAACCACTCAATAAACAGATTGATATAAATCATGAATATTCCTATTAAGCCAACGGTTATCGCCCTGCTCCTCTGTATTGGAATAACGGCCTGCCAAAATGAGGCCGATAATAATACCGGCACACCTGCCAGCCAAGATACCGGCAAAACTGAAGCCTCTGCGCAACAGCCCAACACAGAAAATAGCGAAAGTGCCGTAGCGGAACGGAACCTGATAGCCATGGCATTAGGCTCAGCCAGCCGCACAGCTGCTGATATCGAACGGGATCAGCGAAGCAAGCCTGCAGATGTATTGGGTTTATTGGATTTGTCACCCGGTCAGACAGTCATGGATATATTCGGTGGCGGCGGATATTACTCAGAAATCATCGCCCATATAGTTGGACCGGAAGGTAAAGTTTTACTGCATAACAATCAGCCTTATCTTAATTTTGTCAAAGATGCGCTGGCCGAACGCAAGCAGCGTTTATCACTGCCCCAGCTGGAATATTACGACCGCGAAGTGGATGATTTTGGCTTAGCATCTGACAGCCTGGACGCCGCCATGATTATCATGTCATATCACGACCTTTATTATGTAGATCCTGACAGTGGATGGTCCGCCATAGATAGCCAGAATTTCCTTGAGCAAATCTGCAAAGCTTTAAAACCTGGCGGCAAATTCCTGATTGTTGACCATGCAGCAACTGACAGCTCCGGCAATACCCATGCACAAACCCTGCACCGAATCGAAGAATCATTCGCTATTCAGGACATCGAAAACAATGGGTTCAAATTGGTTGGCTCATCTGATGCGCTGCGCAGTAGCGAAGACGATCACACCATCATGGTGTTTGACGATGCTATCCGGGGTAAAACCGATCGGTTTATTCTGTTATTTGAAAAAAACGCTGATTAACCCTCAAAACCATCATTAAGCATGACTTCCGGGTCCGCTGCGACAGTAATGGTCTGATTCGCTGACACATTTGCAAGCACTGTTTGCATGCCATTGCTCCAGTCAACCCGCAGTTCATCGATGATGGTCGCTGCACCTAAACCAAAGTGGGCCGAAAGCTCGCTTTGGCTTAGGTAATTACTGCCTCCGTCGACCCTCCCGATCAAAGTCCGGCTACCCAGGGTAATGGTAACCACTGAGCCAATACCATTGGGTGCAATATCATTGATACCACTATGATCCAGAAACACCCGTAGCCAATTGGTATCGGGCGTAGCTAAATCATTGCGGAACAGTTTTACCGAACCGGCATGCGGAAATACGATGATGTCCTGGTCGCCGTCATTATCGTAGTCAAAATTCGATATCCCACGGCCATCGATGGCATCACCAATTCCAATTGACTGAGCAACTTCATCAAATTCGAGATTACCGCCGTCGGTGATGTTGACAAAGGCAAAATTACGCCCGTTTTGGGCAGTGGCGATGATATCCACCAGAGTGTCATGATTAAAATCCACCGCTACCGTTCCCCAACCCCAATCTGTATCGTTGACACCAGCCGGGTTTGCCTGGTTTTGATAAACGTTGCCGCCCTGGTTGATATACAGATTATTGCTGTTAATGGTGGTTACGTAGAAATCAAAATCGCCGTCTTCATCCCAATCCGCCACCGTCATGCCCATTTCGGTGCCATCCTGATTGGTATTGGAACTGCTGGTTACATCGGTAAAAGTGCCATCACCATCATTGGCGTAATAATGCCCGGTGGTAAAATCACCGATCCAGATAAGCTCCGGGAACTGGTCACCATCCATATCTGCAAACCTGGGAGCAAAGCCATTGGTGCCTGCCAGACTGCCAAGCCCGGCACTGCTAGTCACATCAGTAAAAGTACCGTTGCTGTTATTGCGAAACAACTTGTTGCCATCATTGGTTTCGTTCCAGCCCGAAACAGCCAGATCCAAGTCTCCGTCCAGGTCATAGTCGCCCCACGCTGCTCCCCAACCGTCTGGTCCTTGGGCCGAGCTTTGGTTAACACCTGCAGCCACAGCCACATCAGTAAATGTATTGTTTAAGTTGTTGCGATAAAGCTTGTGATGACCGGCCTCTGCTCCTGCTATCGGTCCTAAGCTGGTAACAAAAATATCCAAACGACCATCGCGGTTGTAATCTCCCACCGCAGCTGCGGTAGAACGGTGCTCAAGCGCAATATTCCAGGCACTGGCCTGATCACTGAAAGTACCATCACGGTTATTGATGTAGAGCTTATCGGCACCATCTCCACCGGCCGGGTAAAACACATCCTGCCAGCCATCGTTATTGAAATCGCCAACCACTCCACCGGCTAAAAAACCGGCCATTGCAGTATTGAAACTTGCATTGATTTGACTGCTGCTGGTTTGATCAGAAAATGCACCATTACCTTGTTGCGCTGAAACCTGCATGACTCCAGCCGAGACTGCAGTGAAGATTAACAATCGTAATATCAATCTGCTGTGAGGTAGCATTGCTCTGAATCTCCTTCAGTGGATAACCGGGTTGCGGTATGCGGGCTGATGAGTGTACTTCAGTAACCGTCAAAATATCATCAACAGACCAATTGTCGGCCTGCAGATAACAGTTTTGTGATGGCTTATTGTTCCAATCTTCGAGTACTTCTACGGTCGGGTATTTTAGGTTGGATTACGGGTGCCAAACCTTCAAAACCATTTTTAAACAATTCGGGGAATATGTCGCCGCCACTCAGTACAATTAAATTACCCACATCGTTGGTTCCCGGTGCAACACCATCACCCACCATTTCATTGGTAATAATGTCGATGATGCCATCACCATTTAGATCCCCGTCTGCACCACTGTAGGAAAGCGTATCTCCTTCATTGGCACCGTCCCTACCCTTGGCACCATGCACCTCCAGAATTTCGATCTGGCTGGAATCAGGGAAATTTACCGGCGCCAGATCAGACACCAACGGCCAAAAACCATTTCGCCCCAACAGGATATGCAGGGTACCTCCATTAATGCGCCCAAACGGTGTGGCGTGCGGAGAGGCAATCGCCAGGTCATCAATGCCGTCACCGTTAAAATCGCCATGCATGGCAGTATCAGCTGCAATCGCGCCATTTACTGGCCCAATCAAAGTTGCCATATTAAAACCCGCTGGTGGAGAATCCAAATCAAAATCCAGCCCCTTAAGCGTAAAAGCATTGTAAATAATATGACCCAGACCAGCATTAGGCCGGTTAACTGCGCCAGTGCCGTCAGCCGTCAGATCACCTATAAACAAATCAGCATTGCCGTTGTTGTCGTAATCCAGACCGCCAAGCAGTTCCTCACCAAAAGCATCGTTATCATTGCCGCCGTCAATCGCGGTAAAGCTGCCGGGGCCGTTATCAATCACAAAATCCAACACCGGTAACCAATCACCACCAAAATTATCATCCCAGGCGATAAACAATGTCCCTTGTGGTGAACCACCTGAGCCATTTCCGCTGCCACCTGGCGGCGGTAATGATGCGCCTGCACGGTTCAGTGTGGTGGCTGCCAGCACTTCACCCAAACCGTTACCATCCAGGTCTGCGATTTGCACTGTGGCACCAAAGTGGTGGTCAACACTGGGCGCTCGTGGACGGATACGGGCAAGATTGCCGGGTAAGGCGGTACTACCGAAATCTGCCAGATCGACTGTCTGCGCCATCATCAAATGGCTTCCGCCCCGAATCACATACACTGCCCCGGAATCGGACTGGCCACTTTGTGTCTGGCGATCTGCGCCAACCGCGATATCGTCAATATTATCCCCGGTAAGATCGCCATTTCGCGCCCAGATACACAACCGATCAGAGGCATTCGCACCAACCAGTGTGGTTATTTGCAAATTGGCCGCAGGCGATCGTAAATCGATAACGGTATTGTTCATTGCCAACGTCCGCAATAGTGCGCTACCAGGTAAAATGCTGATCGCACCGGCACCGATCCGACCTGCTGGTGAGAAATTCTGACGGCAAATCAATAAATCACCCAGACCATCGCCAGTGACATCCGCCATCCAGATTTCGCTACCCGCATTTTCCTGGCTATGATCACCCCAGATCGTCAGCACCCGCGGGTCATCCACAGCAGTATCAATCTCGCCCTGGATGGTGCCATCACCAAATACCAAAAACACCTGCCCAGCACTGGTCCGGCCATCGGGGGAGGCGCGCATAGCAGCAAACGCATAATCCCTGGAACCATCACCATCAACGTCAAACCCACCTGCCACCGGCACTCCAGACGAGCCATTGCCAACCGAGCCATATACGCGGCGCAGCGTACCGTCATCAGCATTTACATTAGCCAGGTCAATGGTTGCAATCGGTTGTGACTGACATTCCAACCCAACCATCATCAGAATAATAACCAGCAGCGTGCGAAGCATGGAAAGCCCTCTCATAGAAGTGCGTTTTATCCAAAAAAGCATTATATACGCAATCTTACGTATTAACTGTCAGCGCCATGTCAACGGTTGGATAATCGGATACCAACGGACGTCGGCCCGGCAACTGATGATGAATCCAAAAGATTACTTAATAAAGATTTCTCACCACAGATACGATATATGGCCCAGCTTACTTATCACCGTAATATCTAACTTTTACAGGCAATACCTTAATTACCAATTACTTAAAATCGATCTGACTGGATTGCATATCTAGATTCCTTTCTGGGCTGATGAACAAGGGTTATTCAACTCTAGGCATTCGATAAGTGCCTCCCCACATCAGCGCTGTGACCGTGCCACTGGGATCGCGCTCAACACCAACACTGGTATAAAGCTGGCGGTAGAAGAATTCATCTTCACCAATCGCTTCAAGCGGCAAAAAACTACCAATTTGTCCTTTCAGCAAAAGCCCCTCCATACCATTTTTTACTTCGATAACATTGCCCGGAAATATTTCAAAGCGACCCACAAAATCCGTCAATTCGGCCTCTGAAATCATATAAGTTGATCGAATTAATGGTGGTATGGCTTTCTCATTAAAGGCAATCGCCGCAACGCCGGCACCAATAGCACTTACTGATTCCGATTCAATATTGCTAAGCACAACAACGCAAGTATTACTGTCCGGATAAGCACGAATATGTGCGCTGAACCCTGGGTTTCTGCCTGATTGTTCTGCATGGCGATGATTATTCTCGTTTCGAGCACCCCACCCATAAAGAAAAATTGGCGATTCCTGATTCAGGAAGTCAGCATTAAATGCCTCACACCATGCCAGCAAGTCACTGGCTGTCGATTTCAACGACCCTGCACCAACTAAAATTGATGGATCATAAGCCGCATTACGCCCAATACCTGATGATCCATAAGCAGGACTATAACCAAGCGCATCAGCATCATTTCTGAATTCACCTGTCTCCATTAATCCTGCGAGCGGATATACATGCTGTGCCAGATAATCATGGTATTTTTGCCCGGATGCCTGTTCGATAACAGCAGCAAGTAATGCATAACCTGAATTGCTATAAGCATTGTCGGACCCTGGTTCATAATCCAGTGGTTTGGGGCCCAGCCATTCAGCCAGCTCACCCAGCGATATTTCACGAGCAGAATATTCTGAAACGTCAGGCAACGCCCAGTAATCTGGAACACCAGATGTGTGCTCCAAAAGATGAGCAATAGTTATCTTTCCTGCATTAGGGAAATTGGGAAGATACTTTGCTAGTGGGTCATCGAGTGATACCTGTTGTTGTGCCATCAAATGCCTGATCGCAGTTGCAGTAAACGTTTTGGTTATTGAAGCAATATGAAAACTTGTATGAAGACCAATAGCTTCCCGCCTATCAAAATCCGCAAACCCGAAAACCACTTCACCGGTTATTTTTCCGTGCTGTGAAACTGCGATAACACCGGAAAAATCTTTATTGATATAAAACGGTTTAACAAACTCCTGTAGTTTTACATTATGTCCATGCTCGACAACTGCAGTCGCGGCCGGTTTGCAACCCGATAACATAATTACCACAAAACCATACAACAAGAACTTACCGTACTGGTGCGCAATCATCCTGTTTTCTCCCGATACTTGGTTATAGAGCCCCTCCCTAAATAGCCTAAAACCATCTCTGATAATTCCCGTTTGAAACTATTTAGCGTTTGCTCAACAGCTCCAGGGTTTGGCGCCGGTTTAAGTACCAGGGCATCGCGGCATGAAGCGCCAATAACAGCGATGGCCATGCGCGCAGCTTTTTCCGGGTTCGGATGGTTGATTTCACTTTGCCCTCTAAGTAATAACTTTGCTGCCTGATCATAAATATGATCCAAGCGTTCTCCGAATAGACCACCAAACTCTTCTGGCTTTGACCAGAAGCGGAGCAGAAATGTCCGCAATACACCTCTATGTTCCTGCATTAAGTTCACCACTTTCGTTACTACAGTAGAAACACGCTCGGCTAATGGTTTCAGCCAGATATCCGATTCAAAAAACTCTTCAAAATACGCTATACGTTGCTCTTCATAACGTTGATGAAGCATTAATAAAAGCGCATCCTTGGATGTAAAACGTGCATAAAAGCAACCAACAGAGAGGTTCGCTTCTTTGGCGATATCAGTAATCAGGATATCTTCCCAAACCATAGCTTTCATTAAAGATGTAGCAGCATCAAGCAAGCGTTGTTGTGATGCTTTACTGCGTAACTGCTGCGGCTGACGTAGCTGGGGTAACGTTTCTTGCTGCATTGTTAAAATAAGAATAAGAATTCTGATTCTTATCATATCAATTGCTGAATACCAGTCAAGGCCCGCACAGCTTCGACTACATCCAATGACCCGGGACAACAAGTAGAAACACTAGCTGCTTAAACGGCTGCTAGGTGAAAACCGTAAGGATTAAACCAGAACCAGAAACAGAGCCCATCAAATAGCTATGCGATATTTAACCGCAACTGATTTTGCCCTCGTCATATAAATGCCAAATCACCATCACTACGGGCGATCCAGGTAACCACCTGTTTAAATTGGACCAAGCCTGATGCCCCGTCTTACATGAGGTAAAACCTGAATTCCCTGTTCAAGCCTCACTCAGCCCTGAACAAGAATGCTTCACACTAATACCTAACTGAATTGACAAAATTTTAACATTATAGTAAAACCACATAATACTCATAATAAAACAAAGTGCCATATCGAGAACTGGCGGCATGATCGAAATAATGAAGCGATTACCGATTGTTTTTTCCACTTTTGAGTTTCAATAGTGGGTTTTGGTTTGTACGCGCGAGTGTAGATTTATTTTAAAAAATATATTCAGTGTCTGGCTCGCCACGTGTCGGGCGCTGATAACACCCTCAGTTAACCGCGTACATCGCCCCGATGGCTCTGCCGTCGGGGCAATTTTTTCAGTATCGGGCTGATCTGGGAAGCCAACAAACCACCTGAGAGAAAAATTCCTGACCAAGACAAATCAAGAATTTTTTTATCTGACTTGCTTTGCCGACATCACCCGGCAACAATTAACTTCTAAAAACTGACTTCAGGCCACTTACACCTGTGCCGAAATATGCTTCCGATCAGGATTTGATTGCCGCTGTCTGCGCTGGATGCGAACAAGCTGCACATACCTTTTTTACTCGTTATCGCCCTTTGACTGCAGGCTTGGCAGTTGGACGCTTCAAATTTTCCGATACCGAGGTAGAAGACCTTTTCAATCAACTGATCATGATCTTATGGCAACGCGATTTTCATGCCTTGCGAGCATGGCGTGGCCGCGGGCGGTTTTCGACCTATTTAACCGTGATAGTGTTGAACTTGTGTCATCGGCAACTGAAAACCGAATCCAGAACCCAGCCTCTGGATGAACAGCAGCTTGCCCAACAAGTTTCCACCGAACCCAGCCCGGAACAACATGCAGCGAGCTGCCAGGACAGAATGCAACTGGAACAGGTTTTGGCTGAATTGTCGGCACGTGATCGTTTATTGATCAAGCTGCGTTACCATGATGACTGCTCCCCGCAACAAATTGGACAAGTCCTGGGCATAACAGGTGGCTCCGTTCGCAAAGCGGTTTTTGATGCTTTGCGACGGCTGCGTAAACGCTGGCCGGACTTAGCATGATGTAACGCCACAATTGGTTGCGACTCTCATTAAATATGCTTGACCCAGCCCTAGACCGCCAAATAATGAAAGAACCCGTCAATGACCAACTATGAACAACGATTAAAAAAGTTATTCCAGGCTTCCCAGACAAGCCTGGAAACGCATGAACCAGATATTGAAGTACTTGCAGCGTTTGTCGATGGCGCTTTGAAGCCACGTGAACGGCAGCAGATGCTGACCCATCTGTCCGATTGTGAAGCGTGTCGCAAACTGGTGATAGCAGCCTCGGAAGAAGTCAGCCAGCCGGTGGTCGTCGCCAAACCGAAACGACGCCCATGGTGGCAGCTGAATTGGTGGGTGCCGGCTTTGGCAGGCACTGCAGCTGCCGCAGCAGCAGTGCTTATTTTTATCCAACCAGAGCAGGATAAACCTGCTGGATGGTTCCATACAGCACCATCATTGGCTTTTGCTGATGTCTGGCAAAACACTTCAGGTAATACTTATCGCAGCATTGGCACTGATGTAGTGATAGCACCATTGAGCCCGCGCTGGTCGGTGGCTGAAAGCCTGACACCCAAACTGACCTGGAAATCCAACAGCAACCAGCCATTACACAATGCCGAGATTCTGATTATTGATGAAAACCAGGCATTGGTTACCAGTTGGAAGCCAATGGAAGTCGCTGGAAAGACAGTATGGCCGGATACCTTGCCGGCATTAGAGCCTGATAGAACTTATGCCTGGAAAATCAGCTACTGGACTGAGGACCGCCCGCACACTAGTATATTTGTCCCCTTTCGCACGCCTTCTGAGCAAATTTCGTCACCGACCGCCAACCAAAACCTGCAACAACAATTACAGAACTTTATCACTTCCGGCCAGTTCGGCAAGGCGTTCTCACTGTGCCTGCAACGCCAGGCAGAATTGCCTGAACAAACCTATCAAGCAATGATCAACGAGTTAAGTCAACGTATGCATCTAAGCCCCGGAGAGCAAGCACTGCTGGGTATCAAGCTGTGACAACCCGCCACCAGTTGGCGGCAGTGCTGGTGTTTTGCTCAATCTTGGGAGTCATTTCAGCAACACAAGCGGAACCACCGTTGGATGCCCTGGGCAAACAGTATTTAACCCAGGCACGACAGCTGATCAGGGCTACCGAATTTGAACAAGCATGGATACAGCTGAACTGGGCAAAACAATATTTTGAAGAACACGGTGATATCGATGGGCATATCGAAACGCTGATTGCCACCGCAGATTATTACGCCAATAGTGGTGGTGGTCAGCAGGCCCACCAAGCTTTAGACCAGGCCAAGGCGCTGGCACGCGAGCAGCAGCGGCCGCTGTTGCTGGCTGCCGCACTCAGACAGTCCGCACAATATCTGGCTGGGGATCAAAACTTTGTTGCAGCCTGGCAGGCTTTGGATGACGCCCGTGTTATTTTCGGTGAATTAGAGCTGCACGAAAAGTTACTGGAACTGGATGCCTTTGCCAGCCTGCTGGCTTCCCGCCAGGGAGATCACCAAAAAGCAGCTGAACTGGCTGCAGCTGCTATCCCGCCATTGCAGGCAGCTGGTAACCAGCGGATGGAAATGAATGCTTTGGCGGTACTTGCTTACAGCCAACAGCGCTTGGGGGATTATCCGGCTGCGCTGATGAGCTATCAAAGTCTGATACCAAAGGCCTGGGCATTGAATGACCAGCTGCAATTAAACAGTGCCTATTGCACCATTGCCGAGGTCAAACGCCAGTTGGGTATGGATACAGCTGCTGAATCAGATTTACGCCATGCTATTGAATCCCTGAGCAAAGCCCGCCAGCGTTTGCCGCGAACACCGCAAGAACGAAGCATTTTCGTTGAACAACAAATTCTGGCCTTTTCCCGGCTGGCTGAGTTGCTGGTTGACAGTTATCGCAGCGATGAAGCACTGGACCTTATCGAACAATTCCGTGCGCAAGCGTTTTTCGATAACCTGGCATTGGTGGAAGTCAGCCGCCAACACGATATCGAACCATCGTTGCGCAGCCGTGAACAAGCTTTATTGCGTGCGTTGGCGGAAGCGCAGCTGGCCAACGCCGAACTGCGACCCACACAACCTATCGATGACCTGGAAGCCGATATTCAAACCTTACGTGCTGACTATTGGCAACGTCACGGGATTGCCCCCGCAGTTGCACGGCAAGGTGTCAGCATCAATAAAATTCAGGCTTTGCTGGCAGTTGATGAGGCAGCAATCAGCTATTGGACCCTGGCAGATAGAGTATTGGCCTGGGTAATTACCAATGAAAAAGTGGAGTTTGCCAATATTCCAGTCAGCGAAACCGACTTGCATAACGCAGTAACCCAATTTGTGGCGCCTCTGAAGTGGCCGTGGCTGGCACGCGACCAGGCGATCAGCGGTAACGAACAACAGCATATTCAAACCGGCAGCAAACTGTATCGTTGGCTGATCGATTCCCTGCCCGGCACGGCTCACAGTGCAGCACGCTGGATTATTATCCCAGACGGCATAATGAATGCGCTGCCATGGTCAGCATTGATTCGCGACTGTGCTGCGACGGCAGATGATCAGAATCGAATTCATGGCATCTATTCAGGCTGCCACTACCTGATCGAAGAGCATACATTGCGCTATAGCTCCTCACTTTCTGCGCTGGTGCAATTGCGTCAGCGCAACCTTCAGCAAACCGAAGTCAGAGAAGATTCAGCACTGGTGCTGGCACCTAATTTTGATGCCTATGACAAACTGCAACTGGCACCACTACCGGCGGCAGTACGTGAAGTCAAGCACCTGGAGCAATGGTTCGACCACACTCAGCGATTACTTGGTGATGACGCCAGCGAAGCTCGTTTCAAGCAACAAGCCGGTCAATTCAAAATAATTCACCTCGCCACACATGGTTTGATCGAAGAAAATTACCCGCTCAGTTCCGGTGTGCTATTAAATCCGGGGGAACAAGACGATGGTTTACTGCAAGCCCACGAAGTATTAGCCCTGAAACTGGATGCCAATCTGGTTACGCTGGCCGCATGCCGCTCAGCGGATGGTAAATTCAGCCGGGCTGAAGGATTGGTTGGACTGAGCCAGGCATTTTTATACGCCGGTGCGGATACCGTTCTGGCCAGCATTTGGGATTTACAGGATGCCCATAGTGCTACTTTGCTGCAACCGTTTTACCAGTCGAGACATACAGGCCTGGGCAATGATCAAGCTTTACGTGAAGCACAGTTGGGCATGTTGCACAGCCAGGGCATGGAGTTACTGGTGACCCAGCCGGTGCTGACCAGTTTCGCGCACCCGCGTTTTTGGGCCGGTTACCGCTTAATCGGCGCACCTTAATGGCAGCTGCAACCAGTACTCATAAAACCCACGGTTGTTCTGCTCTTTCATCGTCGCAACCCGGTTTTTCCACAATCACTACATAACTGGTAACGCAAGCCTCTTTCACTGCTCTTATTGACAGGTTAACTAATGAGGTGTGCATGATGCGGGGCTTAATTCTAGGTGTATTTTGGATCCTGGCTGGATCAGTATCGGCTGCTGTTGAAGTGATCAAGGATTTCGATCCGGTAATGCTGCAACGCCCGGATTTAGATCTGACTTATCACAACATGCCCGAGGCCATAGCGGCCGGTAGCCAGCAATCCGCATTGCGCGCTGTCACTATTGGTGATTTCAATACTGATGGCCGACAGGATATTTTAGGCATCACTGCAGGCGGTCAAGTAGTGTTACTGAAGGGTAATCCCACACACCCAAATTACAATACTCGCATTGATCACTGGCAAGCATTTGCGGCACCTGAAACAGTTGATCTTCGACTGACCAGCGGTGGTTTGCTGGGACTGGAAAGTGGTGATTTTAACGCCGATGGTTTACTCGACTGGGCAGCCGCTTATGCACAGGGACACGTAAACTTTTATCAGGGCGACGGTACTGGTGCATTTGTATGGCTTCGCCGTTTACATTTTGATGGCGAGTTGGTCGCCATACACAGTGGTGATTACGGCAGGCGTGATAATTTAACCGATATAGCGCTGATCAGCACCAACGCCGGTGCGCATTTGCTGCACCTGCTGACTTCCCGAAATGGCGCGGCAGCAGCCCCCATAAAAACGCAGATGCTTACCCATCCGGCCACAAATATCGTAGCCGGTCGTTTCGATGACGATATTCACTACGACCTTGCCATTGCCGGAGGAACTTCACTGAGTATCTATGCAGTTCCCGATAGTTTACCGGCGCGTGTGATTCAGCAAGTCAATTTACCCATGACAGCTAAGGGACTGAACTTTGCAAAGCGTGGCCAGCTGCTGGTTGCCGGCAGTGATACAGGTTTTTGGGACATCAATACCATTGGCCATACACGGCATAACGACAATAGTTCCAATACGCCAATAATGACTTCCGGGCAAAGCTATTATTTTCGAATTGATGGTGACGCCCTTAAAGACAGGCTGCTGCTTGATCAAGCCGGCGGCATCAGCATAGCCTTTGCACGATCTGCGCTATTTGCTACTTTCGGGGTGGACAGCACCGGCGATAGCGGCGACGCACTACCCGGTGACGGCAGCTGTTCAGCAACCGGTGGTGGCTGTACATTGCGTGCCGCAATCGAAGAAAGTAATGCTTCAGCCGGTATGGATATGATCACTGTCACAGTAGCCGGCACCACCGTACCGTTGACGCCTTACACCATTACCGATCCGGTTATCATTGATGGAACCGGCGGCAGCACCGTGATCGAACAGGGTTCAACCGAAGGTCCGGGTGTCGGAATCAAACCAGTATTCGCAATTTCAGCAGGCGGCACAACCATTCGTGGCCTGACTGTTATGGGCCCGGATGGCGATTCTTTTGCACGTCTCACCAGTGGTGACGGCAACCTGTTTACCGGCAATGTCTTTGCTATTACCGATTCCACCAACTTTGGTGGTTTTGAAATTGAAACAGCGGACAATATTATTGGCGGCACCACAGTCAGCGAACGAAATATCTTTGCCGGGGTGATTTTTGATATTGATGGCGGCACCATTGATACCGCTACCGGCAACCGCGTTATCGGTAATTACTTCGGTGTTGATGCAGGCGGCGCCAGCCGGCTTGGCACAGGTTCGTGTGTAGCAGTCAGAGATCGCGACAATGAAATCGGCGGATCGGTTGCCGGCAGTGGCAATGTGATCACCGGGTTCGACGGCATGAGTTTACTGTGCATCCCGTTGCGGGTGGAACGTTTCGGTGAATCACTCGGCACACTGGTTCAAGGCAATATGATTGGCACCAACGCGGCCGGCACTGCTGCCATCGGCAACCCGACTCAAGGCATACTTGTCTCAGATGCTCGGGATGTAACGATTGGTGGTTCCACACCGGCGGCTGGTAACCTGATATCAGGTAATGGCAATGCCATATTGAACGGCAACGAACACGGCATCCATGTCACTGCTGCGACATCACGAGGCGATGGTTTGGTTATCCAGGGAAATTATATCGGCACGGATATTACCGGTAGCACCGCCATCGGTAATACCGGTCACGGGGTTTTTATCGATGATGTCGACGGCAGTCTGATCGGCGGCTCATCAGCAGGGGCTGGAAACCTGATTTCGGGCAATGGTGAAGATGGTATCCATCTGGAAGGCTTTAGTGGTTTTTCATTGGCTGCACCACGTATCCAGGGTAACCGCATTGGTATTAACCTGGCTGCTGACAGCGCCCTGGGCAATACTGGTGATGGCTTGCACCTGTTGTTTGTCGATGATGCTCAAATCGGTGGCACCACTGCAGCCGCAGGCAACTTGATCGGTGCCAATACCGGCAACGGAATAATCCTGGAAAGCCCGGGTTCACGCCGAAACATCATCGAAGGCAACCACATCGGCACTGCAACTGACGGGCAAACCGATCTTGGTAACGGTGAGCATGGTATCCGTGTTTTTTCTGCTCAGATGGGCCGTATCGGTGGTGTTGCAAACGGTGCCGGCAACCGTATCGCATTTAATGCATTGGCAGGAATTGCGGTGCAGGGCCTTGGTTCATTTGGACGTGAAAATCAGATTACACGGAACCGAATCCATGACAATGTTGGTCTGGGCATTGACCTGGTTGGCAATGGCGTTGTCGATGTCAACGATCCGGGTGACACTGATGCAGGGCCAAATCTGGGGCAAAATTTTCCGGAAATCACTGCCCTAACCGGCGGCGATATGCTTACCGGCTCACTCAACAGTGCCGCCAGCAGCACATTTACCATTGAGTTTTTCAGCAGTACCAGTTGTGATGCCAGTGGCAATGGTGAAGGCGGTGTATTTGTTGAAAGTATCTCTGTCACAACCAATGCTGCCGGTGATGCCGGTATTACTCATACCTTAAGCGCACCGATACCTGAAGGACTGCAACTGACTGCCACTGCCACCGATGCTGATGGAAATACATCAGAGTTCTCGGAATGTATCAGCGTGGTTGATTCTGAAGTGTTTTTAATTGATGGATTTGAGTAACCTGCTGATGGATAGCATGTAAACAATTCTCCATCAGCCATATGTGCCCCGGCGATACTATCACCGGGGTACGCTCTTACTGATTACAGTGCATAGCATTACTTTTTGATTTCAATCAGCCAGGCTATCTCATTCAAATCGTGGAACAGCACATCCTTTTCTGCAATCCCGCACCCCTGTAAATTAGACAACAGGCTGGCCCTGGTCCAGCGTACCGACCAAAAATTCTCAGCAGTTACCACAAACCTGCTACCCGGCGGTGTAACCACATGCTGACCGGTTTTTTTGTAAAAGTCATACTGGGCAGCTTCCGTTACAGGCAGGTCTTTGTATATCGTCAGAAACATCAGCCCAGCGGGTTTTAATGCCTGGTAAAAGTCTGAAAATATTTTGATAAAAACCGGGTTATTGTCCAGATATTGATCATCATAAATACTTAAATCCTCGGAAAAATCACGAAAATTCCCAGGGGTAAAATACATGCATAAAACCAGATCATAAAAATTGTCTTGCAGCTTTGTCTGAGTGACATCACCCAGGAAAATCCGGCAATTGTCCAAACCCTGTTGCTGCCACCTTAGCCGGGCTATTTCTGCAATTTCAGTTGATATTTCAAAGCCATGGTATGAACTGCAGCCACTTCCAAATATCAACCCATGATGCCCGGTTCCACAACCGATATCAGCAATCGCAAAAGGCTTACCTTGAAAGCGCTGAATTAAAATTTCATCCTGCTTTTCTCTGGCTTGCCTGATTGCCGGTGTGATATAGGCTGATTCCAATGATTGCAGCACTGCCATGGCTTCCGCTTTCTTTCCAACATCATTCATGACCAAATTCCTCTTGACGCTAATCCCTGCAAGGGTAATGTAACTAAGAATTATCCAGCAAATGATGCTACAAGCAAGTGCGCCCACAAACTATGCCGATGAATTTATTGCAAGCCGGTCAATATTGGTGTATCAATTAATCATGCGGGAGTAATTCAGTTGGTAGAATGCAAGCTTCCCAAGCTTGATGTCGCGGGTTCGAATCCCGTCTCCCGCTCCATTTTTCCTATTGTAATTACAACAGCCAAGCTTGCATTGCTTAAACTTGACTAGATAACTAGTTCAGTAGGACACTGTTACTTATCTTCTAACCAGGATTTGGTCTTTGCAGTTCGACCCCAAGCGCCCGATATACCTGCAAATTATGGAGGCGATCAAACGCCCGGTGATTCGTGGTGAGCTGAAACCAGGAGCTGCCTTAAAGTCAATCCGGGAAATGGCACGGGAGATGCAGGTCAATCCAAACACCATGACCCGTGCATTCGCCGAACTTGAACGGGAAGGTTTTATCCATACCCAACGCGGGACCGGCTCCTTCATTACCGGAGACCAACAGCGCATCGAACAGGAACGTTCCCAGATGGTGACCGCAGTAGCTGAACAGTTTCTACAACAAATCAGCGAACTGGGTTTGAGTCGTGCACAAACCATAAAGCTTTTAAATGAAATGAAAAAGCAGGACCTATATGTAGTGGAATCGATTCCACTAAGTAAGCGGGATACCGGCACATGAGTTTGATAGAAGCACGCGGTTTAAGCAAAAATTACGGCCCTACCCGAGTCCTCAATGATCTGAATTTTCAACTGCAGCGTGGCAGCGTGGTTGGACTGTTAGGCCGAAACGCATCGGGCAAAAGCACTCTGTTTCGTTTAATCGCAGGCGTAACCCGCCCGAGTCAAGGCAAACTGCTGATTGACGGACAACCTGCCGGGCCGGTAACCCGCCGATGGGTAATGTATGCACCGGAAGTACCCTGTTATTACCCAGCTATGCAGGTGTATGAACAACTGCTGTTCCTAGCACGCTTCTACCCCAGTTGGGACCATGACAAAGCCCAGGCGCTGCTGGGCGAAATGGAGTTAGACCCCAAGGCAGTGATTGGGGAACTCTCGAAAGGCCTGCGGGCCAGACTAAAACTGGTACATGCCTTTGCCTGGGATAATGATGTGGTGCTGCTGGATGAGCCGTTTGAAGGCATTGACCAACCATCCCGGCAGAAAATTGTGCAGTTACTTTTCAATGAATACCGGCATCAGCGACAAACCATTATTTTGGGCACCCACCATATCGACGAAACGGAACAGCTGTTTGACCAGGTATTGATCTTGAAAGCCGGACGTCTGGTTTGCCAGCGCCCGATTGATGAGCTGCGTGACACCTATCAACAACCGTTGGTCCAAACCCTGAACGATTTAACCTTATGACGCAGTTGTTGTTTCTGCTGCAAAAGGAATGGCGACTGCGCAGTAAGCCGGTTCTCATCAGCCTTGCGCTGACGCTGGCAGCTGGCATGGTCAGCTGGTTTTATGCCGGAGACATAACCTCGATGATCGGTGTATTAATAGCTCCAGCAATCGCCAGCCTGGTGCTGTTTGCAGTGCTGCTTGCAGGGTCATTCACCAGTGAATGGCAGCAAAACACTCATTACCAGCTACTTGCCCTGCCAATCTCTCCGTCGCTGATCGCAATTGCCAAATATCTGTATTATTTGTTGGCGGGGTTATTGATGCTGGGTATCTTATCGTTCTGTCTTGCATTCAGCTCCAGTGAGCAGACACAGGTCACAACGGCTTTACCGGGTTCCGGATTTAGCATCGTGCTGCTAGCACTGGTTTGTTATTACCTTTCTATATTGTCATTGTTGCTGGGTGTCAGCCTGTTTTCCCAGGCGTATACCATCGGGCGGGCTTCTTACCGAGGTATTTTGTCTAAATCATTGCTGTTGCTGCTGTTATCCGCCACAGCACTATTGGCTGTTCCAATAACCTCATTAATGGATGGCCTGGGTTATTATGAGATCGATATTAATGGTGCCTATGCGAGCTTGACTGAAATCAGCTTTTACCCGGCGTTTTTTATTTATGCCACATTAGCGGGTCTGACTTTCACACTAGCCGGTTTGTATCTGTTCCAGCGCCGGATGGACCTTTAATTACCGTTGCCGGAGCATTGCGCAATGGCACCCATTGTCGATAAGTACCACACCGCCAAAGCCACTCCAAAGGCCCGATCCGATAATAGTTGAGCCAAAGGTTGCTTAACAGCGCCAGCAATACGAACACTGATAATGCCAATAACATCAGATTCCACCTGGACAGCTGACCAAACCAACCCAGCTGGTTAGCCAATATCATCATCACCAGCGATTGACCGATATAATTGCTCAAAGCCATCCGCCCGGCACTGGCCAGCAGTGTTTTGAGTCTATCCAGCCGCTCACCCTGCCCCCATAGCAAAAAACCCGCCGCTATCCCTGTTGCAATAAAAATACTGCTCAGTTCGTGTAGAACCCTGCCAAAACTCAGCCAGGGCAAATCATTTAAATAATGTGCTGCTGACATCCCAGTGGCCAGCAAAGACAATGGCAACCCGAATCCAAGCCCAAGCTTTGCTGTGGTTCGCCACAGATCAGCATGTTGAGCCTTAAGAATCCCCCATTTTACCAGTCCTGCTGCAAGCAAAAACAGCCCCAACGTACGCCAGCTGAAATAAAACAAAAAGACAATTATCAAATCAGTAAAAGTATCCGCCCGCAGCTGGTTACGCAACCACTGCGGACCTGCACGATAAGCCGTTTGTTCCAGCTTGATCTGGTCGGCGCTGTCACCCTGTTGCCGAATCTGTTCAATCTGGTCCCGGTTCAACGGCAAGCGATAGTCAGCAATGCTGGTCTGCAATTGCTGATCGGGCATAGCAGATAGCTGGTTTGCCACTTGCTGTAATTCAACAAGCTCACTTCCCGGTTCAGTTATCACCGGAGCCAGCCAGAACTGGATCATTAAAACAGCCGCTAATGCCGCCATTGCCACACTGCTGAAGACCAGCGGGCGTCGCTTGCGTACCAACCATATCGAACCTATCAGCACAGCTACGCAGGCCAGACTTTGCAACGCGTATATGGTTGAAGTGTATTCCAGCAAATACAATTCCAAAACCGTTAACATAAACAGCGTGGTTCCTGTAGTAATCATTGTTACCACCGACCAATTGCGGCACAGATATAAGGTCCCGCCACATACGGCATACAAAAACAAAACATCAAAAGAGTACAACCACAGTGCATGACCAATGCCAAACAATGCCAGCAATAGCAAACGCCGCCAGTAGAGCCACCGGAAACTGGATGGTTGCAAGCTATGACGATACCAGTGCAGCATAAACCCGGCACCAAACAGCATCGAAAATAACGCCAGGAACTTTAAATCGAACAGGCTGTGCAATACAAACCAGGCCGACCAGACACCAGCCTCACTGTCGAGTACCGCCACTGGTAAATTTGCGTATTCAGCTGGAATAAACATTTGCAACGCATTCACCAGCAAAATACCCAACAGTGCAAAACCTCTTAACGTATCCAGACTTTGCAGCCGGTCTTGTGAGTCAGTCAATTGCGTGCCGGACATGATTTTCCTTATTGGTTGCTCGTTTACTACTGTACTATCTACATAGTGCAGTAGTAAACATGACTGATGTCCTATTAATGCTGATTTCACTGAAGTTGCCTGGCTTGTGAAACAGACCATTGAGCTTTCGCCGCCGGCAACTGTAGCGATCAGTTCTCAAGCCTGGATAATGACTGACATGAAATCCAAACCGAGATTAACAATGACTTCCTTTTCGCTGGTCTTTTGCTTACTGGTAACCAGTGATATCAACGCAGGTGAGCACAACCTCGACACTATTAACCAAGCAGCTTGCATTCCCACGCGGGAGCATGGGAACCAGATAGGTGTGAACCTTTACAACATGCTGTGCTTGCGGAGTGCACACACAACCGATGAGCCCAAACGGGTAGCAGTCTGCCACATAAGAATAGCTGTCAACTCACCGGTTCGGTTAGAATTCACTGATGCAACAAGCTTTTACACAGATTAAAGCACGCCGCGCCATTATCCTGGTGCTCGACTCGCTGGGCATTGGTGAGTCCGCCGATGCCAATCAATTCGGAGATGTCGGTGCGGATACTTTTGGACACTTGACTGCAGAATTCACCAAGCAGGGGGACGGTAACCTTTCGCTACCCAATTTAAGCGCTCTGGGACTGGTGCATGCGCACCAACAAAGTACCGGCATTCGCGCCCCGGTGGCACCACAAGACCCAGAACTGATCGGTGCATGGGGTTATGCGCAGGAACTGTCCAGCGGCAAAGACACCCCCAGTGGTCATTGGGAAATGGCTGGCGTACCGGTGTTGTTTGATTGGGGGTATTTCCCTGCCCAGGATAATTGCTTTCCAGCAAGCCTGCTGGATGCGCTGATCGAGCGTGCCGGACTACCCGGCGTGATCGGTAACCGGCACAGTTCCGGCACCGTGATTCTGGATGCGCTGGGAAAACAGCACATGCAAACCGGCTGTCCGATTGTCTACACCTCGGCTGACAGCGTGTTTCAGATTGCTGCCCACGAACAGACTTTTGGTCTTGAACGGCTGTATTCAGTTTGTGAAATCGCCCGTGAACTGGTTGATGAGTACAATATCGGCCGGGTGATCGCAAGACCGTTTATCAGCAATGATGAAGGTCACTTCCAACGAACCGGGAACCGCCGTGATTATGCGGTACCACCGCCGGCACCCACCGTTTTGGATAAACTGGTAGCTGCTGGTGGTGAAGTGGTATCGGTCGGTAAAATCGCCGATATATTTGCCCACCGGGGAATCAGTCATAAGTTTAAAGCTGACGGCATTGATGGTTTGTTTGATGCCACTATGACAGCACTGGCTGACGCTGGTGGCCGGACAATCGTATTTACCAATTTTGTTGACTTCGACTCCAGCTATGGCCACCGCCGCGATCCCATCGGTTATGCCCGGGCACTGCAACAACTGGATCGCAGGTTGCCGGAGTTACTGGCAGCCATGCGTGCTGATGATCTGTTGATCATCACTGCCGACCATGGCTGTGACCCGACCTGGCCCGGCAGCGACCACACCCGTGAGCATATTCCGGTTTTGGTATACGGCAGTGGTGTTGAACCCAGATCATTGGGACTACGCGAAACCTTTGCCGACATTGGCCAAAGTCTGGCCGGTTTCTTTGAGCTGGCGCCGATGGATTACGGCAGCTCGTTCCTGGACGTATAATGTAGTTATGCGTACTGTCACTGTAGACCGAGTAATGATCGAAGCCCGAGCGGCTTCGTTTACCCGTCGTTCGATCAAAGAAGCCGCCAAACTGCAAGGCTTGTGCATGGCCCTGTCAATGACCGACCTGACCACCCTGGAAGGCAAGGATTCGCGGGAACGAATCAGTGCATTGTGCCGCAAGGCCAGACAACCGGCCGCCGACATGCCGGATTTGCCACAGGTCGCTGCGGTATGTGTATACCCCAATCATGTAGCATTGGCGTGTGAGTTATTAGCCGGCACCGGCATTCATATTGCCAGTGTTGCGACTGCCTTTCCCAGTGGGCAGTCACCATTGGAATTGCGCCTGGAAGAAGTCCGGCAGGTTGTTGCCGATGGTGCTGATGAAGTCGATATGGTGATCAACCGCGGGGCGTTTCTGGCTGGGGATTACCCCACCGTTCAGGGTGAAATCGAAGCCATCAAACAGGCCTGTGGCGATGCTCACTTGAAAGTTATCCTGGAGACCGGCGAATTGGAGACTTTTGATAAAATCCGCTTGGCCAGTGATCTGGCGATTGAAGCCGGAGGAGATTTCATCAAAACCAGCACCGGTAAAATCCAACCAGCAGCTACCATTCCGGTAACACTGGTGATGCTGGAGGCGATCCGCGATCACTTTCTGGCAACCGGCAAGCGCGTCGGCATGAAACCGGCCGGCGGCATCAGCAAAGCAAAAACCGCTTTGCATTATCTGGTGATGGTCAAGGAAACCCTGGGTGACGACTGGCTAACCCCGGATTTATTCCGTTTCGGTGCTTCCTCACTGGTGAATGACATAGTGCGGCAGGTTCGCTGGAAGCGCACCGGCAATTACACCGCAAATTACGACGTTTCAATCGGATAACGGTATGGCTCAATCATTACAATTTGAACACAAATGGGATTACGCACCTGCACCGGAAAAAATTCCAGTACAAATAGATGACCGTTACGGGTTGTTTATCAACGGGCGTTTCATTGAACCTGCGAGCGATAAATGGGCGGACTCCATCAACCCTGCTACTGAGCAATCATTATTCAAGTTTGCCGTAGCTGATCAGTCAGATGTTGAAACAGCGGTAGCCGCCGCCCGCAAGGCACTGCCCGGCTGGTCGGGATTGCCCGCCCAGGAACGTGCGAAATACCTGTTCCGGATTGCCCGCCGTATCCAGGAGCGTTCCCGCGAACTGGCTATCCTGGAATCCATGGACGGTGGCAAACCGATCAAAGAATCACGTGACATCGACTTGCCCGAAGCCGCCAAACATTTTTTTTATCATGCTGGCTGGGCAGATAAGCTGGACTATGCTTTCCCCGGCAGAAAAGCCGGCCCGGTAGGTGTTTGCGGACAAATCATTCCATGGAATTTCCCGCTGTTGATGGCAGCCTGGAAGATTGCACCGGCACTGGCCTGTGGAAATACAGTGGTACTCAAACCTGCTGAGACCACTTCGCTGACTGCGCTGCGCCTGGCTGAGATTTTCCAGGAAGTTGAATTGCCGCCGGGTGTGGTCAATATTGTCACCGGCGCCGGTCAAACAGGCTCTGCGCTGGCTACAGCCGACATCAATAAACTGGCTTTTACCGGCAGCACCCAGGTAGGCAAGTTACTGGCCCGGCAATTGGCCGGAACCGGCAAACGATTGACCTTGGAGTTAGGCGGGAAATCTCCGCATATCATTTTTGATGATGCCAGTATCGACCAGGCTGTTGAAGGTATTATCAGCGGTATTTATTTTAACCAGGGGCACGTCTGTTGCGCCGGTTCCAGATTATTTGTACAGGAATCTATCATGAGCGAGGTGTTGGCCAAACTGGATATCCGGTTGGCCTCATTACGGGTCGGTGACCCACTGGATAAGAATACCGATTTGGGTGCTATCAATTCACGCCAGCAATTGGATAAGATCAATGAATACCGGAAAATTGGTGTTGAAGAAGGCGCTTCATTACATCAACCTAGTACTTCTGAACTACCGGATAAAGGTTACTGGTCACAGCCCTGTTATTTTGCTGATGTGCAGCCCGCACACAGACTCGCACGAGATGAAATTTTCGGGCCGGTGCTGGCCGTTATGAGCTTTCGCACGCCGGAAGAAGCCCTGAGCCGTGCCAATAACACACCTTTTGGATTGGCTGCAGGGATCTGGACCGACAAGGGTTCAAAAATCTTTGATATCGCTGCAAAACTCAAAGCCGGCGTGGTCTGGTGTAACACTTATAATCAATTCGATGCCAGTTCACCATTTGGCGGATTCCGCGAGTCCGGTTTCGGGCGCGAGGGCGGGCGTCAGGGTCTGCGTGCATACTTGGAGTTAAGCTGATGGCTGGCCGGTTGCGAGTACTGAAAACTTACAAGTTATACATTAACGGTGACTTTCCGCGCAGCGAATCCGGACGCACCAGCAAAGTGCTTGGCTCAGACGGAAAATTACTCGCGCATGTGTGCAAGGCATCACGTAAAGATTTACGTGATGCAGTAAGCGCTGCACACAGCGGGCTGTCAGGCTGGGCTGCCCGCACAGCATATAACCGTGGTCAGGTGTTATATCGCATGGCTGAAATGCTGGAAGGCAAATCGGCGGAGTTTTCAGACATCCTAAGCACCACCATCAGTGGTGGCAGGCGACGTGCCGAGCGTGAAGTTGGCCGGGCAATTGAAAGGCTGGTCTGTTTTGCCGGTTGGTCGGATAAATACTCTCAGGTGCTGGGTTGCAACAACCCTGTGGCGGGTCCGTTTTACAACTTTACAGTACCCGAACCAACCGGTGTCATTGGTATTGTCGCACCCGACGAACAACCATTGCTCGGGCTGGTTTCATTGATAGCGCCCGTGCTTTGCGCTGGCAATAGCGTGGTAGCAATTGGTAGCGATCAACACCCTTTGGCAACGGCGGTAATGGGTGAAGTATGTGCAACTTCAGATGTGCCGGCGGGGGTAATTAATTTGCTCACTGGCGATCGCCAGGAACTGGCCGGCATTTTGGCAGACCACCGTGAAGTCCAGGGCATCCACGCTGCCGGCGTTGATACCGACACCAGGATAGCCCTGGAAGCAGGTGCCGGGGAAAACATGAAACGGGTAACCGTGCGCAACATCACGGGCAAGGGCTGGTACGATGACCGCGATTGCCACTCGCCCTATTGGATCGAACCATTTATCGAGTACAAGACCATCTGGCACCCTTCAGCCTGCTAGCCGGCAGCCAGCTTTCAACCCAACTGCCAAGGAAGCTTGATAAGTTAATGGATGACCACCGTATCGTTGAAATCATTCGCAGCAAGCGCGATGGTTGTGTTTTAAGCGCTGCTGATTATCAGTATCTGACTACCTGTATTGCTGCTGATCAAATCACCGAAGCGCAACTGGGTGCGTTTCTCATGGCCACCTACTGTCAGTCGCTGTCTGTCACTGAGAGCGCTGCACTGACCCAGGCTATGGCTGCTTCCGGCTGGCGATGCAACTGGGATAGTTTTGCACTGACAGGACCAGTATTGGATAAACATTCCACCGGCGGACTTGGTGATATCGTCAGCTTTCTGCTGGCACCAATGGTGGCTGCCTGTGGCGGGTTTGTGCCAATGATATCCGGCCGTTCACTGGAACATACCGGAGGAACCATAGACAAGCTGGAAAGCATTCCTGGTTACAACCCGTTCCCGACGCCTGAACAGTTTCAACGAGTTGTAGTTGATCATGGTTTAGCGATCGTCGGCCAAACCGGACAAATGGTGCCGGCTGATCAGCGGATTTATGCAGTTCGCGGGCAGACAGCCACGGTGGATTCGCTGCCGCTGATCGCGGCCTCAATTCTATCCAAGAAACTGGCTGAGGATCTGGATGGACTGGTGATCGACCTCAAAATTGGTGGTGGTGCATTCATGTTGAATGAAACTCAGGGACAACCACTGATGGATATGCTCAACAGTGTTGCAAAGGCCTGCGGACTGAACTGCAAAGTAGTCTTCACGGCAATGGACCAACCGCTGGCCAACTGTATTGGTGACGGCGTCGAAATGCACGAGGCGGTACGCTACCTGACCGGTGAACGGCGCACTCCCCGGTTACATCAAACCACTCTGAAATTGAGCACAGAGCTGCTGTTATCAGGCGGGCTGGCGGAGGAAGCAGACTGCGCCAGGGCAAAGCTGGAATCAGTACTCGATTCAGGGCTTGCGGCTGAGTATTTTCAAACCATGGTTGCCGCACTGGGCGGTCCTGTGGATTTTCTTGAAAACCCCAAAACACACTTGTCTCAGGCTGCAACTATCCATCCGGTTAATGCACCATCAGATGGTTTAGTAACGGCGATTGACGGTCGGCTGTTGGGTAATGCAATTCACCAGATAGCTACACTTAAAGCTGGTTCCGGTTTCGACCATCGTGTCGGTATTGCAGAATTATGCCAACTGCAGGATCAGGTTAGCGCTGATCAGCAAATCGCATTAGTCCACGCACGCTGCGAAGATGAATATCAGCAGCTGGCTAATATTGTCAATCAGGCGATCACTATTACGCCACACTAATATTTAGCGGAGATTGGATTATGTCCACACCACATATAGAAGCGGAACCCGGTGCATTTGCAGAACTGGTTTTATTGCCTGGTGATCCATTGCGGGCGGAGCACATCGCTACCAATTACCTCTCAGATGTGGTTCGAGTCAATACAGTCCGTAATATGTACGGCTTTACCGGCACCTACAAGGGCCAACCGGTATCAGTTATGGGTTCTGGAATGGGTATGCCTTCACTGCTGATCTACACCACCGAACTGGTGCAGCAATATGGGGTGAAACGGGTAGTCAGAGTAGGTACCTGTGGTTCGGTATCCAATAAATTGGGGGTCGGTGATTTATTTCTCGCTAACGCCGCCGGCACCGACTCCAACGTCAACCGGATAAGATTTCAAGGTTATGACCTCGGCGCCTGCGCCAGCTTCGAACTATTGTATCGGGTCTACCATCACGCCCTGAAGAATGCTATCCCGGTACAGGTTGGCAGTGTGTTTTCAACCGACATCTTTTATACCGCCGACGCTTCTTTGCTGGAGACACTGCAGCGATTCAATTTTCTGGGTATCGAAATGGAATCTGCGGCGCTTTATGCACTGGCCATGCAGGAGGGTTTCGAAGCATTGACTGTACTCACCGCCAGTGATCATCTACTACACGATGAGTCGGTATCCGCTGAAGTCCGGAAAAATGCCCCTGAAAGGACTGTCAGACTGGTGCTTGATTCGCTGTTGTTTGATTAACCCGGATATTGCATGAGTTGTCTGAAATCTCGGTTCAGCAGCAAATAGCTTGTGACGCACTGAAACCCTTGAATACTGGCAGTTGCTGACGGCATTCGGCATAATGAAATTCAAATTTCCAAGGAGAGGAAACATGAGCCTATTACGTATATTGTTGTTGTTAATGACTTTGCTGTTCACGGTCACCGTTATCGCTTCTGAGTATCCAACCAACCGCTTCGATGCAATAGATGCTCTGGAAATTCAAAATTCAAGTGATGACGATGATGACGATGATGACGATGATGGTGATGATGATGACAACGATGATGATGATGACGATGAAGGCAGCAGCGACAGATAACTGCTGCTGCTGAACCAAGCAGCGGCCTGCAATGATCATACTATTGTTATTTACCAGCTCTGGAGTTTCATCGCTAAAGAATTGCTAAGCAGAGCAAACCACACCAAAATCATCAACGTTGTTGTTATTGACCCGTTACCCCCGATTGTCCCTTCCAGCTTCACAAGATTCGTCAAGAATTCAATCGCTGAGTTTGTTAAAACTACAGTATGGATAAACACCGTTGCAATAACACCGGTTTGAACTTGATGCTCAACACACACTTGAGCGGATGAAACCGTCAAACATCATAGATGCCGCCATTTTTGCCCAGGCACATCTGGATGAAGCCTTGCCTTTGGCTCGCCTGGCGGCAATCGGCGGATCATCACCACACCACTTTCACCGATTGTTTACCCAGGCAACCGGCGAGACACCAGCAACCTTTGTACAGCGATTGCGCCTTGAAAAAGCCGCATTCCGGCTATTGCTGCATGATGATCAGATTATCAGTATTGCACTGGACTGCGGCTATACCAACCATGAAACACTGAGCCGGGCTTTTCGCCGGCAGTTCGGTTGCTCGCCACGTGATTATCGCCGCCAACAACGCCTGAATATTATTTCCCGGCGCGCAACAGCCAGACAGGAAACTGCAACCAGCGCTTACCAACTTTCCAGCACCCGCATTGTGCAACTGCAGCCTTTGCCGATTGCTTATATACGCTCAACAGGGCCCTATGAACAGGTGGATACAGACTTGTGGGTTCGCTTAAATCAATGGGCTGATCAAAATGATTTACCCAGGCAAAGGATGCTGATCGGAATCGGCCATGACGCTGTTAGCGTGACCAAACCTGAACAATTACGTTTTGATGCATGCATTACCGTACCCATCGACAGCAAAGGCAGCGATAAGATACGGATTGGCAAACTACCGGCACTGATGTGTGCCGTCACTACCCATGTCGGTGGCTATTCCACACTGCCGGCTGCCTATCCGGAAATCTTTGGCCGGGCGATTTCACAGCCTGGCTATAAAATTATTGGCCTGCCTGCCATCGAGATCTACCGGGACACCAGTGTTGATAATCTGCGTGCAGTCAGCACCACCGACATCTATCTGCCGGTGCAACAAAGCACAGCAACCGATCCGCTGATGATGAGCATCAAAACTGATTCCAACGGAACATGACCATGCAAAACCATTGGTTGCGTATCCTGATAGCCGTTATTGCTGCAGAAGCTGCACCGCTACTTCTATTGGTTGCACTGGTTACTATATTCGGCCCTGGCACAACTGCTGCGGATATGCATTTTGCCCAAACACTTGGTCAATGGGTCGGCCCGTTAGGTGGTGCTCTGGCGACCCTGTTTATGGCTTATTGGGCACTCAAACCGCTGTCATTTAATTGCATTGCATATGGCGCACTAATCGGACTGCTGGTGGCAATACTCGATGCCGGCATCCTGGTATTCAGTGGAACACCTTTCCAGTGGCTGTTTCTGGCTGCCTGGATCGGTCGCTTATTTGCCGGTATTGTGGGCGGCGCAGCTGCCGGTAGCATTAAAAACCTTACTGAAGGAGTTATAGGATGAGTCTGGACATCACTATCGAACAACAAAACCCTCAACACGTGCTGGAAATTGCTGTCCAGATACCACTGTTTAAAATTCCTAAAGTATTGGGCGATTGTTTCCCAAAAATAAAACAGCATATTGAGTCGGCCGACGCAGATCTGGCCGGAGCTCCGTATGCACGTTACCTTGAGATTGACTGGGACACAGTCCGTAAGCAAGGCATGCTGGGGCAAATCTGGCAGTTGCTGACCCACAAACAGAAAATGCGTATAGGTTTTCCGGTTGCCTCGCAAACTATCGGCTCTGACAATATTGAATCAACTGAACTGGCAGCAGGCCGGTATGTTAAAGCAGTACACACCGGCCCTTATCATAAGGTTGGCGAAACCTATAAGCTAATTGCCGAATGGGCTGCAGGCCAGAATATTACAATGGCTGACAACACCATCGAAAACTACATCACCGACCCAGGTGAAATACCGGCCGATAAGCTGGAAACTTTGATTCTGATACCGCTTACCTGAACATCCGGCAGCTACACAAACGCAAATCAGGCCGAATTTAACCGGCCTGATTGTTGTATGGCATGTTTAAACAAGCTTAATCCTGTGCCCGTAAAGCCCCCCATACCATCAATACGCCTGTCATCAGGTACCAGATACTGTTGGCCACGACTACAATCGTCATACCAAGTACATGCAGCTGTAGATGCCCGGTAACCAGCAATACAGCCGGCAACGCAGCCACCATGATTCCGACAACCCCAGCGAGCCTCACTAGGCTCTGCCGGAGCAACATCGCAACTGACCAGCATAAAATACCCAGGGACGTGCCAATCAGACCAGCATTGGCAAATGCCTGATTGGCTGCCCAGTTTGCTCTTAGAAAACCACCAGCCTGCTGCATTTCAGCTACTGGTGCTCCAGCAAAATACAGTGCAATCTCCGACACGATAAAACCACTGACCAAAGCAGCCAACATGTATGCAAATACCCCCAGAGTAAACAACATAAAACCCAGCACCGGCAAGGTATGCCCGGAACCCAGACGCCGGGTCAGTCCATAACAGCCGAACCAGATACCGGCCAGCACCAGAATAAGTAGCCCATGCACCCAGGCGGAGATAGCTGCTTCATGACCAATTTCATCCAGCGCACCGGCTAAATCCCCGGCACTGGTACTGGGATGATGCAACATAAAAAATACCGTCAGCAACGCACCGGCAATCAAGGCAAGACCACTGACTGTGGTCAGTCGGGAATTTGATAAGGTATGCATAATCGTGATCCATTAAACTATTCACCACAATGTGCAATATTCACCAACACTTGGGAAGCGTGTTCTTTGAGATAATGGACAAACCGCTGATATTGTCCGGAAAATGACCCAGCATACTTTTCATAACGAAGCTGACAGCCGTGCCCAGCGAACCCAGCAAGCATTATTTGAAGCTTTTACCACGCTGGTATTGCAACGACCGTATGACGATATCCGGATTGCAGATATTATCCAGCAGGCTGGTATTGCGCGTTCCACTTTTTACCAGCATTACCGTAATAAGGACGATATCCTGGTTAACAGTATGCACGGTATGCTGGTTGTGCTGGCAGATGCCGCAACTGGGCGCGGCAGGCACGGTGCGGTGCAACATATACTCGAGCATTTTTGGGAAAACCGTCAATTAGGGCGGATTATCCTTAACAGTCCCGCTTACCGGCGTATCACAACTGAGCTCGCTCAAATCATCGAAGCCCGCTGGCAGGAAACACCACCGCCGGCATCAGGCATCCCTGCCCGGCTGCTGTCGATCCAATTGGCAGAAGGCCAATTTTCTGTGATTCGCACCTGGTTGTCCGGAACCATTGGTTGCCGGGTGGATGCACTTGCAACACATTTACTGGGAACACCTGCAGGAGCCATGTAACATTGTTAATAAAAGATAAAAGTCACCTGCAAGTATGACTTAGATAACAATTTCATAGTATTCTGTAACGCTAATATAACAACAATCGCAAATACAACACCCATGAAAAACCAGCATAGATTAACTCTTTTTGCTGTTGCTTTGGCATTGCTTATACCATCGACAGCATTCGCAGTATTGACCACCCTGGCCCAAAGCGGCCCCAGCGGCACCATCGATCTGGACAGCAGCGGTGTAGATGATATCCGTGGCTACACATGTAATTGTCCGACAGCTACCGGTATCCGGGCGATCAACGGCACCCTGAGGGCATTTTCCAATATGAACTGGGCCAATACTGATCTCGCAGTTGCCCAGGGAAGAACTTATGTAACCGACCCCTCCAATGGCGGCGCCATTCCCAGCGATGGTGATGTATTGTTATACCAAACCCCTGGTAATAGCTTTTATAAGTTGCGCTTACAGGTAGGTGGTACCAATACCTCTGCAGGTATTGAAATCGAATATGAGTTTCTCGGCATGGGCGCGGTTACTCCGCCGGTTGCGAGTTTCACTTCATCCAGTGTCGATATCTATGCATCGTTCAGCGATACCTCGACCGAATCGCCCAGTTCCTGGGCCTGGACATTCGGTGATGGCGGTACCAGCGGCAGCCAAAACCCCAGTCACAATTATCCGGCAGCCGGCACTTATAATGCCTGTTTGATAGCCAGCAATGCAGGAGGCCCTTCGCCACAAGTCTGCAACAACATCACCGTAACTGCCGATCCATCTTCAGTTACCATCGCGCCTGGATCAGGCATTGATTTTGATAATGACATGTTGGACGATTTAGCCGTTGAGATGGTAGTGGGCTGTGGTGCAGGCAGACCTAATCGACTGAACCCAATGAATTCATCCGAATGGGCTGAACTAAGTAAAAACTATGACCTGGTGGTGTTGGCCGATGCCCAGGCTGCTTCAACCAGCACATCACCGTTCTGCAGTGAAGAAGGCAACCCAAATAGCCCGCTTGTGGTGTTGGCCAGCAGCGGTAATTTTTATAAAGTCTGGACTCCGACCAACGATGCCGGCGGCATACGTTTTATCTTTGCATTGCTGGGTACGCCACCGCCTGTGCCAACCGCCGGCTTTACTTTCACCACCCTGGATTTGATTGCATCTTTTACCAATACCTCAACCGGAACGGTAACCAGCAACAACTGGGATTTTGATGATGGCAGCATGTCCACCAGTAATTCACCTTCGCATGCATATGTCACAGCCGGCACTTACAACGTCTGTCTGATCGCGGGTAACGCCGGTGGCGACAGTGCGCCGTTCTGCGATAATGTCACGGTATCCGAAGTGCCGTCGACCACAGTGCCGGCCAATATGACTATCGATTTTGATATGGATGGCACCCAGGATCTGCTGGTTGAACCAACCGGGGCTTGTGGCTCTATTCCCAATAGGTTTGTGGTTCAGAATGGTACGCAATGGAGTAGCATTTCCCAATCGTTTGCCAGCGTCGATTTGGCCGATGCCCAGGGGCTTGCTTATGGCAACAGTCCATTTTGTCATGCGATAGCCAACCCAAATGATGTATTTGTGGTACTGACTTCATCCGGCAATTACGTCAAAGTTTGGGTGCCACAGCACAATGGCAGCGGCGCACGCTTCCAGTTTGAAGTACTGATCGACACTACCCCGGATGCATTTAGTTTTACGGATGTAACAGGCGCACCGTTAAACACTCTGACCACTTCCGATACGATCACTGTATCTGGAATCAATGCACCAGTATCCGTGTCGGTTACCGGTGGTTTATATTCCATCAACGGTGGCGGCTTCACAGCGGCGCCAGGGATGGTCAGTAGTGGACAAATGGTTGCAGTACAAAATACTTCGTCAACCAACTTCTCAACCACTACCAATACCACTTTGGACATCAACGGGGTGATGGACACTTTCAGCGTGACCACTGCCGCCGAAGATTTGATACCCAATCCCTTTATGTTTGCCGATCAGACCGATGTGGATTTGAATACCTTGGTTACTTCCGCACCAGTGATGATAACCGGGCTGAACTCCAATCCAATGATTTCCGTCACCGGCGGCATGTATTCTATCAATGGTGGACCGTTCACTTCTGCACCGGGAACCATCACCGATGGGCAGACGGTAACCCTGCAACAAACATCATCCGCCAATTTCTCGACCACTACCGATACTGTGCTCACTATTAATGGTGTGACTTTGAGAGGCACCGCAGTAATGGATACCTTCAGTGTCACCACCCTGGCTGAAGACCTGGTACCAGATCCATTCATGTTTACCGATCAAGTCGATGTGGATTTGAGTACGGTAGTCACGTCTGACAGCATCACCGTCAGCAATATCAATTCCAATGCGCTGATATCGATTAGTGGTGGTCTGTATTCCATTGACGGTGCCCCATTTACCGCTGCAGGAGGGACCGTAACTGATGGCCAGATGGTAACGGTTCAACAGACATCATCTGCAAACTTCTCAACCACCACTGATACGGTACTGGATATCGGTGGAGTAATGGACACCTTCAGCATCACCACCCTGGATGAGGATTTGGTACCTGAACCATTTATGTTCACCGATCAGATTGATGTGGAATTGAGTACCGTGATTACTTCCAATGCGATTCAGGTTGCCGGGGTCAATTCAAATCCAATGATTTCCATTTCCGGAGGTATGTACTCGATTGACGGCGGGCCTTTTACAGCAACACCTGGAACCGTCACTGATGGTCAGATGGTAACTGTACAACAGACTTCATCAGGAAACTTCTCAACCACCACGGATGCAATACTGGATATCGGCGGGGTGATGGACACCTTCAGCGCCACCACAGTGGCTGAAGACCTGGTGCCTGAGCCGTTTATGTTCACCGACCAGATTGATGTGGATTTGAGCACCGTGATTACTTCCGATGCAATTCAGGTTGCCGGAGTCAATTCAAATCCGGTGATTTCCATTACCGATGGTCTGTACTCAATTGACGGCGGGCCTTTTACTGCCAATGCCGGAACCGTAACAGATGGCCAGATGGTAACAGTACAACAAACGTCATCTGCAAACTTCTCCACCACCACTGATACGGTATTGGATATCGGCGGCGTGATGGATACCTTCAGTGTTACCACCCTGGATGAGGATTTGGTACCTGATCCATTTATGTTCACTGACCAGCTTGATGTCGATCTGAGCACTCTGATCAGCTCTGATGCGATAACCGTATCAGACATTAATTCCAATGCACCAATATCAGTAACCGGTGGCCTGTACTCGATCAATGGCGGACCATTTACCGGGGCTCCCGGCACCGTCACCGATGGCCAAATGGTAGTCGTACAGCAAACCTCTTCGGCAAACTTCTCCACCACCACTGATACGGTATTGGATATCAGCGGCGTGATGGATACCTTCAGTATCACCACGCTTGACGAAGACTTGATCCCAGACCCATTCGTGTTCCCACCGGTGGAAGGTGTAATGCAAGGTGATATGGTGATGTCCTCTCCAATTACTGTCAGTGATATCAATTCACCGACCATGATTTCCATCATTGGCGGCGAGTACTCAATTAATGGTGGCCCTTTCACATCCACGGATGGCACCGTTATTAATGGAGATATCATCGTGGTTAAGGTTCAGGCGGCAGATACTGCAGTGACCAGCGTGACTGCAACTTTGACCATTGGTGGTGTATCCGGTGATTTCACAGTGACTACCGGTGTGTTTATTCCGCTCGATGTGCCCACCCTGTCTCAGTGGGGCTTATTGCTGATGGCTTTGCTGTTGGTTTTATTTGGTGCAATTTTTACATTGCGGCGAGCTGAACAACCCGATTAAGCCAATCCATAATCAATAACTGCGGTCAACCGATTAAATCAGCTCTGAATCGGTTGACCTGTTTTTATAGTTAACTGGAATGGCTGTATCTTCCAGAATTGCGATGGCCTGCTAATCCGCAGCTTCGGTGAATGGTTGTTAGCAATGATTGCAGGTACAAAATGGCCGATTGAATAAACGCAACCGTTCAAAGCCTGTTAATACACTATTGAATCAAGTGAAACGATCAGCTAACCGGTTAATCAAATACCCGCTTTCATGTAAGGCCTGGGTAGCAAATTTTCCGAAGAAATCGGTAACCCCTTCGAACTCTCTGATAAATCCTTCACGGTCATTATTTTTTACCAATTCAGCAAGTTTTTGATGGTGTTCAAAAAACTGTATCAGCAACTTTCGCCGTTGTTCATCAGCAAACACGATGTCTGCGTACAGTTCTGCGCTTTGGGCAAAAATACGCCCGTTCATCATCAGTTCTGCACGGTAAATCGGACTGGAATATTCGAGTATTTCAGCCGGTTTTAAAGCATAGTGCTGCATAAATGAACCATGCAGCAAGGCCACATAGTGGCGCAGTCCTTGCACCATATTCATCACATGATCATGTTGCTGTTGTTCTGCATTAATTACCCGCATCCCCCAAAGCCTGCACTGATCAACAAACCAATCAGCCTGCTCGGTTGCTCTGCCCGGGCAAACAACCATCAGTTGTTTGGAAAGGTTTTCCACATCCGGCCCATGCATCGGATGCAAGCCTATCACCGGGCCTTCATGGGCCTCCAACATGGCTTTGATCGGTGCTGATTTATTGCTGGTGAAATCAGCCAGAATGGTTTTGTTGTTAAGCCTGCCCGTCAATCTACCCACAACCTGCTCAGTAACGTTAATCGGTACGGTCACTATGACCATGTCGAGTCTAGGCGCCAGCGCTTCCAGTTCATACCAATTGGATTTATCAATACTGTAGGTATGATGGCCGGTCTGCCGAGCAATTCTGCTGTATAGCCGGCCCATGCTGCCTTCACCACCTATGAATAAAATCTGCTTCGGTTGGCTGGTGGCAATCGGAAATTTCTGCCTTGATTGGATGCCTCTGGATGAGGCCATTATCATGCGCAGGAAATCTTCTGCCCACTCTGGGTCGATACCCTTTTCAGCAGCCATTTTTTTGAATGCAGATGATTTTTCCTGCTCTCTTTCAGGTGCAAATATCGGTAGCTGTTGAGCAACTTTTTTCTCAATAATGTTGACAACCACTTTCGACCGCTCGGCCAACAGATCAAGAATCTGTCCATCGATTTCATCAATTCGTTGGCGCGGATTTGCTAAGGCTTTATCACTGTCTGGCATTTCCATCAACTCTGTTGTGCTCCACGCACTGAAGCAATGAGTATTGCATGGTTTGTGTGCAACCATCATGAATACTCCAAAGCATGCCCAGAATAGCAGCAACAAAGTAGACCTTGGCTTCTGAGTTAATCAATATAAAAAACAAAGATTTCGTGATACCATACTGCGCCGTATGGTCGTGGTCGGCTGTTGACTTTGCCGGCATCTGAACAAGGGTTTTATTGAAAGTGTCGACGCAGTTGTGTGTCAGGACACAAATTTTTAAGGATGAAAATTATGGATAAAAAAAGCTATTTATATCTGCTGTCAATGTTGTTTCTGCCACCAACTGTCGGCTATTCACAAGACACGGGACCTATTCCCAAACAACTTGCCGGCCCACCATCAGAATTTGAGGCAATGCGCCCCAATAATCCGATTGGGAATGCCGTTCATTCAAAAAGCGCACTGTTACCAATCCAGTTGAGCGTTCACATTAACGGTCTATGGTCATGGCAAACCGATTTGCCAATAGATGGCGATCAGCTGCAAATGCTGGTTTTCTCTGATAATTCTACTGACTGGAATATCAGTCTGCGTGCGCCCTCGGGCTTTCGATCGCAGACTTTGGACAGCCTCACATCAGATTCCCGCAAAACGGATTTTGGGATCAGCGGTGAGAGCTACCCTGCAGATTACTATCAACTGGATCAAGTCGCCAAGGGCTCATGGGAATTTACAGTTCAAGCAAGTAACCCCAAACAAAAACAAGGTTTTCTGCTGGTTAGCAGTGACAGCCCGCAACGTATCATGTCATACCAGACGTCCAAACAGCATTTAACAGGTAACCGGGTTGGTTTTGCTGCTTATGCTTACAGTGATGACAACTCACGCAGCAGTATCAATACCGCGGCTATTAACATTACCGGACCAGATGGCGATTCACTGACCAACCAGCCGATGTATGACGATGGCCTGCACAACGATGGGCATGCCAATGACGGTGTTTACGGTGCTGATTTTGCGGCTGTCAATGCCGGCAATTACAATGTCCAGATAGTCATGACCGGCGTCGCTGCCGATGGTGCCGCGTTTATCCGCACCACCGAACACCTGGTACCGGTAATCGCCTCAGATTTACGCATCAGTTCCAGCATTGCTTACAGCAATGAATTCAATGAAAACCGGTTGCTGATTAATCTCCCGGTTGACAGCTATAACAATTCAGCAAAATACCATGTATATGCAGAGGTTTGGGGGCGCTCAGTCAACAACCCGAAACTACAGACAGCGATTTCCTGGATTGGCGGCATGGTTAACGATGATAATGGCTATCTGCAATTGGGCCTGGATACCCGCTGGATTGCCAGAGCCGAGGCTACCGGGCCTTTTGAGTTACGCAATGTCCGGATTGAAGACCCAGACCATTTCATTCCAATCGCCGAAGCCAAATCAATACCTCTGTCTGTACCTGTGCTGCCGGAAACCGCCACACGTGCATTCTCCGGGGCACTTGATCAGGAAATGCTGATGGGACAACAACCACTGGTAACCAATCGTGGTGTTGGATCCAAATTGCTGCTGGTGCACGGGTACTGCTCTGGAAATGTTTGGGGGTCGGTGGCCAATCAGTTCACTGATGAAGCCATATTTATGGACTTGAATCAGAACCGCTCTCATGATCAATTTGCAATCAGGATTCATAACTTTGGCAGCACCTATAATTCGTATGGAATTGTAGCGCACAGCCAAGGTGGTGCAGCTGCTACACACTTGTATACGTATTACTGGAGCGGTTTGGACAATGCCACAGGGTCACGTTTGATCCAGTCGGTAGGCACGCCTTATCAAGGAACCGCTCTGGCAGGTAACCTGGCAGCATTGGGGAGCGTGTTTGGTGTTGGTTGCGGCAGTAATACCGACTTAACTTACAATGGCGCAGCTTCCTGGCTGGCCGGTATCCCTTCGTGGGCGCGCAGTGCGGTTAACTATTATTCCACCTCATTTACTGATGTCTGGTGGCGTTATGATTACTGCCATCTGGCTACCGATCTGCTGCTTAGTGATCCAGAAGACGGCACCACAGAAAAAGCTTACGCACAGTTGTCGGGCGCCATCAATCGCGGTCATAAAACCGGCTGGTGTCATACCAGTGGCATGCGTGACCCGGCACAGACCACCGATAGCAGCCGCAACAGTACTATGAATGCTACCGCTGCCCGGTAACGGTCATCGCAAAAGTATTTTTATTAACACACTGAATGTATTCAGGCAGGCGCACGCTGTGCGCCTGTAATACCCATCAGAAAATCTGATGATCCGCTAAAGTTGTTCCGACTAGGCAGCGCGAGCTTGTCGATAGGGAGAATTCCCCTGGGTTTCCGCAGATTTTCCATGTCCACGCTTGCCTTTATTTTTAGATGATGTCCGCTTGCCTTTGAACCGGTTTGACCCTGCTTCCTGTTGACCTGTGCCAGCTTTTTTGGCTGCAGATCGGCTACGCTGCTTGTTTGCGGCGTGTTTCCCTGGCTGAGAGCGCCCTCTGTTGCTATTACGCCCCTGGTTATTACCTCCCTGCTTAATCGGCTGGGCAACTATACTGGGATCAGGTTCATAACCTTCCAACACCAGTTTGGGAATTTCGCGTTTCAACAATCGTTCAATATCACGTAACTGCTTGAGCTCATCCACACACACCAGTGAAACGGCCTCGCCCTGATTGCCGGCACGGCCGGTGCGGCCAATCCGGTGTATATAATCTTCCGGAACATTGGGCAGTTCAAAGTTCACCACATGCGGCAGTTGATCAATATCCAGTCCACGGGCTGCAATGTCAGTGGCAACCAATACACGCACACTGCCGTTCTTGAAGCCCGCCAGCGCCTTGGTCCGGGCGCCCTGGCTTTTATTGCCATGAATAGCTGCTGCGCTTAAACCATCTTTATCCAATTGCTGGGCCAGCCGGTTGGCGCCATGTTTGGTTCTCGCAAACACCAACACCTGTCGCCAATTACGCGATCCAATCATGTGGCTGAGCAATTCGCGTTTACGGTTTTTGTCTACCGGATGCACCACCTGGCTGATCTGTTCTGCGGTGGTATTTCGGCGCGCCACTTCAATCAGCTCCGGCTGGTTCAATAATTTATCTGCCAATTGTTTGATTTCATTGGAGAATGTTGCTGAAAATAGCAGATTTTGGCGTGCCTTACCCTTCGGCAGCATTGCCAGTACTTTACGGATATCGTGAATAAAACCCATGTCCAACATCCGGTCCGCTTCATCCAGCACCAGAATTTCAACCTGGGATAGATCAACCGTCTTCTGACGTGCATGATCCAGCAGCCTGCCTGGTGTAGCCACCAGAATATCAACGCCACGGCGCAGCTTATCAATCTGTGGATTGATCTTGACTCCGCCGAAGATAACAGTCGATTTCAACGGCAGATAACGCCCGTAGTCGGTAACACTGGCGGCTACCTGGGCGGCCAACTCACGGGTTGGTGTCAGCACCAGCGCACGCACCGGGCGTCGCCCATTATTAATGTTTTTCCGGCTCAAGCGTTGCAACATTGGCAACGTGAAAGCAGCCGTTTTACCAGTACCCGTCTGGGCACCGGCCAAAATATCCCGGCCTCCCAGAATGACCGGTATCGCCTTGCTTTGGATAGGCGTTGGTTGGTTATAGCCCTGCCCGCTGATCGCGCGCAGAAGTTCGGCCGACAGGCCGAGAGTATCAAATGACATCAGATTAATGACTCCAGTGTTGCCCTCCGGGCGGCAATAGTTGCTCGCTGGAGCCGATTCGGGCTGTGTAAGGAATTGATTAGATTAAGTGGAAACCCCTGCGGGCGTACGACTCAAGCGTCTTTCCGGCGGCTTAAAGCCGCATGGGCGCTAATCGGACAAGCACCCGGAAAAGTTGGCAGTATACCAGAAAGTCAGGTGCATCAATACACCTGACCCATTAACAGTTGAATGTTACTCTTCGTGCTGCTGTGCCGCCTGTGACCGATATACTGGCTTGATCAACTTGCCGGCAATAAAATCCTCGATCACCTGATCAAGAACGGCAGGCTGATCTTCCATCACAAAATGGCCTGATCCCAGGATAATGGTTTGCTGCAGATTATCCCCGATACCGGTGGATTGCAGTTCAAGGGTTCGCTGCCGAGCCACTGTGAGCAGGTTTTTTTCTTCACGCACTGCATCAATATCCAATACCGGCATCTTCAATTTTGCCAACACCTGATCAACATCAAAAAAAAGGTTTTCTGACCAATAAGCAAACAATGCCCGCCGGTCGGTGGCCATAAACATACCGTGATACAACAGTTGCCGCTCGACATTGGAGATGCGCGGCAGGTTAAATTTACGCCACTGTTCAGCATCGTACAGAGGCTGCATGGCTGGGCCATGGGTTTCCTCAACCAACACCTGCATTTGTTCCTCAGGTGTATCTGGAATTCGCCAGATGCCTTCGCCTCTACCCCAGGCGATGAATCCATCAACATTAATCACCCCGGTGACGCGTTGCGGATAACGATCAGCCAGCTCAACTGCAAATGATGAGCCGAATGAATGACCGATAATAAATAATTTTCCTTTATTGTGTTTGCCAACCACTGCTGACAAAGCTGCCAGAGCATTATTCCGCCATGGTCGCTGGTCCGGCTGATACGACAAATCCGGCAGTGGTGTGCCACCAAAACCCGGCAAGGTAACTGCAATCATTCGATAACGCTGGCTATTACGCTGCATAAATTCATCAAACTGGCGCCAGCGACAAGACATGCAGGGAATCAACAATAAGGTGACATCGCCTGTACCCATGATTTCAATTTCCGGCAATGTTGCTGGCAATTGAACCGGTGCGGTCGGAATTTCCACAGCAGCGCAATTCAATGAAATCACACATAACAAAAACAAAATCATGTGACCAGGAAAACCTGGTGACCACATCCTGCATGAATACGCCATTGCTTTATCTCCAGTAACTGTAAGCTTGCAAAATAACTGCCGAAATGACGGGAAGTAATGAATTCAGGCTGAAAAAAGCTGAAAACCAGCTGATAAGCGCTGGCAAGGATACAATTCACTTGTACTGTTGTAATAGCAATTTATGATTGAATCATGCCAACTGAGAATCCAAGCATGGATAAAAAATACAGACTGGGTAAGCACCTGATTGATTTCGCTGCCGGCAATATCCAAACCGGAAATCAAATCAAACCGATTTCTCGACACGCCATGCATGCTCTGCAACTGCTGGTCGAGCAAGCAGGTAACACCGTTGAGCGCCGGGTATTTCATGCAACTGTCTGGGAAAATCAGTTTCGCACCGAAGATGTGTTGAACCAGGTGATCAGGGAATTGCGCCGGGCATTGGACGATAATACCGCCAACCCTGAATTCATCCGCACCGAACCAAGAGTTGGTTACCGCCTGCTCTGCCGGCCACGCCCTGCTGATACATTCGATTGGCTGCCAACAGCAGGGTTTTTCCGCCCTGTTGTAATCAGATATGCATTACTGGCAGGTATTTTTGCCGCCTGCTGTTTGCTGCTGTTGATGTTTCAGCCAGGTGCTTCCGGCAATAATCAGCCATTGACCGACTGGCCTTTAATTCTAACCAGTATTCAATTCGATAATCAGGATCTGGAAACCATCAGCATGGCGGATCGGTTCGACAATATTCTGGCAAAAAGTCTGGATACATTGAGTGACCATCAAGTAGTTGTGGCTGGCCAGGTTGATGCCGGCATGGCTGGCAGCAATTATTCCAGCTCAGCCTATGGTGAAACCAAGCTGTTGGCCGGCAATCTGGCCCGCGCCGGAGGTGAGTATCAATTACAGGTCAGATTAATGGAAATCAATACCCGGCAGATCATCTGGGAATCTGTCTACAATTTCCCTGAAGCGGGTAACCATGAACTGGAAAATACCGCAGTCAAAAACATTACCGCCAGGCTCAACGATTTACTGACCATAAAATGCATGCAGCATTTACTACAGCAGCAATCATTGAGCAGCTAGCAGTTATGCTCAATGACGTGACGGATTTCCGGTTGCCTGTACACGCTGATAAGCCACCAGCAACATAATCAGGATAAAAATATACAGTCCTGTCCGAGAGAAAACTGGCACCTGTGCAGGTTCTGTTATACCCCGCCAGTTGCCCGTGAGAAAATTGAACCCTGCTGGAGTAAGCACCAGATCACCACATGCACTGGTGTTGGCCGCACCAATTCCGGCAACATCCATGTCAGGAATGGTATCAATCACAGATTGTGGATCACCCTGTGCAGGGGTTGGTGCCTCACGCAAAGACAATCTCCATTCAACGATATCACCGCCACCATCAGTAGTTACCTGGAAAGCACAGATTGTTGTATCGTCCAGGTTACGGGTATGTACACCGTCGGTAAAACTTAAGCTCAGCAATGATGTACTTAAATCCGACACCGCGATATCGGGAGGTATCGGCCGGTTAACCGTAATAGAACCCGTAATCCGATCATTGGTTGTATAAGGTAATTCGACGGCTGTGAATCGCTGGCCGGTGTATTCATATACCATGGGTTGTACCGGTAAAATTGCGCTACTGGCCCAACTGCCTCCGGCATCCGTCAGCGCAGCAGTAATGGTCAGTACAATATCGCCACAAGCTGTTGTATTGGCAGGGCCTACACCGGCCAAATCAAAGTCAGTTGTCACATCCAAAATCTGTTGTGGATCTCCAGGAATGGAGGGTGGTGTTGCACGCAGGCTGATCCGCCACTCCACAAGGTTTCCGGTTGCATCAGTTCCGGCCGAAAAATCACAAATAGTAGAATTCGCCTGGGTGCGGGTTTGCTGGCCATCGGTAAAGCTGAAATCCAGCAAAGCGCTGGTCAGATCCGTCCTCGGCAAAAATGCAGGTAACTTTCCTGTTAGCGTGAAACCACCGGTAATATTGTCACCAATAACATAAGGTGGTTGTGCAAAAGTGAACGGAGCACCGGTGTAATCATAATCAGTGGGCATAGCGGGCGGCAGCATCGCGCTCCAGTTACCACCAGTTGCATTTACGGCCACTACGGTTGCTGCAATAGTGTCACACGCTGTCCCCGGCGACGGGCCAGTGCCAACCTGATCCATAGCTGTGGCCAAATCCATAAACTGCTGCGGATCACCCACCGCCGGCGTTGGTGCCTCACGCAACAGCACCAGCCAGTCTACGATATTTCCAGCGGCATCTGTTGCCACCTCAAAACCGCATATGGTGGTGTTTGCCGGTGTACGGGTTTGCTGACCATCGGTGAAGCTAAAATCGGTTATAACCGAACTGATATCGGTCATAGGCAATGAAGGTTTAATCGGTAGTGCAACGCTGAATTCGCCATTGACCCTGTCACCCACGGCATAAGGCGGATCAGCAACGGTAAAAGGATCGCCCTCATATTGATAAATGGCATCGGCCTGTACACAAAATACCGGCAACACCATTAAAGCGAACGCAACAATCCAACCCCGGTAGCGCACTATCATATTTTTTCCTTTTTGACTGACAGTTGATTGGTATCAACTTATTGTTTTTAAATGCGATTATAGCCTACGATGATCAAAATTCATTCACACAATAGGTAGTGAGTAAACATTTTCGGGGCAAATCTGTGCAGTAATCACTGACAGTTACCGAATGATGCTGGCCGTCTGACTGACCGTTCTATATCATCAATGTGCACTGATAATCTTTACTCAGCAGATTTCAACCATGAAAAAGCCTATGTCTGAAATGGCACCAGTAGACTCGCATACCCTTGCAAAAATGATTTGCGCAGCAGTGCTGATCGCCATTTACTCTATTGGTTATAGTAATGAAATATACAAATACAAAGACCAGGACGGCAACTGGGTGTTTACTGATAAACAACCGGAATCTGAACAACAGGCACAAACCATTCAAATCAAATCAACCCAACAACAGTTGGCCCAGCCTGAGGCATTTGCACAGCAAGTCGGCAATAACAACGTGCTGGGAGTCAAAAACCCATTAAGCGCACCCATAGAAGTTGAAGTATCTTCACCTGTGTTTGCAAACCAGAGCCACCGTCAAACCATACCGGCGTTATCCACTGCGAATTTATATCAGGGGAAAAGCGCGATTCCCAGTTTCAGTTTTCGTTGGATTATCGGTGACCCTCAGGCGCAGCAGGATAACCATAGGTACCGCTTACCTCTGCCGGCAAATGGCAGCTACCAGATATCACAGACATTTAACGGGCGCTTTTCACATCGGCAGCAACCAAGCCAGTTCGCGGTGGATTTTGCCATGCCGGTTGGCACCGATATTCAGGCTGCCCGTGAAGGCAGGGTCATTTTGGTTACGGATAATTATAGTTTTGGCGGCAAAGATGAATATTTTCTAAACAAAGCCAACTATGTGATGGTGCTGCATGCAGATGGCACTTATGGCATTTATGCGCATATTCTGCCTGGCTCAGCATATGTGAAACCTGGAGACAACATAGCCGCCGGTCAGCGGCTGGCCAGGTCCGGCTCTTCAGGTTATTCGAGTGGTCCTCATCTGCATTTTGCGGTACTTAAAAACACTGGATTCAAGACCGTATCAGTCCCCTTCTCGTTCGTTGACAGTAACGGTAAATCATTTTCACCAAGCGCAGGAATGGAACTCACTGGCAGGTAATATAACCGCCCTGCTGTAAATATTTTTCGAGCCACATGACCAGCCAGCAAGTTTAATTATTCCTCCTATCAACACACATTTATGCTGCGTTTACCCCGTTCGTCGCGGAATCAGCCCGCTGGTCAGCTTGCCCATTGCGGTGCAATCCAAGCGATGCTTACATGACATTCTCTTGGCATGGATTAAACCACATGAACAAAAAGCCGAGTGTCTATTTCTCAAGAACTTTGCTGCTCTGCTGTTTATTGTTCAGCTGCACGCTGAGTTGGGCCGCTGGAGCCCGATTGTATAAATCAGGTCCAATCCAAATCACTGCCGATGGCGCCAGTGTTTGGTTCGTCAATCAGGACAATGATTCTGTTGGACATCTAAATACCGCAACGCTGGCAATCACTGAATTTCCGCTGCCGGATATCGGTATAAAACATACCCCATTGGGAATTGCTGTCAGTGATGATGGCAACCAGATTTGGGTAAGCTGCCGTGACAGTGACCGTGTATATCTGCTGGACGGCAGTGATGGCTCAATCGATGCCAACATCAACCTGCCCTGGGGCACCGGGCCTTATTCAATTGCGCTTGCACCTCCACAAAGCGGCCAGCAAAACCATGCCCTGGTGACTGGTTTTCGCAGTGGCGAATTGATCAGCATTAACACTGCCAACCGTACTATCGCTGGTAGTACACATGGAGCTCTGGCGCCCGCAGGCATGGTATTTGCCGATGATCAAAGCGTCTGGATCACTCATCTGTTTGCCTTTGGTGAGCACAGTCGGCTCAGCCGGGTCGATTTCAGCAACCCGGCAGCACCGGTTATCACGACTTTCCAGCGCGTAACCGCTGTGCAACCACAACAAAGCGGCGATACCAGTCCACGGCCAGCTGAAGGCGGATATGTAACCTTGCGCGGGCACCCAGCGCAAGTTCCAGGTGGTGCCGACAACGGTCGTATCTGGTTACCAGTGCAGTACCAGAATATCCATAACCAGCAACCCGGGCCAGATGCCGCCATCCAGTCCGTGATTCGTAAAGTTAATCCGGGCACCCGGGTTTTGGTTGCCGGCAATAACCTGACTAGCAATCCGGAACACCCCGCCAAAATTATCTTTACAGCAACCGAAGTTCATGACCCGACCTCATCCGGCAATAATCCTACTTATGACGGCTCCGGCTGGAACGCCCAGGTATCAGGCCCTGTGGATCTGGCCTTCTCCAGTGATGGTTCACTTGCCTATCTGTTGCACGAACAAAGTGAAGATCTGCTGATTGTTCCGACCAACACCACGCCGATAAAGCCGGTCGCAGCCAGCCCATTGGTTGAAATTGGAGTTGGCCGGCGCCCTACCGGCATTGTCACTTCACCAGTTGATGACCGGGCTTTTGTTTTGAATACATTATCCCGCAGCATTTCAGTTATTAATCTGGCGACCCAATCAGTCACCAATCAGCTGGCTGCCACACCGATAACAAGCGAACCGTTCAGTTCCCAGCAATTGCGAGGTGCTGAAATTTTTCATTCCTCCAATGAAGATGCCATTTCACTGAATCGGAAAGTTGCATGTGCTTCCTGCCATATCAATGCGGAACACGACGGCCGTAGCTGGGACAATAATTTTCTGACCGGTGTCACCAGCGGACCACGTGAAACCATGACCATGCTAGGTGCTGGAGCAAGCTTCGGTCCGGTTGATCCAGCGACAGGTTTTGGCCAGCTGCATCGTTCCGGTGATCGCGATGAAGTACAGGATTTCGAACACACCCTGCAGGGTGATCGCATGAATGGGCAAGGTTTTCTAGGTGCTGCAGTAAATCCAAGCCTGGGAATCGCCAATAGCGGCCTGAGCAACGACCTGGATGCATTATCGGCTTATACCCTTGGCTTGCCTGCTATTCCGCGCAGCCCATACCGTAATGCCAACGGCTCGCTCACCGAGGCAGCCGTTCGGGGAGCTGTGATGTTTCGAGGCAGTAACTCTGGTAGCCCAGCCGATGCAGGCTGCGCAAGTTGCCATGTTCCCGCAACTGGATTTACCGATCAGCAATTTCACGATGTCGGGCAAATGGTTGTTCCCGGCGAACAGGAACTGCAAAACCGTAATCCACCCAATCATGTTAATACCCCATCGCTGACCGGTGTATGGGCTACCCCCCCATATAACGGCGTTACCCAGTTCGATCTTCCAGATATGATTTCCACTCTGCTGAACTTTGCCAACCGCCCAGGCGCCCGTGCGCCCCACGGCAGCCTGGCCGGACTAACCGGCAAACAGCTGGGTGATTTGTCTGCATTTGCACTATCCATTGATGGTGATATGACTGCTGCCGAAGTGAACACTGCAGCAGACCTGATAGCACCACGTATACAGCGGGTAGTAGCCACTGGCCCGGAACGTCTGGAAATTTGGTTTAATGAAAGCGTCTCGCAAACAGATGTTGAAAACCTGTCTGCATGGTCTATTACGCATACATTTGATGGTTCACCAGTGGCCATCACAGGTGCCGTGTTCGATACCCAGAATGGCGACCGGGTAACGCTTAATGTAGACCGTTTCTCAATTCACTGCGGCACTGTGCAATATGCCTTGCAACCGATCGGGCCAATTTCTGACCTGGCTGGCGACACCAGCAGTGGTACTGCAAACACTTTACAAAATGGAGCGCCGTTTCTATTTGAAGTTGGCGAAATCCTGGATATCAAGCTGGGCGCATCAGGCTACGAAAACATTACTGTCCCGGTACACGATGCCAGCGTGCTTTCCGGTCTGACCAGCTGGAGCCACGGATCAATGTGGTTCGGCCGTGCCGGTTCTATCGCCACCACCGCGTTTGTGCGTTTTGATTGGCGAGATGCATTTGCTGCCGCCACCGGGGTTACCGATAGCAGCCAGATTCTCGAAACCAAGTTTACTTTAACACCTTACCTGGGCGACCTGGTCACGCTAGAGTTCCGTCGCGTACTGCAACAATGGCACGACCATCGGGGCAGCGATTTCAACAGCAATCCGATAGATCCAATTACCGGCCACGGTGGCCCCACCTGGAATGAAAGTGAACGCAATGTACGCTCCTGGAACATGACCAATGCTCGAGCGACCACAGCCGGTGTGCAAGGCGATCAGCCCAGCGATTATTTCGGTACTGATGATACCGCCCACCTGCCCGATGCTGCAGTTGCTCTGCAGGCAGTAGACAGACGCTTGGAGATCAGCAATGTAACTGTCACCGATGCCTTCCGGTTCTGGTTTGATAACCCGGCACAGGATTATGGTTATGCAGTCAGGTTGACTGCCGGTGACGATGCGCCAATACGTTTTCAACCGGTGGAACACGGCTTGCAGGATCTGGGAGCTGTTTTGCGTGTGCGTTATCGAACCGCTGACAGTCCGGGTATTTGTGGATCTGAATTATTATTGAGCGATGGCTTTGAATAACCAGACCGATGTCAACAGACCTCTGATTGCTCAATTGAGCAGTCAGAAGTATCTTTGCTATACTGCATCGACACAGGGGTAGTCTAAAACCCCGCCAAAACTCCAAAATCTAATAATAATAATAGGGAGTGCATAAATGAAAAAAAAGATTCCTGAGATAGTGCTTGCGGGCTCCAATAAGTGACTCTAAAGCATTTATTCATATCAGTTGTGTATCCGCAGCAAAAATTTTGTCAGTATCAGCTTGGTATAGATAAGCGGCAGGCAAGCATATGAAGTTATCCTACACATTACATGTCTTGCAGCTGATTGTAATTACCCTGCTGTTACTCAAATTGGCCCAGATGGATGGGCATTTGCAACAACTCATGTCTGACTCCAGTGCTGCGCATCCAATCACTACAATAGAGCAAGGCGAAGGCGAAATAACTGGGGTTACTCAACAACCGGAAACAATCGTCACCAACGGCTTAATACCCCCAACACTTAAACAAATCCAAACCATGATTCGTCAGGAATTGGCTATTTTGAAACAGGCATCGCCAGGCAATATACGTTCTGATCAGTTCGAATATAGCGATGCGCAGGATTTGATTGATCAGGAAATTCAACTGCAACTGGTAACAGAAGAATTGGATTTCTATATCGGTCAAGGCGTGATTTCAGCGCAGGAAATGAGCAACCTGCAGATTGAAATTGCAAAACTCGACTCTGAGGGGCAAAAACAGATGATGCGAAAACTTGTCGGGGCTCTTAATTCCGGCGAGCTTGAGGGTCAGCTGTAGACCTCTGCACAATAACTATAAAAAAGAGAATAATAATCATGAAAATTAAAAGCTTTATGTTAATTTCAGCTATCACCTTGATCACCTTTACCGCCAATGCCGGGCTGATTCAACCTGCGATCGTCAATGTCGATCTGGTAAACATGACCGCCAACGGTGATATGGCCACTGCACGCTTTTCCGATAATGACGTCGAATTTATCGGCTGTGGCACACGTAATATCCTGAATGCTGATGGCACAGTCACATCTTTTGGTTTTTGTCAGGCAGAAGATGCTGAGGAAGAGCAATTCACCTGTTTCAGTTTTGATACCGCCTTGGTTGAAAAAATGAGCACCGGCAATGATTTTTCATTCGTCACCTTTAACTGGAATGAAGATGGCGATTGCACCCGTGTGGGCTTCTCAACTCAATCGTTCTATCTGCCTGAATTCCAGGGTGATGGAAATAATGGCAATGGCAATGGCAATGGCAATGGCAATGGCAATGGCAATGGCAATGGCAATGGAGGTTAATCGTTCCAGTTTATCTTTGACCATTTAACCATTAAAAATGCTCCTGAAAAGGAGCATTTTTTTAGCACTGAACAATTACCTGCAAAGCTTTCTTTCAATTTATCTGGTTATTTTGTGATAAACAAATTACCGCCAAGCCAGCATTATTTTGCATATGATTTAATCAATACGTGCATTGTCTGTGGTTTTACTAAAATCGTAATAATTATGCATAACGCTTAACACCAGCAAAGGGACACTATTAACCAAAGCACTGACAACTGATAAATTACCCATAAAAAAGTCCATCCAGTGGAGCAGTGAAAACAACCCAAAAAATACCACCAGTATTAAATTAATCGCCTTACATTTTCCCAGGTTATAACTGCACCAAAAAGACACCAGGCCCAGAAATACAAGTGCACAACCAAATTCCTGCAAAATATGCACCTTATGGCTGTAAAAAGCCTCTGCGATTGCGGGAAACAGTCCAAACATCATTAAAAAAGTCATCAAACCTGCAAGCACAGCTATGCTTCCAATTAATCGGTAAATTGATTGATAAATCAATGTTTTCATATAAACCTCTGCTGCTGCCAAAACCTAGGGTGAACAACTGATGGCTGCACCTTCAAAACTATTCCGGTAAAGTGTTTCAACAACCACGCTGCCCAGCAATAACTTATCAGTACCACTGAATATGCCCAGATATAAGTCGATTGCCCCATCACCATTAACATCACGGGCTTCAATATCTATACCGCTGCCGGTAGCACTAGCAGGTAATACCTCGCTGGTGGCATCGCTATAGATGCCGGCACCATCATTAGTAAAGACCTGAAATGTTCCATCAAAAGCTGTCGCCAGCAATAAATCCAGATAACCATCACCATTCACATCCAAAAAATCCGCATCTGCAGTATTCAGGTTAAATACCGGTAATGCTGCTGCGCTTATATCAGTAAAAAAACCACAGCCATCATTGCGCAATAAACGATTGCGCCCGGTATTCCCAGCGGCAAAATGCACATTGGCGAAGACCAGATCCAAATCCCCATCATTATCAATATCACCGAGGTCGGCCTCACGGGTTTCCTCACCGGCCACCAGTGGCAGCTGCGCTCCGGTAACGTCAACAAATACCCCAGAGCCATTGTTCAGCCATAGCCGATTACCGTTTTCGCTGCCGACAACAATATCGGTGTCATGATCGCCATCAACATCCCCGGCTTCCAGGTCCTGGGTGATTTCGTTATTTACCGGCAAACGCAATGCTGATTCATTGCTGAACTCGCCAGCACCATTGTTGATCAGCAAAACATTGGCACCAGCGTTACCGATCAAGATATCCAAATCGCTGTCATGATCCACATCTACCGCCAAAGTCGCATTGGATGTGCCGGTGGTGCTTAAACGCGCTGTCTCATCGGTGAAGGTACCGTTAACATTGAAATACAGTTCGTTGATCCGGTCATCTTCAGCAACAAACAATACATCCGGTTGATCATCGTGATTGTAATCTCCAATCGCGATATCTTCACTGTCATGTGATGGTTGGGGTTGTGGCAATCGCGCAGCTGATTGATCACTGAAAATACCGCTGCCGTTGTTGATTAATAATTTGTTGGTGCAAAACTCACACGCGATCAAAATATCAAGATCACCATCCCGATCTACATCCGCCATTTCCACATCCATACTGTTTCCGCCCAATACAGCCAAAGGCAATGCTCCGGCTGATACATCGGTATACAACGGCTCACCTGCATATATAAAACCACTGATCAAACCAGTGATCAGTAAAGTAACAAAGTTGTCAGGTCTCATCTGTTGCGATTCCATACTGAATAATTTTAACTATTTTCAATAGCATACTCCTCCACTGCTGTAACTGCCTTACCCCGGAGATTATATGCCTGATGTCAGTAACAACCCTTTATGCCCTATCCAGTTCTACAGCTGGCTCAGAATCAACACCCTGGTCTTGCTTGCTTTCCCGGCATTGCCGATAATCCCGACATGACGCTTTCTATAAAACAGTCAAAAAACCTGCTGAGTTTTGATCAATTTTCATTTGATCCGGAAACACTCGAGTTATTTAAACAGCACCAGCGAATAGCACTGGCGCCGAAACCAGCCCAATTACTGCATGCACTAATCAAAACAGCGCCGGGTGTTGTTAGCCGGGCAAATGCCCAGACTTTACTTTGGCCCAATTCGGCGTTCATTGAAATCGAGCAAGGCTTGAATGCATGTGTCCGGCAATTACGCACTGCACTCGGCGATAACGCAAATTCACCCAGTTATATCGAAACCTTACCCAAGCGCGGGTATCGACTTATCGTACCTGTTCGGGTTGCAACAGAGCCCACTGCCAATGCCCGATATTGGCCCACTAGCATGGTTGCCGGGTTAATTCTGTTTATTATTGCAATTGTTGTTTTGCTGAACTGGAATAACAACAAAGTGGACCAGGACCTGGCTACCCAAAACACCAAATCTTTGGAATACCTGACCCGGGCCCAAGCATTGAGAGACCGTAATCAGAACGAAGACATGGAAAATGCCTTGGCGTTGTATGAGGCATTGAGTCTGGAACTGCCACGCTCAGCAGCCGCACTTGCAGGCAAAGCATTTACCCTGTCACAGCTGGCTGTCCGAAACTGGTCAAGTGCTCAACAAAACTATAACCTGGCATTGGAATTTGCCCGTGCAGCAGATACTATTCAGCCACTGCCTGACGCTGCGGCTGCACAAGGGTTCGCACAACTGAATGGCGCTTTGAATCCGGAGCTTGCATTGGCTCATTTTCAAGCAGCCCTGAAACTCGATAACAACCACATCGATGCTTACCTCGGAATGGCGGCAGCATTGAGCGCGCTGGGGCAACACAGTCAAGCCATTGATGCAGCAACCACTGCAGCCCGACTGAGCCCACGATCTTATTCAGCCCGTTCCGACAGATGCTGGTATATGCTGTTTGATGATCGCTATGCCGAAGCGCTGGATGCCTGTAGCTGGGCAACAGAGATAGATGGCAATCACAGCTTTTCATACCTGGGAGTTGCCCTGGCTGCTGAAAATGATCCCCAGCGAGCGGAACAGGCACTCCAGAATTACTTACTACACAGTCAGGTGCAATTTAAATCAGGTGATATTCAAAATGGCGGTATCAGCTGCAACCCTGCTGCGCGGATGGTGGAGCATGCTGAGACTGGGAAAACCTCAAGCTATGAAACCGCTGCCTTGTATGCGCTTTGCGGGCAATTGGAGCAAACCCGTTTCTGGCTCATGCAGGCAACTCAGGAACAATACCCCGCGATAATGTATTATCCGGCTGATCCGCGTTTTGATAGCCTGCGTTCTCAACTGCCATCATTAAAAACATTGTTACCGACATCACCTTTTGATTAAAACCCTTGCAACGGCCAGGCAATTGCAGGTCGCCAAAAAACAATTTCATATTTTTTTTAGATAAATTTCATTCTGCCGCCATTGTTCATGTGCATAGATCATTCCATGCTTCAGTCATAACTTATGATCGATTCAGGAAGGTCCAGCCCATGTTCAAATTCAACTTTTATAGTCTGTTAATGTCGTTGCTGGCGGCTACAGTATTAGCCACCTCAGCCTGTTCATCCAGCACTAAAAACAAGCAACACCTGTACCCACTGACAAAAAGAATTGAAGTGATCAATAATTATCATGGTCAGCGGATTGCAGATCCCTATCAGTGGATGGAAACCGGTAATTCTGCAGAACTTGCAGACTGGCTGAGCCAACAGCAGGCACTTACCGATTCATACCTGAACGGCCCAGCATGGACAGCAACCAGTAAGCGTATTACCGAACTGGAAAATTACACCATTAACACCTCCCCGATAAAGGCAGGTGGAAAATACTTTTTCAGCCAGCATCCATCCATCGCAACTCATCAAACCAGTGTTTATGTAGGTAACAACCCATCCGCAGACCCACGTCTGTTGCTGGCTTCGCCATATCATTATCAGGAGTCGATTGATCAGAGCCTGATCCGCTTCGGAGGTTATCTTCCAAGCCATAGTGGCCGCACTGTCGCATACACCAGTTCCAGTGATGGTTCACGCTGGCATCAAATGCGTTTTATCGATACTCAATCGGGCATGTTATTGGATGACCAACTGGATGGGTTAAACCCGGCATCCGGCACAGCCTCCTGGGCCCCAGATCAGGAGCAACTCTACTATACAAGTTTTGATGAACCTGCTGCAGCTGATAAATTCAGCGCACCGGTAAATAACGGCCGGGTATTAATGCATACAGTCGGACTGCCGGCTGCATCCGATGTGATCATTTTCGAGCCTGCGAATAGTGACTTGATACCTTCCGCAGTTGCCTCACTGGATGGCCATTACGTGATTATTCATGTATTTAACCCCGGCAATCAAACCAACCAGATTTTTCTCAAAGATGCTCATACCGAGCAACCGGCAATAGAACTATTCAGTAACAGTAATGCGCAATTCACATACCTTGATAATGATGCTGGGCAATTTTGGTTTTACACCAATGACCAGGCGCCCAATGGCCAGATTATCAAACTGGACATCCATGCCGGCATGCAGACTGTGGTTGTAGCGGAACGCAACGAACCGATGTCGGGTGGTAGTTTTGTTGGTGGGAATGCGATCGGTAAATTTGGTCATCAGTTTGTGATTTTATACATGCAGGATGCTGTTCCGCTAATCCGTATTTTCGACCTGCAGGGACATCTGAAAAAGGAATTGAACACACCAACCGGCGGCTCTTTATGGGGAGGTTTTACAGGCCGGGCAGATGACCCGGAGTTATATTTCGGGTTTCTAGGTATGTTTGATCCAGCAACCATCTACCGCATGGATGCACGATCAGGTGTTTATGAGCTGCTCAACCGTAGCAAGCCAAAAGGTCTGGATGCCAATCAATTTGAAACCCGATTGGTTTATTACGATAGTTTTGATGGAACCCGGGTGCCGATGTTTATCGCACATAAAAAAGGGCTTATACCAGATGCTTCTAGCCCGGCTTTTGTATACGGTTATGGCGCTTTCGGCTGGAACTCGTTTTTATTTTACCAAAGTCATTTAATCGCCTGGATGGAAATGGGCGGTATCTATGCACAACCAGGCCTGCGTGGAGGTGGAGAATATGGCCAGGCCTGGCACGCAGCTGGCAAAGGCGCTAACAAAGAAAATACCATCAAGGATTTTATCGCGGCCGCAGAGTGGTTGATCGACAATGACTATACCCGTGCTTCCAAATTGGTTGCCAATGGTGGCAGCGCCAGTGCCATGCCGGCGGCAATAGCGGTATTACGGCGCCCGGAACTGTTCAGTGCTGCAATATATGACCGACCCGCTTTGGATATGCTGCGTTTTAATCAATTCACCAATGGGCGTTTATGGTTGGATGAATTCGGCACACCCGATACGGTTGAGGGTTTTCATGCGCTACAACGGATGTCGCCTTATCACAACCTGACTCCAGACACCTGTTACTCACCCACGATGATCATGGTCGGTGAAGTCGACCCGGTCACAATTCCAATGCACGGATATAAATTCACAGCCAGCCTGCAGCATCTGCAAAGCTGCGGCAATCCAGTGTTGTTATATTCAATGCCAAAAACAGCGCACTCTTTCGGGTCCACGCCGGAACAAATCATCAAGTCACGAACCGCGATGATTGTCTTTTTACAAAAATCCCTGAACCTCAGGATCATTCATTAAGCTGATATTGACATATTAATATCCGCTTAAAAACCGCGACTCATCCTGGTGGGTTTTCTTTTGATCGATAATTATCACCACAATGCCCTATTTTGAATACGGATATGCTACAAACAGGCATACTTTACTGGAGTCACGCATGCCAAATCGTTATTTGCTCGCCGTTGTAATTTTGCTGGCACAAGTCCAAATTCAGGCACAAACTGATCAACAAGAGACTACAGCAATACCACCATGGGTAGCTGAACATATGGCATTTTTGAGTCAGGGCACAGGCTGCTGGCAAACCAGTAACAGCGAATATCAATCTGAAGCTGAACCGTTTGATAGCTACTACAACCAATGGGATGCTGGCATTGGTGGCGAACTGCATTTGCAGGGACGGTTGTATGGCCAGACCGGATCCCGGCCATCAGATGATTTTTGGAGTTTTGTCAGCTATTGGGATGGCCAGCGTAACCAGGCAGTTACCTTGCAGTTCGGCCGCAACGGCATAGTCGGTGATGGCACCATGTGGAAAACTGATGACCACCAGTTTGTTCAGGAGCAGGTATTTTCAATGCCCGATGGACGCACCTGGAAAACCCGTCATAACCTTCAGGAAACCGCGGATAGTTTTATCACCACCTCGCTGGACTGGCAGGATGATCAATGGCAACAGCGGCGCAGCTATACCTGGCACCGTTGTCAGTCACCGGCAGGTTGAATACCGGATTTGGGTGGACTGCAATGCAATATCACTCACCAATTAGAGTCACATTTTTTACCAGGTTGTTAGTGAAACTGTAAATTTCTGTAAGAAAATACCCGAATACGGCACTATGGCTTTAATAGAGTCTGATTGGCGGTATGTCCGAGCAACCCAACATCGAGCAATTGATTACATTGCACTATCCTGCCCTGCAGCGGATAGCCGCCAGCTATGAAGCCAATCATGCTTTACGTGAAGAGCTGGTGCAAGACATGCTGGAATCCATTTGGCTTAGCTGGAAAAACTTTCGTGGCGACTCAAGCGCCAAAACCTACATCCTGCGAATTGCCCACTACCGGGCTGCCCGGCATATCGAAAAACAAATAAAAAGACAGGAATCCAATGTTACAGAGACAGTGGAATCCGTTGATCGACAACACCCTGAACACAATGCAGAGCAGCAACAACAAATCAATCACCTGTTAAGCGCAATCCGAAAATTACCCATGGTGCAAAAACAATTAATCACCATGTCATTCGATGGTTTGTCATATCGGGAAATGTCGGAGGTTACCGGCTTAAGCAGCAGTCATGTTGGTGTCAGTTTGAATCGCGCTAAAGCCAGCCTCAAAAAACTTCTGGAGCATCATTATGCAAAATGATCAACAATGGGATGATCTGACCAGGCAATGGCAGCAGCAGCCGGTCACACAACAACCTGATATTAATTTGATCAAGCGCCGGGTTCGTTGGCACCGCATGCGTATCAGCGGCTTAATTTTGCTGGATCTCCTGATTACCGTTGTTACCGCATTTTTCCTGTACTACGGAATAGCTCATGATTACGCATGGAGTTTATTGCTATGGCTGGGGTTCGGTGTGGCTTTTGGTGTATTTATCGCCTTCCGGGGCATGTTGATTCGCATCAAAAGCTGGCGCCTGCCTGCACTGAGCACCAAATCCTGGCTGGATTATGAAATCCGGCGTGCCCAAAGCCAACTCGGATATGCCAATCTGACTCGCATCAGCACCATTGTTTTTATGGTGTTTTTCCATTTATGGCTATTAACCGGTTACTTTTTCGATCCTGAATTTCGGCTTGATTTTAATATACAGGGGATATTGATATATATTTTCGCGCTACTCTGGATGAGTGTATTCTGGGTAGTCGCGAACAGACTTAAAAAACGCGCAACCAATAATATTGACCGCTATTTGGTGGAACAGCATTTACTTCATTAATTCCCGACTGTAATTCACTTGTACAAAAAAATTGGTAATAAATTTTAATAAACATGCACTAGCTCCATAACAACAACACATCAGGAGCCCACTGTGCGATTAATTATTTTGCGCATTATCATGTTTGCCGGCATTACCTCAGCCAATGCTGAAACTGCCTATACAGGGTTTAACTGGGTTGACCCGTTAAACCAGCGCACTCAAGCAAACACAACGCTGATTGAACAACGGGGCCGGATTACCTATATCGGTCCGCCGAAAGATTTAAATCATTCCACCACAGTGGTTGACCTAACCGGCAAATATGTTGTTGCCGGTTTTATCGATACCCATGCGCATGTCACCTTGGGCGCTGTCAGTATGCAAAAAAACCGAGGCAAGTTAGCCCTGGTGGCCAATCACAGCGATGCTATCGCTCAACATAACGGCCGGGTAATGTTGGCCTACGGCATAACCGACATCCGCAATCCCGGCGGCGCCAGCGCCAGAACTGTTGGTTACAAAACCAAAGTCACCAATGGCGAATGGCTTGGGCCTGATGCGTATACCTCGGGTGAATTACTGGACAAACACCCGTTTGAGGGCTTAAGCACCGCTGTTGGAAGTGCCAAGGCAATCCAGCATGAAATTGCCCGGCAAAAAGCGCTGGGTGTTGATTTCATTAAACTGTATACCGGACTGGGCAAAGACCTGCTGGCAGCGGCAATTAAAAGTGCCCATCAGCATAACTTGCCCGCCGTTGCTCATCTGGACGCTATCCCTTGGGATGTTGCCGCAGAGTTGGGTCTGGATGGAATCGTGCATGCCATGCCCACCAGCATTGACCTGCTCAACGAACCGGCCAGACAGAATTATCTGGATACCCGTCGAGTGGGCGCATTTTCTTTTTTTGAATGGTATGAAGCCGTTGAATTTTCAACGCCCCGTTTTCAGCAAATGTTGACCACACTGGCTGACCATCAAACAACCCTGGATTTGACCTTGATTGCGTTTCGCAATGCCTTTTGGGGAGATCAAGCAACTGTTACTGAGCATTCCGAGCTGCAACTGGCGCACCCGGAACTGGTCGAGAACTGGCGGAGTTTCTTCACTTTTACCATTGGCTGGCAGCCCCAGGATTTCACCCGTGCCAAAGCCGTATGGCCCAAGGTTGAACAATTCACCCGGTTGTTGCATCAGTCAGGCGTGCATCTGAGCATCGGTACCGACATGGGCAATCCCTGGGTAATTCCGGGCGTGAGTTTTCACCAGGAAATGCAATTGCTGGCCGAGGCAGGCATTCCTGCATATGACATCTTAACAATGGCCACTCTAAACGGTGCTGAAAGTATTCGGCAGGCGGATCACAAAGGATCTCTGGCAATCGGAAAATTGGCTAACTTTGTCATTTTGGATAAAGACCCGATTGCTGACATTAACAATACCCAGACAATTTATTCAGTGGTTAAAGGTGGTTCTTTGTATCAACCGCAGAAGCTGCTGACAGCCATTCAAGCACCATAAGCCGGAATACTTCAATGAAAAAAATCCAAACATTTATCACCTTACTGTTGTTGACCAGCACAATTAACAGCTCCGCGTATGCCGAGCAGAACAACCAACCATCCGGCGCCGACTGGCAATCGCCTGAGTCTATCGTTGATGCAGTCTATGCAACCATCTCCGCCGGGCGCAATGAACAGCGCGACTGGGAGCGGTTCCGGGCCTTGTTCTTTGACGGCGCCACATTTGCGATGAGCATGCAGTCTCCGCAATTCAGCGGCATTTTGGATTCTGATGTCGAAACCATGATCAACCAGACCGAGAGCTTTTATAAACCGGTTGGTTTTTATGAGCTTGAGTTGGATAAAAAAGTTGTCAGACACCATCACATGGCCAGTGTCTACAGTACTTTTGAAGTGAAATACAGCCTGCAGGACGAACAACCGCTAATGCGCGGCATCAATCATTTTCAGCTGCTGCACGATGGTGATCGCTGGTGGATCATATCCAATGTATCCACCTTGGAAAGCGATAATTTTACAATTCCGGAAAACCTCTGAATAATGCAATAAGACTTTATAAGTTTTCGACTTAAACAAGGAATTGTTTTGTGACTGCTGAATACGTGCTGCTGGCAGACAGCCAACCGCTGTTTCAATCAGATGTTCTGCATCGATATTTAACCCAGACCATCAGGCAAAAAAAGCTGGACACTGGTATGTATATCGGTGCCTCGAATCAGGATGATCCCGCATTCTACCGCTTGGCTGCCGCAGCGTTTCAGCGCTTATCGTTAACCCGGCACTACCATCTACAGGCCACTGATCAACAGGCCCTGCAAATAGTGCATCAACCCACAGTAATTATTCTTGCCGGCGGCAATCAGGATTTGGGCTGGCAATATCTCAACCAGTCAGCCCTGCGCGCATGGCTGGATGCGCAACAACGAATAGGCAGCATTTTTATTGGCATATCAGCTGGTGCTTTGCACTTGTCTTCTGGATTAAATGATACCGGCGTACACAGCACTTATTTGAATTGGGTGAATGTAGCAACGGCCGTTCATGAAGAGGCAGATGAATGGCCGTCTGTTAAAGCATTAAAATCAGCTGGTGCAAGTAGAATTTTAGGCATCCCGTTTGGAGAAGGAATAATTGCCTACTCACATGAGCTAAGCAGTCTACATGGCAGAGCCTTCTGGTATTCTGACGAATGTAATATTAAGCAACTGAAAATAATACCTTCGATAACCTAGCTTGCCAGCTTATACACAACAATAATTTTCGGTATAGAAAATAACAAAGACATTAATTCTTTTTAAATTTTCATTTCTTTATTAAAGCCTATTTAAACTCCTGCTAAAAGCCATTAAGTAAAATATGGTTTTCTTCTATAACAAATATAATATAACTTCCACCTGCCTTAATTGACCCATTGGGATCATCTCATAAAGCCCAAGTATTACGTCATCCACGCCATCCACATAAACATCACATACACCAAGCGCGATACGGCTGGATTAAATAAAGCCTATCCGTTTTGCACAGTTTTTGAACCAATTAGCCCTTAACTTGGCGGGGTAACAACGAACCAACCACAACCAATAACAATGCCAACGCAATCAAGCCCCAGGTGCTTAATGCCGGAACCATTCGGGGCGCAAAGTCGACAACTTCTATAACCATAGGTACTGGCGCTGGTTGATTAACAGCAAAGCTGACTTGCAAACCGATATTTCCCCCAGGCCACATAACCAAATTACTCCACTGGAATGCGCCGGTAAAATCACCTGGGCCAAAAGGAAAACCCGAACCGTCTAAATCGTCAACGGCAGCATCGCTTAAAATTGGATCCAAGCCTGGAAATGCTAATACCTGAACTGCATCAGCACCACCAGCGCGGAATTCGCCGAAATCACCGGCATCGGCCAAACTGATAAAATCTGTACCACTGATAGTTGCACTATCACCACCAAATGAGCCGCCCAGGTCAATATCAGCAAACGCGAATAGATCAAGCACCATATTGGCAGAGCTAATATTCACAATGGTCAGCGTTGACAACACCGAACCAGCGGGGCCGCCGCCATCAGCAACCACCTCAACCAGCTCTGCACTGAACCCACGACCATCAACATCAGCCCAGGTAAAGGTTACTGTATCGCCACTATAATCAGCCGTGTCCGGGTCGGGGAATGGAAATTCACTGGTATCACCATCGACTCGATAAAACCACCAGTTCTCAAACAGATCATCACCGCCACTGGCGCCGGTGAAATTGGTGTTGGCCGCATCAATACCGCCAAATGAGGTGTAATCATAACTGACACCACCATCAACAGCACTACCGGTTAAACCGCCAAAGGTTGGCGGGTCATCTACTTTTTGTGCTAATCCATTAACAGCAAAAAAAACGGCACCAAAAAAACAAATTCGCCTGAACATCAGTTAAACCCTCCTGGTTAAAACCCTAAGCATTGCAATAATAGCAAGCATTCACAGTATAGTGATATGCCTTAAACTATTCCATATGCAATCTTTTCCAATATGAAGTGAGTCTAATTAGCGGGCCTGCTTGCATAAACGCTCTAAACGTGACATTCCATAATTACATACAGTGTGAGTATCATGTAGTAATACCTGAACCGAATAAACTCCATTTACAATACCGGCTCTTGATATTACCTGTTCTGATATTTTCTGCATTTCCTTTGCTGTTTTATTTATCTAAATCGGTGATTAATTTCTAATGTTAAACACATTATGTTGTATACCAGGGTTTCTAAAAACAGACTCAATTAATACACGCCTCCAGCTCTTAATATTAAACCTGATGAGTCCAGCATCACCATATTGATAGAGTGAGTGTTCAATCTGCAACATGTACCGGCACATGTTGACGCTCCCGGTACAACATATACATACCTGAACCAATAATGATCGCCATACCAAGATATAACCTGGGCGTTGGTATATCCCCCCATATCCAATAGCCAATCAGAATCGCCCAAATTATCGCGGTGTAATCAAACGGGGCGATCACTGACGCTACTGCGTAACGAAATGCGAAAGCCAATAACACCATAGCAATTGCGCCACTAACTCCAAGCAACATAAATAGTGGCCATTGCGACCAGGTAATGGGCGTCCAAACCGGTTGCGACAACACTCCTGTGACTATCGCGAGTACCAGTAAAAAATAAAAGCTTAGTGATGCTACCGACTCGGTGCCACTCAGTTTACGGGTAAAAATTGCCACCAGCGCATAACAAAATGCAGCCAATAAACCTGCCAACCCTCCAATATCAACCAATCCTTCTCCAGTCGGGTTCAAAATCACTAACACACCGGCAAAACCAATCACTATTGCAGCCCAGCGATGGCCACCGACCTGCTCGCCAAGCATGGGGATTGACAGAATGGTGATAAACAATGGTGCAGCAAAAAAAATTGCATAGGCATCGGCCAGGCTCAAACGGCTGAAACAGAAAATCACCAGTGTCAGCATTACCACCCCCAATAAACTTCTGACCAGGTGCATTTTTAGATGCCGGGTGCGCAAACTGCGATAGCCACCAAGAACCGGAATAACCAGCATTAATAACGGCAGGGAACTGACAGCCCGAATAAACGCCACCTGCAAGGCATTGTAATCGGCTGCCAGAAACTTCATCACAGCATCCATGACCGAAAAGAATATCAATGCAACCAGCATACAAATGATGCCTTTGACATTTTGATTGTGATGCGCTGCTTCCAGCATATATTGCTCAACCCGGATGTTATATAAGTTATTCGAACATCCGCCTGATGCCCGCAGCCAGTATAACCATATTTCTGATAATACTTTTCGGCGCTGTTAGCTAAATCCCGCGCTGCATCAACCCCAATGCTTCGGAGTAACCTGCGGCAATAGCCAACCCCAAGGAACTCAGTGATGCCAATATGATAAGCACAATATTGGATCCGATAACTTCTAGCAAAGGTATTCCAGCCCATGGCCCCAGCCAGAAAATAGTAAAACCCAATGACGCCGCCAATATATGGCTGGTCACTTGTAATGCCGCCACCTTTCGCACCCAATGACTTAATCCCGGGTCATCCGGGTTGTGCACGGTGACAATTGATGGCACCAGCATACTCGCCAACGGCAGCCAGAACACCATAACCATGCCAACAACCAAACTGGCCAGACTCTTCAATACAATCAATACCGACAAAATGACGATACAGGTATTCAGGTCGCCATTAGCCAGCGCCGGCCGGATTCGTGTCAACGGCCATACTCTGTCTAATGAACGCATCTTTTGCTGATGCGCCAGCCTACCTAGCCGTAATAAATACCTGTGATTGGCCAGCTGTGAGCCTAACCGCAGCATCAGCAGGCAAGCCGCCTGGGTCAACAACCAAACTGTCGTAAATATCACCATCCCGTTCAGCATCTCGATTTCTCCAGCTTGGAAAGGTATCGATCGACCAAGGCCGGAAATTCCTGTTCAAAAAATGCATAACAATCCCGCATTTCCAATAGCCGGTCTGCACGCTCACCCTGTGCATCGAGCTCCTGAAGACCCAATTCCGCCATTGCACGTAATTCTGAAACCAACTGCATGCGCAGCATTAATACCCTGGAAAATGCGCCGTGATTTATCCGGTACCATAATTTGCGCCCACCAGCCTGGCCATGGCGGTCAACAAATCCGGCAACTTGCAGCAAACGCAACATCGAATTAACAGAACCCGCCGATACTGAAATAGCCTGCTGAAGTTCAGCTGCACTTTGTTGTGGTGGGTCGCAGGTTAATAAATAGCCGAATAACTTACCGGCAATACGTGGTTGGCCTATACGATCAAAAAAATCACCCATTTGCTCAACAAATTTTGAATTAGGTTTTTGTTTAGAGTTAAACATACTTTCAGTACTAATTGAAAGTATCAATTTTACATTGTTTACCAAGTAAAACCAATTACGACCCAAACCACATGAAAATATAATCCAGAGAAACCGTTGAAATAAGCATGCTCAAGTTTCACTGTCAGCAGCAAGTCGGGCTATCATTCTTTAGGCTTGCTGATAACGCCGCCGTTGGCTTGAATCAAGTTACTCTTATTATTTTTGGAGAAATTGAATGAAATCGTTTTTGGTGTTTGTTTCCAGCGCTGTTTTGAGCTGTATCCCTCAGTTGAGCGCACACCAAGTTTCACCCTTACCGGACCAATCCTGCGCCCATTACCTTGGCAACGAAGGTGTCATGATCAGTTCCGGCGAGACCAAGATATTATTTGATGCTTTTTATGCACAAAGTTATGGGCAATATGCCTTGGTCCCGGCAGCCACCCGCAAAGCGTTGATCGAAAGCAGTGCGCCTTTCGATGATGTAGATGCACTGTTTGTCTCGCATGTACATGGTGATCATTTCTCCCCTGCCCCCACTCTGGAATACCTGCGTGCTAACCCCAAGGTCAAACTGTATGCCAGCGGGCAAGTGGTTGATACCCTGGCGGGTTCTGAACAACAGCTTGCCCAGCGTCTGGTAGCATTTGATCTGGCTACCGGCGACCCGGCTCAATCACTGACGGTTGGCTCAATCAGTATTGATGTGGTTCGCATCCCGCATTCCGGCGCCGGACGTGAAAATATTGAAAACTTGGCATTCCGGGTTTCTCTGGATAATCAATTAACGGTTTTACACTTGGGCGATGCAGGCTTTGATGAGCGGGTGTTCGCTGCACATCAAAACCATTGGGCGGCAAAAAAACTCGACGTTGCCTTCCCGCCTTACTGGTTTTTGACCGATGCAACAGGCCGGGCAATTTTGGACACTTGGTTAAAGCCGGAAAAAACCATCGGAATCCATGTGCCGATAGCTGCTGCGGGCAACGGCGATGCCTGGCGAATTGAATACGGTGGTGACTTGTTTACCGATCCGGGTGAAACTCGTGCCTTATCTGAAGCAGGTTGCGCTGAACAAAACCCTGCTCAGTGAGTGCTGTTATTTCAGATAAAGGCTTTAAATTTGCTGACAATACAAACTCACTCAGAAGGGATCCAACTTAAACGGTAGCGCACCAGCAGCCCATCGTGATCAGACAGGTTATTGTTGCCTTTGATTTTAGGCGCTTCAGGATGGGGCTCATCAAACAGGGCTTCCACCATAATTGCCTTCACCTTGACCCGGCTGCCGGAAGCCCAGCCTTGCAAATCATTGGTATCCAGCCATGGTTCATCATTCATCTATTTCCCCTTCTCAGCTGCATTGAATAAGTGTCGGCATTGCTCGACCGAGCATTAATCACTTACTGTTTTACATAAAGCATTGCCAGTAACTCTTTAACCAACCGCGCTGCCACCATCGCAGTTGCCAGGTTCACATCTCTTTCCGGATTCAGCTCAACAACATCAGCACCGATTGGTGCTGCCTCTAGCCTGCTGAAAATACTCAACACGTCACGGGTGGATAAACCACCAGGCTCAGGATGCGATACACCAGGTGCAAAGGCAGGATCCAGGCCATCAAGATCAATTGTTATATATAAAGGCGCTGTTAGCTTTGCATAGGGAATCTGGTCTACCGCATCAGCACCCAGCATTACTACACCATGTCGATTCCCGAAGGCACGCTGAGCTGGTGATGCACTTCTGATACCAACCTGAACCAGGTTAGCAATACAGCCGGTTTCAATTGCCCGTGCAAACGGACAGGCATGTGAATACCGGTCCCCTTCAAATTCATCATATAAATCCGGGTGTGCATCAATGTGTAAAACATTGACAGGCCCATAAGCTTGTTTAAGTGCACACAAAATCGGGTAGCTGATGGAATGGTCGCCTCCCAAACTCAACGGTTGGGCACCGGATTGTATTGCTTCGCTGACAGCGTCATTAATAACTTTTCTACAATCAGCGGCGTCCTCCGGTAATTCAGGAAAATTGAAAGCCGAAATAACCTCGCGCACATTGATGCCAGACAAACTATAAGCACTGGACGCATCACTGAATAACAGCGAGCGGATGATCGGGGGCGCCAATGCCGGGCCACGGGCGTATGAAGAACTTTTATCCCAACCAAAGCCTAACAATGCAACAGTCATTGATTCCTCCAGATTGCGCTGTATTTATTGATTAACGCTTTGAAGATATATCTTTGCATCACCAACATCAATTACGAGCTGTAATAGGCTGCATAACACTGCACGCTGATCGAGCACCTTGATGGCATCAGTTAAAAATCTGTGTGTCGGCGATAACTTTTTCAGCCGGGTGCTATGTTAGGCTAGCGGCTGGCACTTTTCGCAGACAGTCATTCATAACAGCATGCATCAACCTCATCGGCTCTGGGCGACTTCCGATATTCATATTGATAATCAGGAAAATTACCAATTATTGCTGGACCTCAGTGATCAGGCATACCGTAATGACATGCTGATCATCGCCGGGGATGTAACCGATAACCTGCAAAAGCTGCTGGATCTGTTAACAGCCATGCAGGAAAAGTTTTTGACTGTTGCGTTTGTACCGGGCAACCATGAATTATGGCTAACTGATAAAACTCATCAACATTCCATCGAAAAGTTTGAGGCCATTTTGGCTGCTTGCGATGAATTGGAAATCGTCACCCGACCCGTTCGTTTTGGTCAAACTGATCAGTCCATCTGGGTGGTGCCGTTGTTTTCCTGGTACGAGCAGGCGCCGGACAAGCCTGCCAGTCTGTTTGCCCCTAAACATGGCGTCATTGATAAAACCGATGAATTATGGCGCGACTTTTTTCTGACCAAATGGCCGGATTCTCTAGAGTTGTCCATCGCTGAGTACTTTCTGGAACTCAACAGCGAAAACCTGGCGTTATCTTATGATGATCCGGTAGTCAGTTTCAGTCATTTTCTGCCGCGTCAGGAATTAATCTACAGCAATACCACTGAACGCCGACAAAACCCGTTGAACAGGGATGACCCATACCCTGAGTTTAATTTCAGCCGGGTTGCCGGCAATTGGGACCTGGACAAACAAATTCGAGATATTGGCAGCCGACTGCATATTTACGGCCATCAACACCGTAACCGGACCAGGGAGATTGAAGGTGTCACCTATATCTCACATTGCATGGGTTATCCAATTGAACGCAAATCACGGCATATTGCCCGTGACGCAGAACACCCGCGATTAATCTGGCAACCGGATACCGGATTTACATGCTAAAACTGACATGGGCATGCTAATTGCAATACTTAATAAATTACCTGCGAACTTAAGTAAGCACTGTCCCCCCAAGCATATACGTTAATAGTATTGTGAAGATGCCTTGATCGTAATCAAGCTCCGGTTAAAATTACCGGGTAAGCTAATACACAAACTGATTCTTATAAAGTTATGCACGCACTTGAAACTCTGACGATTATCTGGATCGGTGTTCTGATCGCACACTCCCTGGCCAGAGTAACACGCCTTACTCCCGCTCTGTTTTATCTATTCATGGGTGCTTTGTTCGTGAATACCGGGTTACTGCCGATTGAGCCAGGCGAATTTATCAGTGGCTTTGCCGAGGTAGGCATCATTCTGATTATGTTCGCGCTCGGTTTTGAAGAAACCACCAGCGATTTTATGAACGGCATAAAGCGCAGCTGGGGTATAGCGCTTTTTGGTGGTTTAGCGCCGTTCTTAACGGCCTATTCGGTGGCTTTATACTTCTGGCAGGATTCCAACATGGCGCTGGTGGTTGGTCTGGCAATGACTGCAACCGCTGTTTCACTGACCTTGGTGTCTTTGAAAAGCGAAGGCTTGAACAAAACCCGTGCGGCAACCGGCATCATGACATCCGCAGTATTGGATGATATTGCATCCCTGGCATTGGTTGCGATCATCATTCCCATCGCCACCGGCCAGGCAGCAGCCGGCCTTGCCAGTGTTGGCATCATTGTTTTGAAAGCAACCACATTTTTTGTAGTGGTCGCGTTGTTGTCAAGCTGGGTGTTGCCCAGCGAACCCAAAGGACCTCTGCACTTCATCCCTGGCCTGGGCCGATTTGGCATCGCTCATGTTTTTTCATTGACCCGGGGTCAACGCACATTAGTGATCTTAATATTCGTCATGGCTGTGGCCATCGGTTCACATGCACTTGGTCTGCACCCTGCTATTGGCGCTTATATGGCCGGGTTAATTCTCCGTGAAGAGTATTTTAATAATATCCCCAAAACCATCCCGGGCACCGATGATGAAGATGCCCCCGAAGATTTCAACAACATCAAACGACTGATAGACGATGTTGCATTCGTCTGGATCGGACCGGTCTTTTTTGTGGTGCTGGGCGCTAAAATTATTTTTGACGCGGAATTACTGATTTCAGTCATACCTTTTATTGCGACAATGACCATTGCCCTGATCACTGCACAAGTATTATCCGCCGGACTTGCCGCACGTTACACCGGTGGGTTCAATTTTTCAGAAAGTGTGATGATCGGCCTGGGCATGCTGGGCCGGGCTGAGCTGGCTTTTGTGGTGCTGGATATTGCCTACGTGCAAAACCAGGTATTAACCGATCAGGCATTTTATACCCTGGCAGTCACTGCTTTTTTGCTAAATATTGCAGTCCCGCTGGGAATCCGTTTATGGAAGCCCTATTTCGTAAAGGACAATACATAGCTGAGCACCATCGTTTGCTATTTTTATGTTATCCACAACAATTCAATAACCAGTGTAATTTAAAGCCCTTATATTGATAATATTCCAAATAATTACCATTACCCCTGATTCAACTATTTGATCATTCTATTTTTACTTAATGGAAGGGTGAATTCCCAGAATAACCGCAACACTTGAAAGTTAATCAAACAGAGCCAGTGCCGGTAGAATCGGAAGCTCTCACACGACGGATTCAAGTGTTATGACTATAACGTACCGACAACTGACTCTGGAACAACGATACCAG
>JAJFKX010000035.1 GCA_021772985.1 Gammaproteobacteria bacterium
AACGATGAGTGCCTGGGGCCTGGTGGCAATGGCATTGTTGTTGATGGTGGTTGGATCAGTATTGATTCGCCGCGTACAAAACTAAGCAGATTTGTTTGCTTAAAAAGCCCCGGTCATTATGGCCGGGGCTTTTTTTATGCGCTGTAATTGATGGTTGGTTATGAGATACAACATGATGCGTGATTGTTATGAGCTGGATTAAAGTCAAAAGCGGGGTCGAAATTGATGGTCATCTACGGCAATTGTACCAACGGCTGGCAGATAGCAATGGCCAGGTTGACAACGTATTACAGTTGCACAGTTTGCGCCCGCACACTCTGGAAGCGCATATGGCGCTGTATAAAGCCACCATGCATCACAGCCATAACAGCCTGCCGGTTTGGTTCCTGGAGTGTATAGGCATTTTTGTCAGCCGTTTAAATTGCTGTGAGTATTGCGATCGACATCATAGTGCAGGCTTGCAGCGTTTGATTGCCGATAGAGACCGATTTCAGGCCCTGGATCAGGCATTATCCAAGTCAGTACCAGGCGAGCCATTTTCAGTTGCTGAGCAAAAGGTATTTGTATACGTCAAGGAACTGACAGTCGCACCATCAAAAGTGAATAAACGGCATGTCGAAGCCATGCAACAAGCCGGTTATAACGATGGTGAAATACTGGAAATCAATCAGGTAGCGGGATATTACGCCTATGTGAACCGCGCCGTACTAGGCTTAGGCGTCAATACTTCCGGCGAACAGCTCGGCATGTCACCGGATAACGATGCAAGTATTGATAATTGGGAGCACCAGTAACAGTTACTGACTATTGCAGCCAGTTAGCATACTGCTGTCGATTAAATTCTGATTGCTCATCGATGCGGTAATCGCATCAATGCCGGGTAACAGTTGTTGCCAGTCGCGCACAGCTTGCCGGCTATCGAAATTATTGACCCGGACATCTGCAAGTCCGTAACGGTAAAGTTGGTGAGGTATATTGGCAGCGACCAGAGTTTCTTGCATATCTTTTAAGTTCTGCAAACTATCATCAGCCATGACCACTGCCTGTGGCAATGACAAGCCAAGTTCAGTGTACAGTGCTTCCAGCATCAACCCTTTGTGCTGACCGGCAACCATCAGCACACCTTGCTGGTACAAAACTTCACGGGCAGCATTGGGCGGGGTAAATGATTGACTTTGATAGCCGGGTCCGGCTGCAGTCAGCGATGAAAAGCCCATGCGGTTGCGGTTTAGTTCACGGGATGTTTCAAGCTTGTAGTCTTTGCCTCTGGCGGTCAAAACCATTACCCGAAAGCCTGTTTGCTGTAACTTTGCAATGATCTCTGACGCATCATCCTGAACCGGATGCATGCTGCCTAAAAAGTATAAAACACCTTGGGCAGCAAAACGGTCCTGTAACTCGCCCGGCTGACAACCTGCTGTTTTGGACATCTCCGATTGCCAGTCATACCAGGGAACTGAGCCGAGCATGGAATCCATGGTCAACAGCGTATTATCCAGATCAAACACAATCAGCACGTTTTCGGTAGAGAATTGGCCGGCAAATTGTTCAGCGGCGATCATCACCTGACCTAAATCATTGGTTTCAGTGATAGCCGAGGGGCGAATGTTTGATTGTGCTGCACAACCGATCAGAACCAGGAAGTAGATAAGCAGCAAAAACAACCGGAGGTGATTTGAATTCATGGGTTTTGACCAAATGCCAACACAGATAGAAGATTATAACGTGGCAAACTACAGAAGTTTGTGGCGAATGCACATATTGCCCAGTATAATTCGCACCCTGGTATTAACGGACAGCGGTTCGCTTATCTGTTGGATGAATTTGGAGAGGTGCCGGAGCGGTCGAACGGGCTCGCCTGGAAAGCGAGTGTACGGTTTATACCGTACCGAGGGTTCGAATCCCTCCCTCTCCGCCAATTTGAAACATAAATGCGAACGTCGTTCGCCGCCGATTCTACGCTATTTGAAGCGGCCCCAGCACCTGAAGCAGGGTGTTTTTGATCCCATGATCCTGACTTCGCGTTCAGAGACCTCAATGCGTTGCGCAAGCGCGCGGAGATGATCCCGCCGAAAGCCGCCGTCGCTACCCCGCATTCGGCGTCGCGCGACTCTGGAAAATTCGCCAGGTTTTGCAGGCGTGATGATCTGTCCCGCGTATTGACCGCCACTTTGGTCCGCTCGGCGTCAGCCGCATTCATTGGCCGTCCATCCAACCACGGGTGACGAACGGATCATAGACCTTCGGTGCGCCGCTACGAACAGCGACTTCCGACCAATCCAAGACGTTCATCTAGATTCAGCAGCTTCCCCAAAGCGGTTGTTTGCTCAGCCCCGCCGTTTGGCGAGAATTGGCCGGTAGCGGAAAGTCCGCTCTCAGCATAAATACAGCGGAAAGCGGCTGGTCGGGTTTCGCCCCAATCTCAGACGTTTATCCCAATTCAGCAGCGCCCTAAAGTAGACCTTTAATCAGACCCTTCGTTTGACCAGGCTTGGGCCGAAACCGGACCGTCGGGTCGGCTTGTTGACCTCACGCGAGAGACGCTTGGGGGCGTTCTATCGCTATCACCCAGCGATCCTGTCTTGGTTGAGTTTGCGATATTCGAGATTGTCGGCCAACGCTGCCGATACGAGAACGCCGCGTACTATCCCATCGGTTCCGCGCATAATTTCGACCCGCTGTATGTTGCTCGGCCCGTCGGGGCGGAAAATGTCGGGTTGGTAGCGGTCGAGCGGAATGCGATTACCCTCGCCGGTCCGTAACCAGAGTTCACCGCCATTCTCGAAAAGAGTGACGACTTGTTGCAGTGTATCGCAATAATATGACCCCACAAGCTCCTCAAATTCGAGCAGCGTTTGTGGAACAGGCTGCGTGATAACCCGTGGGGCTGGAATAAACCCGTCTTCACTGATCTGCCAGCGCATCTCAGTAGCGTGACCGCCGGCAAATTCGTGAAATTCGAGCCGCAAATGGGTCGCGGGGTTGAGCATGAAAACCCCTCTTCCAACCTGAGGAAGCGGGGAGGCGTCATCCTTGCCGAACGTTGCGAAAGTCAGATGATCTCCGTCGCGGCGCAGCGAAAAAACAATCCCTGCGAATAAACGATAGTCGCCTACATAACGGTCCAGTTCATTTCCGGCTTCGGGAACAAATTCTTCTGGCGGCTGCGGTTCGAGACGGTCGGCGAGGAGCGCTTCGGCAATTTCGAAGGCGAAGGCGGCTTTGAGGAAGTCGGTGCGATTGCCCATCACTACGATCGCCATTCGCGCTTCGGGGATACGCAGTAGGAAGCTGCGAAAACCACCTGTGGTGCCTCCGTGTGACCAGGTATCGAGTCCGCAAAAATCGCGATACTCTTGCCCGTTCGCGGCGATTGCGCGCCGTCCATCAGATAGCGTAGAGCGAGCGGCCATGGCGCTGATAATGTCCGGCCCGCCAATCGCGCCTGTTTCCAAAGCATCCGCCCAACGCAGCAGATCGCGCGGGTCGGAAATAATCCCTGTGGATCCAAATGTCGCCGAAAGCAGATGTTTTTGCGCAAAGCCATTTCCGACCGGCTTGTAGCCAACGGCGTAATCATCAATAATCTGTTCTGGATCAGTTCGCACGAATGTTCGATCCATGCCGAGCGGTTCGAAGATGCGGCTGCGCATGAATTTGGGGAATGACTGGCCCGAAAGCCGTGCGACGATCTCGGCGAGCAGTTGGTAGCCGGTATTGCTATATTCTTGACGCTGACCAGCCGAAAAATTTCCGCCACGCTGACGCAGGATAAGATCGAGCGCGCGAGCCTCGGTAACAGGTGACGATTCAAGATGCCCGGTGAGTTGCAGCAGGCTATTGACCTCACGCAGACCACCGGTGTGATTGAGCAAGTTCCTGATCGTGACTGGCGTTGGGCGTGCTTCCAGTTCCGGTATAATGTCGCGAACATCTTGGTCGAGCGTGAGTTTGTCTTCATTGGCCAGCATCATAATGGCGTAGGCCGTAAACTGCTTGCTAATCGACGCGATTTCAAAGCGCGTATCGGCATTGATCGCGACATTGTGAGCGAGGTCCGCCTGACCCGCCCAGCGTTGATAAACGGGCTGTCCATCGATAGAGACGGCGACACTGATGCCGGGCGCATCGGTCTTTTGATATGGCTCGATCAGCGCGTCGAGTGCCGTCCAGTCGGGTACGGCGGCAGGTAACGGCGAAGGAGCCAGAAAGCCGATGTAGAAAATGGCCAGAACCGTGAAGAAGCGATGCATGAAGATTTGTCCTTGGATTTTATGATTCGACAGGTCCGAGGATGACGGCTTTGCAGATGGTGGGCGTCCGGATACCCGAATTCGAACTTATTTTTTTGCATGACCGCGGCGATAAGCCGACGGGGTCATGCCTGCATGCTTGCGGAATGCTGTGTTAAAGGATGACTTCGCGTTGAAGCCAGACGCGTAAATTATGTCGGTTACACTCTGATCAGTTTCTACCAGCATAGTCTTCGCATGATCGATCCGGTAGCGATTGATGAAATCGAAGAAGTGCAATCCATATTGGAGGTTGATTATTCCAGAAAGCTTTTTGGTTGCAATCCCGCTGCGTCGTGCAAGGCGGGAAAGGGAAAGGTCCGGATCAAGGTAGGGAAGCTGTTCTTCCATGAATGCCACCAAGCGCTCACGCTCGTCGATGGAGTCTTCGCTCATCGCTCTGGCAGCCGACACAAGTAATCGGTCGCTGCCGCGAAAGAGGAAAGGGCTCAAGAGGGCTTGGAACGCGATCCATACGGTGATGGCTAGAACCAACAGGGCGGCGAGCGCTTGCAGTGCAATGGAAACTTCTACTGGGAGGCTAGGCGAAAGCACGGTCCGCACGATATAAAGGCTATGCGCAAAGAGCGAGGATGCGACGAGTAGTGCTAGCCAACGCCAGCTTGGCGATCGCTGGACAAAACGGGCCTTCAGCAGCCGATCAAAACGCCATAAGGTGAAGATCGCGAGGCCGATATACACGAAATATTGCAGTTCGAGCAGCGGGCGCAACCACGACATTGCAGTGTCGGTCACCACGAAGCAAAAGACAAAGAGACCAGGTAAGAAGTGAGAGGAATCTCGTAACCGCAAGCGCCTTTCCTGAAAACAGCTAAGCCAAATGAAACCGGTGAAAAACGGCATCTGGAAGGCGGCAAGGACCGGGCGAAAGCTGCTAATCGTGGGATGCTCGATCCACCAGCCCTGCATGAACCAGACGCTAATATCGATGGCGGTGGCAACGAGAAATATTGCAAGGAAAGCATTGGCGACACGGATGCGCGAGGGCACTACAATCAAGAACACGGCTAACAGGAGCGCCATGAACGAGCCTAGAATTGCAACAATGGGGATGACTGAAATCATAGTCGATAAAACATCGCTGATCCTGCTGCGTGGACTTTCCAGGGTAACAGGACAAAGACAAGCCTCATTTTGATGCTGCCTCGAAGCCCTCTGGGCTGACGCCGCCAATAGGGCTATGTCGTCGTGTTCGATTATAGAACACTTCGATGTAATCGAAGACATCGGCCCTGGCCAACGCGCGGGTGTTATAGATCCGTTTTTTGATGCGTTCTTTCTTTAAACTACTAAAAAATGACTCTGCCACGGCATTATCCCAACAGTTGCCACGGCGGCTCATGCTGGGTTCAAGCCGATCGGATCGGCAAAACCTAAGCCAGTCGTCACTGCCGTATTGCGAGCCCTGATCGCATAGTCTGTCGTGCCGTGCTTCGGCTTCTGAGTACGTTTGCGCTGCCCCGTAAGCCTCCGAGCAGCCCCTTACGGAAGCGATTTTGCCGCTTTCTGCTTTTCTGGTGCCAGTGTGCGGCTTGCGCCTCCTTGAATTTCTGACGCTTAACGCATGCTGTTTCGCTAGTTCCCTGAGCTGCGTGTCAATCCGTTGGCTTCGGGCCTGTATTGCTTCGGTTTGCTGCTTTTGCAGCACTGTCAAAAATGGGAGAATCTAGTGCTTGGTGACAGTATTGGTTATTGAGAGATGCTCTATAAAGCTGATCTTGTAAGGGTGTTAGAATTTTAGTGTTTACAGATCGAGGGGGGGAAAGGTTATGGGCGCTAGCGCTGCTTCAACAAACTTGAATCATGGTTTTCCGGCACCGGGGCCGCAATCGCCTACGGGGCAACAGGTAATGAATCATGTTTTTTTTCTGTCAGAAACAGAATGGAAACATGCTCGAGAAGAAGAAACGTTCGATTTAGTAATTATCGGCACTGGGTTTTGTGGTTTAGCAGTAGCTGAACGAGCACTTAGTCAGAACCCTCACTGCCGGATATTGATGATTGAACGTGGCCCATTTTTCCTCCCCGAACATTTTCAGAACTTGCCTTTACCCTTTGTTGATACGATGGGTGGTTTGTCTGAAACTTTCCCATGGACACTCTCGGCTGAGACGGCGAGGGGCAATGGGACGATTCGATGGCAGCATGGAATGGGGCCATTCATAGGGGGGCGCTCGACACTTTGGAGTGCATGGTGTCCGCGACCTACCAAAAAAGAGATGACAGGCTGGCCCGAAGAAACCATTAATAACGCGCGTAAGTATTTTAAATCTGCTGAAAAACTGCTGCAGGTCCAAAAAGCGGATGAAATTGATGCAGGTAAAGATCAGCGGAGCCTCTTGCTGACTAGCTACCAACGACCGGTTTATGGAAAGCTGCAAAAACGAATACAGCAATTACTTGAACAGGGTGCTACATCAATCAAAGGTATATACCGGACTGAACCAGCCCCTTTGGCATCAGATGCTGAAGATATCGATGGAATCGATTTTCAGAAGTTTGCCGTTCCAGCCGGGTTATTGTCCCTTTCCGATAATCAAGCTAAAGCGTATCAGGAAGGCACAGCCGCACGGTTGAGCATCGTCACACAGTGCGTGGTTGAGCGCATATTACAACAGGACGGTGTTGCTACTGCCCTGCAAACCTCAAGAGGCACAATGCCGCTGGGTGATGCCAAGCTGATTTTATCACTAGGGACACTTCCGCCAGCGACGCTGATACGTAACTCTTTTCCGGAATCAAGGAACATAGGTAAACGCTTCTCCGCTCACTTTATTACATCGATCGTTTCAAGAGTACCCAAGGAAGATATTGAAAAAGGCGGTGGATTTGGAGAATTGGAGCTTGCTGCCAACTATATCGCAGGCATAGCTAAGAATTATGAACAACAGTTCCACATTCAATTGAGCACGCTGTGGGACAAAAACCCTGAAAAAAATGCCGGTACTGCACGTCGGTACATGCCTGATGTGGTTGCTACTGCTTCGATGGCGCAACTCGAAAGTTCTAAAGATCATGTCGTGTTTGTTAGTGCTGTTCTAGGAGAGCTGGACTTCCGAAACCCCAATAATTGGTTTCTAGCGAATCCGCAAGACAACAACCTGACCACCAATTCATTACTTCAAATTACCGAGAATGAAAGCGACGCTCAGACATGGGATGCTATGGATCATGCGACGTTTGGGATACTCGAAGAAGTTGTATCGCCCGAGGGTGCTGCACGCGTTGAATACTGGCATGGGTCTCCAGACAAAGGCTGCTGGAAATCCGAGCGCCCACCCAAAGAACAAAGGAGGGTTGATGCAACGGTGCACGAGTCTTCCACGCTACACATTGGTAACACCGAGTCTGCGCCAGTCGACATCAACTATAAACTACGAGGCACTAAGAACGTTTTCGTTACCGGAGCAGCATTGTGGCCGCAGGGAGGGTCATGGAATCCCACCATGACAATGGTTGCGCTCGCCCAGGATCTTGCGGACCAGTTAATCGATGATCTAAGTTAGTTTCGCCCGACAAGCGCTGAGTTCGGTCGTGGTCATTAGGAGGCTTTCAGGCCTCTCACAGATGGGCCACATATGATGACTTGCGACTGACAAGGAAGCCGCTAAGCTTGCGATATAGTGATGACGTTTAGTGACTGAAATGCCGTTCGCCGGTAAAGACCATCGCGATACCATGTTCATTGGCTGCCTTGATTACCTCATCGTCTCGCCTGGAACCTCCTTGCTGAATAATTGTTTTGATGCCGGCCTCGGCGGCCTTGTCAACACCATCGCGGAAGGGAAAGAACGCGTCGGAAGCCAGCACAGCACCTTGCGCTTTTGTTCCTGCGCTCTGTACGGCGATTTTCACCGAGCCAACTCGGTTGCTCTGCCCCTGGCCGACGCCCACAGTCCGGCCATCCTTGGCAATGAGAATGGCGTTGCTGTTAACGTGAACAATCACCTTCCATGCGAACAGGATGTCCCTCCATTCGCTATCTTCGGGTTGGCGATCAGTAACTACCGTGCAATCTTTTTTCTGTATGCGGTTGAGATCGAGATCCTGGAGTAGCAGCCCACCGGTGACTTCCTTGAATCCCAGCTGGTCGTGAGCGAATTCGAAGGCGGGCCAGGGCGCATATTTTTGATTATCAAATTCAAGCAGGCGAAGATTATCCTTTTTCCTAAGCAAGTCCAGGGCGTCATCTTCAAATGATGGCGCTATGATGCACTCAAGAAATATCTCGCCAATAGCCTGGGCCATCGCCAGATTGATCGGTCGATTAGAAGCAACAACCCCGCCAAAAGCCGACATCGGATCGCTATCCAAAGCCTTCAAGAAAGCTTCCTCAATCCCGGAATTGCGGGTCACGATTGCCGCACCGCAAGGGTTCGCATGCTTAATAATGGCCACTGCTGGTTGTTGCGAGAATTCTTTCACGACATTCAATGCCGCATCCATATCAACGATGTTGTTGTAGCTGAGCTCCTTGCCATTGAGCTGTCTGGCGCCAGCGATGCAAGCTTGGCCTGATCCTCTATCCTGGTGGTAGAAGGCTGCTTTTTGATGGGGGTTTTCTCCGTACCGAAGGTCTTGCATCTTAGTGAAGCCCATGGTTATTCGGTGTGGAAAATTTTGTTTGCCTTGCAGGCGTTGCTGGAGAAACCCGTGAATCGCTATATCGTATAGTGAAGTAAGCTCAAAAGCCTCAACCGCTAAATCACTGAGAGTCTGTTCACTGATTTGACCGTCATTGACCATCATCTCTTCCAGTATGTCACGATATCGCGAAGGGTTAGTAATCACCGCCACCGACTGGTAATTTTTGACACCACTGCGAATGAGGCTATGACCACCGATGTCGATCTGTTCTAATGCATCTTGTAGTGTGATTTCATTACTTAATGCCGTGTCCTGGAAGCGGTAGAGGTTTACAACTACCATATCAATAGGAGCGATTCCCTGCTCGACGATTGTCTTTATGTGCTCTTGTTTGTCACGCTGATACAGCAAACCACCATGAATTTTGGGATGTAGTGCCTTGACCCGGCCGTCGAGTATTTCTGGAAAGCCGGTGATATTGCTGATATCGGTGACCTCCAAACCTGACTCCCTCAATACCTTGGCAGTCCCGCTAGTGGAGATGATCTGCACTCCCCAGTCAGCAAGGCCGCTGGCAAAGTCCACAACGCTTTCTTTGCTCGACACTGAAATCAACGCTCGTCTTACTTTAAGCACGTTACAATTCCTATTGGAAAAATGCAGCATTGCAGTTCTGGAAAACAATATAAGGTCGAACCTGTAAGAGTGCCTACCCAGAGGCATTTTGGGGACCAAATATAGGGCGGTTGGAACTGAGACTGCTACTTGATATCAGTTCCGCCGACCGTTTTTAATTGCTGAAGTGCTTCAGTCACTGTCTCCAAATCAGCTGCTCCCCAGACTGATGCCCCTAACCAGCGTTCACATAAAGACTTGTACATCTCCGATACAATACTGATTTCCCGTGTGCCGAGGGATGATGGCATCGGCCTCTCGGCAGCTGGACGACCACGCGCAGCCCATCGTTTGACCTGCTCACGCAACTGTGTATTCTCGTAGCAATCGCGAAGGACCTGCTTGGAGATGTGCTGTTCCTTTAGCAGAAAGCGACTCTCATCGGGCGTGCCGACGATATCCACAAGTAGAAGATCACCGTTCTGGTCCACACCGAATTCCAACTTTCCATCAGCAAGATAGAGATCAACGGCACGGGCCTTGTTGGAAATGACCTCGTTGACTTGACGGACCAACTCGTCTAGACGATTCATCTGAATATCCGTGAGGCCTGCAAGTTCTTGTGCGGCGGACCGGGAAATGAACTCATCGATCTCGTCGAGTTTGGACATATACTCGATCAGAGGATGTGATAAACGGACCCCAGGCTCTGGGAGGCTTTTAAGGCCAAGGCTTTGCAGGCTAACTTCTCCTTGAGCCAGGCGCTGGAAGACAGATGCACCCTGAGGCAGGGAATTTCGAAAGATAACTTGCAGAGGTACGAAATAAGCATGCTCGCCCCGCTGAATCGGTTTGTCAGCAGGGTTTAGTATTCGGAGCAACTGAAACTCCATTCTGTCTTTGCCAACCGCTCTGTGGAAATGGGTCGGGATTCCTTCAGCCTCGAGTGCTTGTAGATTTGCGACTGCTATCCTGCACCCAGCTTCACCTTTCGCGGGAATACGATCGGGCATCTTGCCTAAGTGAAAAATGGAGTAATCGTCTGTGAACTGAAATTCCCCCAGTCCGGGGATCCCTGCAGCCGGCTTTCTAAGGATGGTCAGGTTTTTAGAAGTGAATCGCTCTTGCACAATGAATTGTTCCTTGACGGGAGTAAAGCGCTGTCATCACTTTCTGGAGATAGCAGGCATCGTCTGATTCTGTGGTGCTTACGATGTCTCAATGTCAGCATCACTCAATACCAGTCCAGTGTTATCAATTTTGCCAGAATAACTGACATCCAATTCAAGCTTTTCAAGCAATGGTGCTAACGAGCCTAATGAGGTCTCACTCAACATCACAATTGCCGGGCCCACTGCCGATAAGAAGATACATTCCACCCCGGTTGCTGACAGCTGCTCCAAGGTTGTATCCATGCGCTCGCCATGTAGAAGAATCTCGCATCTTTTATTACCGAGTTGTTGAACGCGATAGACAGCCTGACCGAATTCACGCAGGTTCTGTTTTTTGAGAGCTGGAAGTATGGCGTCGTTAAGCAAACGGCGCTTCTCATCACGATCCTGCTTATCCAGGCGTTTGCCATCCCCCATCAGAAGCTTGACTTCATCTTCGCCGAATGCACTGCTCGCCCAACCTCTGGGCATGGCGACAACATAATTCCATGCTGGTAAAGGGAAGTGCTGTAGGGGGCGAAGATCAGTGTCCAGTGCAACAAACCCCCCATATAGGTTCAAGAAACCTGATAAGCCAGTGGTAAACCCTTTTACTAGCTGACCGTCTACGACCTCTTTATAGGAAGAATAGAGTAAATCTAGAAGCTGAGGCTCGGACAGCGGCATGCCATCAAGCCAGTTAAGACCTGCGTAAGATGCCGCTTGAAACGCTGACGAAGAGGCCAGACCTACATGTTGCAGCGGCGTTTCCAAGACTTCCAGGTCGAATGGGCCCGTTTCTCCGACCCTTTGGGCCCAGGTGGCCGCACAATGGTCGAATAACACTCGTTGGTCTGATCGATCGTTGTGCTCTGAATTTCCATTCCCAGCGGACCGGCGTCGAATGACAATTCTTGTATAGATGGACAGGGCAAAACCTGAGTTTCCGCCACCCGGTTGTCCGGGTGCAAATGTATTCATATCGAACACGCTAATCGCCGACCGAGAAGGCACTGATACTGTCACACCGGTGCGTATCGGGGCAGTTTGCGGCCGCCCACCGTTGTTTCGGGGATCAGGCACGTGGTTCACTAGGATGCCGCTGTAGCTCGGACGAGGTTTCGCCACTTGTCCGTATCTTCAGCACGCTTGGTGATCAACTTGGTTTTTTCTAATTGATCTATCATTACTTCCGGAGCACCTGGAATGTTCAAGAACTCCATATGCTGAGTTGCACAATAGGCCCCAACGTCCAGGACTACGGCAATGTCTCCAGGTTTTATATTATCGGGGATCTGATACATGCCGGGCAGGATTTGATCGTGGCGTAGAATTCCACGACCACGGAGCATGGCCTCAGTATCGCCCGGTGGTAACTCGTTCAAATTCTCATCAAAGAAAAGAACGTTATGCGCGCGGTTTTTCATTTTTGCCGAAGGCATTAGAACCCGAGATCCATCAATCAGCAATTGGTTGGCTCCCGGTTGACGTACCAGGCGCTCAACTGAAAGAACAAGCACACCCACATCGGCAAAGACATCTCTGGCCGGCTCGAACCAAAACTCGACAGAATCTGGTACGTTGTGTCGTTTCACGGTTTCTGTGAGACTGCGAAAGTACTGGTCCCACTCGAAGTGTTTGCTTTCCTGGTCCAAAAACTCGTAGTCAAAGCCGTAACCGCCGGCGAAATCGATCGCTTTGACGCCGGGAAAGTAGGTTTTATAGATCATGAAGACTTGTTCAAGAAAGCCAGCCATTTCCTCTGCGGAAATACTGCTGCCACAGTACAGCTCAAAGCTGTCAAGTTCACGGTCGAAGGATTTCAGCAGCTGCCTGAATTCACTTAACTGTCCGTACTTTACACCGGGCTTATCCGAGCTGAGACAATCGAACCTGACATGGATAGGTTCTGTGGGGTGTTTCTTAATCAGATATTCAACTTCGCTGAGGCTCGATAGAAAAATGGGACAACCGATATCGACCCAGGTATCGATTTCAGAATCTGATAAATGACCGGTGGATCCGATAAATTTGTCCACACCAAACTCTTGAAGGATTGTGTGTTCAGCAGGAACCTGAATCATTGCCCCCATCCCGATATTGTGTAGAGGCTGAAAGAGGTATGGGTTAGAATTTGGGAAAAAGGGGATGAACAATTTTATGGCGTTTCGGATCCCACTTTTTTCCGCGGCATTTAGAATGCGTTGACCGTTTTTGAGCAGCCTCTCCTCATTGTAGACAAAGACTGGTGTTCCGATCGTCTCGACAACATTCGCGAGAGTCTCTTTTTTGAGCCATGAGTTTTTAGATACAAGTTTAGTAGATTCGGACATATCCATATTTCCCCTGTTAGCAGCGCGGCAATACATCTTTCCCTTTTCCGCTTGAAGAAGAGCTGAGTGCTCCCGCAAGTGCTACTAAATTCCATTTACAGTCGAACAAATGTGTACGACAATTACTATATCACCACCAGAAATGATCATTGTCAACTAGAAAATGACTTTTCTTATCCCCTGCAGGGCCTAAGTGTTTCGACTTGATCTCTGGCTTGAGATCGATGCTGGCTTCCAACAGGAGTCAGACTTTGCTGATCTTGATCGTCTGAATGTTAGTATTCTCGGCTAAGCCCCAGTGGCCAAATTCATAACCTATACCGGACTGTTTAATACCTCCCATAGGTGCGTTAGGTTGAATCTCGGCATGAGTGTTTACCCATACAGTGCCACACTCCAGGCGTGCTACGAGTTTGGTTGCGTAGTGCAGATTATTAGACCAAATTGAGCCCCCCAGACCTGCTGAGTTATTGTTGGCGAGTCGAATGGCATTGTCTATATCAGAGTATTCGATCACCGGAACAATGGGGCCAAACTGCTCCTCATCCACCAGCCGGGTTCCGTCGTTGATATTTGTAACGATGGTGGGTGGAAAGAAATAACCTGAGCCCTCAAGTACTTCACCACCGGTCAAAAATGTCGCCCCGGCTGCCTTGGCATCTGCTGCCAGTTCAGACACGATATTGAGCTGTTTCTCATTCTGCAATGGTCCAAGGTCGGTGGCATCATCAAGACCGTTACCATTTCTGATACTGCGGGCAATTAGGGCCATCTCCCCACAGATTTCTTGGTAAATGTCCTGATGTACATAAAGGCGCTTGATTGCCTGGCAAGTCTGGCCATTGTTATGAAAGCAGGCCCTGAACAGTTTCGGTGCGATTTCTTTGGGATCTACGTCCGGCAATACGATGCCAGCATCGTTGCCGCCGAGTTCCAGGGTAAGGCGTTTAAGGTTTTTGGAAGCAGCCCGCATGACTGCTCTACCGGTATCGCTTGACCCGGTGAAAACAATCTTATTGATATCTGCGTGCTCGGCGATCGCAGCCCCTACTTCAGCGCCCCCCACCACCACGTTAAGAACACCAGGGGGCAGGAAATCATTTGCAATTTCTGCAAACCTGAGCGTGGTCGCCGGGGTAAATTCCGAGGGCTTTGCTACCAAGGTATTACCGGCAAGCAGGGCGGGTGCGTAATGCCAAACTGCGATCATAAGTGGCCAGTTCCATGGCGTAATAGAACCCACGATACCTATGGGCTTATGGTGTACCTCAATCCGCGCAAGCTCATCATCCTGGATGACTTGAACGGGCAATTCAGTTTCTGCGGTAACCCGCATCCATTTTATTGAACCAAGAACCTCTCTGCTTGAGCCGATACCCGAGTAACCGTTTATCGGTTTACCAGTTTCCCGGGTCAGCAGGGTGGTGAGTTCCGGCATATTGGTTTCCAATGCGTCGGCTAATTCGTACAGTCTGGTCCTACGTTCGCATTGGTTTAGAGCTGACCAGCCAGGAAACGCTGCCCGAGCTGCAACAACCGCATCATCAACGTGCTGAGAAGTGCCGGTCGGAACCTGAGCAAAATGATCACCGGTTGCGGGATTAATGACGCCGACGGTTTCATGGGTCATGACTTTTTGACCATCGATAATCATTGGAAAAACTTCCATTTCTTACTCCTGTCCGTCATTCGATGGACGTTTATGATTATTCCACTACTGTATTAGGATTGAGCCAATAATCAAACAATAGGGTCATTTCAACCGGCCGAATTTAGGCAAAGTTTAGATAACCTGGGAAACAATCAGAATTTAATTTTTACCGATAAATCTCCCCTGATCAGTGAAATAGAAGGTCATCATCGTGCAGCAATGAGTGGCGATGACAATGGCATTGTGCGGGTGTAATCCTGTGCTGGATACCTACGATTCCAGCCCACGACAGATGATTAGACGGGTACTTAAGGCACGCAAACGAGAACTTTGGATTGGGCAATCGAGAAACCTGCAATCTTTACGGATGGTTGGATTGAACCTGGGAAACAGATGTCTAGATTTGGTGGTATTCAGCATATGCATATTGTCGTTTATTAGTGCTTTTGTTACGGATAGTTCAGCCGGCACGCTGATCGACCCGATGCCACAGCTTTCAAATCTCTTGCTATAATGGGTTGGCAAACCGGAAAAAAGAGGGATCTTATGAAAACGGTAGTAACAGAAGGGCTAGGCTCTTCGGCAGTTTTTTCGTTGCCATGGCATGTTGGAAAGGATGAAGGGTTGTTTAGTGATATTGGCATTGACGTGAAGTTCGTCGCCAATCGTTCTCGCCAGACATTCACAGGTACTCTTTATCGTCCTGATGAGGCAGACACAATTCGAACCCATGCTCCATTTGAGGAAGGAGAGGTAGATATCTATCGAGCCTGTGAATGGGGTCAAATCCAACGAGCTTTGGACAGCCAGCGTGGTGGAAAAATCATAGGCAAGCGCTGTTCAATAGCGGTAATGGCCATAATGGCGGCGCCTGAATCACGCTATATTTATCCTCAAACACTGCGCAATCAACCAATCTCGGTTAGTTTTCACAATGGCAATCATTATGCTACTTTGCAAATGCTGGAGGGCTTTGTTGAACGTAGCGAAATCAAGGTGGTAGGCCAACATACTCTGGACGGGTACCATGCTGTTTTGAACGGGGAGGTTGCCGCAATCGCGCTAAGTGAGCCTTGGATCACAGTTGCTGAGAAGGCGGGCTTTCGAAAGGTGATTGAAACTCATTACGCCGGTTCGGAGATTGCAACTGATGAGTTGGATGATGCCACCTATGAAGCGATTACCGACGTTCTAAAAAAAGCAGTTCGGCGCATTAATGCAGACAAGCGCAAATATCTTCATTACTTGATCGATTCATTGCCTGTTGACTACCGGGCATTAATTGGTCCTGAAGATTTCCATCTTCCCCGGCTGCTATTCGTGGACCCTGAACCTTATGAATCGGAAGAGTTCACGAGAACCTACAACTGGATGCGCAGTTGGAATTTGATCGATCCAAATGTACGCTACGAACAGGTGGTAAGACGTCCGGCTGTTTCAGCCTGAACCAGTCTGCCTGAAGGGCTGGAGAACGAGTTTGTCAAAGTTGCAGGTGTAGTTCGCTTGCCTGCAATATGGAACCTGCCTCATCGAAATGGGATAGGGCGTTAAGCCGACCCCCGGCTAGTACCAGCGGGAGCCAGTACCGCTGATCCGGCCACATGCGATCGAATGGCAGCTGTTCCTTTGAGTACCAGCGCAGAGTACCCTCTGCGCCGCGAGGGCGGCCGCTGAAGGTTGAAGTCGAAAAGATATGAACAAGTAGCTGTTGCTCTCGCGAGCCATTGAATACAAGGCGGACGGTGCCGTGTAAGGTGGTTTCTCGGATCACAAGTGTTGTTTCTTCGGCAACTTCCCGGATAACGGCTTGAAGAGGAGTTTCGTTCCTCTCAATCTTGCCGCCCGGACCGTTCAAAATGCCCGCCCAACGTTGACGGTCGGGACGTTTTTGCAGCAGTATTTTGTTATTTCGCGAGATAAAACATACCGTTGCATTTATGCAGCTCGAATTCATTGCCTTCTCATAGTCGATACGATTGTATTTTGTTCCAGATGCTGTGTGTGGGAAATGAATAACAGCAGAATCTCCAGAGTGATTGGATACTTCAGAGAGGTATCGTCATCTTGCAGATATGCCCCAGTGACATTGTGGGGGTTTAAATCTTATCTGAGCCCCCAAAGTTTTGGCCACACATCACCGAGATCATTAAGACCGGTCGGGTCCCCATCTTCCGGTGGATATTGAGTGTCACTGATGAAGCTGGCGATATGCTCCGGCAGTTCAACACCGAACTTGGGCAGGTGTTTAAAGCTGTGATATCCCGCAGCAATCAGGTTGTATTTCTCGAGTATATCAATGAGCTCCACGAATGTGTCTTCATCCAACCGAGCTACCAGGCGAACCAGGTCAGCATATTGGTATAACCCTTTTGCGTAGTTATGGACACCCTCCCAATATAATTTATACACAAGATGCGCAGCAAACCAGGCATCACTAGGAACTCGGAGCGTCTCATTATCAATAGAAACGCTCCGTGCACTAGTAAGTAGTTCGCCAAATCCGATATCAAGTGACATCGCATGATGAATGTCAACAGCTGCATAGCAAAATGGGTTTACGGAATCGACATCGTGCCAAAATTGATGGGTCCAGGTTTCCGTTCTGATTGCATCCAATGTCTCTGGAGACAGATTGGTGACCTGGAGGCGGCGAACCAAAAAACCCAGCTCATAATGGTCCTTTTCGACGATGTCACGCAATTGCCGGTTGGCTGGGCAAAAAAGCGCAGATTCTGTAATACGCTGGGCCTGGTGGAAACCGGCTTCTAAGGCCATAGCTTCGACGGTTGGGAGATCCTCCCAAGATACGGCAAGATCGAAATCCCATGATGTGCGCATGTATCGCTCTGGGTATAGTATGCAACCTGAAGCGGCGCCTTTCAGTAAACTGTAGTTTATTTCGGAATGCTCAAGAGTAGCCAACAGTGGCCGGCAGCCCGCGATCTGCGTTTTTTGAAATGCAATAACCGCAAGTCGTGCATTGCAGAGCCGACGATAATCCACTGGCAAAAGTATTTTTTTGATCGGCCCTTTGACCAGTTTATCGCTAAATGAAGGCAGTATTTGCCAGCAACTTAACAGGTAATCTACGGCCTTGGATGAATCAGCAGCCGAACGTCGTTTAACCGAATTGGGGGCGTGCCCCGCCATCAAAGAAACAACATCCTTTACTGGTGTCGGAAGTATTTCTCCCAGAAATGCGCCTTGGGGTAGGGCGCTTGCTATATTAGCTGCACTCATTTGCTAATCTCATATTTCTATTTTTTCCGCAGGTATATCTTCATAACTGCCAACAGGTGATAGCTTGGTCACTATCTGTTCTGCAAGAGCCTCAATCTCAACCTCTGACAACTCATCGATATCCATATCTGAGTTCCTGCCATCGGAAATGGCTGGTTGCGATGCCGACCTAACGGCCTGGGGGCCGTTAGGTGGCAGGGCATTTGATGCCCATAAGTGATCTGCGATAGCGGATGCGACTGCGTCGATAAAATCCTCGTCCAAACTATGTACCTCCTTTTTAAGTTGTTGAGAGTAATATTTAACTAACAATCAATTCTTGCGAGCGGTAGCAGATTTTTTCTTGGGTGCCGCTTTCTTGGCTTTACCTTCAGTTTCCTCTGGTTTTTTCTGAAGCGTATGGGTTAATGCAGATGTGATACGGGATTCTAACTTTCGCACTGCCCCGGCTGAGCCAACCAATTGTACTGCCGCTAGGCGCCGTGTGATTGCACTGGCAAGAATGGCGGAAGGGTCATCAGGCTTGGCATCACGCAACCGCTGCTGACGGCTGGCTATCGCGCTCGCCACTTTCATAACATCTATCGAGGTAATATCAATGGGTGTTGTCGAGTGCGTTTCAGGCGATCCCGAAACTATCCGGCGAGTGACCCTGCTGGCTAATTGTGCACGGTTCAGTGATAAGCGACGAGTCAGCTTACTGGCCACTGCTGCAGCAAGTCGTTTCGACCTGGCGCTGATGGTGGGCCGTGTATTGAGCCGACTGGCTACCGCTGAGGCAAGCCGTTTCGATCTGGCACTGATAGTGGGTCGTGTGTTGAGCCGACTGGCTACCGCTGAGGCAAGCCGTACCGACCTGGCACTGATAGTGGGCCGTGTATTGAGCCGACTGGCTACCGCTGAGGCAAGCCGTTTCGATCTGGCACTGATAGTGGGTCGTATGTTGAGCCGACTGGCTACCGCTGAGGCAAGCCGTTTCGATCTGGCGCTGATAGTGGGCCGTGTATTGAGCCGACTGGCTACCGCTGAGGCAAGCCGTTTCGACCTTAGGCTGATAGTAGGTCGTGAATTGAGTCGGCTGGCTACCACTGAGGCAAGCCGTTTCGACCTTAGGCTGATAGAGGGCCGTGAATTCACCTGGCGAGCTACTGCTGAGGAAAGTCGCACCGACCTGGCACTGATGCTGGGACGTGAATTGATCTGGCGCGCTACCGCTGAGGCAAGTCGTACCGATCTGGCGCTGATGGTAGGCCGTGTATTGATCCGGCTGGCTACTGCAGAGGCAAGTCGTACAGGTCTGCTTAGGCGCCGGGCTACCGCTGATACAAGTTGGTTTGAGTCGGACCTGTTGGCTAACCGCATTGACACCAAACTCGCTAGTTTATTGAGGTCTTGATTGTTCATGGAAACCCTCCTTGTTGATACTAATCAATCATTAAAATTGCAAAATATAATCTTCAAATCATGCACAAACTCATCCAGAAGCTTCGAGCGATTCGAGTCTAATAACATCTTCATTACCCTCAAGCCAATTGATGACGGAACTTTCATTCTGGAAACCGGGATCAACAATTGCTACGCAACGTCGTCCGTTCAAAAAATCTGTCAGTCGTTCAAAAAAGTGAATCAGATCATCGACCCAATAAGTTTTAGTGGTCACCATGAAGGCTGCGTCACCTCGAGGGCCAAGCGCCCAGTTGAGGTAATAGGGTGAACCGTCGTCGGAATCCACAATCTCTGCAGCGGTTGGGAAAAGGCAGCGTTCAACAAAATATACAATCCTACCGGCTTGCATTGCCCGTGATTTGATTTTTGCATACTGGCTCGCCAATTCTTTTTTGCTTGCTAATGATGCCCGACTTTCAATATAACTATCCGCTGTTGGTGGCTCGAAGCCCCAACGCTTAAGGTAGCGAATGACTGTCCAGCGTGAGACTTCAGTCTTACCGTGTCGGCATAGCAGGGCTTGTACAGCACGCCATGACCATAAGCTTGCACCAAGCCCTACTTGATCTGGGCCTTGTGTCACCAAAATCTGCTGAATCGTTGGAGTATCTTCGGGTCTGATTATGCCCCCGGGAGGTCGCCCTTTTGGCTTGGCTAGCAATTCATCGGTACCGCCTTTGCGAAAGCGAAGTGCCCAATTACTTACACTAGCAGAGGTGACGCCGAGCATTTCAGCTACCTCCGTTTGGCTATAGCCCTGTTGGAGGGCTTTTACCGCGCAAATCCGGCGTAATTCCTTCTCGTTGAGGGTTTTTCGAGTTTGCATAAATTCATTATGAGTAAGTTCAAGCAAGAATTCAAGCAATTATTGCACCGATATTTTAAATGACCTGATGAAATGTGCCCGGTAACCAGTACCCAGTCTTGTTGATGGTTGTAACTAGATGAGGCACGGCCACAGGCCAGAAGCTTTAAGTGCACCTCATTACGTTCTGCACCTTGGCGATCACTTGATCAAGTGGTTTCGAAGCGTCTATTTTGCATACGTTGTCATAATTTTCAGCAACATCGAGGAATTGTTTTCGCATCCGGACCAGGTGTTTGAGTAGAAGCGGCTCCCTGTTGTGCGTGTCACGACGAACCTCTGGGTCACTCTCGATCATTGGAGAGCCTTCATCTGGAACGATACGAGCGCCGGCTTCGAAGTAGGTGATTGTCCGGCCGGAAGCGATGACTCTCTGTTGGCAGATTTGGGGATCACAGTCCAATAAGAAAATCACTTTCGGCTTGGGAACATATGTTTCCAGGACATCCATCAAATCGGTACTCATCCCCTCCAAGATACCGCGCGCTTTGATACTAAGTACGAATCGATCAAACAATACGGGTGCATCGCTTTTCAACAATTCGCGTTGTTCAGTGACTTGTTGGATAACGCTTATCCAATTCAGCAGGTTGAAAGTGACTGGATCGGAATTTAGCCATATGGCCCGTGCCATGGCATGATGCACCAAATCTGAACGGCCTAGGCGCAGCACTGTTGCAGCGTGGTTGCGTTCTTCGCAAAGCCGTTTGATCTCACGAATAACAGTGGATTTGCCTGATCCGTCGATCCCCTCAAACGCGAAGAAATTAGTGACATTTTGAAGCTCCGTATCCGACAAGAGATTTACTGGTGGGCGTTTGGGGTAAATCTCAGGTTTTTTGCTTGGATCGGGGGTATCGTCCTTGATCTGCACTACGCACCTCCTCGTATTGTGTGCCACTTTTTGAATTAGTTAAGCGAATACTATCTCATCGCTCACGTGTTTCCCAGTCGGCTGGAAGTTGGCCTACAAGGAATTTTCAGCCAGACTTCAAGCCATCGATTGACCAACGATGAAAGTAGAATTATTGCAAAAAGGATGGGTCACGTTTTTCCATTAAGCGCACCATCGCGTTGAAGGCAAGGTCGTGATCCATAGTTGCCTCAAGGTCACGGGAATGGCGCTTGCAGATATCATCGGATGGGGTGATCAATGCCGCACCGCTGGTTTGGGCCCGCCATTGCGCCATACAACCCTGTTCGAGTTTTTGATATCTGTTGAAGGCGGCGGCTACGCTTCCGCCACAGGTCAAAATACCGTGATTCCTGAGGATCAAATAATTCTTGTCAGCCAAATTGGTGGATAGCCGTTTACGCTCTCCGGGGCGAAAAGTTGCGCCCTCGAAATCGTGATAAGCAACTTGGCCATGCAACGCGATGGAGTAGAAATCGTTGCAACTGAGCCCATCTTTCATGGCAGCAACCGCCATGCCACCAGGCGTATGCTGATGCATAACACATTGAGCGTCATGGCGTGCTTCATGAATAGCGCTGTGGATCACCCAGCCAGCTGGGTTCACGAGATAATCGCTGGGACTAATGATATTACCATCGATGTCTATTTTTACTAGATTCGAGGCGGTGACTTCTTGATAAAGCAAGCCAAAAGGGTTGATCAGGAAATGTCGCTCCGGCCCCGGTATGCGCACGGTCAGATGGCCATATATCAGTAGTGTCCAGCCAAAATAATCGAAAATCCGGTAAGCAGCGGCAAGTTCACAACGAAGTTTCCACTCGTCTTTTTGTAGTGTCTCCGTCGGTTGGAAGACATCCATTGTTACTTTTGCGTTGCTATCCATGCCCATTCTCCTACAGTAATGTTACCTCGAGGCTACAGGTTCCGTCATTCTGGCCCGAGTCCGTACAGCCGGGCAGGGTTATGATCACGAATTTTTTCCTTCGCCGATTCACTCAGATCTGTACGCTCTTGCAGGGCGCGCGGGGCATAACATTCGCGGTCTCCATGGGGCATGTCGGTCCCGAACACGATGTTACCTTCACCAACCAGCTCTATGATTTGCGGTAGTAGGAAATCATCGATTTCGGTGCTGAAAAATAAATTTCCTCGCTTCACGTACTCCATCACAGGCAGCAATTGTCGCGGCTTTGTTTCAGGAATGAATTGGGGCAGAAATTTTCCCACGGTTTCATACCGGTGGTGGAGTCGGTCGAGTATAAAGGGGACCCACAGGCAACCGGTCTCGAGGAAGACAGTTCTCAGATCTTCGAACCGATCCAGGATTCCTCCGCTAATGAGGGCCGTGCAGCCCATCAGAACCGGCATGTGAAAGGCGATTACTCCGGATGGATAGATGTGATCGTATAGGTTGTTAATGGACGGGCAGGACCAACCGACATGTACGCCCAACGCCAGGTTTTCCTCAACCATCGCCTCATAAAAGGGATATAGGCTGGGGTGGTCCAGTTGTTTGTCCCCTGCGGTGCCTAGAACCATGACAGCCGCAGCGCCCAAGCGTTTCGATTCGCGCACTTCCCGAATTGCGGCAGGCACATCGTCCAGATTGACAACTGCTGCCCATTTGAGTCTTTCGCATCCAGATAATTGGTCACCCATCCAGCGGTTGTATGAGGAACAAAGTGCAGTCATTAGTCCCGAGTCGGAGCTCAATGGATAAGCGAGGAACAGAGTGGGGTAGATCACCTGCACTGAAATCCCTTCCTTGTCCAATGATTGTAACCGAGCCTTGGTGCCATTGAGCTCCATGCTGTCTATACTGTCGGGTTTTCCGAAACTGTGCCTTGCCAGTTTGCCGTTCAGGCTTGCCGGTGTACCCATGTTGTTGCAGCCTCGTCCCACTCTTCGCGGATATAGTTGCTCATCAATACACCAATACAACATTTCGTCTCTTGCGACTATTTGTGGTCGCCTTGATCGAAATGCAGGGTCAAGGTACTTGTCGCTGAAAGTGGCAGGATTTTCTTCCACATGCCCGTCGGCATCTATGACACGCATAATCTACTTTACCCCTTTAATTTGCTTAAGTTACAGTTTGGCAGTGCTAACTGTTTCTTGTCAACCGCGTGAAAAATTATGCAGAAAACAAATAAGTAATACAGTTTGGCGGCAGCAGATAGCTGATTAGGGTTGCGAGCAGATCCCAGGAAGGCTAGCACTGAACCGAGCTGTGTTGCTGCGTGAATTTTTGAAGGTTAAATATTGAGTGCCGATTATGGCGATTTAATAACAACAGCTAATTCAGCAATAGGTCGCTGGATTGCAGGGTGATTGAATGAAGCCTCTCTTTTCAAATTTCATCGATGGGATCTGGTGACTTGAAATCTTAATAACAAAAAATTGGGTGTACCTGGTGATTTATTCGAAATGAAAGTTAGCGAATAAAAAAGCAGACCGTTCTATATCCCGCTAGCAATGTTTCGGGTTAGGGCTTGACAACAAAACCGTCTTCGAGCAGCCTAACGAGACAGCGGACGTAAGCGTCGATTGGCGCTAGACATGCAAAAAACTTGCGTGATTGATTTTGAGAGACTATAGGATGTGGTCCCATGTTAACTCAGGTTTATGAAGTTTCGAGTCCTTCCGAGGCTCAGTCTATTGCGGCTATTGGCGTTGATCACATCGGCGCAAAGGTAGGCAATGGGCAATTTCCGCGTGAACTATCGGTTGCTGCTGCTGCAGAAATTATTGCGGCCATTCCCCCACCTTCGAAATTCTCGGCGCTGTTTCTATCTGCAGACATGGTTAGTATCTTGAAGTGGGCGCGTGAGCTTTGCCCAGGGATTGTGCATTTGGGGGCGCCACCGGAATTGCTTACGCCCGAAGACGTACTTCTACTCAAGGGAAAACTGCCAGACAGTAAAATCATGAGAGGAATCCCTGTGTCCGGGGAAGAGAGCCTGGCTATTGCCCAAAGCTATGATAGAAAAGCGGATTTTCTAATGCTGGACAGTATTCGATCAACCGATAAGAAGATTGGGGCACTCGGCGTTACCCATGACTGGAGCATCAGTCGCCGTATCGTAGAACTGGTCCAAATACCTGTTTTTCTTGCCGGGGGTCTTGGCCCCGACAATGTCACAGAAGCGATACGCCAGGTTCGGCCTGCCGGTGTCGATTCCAAAACGAAAACGGACCGGGATGGCTCGCACTGCAAGGATTTAGAGCGAGTAAGTCGGTTCCATGAGGCAGCGCGGGCGACCCAATAATGCCACCACGTCGCAATTGGTTGCCGCCCGACGAATAGACTCTCGTAGGGGAACGATCTGATTAGCTAAAAGGGAATTAAAATGTACAGCAAACCCGTTACCATCGAATCACCATGTCGTCTTAGTTTTACACTGATTGATATGACTGGGGCGAGTGGCAGGAAAAACGGCATGGCGTCCATGGTGCTCGAAGACCCAAGTTTTGCCTGCCGAGTGTTTCCGAGTGAACACCACAGTGTAGAAACCGAGGATGAAAGGTTTGAGTATCATCAGCTAATTCTCGACTATCTAGAGAATCTTCGCGATGAGCTTGGTGGCGCAGGTGTCCGAGTCGTGATCGATCGCCCGATACCGACTCATTCCGGTTTCGGTTCGAAAACCAACACGTTACTTTCTATCGGTAAAGGGTTTGCTGCGGTCTACGGGCTTGATGCGACGACCGACAGGCTGGCTGAAATCGCCGGACGGGCCGGAACCTCCGGTGGCACAGTGAACCTGATTGACAATGGTGGGTTTCTGGTCGATGGAGGGCATGCAACGCCGCCTGGATTTAACGACAACCCGAACAAATATCTACTCCCGAGCCGTTATGCGGGCGCTGGGCTAAGGCCACCGATATTGATTTCTGAATCATTTCCCGATTGGCCGATGCTTATGATCCTGCCGAATGGGCGCCATATTCACGGCAACTCGGAGCTTGAGTTTTTCCAATCGACCCTTCCAATTCCTGAACAACAAAGTCATCAGACCGCTCACATGGTGTTAATGAATCTTGCTCCCTCAGTGATTGAACAAGATTATGGAGCATTCTGTAACGCGTTGAATGCGATCACTTTCAAGAGCTATTTCAAGGGTCGACAAATCGATTTACAAAACGACCACCTTAAACATGTAATCAATCGGGCCAGGGACAACGGAATTGATGCAATTGGTATGAGCAGTATGGGGCCTGTATGTTTCTCTTTCACAAGAGTACCGGAGCGTGCTGTAGCCTGGCTTGATGACCTGAAAGAACGTGGAATCGTACAACGCTACTGGTTCACACGGGTGGCCAATCGGCCGGCTAGCATCATACCCTTGCAGGCAGCGACGGATGCTGGAAGTGTTTAAGACAATAGCTGTAATTGTTATGAGTGGGCTTTGGCTGGAGCAGTGGGTGACAGAACATGTTAACCGACAGAATCTCGCCTGGGTTAGGTATATTACAGCTAATCACATTTTTTCTTGAGCCATCGCAATGCATAACATTTGTAGCCCAAACTGGAGATTCGCTACATTAGGATGCTTAATCATAGCCAAATTATAAGGGGACACAAGATGAATTTATATCGTGAAGCAATAGTCAAATTCCAGGACATATTAGAAGCAGCAAAGCAAATCGACAATTCGGAGCCGACCGCGATGACACTAGCGACGGTGAACGAGAACGGCCAACCCAGAGCACGCACGGTGTTATTAAAAAAAGCTGACGAACGCGGCTTTATGTTTGTCACCAACTCAACTAGCCGAAAAGGCCGTAACATTACCGCTAATCCACACGCCGCCTTGTGTTTCTATTGGCATATGTTGCATCGGCAAGTACGAGTGGAAGGGACAGTCGAACTAGCCAGTACCGAAGAAGTCGATGCCTACTGGATAACGCGCCCGCGAGGCAGCCAAATCGGTGCCTGGGCGTCGCAACAATCGCAACCCCTGGACAGCGCCGATACACTACTTAAAAGACAAAAAAAATACGAGTTGCAGTACGCCAATGAAACGGTTCCGCGGCCGCCACACTGGTTAGCTTATAGGATCAGGCCAAATCTAATCGAATTTTGGAAGTCGGGTGACTATCGTCTTCATCAGCGTGTCTGTTATTTGGAATCCAGCGGTGAATGGTCACGGACAATGCTTTATCCTTAAGTGGTCCGGCAGGCGACACAGCAGAAAGCCGAAGAGGTGATCTGTAATTTCCGGGAGATGAAGTTGAAAATAGCGGTGGACCTGATGGAGGCATCGATTAATGAAACCTTGAGTTACGATGCCTATTCACCTTCTGCGCATTGGGTTATGAGTAAGCTAAGCGACTGTTAGCATCAGCCATTTCCTATTATTTACAAACAGGCGTAAAACAGCTAGCACTATCTGAGTCGAATGGTAAACAAAATCAGGTCTTGGATTATGTTTCCGGTGGCGATTCAATCAGAAACCACATAGCAGAGTTAAACCCTGCCTGATCAGCGTTGAATCGCTGGCTTTTTATCATCGGGCTGTTGCCATCGCAATGCCAGTGATAAGGTGATTTTTGTAAGACAACAGATTCTGGGATTTTAATGCTGTTAGGGTTTTGCTGACAATAAGCTTGTACCTCAGGCGTGGCTTTGCGGCTGAAGTTTAATTTCACATTGCATTCCAGATTATTCTGGGGAAAACAGGCATAAACACTGTTGGCCATGCATCGCCAGCTGATCCGGCCAGGATCCCAGGTTGTTGGTAATTGATTGGCCTGAGATAAAATTTGTTGCAATGCTTCAGCAACAATATTGGGCAGGCTTTCACCAGTGTAATTGTGTTCAGGCTGGTTCAGTAACTCCATGGCTTGACAGTAAGCGAAGATGTCATCGAACTGGGGCAGAGCGGGGTCGATTGAAGTTATGATTTGATCGGGTGTGTTCGAGCTGGGTGAATCACTGGAGCCGCAAGCAACCAGTACTGATATGCAGATTGTTATCAGTAACACCCCCAATAGGTATTGTATTGTAGTGCGCATACTAATTTTCCCACCCCCGTGCTCTGCAAGCTTGTAGTACACGTCCAAGCTTTATCTGTATAAACCATCATAACCTAAAGTGGTTCCAAATATAAAAACAAGCTTGCAAGATGAGCAGGAATTTAGGATACTACGCGGTCCCGTTGCCACGGGAATTCCTTGCTTCACCAACCTTTTTGGATTGGGAGGCTTCCGGCAGTGCTTTGATGACTGCCAGTGAACCCATAAGGAGTCACAATGAGACATTATGAAGTGGTGTTTCTGGTCCACCCTGACCAGAGCGAGCAAGTGCCCGGGATGATTGAACGTTACCGTACACTGGTGGAAAGCAACAGTGGTACGATCCACCGATTGGAAGATTGGGGTCGCAGGATGCTGGCTTATCCAATTGTAAAAGTGGCTAAAGCGCATTACGTTTTGATGAACATTGAATGTGGTCAGGACGTGCTGGACGAGTTGGAAGGGATTTTCCGTTTCAATGACGCCATTTTGCGTCACCTGACCATTCGCCAACAGGATGCGGTCACCGAAAAATCCAGCATCATGGTTGAGACCGAAGAAGAAGATCAGCGCAGCCGTAAACGCAGCGAGTATCGGCAAGTCAGTCGCGATGACAGTTATGCAGAAGATAACCCGAAAGAAGATGCTAAAAACAAAAGTGGTGAGGAGCAATAATCATGGCTAGAAATTTCCGTCGTCGTAAGTATTGCCGTTTTTCTGCAGAAGGTATCAAGTATGTAGACTACAAGGACCTGAAAATCCTGCGCCAGTTTATTGGTGATACCGGGAAGATTGTTCCTAGCCGTATTACCGGCACCAAAGCCCGTTATCAGCGGCAGTTATCCACTGCTGTAAAGCGAGCCCGTTTTCTGGCATTACTGCCGTATACCGATAATCATTGAGGTAGCTGTCATGGAATTGATATTACTGGAAAAAGTACAAAACCTTGGCGGCCTAGGTGATCGGGTAAACGTTAAACCAGGCTATGGTCGTAATTACCTGTTGCCAACCGGTAAAGCGGTGCCGGCTACTGCTGATAACCTGGAAGCGTTTGAAGCCCGCAAAGCAGAGCTGGAACAGGCTGAATCTGAAAAACTTGGTGCTGCCCAGTCACGTAAAGATGCGTTAGTAGACTACACCGTCGAGCTTTCTGCCAATGTTAGCCCCGAAGGCCGTTTATACGGTTCTATTGGTGCTCGCGAATTGGCTGAGCACCTGACAGATAAGGGTTATGCGGTAGCCAAGAGTGAAGTCATTTTGAGCGAGGGGCCGATTCGTGTGCCGGGCGAATATGATATTCCTCTGCAACTACATGCGGACGTCGAATCGATCATTAAGGTAATAGTTATCGGCGTAGAAGCCTGAGCATCCGGGTGGCTGAAATAGCTGTCGCTGACCAGCAGTTGTTGGTTTAACCGTCGATCATGGCGGAAATCCAGCACACGCAATCAGTTGCCGAAGCCAATAAGCCTCCCAGTGCCATTGAAGCCGAGCAGGCTCTGCTCGGTTGCCTGCTATTAAACCCCCGTTGTTACGATCAGGTTGTTGATCGAATTTCCGCTGAAGACTTTTATCGTGAAGATCATGCTGAAATCTATACGGCATTCATTGATCTAACCGAAAACAAGCAAAGCGGTGATGCCGTTACCGTGGCTGAGTGGTTTGCTTCCCGCGATAAATCTGATCTGGTGGCAGGTGGTGCTTACCTGACCATGCTGGCCAACAGCGTGGCCAGTGCTGCAAATGTGGTGGCCTACGCAGACATTGTCAGGGAAAAATCGGTATTGCGGCAGCTAATCGATATCGGTACTGAAATTGCTGGTGATGCCTACCGCCCGGATGGCCGCGACGCTGAGACCATTTTGGAAAAGGCTGAGCAGGAAATTTTCAAAATTGCTGAACAGGGTACCCAACGGCGCAGTAATTTTGTGCATGTCGAAGCATTGCTCAAAGAGTCCTACGAGAAAATTGAAGAGTTAAGCAGTAAGACTGGCGACATCACCGGTGTCGCTTCAGGTTTTACGGATCTGGATAATCGTACTTCCGGCCTGCAACCTTCGGATTTGATTATTGTTGCTGGGCGCCCGGCTATGGGTAAGACCACCCTGGCAATGAATATTGCTGAAAGCGCAGCAATCAGACATCAGGTGCCGGTAGGTATATTCAGTATGGAAATGTCGGCTCAGCAACTGGTGTTTCGGATGTTTTCGTCATTGGGTGCGATTAATCAAAAACGGCTGCGCACCGGCAAGCTGGAAGATACCGACTGGGATGGATTGAACTCTGCTTTCAGGATGCTGAAGCAAGCACCTATTTACATTGATGAAACGCCCGCGCTGTCCCCGGCACAGATTCGTGCCCGTGCTCGCCGGATGCGCCGTGAGCATAAAATCGGTCTGATTGTGATTGATTATCTGCAGTTGATGCAAGTGCCTAATAACCGGGAAAACCGAGCCACAGAAATTGCGGAAATCTCACGTGGTTTGAAGGCCCTGGCCAAGGAGTTGAGCGTGCCGGTGATTGCTTTGTCACAGCTCAATCGGGCATTGGAGCAACGCCCCAACAAGCGCCCTGTAATGGCGGATTTGAGAGAATCCGGTTCAATTGAACAGGACGCTGACTTAATCTTGTTTATTTATCGAGATGAAGTTTACAATCAGGACAGTCCTTCTAAAGGCATGGCGGAAGTTATTATCGGCAAGCATCGTAATGGTGCCACTGGGATGCTTGAGTTGCTGTTTCAAGGTGAGTTTTTACGTTTCCAGAATTATAGTCATGCTGACGACATTTACAGCAATATGCCATAGCAAAGTGTAGTTTTTACTGTCTCTGTTCGCTTATGAGCCGTTCCACCATCGCACGCATCAACACCCACGCACTGCAGCAAAATCTGCAGGTAATGGGTCGACGTGCGCCCGATTCCCGGGTAGCGGCAGTGGTTAAGGCTGATGGTTATGGTCATGGGTTAGTGACGGTAGCAAAAGCGCTGCAAAATGCCGACATGCTGGCAGTTGCAACTGTCGATGAAGCACTGCAATTAAGAGAGACTGGAATTGAAACCGAGGTGCTGGTGCTGGAAGGATTTCATGACCAGGACGAATTGCTGGCTGTACAACAACAGCAGCTGGTGCCGGTGGTACATGCTGAGCATCAACTGGCAGTATTACGGGATAATCCTGAAGTTCAGCTGAAACAGGCCTGGCTAAAACTGGAAACGGGTATGCACCGTTTGGGTTTTATAGCCGGCCAGGCATCTAAGCTGTATCAAAGATTGCAGACGTGTTGTACCCAACCAGTGGTGTTGATGACCCATTTAGCCAACGCTGAACAGGAAAACGCCAGTAACGACAATCAATTGAAAGCATTTGATCAGGCTATTGTTGGCTTATCTGCGGAGCATAGTATTGCCAATTCAGCAGCCGCCTGGAAATTACCTGAAACCCGGCGTGATTGGATCAGGCCAGGGATAATGCTGTACGGAATTTCACCTTTCGCAGATCAAACCGGCACTGAAATGGGCTTTAAGCCGGCAATGCACTTATGCAGTGAAATTATTGCAATACATGATTGCAAAGCAGGTGATTCGATTGGTTATGGGTCACGCTACCAATGCCGGCAGGATACCCGGATTGCAGTAGTGGCAATTGGATATGGCGATGGTTATCCGCGGCATGTGCGTGATGGTGCTCCGGTTTGGGTGGCGGGGCAGCAAGCCAAGTTGGCGGGCATGCCTTCAATGGATATGTTGACTGTTGAATTGCCGGCTGATAGTTGGGCCACCATTGGTGATCAGGTGGAGCTTTGGGGTGAGCATATTGCTGTGGAGGAAATCGCAGCCTATGCCAACACTGTTGCCTATGAGCTGGTCTGTCAGATCACAGCCAGGGTTAAAAAAGAGGTTATCTAGTTACGAATTGGATTGCCGTTTGGGTGAGATGTCGTATTTACGCAATAATCCGCGGAACTGATGGTAACTCAGGCCCAGTAATTTTGCTGCTTCATTTTGATGGTAGTGGGCCTTGGCCAGGGCTTGTTCAATGCGTTTGATTTCATAAGCCTGTGCTTCCGCCTGCAAATCAATGGGCCATTCTGCCGGTGCATCAGTTGAGTCTGTGGCTGCCGCTGTGGCTGAATGCATGGCAGGACGCCAGGGTGAGATAAATGGGTCAAACTGGATATCGGTGATCGGCTGCTCAGGATCCTGCATCCGATAGACTGCACGCTCAATCAGGTTTTTCAGCTCGCGAATGTTACCAGGCCATTGATACTCCAGCAGTTGTTGTTCAACAGAGTTGCTGAAGCCGGGAAATAGATCACGGCCCAGTTCGCTGGACATTTTCACGGCGAAGTGATCGGCTAGTTGCAAAATATCTTCCCGCCGGGCGCGTAATGGCGGTAAGGTAATCACATCAAATGCCAGCCGATCAAGCAGGTCTGCACGGAAAAAACCCTGTTCAACCAATGTCGGTAAATCTTGGTTGGTGGCGGCGATAACCCGCACATCAACATTTACCGGGCGGGAGCCACCAATTCGCTCGAAGGTCCCATATTCAATCACCCGCAACAGTTTCTCTTGAACTGTCATCGGGGCATTGGATAGCTCATCCAGAAACAGGCTGCCGTGGTCAGCTTGCTCAAATCTTCCGCGGCGCATTTTTTGCGCGCCGGTAAATGCCCCCGCCTCATGGCCGAACAGTTCTGATTCCAACAGACTTTCCGGGAGCGCGGCGCAGTCCATTTTGATAAATGCCTGATCCCAGCGTGGTGATAAAAAGTGCAGCCGTTCTGCTATTAATTCTTTGCCGGTGCCGCGTTCTCCTATCACCAGCGCGCTACGATTGAGCAGCGCCAGTTGCGAAGTTTGCTCTAATACCTCTAAAAAGGCTGGCGAGGAGCCGATAAATTCCTGTTTGGGCCGAACCATAAGTTATTAACCAACTGGGTACAACATCAGTACATATTATTATGAGCTAGGTTCATAGGATATGCGACAATTCATAAATGGCAAAAGTTAAGACCCAATTTGTATGCTCGGACTGTGGAGCAGACTACCCCAAGTGGGCCGGTCAATGTATGGAATGCAACGCCTGGAATACTTTGCAGGAAATACGCCTGGCAACAAAAACGTCTGCTCGAAGCGCCAGTTTTGCCGGCGCTGATACGGCTGAGATTATCTGCCTGGATAAGATTGATATGCACGATCAACCGCGGCAGCAAACCGGACTTGCCGAGCTTGACCGGGTTTTGGGCGGAGGGTTGGTGCCGGGCTCGGTAACTTTGATAGGTGGTGATCCCGGAATTGGCAAGTCTACATTATTGATTCAAGTTCTGGCGGCGATGTCGCAAAACCAGACATGCCTGTATGTTACCGGTGAAGAGTCAGCACAGCAGGTGGCAATGCGCGCCCGGCGATTGCAATTGCCAGTGGAAAAACTGAATTGCCTCACGGAAACCTCTGCTGAGCGTATCACCAGCAAAGCCAACAGCAGCAAACCCAGTCTACTGGTGATCGATTCTATCCAAACCATCTACAGCGAGGCTTTGCAATCTGCGCCTGGCAGTGTTTCGCAGGTGCGTGATGCCAGTGCCCAGTTGGTGCGTTATGCAAAGCAAACCGGATGCGCAGTATTCTTGGTTGGTCATGTCACCAAAGAAGGCCATCTGGCCGGGCCCAGAGTGCTGGAACACATGGTTGATACCGTATTGTATTTTGAAAGTGACAGTGGCAGCCGGTTCCGGGTAATACGGGCAATCAAAAACCGCTTCGGGGCGGTAAACGAACTGGGAGTGTTTGCCATGACCGACCGTGGTTTGCGTGAAGTCAGCAATCCGTCAGCAATGTTTCTGGCGCAACGGGAAACGACAGTTCCCGGAAGCTGTGTGCTGGTTACCCGCGAAGGTACCCGGCCATTATTGGTAGAAGTCCAGGCATTGGTTGATACCACCAGTATCGGGCACCCACGGCGGGTAGCAGTTGGTGTTGATGCGCAACGTATCAATATGTTGCTGGCGGTAGTGCACCGGCACGCAGGTATAGCAGTGCATGACCAGGATGTATATGTGAATGTTGTCGGTGGCTTACGGATTACCGAGACCGCCAGCGATCTGGCAGTGGTGCTGGCCATTTTATCGAGCCTGCGTAATCGTGCTCTACCTGATGATTTGGCGGCTTTTGGTGAAATTGGTTTATCTGGAGAATTGCGCCCTGTTCCTAATGGTGAAGAGCGGGTTAAGGCGGCTGTGGGGCAGGGCTTTCGGCGGATACTGTTACCTTTGGGTAATCAAAAAGGTTTAAAAGCGCCACAAGACTGCGAATTACTGGCCGCCAGCAGTCTGCAAAAAGCATTGGATTTATTGGACTAGATTTAATTAGAGGTTGATTAATGCTATGAGCCAAACCGACATCACATTGAAACGGGTAGTATCGCGCTGGCAGATAGTTGGTTTGGCAATTAATGACGTGGTCGGTAGTGGGATTTACTTGTTGCCTGCTGCAGCAGCAGCGCTGCTCGGATGGGCCAGTTTATGGGCGGTGCTGGTGGCTGGGTTGGCGGTGAGTTTGCTGGTTCTGTGTTATGCCCAGGCAGCCAGTTATTTTGACCAACCGGGAGGCAGTTATTTATATGCCCGTGAAGCATTTGGCAGTTTTATCGGTTTTGAATGCGGCTGGATGACCTGGTTAACCCGAATTGCATCGGCCGCTGCGCTAAGTAATGGCTTGGCACAAGCGGTTGCTCATTTCTGGCCGTTTGCCGGTACCGGGCTGGGTCAGATTTTGGTTGTGGTGCTGTCATTGGCAATCTTGACCTGGATCAATGTGATTGGCGTCAAAGCCGCCGCCAGGACCGGGGTGGTGTTTGTATTGGTTAAGCTGGTACCGCTGGCAGTATTTATTCTGATCGGGTTGTTCTATGTTGACTGGTCAGGAGTGAATGGTATCGGCCTGCCACCATTAAATAACCTGGGTGAGGCCGCTTTATTATTATTATTTGCGTATGCCGGCTTTGAAAACACGCCCGCCGCCGCCGGGGAATATAAGAATCCTCAGCGTGATGTGCCATTTGCGCTGATCACCATGATTGTCAGCATCACAGTGATTTACACCTTGGTGCAGTTGGTTGCATTAGGCACGTTACCTGGATTGGTTGCATCCAACTCGCCGTTGGCTGAGGCAGCCGGTTTGTTTGCTGGACAATGGGCGGCACTGTTGTTAACCATAGGAGCCGCCATCTCGATTATGGGTACCAATAACAACACGATGTTGTTTGGCCCGCGTTATGCCTATGCCTTATCTGTAGATGGGTTTGGTCCGCAGGCATTAGCCAGAATTCATCCACGTTTCCGCACCCCGGCGGTAGCGATTTTGACCCAGGGTGCGATAGCGGTGGCACTGGCTTTATCAGGGACATTTGTGCAATTGGTATTGTTGTCGATAGTGGCGCGCTTGACGACCTATATCACCACTACAGCAGCTTTGCTGATATTACAGCGGCGTTATACCGATAAACCGGGGGCGTTAAAGCTGGCGGGTGGCCCATTGATACCAGTGCTGGCTCTTATGCTGTCATTGGCGCTGTTGGCCAGCGCTACCTGGGCCAATTTATTGGCGGCATTGATAGCGCTGATCATTGGTGCCGGTGTTTATTTCTTTAGGCGCAGCTAGCCCGCATATTTTCCTGGCATTCGAACACCTTATGGGCTGCCGCAGCTAGTGAAGTTTATTGCTGGATTGAGCTGACTTGACCAATACTTTGCGAATGCTGTTGTCACCGATCTCAGCTACAGTAAAGATCAAGTTGTTAATCCGTACGGCAACCTTGCCGTCAGGGATTAATTCCAATAGTTCAAGCAGCAAGCCATTCATAGTGGTTGCACCGTCGGTAGGTAGTTGCCACTCAAATTGACGGTTGAGCATACGCAATGAAGCTCCCCCATCCACCAGCCAGGCGCCGTCATCCATGCGTCGGACCTGCTTGTTGCCGACGTCACGGGCGTCAGTGGTGTAGTCTCCGACGATTTCTTCCAGAATGTCATCCAAGGTAACCAGACCCTGGATATCACCATATTCGTCCACCACCATACCCATTCGCCGCTCCAGCCGTTGAAACTCAAGCAGTTGCTGGGTGAGTGAAGTGCCTTCAGGAATAAAGTAGGGTTTGCGCACCGAGCGTTTGAGGTCATCGAAAGTCAATTGCCCCTGTGATAGCCGTGCCAGTACTGTACGAATATGTAACAGGCCGACCAGGTTATCCAGATCATCTTTATAGACCGGCAAGCGGGTATACAGTGATTGTGAAAGTTGCACCAAAATGGTGTGCCAGTCTTCTTTCAAATCAATACCGACAACTTCCTGGCGCGGTACCATCACATCCTCGACGCGGCCGTGTTCCAAATCCAGGATATTCAACAGCATCTGCTGATGATCATCAGAGACATCCCGGTGAGAGTCGGAAACAATGGTGCGCAATTCATCACGAGAGAGTTGCTCGATTCTGCCTGCCCTGGGTTTGACCCCGAGCAGCCGTAATAAAGTGTTAGCAGTGAAATTGATCACCAATACCACTGGGAAAAAGACTTTCATCAAAGGTGAAAGTATGAACGAAGCCGGGAATGCAATTTTTTCCGGATATTCGACTGCCATGGTTTTGGGCGCAAGCTCAGCGAAAATTAGCAATACAAAGGTAAACCCGATAGCTGAGATCCAAAACGCCAAGCTGCCGTCTCCGAGCAATCTTAGTGTCAACATTGAGACAATAAAACTGGCCATCACGTTGACCAGGTTGTTGCCGAATAAAATCAAGCCAATCAACCGGTCCGGTTTGGCGAGCAGGGTTTTAGCCAAGCTGGCACCACGAATACCTTTTTTTGCTTTGTGGTTAAGTTTATAGCGGTTCAGCGCAATCAGGCTGGTTTCGGAGCTGGAAAAAAAGCCGGAAAGAATGATCAAAGCGACCAATGCTGTTAACAGAAATTGAGTGGATAACTGTTCCATTTCAACAGATTATCATGTTTATTGAATCAAGTTTAGAAGGTGTCTTCAAAGAACCAGTCTTCATCAGTAAGGCAGAGTAGTTTAGCGGCTCAAGTCGGTTGTTCCAAATAGCGTCGACGCTATTTGGAACCAGACCAGCTGCGCTCCAAAACGATTTCCAAAACCCACTTGCTGCCAAAATATGCCAACAGCAACAATGCCATGCCGGCCAGCGTCAACCGGACTGCCAGCAAACCACGCCAGCCCAGTCGCCAGCGGCCAAATAATAGGATGCTGAATACCAGCCAGGATAATAACGACAAAATTGTTTTGTGCACCAGGTGCTGGGCAAACCAGCTATCAATAAACCAAATGCCACTCAGCAGCGAAACTGTCAACAGCAATACACCGATTGACATGAGCCGGAACAGCAGGCTTTCCAGCGCGGTCAGGGGGATTCGCTGTAATAACCAGACAGCCTGATGCCGGCGCAGCATGGCGTCCTGGGCGGCAATCTGTATGGCAATCAGCGCACATATGCTGAGCAGTGCGTAGGCCAGCAATGAACTGACGATATGGGTTGCCGCCAGAGCGGTTAGATCATTCAGCCATACCGGTGTTGCATCTGCATACTCCAGTAACAGCGTCGATACTATCGCAATCGGGTAAATCGCCAGCTCCAGTAACTCTTGTGCCTGGCGGCGGGCAATCAGCCAGTTGAAGATCACGATTAGCACAGTCAGCAGCGCCAGCAGGTTAACAATGTTGACATCCATGCTGTTCGGCAAAAACAGGTGATTGCCTAAAGCCAACAAGTGGCAGATAACAGCGACGCCGGCAATCAGCACCGACAACCTGTCTGGCCATCGGGTATTATTTTCAGCGGCATGGGTGCGGGCCTGGATTATCCAGGCCAGTGAATAACAAATGCTGGCGATGATGCTGATCATGTGCCTATTCTGTCATAACCTAGTACTCTTTCAATAGGATAATGCCGGGTTCAGCGTTCTCGTGATGTTTTGCAGCAAGGCGCAGCGCGAAGTCAATAGCACATGCCCTTGCCAAGCGCTGCAACGCGGCTGCAGAATATCACGAGAGCGCCCTTCGGGTTAGCTTGTCAGTGTCCGTGGACTGTGTTGTGACTCTTGCCAAGGGCACACCATTGTCTGCGAGTCACGCCTTGCCACGAACACTGACAAGCTAACTGAACCCAGCATTATCCTATTGAAAGAGTACTAGCCATGCAGTGAATGCTCACTTGCAATCTTATCCATCGTTATAATGTCTCCAGTTATCGGTAGTTAATAAATAATCAATCTATGTTTCAAAATTTGACTGACAGACTTTCAGGTACTATTCAGCAACTTCGCGGCCAAGGCAAGCTCTCTGAAGACAACATGCGTGAGGCATTGCGCGATGTGCGGGTTGCGTTGCTGGAAGCGGATGTGGCATTGCCGGTAGTAAAAGACTTTATCAGCACTGTCCGTGATAAGGCGTTGGGTCAGAAAGTATTGACCAGTCTGCAGCCGGGCCAGGCACTGATCAAACTGGTGCATGCTGAACTGGTTAAGGTGATGGGTGAGCAGACGGCACCATTGGATTTACAGGCTTCGCCACCAGTGGTGGTTATGCTGGCGGGATTGCAGGGTGCTGGTAAAACCACCTCGGTCGGTAAATTGGCACGCTATCTTAAAGAGCGTGAAAAGCGCAAGGTAATGGTGGTCAGCTGCGATGTTTACCGCCCAGCAGCCATGGAGCAGTTGAAGTTGCTGGCAGACCAGGTAGGTGCCAGCTATTTCGCCGCCAGCCCGGATCAAAAACCACATAAAATTGCTGTTGCTGCTGTCAAAGAGGCGGAGCGCCAGTTTGCTGATGTTTTAATCGTCGATACCGCAGGCCGGTTACACGTCGATGAAGCGATGATGGCGGAAGCCAAGCAGGTACACAAAGCCATCAATCCACACGAAACTTTGTTCGTGGTTGATGCTATGACTGGTCAGGATGCAGCTAACACGGCTAAAGCATTCAATGATGCCTTGCCATTGACTGGTGTGGTGCTAACCAAAGCAGATGGTGATGCGCGCGGTGGCGCAGCATTATCGGTACGCGCGATTACTGGTAAACCGATCAAGTTTCTGGGCATGGGGGAAAAGACTGATGCGCTGGAAGCATTTCACCCAGATCGCCTGGCTTCACGTATTCTGGGGATGGGCGATGTACTCAGCCTGGTGGAAGAAGTCGAGCGTAAGGTTGATAAGCAGCAGGCGGAGAAACTGGCTGGCAAGTTACGCCGCGGCAGCAAATTCAATCTTGATGATTTTCGTCAGCAATTGCTGCAAATGGAAAATATGGGGGGTATGGGCGCGATGATGGATAAGTTGCCGGGCATGGGGCAACTGCCGGACACGGTACGTCAACGAGCCGAGTCGGGCAGTGATAGCAAACGTATGATTGCCATCATCAATTCCATGACGCCGCAGGAGCGGGTATTCCCGGATGTCATCAAAGGCTCGCGGAAACGACGTATTGCCAACGGTTCTGGGACACACGTTCAGGACATCAATCGAATGATGAAGCAATTCGCACAAATGCAAAAGATGTTTAAGAAATTTTCCAAGGGCGGGATGGGCAAAATGATGAAGAAAATGCAGGGTCGGCTGCCGAAAGGCATGTTGCCACCTGGAATGTAAGTCAGAGGATTTTAATTATGGCAGATATCAAGCGCCGCGCTTTTTTACGTAATTCCGCTTTACTACTGGGCGGAGGGACCTTAGCCAGCACTTTGCGCGGTTATGCTTTGGCGTCTTCCGGTGAGAACTGGCGTCTTGGAGCAGGTTACGGTCAACTGGTTTTGAGCAACGACGCTATCACCGGATTACCGCTGATCAAGTTGCCACCTGGTTTTTATTACCGGAGCCTGGCTTATGCCGGACAAGTGATGAGCGATGGTATAACTGCGCCGACCAGTTTTGATGGCATGGGCGTAGTGCGGGCCACTGATCAGCAGATAACGTTGGTACGTAATCATGAATTGCGTGGTTCCAGTGGGCCGTTTGGCGCCCCGGATCAGGCTTATGATGTTACCGGAGGCGGCACGGTAACATTGCACCTTGATGCCTGTATGCCCAGCTTGCAAAGCAGTTACACCAGCTTAAGCGGTACCGCCAACAATTGTGCCGGCGGGGTAACACCTTGGGGTACATGGTTAAGCTGTGAGGAAATGGTCTACTCTCCGGAGCTGCTAAGTGCTGATGATCGTGTCCGGTTTGCCTGGGCGGAAATGGATGATGCACGCAAGCATCATGGTTTTATATTTGAAGTACCGGCTGATGGTGTGGCACAGCCGCAGCCGTTGACTGCAATGGGCCAGTTTTTTCATGAAGCGGTGGCAATTGATGCTGCCAGCGGTATGGCTTATTTGACCGAAGATGTATCACCCAAAGCCGGTTTTTACCGGTTTATTCCGGAACAGCCGGGTAAGCTGTCTGCAGGAGGGCGTTTACAGATGCTGAAAGTGACCGGCGAAACTGATCTCAGTAAAGCCGGTCAGGTTGGTCAAACCTGGGATTGCTCATGGGTTGATATTGAGCATCCTGAACGTGGGAATAACCCTGGTACTCATGATGTTCGAGGCGTGCAGCAGCAGGGTTTTGATCAGGGTGCTTGTGCCTTCATTGCTTTGGAAGGTATTGATATAGATGGTCAGCGAGTATTCTTTACTTCCAAGCGCGGTGGCTCAGCTTCGACCGGTCAGGTGTTTAGTTACAACACCCACGAGCATACCTTGGAATTGGTTTATGACTCTCCTGGGAATGATGAAATTTCCGGACCAGATAACTTGATCATTAATCCGTATGGCGGTTTGTTGCTATGTGAAGACCGGGTTACAGAGCCGCTCAATGCGCAACGGCTGATGTTGTTGCATGAAGACGGAACTTACAGTTATCTGGCGCAGATCAATGATCAAATTCAGGGAACACTGGGCGGTTATAACCTGGCGGATGAAATGCCCAATACCGAATGGGCAGGTGCCTGCTTTTCGCCGGATGGGCAATGGCTGTTTGTCAATATTTATGATCCCGGCATTACCCTGGCGATTACCGGACCATGGGAGAGTTTGAAAAAACCTCAGGTTTGATTGAGGCTGGTGTATCTGCCCGGGTCGGTCACCAGTTGTTGACCATATTTAACCCACAACTCACAAGGCTGCCCGCCAGTGATCAGCTGCAGCTTGGTGGTGCCCTGCGGTAAGCGCAACCAAGACCAGGCGCGTAAGGGATTATCACCATATTGCAGTTCACCTTTTAAAACCAGCAGTTCCATCCCATCGATAATGGTAACGTCAAGGATGCTTGACGCTGGCCAGCGTTCCAGTTGTACGTGCTCGTGTGCGTTTCTAAATAATGATTTGATCAGGACTCCGGGTCGATTCAAGTCGATCTGCCAATCTAGCTGCTCCACATGAATGCTTACAGCTTGTCGATCATCAGGTTGAAACTGCCACAGCTTCACAAAAATAATACAACCCGGTTCAGAGCCGGGTGTATGGCTTGATTGCGGAGGGTTGCGCAGGTAACTGCCGGAAGGATAATCGCCATGTTCATCCTGGAATACACCCTGCAACACCAGAAACTCTTCACCACCAGTATGCACATGAGTATTGAAGTGGCTGCCGGGTGCATATTGAACCAATGAAGTAGCCCGCGCTTTTTCATTGCCAATACGGTCCAGCATCTTGCGCTGGACCCCCGCCATCGGCGAGCTTACCCAGTCCAGTTCGTCAGCGTGGAGCAGAGCAGGTAAGTTAAAGTCAGCATTTAAATGCATCTCTGCACTCCGGGTAACGCCCGCCAGTGGCGGGCGAAAGTTAACTATGCGGCACTTTGCAGCGTTTGCATGGCATGTTCAACACGCGCTGCATAATCAGTGTCGGCTTGCGAATATTGTGCCAGCATCCGTTGTTGCACCGAAGGTGTGGCAGCTATCAGGCCACCGGCGATATTGCCGGCCAGCTGATTTTTCTGATCATCGTTCATGGTTCTGAATAAATTACCTGCCTGCTGGTAATATTCTTCGTGGTCCTGGCTGTAGACTTTTACCCAGGCAGCATCCAGTAATGGCATCGGTGGTTCTGCAAACTGCCCTGCAGGTGCAGGAGCACCCTGATCAGCACGATCATTCGGGTAAAAGTTTACTCCGTTGGTAATTGGGCAGACACCCGCAAAAGCACCATCGCGTTGGTAGTTGTGCACCGGGCATTTAGGTTGGTTAACCGGTATTTGGTTAACGTTGGCTCCGATTCGGTAACGGTGTGCATCCTGGTAAGCAAATAACCGCGCTTGCAGCATTTTATCTGGCGAGGCACCAATACCAGGTACCAGATTGCTGGGGGCAAATGCTGCTTGCTCAGTTTCTGCAAAATAGTTTTCTACGTTCCGATTCAGTTCCATGGTCCCAACCTTGATCAGCGGATAATCTTCGTACGGCCAGATTTTTGTCAGATCGAAAGGGTTGAGGTGGTATTCGCGTGCTTCATCTTCGGACATGATTTGCAGTTCTACCGACCAGCTTGGGAAATCACCACGATCAATAGCTGCCACCAGATCGCGCTGAGCACCTGCAGGATCCATGGTTGCGGCTTGTTCATTGGTAACGTTTTTAATCCCCTGGTTGGTTTTCAGGTGCCATTTAACCCATACCCGTTGACCATCTTTGTTCCAGAAGCTGAGCGTATGTGAGCCAAATCCGTGCATATGCCGATGTGAATAAGGAATGCCGCGATCGGACATCAAAATGGTTGCCTGATGCAATGATTGGGGATGACTGGCCCAATATTCGAACATGGCTGCCGGGTCGGGCAGGTTGGTACGAGGGTTTTTCTTTTGGGAATGCACAAAATCCGGAAATTTACTTGGATCATTCAGGAAAAACACAGGTGTGTTATTGCCGACCAGATCAAAATTACCTTGGTTGGTGTAAAACTTGACTGCAAAACCACGTGGATCACGCGCATAGTCACTGGAATCCTGTCCACCACCAACGGTGGAGAAGCGCACAAATACATCCGTCTGGGTGCCTTCACCCTGCAGAAAATCAGCAATGGTGTAATCACTTAAATCATTATCCAAAGTGAAAGTGCCATAAGCACCACTGCCACGGGCATGTACAACCCGTTCGGGTATGCGTTCACGGTTGAAATGCGCCAGTTTTTCAAACACCCGGAAATTTTCAAAGGTCAGTGAACCGCGCGGGCCTGCACTGATGCTGTTGTTGTCATCGGCAATTGGTGCGCCGGCTGAGGTGGTCAAGGTGGTTTTACTCATGGCTGATACTCGCATGTGTTAAATAATGTGGTCAGTTTAACCAAGTATTATAAATAGATAAAATTGATTATTTATCTTGGAGCGATTGATTTTGCATATACAAAATCAATCATGGTTACTTCTGTTTAAACACCAAGCTATGTATTTGGGCAATGTGGAACATTACCCGTGTGGCAAGTGATGTTATGTATCAGACAGTTTGCCTATTGACGAATACCTTCAACATTCAAAGTTAAGTAAACGCTTGTGGTTGCTGCGCCCAGGTCATAATCGATACCAAAATCTTTTAGTTGAATCTCGGTGATGCCGGTAAAACCACGGCGATACCCACCCCAGGGATCATTACCTGCGCCGACACTGGATATAGCAATACGGATTGATTTGGTGATGCCTTTTAGTGTGAAATCGCCAGTGATATGACCATGGCCTTCAGCATCCAATTCAGCCGCAGTGCTGATGAAACTGGCCTGTGGGAATTGATCTGCAGCAAGAAAGTCGTCACTGCGCAGGTGCTTATCACGTTCCGCATGGTTGCTGTCGAGACTGGCAGTATCAATCACCACATTGACCTGAGCCTCAGCAGGCTTGTTTTGATCGAAACTGAATTGGCCAGAAAAGCTATTAAAGCGACCATCTAACCAGCTGTAGCCCAAGTGTTTAACCTTGAATTGGATAGAGGCATGCATACCACGGGTATCGATTGCATACTCGTTGGCCTGGCTGCTTGCTGAAATCAATAAGCCTGCAGCAATTGATAGGCCGATGATAAAATTTTTGTAGCTCACAATAAATTTCCTGCTGTTAATTAAAAAGTATTATCAGGGGTACTCACACGACCCAACATTCTGCTGAGTGTGCCGTCCCGGTTAATCAGTTGGTGTTTTAAGGCGGCGGCGATATGCAGCACGATAACAGCCATCAGCAGATAACACAGCCAACGGTGCCACCAGCCGGCCATATCAGCTTGATTATCGAACTGCAGTGGTGAAGCAGGCAATTCAAACAAACCAAAAACACTGATGCCGGAACCTGCTGCAGTTACTATCAAATAGCCACTTATGCAAATTGCGAATAACAACCAATAAATCAACCAATGACTGATACCAGCTGCCCGTTGTTCGAGGCTTGTGCCGGTGATTATCGGCTGGGTATTGGTCAGCCGCCAGCTACAGCGCAAAATCAGCACCGCAGTGAACAGTATGCCCATTGATGTGTGCAGGGCAGGCGCGGTGTAATACCATTGGCTGTAATAGCTTAGCGTTATCATCCACAGGCCCAGAGCCAGCAGTGCAATGACCAGTATGGCGCTGGTCCAATGCAAGCCAATTGCCAGCCAACCATGTTGCCGGATATCGCTGCGCCACCCATCAACCCATGTGCGTTGCGGTTTCATATGGATGCCAAGGTGGTCAATGTGCCATCACGGTAATCCTGCATGGCCTGCGTGATTTCCTCACGGCTGTTCATGACAAAAGGACCATGTTGTACTATCGGTTCACCAATTGGCTTAGCGCTGATCGCCAGCAGGCTCGCGCCTTTGCGACCTGCTTGAACAGTGGTCTCAGATTGCTCGGTAATGGCTATATGCTGTTCAGGCAGCAGCCTGTCGCCAAGTTGTAAGTTACCTTCATAGCCAAATAAAAATCCAATGTGCCCTGTTTGCATAGGCATCTTGAAGCTGGCTCCGGGTGCCAGGGTAACATCCAAGTAATTAACTTTCGTCAGAACATCAGTGATTGGCGCCTGGCTGCCTGCATAATTGCCAGCCAGTAGCTTTACCCGGACAGTACTGGTTTCAATCAATGGAAAATCAGCAGCAGCCAGCTCCAGGTAGTCAGGCGCAGACAGTTTTTCGCTGGCGGGCAGGTTGAGCCAGAGCTGAAACCCGCGCATACGACCGGCAATCTGTTTGGGCATTTCAGAATGAATCACACCATGTGCGGCCTTCATCCACTGGGCATCCCCCGGGCCAATCACGCCCCGATGGCCCATACTGTCCCGGTGTTCCATCTGACCATCCAGCATGTAAGTAAAGGTTATAAAGCCCCGGTGCGGGTGACTGGGAAAGCCAGCCAGATAGTCCTGGGCGTTGGTATTATTAAAGTAATCCAGTAATAAAAAAGGATCGAGGTGACGCAGGTGCGAAGTGCCTATTGCACGTTGAATACGAACGCCTGCTCCTTCAGTTGCAGCTACGGCTGGATAAATGGCGGGTGTAATCATCTCGCTAGCCTGTTTGTAGTAATGCGTTTATCATATATTCACTTTTACTAAACTTAAATTGAAAATAATTGCATAAAACATTTAGAAATAGTGAATAAAACAACATTAGAACAATGGCGCTGCCTGATTGCATATGCAGCAACTGGAACCTACGCAAAAGCAGCTGAGAAATTATTCAGAACACCGTCTTCAGTGCACCAGGCGCTTACCCAGTTAGCTGACCGGCTGGGTGTTCAACTGATTACTGTAAATGGGAAGACTGGCCAGTTAACACGTCAGGGTGAGGCATTGTTGCGGCGGGCTCAGCGTTTGGTGGCAGAGTTTGCCGAGTTGGAAGCATTGGCCGGTGATTTTGCCGAAGGCTGGGAGGCGGAAATCGGCTTGGTAGTAGAAGCAGTGTTTCCGTTCCCCTGGGTCAGTGCAATCCTGGCCGGCTTTGAAAGTGAATGTCATGACGTGCGCCTGCAATTATATGAAAGCGTGTTAAGTCATACTGATGATTTGTTGATACGCAATGCGGTTGATCTGGCGATTACACCGCGGGTGCCGGCAGGCTTTGTGGGTGAGCCATTGTGTTCGGTTCAAATGGTAGCAGTTGCTCATCCTGAACATGCATTACATCAATTGGGCAGTGACATCACGGTTCAGGAGTTGCTGGCGCATCGCCAGTTTGTGATCAGAGACCCGGGCTCGAGGCCTGTCAGTGCTGGTTGGCAGCAAGCCGAGCGCCGCTGGACAGTGAGTGATTTCAATCGCAGTCTTGCATGTGTGCAGCAGGGGTTGGGCTTTGGCAGATTTCCTGAGCCACTAATTGCAGCTGACCTGGACAGCGGCAAGTTGAAGTGCCTGCCACTTAGAGAAGGGGGCAAAATGCCGGTGCAAATGTTTCTGGTGTTCGCTAATCGGGATCGGGCAGGGCCCGGGGTATTGACGTTAGCGAAGCTGATTCGGGCGCATAGGCAGAATTAGATCAAACAGCCTGTATACAGTAAAGATTTACTACGAAATTGAACCCCTTCTTCTGTTTTATGTTGTCCAGTCTTATTGCTTAAGACTTTCATAAGCAAATGTGACAATTGCTTCAGCCTTGGTAAAGCCTTGTCCCCATTGCTGATCGAAATCGGCAGTAGGATTGGCAGCGATGGTTTCTTCCAATGTTTTGCCAGCGTCTACATGCATTTTGACTGCATCGCGAACTGCTATCAGCATGTCATGGTATGCCTGTTGATCAGCTTTACTGGCGAGTTGGCCATGGCCTGGAATAATTCGAGTGCTGTCAATCGCCAGGTCCAAGGCGAAAGCGTTGGCTTTGATCATACCATTGATATTGCCGCCACTTGAAGTGTCGATAAATGGATAGGTGCCGTTAAAAAACGTATCCCCCATGTGGATAACATTGCTGTCAGCGAAATGGATAATACTGTCGCCGTCGGTGTGTGCATGGCTTTGGTGGAAAGCGGTGACGGATTCACCATTCAGGTGCAGGCTTAACTCATCGTTGAAGGTGATCACTGGCAGCGCAACTTTGGGTGAGGCTTTAGCTTCAACCTGGAAAAATTCAATAAACTGATCAGTAGATAAGCGTTCGCGGACGTTGTTATGTGCGATTATTATGCTGCCGCCTGTGCCAAAATTCTCATTTCCCCCGGTGTGGTCGTGGTGCCAGTGAGTATTAATTACAAAGCGTACCGGCTGATCAGAAACCTCAGCAATGGCGAGCTGGATTTTCTCACTGAGTGGCGCGTACTGATCGTCGATGATGAACACACCATCTTCACCTGCGGATAGGCCAATGTTGCCGCCTGCGCCGGTTAACATATAGACAGTATCAGACAGTTTGGTGGTGGAAATTTGAACATTGTCTAAACCATTGCCCTGGCTGATCGCCTGGCTGGTGAATAATAAAGTGCAAATCAGTAATAACAAATGAACCGATACGCGTTGCATTGTTAACTCCTGTGAGGTGATAGTTAAGGATTCGGGACAATACTGCTGATGGTCAAAGGCAGACTGTCATTGCCTGGGTTGGTGGTTGTCTGTACCTGACCCTGCCAGTCACCGGGCTGGGCAATGGCATTACCACTGAATGATAATCTGGCGGTTACTTCCAGTTCAGTATTGTCAGCCAGCGTGGCCAGTGAATTACCAGGTAACATGGCATCTGCTTCTGTCAGCGTGACGGTAACGGGTAAGCTGGCTGCAGATAACCGCTGAATAGCAACTGGGGGTTGTTGGCTGCCACTGACCCGGGCAAACACAAACAGAACCGGCGAACTGGTTTGTTGTTGCAGTTGAACGGCTAACTGTTCGCTGAGCGATATTTCTACAGAAATACCGGTATCGCTGGCAGGGCCGGTTTGATTATCATCATTAAGAGCCGGCTGGAAGCCTGTTAAGCGTTGTTGTGCTTGTGTGATTTGCTCACGTACTGATTGACTGACGCTGGGGTTTTCAAGTAACGGTAATAATTGTTGCCAGCGACTGATCGCCAAGTTGTAATCCTGGTCTTGAAACGCAACCACACCGAGTAACCACAGACCACGTTGTAGCTGCGGATCAATAGCAATCGCCTGCTGCAGATATTCACGAGCCTGATCGGGTATCTGTTGGGAATTACCGGCGAAAATGATCGCTTCGGCTATATCAGCCAGTACCACTGCACGCTCTGGGCGCGAATCATCAATCAGCTCCAATGCCCGCTGGAATGCCGGGATTGCATCACTATAGCGTTGTTGTTCAACCAGCGTATTAGCCAATAACAACCAGCCCTCAAGGTCGTCGGGATGATTTTCCAGGATTTCGCGCATAGCCTGCACGCCTTGAGCATTGGAGGTAATTGGCGCACGGGTCTCAGGATCGAATGCTTCTGGTGAGCCGAGTTGGTAATACAGCAGTAAGCTGGCTGCTGGAATAGCGACCAGTAAGAGTAAGGAAAATAATCTGGGTGGTGGAGTAATAGTTGGTAAATCGGCCAATAATTGCTGGCGCTTGGCAGTATATTCGTCCGGATCCAGCAAACCAGTGGCAAGCGCCTGCTCCAGCACACGCAGGCCTGGCGGTTTGCCGGGTCTGATCAGAGGCAGCATCACGATTAATACTGCGGCTGCTATCAATACTGCAGCGCATAAGCCAAAAAACCACATATTCAATCCTCGCTGTCCGGCATATCATGACCGGATACAGTTGAGTTTTCTGACGGGGTAGCTTGCCGCAGTTTACGGATCAATAACCATAGACCACTGATAACCATCAATAATGGGGCAAACCAAAGCAGCAGATTGGTCACCGACATGGTTGGCCGGTAAAGTATGAAATCGCTGTAGCGGGCAACCAGGTAGTCACGTATTTCCTGATCGGTGCGGCCGGCGCGCATTTGTTCCAGCACTTCCGCGCGCAAGTCCTGCGCCAGGGGGGCGCTGGAATCCGCCAGGCTTTGGTTTTGGCAAACCAGACAACGTATTTCTGCAGCCAGTGCCCGAAAGCGCTCAGCTTCCTGAGGTGATTGGAAATCGAGCACATCAATAGCAATTGCCGGCATGCTAAGCATTAGCAGATAAATAACAAGGCATTTTCGAATTAGGATTGGCATAAGCGGACAAAGGTTAATGGCCTGGCATTAAAAATGCCAAGCCTTAGGTTACTCTTGGGTGTGTTTAACTCTGTGGTTGATCCAGTGTCATGATCAATGGCAGCAATTCCTTTTTCCATGTTTTGACATCCAGCGGGCCGACATGTTTATGTCGGATCACTCCTTTGGAATCAATCACAAAAGTTTCAGGTGCGCCATAAACACCATAATCAATACCTACTTTGCCGGCTTCATCCACCAAGACTTCGGTGTAAGGATTGCCGAAACGCTCCAGCCAGCGGTTAGCGTCGTGCTCAGCATCTTTATAACTAAGACCATACACCGGAATAATATCCTGATCTGCAATCGACATAATTAATTCATGTTCGACCCTGCAGCCTGGACACCAACTGGCCCAGATATTCAGCAAATAGGGTTTACCACGCAAGCTGGAGCTGTTCACCATGCGGTGATCATTCAGCGTAGGTAACTCAAAAGCCGGCGCCTTCTGACCAATCAGCGGCGACGGGATGATCTCTTTAAATTCAGAGTGTTTCAGGCCGATAACCAGCAACACGGTCAGACCGAGAAAGCTGATGATCGGAAACAGTCGCTTGAGCATATTGATTTTTCCTGCGATAACGACGGTCAGTGGCTGCTAGTATAGCGCCAAACATGATAAATAGTGCGCCAGACCATATCCATCGTACGAAAGGTTTCACATAAACACGCACGCTCCAGTCTCCAGCAGCGGCGTTTGACCCTTCCTGGGCCAGTGGTTCACCCAGTGCTATATACAAGTCACGGGTTATTCCACGATCAATCGCCGCTTCAGTCATTACTGCACCAGTTGCCTGGTAGCGGCGTTTTTCCGGTTCCAGGGCGGCGATTATTTCCTGATTATCATTAAAGACAAGGAAACGGCCGCGCTGGCCGATATAGTTAGGTCCTTGAACATTGCGGACCCCTTCAAATTCAATCCTGTAGTTGCCTATGGTTAATTCATCTCCGGCTCCCATCCGTAAATCACGCTGTAGCTCCTGGGAACCGACCAGGGCAACACCGACAACAAATACGCCAACACCGAAATGGGCACTGACCATGCCCAGTTCCCAACGGTTTAGACGACCTTGCTGTCGTAACCGTTTAAACACATAGTAAAGACTGCCAAGCATCAGCCAGGCGGCGCCGACCAATCCCAGCCATGCACGCCAGTGCCCACCACCGAGTGTCACAGCGGCGATGCCGCCCAGTAATATGGATAAGCCGATGACGGGGAGTAACTGACGAAAAACGTTTTTATAGCCGTCTTTTTTCCAGTTGGTCATTGGGCCGGTGGGCATTAAGATCACTACCGGAACCATCAACAAGCTGAACAGTAAGCCAAAATAGGGTGGTCCAACTGATATTTTGCTGCCATTGACTGCTTCGATCAGTAACGGGTACAAAGTCCCTAGCAATACCATACCGGCGCTGGCCGCAAAAAACACATTATTAACCAGCAACAGGGTTTCCCGTGACCAACCGCCTATCCGGGTGTCCTGCTGAATGGTATGTGCGCGTAAAGCAAACAAAGTCAATGCGCCACCACACAGCACACCCAGCAGGCATAAAATAAAGACTCCCCGTGACGGGTCACTGGCGAAAGCATGCACTGAGGTTAATACCCCTGAGCGGACCAGAAAGGTTCCCAGCAAGCTGAGTGAAAATGCCAGAATAGCTAACAGCAGAGTCCAGTTGGTAAATGCCTGCCTTTTTTCGGTTACCGCCAGAGAGTGAATCAAGGCGGTGCCCACCAGCCAGGGCATAAATGAGGCATTTTCTACCGGGTCCCAAAACCACCAGCCGCCCCAGCCGAGTTCGTAATATGCCCACCAGCTACCCAGTGCGATACCAGCTGTTAATAACGCCCAGGCGAGCAAAGCCCAGGGTCGGCACCAGCGGATCCAGTCCCTGTTTACCTGTCCGCCCAGCAGTGCGGCTACTGCAAACCCAAAAGGTACTGCGAAACCGACATAGCCGAAGTACAGCATCGGCGGGTGAATGATCAAACCGGGGTCCTGCAACAACGGATTCAGGTCGGCACCTTCCACTGCACCAGGCAGCAAACGGTCGAAAGGGTTGGAAGTGAACAGGATGAACAACAAAAATCCAGCGGCTACCCAACCTAATACAGCCAGAACCCTGGCTACAAAATCTTTTGGCAAACTACGGTTAAAACCGGCAACTGCGGCCGTCCATAACGATAAAATCAAACTCCATAACAGCAACGAGCCTTCGTGCGCGCCCCATACTGCTGAAATACGGTATTGCAACGGCAATAACGAGTTGCTGTTGCGGGCAACATAGGCAACCGAAAAGTCCTGTTGGACAAACGCGCTGATCAGCAATACAAAAGCCAGGCCGACAAAGCCGGTTATCCCGAACGCCAAGGGTCTGGCCATTTGTTGCAATGCGAGTTGACCGGTATGTGCACCTATCAATGGACAGATTGCCAGGCTGAGTGCCAGCAACAGCGCCAGGATTAAACACAATTGGCCGAGTTCAGGAAGCATCAGTTTTGTTCGCCCGAATCTGGGTGGCCGGCTCGTTTTAAGGCATCTGCCACTTCCGGCGGCATATAATTCTCATCATGCTTGGCCAGAACGCTGTCGGCGACAAATACACCATCGCTCCCAAGCCTGCCTTCGGTCACAACACCCTGGCCCTCACGAAACAAATCCGGCAGCACACCTGTATACATGACGGATACCGTTTTGGCTGTGTCCGTCACGGTGAATTGTACTGTCGTATTCTCACCGCGCTTGACGCTGCCCTCTTCGACCAGACCGCCAAGCCGGATACGCTGGCCGGGCTTTAAGTTCTTCTCTGACACATCGCTTGGGCTGTAGAAAAAGACTATTGAGTCTTCAAGTGCAAACAGGACCAACCCGACAGCAAGGCCGAGCACCGCGAGGCACACTCCAATCAAAACCGATCTGCGCTGTTTCCGGGTCATAGTACCTTCAATTTCCTTGTGGTCTCTACAGACCTAAAGGCCCAGTGAGTTTGCCAGCTCATTCAGAGAAGCGAGCGACTTGAGATCCCCAGCAAATACGCCTCGAGCATCGGCAAGCGCCTTAACCGCCTCTTGCTTTTTGCCAAGCACAGTATAGCTGCGCACCAATCGCTTCCATTCCTCAATATTACCGCCGTTGCTCTTGAGCCGCTCCGCCAGCCCGGCAACCATTTGCGCGATCATCGCGGTCCTGTCAGAGGAACTCATATCCCGCGAGGCTGCAATATCTTCCTGGGTTGGCCCTTTCGCAATAGCTTCGCCGGGCTTTGCCCCGGTACGAGCTGCGGATTTTCCACTGCCCGCCAAACCTGCCTGCTGCTCAACTGCCGCGAGCCGCTGCTGAACGACTTCGCGCCATGGCGCATCTTTACTGCTCCGCTTCAAGAGATCGCGCCATGCTTGTGCAGCCTGTTTGTACTGGCCGTCCTGCTCCTTAGCGACAGCCAGCCAGAAATGTGCCCGAACCAATGATCCATCCCCCGCAGCGGCTTTTTGCAGCGCCAATCTCGCAGGCTCAGTAACAACTCCATCGTGGGACAGAACCAATGCATTGCCATAGAGCACAAGGCGCTGGGGCGTTTCGCCAAGCAGTCTGAGCGCTTTTCCAAACGCGTCAGCGGCATCTGCGAAACGCTGCATCCTCAAATAGACAGGGGCAAGGACCTCCCAGCCGCGCCCGTCTTCGGGAGAATCGCGCAGGCGCGCTTCAACCCGGGCCACCAGCGCTTCAACTTGCTTGGCACCGGAGGAAGTTTCGAGCCGGGAGGCCAGCGGCCTGTCTGGCAATGCCGGTGATCCGTAAACCAGATATAGCGCGGCGCTGGTGATGGGTACGCAGATGAACGTGCAAACCAGCGCCAGCGCGGGAATGTTTCTACCCGGCGCAGCCGATGCAGGTGCATTCTTGTTTTCACCGATACGAGCCGCCGCAAGGAGCCGCCGCGACACTTCTGTCCGTGCGGCTTCAGCTTCGGTCTGGCTGATAACGCCACGCTCCTGTTCGGAGGTGATTTCTTCGAGCTGATCCTTGAACACGGCAGTGTCATAGGCCGCCGCTTCCACAATCTGCTTACCCTGGCGCAGTAACGGCCACAGGACGGCAATCATCGCCGCGGCAGTCAATCCTGCGAATATTATCCAGAGAATCATTTCCCAACCCTATGCTGCCTGTGACTATATGCTGGGCAGTCCCAAGGGATAAGCACGGCAGAGCCACGCGGGCAAGTTAGTTTCGCTAAAGAACATGTGATAAAGACGCGACGAAATGGCGCGCATGCACAACCGCCGATAGCCTATCTACCCCCTTTCAAAGGGTAATGGGAATTAGCTGACCTTGTGCCAAGTTCCATCTGGCTTGCGGCAGGCTTTGCCGCTCAATGTCTCCGGGCGGCCATCGATATAAATTGTATGGGTGTAGGTCCGGCAATACTGCCCACTGGCTTGATAATATTGGCCCGGGACGACAGTTCCATAGCGGCCGGAATTTGGATTGCGCCACGGCGTTGCAGTTCCTGCACGGCCCGTTTCGAGAGCACGGTATTCGGCCTCCATGGCGGCGCGGCGATCAACCTCGTCCATGCGCCTGCCGATCTCATTGCCAACCACACCGCCGAGAAAGGCTCCAACCATAGCACCGGCAATACGGCCATCGCCCTTTCCAACCTGGCTGCCAAGAAGACCGCCAGCGACAGCGCCAAGGACAGTGCCCGATTGTGCATTACGGCCGGGTCCACATGCCGCAAGCGTTGCGGGAATAAGAAGGGTGGCCAAGATGACCTTCAATCGCATGATATCGTCCTCGCAAATGTAGGTGCGAACCAGTGCCAGGCGACTTTTGCCAGCCCAGCCGCACCAGAATGCAATAGAATAATACTCTCGCTCGGTTCCTTAAGATACGAAAATTCAGGCAAAAATTCGGCCACTGATTATATGCAAGGTTAAGAGCCTGGCAATTCAAGACGCGCGCTTAGCCCGCCTTTTTCTGATTGTTCCAGAGAAAACCTGCCCTTGTACAGGTGGGCAAGCTCCGCAACGATGGACAAACCAAGCCCTGAACCGGGTTTAGTCTCGTCCAGCCGGAGGCCCCGCTTGATTGCTGCAAGCCGTTCCTTTTTAGGCAGTCCCGACCCATCGTCGTCAACCGTAATGACAATAATTTCCCCGGCCGCCGAGACCGTCAGCGAAATGTCAGATTTCGCCCACTTGCAGGCATTGTCGAGCAGATTTCCAACCATCTCCTCCAAATCATGTCTTTCGCCATGAAATGTCGCGTCATCCGGACAGTCCAGACGCAAGGTAAGCTTACGTTCCTCATAGATGCGGTTCAGGGCCCGGATCAGGGCTTCGACGACCGGTTTCACACGGCTCTGGCCACCAATGACACCCGAGCGTGCGGCCATGCTGGCACGATTCAGATGGTGGGCGATCTGATCTCGCATGAGTTCTGCCTGCCCGGCGACCTTTGAGGCAAAGGCCGTGCGCTTTCCAGCCGCCTCGTTGGTGATGACGCTTAAGGGGGTTTTGAGCGCGTGTGCGAGGTTTCCGACATGGGTGCGCGCCCGCTCTACAATCGCGCGATTGGACACGATGAGGGCATTGAGTTCACTTTGCAGGGGAACAATCTCGGTGGGTAAATCGCCCTCAAGCTGCTCAGCGTCGCCTGAGCGGATGGAGGCAAGCCCTTGGCCTATCGCCCGCAACGGTCTCAAGCCGAAGCGCACCTGAAAATAGGTGGCTAGCACGAGGCCCAGTCCGAGAACAGTTAGAGCCAAGATCAGGAGCGTACGGAATTCACTGATGGTTTTTTCAATCTCGTCACTGTTTCCAGAAACGGCGAAGGAGAGTTTGATCTTTCCGGACTCGCCTTCATCAAGAGTGATTTCACGCTCCAGAACACGCAGGCGGTGTTTATCCGGACCCTCCAAATTGGCATGCCGTGTGAGATTTACATCCGCTGCAATACCAACTTCACTGGGGAGAGTGATCCGCTGGTCGAGCAACGACTCCGATGTGTGCAAAAGCTGGGTGGGGGTGTCGAGCGGCGTGATTTGCCAATACCAGCCGGAAAAAGGGCGGTTGAAGAGTGGATCGGTGATGGAGGGAGGTTTTGCAGCAGGATTGGTACGCGCTTCCGCAACATCTGTTACGAGATCGGTGAGATAGACATTCAGGCGCGTATCGAAATTACGTTCAACCGCGCCGCGATAGACCGAAATCAGAACAAATGCTGTGATCGGCAGTACGACGAGCGCCCACACCGCGGCAGCTGCGAACAGCCGGAATGCGAGCGAATTAGGTCTCATCGCTCGCGCTTCCGAGACAATAACCCAGCCCCCTCACCGTCTCAATCAGTTCAGAGGGAAGCTTCTTGCGCAACCGCCCGACGAATACCTCGATAGTATTCGAATCGCGGTCGAAATCCTGATCGTAGAGATGCTCGACAAGTTCGGTCCGAGACACGACCCGCCCTTGATGGTGCATGAGGTAGGACAGCAGCCGGTATTCATGCGAGGTGAGCTTGATGGGAGTGCCATCGACCGTCACACGGGATGTCCTGGTATCCAGCCGCAAGGATCCGACTTCGATCTCGTTTTTGGCGTGACCGGCCGAGCGCCGCAGTAACGCCCGCACCCTCGCCAGGATTTCCTCCATATGAAACGGCTTGGCGACATAGTCATCGGCGCCAGCGTCCATGCCGGCCACCTTGTCACTCCAGCGGTCCCGAGCGGTAAGAATAAGAACCGGCATGTTGCGCTCGTCCCGGCGCCATTTTTCAAGAACGCTGATGCCATCCATTTGCGGCAGACCGAGATCCAGGATCACAGCGTCATAGGGCTCGGTATCACCGAGAAAATGCCCTTCCTCACCGTCAAAGGCGGTATCCACGGCATATCCTGCTTCCGTCAGTGCCGTGACAAGCTGCCTGTTCAGATCAGGATCATCCTCAACAACTAACAGCCGCATAATATTTCTTCCAATGCGGTCCCTCCGGGCGGTGTATTTCGGCGAGCGTTACCCATCTTACTGCGCTAGAGCCGGTTTGGTGACGGTGATCACAGAACCGTTTTTGCGAATGACCGTCAGCTTGTAGACAGGACCCGGGCGGCAAATCAGGAAGGACTCCACCTTTCCGCCTTTACTATTCTCGACCTCTTTTTTAACCGAGGCAGCGGATCGCCGTTTGATCCCGGCAAACCATCCGGCCTTTCGCGCCTCATCGAATGTCATGCAATTGTCTTGCGCGCGCGCAGACGGCGGCACACTGCCGAGCAGCAACGCAATGCCAAGAGCCAATAAGATCCGGCGAAATGTGATTCGGCCGCGCATGTGATGCCTCGCGAGTATTCTTCAGCATCTACCATACGTTACGCCAAATGAACCACACATGAATGGGGGTTGGATTACCAAGCGCTACCCGGATCTTCCTTCATCCACCGCAAATAACAAACCGGCTTGAGATGGAGTCCCAGCTCCTGCCTGGCCTCATCCGCGCCGGCCTGGCACTGCTGGTAGGAAGCGAACACGAACTCGGTGATGCCAATGATCTTCTTTTCTTTGACCTCGTAAACGACAATGACCCACACGGGGTGCAGATCCTCTTGAGGAGTGATCTCATCAGAACTGCTTTCATCCTGAAGAGAAAGTGACCCGGACTCATTGGGCACAGCGGCACGTGCCTTGCGAACCGCCAAGACCCCGCACCAAAGCGCGACGATCACCGCCGCAATGAGCGACCATTTTAGTGCTTCACGGAAATCCTCGCCCGTCATTTCTGGTCCTTGCAGATTGCATCCCAGGCCGCGTTATGGCCGCGCAGCTGCAAGATGGTTTCGCGCGTGTCGCTTTGGGCTGAGAAGGTGATGGGGGAAAAGGCGACGCACGCTCCGCTAGCGCGCATCATCGACCCGGTCGGGGCTCGTGCCGCTTGAGAGACCATCGCGGCCAAAGTCGGCCATCTGGTCTTCCAGTTCCGGAAACGCGCCCACATGGGCCACCCGCCCCTGCTCGTAGAGCGCTGCGACTGGTTCGGCACGCAACCACTTGCCACGGGTTGCACGCACCATGCGCACGGGCACTGATTTGTCCACCTGGGTGATCATGGCGGCGACCAATTCGCCGCCCTGATTGACTTCCGCGACGACACGGTCCGCGCCGGCCCGGTGATAGGCACCAACAACCGCCCGCGCCCATTCGGTAGGCGCGGCGCGTTCACGTGTTGCATCGCGCATCACATAGGCACGACCCTCAGGGCCCAGCCCGGCAACGACAATGCCGCAGGCGTCAGATCGTTTGCCGCTCGTCACCGGCGGGTCGACCGCGACGACGATGCGTTCAAGCGGCGGAGCCTTGCTCACGCGGCACTGCTCAATGAGCGCACGCGGCCACAAGGAATCCGGCCTGTCTTCCAGAATTTCAGCATCCAGTTCCTGCCGTCCAAGGCGCGTGCCCTGATAGCGGGAGATGATGGTATCCAGAAACACCGGCGCCAGGTTGGCCGCGTTCATGGCCGTGGCAGCGCGCGTCACGACACAAGAGGTATCTTCCATCAAACGCTTCAGCAGCGGGATCGGCCTTGGCGTGGTTGTCACGACCTGTTGCGGCTTATCCCCCAGCCGCAAGCCAAACTGCAGCATGT